>JBGSZS010000023.1:0-3536 GCA_041750285.1 Candidatus Fermentibacteraceae bacterium | reverse complement strand
CGAGGCATGGAGCGAGGGCAGGAAGTACTTTGATATGACTGAGTACTGGGAATGGGTGAAAACCCTCAGATCAGACCAACTCGCGGGGGAACCAGCCAGGGAGGCGGTTCATGAATTTGCACACTAACTCGGGCTTGACCGATGCGCCATTACCGCCGAACGCAAGAAGGACAAGTACAACTATTACCACTGCACCGGACACAAGGGCTGGCACTACAAGGAACCTGTTGTCAGGGAAGAAAAGCTTGAAGCTCAGTTCTCTTCACTTCTGAAGGGGCTTGAGATAGAGGAAGGCATTGCGCGCATCATTCTGGAATGGCTGGAAGCCGAGACGCGGGATGAACGCAAGACCCTTGAAGAAACAAGGGAAAGGCTTGTTACTCAGCGCAGGAGCCTTCAGAGGCGTTCAGAGGTACTCTACGATGACAGGCTTGATGGAAGGATCACCGTTACCAGGTTTGATGAGAAGGATGCGGAGATCAGGCGGGAACTGGAACTGGTGGAAGAAAAGCTTGATTCCCTTGAGGTGTCTTCCCCGGTTGATCCGCTTGAGAGCGCACGCGGCATTTTAGAACTCTCGCAAAATGCTCACAGGCTTTTTGTTAAAGCTCCCGCTGACGAAAAGAAGCAATTCCTTCAAAACATGCTATCGAACTGCACGCTACAGGCGGGAAGCATCAGACCGGAACTGCGTCAACCCTTTGATATGCTTTATGATACGAATGCTGTTTGGAAGGCTTCCGGTGCTGTAAGTTCAAATCGTGAAGCCGTACATACAGTTTGGCGAGCCGAGTTGACCTGCGTTGGAACTCTCTTCTCCCCTGGCTTCAAGGAATCGCGGCCCTGTCGGTGCTTCAGGAGAGCCCGGTTGTCAGGGTTCCCGAAGCATCAAAACCAGGGAAAGCCCTGTCAACGGGGTAGTACATCCCTAACGGGTATAGCACTCTTATATGAGAGAAGGAATAAGGGTTGTGGTGAGGGAGAAGAAAAAGAAAAAGTGCCGCCGCCCTCAACAACTACTCCCTTTCCATCGGGATGGCCTCGATCAGTCTTGCGATGTGCTTTGCCTCGGCTGGTGAGAGGTCGTATGGCAGGATGACCTGCACCAGAAAATCGGGCCTGATCATTACCTGAAGGGTGTTTGAAGGCTGTGAGGGCTTCGCAGGATAAGGGTTGCTCTTAACCCCACCGCCTGCCTTACTCCTTCCGCTTCCAGAGCAGGTCTTCGCTGTTTCAGATGAACAGAACGGGTCGTCTGGCTTTCCGTCAAGAAACCCATCCACATGCTCAACGAAGCTGGAAACAACCGACTTGATCCTGCCCCTGTACTCCGCAAGAGTCTTCGGAGCCGGGCTTTTACGATTCTTGTATCTTTCTGTAACAACATCCACATCAATGTTTCTTACATCAGCAGCCTCGGCAGGCAGTAGATCTTCAGCAATGCTTCTGCAGGCGGTCTTGATCCCATTGGTTTTCGCCTTCGAGAAGTTTCCCATGAAGCTCGGGTTATCGCAGTAACCAAGCAGGGCGTCAAAGGTGTAATCGGCACATTTCATCATAAGCCTTTCTGCTAACAATACGCTATGTCCATAGCGCAATATGCTACATAAGTTGGTACTGTCAACCGAGAGCATAGAAGTGTTGTGGTATTGGTGGATAACTTCTGGTGCACGATACCCCCCGGAGAAGGCTAAAAGATGAACTGATATGTTATAAATACTATGTACCCCAACAACTTACAGAAAGGAGTGCCCGATGTCATCAATGAAGAAGATACTGAAGGTAGTCGAGACCGTTGTCGACGTAGTCCAGGCAGCGAAGACCCTATCCGGTGCCGCCGGCGCCATGAATGGAGGATCTCATGACCGGAACCAAGCTCGCTCCTCTTAGAAGCACCGTGAACGTGGCGGATCCCTACGCCCCGGTCCGACTTGCTCCTGTCTCCGTGAACGGGGAAGCCGTCCCCCAGGTGGGTGTCGAGATCCTGAACGACAAGGGAGTCTGGGAGTGCATAAACATTCACAGCCAGGGCTACCAGTTGATTTCCAACAGTCTCGCCCAGCAGACGGCGCGGGAAATCACGTCGCTCTCCCGGTGGCGCTGGGTAGAAGAAAGGAGCATCTGGACCGGTCGGTTTCTCAGCACACTCTACCGCAGCGACCAGATCGTAGAGCTCCCGGATGTCGGGGATGCCGTCTCTCTCGGTTTGCGAGTAGAGAACAGCTACGACGGTTCGGCAAAGTTTCGTATCGTGTTGATGGCATTTGTTTTGAGTTGCACCAATGGCCTGATGTCACCGCGGTACTTCAGCACCTATGCCCTGAAGCATACGGCTGCCCAGGGCTTCGATCTGAAGGAAGCTGTCTCCGTCATCCAGAGCGGCGTAAGAACCCTTGAAGAGATCGCCCCTCGAATCGCCACCCTCTCCAAAACCCGCCTGAACCTCAAGACCCTTGCCGCTGTGGCGAAGAACGTTTCCCTGCCGAACCGTGACTGGGGTCCCATCGTCCAGAACCTCGGCAACGCCCGCACCCTCTGGGACTTGTATCAGGAGCTGACCCATCGCCTCACCTACAACGGCAGGGGCCGGGCCCTCATCACAACCTCCGAGCAGGTCGGCGACTACTTCCTCGGCAACCTCGTGGACAAACTCGCCGCCTGAGCCTTCCTTCATCACCACCCCTGATCACTGCCCGCTTCTCAGAAGCGATCACACCGTAGTAACGCCCACGAGAACCCTCAGCAGAGGAAGAAGGGCGATCCCCGCTCTTCATTCCCTGAAGGGGTCCTAAGGGGCGGGCAGTGTTCTCTCAGCATCAACCCGGGAGGAACACATGAATGGAAGAACGAAGGCGAAGGCTATACTGACCCTGGCTGCCGCAGTCCTGTACGTTGTGTGGATCTTCGATGCCCTGCCCGACTTCATCCCCGTGGTGGGTTACCTGGACGATCTGGCCGTTCTGATCTCAGCGGCCTGCTCATGTATCACCGGTCTGGAAAGGTTCCGCCGGCGTGATGACACCAACGATTCCCCGTGGCGGGAGGTGGAGCCGTGAGCTACTACCTGCTCCTTGCCAGAGGGGGAGTGGACCCCGAAATCATCGGCGGTCCCCATGACTCATGGGAAGCAGTTCAGATCAAAGCCATCAGGCTCACCGCAGAAGGGGTCATCCACAGGGCCGACGGTGTCTTCTGGCTGCTGACCCAGGACGGCATGAGGCCCGAGGTGGGAGCCTTCAGCGTTGATGAGCTTGATACAGAAATGATTGGAAGGGAGGTCGCCCCGTGGCGACACGAACACTAGTACCCCGGACGAAGAGACCGGGGCTGCAGATGCGGTTCTCGGATTACGCTGCCGCCGTGGGGATCAACTTCTCCACGCTGAAACACATGGGGAAGAGCCCGCTTCACTACCGGTACGCCGTCCAGAACCCCCCGGCTGAAACCCCGGCCATGCTCCTGGGAAGGGCGACCCACACAGCTGTCTTCGAGCCCGAACGCTTCCAGCTCGATTACGCCCTGTGGCCTGGAGACCG
>JBGSZS010000022.1:0-14523 GCA_041750285.1 Candidatus Fermentibacteraceae bacterium | reverse complement strand
GGGGAGAAGGCCGGGCTGGTGTGCCGGTGCGGGAACGTCTTTTCTGCCGGCGATACATCCCGATCCGTTGTCAACATCCACAAGGGCGAAGCTCTCGCAATGCCCGAAATGCATGGCGAGCCTTCCACCGGCCAGGGGGATGGCGATCCTCATACTGTTCTTTCCTTCCGTTATTTCAGGGTCTGAAACCCAAGGTTATCCCATATTCTTGCCATATCATACGCACTCGGTGCATCCGTTTCCACGACTGCCTTTCCCGTCATCTGCGCTTCCGTGACTCCCGGATCGTATCTGATCCTTCCGGCGAGTTTCGCACCGTCCGCAACTGCCTCCCTTTCGATCCGGGATGTGTTCCCGGAGTTCAGGTCCCATTTGTTCACTGCCACCCATGTCGGGATTTGAAAGTGGGCCGTGAGCTCCATGACCCGTTTCAGGTCATGCTCGCCGGAAAGCGTCGGTTCGGTTACGATGAGGACCATCGTCGCACCGGTCACAGAGGCAATAACCGGGCAACCGATACCGGGCGGACCGTCGATGATGATGCCCGAACGGGCATCGGCCGCCGCCACCCTTCGTGCCTCGCTTCTCACAAGTGAGACAAGTTTTCCGGAGTTTTCAGCGGCGGTGCCCAGACGCCCGTGAACCATCGGACCCACCCTCGTGTCGGAGATCATCCACTGTCCGCAATGCCTCTCCGGGAAATCGATGGCACCTGCGGGACAGAAGCGCACGCACACACCGCAGCCTTCACATGCAGTGGGATCGATGATGAAGATGGGATCTCCCGGTGCGGTATCCACCCTTCCAACGGCCTCGAACCTGCAAAGATCACGGCATCTTCCACAGCCGGTGCAGATCCCGCTTCTGATCAGCGCCTGGTGGCCACTGTAGAATTCATTGATTTCCCTTGCCACGGGTTGGAAGACAAGGTGCAGGTCAGCCGCGTCCACATCGCAGTCCGCGATGACCGGTCGGTCGGCGAGCACTGCAAGGGAAGCGGCGACACTGGTCTTTCCCGTCCCGCCCTTGCCGCTTATCACAACCAGTTCCCTCATAAGGGTTTCTCCAATTTCCGGCGCAGGCCCGTGAAAAGCCCGGCGTACTCCGGAAGGGCATCCACCACCAGCTTCCCGCGGGAGTAGGCTTCGGCAATCCTGCGGTCGTCCGGTATCTCCATCAGGACCCGTATGCCTTCATTCGCACAGTATGAGTGGACACGGTCATCGCCCGTCCCGAGGCGGTTCACGACCACACCGAAGGGTATTCCAAGTTCTCTTGTGGTGTCAACGGCCAGTGTCAGGTCATGGAGACCGAAAGGCGTGGGTTCAGTGACCAGGACAACGAAATCCGCGCCCTTCATCGTGGTGACCACGGGGCATGAAGTGCCCGGAGGTGAGTCGAGTATCACCGTTGTGCCGCTTTTTTGAAGCGATTTCAACCGGCGGATCAGCGAGGGGGCCATGGTACCGCCGACATCCAGGATTCCCTCCAGAAGAGTGATGTTCCCGGAGGATGAAGTTACGATGGTCCCAATGCGGTTTTCAACCTCGGATATCGCTCCTGTGGGGCAGACCGGGGAACAACCGCCGCAGCTGTGGCACATGCTGACGAAGACCATCGCCTTTGCCGCCACGCAGGCCAATGCGCTGTACTCGCAGAATCCCGAGCACTCTCCGCAACCGTTGCACAGGGTTTCGTCAACCTCCGGCACCGGAACGGTCACGACAAGGCTTTCAAGCACTTTCCCACCCAGAAAGAGATTGGCGTTGGGAGCTTCGACGTCGCAGTCCAGAAGTTGGACAGGCTCGCCCCACGCCCTGGCGAGGTTAAGTGCAACCGTGGTCTTTCCCGTGCCTCCCTTGCCTGAGGCCACGACCACCCTCACTGCTTCTCCCGGGCGAAGAAGAGCCTGCAGAAGCAGTGTCCTTCCGCTTCGATCTCACTTCTCAATTCCGGGCAGGGACAGACGACATCCCTGCCGGGATCAAGGGGGTGCGACTGCTTGCACGGGCAGAACCTCTGTCCGGTGAGAACCGTGTTTTCAGTCATCAGACCGACAACCTTCTCCAGCCTCTCAACGTCGGGGTTGAGCATGAAACCCGACCTTTCCGCCATTTCCTCCAGCGACTTCCGGAGCTCTTCATACCCACTCATGTGAGTTGTCCATTGGTTCATGCCCAGTGGCTTTCGCTGTCGGCCGATTCGGCTGCTGACAGTTCCCCGTCAAGAAAGGCTTTCAGGGCCTGGGACACCGTGGAAAGCCCCGTGTTGTACACCTTGATGCCCGCCCTGGAAAGGACCGTGAAAGCCTTGGGACCGCAGTGTCCGGTAACAAGGGCTTCCACACCCAGTGAGCCGAGGTTCTGCGCGGCCTGGATGCCCGCCCCCTGAACGGCGTTCAGGTTCCGGGCGTTGCTGAAAGCTTCAAAGGCACCTTTTTCGGTGTCGTACACCAGAAATCCCGCCGCTCTGCCGAATCTCGGGTCGAGTGGTGAATCGGGCGAGTCGCCCGTGGTCGTGAAAGCTATCCTCACTTTGCATTCCTTTCGGTGGGGAGCCGTCCGGAGCTACTGTCCCCGGACGGCTCCAGCCGCAGCCTGCTTCCCGGCCTTCTCATCGATATCGGAGAGGCGTTTCCGGATCGATTCGAGTTCGGCCTGCAGAGCGTCGGCGCGGCTTTTCAGGTAGTTCTGATCATTCTCCTGTGCGGGCGCAGCTCCCTGAAATGGGTTTCCAAAGAACCAGCCCCGTCCACGGCCCATGCCCCTGAGCCCCATTCCCGGCCCGACACAGGATCCCATCCTTCTTCCGGTCATCGCGCCCATTCCCATGGGTCCCGTTCCGTCCCTTCCCGGCATTTTCTGCCTCCTTTCCTAATCTCTCTTCATTTCCACGCCACACATCGGGCATTGCCTCTTTGCACACGGCACACCCCGTACATGAGGTATACGGTGACCGCAACCGGGGCATACACATGTCCCCCCCGGTCTGCCAATCCCTTTTCCCGCATTTCCCGCGATGCATCCGGCACCTTGACCGTGCCGTCCGAATCGTCCGCACCCGGGCATCAGAAGGGCGACGTCAGGGAGCCTGCCTTCGAGACAGGCGCGTATGACAGTTTCCAGATCACCCGCAACAAAAGGCATGACCCTTATGCCCTGGGAGTTCAGCAGCCGCAGCAGGCCGTTCGAGATCGCCCCGCAGACGAGGGAGTCGACTCGCATCTCCCTCAGAAACAGCGCTATTCCGGAAGGATGGTCGGCGGGGAGAGCCAGGAGCTTTCTTTCAGTGGCATCGGCCCCGTCGTTTTCAACGATGCAGACGGTTCCCGCCACATCCATCACTGGTGCGATCCGGTTCATCCAGACAGAAAACGCGGTTCTCTTCACTGCTCACTTCCCTTCACGACATACCTTCAGCAAGGGAGGTGCCAGTTCCATGAGGATTCAGCCATAATGTAAATGTAATGCAGACAATAACATGGAAGCTACGTGCAAAACAGGTACAGTAGCCATGAAGCAACTGTAACGCAAAACAAGTATGCGTATGTGCTACTGTATCGGCTCGTTCCTGGAACGTCCATCCCTTTCGGGAAGGGTCATCCCCAGCCGTTTCATCTTCCGGAAAAGCGTTGTTTTGTGAATGCCCAGTTCCCTTGCGGCAGCCGTTCGATTGAAGCCGTTCCTTTCGAGTGCCGCGGTGATCATCCGTGCGTCAAGGATCTGGTGGGCCCTGATGTTGCCTGGATCGATGGAGGACAGGAGAGAAGCCGACGTGATTTCGTCGGGAAGGTGGCCTATGCCTATGAAACCATCGGTGCACATCACGAATGCCCTCTCCACGACATTCTCAAGCTCCCTGATGTTGCCTGGCCAGTCATGAGCCATGAAGAGCGAAAGGGCTTCGGAAGATACTCCCCTGACGTTCCTGCCGTGAAGCAGGTTGAATTTCTCCACAAAGCCGGCGGTGAGGAGGGGAATGTCCTCCTTCCTGCGGCGGAGAGGGGGAAGATCAATCCGAACGACGTTCACCCTGTAGTAAAGGTCCTCGCGGAATCTCCCGGCACTGACCTCCTCACGAAGGTCGGCGTTGGTTGCGGCGATTATCCTTGCGTCGGTTGATTCCTGGCTCACCGAGCCCAGGGGCTCGAAAGTCTTGTCCTGAAGTACTCTCAGCAGCCTTGCCTGAAGGGCTGGGCTTACTTCGCCTATCTCATCGAGGAACAGAGTTCCGCCCCGTGCCAGTGCGAAGCGCCCCGGTTTGTCCTTTACGGCTCCCGTGAATGCGCCCGTCTTGTAGCCGAAGAGTTCCGATTCGAGAAGGGTGTCCGGCAGGGCGCCGCAGTTCACCGCGATGAACGGGCCGTCATGCCGGGGACCCAGGGAGTGTATTGTCCTGGCAAGAAGCTCCTTGCCCGTACCGGTCTCGCCCTGGATGAGAACGGTGCTGGGGCTCGAGGCAACTGAGGGCATTATCTCGAAAACCCTTTCCATGAGCGGGCTTCTGCTTATCATGCCGCCGCTTCTGCCCCTGCCTTCGAGTTCGTGTCTGAGCGCTTCGACTTCCGAAAGGTCTCGGAATGTCTCGACCCCGCCGGTTATCCTTCCCCTGGAGTCGCGGAGGAGTGCGGTGGAGGTGCTGATGGGGATCCTGTTGCCGTCGCTTCTTATTATGTACCCCGACTTGCCTATCACGGGCCTGCCGGTTCTCATCGTTTCCCTGAGGGCGCAATCGGATTCGCACATGCTTGAGCGGAAGACCTCCGAGCAGAGCCTTCCTGTGGCTTCCGCAGCGTCGACGCCGGTGATGAGTGTTGCGGCTCGATTGAAGGAAGTGATCCTCCAGTCCGGGTCAACGGTGAAAACACCGTCTGAGATGCTCTCGAGAATGGCTTCGGTAAGCTCCGAACCTTTCGTTGCATCCCTTCGATCCGCCATGGATTGGCACTCCCTTGCCCTGGTGAGATGGGTGATCGCCTGCCCAATCATATTGCCAAGCCAATCATTGCCAAACCCGCCAGCCGTCTCCAGTCACCGGTCAACTAAGGCAGGATCACCATTGCAGCGCTGGCCGTCCAGCACCCATGGGATGCGGTCACCCGGTAAACACCTGCGGGCAGTCCAGTCACTGTGAGTGTGCCTGATGCTTCCATGGTCTCCCGACGGACGACCCTTCCGGATACATCCAGTATCACGATGTCTGTCGGGCCATCCGGTCCTGCCAGCTCCAGAAGGCAGCTTCCGGTTGCCGGTACGGGACGAACCCCAAGGGTCGGCCCTCCCTCGACGGGAGCGGTCACCGAGCCTGCCGCCCCGGACCCTCCACCTTCGGTCAGGACAGCAAAAGTGCCTGCTTCAAGGTCGTCGTAGATCTCGACGATGCCCGATGGCCAATACACCGTGATCTCGAACGGGGCCGCACTGTCCCCCAGGCCGAACCCAAGGACCCTGCTGTCGGAATCTCCCATTCCATGGCCGCCGTCAACCCTGGCGTACGTCGTCACCCCGCCGGAAACGCATTTCACCACCGCGCCGATGGCGCTTCTGTTGGAAACAGTCCCCACTAGACTGATGCGGACCCACTGATTCGCAACACCGTCGCAGCGCAGGAGCTCGTTGCCGAAGTGGGTCGCCAGGAACACGTCGATGTCACCGTCGTTGTCGTAATCGGCAAAGCCGGTCCCGAATGGATCGGGGGGGCTGGCAATGGACATGGCGTCGGCAACATCGGTGAATGTTCCGTTGCCGTTGTTGCGATAGAGCCTGTTGGAGTAGACATGGTTTGAGCTGAAGATATCTACGAGCCCGTCATAGTCGATGTCGATGAATGTGGCTGTGCGGCCGTCGCCCACGTCTCCCACACCGGCCGCAGAGGTTACGTCCTCGAAGGTGCCGTTGCCAAGGTTGCGGTAGAGCACGTTGGAGGGGGTGTTGATGTTCACGCTGTAGAGGTCGAAAAGGCCGTCGCCATCGTAGTCGCCCGAGCATACGCCGGAAGTGCCTCCGGGGTCGTTCACCCCCGCAGCTGCGGCTACCTCGGTGAAGGTGCCGTTGCCGTTGTTCCGATAGAGCAGGTTCGTGCTGGTGCGTCCCACGTAACAGTCTTCATCACCATCGTTGTCGTAGTCAAGCCAGGAGCAGCTCCTGCCTCCGGTCTGCATGCCTGCGGAAGCGGTCTGCTCTTCAAAGGTGCCGTTCCCCAGGTTCCGGAAGAGGAAGGATGTGGTTCCGCAAAGGTACAGGTCGAGAAGACCGTCATCATCGTAATCAACCCATGAACAGCGCCACGAGTACGTTCCGTAAATGCCCGCAGTGGCGCTGACATCGGTGAACTGCATCCCACCCGAGTTGTGATACAGACGGGTCTCGGCGTAGCCGAAGGAGATGAAGGCCACATCATCCAGCCCGTCGTTGTCGTAGTCGCCGACGGCGAAGTTGCGGGCCTCGCTGCCAAGGCCTGATGTTGCCGTCACGTTCGTGAAGATCGTGCCGTCGTTCCGGTACAAGTGGACGTTGTAGGGATACCCTGATTTCGAGACCAGAAGGTCCATGTCGCCGTCGCCGTCGAAGTCACCCCAGGCCGTTCCGCTTCCGAGCCCCGGTACGCTGATGCCCATTTGGGCAGTCACCTCGGTGTAGGTCTGGGTGATGATCACCGGTCGACCGGCTGGAGCCACTGAAGAGGCGAAGTTTGTCAATGCGCCCAGGAGAAGCCAGACAACCATACGGGTGCCTTTCCGTTATGGTATTCACAGTCATCGGAACACCGGTCTCATTATCTTGAAGCATCCGCTGAGGGTCAATCCCATGCCTTGAAAAATCGATGTTTTTGAGGCCGGATTTACTGTGGGGAAGTGGAGGGTTTCATCTTTTCCGGGTTTTTCAGAAGGAGGGCCAATGTGGTCAGGATAAGAATCATTCGCTGCCCTGATGCCCCCTTCCCGGGGTTCCGGTAGCACGGATGATTAACGGATATCGTATGTTCGGGAACACACACGGCAACTTTTGTCCGACTTCAGCTGGAAAGGCAACTGTATGGGCAGAAGCGGGACACGTTGTTCAGTCGCAGCCTCCCTGCTGGGGCTTCTGCTTCTGGCAACAGGTTGCTGGTCCCTTTTTAGACCGGTGGAAAGATCGGATCAGGGTCCCGTTCCCCATAGAAATGCCCTCGAGGTGGCTCACATGGTGAACCTGTACAGGATCAGCCTTGGTCTGGACACGCTTCAATGGGACAACAGGCTTTTCGCCGTTGCACTCGGACACTCCATCGACATGAGGGTCCGTCACTTCTTCAGCCATATCAACCCCGACGGAAACGATTCCTTCGTACGCCTCGCCCTGGCGGGGATCCGGTATGACAGGGCCGGTGAAAACATTGCCAGAGGGCAGACCAGCCCGTCATCCGTCCTGAGGAGCTGGTTGTTCAGCCCTGCCCACAGGCATAACATCGAAAACCAGAATTTCACCTGTCAGGGTATCGGGTATGACTCGGTGGGCCGTTTCTGGACACATGTGTTCATCTCTCCGCCAAGACAGGTCAAACCGAATGGGGAAATCCGTTTCCTCAGGGGAATGATGAGCATCTGAGGGAAGACAGCCCATCATGTCACGCAGGCGGACATGATACCGCACCGTTCATGGCTCCACCCCAAAGTTCCGGAGCGGTCTTCATTCTGCAACGCCTATCTGAAGGACAAGCAGCAGAAGGGCCACCAGCAGCGAGATCACGACCACGGGGAAACCGTACTTCAGCCATCTGAGGAAGCCGATCTGTTTGCCTTCCGCCTTCTCGTAGATGGACAGCGCAACCATGTTCGCCGAAGAACCAATCATGGTCAGGTTTCCCCCCAGGCATCCGCCAAAGAGCAGTCCCCACCAGAGTATTGAGGAATGAGGCAGGCCGGCGATCTGAAGTGTCTTGATGACGGGCACCAGTGCGGCGATTATGGGCAGGTTGTCGGCAAAGCCTGATGCAACCGCAGTGAAAACCGTGATCACGATCAGCGAAACGATCGTTACGCTGCAGGCAACACCGAAAACTCCATCCTGAACACTGTTGGAGAAGGCCAGGATCTGGTAGGCGATCTTTGGCGTGACCCCGGTGTACTCAAGGCAGGCAGCCTTCGCGAAAAGGAACATGAAGAAGAGGATCGCCCACCAGTCCACGCCCTCCTGGATGAGCATCTTTCCCCGGTCCCTCGCCATGAAGATCACAAGACCAGCGAAGGCGATGGGCACTGCGACTATGCTCGTATTCGGCAGAAGGCCCAGAAGATCGTCGATCTGTTTGGAAAACCCGATGATGCCGATGAGAAGTATGAACATGATGCCGCTGACCCTCACCCTTGCAAGGTTCACTTCGGGTCCGGCTGAATTGAGCCCGGGAGAGCTGACCTTCGCACGGGACGGGATCTGCCTTCGGAATAAAAGCAGCAGCAGGCCCGAGATCAGAAGCACTATGACCAGCGATATCGGAGTCGACCACCGCAGGAAGTCACCGAAGGTCAAACCACCTGCGAAGGCGATATAGATGCCGATCGGGTTGCCTATCATGGTCAGGGCCGACGCGGTGTTCGTCGCGAAAACCAGCCCGATGACAAAAGGGAAGGGGTTCAGGTTCATCTCGTTGCATATGCTTATCGCTATCGCCACGGCTATGAAGATTGCCGTTACCTCGTTCACCAGGCCTCCGAGAATCCCTGCCGACAGCATGAGAACGAGGAAAATCCTGCGGGGGTGGGGTCCCGTCTTGTTCACTATCCAGGAAACGATGTATTTGAAAAAGCCGAGCGACTCCATGTAAGAGATCACGACCATCATGGAGATGATGAAGAGGATTGTGGGGATGTTCATGAACTGGATCGCAGTATCGAGATCCATTGTACCGGAAAGCAGGAGTATTCCAAGCCCGAAGGCGGCAATTGCCACACGGTGCCGCCAGAAGAGCAGTGTGCCTATCACGGTTGCAAGGAAGACCCCGGCGGCGATTATCTGTCTCTGTATCCATTCGGGTTCGTTGTACTTCAGATAGCCGGCATCCAGGGCCGTTGCGTCACCGGCAGGTATCGATATCCTGGGCATGATGAGGGCGAAGAGCACGAAAACCGTTGCGACCGTGGCGAAAAAGTAAAGGAGCCGCGAGTGCCTTCGAAGGTACGTCGCCTTGTGTTTCGAACAGATGATGGAAACCACCGACACGGGATCGGGCGTCTCCAGGAGCCTGTCGATGACATTTTCACGCTGAAGGACCCGGGCGACGCGTGCCAGGTTTTTCAGATACTCGGAGCGCTGTTTCTTCGCCGAGATAAGCAGAATGATGAGCCTTGCCGGCTGCCCGTCCAGAGAATTGAAAGGAATGCCTGCTTTCACCCGGGCGATGAGGATGTGGCTCTGATCCAGTTCGTCCATCATCAGATGCGGCAGGGCGATTCCCTGTCCGATCCCTGTCGAACCGCGCGCTTCACTCGCTTCCAGTTCTGACACGAAGCCGGACTCGTCTTCGATGACTCCCTTGTCGCGGAGAAGGGCGGCGAAAGCCTGGAACATCCCCCGTGCACTGTGTACTTCGGGATCGAGCAGAACGAAGCTTTTACTGAGGGTGTCTTCGAACTTCATGGCAAACGCAGAGCGCTCCTTGACCGCAATATTTTCACGGTAACAACGCAGTTACGCTTCTGCGCCTTTGCCGGGTGCGGGCATCATAGAATCAACGTTCACCATTGTCAAAACCGTCACGGGAATGTACGGCAGCGATGGGTAAAAGCCCCGGTTCGCTCAATCGGCTGGTCTTGAGCTCATTCGGTGTGTTGGCCCCTGTCCGCCGGGCAGCATCGAACCATGCCGGTAGTTGATGCAGTGTCTGGTGTGGTCGTGCCCGTATCCTTCCGATGTTACCGGCTGCTTCCAGGGCAACCGCCTCTTCGCATCCGAACCGGCAAACATTTCGGGTAAAACCCTGTTGCATGGAGTGCTTTGTTTGCGTCCGTGTACGGCAGGATATATATTCTACTGGAAGACGTAATATGTATATGGAGGTACTATAATGAGATGTTCAGTGCTTCTGATCATTCTTCTTTCATTTGCTGCGTTCTGCCAGTTCGTCGAGTGGAGCTTTCCCGCTCCAAGCGATCACATAACCGGCCTCGCGTGCGATTACGGAACGGTCTACGCGCTTGATTCGCTTGATTGCATGGTCTACGCCGTTCATTACTCGACAGGGGCGCTTCAGGGGACCCTTCAATTGCCGGCATTTGAGAAGAAGGCTGTCGGGCTTGCCCTTCTGGAGGACACCCTGTACTTCGCCGAGAGCGGCACGGCAATCGTCCATGCCATGACCACGGACGGCGAGCCGGCCGGCGTGTGGGACTTCTCCGGTTCGGACATCTCGAGCATATCAGGACTGGATGCACTCGCCTGGGGAGATCCACGGCTGTATTTCATCGACTCAGCGACCAGCATCATCTACAGCATTGACCTGCCCCTGAGCACGAACGTACCGGTCGAGCGGATAGCTCTTCTGAACTGCCCCGAAGTACATGACATCTCCGCACCGACTTCTTACATGAGTTACCCCGTAGCCTGCAACGATCCGGTCTCGCCTGTACGGATGTACTTTTCGCCGGACGGATACGAAGAACTCGGTTATGGCAGCTACGCCAGCGCAGTGGGGGTCGCGATTGCCCAGGAGGGAAACCGTTTCTACTTCAGCGATCCCGCCCAGGGAGCCATCCACCGATACTGCATGGACATGGGAGCGGTCGGGGAAGGCACCATGAACCCGCTTTGCACTGCCCTCAGGGTTGCACCCAACCCCTCCACGGGGGCCGTGGATATCGTTTTCACGCTTGCGGACGGAGAAAGGGTATCGGTCGAGGTGTTCGACACCGCGGGAAGAGCAGTCTTCACTGAAGAAGGTGAATTCTCAGCGGGCACCTGCACTGCCATCGTTGATGGACTTCCATCAGGTGCCTACCATCTCCGTCTCTCCGGAACCGGATGGTCCGAGACTGCTGACTTCTCGGTTTTACGGTGACCTCGAGGTGTTGGGAAAAAGGCGGTAACAGCGCCGGGCAATGAAGTCATGGCGCCCGAACAAGAGGGTTGCCCGGCCGCAGAGCCCATCGCAACCCCTCATAAACGTTTCACCGCCGGACAAGCCAGCCGACCGGTGCGAATGCTCCGGAACCCCCCTCAGGACTGAACGATCCATTCAAATGTGAGGTTACTGAAGTGCGTGATCAAAAAGGAGTGCCGCATCGTCAACCCGGTGCAAAGTGGCGCGAAATCCTTTTCTACGGCCTGTCAGTTCACTCAGATTCCCGTTGAGGTGGAACAAGGGTGAAGGGTACTGATACGGGAAGGTTTTCCGTCTGCCCGGGACAACTTCCGAAGTCAAGTGCTGCGAACGTTTCGGTAACAGGATCGACAAGGGTCTCAAGACCTTCGGTGCATGTTACCTCCAGACCGGTTACAGCACCAGCCGGAGTGATGGCGAACCTTGCGTTCAGTTCTCCCGAAGCTTCAGGTGCGGTGATCAGAAGTTCTTCGTAGGCTTCCTGAACCGATGATTTGACTCCGTCCAGGACTTCTCTGATCTCGTCCATGTTTCTGTCCGACATGGGCATGTTGCCCTCCGAACCGCTCATGGGTGACTGGCCGGCAAACGCCACGCAGACGGTGATGACTGAAAACAGCATGATTTTCATGTTTCGCTCCCGTATGTTGAATTGACATCTATAAGCAACACGATAATTGTGCAAACATGATAAACTGTCAAGGAGTTAATCCGTTCCAGCCTGAACCTTCTCCGGATAGTCTGCATGTGATAAGGTCGATGGGCCATTACTTGTGACGGAATGAAGGTGAAGGAGCCGGTCCACATCATCGCAGAAAACCTCAAGGATGTATCTGAAACCGGGAAGCCTGTGGAGCCGACAGCCAGAGATCCGGCAGGATCCCCGCCGGCATTCTGGATGAACAGGGGAACATCCCCTGTCCCTCAGTCAGCGCCAAAGCGTTGCTGCAGCTATGATTCGCAAAACTGTCCCAAAGGGCTGAGACTTCGATAAAAAGGGCATTCCAAGCCGTTTCCGTGGAGCTGAAACAAGACACAATAACACTCATACTGATATTGTATGAAATAGATGTATTGACATGGCTTACTCCATTGACTATACAGCGTCAGCGTATTCAATGAAATGCGCAGCCGGAAGGTGTCTGTATCCCCCTTCATGCGCTGCCTGGCAGGTTACAGCCACCTGCCGACTACGCAGTCTTTCTGGGGGGGTAACATGCCCGAACCCGCATTCGTCCCGATAAGGACTATTTCCTCCATCAACAGAGCTGCTGACACCCTGCTAAACCAAAAACAGCCGGCTTGGCGCCAAGCCGCGGATTCCGATTCCTCGGAACTCCCTCCCGGGGTCTGCATGACACGTCCATCCGCCCCCGTGCTTCTCTCAGATCTGAATATCCAGGAAAACGGAGAAGGAGGTGATATGAAAAACCCGGATCCTGTGATGCTCTACCTCGAGCACTTCTTCTAGTCATTCCCCGGCATTGCCGGGAAAAGGAGGGGAAAGCAATGAAAACAACGGTATGGTTGTTTGTGGTCCTGACGGGTGCGTGCGGGGCTGTCACCCTGTTCGAGGACGATTTCGATGACGGAAATGCTGACGGGTGGACGGAGTACAGCACCCAACCAGATTCGACGAGCTACTATGTTGACGAAGGCCGGTACCACATGGAGATCTCAACTGCGAGCGGTTTTGCCTTCGCATTCAGTGGGGATAAGGAGGGGGCTTCATTCTGGCACATGTCGGTGCCCGACTATTCGCTGATCTGCCGAACCACGGCAATCGAAAACACACAGCATGTTGGTTTCGCCGTGAGGTGGCAGGAACCGTTCTCCGATCAAAAGGCCTATGTGCTCTGGATGAGATACTTTTCGGATATGGTATCAATCTATCGCCATGATGGTGCAAACATAGAGACGCTGGGTTCTTCTGCCTACAACCTTGGCTTCGGGGAAAACTACTGGGTGAGGTTTGAGGTATACGGAACCCTTATTCGGGGAAAGGTGTGGCAGGGGGATATCTCCGATGAGCCTGAGGACTTCCTTATCTCGGTGAATGACGCGACCTACATGGAACCGGGCTCGATCGGCATGGGATGCGAAGGAACCGGAAGCGAACTCAAGCACGCGGCTTTCGACCATGTGATAGTCACCGACACCGCCTGGGATCTGGCTCCGTTTACATGGGGAGGGATAAAGGGAAGTTTCTAGCATGCCGGGGAAACGCCGGTGACGGCATTCTTCGGCGTGGCCGCGTGGCTTTTACCCATGTTTCGCTCGAAATGGGGGGTACAGAAGTGGGTTGGCTGTTAACGGTATTACTGCTGGCCGGGTTATCCTTCGCCGGCGGAACATGGGTGGACACTTCCTTCGTTCCTCCCAGCCTGGGGTTTGAAAACCAGGTCAGGATCTATCTGCCCGAGGGCTACGACCCGCAGGGTTCGATAGACTATCCCACCATCTACTGGCTGCATGGATGGAGTATGACAGGCCAACCGGGCCATACCACTTACTCAACAACCATGCTGTTCGCCTTGGATAGTCTGATCTCATCAGGTCAGATCGAGCCTGTCATAGTGGTCACTCCGAATGGCAGCTGTCAGCCATATGGTGGCAGCATGTGGTCAAACTCCATCCTTAACGGCAACTACGAGGACTATGTGGTATACGACCTCGTGGACTTCATGGAAGAAAACCATCAAGTCTGTACAGAGCCCTGGAAGAGATGCATTGCCGGACACTCGATGGGAGCATACGGTTCTATGGACATCGCTCTCCGGCATCCCGACTGGTACAGGGCGGTTGCTTCCCATTCAGGAACGATGGACTTCTCACTGGTAGATGACTTGATCCTTGCCGTACTGTCTGAAAGTCCCGAGACAGAACCACCCTATACCTACGAGTGGGGGAACGGCTTCTACACGAACTTCCTGTTCCTTACAGGCGGGGCATACAGCCCCAACCTTAACGCTCCCGATTCTGTTGACTTCCTGCTCGACGAGTATGGGGAAGTCGTTGATTCTGTCTATGCCCTCTACAACCTTCACAATCCGTCCCATATGGTCAAGCTTCTTTATCCACAGCCCGACCTTGGGATTTTCTTCGACTGCGGAGAGGATGACAACCTATTGTGTGTATACGAATCCAATTGCAACTACTCGGATACACTTGCATCACTTGGAATTCCCCATGTCTTCCAGAGCCTTCCCGGCGTAGGTCACAGCATGAACACCAGCCGTTTCATCCAGGAGTTCCTCTTCCTGGACCAGCAGATGACGGGCATCGAGGGCGGTCCTGTCCTTCAAGCAGCGGTCCTGCAGACACCGACGCCCAACCCTTTCTCCTCAGCAACTGCGATTCGTTTTGAACTGCCTGCAAGCAGTCCCACCAAAATAGATGTCTATGACGTCTCCGGCAGGCTGGTTGATACCCTCATGGACGGGATGATGA
>JBGSZS010000021.1:0-89986 GCA_041750285.1 Candidatus Fermentibacteraceae bacterium | reverse complement strand
TCCCTTCCTCCGGGAGCGTACTTCGTGCGGATGACTGCGGGAGAAGAAGTGCTGCGGGAGCGCTTCGTTCTGGTGGGTAACTGATCCTGTTTGTCCGCTGTCGAACCGCATGAAAAAGCCGCCGGGAGGTTCCCCGGCGGCCTCTATCCCATCTGGCGGTCCGGACGAGACTCGAACTCGCAACTTCCGACGTGACAGGCCGGTGCTCTAACCGATTGAACTACCGGACCACGCAAATGGGAGTGGGAATATCTTCAAAAACCCTTCTCTGTCAAGTGTGCCAAGCTCTACCGGTCTTGCCATGGAACACGATGCCGTATAGAATACTATTGGTTTCAGGAAAAGGATTTCTCTGGCTTGCGACGGGAGTTAAAATGAAAACATCGCTTGTACTGCTGGCAATGCTTGGTATTTCAGCCTTCTGCGCCGATGTGGAGATAGGGTCGAACCAGTTTCCGTTCAACGCACCGTTCTGCGCCAATTGAACTGAGTCCCTGCGCTACCAGGTGGTAGTGCTCGGCAGTGAAATCGGCGACGCCATGACGATCAATTCGGTTGCTTTCAGGCACACCTCCGGCAACGCGGTTGTTTTCGACCAGTTCACGATGTACATGGGAGCGGCTGCGGGAGGTTCCCTGGGAAACAACTATGAAGAAAACTACTCAGGGGGCAAGACTACCGTATACCAACATACCAATGCATCCTTCGCTCCAAGCGGAGGCTGGATTACGGTACCGCTCGATACTCCCTACTTCTACAGCGGAACGGGCAACCTCATCATCGAGATCGCATGGCCGAACGGAGACATGGAGCTGTATGCCGGCCACTGGAGCACACCCGGCGTCAACAGGACCATGACATCGTTTTTCGGCAGCCCAACGGGAGACGCCTTTGAGTTCTGTCCCAACCTGCTTCTTTCCGGATCAATGAGCCTTTCACCCATGACCTTCGGAGCAATAAAGGCCAGTTTCCGATAGGGTGGGTTTTGTCATACTCTGGGGGTGTTGCATGAGGCTGACGGGGATCGTTGCGCTTCTGACGGTACTCACGGCACACGCTGCCGATGTTGAGATCGGTTCGAGCCAGTTCAGTTACCTAGTTCCGCTGTGCGGACCTTGAGTGAGCAGTCTGCGCTACCAGGTGGTGGTTCTCGAGAGTGAGATCGGCGGAGCAATGCTCATTGATGCCTTTTCCTTCGAGGCAGCTCCCGGAACAGGGCAGTTCTCGATGTTCAACGGCTACCATGTCTGCATGGGGCCTTCGGATCTTGCGGGATTGGGAACCGTTTTTAACGACAACTACTCGGGAGATGTACTGACCGTGTACGACCATTCCCAGGCAACCCACTACAACAACAACGGATTGGTCACAATCCCCCTGGACACCCCCTACTGGTATTCCGGCCAGGGCAACCTGATCATCGAGATCAAATACGACGACAGCGGATCCATACCCGACAATCAGAGCGTCTATGTGATGTACTGCGCCGCAGAGGGCAACCGGATCGTGTGGGACTACTCACCAGAGGCCCCGGCAGGTCAGCTCTATCCCTTCCTTCCGCACATGTTCATCTCCGGGGACATGTCTTTGGACACCTCGACGTTCGGCTCGATCAAGGCGATTTTCCAGTAGGGGAGGATCAGCATCCGGGCAGCGCTCCGACATTGTTTTCCGATAAGGGTCGGAGTGCTGCCGGTTCTGTTACTGCTTCGCGCCGGCAATACCACAGATGTTGAAGTAGGCACTTCTCGTTTTCCCGTGAATGTTCCATTCTGTGGAGGTTGACTCGGTGAGGTGCGCTGCCAGGTGGTGGTGCAGGGAAGTGAAATCGGAGGGTCGGGATTGTTCTCTCTTTCCGTTGCGGAAGTGTCATTCAGAGCTGCCAACACTGACTCGGTGAGTTTCGGGAATTTTGGTGTCTTCATGGGTACCGCTGTCAGCGACGAGCTTCGGGAGGATTTCGACGACAATTACGAGGGGGAGCGTACGCAGGTCTTCAGCGCATCGGACATTACCTTCGCGCCTTCGGGCGGTTGGATCAATGTTCCCCTGGCCGTGGAATACTTGTGGAACGGTTCGGATAGCATCATTTTGGAGGTTGTGTACCGGAATGCCGACCAGGGCATGCTGTACTGCGGTTATTATGAGACCGATGGTTATCGTACCCTGTACAGCGGGAACGATGAAGCGCTGACCGGCAGCCTCGAGAGATTCGCGCCGCATCTGCTGATCAGGGGAGTTGTTCGCTTGAAGCCGGTTTTCGGCGCGGTGGTTTTTAACCCGGCGCAAGCCACGTTTCAATCTTCCGGCAAAGGGGGTTTCGGTTGATGAGGGCAGTTCTTGCGGTGCTTGTGGTTGCTGCTGCGGCGTTTGCCCAGTGTCCCCTGCGGCTGACACCCGCCGAGGCCTGTCAGGAGGGCTTCGCCCGGTGTGCCCTCTACGTTGATTCAAACGGAGACCAGCGCTGCGACAACCCCGGGCCACAGCCGGTCATTGATCCGGAGCCGGAACCTGCGGATTCCATTGCTGTCGAGACGCCGGATGACCCCGAACCCGTTGACCCCGGGATTGAGGAAACACCGTCAGATCCCGAACCTCTGATCGAAGAGGTTGTCGAAACCTCTGAAGAGGAAACTGTTCAGGAAACCGGAGAGACCCTTGAGGAAGACACCTCGGCCGTTGTTCAGGAACCGGTATCCTTTACCGGATGCCCGCTGGGTCTTCTGCCGGCCGAAGCCTGCTCCACCGCTTCTCCGCGATGCGCGCTCTTTCTGGATGAAGACGAAAACGGCCGCTGTGACAATCCCGGTGATCCCGGGGAGGAACCGGACAGCGCTGTTGCAGCTTCTGTTGTGTTGGGCTGCCCTCTCGGGTTGCCCCCCGAGGCCGCATGCCCGGGTGACCTGGCCCTATGCCCCCACTGGTCAGGCCAATCCACAGAGGTTCAGTGCTCCAACCCGACCGCTGGAAGCAGAAGGATTTACATCGCTCTGATCGCTCTTTCCGTTTTGATGGTGCTTTCCACAATTCTCAGCCGCAGGCTGAGAGGGAGGAAACTGGCCGAACGGCTGAGAAGGAGCATCGCTCACAGGACGGTGCACGGTCTGAGCCTCATCATCCTTGGCTTCGGCATTCAGGGCTGCTTCTGCCCCCTGGGGGCTTTTCAATACGCGTTTCTGAAGGACGGGCTCGTCTTTCTGGGATGGGCGGGCATTGCCCTTCTTCTTATACCGTTTCTGTTCGCGGCTTACTTCGGCAGGATATTCTGTTGCTGGGTGTGCCCAATGGGAGCCATGCAGGAGCTGGCCTACCACATCCCTTCACCGGGAAAACTGCGCTTCCGGGGCAGGGTAAGCAGGCTGATCGGCCGTTTCAGGTATGTTGTACTGGGCGGATTGGTTGCCGTTCTGCTCCTGAACCGCTTCGGGATGATTCAGACCCCGTGGCCCGCTGTCTTCTGCAGGCTTGACCCCTTCCACACAATATTCACGCTGTTTTTATCGGGAAGCGTGATAGTTGCCGGGGTAACGCTGCTGTTATCGATATTCGTGCGAAGGTTCTTCTGCCGTTACCTTTGTTTCCTGGGGGCGGCTCTGAGCCTGTTCGCGCCACTGCGGCTCTTCAGCCGCCTGACGGGAAAGAAGCAGGTAAAAACGAACTGCGAACTGTGATCAGGGAATGCAGACCAGCTTGACCACCTGAGCCCCGGCAGTCCCGTTCAACCTTGCCAGGTAGATTCCAGGCAGCTCCGGTGTGAACATCGCCGTTCCCGATGACACATCAATGTTCTGCACATTCCTCCCGGAAAGGTCGAACACCTCCAGTGTGCTGCCCGGCAAAGCGCTCTCGATGGTTATCATCACGCTGCCCGTGAAGGGGTTCAGTTGAGGGCGGATCACGGGCTGCAAAACAGCGCCGGATGTCTCGCCAGCGGTTGCCGTGTTGTCGTACTGCAGTTCGACCCAGTCCCACCATGCGGTCGTTTCACCGGCTGCGAGCCCCCATTCCCCGGTCTGAACCGACGTTTCAACCGAGGCTTGAAGAAGCCACGTCTGGGATGACTGGACGTGCTCGATGCTCAACGACATGTCAGGCCCCTGGCACGAAAACACCAGCATGTAGTCGCCGGAGGGAAAGTCGTAGTTCAGTGAGGAGTAGATCGTCGAGGTAACCCCGCTGGCGACTTTTCTTATTCTGGCCACGTTGTGATCAACCGACACATAGGCGTAAACACCCGTGTTCAGATTGTCCAGCCTTGCTATCACACCAAATGTATGATAGCCGCCCCCATACACGGTGATCGATCCGTCCTGTGTGGTAACCGTTCCGGGAAACACAAGAGCGCTGCATGAACTGCCGGTCTGGCAGGTTGCCTGTCCGCCCGAAGATGACCAGCTTGCCGACCCGCATCTTGCCATCCAGCCTCCGATACCGGACGAGAAATCATCAAAGACGGTCACAGCAAAGGAAAGGGATACGCAAAGAAGAACGACACAGAGTGTTTTCATAAGAGAACTCCCTATCTGTGCATTATTATCATCAACGTTATACCGCCCCGTTTATTCCTTTTTGTTCTATAGCCTTTGGTGGCAAACCCGTCAAGTTCTGCATTGCACGAACCTTTTCCATATGTCGCTTAGGCTATATTCGGGCATCAGAGGAGGAGTTTTGGCCGATTCAAGAGTTCCGGGAGAAAAGGGCAGAAGCCCTTTTCAGGAAGTGTTTGGGAACATGCCCCTTCCTTCGGATCCTTCAAGCCATGGTCTTGACTACGACTCCTACTGGGAGGAGCGGATCAGGAACGGCGTGATGACGGAGCCTGCCAGAAGGCGTGCCAGGGGAGTGGTTGATCTGATATCTGCCGGAGATACGGTCCTGGATGTAGGATGCGGTACTGGAGAAACCCTTGAGCTCCTTCGAAAAGAGAAGTCGATAAGGGGCACCGGGCTGGACGTGTCCACCGTTGCACTTGATTACGTACGAAGCAAGGGATTTGGAGCGGTCTGCTGCGATCTGACCCGAACCGATGCATCACTGGACGGGGAATGGGACCACATAGTCCTTTTCGAGCTTGTGGAGCACATTCAGGAAGCCGAGGTCCTTGTATCAAAACTGAGGGACCATTACAGAAAGGGCCTTTACATAACCACTCCCAACCTTGGCTACATGGCCCACAGGCTAAGGCTCCTGTTCGGCCGGTTTCCTGTCACCTACATCAGCGACCCCAGGGAGCACCTGCGTTTCTGGAGCGTGAAGGATTTCATCTGGTGGTCGAAATCTCTTGGCTTTCCGGTTCCCGAAGTGAGAGGTCTGAGGGGCAAACCCAACATTCTCGGGCTTCCCGCAAGATGGCCGTCTCTCTGGGCCAGCGAAGTTGTCTACTGCTTCAGGAAGTAGCCTTATCCAAGCAATACCCTCTTGACCCCTGCGCACGGATTCACTAATTCATGGGCCTGGGGTGACATTCAAAAAGGGGGGATCATGAGGGAGACCTGGGGAAGCAGGCGGGCCTTCATTCTGGCGGCAATAGGAAGCGCCATAGGGCTCGGCAACATCTGGAGATTTCCGTACATCGCTTACGCGAACGGCGGCGGGGCATTTCTGGTGGCTTACTTCGCATGCCTGTTCATCGCGGGCATTCCCGTTCTGATGCTTGAGTTCGGCCTGGGGCACAGGTACAGGCAGGCCGCTCCCGGAGGGTTCCGGGGTATCAGGCCGTCGCTGGAATGGTTCGGGTGGATGGCGGCGCTGCTTTCCTTCGTGATCGTTGTTTACTACGCCATAATCATGGGCTGGTGCGTGAACTACACCTACGAGGCCGCAACACAGGGGTGGAGCCAGGAGCCCGGTCTTTATGCCGACCCGTCAGTGGCTGTGATGCCAACGGAACTATCCGACATGGATGTTCTCACACCTGTGCCCCCGGAAATGGGGGGTATGCCCTTCGTATCGCCTGTGAACAATGTTCCCGGCGTTGTGGCCGCCGAACCCACGACCCTTGTCGAACATGAGGGCCAGATCTATGGTTTTGCCTCCCGCGAGCAGGCCGAAGCCTTCGCCAAAAGCCCCTGCATCGATGAACGCTGTTCAATAGCAGCTTTGGCGGGCGGAGAAACAAGGCTTCTGGAGGGGATACCGGCCGACCTTCTCGGGAAGCCCTTCATTTCACCGGTCGATGGTTCCGAAGGGGTCGTGAGGAACATCTCCACAATTCTCATTGCCTACGACGGCGTTCTCTACGGGTTTGACAGCGTGGACGAAGCCAGCACCTTCCTGGGCTCGCCGGGGGATTTCTTCTACAACAGGTTCCTCGGGCTGACCTCAACCCCATGGGACCTCGGAAGCTTCCGGTGGCCCCTTCTCATAGGTTTCGCGATATCCTGGGTGTGGATCATCGCAAGCATCTGGAAGGGCACCAAAACCGTTGGCCGTGTCGTCTACTACACGGTCATCATCCCGTGGGTGCTCCTTCTTGTCTTCATCATTCGGGGTGTAACACTTCCGGGGGCTTCTGTGGGGCTTTCCTATTACCTCACACCGGACTGGGCCAGGCTCCTCAGCGGCGACATCTGGCTGGCGGCCCTTACTCAGGTATTCTTCAGCCTCAGCGTTGGGTTCGGTGTGATGATCGCCTACGGAAGCTTCCTGCCAAAGAAGGCCAATCTGGCGGGAAACGCCTTCATCATAGGCATTGCCGATGCACTGACGGCTTTCTGCGGTGGACTCGCGGTCTTCAGTGCCCTTGGATTCCAGGCGGCGCGTCTGGGTGTTCCCGTCAGCGAGGTAGTGAAGTCGGGACCCGGGCTGGCGTTCGTGGCATACCCGCACATCATATCCAGCCTTCCGGGCGCGGCTTTCTTCGGTGTGCTTTTCTTCGTCATGCTGCTCACGCTCGCCGTTGATTCGGCATTCAGCCTGGTTGAGGGTGTAACCGCATCTCTGAAGGACAAATGGGGGCTCTCCCACAGGCGGGTCAACCTCATCGTGGGGGGCGCGGCGTTCCTTCTCGGGCTTCCCATGCTTACGGGCGCAGGCCTTTACATCCTCGACATCGTTGACCACTTCATGAACAGCGTTGCACTGGTGCTTGTTGTTCTGGGGCAGCTCTTGATCATCGGTTGGGCCTTCCCGGCGGAAAAGATGCGGACCTACATCAACTCGAACTCGAACATGCGCATCGGATGGTGGTGGAATACCAGCGTCAGGTGGATCATTCCCATGGGCATGCTGTGGATGCTCGCGAGCGAACTCCAGGCCAGGAGTGCCTCAGCTTACGGCAATTTCGGGCTGAGAAGCCAGGACTTCCTTCTGGGCTGGCTGGTGGTGCTTCTGCTTCCCGTAGCGGGAGACATGCTGGCTTCCAGAAAGGGCGCCTGGAAGGACTAGTAGTTCCCGAGGGCGGGGCAGGTCGAGCAGTCCGACGAAACGCATTCGAGGTCGGCCCTGACAAGGAAGCTGAAACCCGAGTCGGGTTCGCATCTGTAACCAAAGCCGCTCATGTACTGGAAGACTACGCCCGCCCTTTCAAGGTCGTATGGCTCGTATGCAACGGCGAACATCCTGAACCTTCTGGCATCGGCTGCGGACACCGCTAGCTGCTGCCACTCAGACAGAACGGCCTCCGATCTGGCGTCGAACCACCAGGGTCCGATCACTCCCGAAAGTTCGGGTATCCTCTCCAGAGCTTCTCCCCAGTTCGATGAATCCGCTTCAATGATGACAAGGGGGGGCATCTCTGCACCTGCGAGGTCGGCCGCAAGATCGAAGCCCCTGTCTCCGGCCATGCCGGTGAAGACCAGAAGGTAAAGAGAGTCCTGGCTCATGGCGTTCCACACCCCCGGGTCTTCGGTGGTGCTTACCTGTCTGGGGTCGGCGGGGGCTTGGTAGTACCCCGCAATCCCCCTTACACCGATGACCATGAAGTAGACAGCCACGAAAACGGCAAGGATCCGGGCGGCCATGGTGAACCATTTCTTCGCGGTGAAGAGCCCCGCAACCGAAAGGGGCAGCATGTAGACCGTTGTTCCGAAGAAGAACCCCGCGAAGAGGAGGGCGCCGTTAAGGGCGCCCCCCGCATCGAAGGCGCTGGTGAGGGCTATGAGGAATGCCGGGCAGATCGAGAAGCCCGTCAGGATGCCGAGAAGGAAGGGGCTGCCCGTGAACTTCGTCCACCGTGACACCCCGCATCCCCCGCACTTTTTGTTGACCCTGAGCGTGCTGACCAGAAGGAAAATGCTGAAGAGGATGTACCCCGCGAAGGAGAGGGGTATCCTGACGCTTGAAGGGATGCTTCCACCAAGCATGCCTATGATCGCCCCGAAGCAGACGTAGGCGGCGAACCTTCCAAGGTTCAGGGTGAGCAGGACCAGGAGAGATTGCCTGCCGCTTCGCTTCTCGCTGAACAGGTACGCGGCATACACCGGCCCGCACGAGGCAAGGCACGAAACTCCCGTGGCGAGCCCGAGGCTCAGCCCCTCAGCAAGCGCCACTGTCTCCCCTTTCCGGGTTCGGGCTTATATGTGGGCCGCAGGGTAGAAGGCCAAACCGCCCTGAAAGGAGTTCCAGACTTCGGTGTATTCCAGTTCCGAGGCCTGACGGCGGATGAGGAACCATGCGGACAGACCGTTCTTCATCCTGTATTCCAGACCACCCCCGTAGGTTTCACGCCTGCGGGTGCCGCCTGTGCCTGTGATGCTGCTGGGCCCCTCCCATATCCTTCCGTTCACGAGGACTGAAAGGCCGCGGTAAACGCCCACGCGGGTTTCCAGCTCACCGAACCGGGTGCTGATGAAGCTTTCTGTGCCCTGGCCGTAAAGGCTGACGCTGGATGGGTGTTCGCCCCACCCGTTGAAGGCGTACCTGAGCCTGGCGCCGGCCTGGTATGCCGCGAGCCTGGTCACGTCCTCATCGAAGTCGATGGTCTGGCACACCGTGAAGTTGAAGGTAAGGTTGCGGGCCAGTGTCTGGACCGCACGAACCCTTGCGGTGGCCCTTTCCGGAAGCGGAACACCGTTGTGGTCGTCGCCGTTCTGAACCGACCATGCCAGGTCGGCCATGACCTGTGTGCGGGTCGGGAGCGTCCGGGGGGCAAGGCTGGCCGCAAAGTTAACCCGGCTGTAAGTCTCGTCGAAACCCGTCCCGTCGATCGAGGTGTTGTGGCTCATGCCGCTGATGCCCAGGTCGACCCCGATGGGAGTGTACCATACGGCGCCTCCCCCGGCCCTGGTTTCCGCCCAGGCAAGGTCCTGGTCATCCTGGTCGGAGACGCTTCGGTCCCAGTAACGGCCGAACGCACTTAGCTTAACATTCCCGGGACTTTCCCAGCCCAGGTTGAGCCCGGGGCGAACCGAGCTCGTGCGCTCGCCAATCCCCTCGGAGCGGGGAAGAACGACGCCCGAACTGTCGAGGTCGGTGGTGAAGCGGAAATCGGGCCGAACGGTGAGGCCTGCTGCACTGTATAGAACGGAAAGGGTCGTTTCGGAGCGGTTGCGGGAAAAGCGTGGAAGTGCCGCGTTGTCTTCGGATGCCTTCCTGTAGGTCTGGTCGAGAGCAAAGCGCCATGGGCCCTCAAACAGCCGGACCCCCGCGGAAGCGTCGAGGTAGGAGCCACCCCCGTAATTCACGCTGTCGCCTGCCACAGACACACGGGCGTACTCTTCCACGCCGAGGGCCATGCAGCATGCAAGGGATCCCCAGAGCAGGACGATGACGGTCTTCATCAGTACACCGCTCCCTTCGGGCAGATCTCCACGCAGCGGTAGCAGAGACGGCAGAGCGAGGGGTTGATCACGGCATCGCCGTCCACGACCTCGATCGCGTTGTAGGGGCAGACCTTTTCGCATTCGCCGCAGCCGATGCAAAGGTCGTTGTCGACAACCAGACCGGTGTTCTCAGTGGGGGCGGAACACGCGGCCAGAAGCAGCATGGCCGCCAGTACGAGTGCCTCAGTGAATCGCGTCATACGTGCACACCCCCTGGCAGAGCCCGCAGCCTATGCACTTGGCCGGGTCTATGCTGGATTTGCCCTCTTCGATCGTGATCGCATCAACGGGGCACACCCTTGAGCAGTCACCGCAGCCCGAGCAGTTGTCGGGCTCGACCCAGTAACGGACCGCACCCACCGCAATGGCTGCGGCAAGAAAGAGAACCAGAAGAATCCCCCCCCTGAAACGCATCAGTTCACCTCGAATTCTGCCTCTATCGGAACTTCTTCCTCGTTCACCCCGTAAAGCTCGAGGTTCTCCTCGCCCACCGTCACGATGGCGCCCACCGGGCACGATGCCACGCACAAACCGCAGAGTATGCACTTCCCGGGGTCGATCCATGCCTTGTTGTCTTCAGTCATGCTTATGGCCCCCACGGGGCACGAATTAAGACAGATCTGGCAGCCTATGCACGCCTCGGGGTTGATTATGTAGTCTTCGTTGAGCTCCACGGAACACTCCGTGGGAGCGATCTCGGCCATGACCCGGCCGAAGGACTTGACCCGAAGGGCCTGGAAGTCACCCTCGACGGGTGCCCAGCGCAGTGTGAAGAGCCCGGCCGCTGCGGCGGCTGCAAGGGCGAGGATCATGAACGGGTGCTTTTTCATGCTTTCCTTTCCTTCCGGGTCAACGCAGGGGTGGAGGAGGTGGAACTTCGGGCAGGGTTCCCGCGGGAAGCACAAGCCTTCTCACGGCCTGGTTGTGCTGATAGTACTCGTCGGGATTGATCACATCGTTGTAGTTCCAGCACTCCAGGAAGCACTGGCCGCAGTTGATGCAAAGGTCGTAGTCGATGTAGACCATCCCCGGCAGTCCGTAGACGTTGTCGAGGTCCTGCCAGATGGCGCCGACAGGGCATGACGGCCCGGTGTAAACGCCTGAATCGTTGTACTCCATGAGCAGGGCGCAGGTGGTGCAGGCTCCTTCTGGAGCGTTGGTCATGCACTTCAGACAGCCGCCGAAGGGAATGAAATCGTAGATGTATGTCACGATCTGCATCGGTTCGGATGAGACCTGTATGTCCCCGGATGCTTCGGTGTCGCTGAAATAGGCCCTGATGCCTACATAGTAACCCTCTCCAAGGCGGCCGCCTTCTATGGCGTTCACGGGGCAGGCGTCTATGCAAAGGCCGCAGCTTCCGCAAAGGTCCTCATCGATCACGGCAAGGCCGTTCACCACCTGAATGGCCCTGTTGGGGAGGATGGGACACGCAGCCTCGCAAAGGCCGCACCCGATGCACGCTTCGGAAATCACGCGGGGCTGGAGGAAGACCAGTGCCGACTCGGCGGGGGCCGGTATCTCGCCCGCGATCAGTGCGTCGTCCCAGTTGGAGGTGGTGATTGGTGACGTGGAAAGCCTTGCCTGGTACCAGGCAGCGCCCTCGACGGGTGTGAAGAAGACGGTGAAGGCCTTGTACTCGCCACCCTTTATCCAGGTGTAGACACTGCCAAGTTCGGGAGACATGGCGGTGAAACCGGTGTCCACGAGCACGGCCCCGGGTTGAACCGCCGCCGGGGCCATCGGGCGGGGCGTCTCGGTGAGACACGCTGCCATTACCGCAAGAGCCACCGTAAGGGCCACAACAATTCCCTTGAGCATTATCGCCCTCCGTTTCAACGGATGTATCGTACAAATGATGCTAGTATTCCCGCACTCGTTCCGGTTCCCGGTGGAAACCCCTGAACTTGTATACTATCTAATGCAGCGATACTGAAGGCAAGGTTTCTGGAAACAACAGGAAGCGGGTGGTCAGTGAAGATCGCAGTTGAACCCGAGGTAACGCGAAAAAGGCTTTTTGAAGGCGAGGGCGAGTCGGTCATCGAGAGCCTCTTCGCTCCCGGCGACTTCAGCGCCGGCATAAAGGTAAGGCTGTGCGCAAGGATAACGATTCCGGCCGGCGGCTCCATAGGCCACCACGTTCACCGGGGGGAGGATGAGCTTTACTACATCCTTTCCGGAAGAGGAATGGTGAGGGATGGGGGGGAAGTCCGGGATGTCCTCCCCGGTTCGGCCATACTCACAAGAAGCGGTGAGGGGCACGAGCTCATGAATGCAGGCACGGAGGAACTGGTGCTTCTGGCTGTGATCCCGGTGCGGGCGGAAGGGATTGGGTGAAAAGCTGCAGTGGGTTTGGATGGGGGAGGCAATGCCTCCCCCATCTTTCGTTTACCTGATCACGGACACTTTGCCCGAAGCCAGTTCTCCCCCACAGGTTATTCCGTAGAAGTAAATCCCGCAGGGGAACTCTCCGGCGCTGACCCTCACGGTGTGGCTGCCGGACTCAAGAACGCCGTCATGGAGAGTGGAGACCCTTCTTCCGGCGCAGTCGTACAGAGACATTCGCACGTCTCCCGGGGCTGCCATTTCGAAGGTTATTCCTATCTCGCCCGAGGGTTCCATGGAGGCGTGATGGTTTCCGAGGATGCTGACCGGAATCGCCGAGCTGCATTCCCCCCCGTCGTTTCCGCCCCGCTGGTGATGCATGGCCGAACAGAGGAAATCAACGGCGATGGGGAACCTCTCGGTCAGTCTGTCGAAGTGTCCTCCCTCGAAGACCTGGTACTCGTAGTCGATCCCCATAACGTCGAGTGAGCAGGCGAACGCGTTGGAGGAAGGCATGATGTAGAACTGGTCAAGGGTGCCTGCATCGAAGTACACCCTGCCGTCATGTCTCCAGGGGGGGCAGGCAAGGCTTTGGACAAGATTGGGCATGTTGTGCTGCATCCAGAGTTCCCAGACCTCGGGTATCACGTTGGCGTACGGGTCCAGGGGCAGGTCCACGTAGAAAGGCGGATTTGTGAGATCCGGTGAAAAAGCCCCGGACATGCTGAAAAGCACCGCATTGGCAAACCCGGCGCTGGGGGTGTAGAACCAGGGAGGCCCCTGCTGCCCCATTGCCTGAAGTTCGGCAAGCACACCGTATACGTTGATCATCAGCATGCTGGGCAGGTCGAGACCGCTGGCGCAGACCCCCGCGGCGCAGCAGTAGAGGTCGGGGTGCTGCCCATAGTACATGAGCGCACCGTAACCGCCCATGGAATGGCCCATCAGGGCGCGCTTCATCCGGCTTGGAATCGTTCTGAATGTGGCGTCAGTCCAGGCGATGAGGTCTGTGGACATGTAACCCTCCAGATCACCGTAGAGGGCTGAACTTGTGTAGAAAGACGCCGGGTAGGGGGATGAGAATCCGTCGGGTCTCACCACGATGACCGGTTTGATCTGCTGGGTTTCGATCATTTCGTCAAGGGTGGCCACCAGGGTGGGGAATTCGTTGTGGCCGAGAAGTATCCCGGCGCCGTGGAAATAGTAGATCACGGGGTACCTTCCGCTCCCCTGGGGCTGATAGCCCTCCGGAAGGTAAACCTGCACGCTCTTCTCCTGACCCAGTGCCGGGCTGAAAAACGAAGTGTTCAATACGGTCCCCCCCGCGAACACTTCCAGCGGCAGAGCCAGAAGGAGCATTGCTGTGAGCAAAACCCTGTACATCTCTGTACACCCCTCTCTGAGAAACACTGCTGAATGCCGGTATTTCCGGCCTGATCCGGCGGCGCCGACACCGATGCCTTGAGGAGGGGAGTAGCCTGAGAAAAGGAAGTGAGAGGAAAGACCCCATTTCTGCCGGTGCTGCCGACAGCAGCCCCTGCGTTTGTATATATGCCGATGTCTATATTGTCAATGGCAGATATTCTTTATGAGTTCAGTAAACTATGAGAAGTGACTGTGTATGATATTTCTTCAATAATACGTATATGAAAATAGCTTACTCTAAGTGCCATATTAAACTTTAGAGTGTAATCCTATGCATGTATAATTTTCGTTTTTGTTCGTAATGCTATCCTCATCTGATTCGCTCCGTTTCCTTACCATTCTATGATTTCACATCCTGCGCATTTATATTATCACTCCCGGCGGAGGGGTGCCGGAGCGGTTGAACGGGACGGTCTCGAAAACCGTTGACTCCTTTGGGGTCCGTGGGTTCGAATCCCACCTCCTCCGCCAGGATATGTACAGGCCGCCGGATGCTTTCCCGGCGGCCTTTTCAATCCGCTCCGGCTGCAGCGCATTGACCTGTATCCGCATTCACTGCACGGTATGTCCATCAGTGGTGGACATTCGTGCATGCAATTGCAGCGATATGCGTGGTTTTTCAACACAGGATCGAATTGCCCGTACAGAACACTCCGTGAGAGAGCGTATTTTTGAATACTTCGGGAAGGACCGGGGAGGGCGTCGCCCTCCCCGGATCCGTTTCGTTACCGGGCCACGACCATGCGGGTGTTGCGCGAACTTCCCGCTGAAGTCACCCTGATGGTGTAGATGCCCATGGGAAGGGATGAGGCATCAACCGACACCATGTTCTCGCCCGGCGTGAGGAGTATCGTTTCGCGGTGCACCGACCTGCCTGAGAGGTCAAAGACCTGAAGACCGGCCTGGGCGGGTGAAAGGGCGTGAATCCTGACCAACGCCGAGGAGGAGACTGGGTTGGGCTGGACGCTGAGCGCCATTTCCGAAAAGACCGGGGTGCTCGAGGCTTCCCCAACGCCGGTTTCGACGGGGTCGGCAAGGTAGGCAACCGCTGCGATGCATGCCTTTGCCATGTTGGTGCCGAAGGGGAAGTACTGCATGTAGTTTGCCATCAGGTCAGTCGTCTGGTGGTAGTAGGGGTTGCTGAAAACCTGCCGTTCGATGTTAAGCATTGCGGCGTAGCCGCTGTACCAGAAACTTGCGTGGTCGCTCGCTCCGGTGGGGGAGGAAGCGACTTCCAGCTCGAGCGCGGGAACGTAGGTGTCGCTTATAGCCTGGAATGCCACACCGAGCCCGGTTGAAGCGGTGTTGTAGTGAAGCCAGCCGATGTCGTTCCCTGCGGGACCGTAAAAGATCATGTCCATGTTCACGACGCCCATGATGCTGTCTCCGGCCGCGGCTGCCTGCGTGGCGTAGTACTCGCTGCCGTAGAGGCCCTGTTCCTCGCCGCCGAAGAGCATGTACTTCACCGTGTACTCGAACTGGTACTGGCTCATGAGCCTTGCAGCCTCGACCACCGCTGCGGAGCCGCTAGCGTTGTCATCGGCGCCGGGAGCGTTGTAGGAGGGGTTGGGAGACGTGCTGTCGAGGTGGCCGCAGATGACCCAGTAGCGGTTGGGGTAGACGGTGCCCGTCTGGGTGGCTATCACGTTCTGGCAATTGTAGCTGCCCATGGGGAACGGCTGTATCTCGACATCGAGCCCCATGCCCTCGAACCTTTCCTGACTCCAGGCGCATGCGGTGTCGAACCCGTCGGAGTTGGAGTGCCGGGTCAGGTAGTTCTGGTAGTTCGTGGTGTAGGAAACCAGCGAGTCCTGGTTGACGGCGGCCACGATGTCGGCCACGACGGCATCGTACCCGCTGCCCATGGGGATGGGGATGGGCTGCGCCGGAGCCCTGTTCTCCCGCAGGGGCTGAATGTGATGTATGCCCGGACGCACGAAATCCTCGGGCATGGGAACCGAAAGCCTCACGATCACGGTGTTGCCGTCGCGGTAGACCGGTTCGCCGATCCCGGCAATGTCAAGCATGCCGGCTTCGCTCGAGATGGTCACCAGCGCAAAATCCGCAAGGCCCCTTGCGCCCGTGTCGAGGGTCCGGGAGTCGGAAGTGGGGAAGCCCAGGGCCACGATGTGATCCTGTGCCCTGTAGACGACGATGTACCCGTCCCGGGCTTCGGCTTCAGGGTCGGGGATGAGGAAGAGGCCCGCACCGAAAGCCTGAACCGCAGTGAGGATGAGCGCAAAAAACAGTGCTGTTTTCATTTAACACCTTCCGGGTGATTGGGAAATCCTTTTTCGCAATATGCTCTACTCCGCGGAGGCCGGACAGTTCCCCGTGGAGTGCAGGTGATGGAGGATGATTGAGGCGCACACGCCCGCGTTAAGGGAATCGACCCCGCCGGCCATTGGTATGGCGACCCTTTCGGAGAGGCATTTCGTGGTTTCCGCAGAGAGCCCGTGGGCTTCCGACCCCACCACGATGCATGCCGGGCCGCCAGGTCTGAAATCACGCAGGGGGATGCCCCCGGTATCTGCGCCAGCGAAGACGTATCCCGGATGTCTTTCCTTCAATGCATGAAGCGACCCCGCCATGATTATCGGCAGGGCAGTGTTTGCACCCGCGGCCGACCTTGTCGTCTTGGGGGCGAAGGGGTATGCGCTTCCGGGGAGGAAAACCGCTCCGTTACACTGAAACGCCGCTGCGGAGCGGATGATGGTGCCCGCGTTGCCAGGGTCGGACACGCCGTCGAGGGCCACCACCGTCCCGCCCCCGAACACATCCGCTTCATCCCATTCCGGAAGCGGGAAAACGGCGATTATACCCTGCGGGGTTTTTGTGTCGGAAACACGGGAGAACACCTGCGGTGAGAGCTCGATTACCTCAAGCCCCATCCCCACGGACTTTTCTGCGGCTGCGAGAGCCTCGGTGGAAGCCCGGGCCGACACCATGACGAAGAGGGGTCTGCTGTTCCGTGCACCGTCAAGAAAACGGGGGCCTTCCACAAGAAAGGCCCCGTGTTCCAGACATCCCTGAGGCCGGTGAAGGGAAACCGCAAGCTTCACCCTTCTGTTCCCGGCGCTCGTAACGGCTGTCAATCGGCCCCTTCGGGAACCCCGTGCTCGAGGATGGACCGGATGATGTCTTCGATGGGGGCCGAAGGTGAGAAACCGACAAGGCTCCTGAGAAGGGTCACGTCGGGCACCCGCCTCTGCATGTCCTCGAAATCGCCGGGGTATGCCTCATCGTATGGCGTCAGTTCGATGACCGAAGTGGAGCCGGTTATCTCGAGAACACGGCGTGCCAGCTCCAGTATCGTTATCTCCTGTACCGAGCCTATGTTGATAACCTTTCCCACGGCTTCGGGGGTATTCATGAGTGCCAGGATGCACTGGATGACCTCGTGCACCGAGCTGAAGCACCGGGTCTGGGTCCCGTTGCCGAAAACCGTAAGGGGCTTTCCGGTGAGGGCCTGGTTGATGAACCGGGGAAGGACCATGCCATACCTGCCGGACTGTCTGGGGCCGACCGTGTTGAACAGCCTTCCCACGACAACGGGCAGCCCCCTGGCCTTGTGGTGTGCCAGTGCGAGGAACTCGTCCAGCGCCTTGCTGCACGCGTAACTCCACCGGCTTCGGCTCGTGGCGCCAAGAACGATGTCGCCGTCCTCACGGAAGGGGGTTTCCCAGCTCTTGCCGTAGACTTCGCTGGTGGAGGCGACGAACACCTTGAGCCCGTGCGCCGCGGCGGCTGAAAGAACGTTCTCGGTGCCTCCGATGTTGATCTCAATGGTCTCTACTGGGTGCCTTATGATGTTCTCGACCCCGACGGCCGCGGCCAGATGGATGACCGATCCGCAGCTCGCGGCAAGCTCGGTTACGGTTCCCCGGTCCATTACGGAACCACGGTTGAACCGGAACAGAGGACTCTGCCCAAGGTGGGCGATGTTCTCCATCCGCCCCGTGGAGAGGTCATCGAGAACAAGAACGCTTCTGCCGGTCGACACAAGTGTGGTGCAGAGGTGCGAACCTATGAAACCCGCACCCCCGGTAACCATGAAGTCGTATGAAGCCTTCACTACTTGGCCACCACACTGAGAAGGACTCCCGCTGCAATGGCGCTGCCGATAACTCCCGCTACGTTGGGTGCCATGGCGTGCATGAGGAGGTGGTTCTTGGGGTCGCTCTTGCGGCCCTCCATCTCCGCAACCCTGGCGGAATCGGGCACCGCGGAGACACCGGCTGCGCCTATCAGGGGATTTATCCTGTTGTCGCCTCTTAGAAAGAGGTTCATGAACTTGGCGAAGAGCACACCCCCCGCTGTGGCAATGGCAAAGCTGAAGGCCCCCAGTGCGAAGATCTTGATGCTGTCGACCGTGAGGAAGTACCTGGCCTGGGTGCTTGTGCCCACGCTGAAACCGAGGATGATGACGACGATGTTGTTTAGCGCGCCCTGGGCGCTGTCGGCCAGGCGCCGCGTGACGCCGCTTTCCTTCAGGAGATTGCCGAAAAAGAGCATGCCGAGGAGCGTGATGGCGCCGGGTGCGATGAAGGCCGTCACGATGAAGGCCACGACAGGGAAGAGGATCTTTTCGGTCTGGCTGACCTTTCTGGCGGGTTTCATCCTGATCAGGCGCTCTTCCTTCGTGGTGAGAAGGCGCATGATGGGGGGCTGGATAACGGGGACAAGCCCCATGTAGGAGTAGGCCGCGATGGCTATTGCCCCCAGCAGCCCCGGTGCGAGCTGGCTTGCCAGGAAGATGGCGGTGGGGCCGTCGGCGCCGCCTATGATGCCGATGGATGCCGCCTGCCTCATGTCGAACCCGAGCAGGAGCGACCCGAGAAGAGTGACGAAAATGCCGAGTTGGGCCGCGGCTCCGAGCAGAAGGAGTTTCGGGTTGGAAAGAAGTGCGCTGAAGTCGGTCATGGCGCCGATTCCCAGAAAGATGAGAGGGGGGAACAGTCCGCTGCTCACACCGAAATAGAACAGGCGGAACACCGACTGCTGCCCGCCAAGAACGTCGAGGTAACCGATGGGCATGAGGTCTGGGTTGTAGGGCATGTTGCCCGCAAGGATGCCGAAGCCTATGGGAACAAGGAGCAGGGGCTCGTAATCCTTGCGGATCGCGAGGTAGATCATGGCGAGACCGATCAGGATCATCACCACGTTGCCGGGTTCGAGCAGAAGAAAGCCTGTGTTCCTGAGGTAGCTCACCATATCCAGGCTGCTTCCCGCCTGCGATCCGGTGATGAACAGAAGCATCCGTGAGAGCGGGGACATCACTCAGCCCCCTATACTCATGATGATGGCATTCTCCAGCACGGTGTCGCCCTCGTGAACCGCGACTTTGGAAACGGTCCCGGAGTGGGGAGACTCGATCTCGTTCTCCATCTTCATGGCTTCCATGATGGCAACGATCTGTCCCTTCTCCACCTTGTCGCCCTGCTTCACCATCAGCTTCAGAATGTTGCCGGGCAGGGGGGACAGGATGTCGCCCTTGCTCGTGAGTTCACCGGGCGCCGTGGTACGGTCGGGTGATGCCGACGCGTCGTGAACCCTCTTCTCCCTAACAATGGTGGGCGTTTTCGCGGGTTTTCTTGTCGATGACTCAACAGTGGCGGTGAACGTCCTGTCGCCGAGCCTGACCTCGATCTGGTCGTCCTCGAGGCGTCCTATGTTCACAAGGTAGGTATTGCCACAGATGGTAACGGTATACTCAGGCATCACACTCTCCTGTCCCTGAGTCTCAGGCTGCTTTTGGCGAGAAGTATCTTCGCCCTTCCCGCGAGCCTCCAGGGTGAGTAGGGTTTCTCATGGTCCTGCCAGGTCATCTTGCTTTCATGCACCCTGTCAAGGTGGACAAGATGCGCATGGATGGCCGCCGTGACTGCGGCAACCTCTTCAGGGGAGAAGGCCGGGAGCTGGCCTGAGGTGCATTCGGGATCGGTCTTCTTCAACACCAGCGGCCTTTTCTTTGGTTCGACCAGCCATCTCAGCAGGGGAAGAAGCACGGCAAGGATCAGCAGTCCGGAAAACACCGCGGCCAGTCCAAGCCAGGTGATCTGCACTCCCACGTCGATCAGACCGGGATCGACGGGGGCGGAAACCAGCGTATCGGCGGGGATCAGTGTCATCATAACGGAATGTTCCCGTGCTTTTTGGCGGGTATCTCCTGCCTTTTCCCCTGAAGCATCTCCAGACTCTTGATGATGCGGAAGCGCGTTTCACGCGGCATGATCACGGCATCGATGTAGCCCCGTGACGCAGCATCGTAGGGGTTGGCGAACTTGTCGCGGTATTCCTTTACTAGCTCGGCCCTCCGGGCTTCAGGATCGGGAGACTCCGCCAGCTCGTTCCGGAATATGATGTTCACGGCGCCCTCGGGGCCCATGACGGCAATTTCCGCCGACGGCCATGCGAAGTTCAGGTCGCTTCGGAGATGTTTCGAACTCATGACGTCGTATGCGCCGCCGTACGCTTTTCTCGTGATCACGGTAACCTTCGGGACCGTTGCCTCGGCGTAGGCGTAGAGCAGCTTGGCTCCGTTGCGGATGATGCCGCCGTACTCCTGTTTTGTTCCCGGCATGAACCCCGGAACATCGACGAAGGTGAGAAGGGGTATGTTGAAGGCGTCGCAGAACCTGACGAAACGCGCCGCCTTCACCGAGGCGTCGATGTCCAGAACCCCGGCGAGAAAGCTGGGCTGGTTCGCCACTATGCCCACAGGTTTACCGTTCATCCTGCCAAAACCGATGATGATGTTCTGGGCGTAGGCCCTTTGTATCTCGAGGAACTCGCCGTGGTCGGCAACGGTCGCGATGACCTTCCGCATGTCGTACGGCTTGTTGGGATTTTCGGGAACGAACTCGTCCAGCCAGTCCTCTGACCTGTCAGGGGAGTCGCTGCACGGTATGGTGACCGGGTCTTCCATGTTGTTCTGGGGTATGTAGCTGAAGAGCTTGCGCACAAGAAGCAGCGCTTCCTTCTCGTCCTTGCAGACGATGTGGGAGACCCCGCTCCTCTGGCTGTGCACGAACGGGCCGCCCAGTTCGTCCTTCGTGACGTCCTCGCCGGTGACGGCCCTGACGACGTCCGGTCCGGTTACGAACATGTAGCTGGTGTTCTCGACCATTATTGTAAAGTCGGTGATGGCAGGGCTGTAAACCGCCCCCCCGGCGCACGGGCCGAGGATCACGCTCAGCTGCGGAATGACACCTGAATAGAGCACGTTCTTGAGAAAGATGTCGCCGTAACCGGCCAGGCTTTCGATGCCCTCCTGGATACGGGCGCCGCCGGAATCGTTGAGCCCGATAAGCGGAGCACCGTTCTGGGCCGCCAGATCCATAACCTTCTTGATCTTCTCGGCAAAGGTCTCGGAGAGCGAGCCGCCGAATACCGTGAAATCCTGGCTGAAAACGTAGACAAGCCTGCCGTCTATGGTTCCGTAGCCGGTCACAACTCCGTCGCCGTAGTACTTCTGTTTGTCCAGCCCGAAGTTGGTCGAACGGTGGGTCTTGAGCATGTCGAACTCTTCGAAGCTGCCGTCGTCCAGAAGAAGGTCGAGCCTTTCCCGGGCAGTCAGGCTGCCCTGGGAATGCTGTTTTGCGATCCGTTTCTCTCCGCCGCCCTGCAGGGCCAGCTCCCTGAACCTGGTAAGTTTGGCGTTTCTGTCCTGTGAGTCCATCGGTGAAGAGCCCTTTCGTTCAGTGCTGGCAGAGTTCTGTGAGAACCCTGCCGCTGGCCCTGGGGTGAATGAACGCAATCTTTGTGCCGCCGGCCCCGGGCCTGGGTTTTGTGTCAATCATATTCACCCCGGCTTCAACAAGCTCGTTGACCGACCCGGCCGCGTCAGAGACCGAGTAGGCTATGTGGTGGATGCCCTGCCCCCGGGTCTGGAGGAATGAGGCAATCGGGCTGTCGGCAGAGGTTGGTTCCAGCAGTTCGACCCTGGATTCTCCCACCCTGAACATCGCCACCCTGACTTTCTGGGAAGGAACATCCTCGGTGCCCAGGTACTCTAGCCCCAGAATGTCGCGGTAAAACGCAGCCGACTCGTCAAGGTTCTCAACGGCTATCCCGATGTGGTCAATCTTCTTCACGTTCATTGCCTGAAAGCATCCTTTCCGCCGTGCGGGCAAGTCTGCGCCCGACCTCGTAGGGCGTCGTGGCGCCGTTCGATATCAGTTCAAGTATCTGTTCCTCGGTGCCGAAATCCCTTTCCAGAAGCCTTGCCGCAAACAGGGTTCCGGTCTCCGCGAGAAGACCCCTGAGCGTGCGCCGGGTGTTCTCGAGTCTGCGCTTCGCAGGGTCGATGGAGGCAAGGTGGCTGTCCATCAGCGCCCAGAGATCTTCCAGCCCCTCCCCCGTAACCGCTGACACCCTTGCAACTCCCGGTCGAGCCCTGCCCCGGGGAACAAGATCGAGCGAGGCTGTGACTGCTGCCTCGAGCTGATCGATGCCAGGTCTGTCTGCCTTGTTGAGAACGATGAGGTCACCGATCTCCATTATGCCGGCTTTCATTGCCTGAACATCGTCCCCGGCGCCTGGAACGAGGACAAGTACTGTCAGATCGGCAACTTCCGCGATCTCGACTTCGGCCTGGCCGACCCCGACAGTTTCAAGGAAGACGGGATCGTACCCGGCGGCCGCAAGCAGGAGGGCCGCATCGCGGGTGGCGCCGGAAAGCCCTCCCAGATGCCCCCTGCTGCCCATGCTGCGGATGAACACTCCGGGGTCGGTGGAGTGGGACTGCATCCTGAGCCTGTCACCCAGCAGTGCTCCGCCGGTGAAGGGCGACGATGGGTCGACAGCGATGACCCCAACCCTTGACCCCTGCGAACGGTACCGGGTTATCATGCGGTCGAGCAGAGTGCTCTTCCCCGCACCGGGAGGACCGGTGACGCCGATCGTGAAGTGATCGGGAACAAGGGGGAAGAGGGCGTGAAGCAGCGCGGAAGCCCCGGGAGACCCGTTTTCGACAAAACTCAGCCCCCGGGCCACGGCCCGCACCACGCCGCGGGTTACATCCCCCGCAAGGGAATCCCCGGGAGTCATGCCGTCAGCTTCTGTTCTTCTGTTCGTTTTCGATGAAGGAAACAACGTCGGAGGCAGGGGCACCGGGAGTGAAGATGGCCTTGAACCCGGCATTCTGAAGCCCAGGGATGTCTTCTTCGGGTATCACTCCCCCCCCGAACAGCACGATGTCTCCCGCGCCCTTCTCCCGAAGGATGCGGGCAACCTCGGGAAAAAGGTGGTTATGGGCGCCGGACAGCAGTGAGAGACCCACGAAATCCACATCCTCCTGAATCGCCGCATCCGCTATTGCCTGAGGCGTCTGGCGGATACCCGTGTAGATGACCTCCATGCCAGCGTCCCGAAGGGCCCTGGCGATGTACTTGGCTCCCCGGTCATGCCCGTCCAGCCCCGGTTTTCCGATAAGTACCCTTATCCTGCGATCCATGGATGCCTCTTTCCGATTGAAGCGAGTCTTCACTCCGAAGGGTGGGATATGTATAATGCGTAACATCTTCAATCCGCGGTTTTCTGTAAAGACTTGCGCCCTTTCTTGAAATGGGCCGGGGAACAATATTACCCGCTACCGGTACTCTCATGTCGTGCCGCATCAAGAACGAGAGGTATATCAATGAAGTTCGCAGCCGTGCTTGCATTTCTGGCTTCTTCCATGGCCTTCGCAGTAGTCACCCCGGCAACCATCGCCGGATATCTCGACCAGATCAATGCCGCATACGAGCAGGAAGAGGATGTGTTCTTCATCATCCAGACCGATGAAGGTTCCGGAGAGGCATACGCCATATTCTACATCGAGGTGAACGCCACGATGGATGCGTGCTTCATGGCGGGACCCACACCCGGCGTTGTCCCGGCATCGGGCCCCGAAAGGCTCGCAGCCCTCGAGCTGATAAGCGAACTGAACAGCTCGTACCCCTTCGTCAAGTTCGAGGCCGACCCCACGACGGGTGAAGTCATGTGCACCTACACGTTCACCACCGAGAACGGTGTCGGGTACGAGGCTTTCACGGCGATGTTGAGCGTTATTTTCAGCACGATAGAGGAAACGGCGGACCAGTTCATCGCCCTCAGGCAGTAAAAACGGGGGAACCCCGGGGGGGGAAGAGATGTACGGCAGTATTGCGATTTGCTCTGGCAGGGCCAGCACGGGGCTGTGCCGAAGCGTCTGCAGGATCCTTGGCATAGAACCCGAGCCGGTCGAGTTCCACCAGTTCTCGAACGGCAACATGATGGTGAACTTTCCCGGCGGAACGGTTCGCGAGAAGGATGTTTTCATCATCCAGTCCGGCGAGCGCTCGATTCTGGGAGACAAGACAGACGCTTACAGGGCTGTTTCGGGCGACATCCTCGAAATGCTGCAGATGATCAGCGCACTGAAGGACAGCGCAGGCAGGCTCACGGCCGTCACGCCGTATTTCCCCTACGCCAGGAGCGACAAGAAGGACAAGCCCCGCATCGCGATCACGTCCAAGATGATGTTCGACCTTATCGCCGCCGTTGGAACACACAGGGTACTTGCCATGACCCTTCACTGTCCGCAGAGCCAGGGTTTCAGCAACATCCCGGTCGATCAGCTCCACGCGTACACTGTTTTCATAAACCGCATCCTGAGCATGGGTCTTGAAAAACTGGCCTTCATCGCCCCCGATTCAGGATCCATCCTCGACAACGATTTCCTCGCGCTTCACGCTGCCAAGGGCATCAGGGATGCCGGGGGAGTGCCGGACATCACCACGGGTTACGTGAAGAAAGTCAGGGTGGACGACAGCGAGAAACCCCTTGTGAGAACGGTTGAGGGCGTGGATGACCTGAGCGACAGGGTAGTGATCATGAGTGACGACGAGATCCTTAGCGGCCGCAGCCTCATTCTCTGTGCCGAAACGGCTAAAGCCAAGGGTGCAAAAGAGATATATGCTTTCGTGACCCATGCCATCCTCAGCGGAGACGCCGTGAAGAGCATCGAGGAGAGCCCCATCACACGCCTTTACATAACCGACACTGTCGAGTTCGATGCAGAGGCTGCGGAAAAGGTGAACGGCGGCCCGCTGACCAGGGTGGAGACCCTCTCCGTGGCGCACATATTCGCTGAAGCCATCAAGAGGATCCACCAGGGCCGAAGCCTCAGCTCCCTCTACCTGTGATGAGACTGCTCACCTTTGACGATCACCGCGACAAAAGGGGTTATGTCGTCAACCCTTTCGAGGGTGTCCGTGACACCGGTTCGATAAGCAACTGCCACGCCTTTTCCATCAACCCGGGCTGCTCCCGGGGGGGTCACAGCCATGCGGAGAGGAACGAGCTGGTCCTTCTGCTGTCGGGAAGCATCACGGTCAACGCCGGCGAAGACGAATTCGTTCTCGATGCGCCTGCATTTTTCGAGATACCGCCCGGTGAAAGCCACTCATTTCACTGTACCGGCGAATCTTCCGCAACGGTCGTGTGCTGGAGCGACTCCGGATCGTGACAGGTGTGTTTCAGCTCTCGGGGTAGGCGTTCCGTGTATCCCACAGGCTTGTTGTCGTTGAGAGGAACGGTTCTTTCAGCCCCGGATCGAATTTTCTCCCGAAAAGGGGGGTCATGGTCTCGACGGTTCTGTAAAGGTCCCAGGGGTCCTTGTAGCAGCGCCGGCTTCCCAGGGCGTCGAACACGTCGGCCACGGCGGTGATCCTGGCCCAAAGCGATATGCCGTCCCGACTGGCGCCTGCCGGGTACCCAGAACCGTCCCAGTTCTCGTGGTGGCCGATGGCTATCTCCCGGGCCATCTCATCGAACGATGTCTCACACTTTGAAAGAATCTCGGCACCAATCGTGCAGTGGCTTTCCATGATCATCCGCTCGTCCCTTGTCAGGGGACCCGGTTTCTTCAGAATGCTGTCGGCGATCCCCACCTTCCCCACATCGTGAAGCATGGCTGCCATTCTTAGAATGTCCCTGCTGGTGGCTCTTTCCGTGTCGGGAACGGAGTTCATGCGGGCCCACGAGTCGTAAAGGCACAATGCGCAGGCGCCAACCCGGTTAACGTGGGGACCCGTTTCCCTCGGGTCGCGAAGTTCCGCCATGTTGATCATCCGAAGAAGAAGGGTCCGGGTCATCATTGCCCTTTCCAGTGCAACGGCCGCCAGAACAGCGAAATGGCGTGCGAATGGTATGAGGTCGCCGGAGAAGGGAACCGGTGCTCCGTCAGGACCCAGGGCGTTTATGAGCTGAAGGACACCCACGACCCTGTGCCTGTTGTTGCTCAGTGGAAGCGTAAGACTGGAGACCGTTCTGTAACCTGCAACCCTGTCGTACAGGTTGTCGAAGGAGTAGGGTGAGTCGGTGGGGATCCGGGATACATCCGGAATGGAAAGCATCTCACCGGTCGATGCCACAAACCCGGCCATGCTGTTCTTGTTCACCGGCACCGTGAACCTTGTGTAGGGAACCCTCTCTCCCCTGGCCACGAGCGTGTCGTTCTGGGCGTGCCGGAAGTAGAGCGTGTCGCCTTCCATCGTGTACACGGAGCCGGCATCGGCTCCCGTGGCAAGTCTGGCCTCGAGAAGGACTTTTTCGAGCAGGATGTCGAGATCGCCTATCTCACTGAGAACGCCGTCCACCTGCAGAACCCGCTCCAGTCTGCGGTAGTCGGGGGTCGGTTCCTTCATCCTTCCTCCAGCACTTCGCGCATGCGCTTCGCCAGCTCCGCGGTGCTGCGGGGTCTGTCAATGAAATGGGCTCCCTGTGATAGAACTCCCTGTTTCGGAACCATGTCTGCGGAGTATCCCGAAGTGAACAGAACCTTCATCCCGGGTCTTTTCTCCATGAGTCGTCCGGCCAGTGCCTGTCCTCCCGGGAGGGGCATGACAACATCCACCAGGAGCAGATCGATGTTCCCCTCGAACCGTGTGGAAAGGTCGAGGGCCTGTTGTTCGCCTGAGGCGGACAGGACTTGGTAGCCGAGTGACGCAAGCGTCTTGCCGGCGATGGAACGGACCGTTTCATCGGCCTCGACGAGAAGGATCGTTTCCGTTCCGCCGGAATCCGCCGCAACAACAGCTTCTGGAACTTCCGGCCCCGTCTTCTCCGAGTGGTACAGACGGGCCTGGAGCATGCTCTTCTCCTGGAACAGCCTTTCGGTCCTGTTCATCTCGTCCCTCAGCACCTGGTTGGCATGGAGAAGCTCCCTCGTCCTCTCGTCTATCCGCTTCTCGAGGTTCGTGTTCGATGCGGCGACCATCGCCTTTTCGAGTGAGAGGCTCCACTGAAGTGCGAAGTTCCTTCTTCTGGACAGCTCCAGCCTTCTGCACACCTCGAAGCAGACGACGCTGATGCTAAGGAACAGAAAGGTGCTGACCGCCCTCAGGACCTCCGGTGATGCGGAGTGGAAATGGTTCACCAGGATGAACCCGGCGAAGATGGGTATCCACCCCGCGAGCGCCCATATGAACCGCAGCCCGAGAAAGACGAAAAGGCTCACTATCACAAGGAGAAGCCCCGTCTGGTGTGATGACCTGACGGCCTGATTCCCGAAGGCCATCATGTACATGACCCCGAAGGCCCCCAATGTCATGATGAGCGCCGCCATAGGCTGGTAGACCTTTTCAAACCACTTCGTCCAGGAGAGCAGAAGGAATGCGAGCGCTGCGGGTGTTATCAGTCCGAACCGGATCAGGAGGAACCCGCGCGCGCTTTCCGGGTCGATGTAGTGGTCGAGCAGTGCGAACAGCGCGAAGATGACCACCAGCAGGACCGTGGAGACTCTTATCCGTGGAAGTGCGGTTCTGAAGTCGTCCGCACGGAACTGTCCTTCCAACAGGGCCCACTCGCCGGTGAAGGCCAGTGTCAGGGAATGAAGCCTAAGAGGCTGCACATCACCTTTCCATCACCCTGGGATGAGGGGTCTTGATCACCAGGAAAGTGGCGTTGCCTGAGCCGTCGTTGAGGATGCGCATGGGAGTGCCGTATTCCACCGGCAGCAGGTCTCCCGTGCCTGCCAGGGTCGAAACCCCGTCGAGGATCACCCGGACGTCACCCTGCATCACAATGAGGTGCACGTTAGAGTTTGCCTTGTGCAGGGGAACCTCCTGCCCCGGAAGCAGGGCTATCTGCATGAGAAGAAGGTGATCCTCGTCCACTACGGCCCGGCGTCCGAAGTTCTCCGCACTGTAGGGAGCATCGGCCAGAAGCCTGGTCATCTTGGGGCTCCCTTCGAGATGTGAGGTACGGCCCTTCCCCTCTCGAAGGCTTCCATGTTCACGGCAAGCGCTTTTTGGGGGACCCTTTCCTCGATGGCCCTCTCCCAGCTGGACAGGGGTATGCCCTCTATGAGGGTTGAGGCGGCTCCCAGCAGCGCCACGTTGACGACCTTGAAGTTGCCGAGGTCACGCGCTATGGAAAGCACGGGGACCTCGGTGCAGGGAATCCCCCCTTCGGACACGAGCGCATCGATGTCGGGGTATGTGGCGGACCCCGTGTTGACCGTCATGGGATTGATTCGGATGTCCGCCGAAACAAGCCTGCCGCCCGGGCTCAAAAAGTGCGCCCAGCGCAAGCCTTCCATCTTCTCCAGCGCTATTATCATGTGGGCGGTTCCCTGCTCGACGAGAACGCTGAAAACCTTGCCGCCGAACCTCACGTGGCTGGAAACGCTTCCCCCCCGCTGGGCCATTCCGTGCACTTCGCTCTTCTTCACGTCGAAGCCGCTGTTCCAAGCGGCGGCGCACAAGACCTCGCTGGCCAGAAGAATTCCCTGCCCGCCGGTTCCGCAAAGGATGATGTTGGTCGTTCCTTCCATCAGACAACCCCCTCGAGATCCTTGCCCAGTGCTCCCACGGGACACACCTGGACGCACAGATTGCAGTTGGGCCAGCAGTGCATCTCACTGATGACGGGAACCCCCGCTTCAGCGTCCCAGCTTATGGCGGGACAGCCCAGTCTGATGCAGGCGCGGCAATGGACGCACTTGTCGGGATCGTGAACCGCAACGGTCTTTCGGAGAGGCTTGTAGGCCATGATGCAGGGGCGTTTTGTAATTATCACGCTGAGCTCGGGTGCTTCGTACTCCTCCTTCAGGACCTTTTTCATCTCCTTCAGGTCGTGGGGGTCCACCACCCTTATCCTTTTCACCCCGCATGCCCTGACGATCTCCACAAGGTCGAGCATCGGAGCCGGTTCCCCCCTGAGGTCTCTGCCCGTGGCGGGGTTCTGCTGGCCCCCCGTCATGGCGGTGAGGCTGTTGTCCATTATCATCACCGTGCCGGTGTTTCCGTTGTACACCATGTCGATGAGTCCGGTGATGCCGGAGTGGATGAAGGTCGATTCTCCGATGGCTGCAACGAGCTTCGGCATCCCGCCCGGTTCAAGCGCCTTCTCAATCCCGGCCAGGACCCCCACAGCTGCACCCATGCACACGACTGTTTCTAGAGCGTTGTAGGGAGGCATGAGACCAAGGGTGTAGCACCCTATGTCGCCGGTGGAGCTGAACTTCATGCCCGCAAGTGTATGGAATGCGCCCCTGTGAGGGCAACCGGGACAGAGCGTTGGCGGCCTTCCGGGAAGGTCCGCCTCCCGATACGGGCTCTTGATGGTGCTTTCGGGTCGGAGAGCAGCCCTGACCAGTTCAGGGTTCAGCTCACCCTCGATGGGAACGAGGCTCTTGCCCTGCGCATCGATCAGGAAGCGGCTTCTTATGCTCTCCTCGAGGAAGGGCTCGCCCTCCTCGATGACCACCACCCTGGAAACCCTTGCGATAAAATCACCTATCAGCCTCCACGGCAACGGGTTGGTCATCCCCAGCCTGAGAACGCTGGCTTCAGGGTAGACCTCCTTCACGTACTGGTAGGAGATCCCGGAGGTTATGACCCCGATCGAGGGGTCTTTGATCTCGATGCCGTTGAGGGCGCTTTCCGAGCCCCAGTCCGACAGTCTGGAAAGCCTTGCCTCGACCCGGCTGTGCATCTTCCTGGCATTGGCCGGAATGGGCACCCGTTTGGCGATGTCCTTCACATAGCCCTTCACCGGTATCTCGCGCCGTTCCGAAACACGAACGAGGCTCTTTGAGTGGCATACCCTGGTGGTAACACGCAGAAGCACCGGAGTGTCGAACTCCTCGCTGATCCTGAATGCTTCCTTCGTGAAATCAAGTGCTTCCTGGCTGTCCGACGGCTCGAGGACGACGAGTTTCGCAGCACGTCCCATGAGCCTGTTGTCCTGCTCGTTCTGGGACGAGTGCATTCCGGGGTCGTCGGCGCTCACCACCACCACGCCGCCCGTGGCGCCGATGTAGCTCAGGGTGAACAGGGGGTCTGCCGCAACGTTCAACCCCACGTGTTTCATGGCCGAGAGAACCCTTGCGCCGGCGAAGCTCGCCCCGGCCACGACCTCGAGGGCCACCTTTTCATTGGGTGCCCACTGAGCCTTTATCTCGGGATAGTGCTCGCCTATGGTTTCGAGTATCTCGGTGGACGGTGTTCCGGGATAGGCGGCGGCGAAGTGCACCCCGCACTCCCACGCCCCACGGGCTATCGCCTCGTTCCCGGAGAGGAAGAGGGTTCCCGATCTCTCCTCATTAAGGTTCAGTTTCCTCCCCATTGTCTTCCCTTCCAGTCAGAGGTATTCCCGTTCTTCCTCCACGCCGTCAAGCACGCGGAGAACGCCCCGAACCAATGCTTCCAGCTCGGCCTCCCCCGGGAAGACCATTATGGGTGCAATGAAGGACAGGTACTCCTTCAGAACTCCGCAGAGCCATTCGTTGTTCGCCATTCCGCCCGTTATGACAACCGCATCGACCTTTCCCGCCAGGGCGGCGGCCATTGAGCCGGCCTCCTTGGCCATCTGGTAAGCCATCGCCCTGAGGGTGAGGTCGGCCGTGCCGTCGCCGGCGAGAACCTTTTCCCGTATCGTGAGAAGGTGCTCTTCGCCCAGGTAGGCCAGAAGCCCGCCCTGCTTGAGGAACATGCCCTTCAGCTCATCTGCGGTGTACCTGCCGCTGTAGCAAAGCCTTATCAGCCCGGTCACCGGAAGCCCGCCGGTACGTGTGCTGCTGAAGGGCCCGCCGTCGTTGGCGTTGTTGGTGTCGATCATGAGGCCCTGCCTGAGGGCGTTCACGCTTACCCCGCTGCCCAGGTGCATCACCACCATGTTCAGCCCTGAAAGAGGCTTTTTAAGGGTTTCGGCAGCCTTGTAGGCAACCATGCGGATGTTCAGGGCATGGCTGAGGCTGACCCTTGGAAGAAGCGGATGTCCGCTCAGCCTTGCCTCCTCGATCATCTCGTCCACGCATACGGGGTCGACGAAGTAGGCCGGCAAGCCCGCTTCGTGTGCCACCGCCCAGGCAATTGGAGCTCCAAGGTTGGAGGGGTGATCGGCCTGGAGGGTCGTGCCCTCCCTTATGTCGGTGAGAAGCCGTTCAGTGACCCTGTAGGTTCCGCTTGAAAGGGGTTTGAACGTGCCTCCCCGGCCAACGACCGCCGTGAGCTGCGAGGGGGCGTATCCCTTCTCGTGCAGGGCCTTGAGAACAAGGCTCCGTCTTGTGTCCAGCTGGCCGAAGGTGGAGCCCAGAGAGGCGAGCTCTACGGGATCGTGGTGAACATTCTCCTCGAACAGGGCCACGGTTTCCCGGAACAGGCCTATCTTGGTGGAAGTCCCCCCCGGGTTCACCGCGAAGATCAGCCGCTCACCCATCCCGGCCTCCCGAGACAACAACTCCCAGGGCAAGTGAGTTGAGCTTGGTGGAGGGTGAATCGGACCGGCTCAGCATCACGACGGGAGCCGCGGCCCCGGCCACGAGCCCCCCCACCTGGGCGTCCGTCATGTACATGAAGGCCTTGGCGAAAATGTTCCCGCTGGCGATGTCGGGTGTAACAAGCACATTGGCCCGCCCCGGAACCTCGCCCTTCATTCCCTTTATGGCCGCGGCCTCGGGGTCCATGGCTCCATCGACCGCCATCGGGCCGTCGACGTGTACACCCGGGATTCCGCGGTCAACCACTTCCTTCCAGAGAAGGGTTTCTGGCATCTTGTCGTTGGGGGCCTCGATGGCAGCGAGAAGGGCCGCCCTTGTCACCGGAGCTCCCAGCCTCTGCATGACGAAAGCGGCGTTGCGGATGATCTGAACGGTCTGCTCCGCATCGGGGCGGATGTTCATCCCACCGTCGGTTATGGCTACCAGACGGTTCTGCCGGGGAACATGAACCACGGCTATGTGGCTTAGTATGCCTCCCGACCGAAGTCCGACCTTCTCATCGAGCACGGCCCTGAGGAATGTGGAAGTCTTGAGGAGACCCTTCATCAGGATGGAGGCGCTGCCCTGACTGACGAGTTGCACGGCCCTGAGCGCGGCGGCCTCCTCGTCCGTCTGATCCTCAACGGAGATGCCCGGGGGAAGGGACAGATGCAGGCCTTCCAGCGTGTGTTCCACCTCACGGACGGGAGCGATGACAACGGCCTCGGCGAGCCCCTCCCGTGCGGCGGTTATGAGAGCCTCGAGGGACGCGGCATCATGGCCCATGGGTACCGCGACCCTGGAACCGCTGATCCCTCTGGCCGCGCTTCGTATCTCTTCAAAACTGTTTAACAAAGAACACCTCCCGGTGATGAAAGCAGGGACAACGGATGTGGAAAGCTATTATGATTCCTGTCTTCCGTTTGTGCAAAGCCGAGGGGAGTCGTTTGTCGCTTCGCCGGGAATGGGAAAACTGCAGCGCCGTCCTGTTCGATTTCGACGGCGTGCTGGCAGACAGCGAGCCTTTTTACAGGGAAACCTGGAACATGGCCATATCTCCCGCAGGACCGATTGGGGAGAGAGAATACTACCTGAGATGGTCTTTTCTTGGCCAGGGCGAACAACACCTCACGGAGATGGGGTTCGCCCCGCGGGATAAGGAAAGGTTGCGGAGCCTGCAGAAGGAGCTTTACGGAGACCTCTGCCGTTCAGGGGTCATACCCCTGTTCCGGGAAGCCGGGGAGCTTCTCTCTTGGGTGGTGCAAAGAAAGCCCTGCGTGATAGCGTCGAACACCGATTCGGAGCTTGTCCGCGCCGTTCTCGAGAGGGGTGGAAGCCCGGTTCCTCCCGTTGTTGGAGGAGAGGGGTCAAGGCACAAACCCGAACCGGATATATTCCTTAGGGCTGCCGCTCTTCTGGGAGTCCCACCTGGCTCCTGCCTGGTGGTGGAAGACGCATGGAAGGGCATCGAGGCGGCAAGGAGGGGTGGCTTCAGGGCAGTTCTGGTCAGAACGCCCCACAACCGGGGAATGGACGCCGGGGCCGTCTGCGAGGCGGCCAGTCTTGCGCATCTGTTGGGGGACTGGAAGGGAGAGGCAGGGGAATGATAGGCGAACTGGTCCTGATCGATCCCCTTTGGGTACCGGTCTTGATGGTCATCACGGGAGTCTTGGCTGCCTTCTTCGGAAACAGGCTCATAGGAGTTGTCCTGGCCCTGTCGGGGCTGGCCCTTGGGCTTGTGCACGGCGCGGGAATAGCATCGGCCATCTGGAACGACCCTGGCTTCATCAGTATGGGTCCGTGGATCTTCGGCATTCTCTTCGCCGTTCTTTCCGGGTTGTTCCTCCGGCTGGCGCTGTTCTTCGCCGGCGCGCTTCTGGCAGCATCGGCGGTTTTCGCCTTCACGGCCCCCCCGTCGGCTCTGCTGGTCATAGTGGCCGCCGTTCTTGGCGGAGGCCTGGCATGTGCCTACAGGAACTTCGTGCTTGCCCTTCTCACAGCCGCTTTCGGAAGCCTCACGGCCTCTTCGGGCGCGGTCAACCTTGCCGCCAACTTCTCCATCCCGATAGGGGTATTCGGCTACTTCCTGACACTTGCCGCAGTGTTCGCGGCCGGACTGCTGGTGCAGATCAGGGGAAGCGGAAAGAAGAAGGCCGTATCGAAACGCAAACGGAGGTAACCGTCGATGAATCAGCGGGTTCATGACATTATTCTGGTCGTGCTTGTCCTTGCGGTTGTGAAGGGTCTGTTCGAGCTTACACGCCTTCTCCTGAAGCGGTTCATCGCCCTCCTGTCAGCAAGGGGACACGCGCTGACCCGTGACACGGCAATTCAATGGGGTGTCGGTTTTCTTCTCTGCGGACTGCTGATGCTGCCTTTCTTCACTTCGATCCTTGCCCTGTTCGACAACAGGGCCCTTGTGGGCGGGATCTTCCTTCATCTCGCGCTCGTTGCTGTATCGATCGTTCTCTTCAGTTTCGCTGAAGACCTTATCCGCCTTTACAACACGTTCCCCGCCGGGAAGAAGGGGCTGCTTCCCGTGGGCAGCCACATCAGGAAGATGCTTCCCTTTCTGGGGGCGTTCTGGGCGGTAGGGTTTCTGTTCCTCAGCCCCATATTCTATTCGGCGCTTACAATACTGATCTTCATATTCTTCCTGGCAGTCCTTCACGGCCGCAAAAAAGCCTGAACCATGCCCGAAGAGGTTTCCATCCTTCATGTGCTGACCAGGCTTGCCGTCGGCGGTGCCGGGATGAACACGCTCCTGAGCTGCCGGGACATCCGGGGTGAAGGTTTCCGTTCCGAGCTGGTCACCGGACCCGAAAGACCACCGGAGGGCAATTACTTCCATCTCGCAGAGCAGTTCGGCATCACGACGAAGGTCTGCCCGCACCTTGTGTGGAGGATCTCCCCGATCCACGATGTTCTTGCTCTGTATGAGCTTGCCAACATCATAAAAAGGGGCGGGTACACGATCGTTCACACCCACGGTTCCAAAGCCCGTCTTCTTGGCAGGGCGGCAGCCCGGCTTTCGGGGCGCTCCCCCATGGTGGTCCAGACCTTCCACGGCTGGCCCTTCGATGCCCGGATGAGCTTCCTGCAGCAGGCAGCGTACACCACAATGGAAAGGATCGGGTTCGGCCTGGCCCATCAATCCGTTGCGGTGACTCCGGAAGACATCTTCAAGGGGGCAGTCTGGGGTATCGGAAGACCCGGTGATTACACGGTGATCAGGAGCGGAGTCGAATTCGGACCTTTCAGGTCATGCAGGGGAATGTCGGCCGCTGCCCGGGCTGAACTGGGTCTGCCGGCTGACTGTCCGGTCGTGGGAACGGTGGCAAGGCTTGCTCCGGTGAAGGACCCCATGACTTTCCTGGATGTTGCCTCACGAATACATGCCATCCTTCCCGAATGCATGTTCGTGATGATAGGCGACGGTCCGATGCGGCCCGTGGTTGAACGCAGGATCGATTCATCAGGCCTTTCCCGGGCGGTCATCCTGGCGGGGAACCGAACCGATGTCTGCAGGCTTCTTCCCGCTTTTAACGTGTTCCTGATCACCTCCGTGAGTGAAGGGCTGCCTCGGGGAATGCTCGAGGCGCTTGCTTCGGGGGTGCCCGTGGTCTCCACTGATGTGGGGGGGGTATCCGAGCTTCTCACCGGAACCGGCAACGGAATGATCTGCCCCGTGGGCGATGCGGGCTGTCTGGCCGGGAGGACCATCGAAATACTATCCACTCCCGGACTGTCCGATTCGCTTCTCGGGAACGTCGACAAAGACCTGGAACCCTTCTCGGCCGAGAAAATGATTTCGGACCTGAGGGATCTCTACACCTTTCTGGCAAAACAAAGGGCGGGCCTGTAAAGACCCGCCCGGAAGAGCGCGGAACCGGTCAGGGAGCTTCGATGGCTTCGACCGGGCACACAGCCGCACAGGCACCGCAATCGATGCAGGTAGCCGGATCTATGGAGTATTTGTCTCCCTCACTGATTGCGTCCACGGGGCATTCGCTCATGCAGGCACCGCAGGCGATGCATGCATCGGTGATCTTGTAGGCCATTTGATAACCTCCTGATTAGAGCGGTGAGTACGATATGACAACGCTGTACTATGTCAACGGGAGGAACTTCTGAAAATGGAGAGGAGTCTGTCCAGCTCGTCCAGTGAAGCATACTCTATCTCTATGCTGCCACGGCCTGCGGTATCCCTCACCCTCACCCTGGTGCCGAAAAGCCTTTGCAGACCTTCTTCCAGTGCAGCGATCTCGGGGGAAACCTCACGGACCTTTCCCGGCTTCTTCGCACTGCCTTCGGACCTGCTGCTGCGGACCAGCTCCTCAAGGGCCCTTACGCTCATGCCCTTGTGAACGGCCATACCCGCGGCCCTGACCATGTGGTCCCCGTCGGAAAGGCCGAGAAGCGCCCTGCCGTGCCCCATTGTAAGCTGACCGGTGCGAAGCATGACCCTGACCTTCTCCGGCAGTTCGAGGAGCCTCTGAAAGTTGGCAACGGCTGAACGGCTCAGTCCCACCTGCCGTCCAAGGTCTTCCTGCGTGAGTTTGAATTCACTGCAGAAGCGGCTGAAGGCCTCGGCCTTCTCCATCGGGTTCAGGTCTGACCTCTGTATGTTCTCGACCAGGGCCAGCGCCAGCATCTGACGGTCGTCCGCTTCCCTTATGACCGCGGGAACCTCCGAAAGCCCAGCCATTATTGACGCCCTGAGCCGTCTTTCCCCGGCGATGAGCTGGTAACGCTCTCCTGCGGGGCGCAGAACAAGGGGCTGTATGATCCCCTGGGCGCGGATCGAATCACTGAGCGACTGAAGGTCGTCCTGGCTCCAGTCCACCCTGGGCTGGAACGGGTTGGCGTCGATGAGACCAACTGGGACCATCATGGAAGCGCCTTTTCCGGCTGGTTCCGCTGAGATCGCAGGCAGAAGCGCTTCCAGCCCCCTTCCCAACGCCTTTTTACCCTTTTCCCTCATCTTTCCATCACCTCTTTTGCAAGACTGAGGTAGCTGCCGGCTCCCTTCGAAAAGGGGTCGTAGAGAATCGCCGGCTTCCCGAAGCTGGGAGCTTCGCTCAGTTTGACATTACGGGGTATAGTGGTGCGAAACAATGCCTTACCCAGGTGAGCCCTGGCTTCGTCAAACACTTCCCTGCTCAGCTTGAGCCTTGAGTCGTACATGGTCATGACAACCCCGAAAAGCAGAAGCCTTCGGTTCCACGCCGACCTCACCCTTGATATCGTCTGAAGAAGATGGGAAAGTCCCTCCAGGGCGTAGTATTCACTCTGGACCGGAAGAAGGACGCTGTCGGCGGCAACGAGCCCGTTCACCGTGAGAAGCCCGAGAGAGGGAGGACAATCGATGAGGACATACGCATACTTCTCGACCTGACCCCTCAAAGCCCTGTCGAGAAAGAACTCCCGATTGTCCTGCGAGGCCAGTTCGATCTCTAGTCCCGCCATGTCGGTTGATCCCGGAACGAGGTCAAGGCCCTCGACGTCGGTTCCAACAACCGATTCAGAAAGGGTCTTCCGGCCTGCCATAAGGGCGTGCATGCCTTCGAGTCCGCCCGGATCGCGTCCCAGGCCGCTCGTGGCGTTGGCCTGGGGGTCGAGGTCCACAATAAGAACATCCCTGTCGTTCACGGCAAGGCTCGCGCCGAGGTTGATCACCGTGGTGGTCTTCCCGACACCGCCCTTCTGGTTCGCGACAGCTATGATCCTGGTCATGTCCCCCCGTTTCCCCGGCGAATCCCCGTTCCGGGATGGCGAAACTGCACCATGAACCCGGGACGGTCAAGAGGAGGGGAAGGCAATTCCCTTACAACTTCAACCCCGGGAGCGGAATAGGGCTCTCCTGTCCGGACCGTGAGAGAGAAGCCTTCCCTGGATACGCCCGAGATCCTCTGCACCAGACCGGCAGGGTTCTCAACGGCCCTTGCAGTGAACGCCACCGGCAAAGGGAAAGGTCCGCATTCCTCGATCCTCCCGTTCAGAAGATTGACGTTCCTGAGTTTCATGGTCTCCCTAACCCACACGAGGAACAGAAACCGTTTTCTGCGGCTTTCAACAAGTGTGGTCTCAAGGCCGAACAGCGCCAGAACGATCCCCGGGAAACCGGCTCCGCTGCCGATATCCACGACCGGTCCCTCCTTCTCAAGGAAGGGAATGTACGCAACTGACTCCAGGATGTGCCTGTTCCAAAGGCGTCCCATTTCAACCGGCCCCAGAAGGTTTCCAAACCTTCCCCCGGCTCCCTTTTCAATCAGAACGGTGAACTCGTCAAGCCTTTCGATCACTGATTCGTCGGCCGCCACCCCCAGGCGGGAAATGTCTTGAACCGCTCCCGGCGGGATGTGTTTCACGTGGAACACCTGTTCTTCAGGGCAAGCAGGGTCAGAACCTCAAGGTCCGAGGCCCGGACTCCCGGCAGTTCGGCGGCTTCCCCGACAGTACCGGGTCTGCTTGCCTCGATGGCCTGCCGGGCCTCAATTGATATTCCCGCGTCACGGAAACCCGGGGGCAGGGGAAGTGACCAGTGTTCGAGGGCTGCCTTGCGGCGCCTTGTGTGCCTGCTGATATAGCCTTCGTACTTGATGTCGTTGAATGCGGTTTCCACACACTCGGGGCTCAGTCCACCCATTCCGGAGTCTTTACCCATGATGTCTGCAGGTGTGGTTTCGGGTCTTCTGCAGAGGTATTCGAGCCCCGCAGCACGGATCAGCTCACGGGCTGTTTCGTACTGCTTCAGATGAGCCTCAAGCAGCGACTGCCTTCGTCCTCCCAGGACACCAAGGTCACGGGCCAGCTTTTCCAGCCTTGCGTGGGCGTTGTCCTGTCTCAGGTGAAGCCTGTTCTCTGCGCGGCTTGAGAACAGACGATAGGGTTCATCTATGCCCTTTCTGACAAGATCGCTCACCATGACGCCCAGATAGCTCTCTTCCCTGTCCGGCACAACGCAGTCCCGGTCCATCGCAGTCCTTGCGGCGTTGGCGCCGGCAAGGAGCCCCAGGGCGGCAGCCTCTTCGTAACCGGAAGTGCCAAGGATCTGCCCGGCTGCGAAAAGGTTCCCTGTGCCCGTGAGACGAAGCGACATGTCAAACTCTCCCCACGCAAGCCGGGAGTATTCTACAGCATAACCGAAAAGGGCTATCTCGGCGTTCTCAAACCCCTCGATTGTTCTGAGCATTCTGTACTGCACGTCCTGGGGCATGCTCGTCGAGAGTCCGTTCAGGTAGGATAATCTGGAATGGGGTGACAGGGGCTCGAGATGTACGGGATGCTCATGGCGTTCCGGGAATTTTACGACCTTGGTTTCAAAGCTGGGGCAGTATCTGGGGCCTTTCCCTTCGATCCGTCTTTCGTACAATGGCGACCTGTCAAGGTTCTCAAGAACGGCCCGGCTGGTCCGCTCGTTTGTTCGCGCAAGATGGCAAAGCATGCTGTTGCGGACCGGTTCTTCGCTTTCGAGGCTGAACCTGAACGGGAAGGTGTGGGCTGTCTGGATCTCGAGCGCGCCGGTCCTGATTGTTCCGGTCACAACCCTGGGAGAGGTTCCGGTCTTGAAACGTTCCACGTGAAACAGTCCGGACAGGAACCGTTCGAGGCTTATGGATGACAGCCCTCCCGCGCGACCACCCGGCCAGCGCTCGCCGCCACGGAACAGGACACCGCCCAGGTACGTCCCCGTTGCAAGAACAAAGGCATCGCCGGGTACCGACCGGCCGTCTTCGAGATCGACGGCAGTGAAACGGCCGCGTTCTCCGGAAAGGGAGCGTGCCATCCCTTTTACGACCTTTACTCCCGCAGTGGTGAGCGATTCTCTTACGAATGCGGGGTATCCCCCCGAATCAGCCTGTACCCTTGGACCCCATACTGCGGGGCCCTTGCTGAGGTTCAGCATTCTGAACTGCAGCGCCGCATGGTCGGCCGCGAGGCCCATGACCCCTCCAAGGGCGTCTATCTCGCGAACCAGGCATCCTTTCGCAACGCCCCCGATGGCAGGATTGCAGGGCATTACCGCAATGGCCGAAGGTTCTGCGGTTACGATGACCGCCGAAGCCCCGACCCTGACCGCGGCAAGGGCGGCCTCGACCCCGGCGTGACCGCCTCCCACAACGACAACAGTGCTATTTCCCAACGCAGAGGACGCTCAGAGCCCGTTCAACGGCGCAAACATCATGTCTGAGACCGGTCATCTCCACGGCTTTGACCTCCGCTTCGCGCAGCAGCGCTGCCGCTATCCCCGGTTCGGTTTCAACGAAACCTGCGGCATGCTCAAGAAGGGTCAGTATCTCGGATGCGCTGTTCTCCGCGGGTGAAGACGCGGTGCTCAGCAGGTTATCCCGAAGCGTCACGCCGCCCTCCCCGTTCACCGAGGAAACGCGCAACCCCTCGAGCCGGTGAGTATCACTCTTCGACAGCACCAGGACGACCCGACCGGCACTCCCCTCAACTGATTCCGGGGGGTTCTCCCCCTCTGGGCTCAGCCAAAGTACCGTGTCGTCGCGGGTTATCTCCCTTGTCACACGATCGAGGGCGATGCCGTCGATGCCCTCGCCGCCGAATCCCGGAGTGTCCACAAGAAGAAACCTTCTTCCCATGAGCGTGATCTCCCGCCTGGCCCCGTCCCTTGTGGTGCCGGGAGAGGGGTCCACCAGTGCGACTTCTCCGCCGCAAAGGAGGTTCATCAGTGTTGACTTCCCGGCGTTGACCCGGCCCATCAGGTATACCTTCATCACCCTTTGAAGCGAATGTGTGGTTGCAACAAGGCTTCTGGCGGCTTCCTCCGCAAGTTGCAGGGCAGCCGCTGCAGGTGCTGAACCGGTGCATGAATCTTCCTGGAACTCGATGGAGCCCTCGAGCGTTTCAAGGGCGTGCGAGATTCTTTCATGAAGCCGCATCGCGCATTCGGAAAGGCGTCCCGATGGGCTTCCCGTTTCCACCTCTGCCGCGAGTTCAATGATCTGCCGGTTGCTTACCCTGCCGTTGCGCCACGCTCTCGCGGTAAACTCGCCGGGCAGGGCGCTTCTTGCTCCTGCGTCAAGAAGAGTTCTGTAAAGGCGCGATACCCTCTCCGGTATTCCGTGGCAGATCAGCTCCACCATTTCCTCACCGGTGTAGCTCTTCCCTTCGGGCCAACCCAGCACTACTGCGTCACCCACTCCGGGTATCATGGCGAGCAGCCTTCTCATACCCGACAGCCTTCCGGGGGAGGCACCGCAAAGCCCTTCCACGAGGGCGGCTGAACCCCGCCCCGACAACCTGACGACGGCCAGGGCCGACAGCCCCGGCGGGGTTGCGACTGCGACGATGATGTCGGTCGACGGGTTCACACGGACTCTTCCGCCTGCATCTTCTTCTTTATAACGCCCTGGTTTACCATGCTGAGGATGTTGTACACCATCCAGTAGAGGTTAAGCCCCGCAGCGAACTTCATGAAGAAGTACCCCATCATCACTGGCATCAGGTACATCATCCCCTTCTGCTGCTGCATGGATGCCGAGTTCATTTTCTGCTGTATCAGCATGAAGGCGGCGGTCACAAGGGCCATCAGCCCGATACCCTGAAGGCCCAGTATCGGTGACTGGAACGGAATGAGGATCTCCGGCCGGGAAAGATCGGTCACCCAGAGCACGAATGGCGCTCCCCTGAGTTCGACTGCATTCCCAAGAACCCTGTACATCGCGAAAAACACCGGCATTTGTAGGATCATGGGAAGACAGCCTCCGAGGGGGTTCGCGCCGGACTCCTTGTAGAGCTTCTGCATTGCGATCTGCTGTTTCTGGGGGTCGGAGGCATACTTCTTCTGAATCTCCTTTATCGCGGGAGAAAGCTTCTGCATCTTCTGCATGGCAACATAGCTTTTCCGGGTCAGGGGCATCATCAGTATCTGCAGGGTCACCGCGAGAACCATGATCCTTACGCCCCAGTTCCCGATGAATGACAGCACCCTTTCAAGGTACAGGAAAATAAGCTGGGCAAGCTGCCTTATCACGGGAAACCCGAAATCGACCATCTTCCCGGTGTCGCTTCCCAGCGCGCTGAGAACCGTGTATCCAACCGGCCCGGCGTAAACGGTAACGCTTCCGGTCTCGAGGGACACCTCCGGTGAGCCTCCCTCCCCCGGCGCCACGAAACCGCTCACCCTCTCCCTGGAATGTGGAAGAAGAACGATGCAGAAGTACCTCGAAGCAGCTGCAACCCACCGGCTGTTCCCCACGCCGTCGAACGCTTCGATCGAAGGAGCCTTTTTCCGGGTCATCTTGTTCGTGTACCAGCATGCCGAGAAGTACTGCCTCATGTCTGCGTTTTCCTCAGTGACGGGGATAGCGCCGGCCTGTACCGTTATCACCTCGGAAAGTCCCTCGTCGAAGACATCGAATGCATATGTGCCAGGATTGAAAGTAAATGTCCTTCTTGCCGAACCAAAACTGAAGACGATCTCGGTCTCGGAGGTGACCGTTACGGTATCAGGGCTTTCACAGGAGAACGGAACCCTGTTGCCGGAGGGTGTCATCACCGAAAGCCAGGGTTTCGCAGCCAGGTTGACCATGGCACCATCACCGGAGCCGGAAAGGTCCGGGTATCCGGCAAGCGACCATTTCATAACGCTTCCGCCGTCCGTGGAGAGTTCGGCATCCACAAGGACGGCCCCTTCATCCATTATCCTTACAACTATGCTTCGGGCCGGTGCGATGCTGTCCGGCAGTTCTGCCTGAAGCGGGGCATCCACTGATTCCGAAGCCTGCTCGGGCACCTGAATTGCGACGGTTTCGGAAAGGGTCTGTCCGGGTTCAGGGGCCGGGTCCGTCCCGCGGGGGCTTGCGAGAAACCAGCTCAACGCAAGAACCGCCATCATGAGCGTGGCCGCAAGAAGCATTCTGGACTGGTCACTCATCGCCATTGTTCTTTCCCTCCGGTACAGGGTCGTATCCCCCCGGATTCCAGGGGTTGCATCTCAGTATCCTTTTCAGGGCGAGCTTCGATCCCTTCCAGGCGCCGAACCTTTCAACCGCGGTTCTGGCGTATCCGCTGCACGTGGGGGTAAAGCGGCATGAACCGGGCAGCAGCGGGGAAAGAAGCTTCCTGTATGCGTCAATCATCAGAATGATAATGCTCTTCAACGCCCGGCTTCCTTCAGAAGCAATGCAAAATCCTCACGAAGGGCAAACCATCCTATTTCTCTCAGCTTCAGCTGAGGCGTTACGACGGCGTCGAATCCGGGCCCGGCAGGAGCTTCCCGCGCGAGGTGCCGCATCCTTCTTCTGAAGAGGTTCCTTTCAACTGCACTTCCGGTCTTCCTTGAAACGGAAAACCCCAGGCGTATCATGCCCAGGGTGTTTCTGCAGTGTCTCGCACGGATGACCCCGCCCTTGAAGCGATGTCCAGATCTGAACAGACGCATGAACTCAGGGGTTTTCTTCAGGGTGAAGCATGAGGCGCCGGTTCTGCCTGCCTCAGGGGACCAGTCTCTTGCGGCCCTTCCGTCTTCTGGCATTCAGAACCTTCCTGCCGCCCCGGGTGGCCATCCTGGCCCTGAACCCATGCTTTCTCACCCTGGAGATCCTGCTGGGTTGATAGGTTCTCTTCATAACCCGTTCCTTCTTGACTATGCCGGCGGCTGGTTGCCCCGGGAAACAGAAAAAGCGTATTCAAAAGGGAAGCGGAATCTTACTATCGAGCAGGGCCTTTGTCAAGCTCTTTTTTGCCCTTGCCAAAGAAAAAGAAATCAACATGTTTTGGCTGACCCCAAAAGCGCGGTTTTCTTATGTGTTTGTGGTATAGTTGTTTACTTGTTTTCTAGGGATGTTGACAATCATGTGGATTTCTTCTGACACCATTGCGCGCAATCGTTTTACGACTGTTCTGCCGTGTCTTTTCTGAACGTTTCCCCGGAGGCAACCTGGTCCGAGTGCCTTCTCCGTACCAGGGAGATAATGGGGCTGGACATCTACAACTCCTGGCTTGCCGGTTCCAGGTTCGTCAGCTACGAGTACAACACCTTCACCGTGGCATTCAAGGACGAGTTCAATGCCGGTTTCGTATCGGCGCACTACTCCGAGAAGCTCCGATCCATTCTCGCCGAGCTCCTTGACTGCCCCGACCTCCATTTCAGGGCCATTTCCGTCGTTCCAAGGAACACCCAGACGCGACGCGAGTCCATCCTTCCCACCATGCTGCGCTCCTCCTACACCTTCGAACGCTTCATCGTGGACGACAACAACCGTCTCGCCTACGCCACGGCCCTCTCCGCGGCCAAGAACATGGGCTCCGACATTGCGAACCCGCTTTTCATATACGGCGGTGTGGGGCTGGGCAAAACACACCTCATCCAGGCCGTCGCACACTACGTCAGCACCCACAGGCCCGACCTCGTCTGCCGTTACATCTCCAGCGAGGAGTTCGTGAACCAGCTTGTGTACGCCATTACCAACAAACGCATGGAGGAGTTCGAGCGGCGGTTCAGGGATGTTCACTACCTGCTTATGGACGATGTCCAGTTTCTCGGGGGCAAGGAGGGTTCAGAACAGAAGCTCTTTCACATCTTCAACAACCTGTACCTTCAGGGGAGGCAGATCGTTCTCACTTCCGACAGGCCCCCCCACGAGATAGAGCCCCTCGAGGAACGGCTTGTATCGAGGTTTCAGTCCGGAATCGTGGCCGACATAAAACCGCCGATGCTTGAAACCAGGGTGGCCATCCTTACCCAGATAACCCGGGAACGCAGCATCTCGATAGATGATGACACGATGTACTTCATAGCTGACACCGTGAAGACCAACATCAGACAGCTCGAGGCAATGATCAACCTCCTGGCCGTTCGTTCGCAGATCCAGAACATCTCGATTACGCGTGACCTTGTTCGAAACATCATTGCCGAGTTTCTCGGGGCCGGTACGCGCCACCTCAATCCCGGCAGCATTACGGGTGCCGTTGCCGAGGCATTCTCCATAAACCCCGCGCTGATCAGGGGAAAGCAGCGCAAGCGGGAGGTGCTGATACCAAGGCAGGTTTCCATGATGCTCATCAGGGAGTTGACCGATACGCCTCTCACCGAGATAGGGCGCTTCTTCACCGGCCGCGACCACTCAACGGTCCTCAACGCTATTGCACGCATCAAGGAGATCCTGTCCGAGAACCCCCAGCTCAAGCGCAAGGTTCAGGATATCCGGGAAAACCTCACCCGTTGAGAATGTGGAAAAACCCCTTTCCTCCTGTGGATACAACTGTGGGCTTCATGATCATAACCGATTCCCGGTCTTCCCTGTGGAAAAAAATGCATTTCCAAGGTCAATGTCCACAGGTTTTCAACACCGGGAATTCCTTGCCCCGTATCCCGGCAGCCTTACTTTTCCACAAATCCACGAGTATAATTGTGATGACTATTCTTTAGATGTTTGAACACTACCTCTCTGTAATCCCTCGGAAGGAGAGACGCATATGGTCAAGCTGCTCGTGTCGTACGGAGACCTTCTCAAGGGTCTGAGCATTGTCGCCAACGCCCTGCCGCCAAAAACAAGCCTTCCATCCCTTACGAACATTCTTCTCGAGACCGCCGCCGACAGGCTGTGCCTTGCCGCCACCGACCTCGACACATCTGTTACGACCTCGGTTCCGGCGACCATCAGCACCCAGGGTTCCGTGGCGCTTCCGGGCAAGAAACTCCTCGAGATCGTCAAAGAGCTTCCGGGCGGAGACATCCATATCGGGGGGTCGGGCAGCAGGATCACCATTTCCTGCGGAAACAGCAACTTCGTGCTCGCGGGGAGCAGCCGCGACAGCTTCCCGTCGCTCCCTTCCGCCGCCGATGTGGCCTTTACCGAGCTTCCATTGAAGGCCGTTTCCGACGCGGTCAGAAAAACGGCGTTCGCGGTGGCTTCCGACGACTACAGGCCGGCGCTGAACGGGGCACTCTGGAAGATGGGTCCTGATGGGCTAGAAATGGTCGCCACGGACGGCCACCGGCTTGCCAGGATGCGAATGAGCGGTCTTGCTTCCGAGAAAACCCTCGATGCGATAGTTGCCCCCAAGGCACTCAACCTCCTGGGCCGCCTGGGCGAGGACGAGAACATCATGCTGGGAAGCCAGGGAACCCAGATATGCTTCAAGTCCGGAGAGACCGCCGTATTCAGCCGGATAATCGAGGGACCCTACCCTCCCTACGAAAAGGTCATCCCCAGCGAAAATCCGTACGTGCTCACCGTGAACCGTGTCGATCTCATCGCGAGCCTCAGGCGAATGCGCATCATAGCCAACCCTGCGACCCACCAGGTCCGCTTCACGCTTGAACCCGGGAAGATGATCCTTCAGGCGGAAAACACCGACGCCGGCGAGGCAAGGGAAGAGCTTCAGGCACATTTCGACTCCGATCCGCTTCAGATTGCGTTCAACGGAGACTTTCTCATGGAGATCCTCAAGAACATGGACAGTGAATCCGTTCTTCTGAAGATAAAAGACGGCGCTACAGCAGTAGTTATCGAAGAACTCGAGCAGGACTCCGGCATGGAGTACCTTGCCCTGCTTATGCCGGTGCGCCTCGCGAATCCCGTGTAATGGAGGTTTCCGGAGCCCGTGAGGAAAGTTGCCGACATCCTGCAGTCAATGAACGCGGAAAGGGACTTCTCAGAGGCATATCACAGAAGCCGTGCAATGGGATTATGGCCCGATGCCGTGGGACCGCCGCTGAACGGGCTGTGCTCCGTTTCGGGTTTCGATGATGACGTCCTTCTTGTAGTCGCCTCTCATCCGGCGGTCTGCATGGAGATCCGGTCCCGTTCCGCGGCCATTCTCCGCCGCATCAACGAACTGGCCGGTCGTGCGCTTTTCCGGCGCATCGTGGTTAAGCTTTCACAATCCCCACATGAAAGGCTTGATAAGGTTTGACACAGAAAAAACAGGGCGAGTACGGCGCCGACTCGATCCAGGTTCTCGAAGGGCTCGACGCGGTCAGGAAGCGGCCGAGCATGTACATCGGATCGACCTCAACCGCCGGACTCCACCACCTTGTCTGGGAGGTGGTGGACAACAGCGTCGACGAAGCCCAGGCCGGTTTTTGCGATACCATTCGTGTCGCGCTGCTGCCCGACGGGAGCGTGTCGGTCGAAGACAACGGGCGGGGGATCCCAACCGATATCCACCAGAAATCGGGAGTCTCCGCCGTCCAGGTTGTTCTTACCACGCTTCACGCCGGAGGCAAGTTCGATGACAAGAGCTACAAGGTTTCGGGAGGGCTCCACGGGGTGGGAGTGAGCGTCGTGAACGCCCTGTCCGTACGGCTCAGGGTTTCAATAGCCAAGGACGGCGTTCTCTTCTCACAGTCCTACTCCAGGGGAAAACCGGTCGAACCCCTTCAGGAGGAGCCTCTTCCAAAGGGTCATCGCCCCCGCGGGACGACGGTTACGTTCATGCCCGACGACCAGATCTTCGAAACATGTGAGTTCAGCTTCGACCTGCTTTCCAAGCGCCTGAGGGAACTTGCATTCCTCAACAGCGGTCTTACGATACTTCTATGCGACGAGAGAACGGCCGAGAAAAGGGAGAAGACCTTCCGCTACAACGGGGGCATAAGTTCATTCGTTGCATTCCTTAACGAGAACCGTTCGCCCCTTCACGAAACTCCCATCTACCTCTCACGGGAAAGCATGCTTGAAGACGGAAGCTACTTCAAGGTCGAGGCGGCCATTCAGTACAACTCCGCCTATCAGGAGGATGTTTTCACCTTTGTGAACAACATCAACACTATTGACGGAGGCACCCATCTTACTGGCTTCCGTTCCGCCCTGACAAGGTGCCTGAACGATTACGCGACAAAGAACGGAATGTTCAAGAAGGCTGACGAGAGCTTCTCGGGCAACGATGTGCGGGAGGGCCTGGCGGCGGTTGTGAGCGTGAAGATCCAGAACCCCCAGTTCGAGGGCCAGACCAAGACAAGGCTGGGAAACCGTGAGGTGAAGGGCAACACCGAAAACATCGTCTATTCAGGCCTCGAGCAGTTCTTCGAAGAGAACCCCGCCACGGCCAGGAAGATTGTCCTGAAGTGCCTCGACACCAGCGCGGCAAGGCAGGCCGCAAGGAAGGCGAGGGAACTCACCCGCAGGAAGGGAGCCCTTGAAACGGCGTCACTTCCCGGGAAGCTGTCGGACTGCACGGTCAGGAGCCCCCAGGAAGCCGAGCTTTTCATCGTCGAGGGCGATTCGGCAGGCGGCAGCGCAAAGCAGGGCAGGAAGCGGTTCTTCCAGGCCATACTGCCCCTTCGCGGCAAGGTTATAAACGTGGAGAAGGCCCCACTTCACAAAATACTCAACAACAACGAGATAAGGACCATGGTCACCGCCGTGGGAACGGGGATCGGTTCTGAAGAGTTCGACATAACGAAGCTCAGGTACTTCAAGATCATCATCATGACCGACGCAGACATCGACGGATCGCACATAAGAACTCTTCTCCTGACTTTCTTCTACCGCTACATGCCGCAACTGATCGAGAAGGGGAACATTTACATAGCCCAGCCTCCGCTGTACCAGGTTCGCTGGGGCAAAAACCGAAGGTACATCTACGACGACAGGGACCTGAACGCCCTGCTGGCAACGATCGACGAACAGAAGGCGACCATACAGAGGTACAAGGGCCTCGGTGAGATGAATCCCGAGCAGTTGTGGTCGACAACCATGAACCCTGAAACAAGGAAGCTTCTGAAAGTTATGATGGAGGACGCCGTCGAGGCGAACCACGTATTTGCGACACTCATGGGCGACGAGGTGGAGCCCAGGCGCAGGTTCATCCTTGAACATGCCGGGGAGGTGAGAAATCTCGATGTCTGACGAAGCAAGGATCCAACCCATAGAGCTTGAAGTCGAGATGAAGCGATCCTATCTCGACTATTCCATGAGCGTGATCGTCAGCAGGGCTCTTCCCGATGTTCGCGACGGCCTGAAACCCGTTCACAGGCGCATACTTTACAGCATGTACGAACAGAAGCTCACCCACCAGAGGGCATTTAAAAAATCGGCCACGGTGGTGGGCGATGTGCTCGGCAAGTATCATCCCCACGGAGACTCATCGGTTTACGATGCCATGGTGCGCATGGCTCAGGGCTTCTCCCTCCGTCATCCACTTGTCGACGGCCAGGGCAACTTCGGCTCGATGGACGGCGATCCCGCCGCCGCCTACAGGTACACCGAGGCCAGGATGGCAAGCATCGGGGAGGAGCTGCTGCGGGATATCGATCAGAATACGGTTGACTTCCAGCCCAATTTCGACCAGAGGCTGACGGAACCTACCGTCCTTCCCTCCGGTTTTCCAAACCTTCTTGTGAACGGTTCTTCCGGCATCGCTGTTGGCATGGCCACCAACATACCGCCCCACAACCTGAGGGAGATCATCGAAGCCCTGCTTCTTCTCATAGAGGATCCGCAGACCGGCGACGAGCAGCTGCTCAGCGTGGTCAAGGGGCCGGACTTTCCCACCGGGGCCAGGATCATGGGCGCCGGCGGCATTCGAAAGGCCTACCTGACCGGGCACGGCAGAATTGTCATAAGGGCGGTTTCCCACATCGAAACCGTGTCGGGGCGCGAATGCATAATAGTGACCGAGATTCCCTACCAGGTCAACAAGGCGAGGCTGATCGAATCCATCGCGGATCTCGTCAAGGACAAGAAGCTTACCGGTATCGCCGACCTTCGCGACGAATCTGACCGCGAAGGCACCAGGATAGTCATCGTGCTGAAACGCGAGGCCATTGCCGACGTTGTTCTCAACCAGCTCTACAAACACAGCGCAATGGAGCTTTCCTTCGGTGCCAACATGCTGGCCCTGGTCGACCAGGTGCCCAAGCGGCTTACACTCAGAAGGATGCTCGAGCTCTACATCGAGCACCGGCACGATGTCATCCTTCGCCGATGCCGGTTCCAGCTGGAGAAGGCCGAGGCCCGCGCCCACATTCTCGAGGGCCTGCTGATAGCGCAGGACAACATAGACGAAGTTGTCCGCATGATCAGGGGCTCGGCCACGCAGGAAGAGGCAAAGACCCGCCTGATGGAGTCTTTCGGTCTGTCCGAACTGCAGGCCCAGGCCATCCTCGAGATGCGCCTCGGCAGACTGACGGCGCTCGATCGTGACACACTAAGACAGGAGCTTCAGGACCTTCTGGTGCTGATCGGCGAACTCAGGGTACTTCTTGCGAGCCGTCAGGCAAGGCTTGCGGTGGTGGCGGATGAGCTGCGGCAGGTCTCGGACAAGTGGGGCGATGACAGGCGCACCAGCATCTCACCCCATGGCGTTGACAACCTTGAGGACGAAGACATGGTGCCCGACGACCCCATGGTGATAATGCTCTCCCACAAGGGGTACATCAAGCGCCTCTCCATCGACACATGGCAGAGCCAGAACCGTGGCGGCCGGGGCAAGACGGGTGTGATCACCCGGGAGGAGGATTTCCTCGACCAGGTATTCACGGCGTCGAACCACACGTACATCCTGTTCTTCACCAATCAGGGAAGATGCTACTGGCTGAAGGTGTTCAGGATTCCCGAGGCCGGACGCAACACGCTGGGCAAAGCCCTTGTGAACCTTGTCGAACTGAATCCGGGGGAGAGGCCTGTCGCAAGGGTGTGCGTGAACGATTTCACCCGGAACGCCCACATTGCCATGGTCACGAGCGAGGGCATGGTCAAGAAGAGCCCCCTCGCCTCCTACAGCAGACCCCGGAAGGGCGGCATCAAGGCTGTCAGGCTCTCCGAAGGCGCCGAACTCGTGAGCGCCCTCATGACCACCGGGAACGACCACCTTCTGATCGGAACCGCCAGGGGCAAGGCCATTCATTTCTCCGAAAAGGAGATCAGACCAATGTCACGCGACACCATGGGTGTCCGGGGCATCAGCCTTGGGAGCGGGGACAGGGTGGTGGGGATGACCAGTGTCACCCCTGGGGACAGGATACTCACCGTGACCAGGAACGGTTACGGCAAGTTCACACCCGCGTCTGCATACAGGATCACCCACAGGGGCGGCCTTGGTATAAAGAACGTGTCCACGGGCGACAGGAACGGCGAGGTCGTGGTCGTGGGCGTTGCCGATTCTGAAGACGAGATCCTTCTGGTCTCCGCCGGCGGCATAGCCATCAGGCTTCGCGCCGAGGATGTGAGGGAGATCGGAAGGAACACCATGGGCGTGAAGCTGATGAGCCTTTCCGAGGGAGACAGGGTTTCCGACGCGGCCATCCTTTCCCCGGAAAGCCTCAGAAGATGCGCGGAAACTGAAGCTGAATGACAAGCAAGGATGCACTGAAACAGATGCTCGCCACCTGGCTTTCGGTGCATGGCGAGGACACCGCTTCACCTCCGCCCGTATCGGTTCCGGCACTTCCGGTGGTTCAGCCCGAGCTTCTCTCCACCGGACCGGCAACAACTGCCGCGCTATCTGCCCTGCCCCTTTTCAAGGCGCATGGAGAGCTGACCCCCCTTGCGGCATCGTTGCTGGCGGGAATGGACACCGAGGCCGCAGGCGCAGTGTTCAGGGCTTTCAAGCAGATGGCATCCCCGCCGATAAAAGCCGGACTCACCCGCGACTGGTTTTCCGCCCTGCACCTTCTGCCGAGAAACCTGTGGCGTCTTGGTGTGGACGGCTACGCGAGTCTGGCGGCGGTATTCCCCGTATCCGGGAAAGGCAGCGGGAAGACGGATCTGCCCCAGGCCCTGGCATGCTGGTTCAGGGTTCTCCGAAGCAGCGGCGACGGCAATCTGGGCGAAGATGCCGCAGCCTTCTGCCTCGTGCTTGCCCGGACGCTGCCCGAACACTTTGCCTACCATTGTGACAGGCTTTCAGCCGGTGGTGAGGAAGTCCACGAAGCCCTGAAGAAAGCCATGAGCTTTCCCGGGTTGACGGAAAACAACAGGGCCGTTCTGATGGATTTCGCCGCCGATCTCGGCTGGCTCTATCCCGGAGACGAGTTCGCACCCATATGGGAGATAGTCGCACGCAGGGGCATGCCCATATACAGAAGGATCGCCGAGGGAATGGCTCCCATCGGGTCCCTGCGTTTTTACTGCGGGGCTATGAGGGCCCTGAAGAAACACAGAGGCATGGCCGAGTTCCTGTCCGAAGAAAGGGTGCACCGCGCCATGGTTCTCTTCAGAACCGAGGACTCCGGAGTTGTTGCCGCGGTGCTGAACTCGAGTCCGGTCGCCTGCAGCCATCTCGATTCCCAGATGGAGATTGACCTTGCAGTGGAACTCCTTTCCATAAGGCTTTCCGGCAGCGAGAACCCCTTCAGGCTGGGAGAGTTCTTCATAGAGATGGTGGACACGGCCCAGAGGGGCATAACCTACCAGGGACTCGTCAAATTCCTTTCAGGCATGCAGGGAAGGATCGAAGGCGAACCCCTGGTATTCGTGAACGGCTACCTTTCCGACGCGGGAGAGGGATGCGCGTACACCGCGGTGGACGTCATGAGGTTGTACCGCATTGCCGAACAGGTGCTCTCCGCGGGTCGAACGCCTGACAGGAAAAGCCTGAAAACGGTGTTTCGCGCCCTCGACGGCGCGCCCTCGGGCCGAAAGGGTCTGGCTTTGCTGGAACGGGCGATGATTCGCGGCGGAAGCAATCAGATACACCTTGCGGCCGTTGCCTCCCTTCTGGTGCGGATGGCGCCCGATGACGACACCGCTGCGTATCTGCACCGCACCCAGGCCATCGCTGATGTTTTCGCTCTTCTCACCCCTGTCGACAGGGGAAAGCTCTCATCCGGACTCGCTCCGGCATGGATGGAGAAGCTTCTCGACGGGCAGCCCGAAGCGGGGAAAACAGTGATCCAATTCCTGGGCAGGGTAGAGGACCCCTCGAGAAGGCTCAGGTTCCTGGAGATGGTCGTCACCCCTCTGATGCAGGAAGTCAACGCATCCGATCCGCTTTTCAGGGATTGTCTTGCCTTCGCGGTCACCGGATACAACTCCTCTCCCGAGCAGGACAGGCTCAGGGAGGCCGAAAACCTCACCCTTCAGAGGGTTTTCAGGGCAGGCGGACGTGTCGCCGCCCTCGATCTGCTGATGCAGGATTTCCTCACACTGCCGGGCCTCTCGAGGCAGCGTTCAGAAGAGCTTCTGTCGGGGATCCGCGCAGTGTGCGACAGGTTCAGCAGGCAGGCCGTTTGGCAGGAGGGGTTCGACCTGATCTTCTCGAGCTTCCTCGATCAGGGCATCAGAAGGATACTCAACGCCTTCATGGAAGTCCCCGACGCGCTGGAAACAGTGAACAGCGCCTTCATCGCACGCCTTGCGGACAAGCTCATGCCTGTCAGGGTGTCTGGAGCGGGAGTCTCCACGGGATCCGGCAGGTCAGCCATGGCCTTTTTCACCGAGGTGCTTCCAGAAAGCGTTTTCTTCTTCCACAGGCAGCTCGGTAATCTTGCAGGATTTCTCGAGAACGCCATCGAGCTTGCCCAGAGAAGCATCGGGGGGATTCCCGCAGGCGATGACTTCCTGCTGCACCTTGCCTCAGAGATACAACTGAGCAGGGCTTTCGAGCTTTCAACCGGTCTCGAGGCCTGGTTGCTGGGAAGTCCGGCCCCCACGGCCGAGACCGACCATTTCAACCCGGAGGACATCCTCTCGTCATGGTCGGGCATTCACGAAGCCAGGGACGTCCCCAGGAAGCGTATCGGGGGGGTGACCGCGCTTATAACCTCTTCAGGCGCCCGCAGGGAGGAGCTTCTCGGTATCTGCTCCATACTCAGCTCCGGTCTTTCAGCATCTTCGATCCCGGGAGGCGAATCTCTTTCGTACCAATGCGACCGCGAAGCCCTCATGAAGCTGAAAACCCTTCTTGGAAACCAAAGGGACCCGCTCGACTTCTTCCTTGACATAAGAAGGGGAAGGCCACGGGCAGGCGAGGAAAAGGCAGTTTCCGAGCTGACCGATGCAGCCCTTCACACAGGCGCCGATCCCGTTCAGGCATGGACGGCCAGAACCCTGCCCCCGATCCTGAACTGCGCACTGATGATACTCATGGCCGAGCCAACGGATTCAGGGAAGACCCTCCAGACGGCCCGGTCGATCATGGAAGTCGTGGAATTCCTCGGGGCCGACGGCGCATCGGAACTGCTTCTCATGGTTGCGGGCAGCCTCTCGTTTGCGGTTTTTCCGGGCCAGTCCAACGATCTGCTGGAAAGGCAGCTGTTTGGACCCATGTGGAAAACGAGGGCCCTCGACAGGATCGAGCTTCTCCTGGCGGGCCGGAACCAGAGAAGAAGGCTTCTCGACCTCCTTCTCGAAAGGCTTTCGCAGGAGTCCGGAACTCCCGACCGGGCGTCATTCGTTCGGAAGTACGGCACGATGTTCATCTGTGTTTGGGGTTACATTCTGGAGAAACCATTCCCGAACGCCGAGGAAATCCTTCCTGCAGTACTGGGAGACTCCTGGGTCTTCTCCGGCGGTGCCGGAGCGCCCCAGTACCCTGCCGCCCTTCAGGAGATCAACGACCTGGTCAGGGACGAGGTCAGGAAACAGAGGCACGCCCACGGGGTGGTCACCGAAGAAGAGGCCCGGGAGATCAGTGCGGACATGCGCCGCAGGTACCGGGATAACGCAGACTCTGTGGCCATACTGCTTCGCTGGACCGTCGACCCCTCGAGGGAGGACCTGCTCAGGCTCCTCGAGGAGAACGAAAAGCTTCTGCAGGCCGTGAGTGCCGACCAGGAGCTTCTTCACCTGCTCGACATGTTCGGCAACAGGAAAGACATAATCGAAAAGGCCGCCACTTTGGCAGGGGATCCCATGAAACTCAAGAAGAGCCTTTTCGAAGTGTCGCGGAGGAAGGATGGCTGAGAGGATCCTGGTCCTGTCCACCGGCGGCACGATTGAGATGGCCCCGGGACAGGGGGGGCTTGTCATAGGACCCGGCATCGAGTTCGACAGGAACTCGGCGGGTATTCCAGAACACATCCTTCTTTACAACGAGAGGAAGTTCAGCCTTCCAAGCCCCCACATGACGCCGGTTCACATGCTCGAACTCACCGCCAGGCTCCAGCAGCTCGAGGCTTCACGGGAGTATCGGGGGGTCGTGGTGACCCATGGCACAGATACACTCGAAGAAAGCGCGTTCCTTGCCGATCTTCATCTGCGGGGAACCATGCCGGTGGTTTTCACCGCCGCCATGCGAAGTCCGGGTGAGCTTGGGGTGGACGGCCCGCGAAATCTCAGGGCCGCCATCCTTACCGCAAGTTCCGAAATTCATGATTTCGGAGTAACTGTAGTTCTCGGCGACGAGATCCACGCCGCCGGCCGGGTCACGAAAACATGTACATCGAACACAAGCAGTTTTTCCTCGCCGGGTTACGGCCCGCTGGGCTTTGTTGACGAAGATGGCGTCATCCTTCACAGAAAGCCTCTCTGGAGGCTTTCAATGCCGGCTGGTCCCGTAGTACTGGACAGCAGGGTGGGACTTGTTCGGTGCGCGGCGGGTTTTGGGGGCGAACTGGTGGACCATCTGTCCAACCAGGGTTACAAAGGCTTGGTAATCGAGGCATTCGGCCGCGGCAACATGCCGCCCGAAACCGCATCCGCCGTAAAAAGGGCCATCAGCGCCGGCATGGTGGTTGCCATTACCAGCCGGTGTTACGAAGGCAGGGTTCTGGGAGTGTACGCCTACGAAGGCGGTTGTGTTGACCTTGTCGAAGCCGGGGCAATAACCGCGGGAGACATGCAGGGGCACAAGATCCGCCTGCTTCTGATGTCGGCTCTGGGCCGCGGGATGAATGCCGAAGACATTCGCGGACTGCTGGGGCGTCTCTGAGGCATTGGCCCCAGGCGGTTCACCGGATTAGGTTAGCGGCTGCGGAAGACTCACCACGGAGGGTGTATGGCGCGGAGGCACGAGGGATTCACCATTGCTGTGATTCCCCATTCAGCCCACGGTAAAAGGCGGGAACTTCGCGTTTCGGGAGCGGGAGCGCCTTTTTTCCGGACTGCGGTGGCTCTTGTGGCAATCGCGATCGCTGCCTCTGTCTACATTTCTGTGTCTGGTGTAGTGGGGCAGTCCAGACAGGCCGAGTTGAACCGGCGGATCGAGAGCCTCAGGGACAGCCTCGCAATGGCCTCCGACATAGATGCACGCCTGGAATCGATCGAAGCGCAGCTTGAAGAGATAAGAGCCACCAGAAGGGTGATAGAAAACCTTGCCACGCAGGGCGCCCCTCCGGAGGATCAGTGACGGGAGAAGCAAGTGGGCAGAGAAGACACTGGTAACGCGATCAACTCCATCATCGGGGCAGGCAGTTCGGTAACCGGCGTAGTGAACATCCAGGGCGGATTGAGGGTTGATGGTTTCGTGGATGGCGAGGTAACCGTTTCCTCAACCCTTACAGTCGGTCACGAGGGCCGCATCAAGGGCGAGATCTCCGTGGCCCAGGCGGTCATCGGCGGAACGATCAACGGAACGATCAGGGCTGAGAACCAGCTCGAGCTTCAGAACGGCTCCCGGGTCGAAGGCGATATTTTCACGAGAAGCCTTGTCATTGAAGAGGGAGTCTTCTTTCAGGGGCACTGCAGCATGAGCGGCAAAGAGGGATCGCAGAAGGGCTGATCCGGGGAGATTGTGGAAAACCGACCTTCTGCGTTGATAACTCCATATATATTTATAGCGTATTCATTTACGTGTGTTTTCTCAAGCTGTTTGACATATGATATCCACAACTGCACTGTTGTCAGTGTCCAGCGAAAGGGTGGAATCACTTGAGCGAAAGCCTTGAATCACTCCTCGAGGCGGAAGCCCGGGCTGCGGAGATTCTCGAGAGGGCCGGCCGGGAGGCGCAGAGCGAGAGGAACTCGATCCCTGAGGCTCTGAAGGAGATCGAGGACAAGTACGAAAGCGCCCTCGCTGCCGCTGAGGAGAGGGAAACGGCCAACATCGCCACGGAGACCGCTGCATACCGTGATGAGCTTCGCAGGAAAAGGGGGGGCATCGAGGAACGTTTGCGGGAAAGGTCCGGCGAGCTTCAGGAAAAGGCCTTTGAACTCCTTCGGCGCAGAATAATGCAGGACCGCTGAAGATGGCAAGGGAAACCGTCGTCAAGGTCGAGATACTCTGTCACCATGAGCATCGCTCCGATGTGCTCGCGATCCTGGAGCGATCAGGCATGGTGCATCTCGCCGGCGCCGACTCGACAGGGATCCCGGGCTTTGACCGGTTCATTCCCGAAAACGTGGAAGAGCTTCGCGAACTCAGGCTGAAACTCGATCGGGCCATTCAGTTCCTCTCCGAATTCACTGACGGGAAAGGCCAGGCCGAGATTTCGGTGACCAGAGACGTTCTTGAAAAGGTGCTGAGTGACCATTCCCTCCGTGAGGCCACGGAGAGAGCTTCATCCCTTTCGTCCGGCATCACCGAAACCGGCCAGTCGATCCGTGACCTCGAGACCCGTCGCCGTTCCCTCGAAAAGTGGTCATTTCTGCCGTGCCGTTTCGACCTTGTCGGGCGGCAGGGGGCTTTCACGGTCTTTGCGGGAACCATCCCCGACGCGCCCGGCGCAGCCGGTCTGCTTTCGGGCGAGTTCGAGGCCTCGGCCGTTTTCCCTCATGGGGGCGACAAACTCGTCTGTGTTGTTCACACCGGCCAGGTTGCGGCCTTTTGGGAACGGCTCACCTCGCTCGGCTTCATTCCCGGGGAGTTCGCGGGATTTTCCGCCGACCCAGCGGAGGAACTGCAGAGGATCGATGGGACTCTCGATGAATGCAGGGTCAGGCTCGCCCGGCTGGAAAGCGAGTCCCGGTCACTCACAGGAAGGCTTTCCGAACTCAGGATGCTCTACGATGCCCTGGGTCTTGCGGCAGCCAGACACGAGATGGCATCGGGCGGGCTTTCATCCGTGAACGTTCTGGTCCTGCACGCCTGGATGCGCAAGGGAGATGTCGCGAGGCTTCGGGGGGAACTCGAGAACCTTGCTGCTGCCGGTATCGAAGAGATACAGCCCGAACCCGGCGAAACCCCGCCCGTGTTCCTGTCTGAAAACGCGACGGTGGACCCCTACCTGCTCCTGACGGACATGTTCGGGCGCCCGGCGGGAGCCGATCCCGACCCCACTCCCCTTTTCGCCCCCTTCTATGCACTCTTTTTCGGCATCTGCATCGGCGACGCCGGTTACGGTGCGGCCCTTGTCCTGGGAAGCGCCCTTGGCATCTGGCTCACGAAGCGAAGGGGAGGCAATTCCAGGCTCTTCAGGCTCATCTTCCAGGGAGGCATCGCCAGTATTGTCTCGGGTGTCCTGCTTGGGGGCTGGTTCGGCATCGAGTTCTACTCCCTTCCCGGATTCCTTCAATCCCCGGCCATGCTCCTCAACGGACTGGTTCCAGGGTACGCCCCCGGGAAGCCCGGATTTTCGGTCTCCAACCAGTTCCTTTACCTGACCCTGGCCCTTGGACTGGTCCAGCTTGCGTGGGGAGTGCTCGTCAACCTTCCCAAACGACTGAGGCAGGGAGACGGTTTTGCGGCGGTGCTCGAACAGAGCGGCTGGATGCTTGCAATTGTCGGCCTTTTTCCCTGGCTGTTCAACCGATACCTTCTGAACGGAGCTCTATACGACATCAGTGGACCGGCGGACAAAGTCTTCCTCATCCTCCTGGCTGCCGGAGCCCTTCTCATATTCGTCATGGGGGGCAGGTCTGCCGCGAGCATAGGCGGAAAAGTCGGCCTTGGCGCTTACGCCACATACGGCATAGTGAACCTTCTCGGTGATGTTCTCAGTTATTCCCGGCTCTTCGCCCTGGCGCTTTCCAGCGCCATCATCGCCCAGGTCATCAACGAGATAGCCGGAATGCTGGCGGGAAGCATAGCCGGCCTGGGGATCGTCCTTGCGGTCCTGGTACTGGTGGCCGGGCATTTGTTCAACCTCGCGATGGCCGTCCTCTCGGGTTTCATCCACACGGCCAGGCTTCAGTTCGTCGAGTTCTTCGGCAAGTTCTACGACGGAACCGGCGTTCCATTCGCTCCTTTGCGCTACCAGCCGCGGTTCGTACGCCTTGGCGATATAAGTCAGCTGAAATTGAAACCTGAATGAAAGTGACCACCAGTCCACAGGGAGGACAACGAAAGTGACAGTCAATCTCATAGCTTACATGGGTGCCGCCTTTGCCTGCGCCCTGGCCGGAATTGGCAGCTCGGTGGGAGTGGGCATCGCAGCCCAGGCAAGCACGGGCGTCATGAGCGTGGACCCGAAGAAATTCGGAAAGCTGCTCCTGCTCTCCGCCCTTCCGGGAACCCAGGGCATCTACGGATTCGTCATCGCCTTCCTGCTTCTGCAGAAGATTGCCGGGATCAGTGTGCTCGAACCCGCGGATGCCTGGAAGATATTCACGGCCGGGCTTCCGGTGGGTCTCGCCGGGCTTCTCTCCGGGATCCATCAGGGCAAGGTCTGCGCTTCGGGTGCCATGATGACGGCGAAACAGCCCGATGACTCGGGGAAAGCCCTTATCCTCGCCGTATTCGTTGAGTTCTACGCCATTCTCGGCTTCCTCGTCAGCTTCCTCATGCTCGGTCAGATCGGTTGACGGGAATGTCCCTCGAGGCCATTAGACAGAAGATCATTCAGGACGCGGAAACCGAGGCGGAAAGACTTCTTTCCCAGGCCCGTCATGAGAAGAAGGCCGCCCTCGAGGAAATCCGCGCCCGACTTACCGTCAGGGCTGAAAAGGACAGGGCCAGACTTCTCGAGAACCTGCGGGAAAAGAAGGCCAGAATGCGCGACAACGCTCTTCGAACCGAGGAGAGAAGCCTTCTGAACACCAGGCGCAGCCTCATGGATGACGCCCTGAACCGGGCCGTGGACGACCTGGTGGCAAGCCCGGAATACACCGGCCTGATAGCTTCGTTTCTCGGGAAATGCGATCTGACTGGCGAAGTGGAAGTTATCATCTCCGGGAATGACGGGGAAAGGATCACCCAGTCATTCCTCGACAGCCACTCCTCTCCCGGGCTGAGGTTCCGCCTTTCCAATGACCGTCACTCGTCCAGGGGCGGCGTCATACTGAGGTCGGGAAAGATAAGCCAGAACGCCACACTGGACATGGTGGCCTCCCTGGTTCATGAGGAACTTGTCATGGAGCTTTCAAGACTTCTTCCCCTCGAAAGGCTGGAGGATCTGTGAGTTCCTCCTGGGAGTATGCAGCCGGCCGGACCAGCGCCCTCGAATCGACACTCCTTTCCGGGAGAATGTGGTCTCAGATCGTCGGCGCACAGGGTTATGACGAGCTGCTTAAAGTCCTCGGCGACACATGGTACGGGCGCCTGATCCAGGGCGACTCGATCGAGCAGGCCCTGAACAATGCGGTTTCCATGGCTGAGACCGAACTGATGGAGCTTGACCCCGGCATTGGTCTTGCCGGGGCGATCCTTCTGCGCCGCGACGTCAGGAATGCCAGGTACGCCTGGAAGGACCTGGCTTCAGGCGGAGAGGGCGATGTGCCCTTCGAGGAGGAAGGAACGCTGCCCGTCTCGCTGCTGGTCAAGGCCTGGACCGATCCGGCCCGTGCGGGAGAGCTTCCCGGCATTTTCAGAACGGCGCTCGAGGCAGCGCAGTCCGTCCAGCCGGCCGACAGCATCAGGGTGGACATGATACTAGACCAGCTTGCCGCCATTGTCGAAAGGGTTCATCTGGCTCCCCTCGACCCCGGACTGGACAACTTCATCCGTACCAGGGCCGAACTCAGGAACTTTCTCACCGCAGGCAGGCTTGCGGCAGGTGGCGCATCCGCCGGGCAACTCGAGGGTTTTCTCTTTTCCGGGGGGTTTCACTCCGCAGAAGAGGTCACCGACGCCGCGAGGAAGAACCGGCTTCCCGAAGCACTTGGAGAAACGACGGGACTCGAGGCTCCCGCTGCGACACTGAAGGAGGCCCTCGACGGAGGCTCATTCCTGCCTTTTCAAAGGGAGAGCGACAGGGTCTGCCTGAACCTTCTTGACGGGCTGGCCGCCAATCCCTTCGGACCTGGCCTGCTCTTCTCCTACGTGCTGCGCAGGGAGTTCGAAGCCCTGCATCTGAACCTTGCCGCCGCCGCCCGCAAGGCGGACATGAATACCGCGAAGCTGCTGGCGCGGCTTCCCAGGTGAATGGAGAGTAGATGACCGAAGGGCGAACCGCGTTCATGGGCGACGCCGACTCGGTGCTGGGCTTCAGGGCACTGGGAGTGGAGACTTACTCCCCCGGTGACAGGGAGAGTATTCGAAGGACGTTTTCCCGTCTTGTGAGGGAAAAGGTCTCGGTGATAATGGTCACCGAGGAGATTCTCGAAAAAGTTGAGGACATGGTGGCCGACACCCTCGGTCTGCCCGTGCCCGCGGTCGTGGTGTTGCCCGGAGTATCCGGCAGCCGCCACCGGGGAGAGGATGCCATAAGAACACTGATCATCAAAGCCGTTGGAGTTGATCTGATGAGCGAGGATGAATAGCCGGAGGAAGCCGAATGCATCACGGAAGGATTGACAAGATAGCCGGACCTTTGGTGGTGGCCACGGGAATGACCGAGGCCAGGATGTACGACGTGGTCTACGTTTCCGACTACCGGCTGATAGGTGAGATCATAGAGCTCAAGGGGGACAGGGCGAGCATTCAGGTCTACGAGGAAACTGCCGGGCTGAAACCCGGTGATCCCGTGTACGAAACGGGTCTTCCCCTCTCCGTCGAGCTCGGACCGGGCCTTCTCACCTCCATCTACGACGGCATACAGCGACCGCTTGACAAGGTGCGGGAACAGGCCGGAGACTGGATTGGCCGCGGGATCAACATTCCTGGCCTCGATCACGAAAAGAAGTGGGGCTTCACCCCGGAACTCGACCCCGGGACTGCAGTGACCGGAGGCGAGGTGATCGGATCGGTCCAGGAGACGGAGCTGATCCGGCACAGGGTGATGGTTCCGCCGGGCACGGCGGGCGAGGTGGAATGGGTCGCCGAGGCCGGCGAATACACGATAGACGAGGACGTGGCAAGGGTGAAACTGGCCGACGGCACCACTCGCAGCCTCGCAATGCTTCAGAAGTGGCCGGTCAGGAAACCAAGACCAATTGCGACCAAACTTGCGCCCAACGAGCCCCTGATCACAGGCCAGAGGGTCGTGGACGCCTTCTTCCCCGTTGGCAAGGGGGGGACCGCCTGTGTCCCCGGGCCGTTCGGGAGCGGCAAGACGGTCATCCAGCACCAGCTCGCCAAGTGGGCCGATTCCGAGATCGTTGTCTACGTGGGCTGCGGAGAGCGCGGCAACGAGATGACCGACGTGCTTCAGGAGTTCCCTGAACTCGAGGACCCCAAGAGCGGCAAGCCCCTCATCCTCAAGACGGTCCTTGTGGCCAACACGTCCAACATGCCGGTGGCCGCCCGGGAAGCCAGCGTGTACACAGGCATTACGATTGCCGAGTATTTCCGTGACATGGGCTACTCGGTGGCTCTGATGGCCGATTCGACGAGCCGCTGGGCGGAAGCCATGAGGGAGATGAGCGGCAGGCTCGAGGAAATGCCCGGCGAAGAGGGTTACCCCGCCTACCTCGGCACACGGATCGCGGAGTTCTATGAACGTGCGGGCAAGGTCGAGTGCCTCGGGGGCCAGGGCCGAAGCGGAGCTCTGACGGTGGTCGGCGCAGTCAGCCCGGCGGGAGGCGACCTGTCCGACCCCGTCGTCCAGGCAACGCTCAGGGTGGTGAAGGTTTTCTGGAGCCTGCAGGCGAACCTGGCATACATGCGCCACTTTCCCGCCATCGGATGGCTGGACAGCTACTCCCTCTACATTCGCAACCTCAGGGGATACTACGACGAGACCCTTGGCGCGGGATGGGTCAAGATGGTCACAAGGTCGATGGCCCTTCTCCAGGAAGAGGCGAACCTTCAGGAAATCGCGAGGCTGGTCGGGGCCGAATCACTTTCTCCGGAGGATCAGCTCGTTCTCTACACAAGCCGCTCGATCCGCGAGGACTTCCTTCACCAGAACGCCTTCCACCCGGTGGACACCTACGCTTCCATCGACAAGCAGAAAGCCATGCTCGAGGTAATAATGCACACCCACGACGGCATGGGCCGCGCGCTGAAATCCGGCGTTGCGCCCCGTGACCTTTTCGCCTTCCCCCTGAAGGAGAAGGTGGCGGGAATGCGCTACCTTCCCGAAGAGCACATTTCAGCGATCAACGAGCTTAAGGACCTTATCACCGCAGAGCTTGACTCCATGGTGGAGAAGGCCGGTCTGTAACCGGAGGTGACGACATGATCAAGGAATACACCACAACAGTTGAGATCTCCGGGCCACTGATGCTGGTGGACGGGGTAACGGATGTCAGTTTTGAGGAGCTGGTGGAGATAGAACTTCCATCCGGGGAGATCCGCCACGGAAAGGTTCTCGAGATCGACTCGAAAAGGGCTCTTGTCCAGCTCTTCGAGGGCTCGAGCGGAACCGATCTCGAGATGTGCCGGGTTCGCTTTCTGGGCAAGGGAGTGGAACTGGGGGTGAGCACGGAGATGCTCGGCAGGGTGTTCGACGGGCAGGGCAGGCCCCGCGCCCCGTTCGATACGGCCCCGCCCATCGTCCCCGAGAAGATGGTGAACATCAACGGCGCGCCCATCAACCCCTACGCCAGGGATTACCCCGCCGAGTTCATTCAGACGGGTTTCAGCAGCATCGACGGCATCAACACACTCGTCCGCGGACAGAAGCTCCCTGTCTTCAGCGCCAACGGTCTGCCCCACGGCGAGGTGGCGGCACAGATAGCAAGACAGGCAAAGGTTCTCGGCAAGGGCGAAAGCTTCGCGGTGGTTTTCGCGGCGATGGGGATAACCTTCGAGGAAGCCGACTACTTCATCCGTGATTTCAAGGCAACCGGCGCCATGGACAGGGCGGTTGTCTTTCTGAACCTTGCCGACGACCCGGCCATCGAGAGGATCTCCACTCCCCGGATGGCCCTCACGGCCGCCGAATACCTCGCCTACGAGAAGGACATGCACATCCTCGTGATCCTCACCGACATGACCAACTACTGCGATGCCCTCAGGGAGATAAGCGCCGCCCGCAAGGAGGTTCCGGGCAGAAGGGGTTACCCGGGCTACCTCTACACCGACCTCGCCTCGATTTACGAGAGGGCCGGCCGAATCAAGGGCAGAAAGGGTTCCATCACCCAGATCCCCATCCTCACCATGCCCGAGGACGACAAGACCCACCCGATTCCCGACCTCACGGGCTACATCACCGAGGGACAGCTCATCCTCAACCGGGAATTGCACAAGAAGGGCATCTACCCCCCCATGGACGTCATGGAATCCCTCTCCAGGCTGAAGGACAAGGGCATCGGCAAGAACAAGACCCGCGAGGACCACGCCGATCTTTTCAACCAGCTCATGGCGGCCTACTCTGCAGGCAAGCAGGCCAGGGAGCTTTCTGTCATCCTCGGAGTGGCGGCGCTGAGCACTCTGGACAGGCAGTTCATGGAGTTTGCCGAGGAGTACGAGAAACGCTACATCAGCCAGGACGATCACGAGGACAGGGGTATCGAGGAAACCCTCAACCTTGGATGGGAGCTTCTGAAGCACCTGCCCAGGGAGGAGATGAAGCGCATCAGGCCCGAATACCTCGACCGTTACTGGCCGCAGGAAAAGGCCTGACATGGCGCTTCAGGTCCGGGCCACCAGGATGGAGCTGCTTCAGCTCAAGCGCAGGGTGAAACTCGCCCTGAGGGGTCACAAGCTGTTGAAAGACAAGCTTGACGAGCTTATGCGCCAGTTCAAGCTGCTCATCGCCGAGTATGGCGGCGCCAGGGCCTCACTCGAGAAGGAACTGCACAGGGCATACGGCCAGTTCCTTTTCGCACGTGCCGCCATGCACCGTGAAGCCATGGATGACGCCCTTGCCCACCCCGGAGCCAGGGCGGTGGTCACCACCGACATGCGCAGGGTGATGAACCTGACCCTTCCGGTGTTCAGCGTCTCCGTCGAGGGAGTCGTTCGCAACTACGGTCTTTTCGACACGCCTCCGGAGCTGGACGAAGCGCTCGAGGTGTACAGGCAGGTGCTGCCGGCCATCATCAGGCTCGCTGAGCAGGAAAAGGCCATTACCCTCATAGCCCACGAGATCGACTCGACACGACGCAGGGTGAACGCTCTCGAGTACGTCCTGATACCCGATTACGAGTCGGCCATATCGAGGGTCCGTCTGAAGCTCGCGGAGATGGACCGCTCCAACACCACGAGGCTAATGAAGGTGAAGGAGATGGCCGACGCGAAGCGGGGTATTTAGTCGTTACCTGACGATGCTTAGGTAGCCGGGATTTTGTGCCTCTATCGCGAACAGACACCATACCTGTTCCTGCCCTGGTGCGACGATCATCTGTGGAGACATTATCTCCTGTGAGAGGAAAACTTTACCTGCTATCCCGAAATCCCCGGTGTTCATGACGATCATCGAATCAGGGTAATACGGGTGATTGGGATAGTAGGCGAAAACATCTCCCGAGGCCTCATAAATAACCGTCTGTGAGGGCAGGTCGGGCAAGTGCCGGGAATCGAGCACTTCAAGACTGAACGGGTTCAGGCGGTACAGGTCGCAGGTACCTGACAGGACCCACAGATCACCATTTGATGCAACTACAGGGTTGCATGCAACCGTGACCGGGCACGCTGCGTCTATTTCGAGTGTCGCCGGGTCGAGCCTGCACAGCCCTTCGGCTCCGCCCCAGATATAGGTGCCGTACCTTCCCAGAACCCGTCCGTTCCAGAACGTGAAGTCCAGCGTGTCCACGAAAGACATGCTGTTCATGTCGAGAACAAGCGAAGTCTGGCTGCCCTCGGGCCAGAGGATTACCCGGGCATCCGATGCGCCGGCTATCATGGCGCTACAGGTGAAATCGACCGGAAGAGAGCTGACAGTGTGCAGGGTATTCTCATCGAGTAGATCCAGGTACATGCCGTCCGTGTCATCGTAGGAGATCAGGACCCCGTTCTGGCTGGATACATGGCAGAATGAACTCAGCTCATTGGTTGTCTGCCTTCTGTACGATCCGTTTTCCGTACTTATCTTGTTTATACCCCAATTATCATACATATACCAATATGTTCTGTCAGTAAAGTAAAGATATTTGCAACAGTATGAAGTAACCCACATTCCAATCTGGTAGCACTCACCCTGCTGGAATAGTTCAGCGAACCTTCCCACTCTCCAGGGGAGTTCGCCGTTATGCGTGTACTGCAGTATGTTGCTTTTCGATGCATGGCCTTCGGTATCGGTGGTCGTGACTTGGTAGTATAGGGCAAAGTCGGGATCGGCGAGATCGACAAGCAGGGTATCATTAACATCATTGAACACACCTATTGTGTCCGAAGGGGAGTAGGGACCCAAACGAACGGTAACCGTGTAGCTTGAGAAGTCGATGTCTGGGCAGGGCGACCAGTGCAGCAGGCACTGCCCGAGCAGAAGGTCATCCACCGCAAGGATTGACGGTACAGGGTAATCGGTGGTGGGTGTTGTGAACGGTTGCTCGTCACTCCACAGAACAGTCGAATCGGCTAGAAGTGCGCTGACGGCGTAGTAGTATTCCGTGCCCCAGGACAGGGAATCGGAATCGGGAAAACTCAGCATAGAGGTGGTTCCCAGGGTTCTATAGTCAACGCCTCCCGTCGGTATGCCGGGGCTGAGAGCCCTGTGAACGGAGTAGCAGACGACCCTCTGGTGATATGGGGGTGCCCACGAAACGGTCACCTCGCAGTAGGGTTCTCCCTTTGCAGCGTTTGCTGTTGCAACCGCAGGAACCGCTGCAGCGCGGGCGTCACCAATGGAGTCTCCCGTGAAAACGATTGATTTCAGGAGGAAATCGGGAAGGCCCGGTTCTGAAGGGCTGTCGCCGCAGCCCGGGAATCCGACCACTGCAGCAAGGAAAAGAACTGCTGAACTGAAGATAAACCAGAGCTGTCTCGATGACATGACTTCCCCCGCAGTCGTTTGATTGCGGAATAAAGATACGGGGTCCATAATCCCAAGTCAAAGACGGGATAACCATGCTTAACAGCAGTACCTGCAGGCGCTGAAAGACCTTCCGTTCTTCAGAGCCCTCCATTCACGGGTGTTTTTCCATGCCGCCGCTGATGCCGTGCTTTCGAATGGGGCGTCGTCACCGGTGAAGGGGCATGGTCTGAGAACGCCTTCGGCATCGAGGAACAGGCACCCCGCCAGGGGGCAGCCCGCGGGTTCGCGTTCAAGTACGGGGGTGCCCGTCCCGTCCAGCACGTAAGGGCTCTCCGGAGAGTCGAGGGCGAGGTTTTCCGTTCGCCCCACATGAAAGCCTTCGGGGTCGAAGCGGCCGAACACTGCCTTTGCGCTGTCCGCCCGGATGCTCTCAGCCAGGACTCTGAAGGCATTGAGGTCACCGGCGGACTGCCTCCAGACCGTCAGGACGAGCTCCACCATGGAATTTCCGGCGCTCTTCACCGTGCGGACCGCACGGAGTGCCTCGGTCATGCGATCCCGGCCCCTTATCGCTTCCCAGGATGGACCCGTTGCAGCGGGAAGCGAGAATATCCATCGGTCCACCTTGAGCCCTTCGTGACCGGGCTGGAACCCCAGGCCTATTGTGCTCACCGAGACCATTGAGCTGTTCTTTCCAGCAATGGCAACGAGTTTTGAAAGCTCCGGTGCCGCCAGTGGGTCGGAGTGCCTGCCGGAGAAGTGCATGGTGACGGGGCTGCATGGACGGCACGCAAGCCATGCTGAGAGAATCTCCGGCTTGAGATCAACGGGATCGGTTGTTGGCTTGCAGCCCGTGCAGTTCCCTGTACACCTCTGGGTCGCCTCGACCATGAGGCCGCGGGGAAGATGGTGCAATGTGTTATGCGAAGCCCTCGCAATGAGCTTTACCGGCCAGAAAAGCCCCTTTTTCTTCCAGATGTCAAGGCCCGTGAGCAGTGTTCGTTTCATTGGTGTTCGAAGGGGTTCTCCCTTCCGAAATCGGGGATGAGTGTTTCAGGGCTTGTTTCAGGGTCCTGGATGAGCGTGTTGGACAGGCCCAGTGCCTCAGCCGTCTCGACCGCGCGCCAGTACTCGGACTGCCGGAGCCTTCTTGAAAGCAGTGGATGCTCCCCTGCCCTGAAAAGGGGGTTGTACTGGCTCATAAGGCTCACCGTTATCTCCCGTGAGATGCCCGCAACGAAGCCGAGTACCTCATCAGTGCCGGATATGCCATTGGGAAGGACGAGATGCCTTACGCAGAGGCCCTTCCTTGCCAGGCCTTCCTCTATCCTCAGAACGCCAACCTGTCTGTACATCTCCATGACGGCGGCCCGTGACGCCGCAGCGTAACCGGGCGCCGAAGAGTACTCCAGCGCGCAACCGTCATCGGAGTACTTCAGGTCGGGCAGGTAGATGTCCACCAGACCATCGAGCGTCCGAAGGGCCGGGACTGATTCGTAGGCGTTGCTGTTCCAGATCACGGGAACGGAAAGCCCCCTGTTCCTTGCTGCGACGATGGTCTCACGAGCCTGTGCAAGGTAGTGGGTGGGTGAGACGAACCCGACAGTGGGACAGCCCTGCTCCTGAAGCTCGAGAAGCCTGTCGGCCAGCTCCCCGGGACCGTATGTGATGCCGTGGCTTTCGTGGCTTATGGAATGGTTCTGGCAGAATACGCAGGCCATGTTGCAGCGGCTGAAGAAGACGTTCCCAACGCCGTGTCCTGCGGTGAGGAACGGTTCCTCTCCTGTGTGCACGACGACAGAGGCCACCTGCATTGCGGGGCCGGCCCCGCACCATCCCGTCTCACCGGCTTCACGGTTGACCGGACAGTTCCGGGGACAGAACCCGCAGCGGGTCCCCTCAGTCACCGAGCCCTTCAAGGGGCAGATTCAGCATTTCCGTACCCGGAAGGACGAACCTTCCTCCCTTCATCAGGAAAACCTCTCGTCCATCGGGGTGTATGGCGCATATGGAGTCGAGACCGCTGTACGGAAGCGTTATGTCGACATGTCTGTTCGTGTAGGCACGGTCGGGGTCTGTGGCCCTCAGTGCCGAGCGCTGGTTCTCAACTGCGACGAGTCGTTTTCCGGTGTCGGGATCGAGAAGTTCCTGGTCTTCCTCGCGGCTGTAGCATGTGTCACCCACGGCGAAATGCGGGCCGGTCTTTTCCAGGATCAGCACCGGCAGAAGCCCCATGATGCCATGCTTCACGCCCATGGCGTAGGCCACTGTGTTGGTGCCGATGGCGAATTCCCCCAGGGGAAGGCTTTCGTGGGGGTAGAAAATGTTCTCTCTGATGTATTCCCTGCCCTTTTCGGGGTCATCGAAGTTCGAGCACGACCATTCAACCGCTTCGCCATCGCGGAAGACCATCCTCAGGTCGCTGTACCTGAGCCCGTCCAGAAAGGCCTCGCTCACGTGAAGCACACCGTTGCTGCCCTTCAGGACGGGCGAGGTGAAAACCTCCCCCAGGGGGATGTTCACTGAAGCAAGGCAGTTCTCGAAGGCGGTTTCCTTCTCCGGGTCGGCAAGGGGGTGAAGGACCACCGTGATGTCGGTGTCGTTCCCGGGAGCCCCGAGCACCCTCACTTTCGCGGCGCCGTCCATTGCGTCGATGATCGCAGCCTGAATCGGGCGGTATTCGCTGTTGGGCAGCGTGTTGACCTTCACACAGTCACGGAAGATCTCGTGGAATGCCGTGCCGATCTCGGGTGAAGGGAAAGAGATCATGCAGAAGCTTGTTTCGTGACGTGGCAGATGGGTCTGCTGCAGGGCAACCCCAAGCTGGGTGAACCTGTTGTAAAGCGCGCTCATCTCACGGTCGGCGCGGATCATGGACTTTCTGGGCGACGGACTGAACGGCTTTTCTCCGAAAAGCCCCACATGGGCCACTCCCGAATAGGCATGGAGGACGGCCGACATTTCGTCGAAAACCTCCCTCCTCGTTGCGATCTGGCTGTCAACGGTGTTCTGGTCGAGATAAAGGGCGTACTTGAAACGGTGATCGTAGTTCGCCTGTCTGTTTGACGGTGTTCTGTGCACCGGGGCCGCATGGGCGAGCAGCCCCACCCTCTCGAAACTTGCGCGGATGTGCCGGTAAAGGGCCTCGCCCCCCATGGGCAGGATGACGGTGACCACGTTGCGGTTCTTGAACGAGTCCTTACCCTCCTCCCTGAGCCCGAGGCTGTATGCGTCGGCCAGGGTGTCTCCGATGTCCCTTAGGTCGGTCTCGGGAAGGCCGAAAAGAAACGAGGCCATCTCCTCGTGAACCCGGTCCACCTTCATGCCGTGCAGGAAGAGGAACGACAGATCGTCGCCGTGTGCGGTTGCAAGACGATCTCCCAGAACGTTTTCGCGGGGGTCGAACCTTCGGCGGAGCATTCCCCTGATCTGGTCCCTGTCCGGTGACCTGTAGTAGTCGCGGATAACGGCTTCCGCGCCGTCTGGACCGGCTTTCGAAAGTTTGTCCAGCGCTTCCCGGCAACGGGCGATGATACCGGTCTCACCGTGTATCGCTGCCGAAAGAAGACCGAACGCATCGTATCGGAACGCGGAAAGGTGCTGGCCAAGGGTCAGGCCGAAGACCTCTGCGGCGAGATCCGGATTAGCGTAGTCGCGCTCATAAGCCTCAGCGCCCAGTGGGCCGTACCAGTACCCGTTGACCTCCCGCAGCCGCTCAAGGGTCAGTCCCGTCTTCAGTTCGCCCGAAAGGATCTGAGCGTAACCGACCCTTTCCGTTGTGTCGTGTATGAAATCCTGGAACCGGACATCCCGTTGAGAATCATGGCTGCTCATGGTCAATCCCTTCAGCTCTTAGTATTTCCATGCCCCTTATCACACCGGCGTATTCGCTGTTTCCGGCAAGGAGGTCTCTGTGGGTTCCCGTTGCGACATGCCTTCCCCTGTGAATGAAGATAACCATATCGCTCTGCCTGACAGTAGCCTCCCTGTGGGTCACAACGAACGCCAGCACTCCGTGGTCGCCCTCCCTGAACCGGCTCCAGAATTCGGCCTCCTTGCCGGCGTCGAGCGCTGCCGTGCAGTCATCAAGAAGGAGAAGAGACGGGTTTCCCGCAAGGGCACGCGCGATGGCAACCCTCTGGCGCTGTCCGCCGCTTGCACCGGTTCCCCTCTGCCCGAGCATCTTGTCGCCCTGAAACTCATCGGGCCTGACCCCGGCATCGGCGAGAGCCTGCTCAAGGTCACTGTCCCGAAGCCTTTCCCTTCCGAATCTGACGTTGTCGGTCACGCTCTCTCCAAGAAGCAGTGATTCCTGAGGTACAAAGCCGATCGTTTCCCTGAGGTCCACGTTCTCCCTCGGGATGCCGTTGACGAGGACCTGACCGGAAGTGACGGGAAGCAGCCCTGCAAGGATCTTCAGAAGAGTGCTTTTGCCCGCCCCGACCTCACCCACCACGGCGATGACGGCCGGAGCGGTTGCCGTGAGTGTGACCCCCGAGACCCCCCCGCTGCCTTCGTACTGAAAACCGGCGCCTGTCAGGGCGATCTCTTCAACCTTCTCCAGCTTCAGTGTATCGAGGTTTTCGGTCTTTTCGGGGAAATCCTGTATCTCCCTCTCCCTCTCGACAGACACGAATGCCTGGCGGCTTGCGACAAAGAGATTCGGGATGTCCATCATGGGTGCCAGAAGCATGTCGAGGTAGACATAGAAGGCGTAGAAGTCTCCCAGACCTATGCTGCCGCGGATCACCATCAGTCCCCCGGCCAGCATCACGGTGACCTTGCCCACCTGCCCGATCATGCTGTAGACGCCGTGAATGATCATCTCCAGCCTGGTGAGCGAAAGGTCTATCTCGAACCTCTGGTTCAGAAGCCGGTGAAGCCTTGTTGCCAGGGGTCTTTCCGCCCGGTAGGCCTTGACTATGGCTATCCCGTCGAAAGTGCTGTCCAGTAGATCGTTGGTGTGGCTTGTGGCTTTGCGGCTCTCCTCCACCCTTTTACCGATCCGGTGTTCCACCGTGTAGAAGATGAAAAGCATCACCGGAAGCGGAGCCAGGGCCAGTATGGACAGTTTCCAGCTCATGAAAAGCATCACCCCGAGGCAGAACAGAAGCCGCGACGCCGATTCGAGGGCTCGGAAGAATGCGCTGCACGCGAACCACGCGATCCGGGGGTACTCCGTGATGTCCTCGGTGAGCCTGGTGGTCAGGTCGCCCGGTCTGAAGGCGTTGAAAAACCTCCAGTCCTTGCGCATTATGGAGCGGAACACATCGTCCCTCACCCCGAGCCCTATCACGCTGTTGATGATGCCCCTTGCGCCGGGGTAGAAGCCTGCGAGAAGCCTTGCCACAGCGAGCCCCGCAAGTACAAGGATGATCTTTGTGAACTGCGAGCTCTGAGGTGTGCCCAGAACCACCCCGACGTTGTCAAGCAGATAGCGGAATACCAGGGGAAAGCCCAATGCCACGGCGCTGGAGAGAAGGGTGAAGAAGAAAAGCAGCACGAGGTATTTCCGAACGGGCTTCCAATAGCGGAATATCCACCCGCAGTTGTCGCGCCACACCTGTATTCTCTCACGCACTTTCCTCACCTCCGAACTGCAGGGTGAAGAGGGATGCGTAGACTCCCGCCTGGCTCATGAGCTCAGCATGGGTTCCCTGTTCTGCGAGAAGGCCGCCCCTGATGACGAGGATCCTGTCCGCGTGGATGATCGTGGAAAGCCTGTGGGCGACAACAAGGGCCGTTCGTCCCGAGAGGGCAAGGTCGGTGGCGCGTTGCAGTTTCTTCTCCGTTCCGGGATCAACCGAGGATGTGGCTTCGTCCAGAACCAGGATGTCGGGCTTTCTAAGGACTGCCCTGGCGATGTTCACGAGCTGGCGCTGGCCCATGGAAAGGTTGACTCCGCCCTCGCTTATCTCGCCGTCAAGCCCGCCCGGGATCCTCTCCAGAAGTTCAAGCGCCTCGATCTGCCCGAGGGCCTCCTCCTGTTCGGCCTTTCCCACAGACGGATCGAAAACGGTAAGGTTTCCGGAAAGTGTGCCGGAGAACAGGTTGACTTCCTGCAGGACCAGCCCGATCCTGCTCCTCCACGCGTCGAGAGTGAATTCCCTGATGTCGGTGCCGTCTATCGTTATCCTTCCGCGCACCGGGTGATAGAACCGCAGAAGCAGGGCCACGAGGGTGCTCTTTCCGCCTCCCGAGTCTCCCACCAGTGCCACCGTCTCGCCCCTGCGAATGGAGAAGGATAGCCCCCGGATGACCCAGTCCTCGCCCGAGTAGCTGAACCAGACATCCTCGAACCTGATCTCGGACCATCCCTTCGAGAGAAGCTCGGGACCCAGATGCCCGTCCGGCGTGAGGGTTTCGGTGTGGATGAGTTCCATGAGCCTGTCACCGGAGGCGAGTGCCCGCTGCATCTGATTCAGCGTTTCTCCGAACATCACCAGGGGTCCGAAGAGTCTGCGGGTGTACTCGACGAAAAGAACAACGGTGCCCACGGTGACCGTGCCGGCAACCACACCCGGCCGTCCCGCAGTGAGTATGACGGCGACGGCCGCTATCTCCAGGGCGCCCAGAAAGCTCCAGAAGCCGTAGTCCCAGATGGTGGCCCTTATCTCCCTCTTCACGAAGAGCATTCCCAGCCGGTGGATCCTGGTTCTGGCATACCCCGTGGTGCCGAAGACCTGCATCACGGGCACCGCCCGGACGAACTCCGCAACCGAGCCCGAGATCGAGGCGTAGGACTTGCGCAGGTCTCCCCACAGGACCCGCATCTTCCTGAGCACGGGGATTGACAGGAGGGCCGCGGGAAGGACGATAAGCATCACCTTGTAGGTTATGACAGGGTCGGCCAGCAGCATGACGACCACTGTGCCCATCACCATGGCGGCGTTGCGCAGAAGCGCCATGCTGGTTTCACTGAAGAGCATGCGTACGCGTTCGGCGTCGCTTTCCACCCTGGCCATGAGCCTTCCCGACGGGTTCCTGTTGAAGTATGCCATGGACAGCGTCAGCACATGGTCGAAGAGCTGCCTCTTCAGGTCCCTCACCACGGAAAGCCCGATCTTTGCAGCCAGGATCACCTGAAGGTAGGCGAAACCCATGGTGGCTCCAAAGATTCCCGCGAACATCAGGGAGTAGCGGATGATCGCTCCTGCGTCGCGGGACGGCACAGCCTCATCTATCACCAGCCTGAGGATAAGGGGTCCGGCAAGCTCCCCCGCTATGGCAAGAAGCAGCAGGAAAACCGAAAGGGTGAACTGGGGCCAGTGGGGGAGTATGAGGGGTGCGAACTTGCGAAGAAGTGCCAGGGACCCGGTTCGAGCCTTTGGGTCTTCGTCTTCGAATTCTTCAAGATAGGGGGGCATGGGACAAACTCCGTTCGAACAAGGTCATGGGGAAAATGGTACACCGACATGGAGGAAAGGGGGCCGAACAGCCCTAGGAAAGGCGACTGCCTCCGAAAATCATGTATGTACCTCCCTGTTGAACGAGCCGGACAAAAATAGTGCCCCTTTTCGAATCGTCAAGTTCGGTGTGCTCCATGACGAATCCGCGGGTTTTCGTATAATCGCCCCGTCAGGCGGAAAACCCCGCCTAAAGCCCGGGAGGCTGCAATGCACCGAATCCGTCAGAAGTGCATCATTCCCAGCGCGGCATTCACGATTCCCCACGCGCGAATCCGCAGTTACCACAGGTTCGAGAAGGCTCCCGAGGTTGGTGATCTGGTGTTCGGCGAGGTCAACAGCCTGGGTCAGCACAGACTTCTCGAAAGCGTCTCAAGCAGGCTTCACGCCCTGAATGACAGGACACACTCGATATTCGTCTTCGGAAACCGCTACGCGCCCGACTACTATGAGGCGTTCGTTCCCGACCAGTGGCAGGATGAGGTCGATCTGATCGCCCAGAGCGGAATCGTCGGTAACGCTGTCCACAGGAACGACAGGATCGGCGACCCCACACGGGTCAGGCTACAGGGTTACGTTTGCGATGCAGCCGGAGAGATACTCAACACCCGGCGGGGAAACCTTCTCACACCCAGAAGGACCATGAGGGAGGGCGGACGCAGGGCCAGGCTGATCCTGTGCGTCGGCACCAGCATGAACAGCGGTAAAAGCCATGCGGCTGCGGCCTGCTGTTACGCCCTCACATCGGTGGGCAAAAAGGTCAGAGCTGCCAAGGTGACGGGAACCGCCTGCCACAAAGACATCCTGCTCATGCAGGACAACGGCGCCGACCATGTGGCCGACTTCACATACCTCGGGCACCCCACCACGTACATGCTCTCCGAAGCCGAGCTGATGAACATCTTCACAACCATCGACCTCAAGTACGGCAACAACCCGGCAAACTACCTCGTTGTCGAGTTCGCCGACGGAATCCTTCAGAGGGAAACCGCCATGCTTCTTCAGAACCCGCTGGTTCTGAGCAGGATACACAAGGTGGTGTTCTGCGCCCAGGACGCCTTCGGAGCCATCGGGGGGGTCAGGGTGCTCAAGGAGAGGTTCGGGCTTGTTCCGGCAGCCATAAGCGGGGTCTGCTCAAGCTCTCCCCTGGCGCTCCGGGAGCTGTCCGAGTTCACTGACATCCCCATCCTCTTCAGCGCGCAGAGGGATTACAGGGCCATATACGAACTGATCACCTGAAGACAGGGGACGGAACCCTTTCGGGATCCGTCCCCCGTAAGATTCAGGACGTGTCTACCCCAGTATCTCCTTCAGATCCTGTTCAGCCGTGGTCACCGGAGCGATGCCGAACGTGTTCACGAGAACGCCGAGTGTCGCTGGTGTGAGGCAGGCTGGAAGGCTCGGACCCAGCTTGATGTTCCTTATGCCGAGGTGCAGGAGCGTGAGCAGGATTGCCACCGCCTTCTGTTCGTACCACGAGAGGATCATGCTTAGCGGAAGGTCGTTCACTCCCACACCGAAGGCCTCCGCAAGGGCCGATGCCACCACGATCGCCGAGTAGGCGTCGTTGCACTGCCCCATGTCGAGAAGTCTGGGGATGCCGCCGATGTCCCCGAACTCAAGCTTGTTGAAGCGGTATTTTCCGCAGGCCAGCGTGAGGATGACGCAATCGTCGGGGACGGCCCTGGCGAAATCGGTGTAGTAGTTTCTGCCGCTCTTCGCCCCGTCGCATCCGCCAACAAGGAAGAAGTGACGTATGGCGCCTGATTTCACCGCGTCGATGACGGTCCCGGCAACCGACATCACGGCGTTCCTGCCGAAGCCGACGGTGATGAACCTTTCGGGCTCGCTCTCCGCGAAGCCGGGGGCTGCCAGGGCGGCATCGATGACCGGCTTGAAGTTCTTGTCACCCAGATGGGTCACGCCGGGAAATGCCACCAGGCCGGTCGTGAAAATCCTGTCGATGTATGTGTCGCGGGGCTTCTGGATGCAGTTGGTGGTCATCAGTATGGCGCCCGGGAAGCTGTCGAACTCCTTCTGCTGGTCCTGCCAGGCACCGCCGTAGTTCCCCGCAAGGTGCGGGAACTTTTTCAGGCCGGGATAGGCATTGCACGGCAGCATCTCGCCGTGGGTGTAGACGTTTATACCCAGCCCCTCGGTCTGTTTGAGGATCATTTCGAGGTCCTTGAGGTCATGACCGGAGACAAGTATGGCCTTTCCGGCGATCGGGGTGATTCGGACCCTGGTGGGCTCGGGATGGCCGTAGGTTCCGGTGTTGGCTTCATCCAGCAGCTTCATTGCTCCGAGGTTTGCCTTGCCGCATTCGAGGCACAGCCCGGTCAGGATGTTCAGATCATCCTCCTCCCGGGCCAGCGCCTCGAGGGCCTTGTGGAAGAAAGCGACCACGGTGTCATCGGTCATGCACAGAACGTTTGCGTGGTCCATGTATGCCGCGGCGCCCTTCAGACCGTAGGTGAGAAGTTCCTGAAGGCCGGCGGCGTCATCTCCGTACTTTTCCCTGCGGACCGGGATGCCGATGGTCCTTCCCTGTTCGATCATCCCCTTCACGGAGGCCGCCGGGGTGAAAACAGCGTGCGGAGGGACAGGCAAGACCCCGATCCCGGCCTTCCCGCAGGCCGTTTCGTACATCTTCCGAGCCTTTTCCCTGGCGTTCACGGCCTTTTCAATCACTTCTGCGACCCGCTCGGGATGGAAGTTCACGTTGGTGATGGTCGTGAACAGAGCCTCGGAGGTTACGGCGTTGACCTCAGGATCGGTTGAACCCAGTTCCCTCGCCCTGTGGGCGTACACTCCGAGCCCCTTTGTGATGTGAAGCAGAAGGTCCTGAAGCGTTGCGGTGGATGAGTCCTTGCCGCAGATCCCCATGACCGAGCAGCCCGTACCTTTGGCCGTCTGTTCGCACTGGTAGCAGAACATGTCCATTTTGTTCTCCCCTTTCATTTCAGGCGTCCGTCGACGCCAATGGTGATCACGCTGATTGGAATCTCTTTGCCGGAAGCTTTCAGGGCACTCCTTGCGAGCCGTTCGAGCCCCGAGCAGCAGGGAACTTCCATGATGGCCACGGTGAGGCTCCTTATGTCGTTGGCGGCCAGTATCTGTGCGAGTTTTTCAAGGTAGCCCGAAGTGTCATCCAGCTTCGGGCAGGCGATTATCAGCCTTCTTCCCCGCAGAAGGGCGTCGTGAAATCCGGGAAAGGTCGGGGGGACGCAGTCAGCGGCCAGCAGCAGGTCGGCGTTCCTCCAGAACGGAGCGTTTGCGGGCACAAGACGAAGTTGGACAGGCCATTGCCCAATCCCGGGAACTGCATTGTCCGAAGGGGTCCGAACCATGGACCCCGGGCAGGAGTGGGTGGAGATCTCCTCAGCATTGAATGGTTCCGCGTCGCGTTCCGTGACCGTGATGGCATCCTGCGGGCAGACTCCGAGACAGGCCCCCAGCCCGTCACAGTAGCTCTCCTTAACGAGCCTTGCCTTTCCGTCGATCACGGCGAGGGCTCCCTCCGCGCATCCCGGCACACACAGGCCGCAACCGTCGCACTTTTCCTCGTCGATGTGGACGATGCTGCGTTTCATGCTCCCCTCCTTCCAAATCCGTTGGCGAAATCCGCCAGAGTGGTTCCGCCCAGGTGCCGTCTGACAACCATGTCGACCTCCGACAGCATCCCGCCGAGCAGGCAGCTTTCAGCAGGGCAGCGGCTCTTCTGAAAGAGACAGGTCTCGGTGCCCAGGGGGCCGTCTATGGCTTCGTACGCGTCGAGAAGGGTTATGCAGCGGTGATCACGATCGATCTTGTGCCCCCCGCCCGGACCCCTCACCGAAGTGATCAGGCCGGCCCTTGCCAGTCTCTGCATGACCTTGCGTGTGTGATTCTCACTCACACCGAATGATTCGGATATCTCCCTGCTGGTGACCGGAGCGTTTCCCGCTCCCGCCATCAGGATCAGCCCGTGGATGGCAATGGATGCCGCCTCGGAAAACTTGAGAACTCCTGCCATGCCGCCTCCCCGTTCAAGTGTATTCAAGTATAGTGGTACCATAATACCACTATTCTTCAGGCGTCAACCCCTGAACCTGAAGCACATCTTTCAGGGAAGCCTGATGACGAGTTTTTCGGCCTCTTCCGGGGAAAACGGCTCGGCGGATATTTCCTCACCGTCATCCGTCACGGCCCTGACGGGTTTGCCTCCCCTTGTGTAGAGGGCCATGAGCCTTGCGAGGCTCAGGAGGTTCGACTGCGACCGGGGGCCGAGAAGCAGGCCGAGGGGACCCGGGATGTCTGGCAGTTTCAGGAAGGTTCCGGCGCACCGTTCGGAAAGAGCCCTGTTGTCATGGTCAGACCTTCCCACCAGCGCCACTGCGGAGCCAAGGTCGAACATCCTTCCCGAACGGATCGCACGGGCGGATTCGGGGGTGAACAGGTCCCGTTCAATAAGGACCTTCAGCCTCATGGAGTAGCCGGGGTCGGTGAGCAGACAGCCTCCCGCCGGCGCCGGTATCCGTTTGAACCCCATCTTTCCGGCAAGCGCGATCTGGGGTTTGCGGCTTCTCCCGGAGAGCCCCAGCAATCCGGACCTGTCCACCAGACCCTTCAGTTCAGCCTCGGTCGGCTCGAGAAGAAGGGCTGAGAGAGGCCTGAGAAGCACTCCTTCCGTTTCCGAGAGGTTCTTCACCCGGTTCAGGCTTCCCCGGTTCTGGCTCATTGGGCGCTGGCCCAGAACCTCGCCCGAGAAGATGAACTGGAACCCCTCCGCCCTGGCCACTGTCCACAGTCGTCTGAACATGGCGGCATGGCAGTCCACACACGGGTTCAGGTGGCTGCCGAAGCCCGATGGCGGGTCGTTTACCAGATCGAATATCTCACTGGTGAAATCGATGCTTCGCCAGGGTGCGCCAAGGACCGATGCCCATTCACGCCCGGGAACACAGGAGAAGAAGGGGCTGGCAAAGGTTGCCAGGTGAACCTCTATCCCCTGATCCATGAGCAGTCGGGAAGCAAGAAGCCCGTCCAGACCGCCGCTGAATGCCCCCAGAGCCCTGACAGTCATTCCAGAACCTTCCAGCCGCGTTTCTTCGCCAGTCCTTTCAGGCGCTTGCCGGGATGAACTGCGACCGCTCCGGCGCACAGCCCGAAAAGGTGCCGGTCCGAATATGAGTCACCGATCGCAACGGTTTCATGGGGGGAGATCCCTGCATCCCGCAGCATCTCCCAGGCGACCTCCACCTTGGCGGCGCCCCAGGGGCGAAACCCCGACACCCTGCCGGTAAAGAGCCCACGTGACACTTCGGGAAAGCTTCCCCTGAAGCGGCCGAAGCCGTTTGCTGCAGCCATTTCCCGCACCAGAGGCTCGAGCGAGGCTGACAGAAGAGCGATCTCGACGCCCGAGCGACGGTATTCATCGAGCATTTCGACAACCCTCGGCCGTACCGTTTGCTGCAGACGCCCGGCCAGCCGGCCCGCTGCGCCGTTGACCGTCTCCGCTGAAAGACCCTTCAGGTAGGTCCGGTTCCAGGCCCTTCCCTCCCTCATGGTCCGGGCCGGATGGGAAAGGTACGCGAACAGGAATGAAGCGAGCTTTCCGGGTGAGAGCACCCCTTCCCGGAACAGCATCAGAAGCAGCTCCCTTTCACTTGAACCCTCGATCAGCGTTCCATCAAGGTCACAGATGACGAGTCGGGGGTTCAACCGGATATCAACACCCCTCTGCCGGTCCCGGGGGTGTTGTCGAACACCTCGACCACGTGTACAAGGATGCCGGGGAACATGCGTGGGAAGTCACCGTGGAAATAGGAGTGGGCGATGTTCGTGTACTCCACGATGCTTCTCGCGTATTCACCGGCCTCGCCATCATCGTGATCCACGAGCTGCCCAATTCCCCTGACCTCGAAGGAGAGGCTGTCGAGAAACACCAGTGAGGTCACCGGTTCGGTCATGAGGTTTAGGAAAGTATGGGTCTCGAACTCGGGCGTTGAGTAGAGCTCGAGGCTGATGAGCTTGGTCGGGTCGAAGTTGGCCGCGTCGGAGTACATCCGCTGAAGGAAAGCCAGCTTCTCGGGCATGGGGGCCTGCATGGTCCCGTTCATCTCGGTGATCCTGTCACGGATTATACCGCGTGCCGGGCAAAGGCCCATTCCCTTGAAGGCGTTGTTCACCTCCAGGATGCTGTCATCCCGCCTGTATCCAAGTGTGGCCATGGCAGCGTTATGCGGACCTGAAAGTGACGGGGGAGCCCCCCCGCGGCCCGACATCAGGTCGCTCAGTCCCGACAGCATCTCCAGCCTGGAGTTGAGGTTCCACTCCATGAACGCCCCGGGGAGCGGGGTGAGACGGAAGTCACGCCAGGTTCCGCCCACCCTGGCCCTGACGTTTCCGCTGCTTTCATTCGAGGCGTCGACACAGTCCTGTCTAAACGCCCCGCCCGTCCAAAATCCATCCATGACAACCCCTTCGAGCTCCTGTGCAAAGCCGGCGGCACCAGCGACCGATGACACGATGGCGGCGCTTCCCAGCTTCCCTGCGGTCTCGAGGAATTTCCTGCGGGTGATCCTGTTCTCTGGCATGACAGTTCTCCCTCCACTGGCGGTGATCGAAAGCAATGGGTTATTTTCTGCCCAATGATGTGAACTCTACCCGAAAGGAATGCACCTTGTCCAGGCTTGCAGATTCGGCCCGGAAGGGCGACCTGTCCGAACTGACGGAACTCTGGACCGAAGCACTGATCCATGGCGCCCCTCCATCAGAGATGCTTTCGGCTCTGAGGATACTCGTTGCGAACGGCAGAACCGACGATGCGCTCCTTCTTGCAGAAACCGCCGCCGAAGAGATGGATTCTTCGGGCTCCCCGTCCACGAACGAGTTCATAACCGCCGCTGCTGAGTTGTTCCAGCATTCCTCAATTCTCAGAAGGGTGCTCGTCGAGTCCCTCCGTGACCGGTACATGCTCTTCGATCCGCTGGAACGTTTCATGGAAAGAAGCGGGATACTGACCGAAACCCGTCCGCTGAACGCCTGCTGGGGAAGGCTGGGCGAGCTTCTGAAGCTTCAGGAGGGGGAGTACCTCATTCACCCCACGTACGGGCCGGGCCGAATCGTCCGCGTTTCGCGCTCAGCCTTCACCATCGATTTCCAGAAGTCCCGTGATCACGACATGACACTGGATGCGGTGATGGAGACCACCCGGCCCGTTGACAGGCAATCGATCTTCGTGCTCTCCTGGAAAGACCCCGAAATCCTTCAAAACATGATAAACTCCGGTGGACCGAAGCTTCTCGGGATGGCCATGAGGGATCTTTCCACTGACGGAACCCTCTCAAGATCTTCACTGACGGCAGCCCTATCGGGTCAGGGCATCGATCCCGGACCGTTCTGGAGGGCCATCAGGGATGCGGCCAAAGTCACCGAGGGTTACGCGCTGATCGGAGAGGAGATCTTCCTGCAGGAGGGTTCCTCGACGGCGGACAGGGTGAGGAGCATCCTGGCGGCCAAACAGCCAGCCCTCTCGGAAAAGGCAAGGCTCATCGAAGGCTTGCTGGCCTCCGACACCCACGTCCCGCGTGAGGAACTCATCTCCATGATTCCAATGATCTGCTCCTCCAGGTGCGTGGAGCAGGGGGCCGCCTTCGAGCTTGCATGGCTGCTGGGCGGCGGGGAGATTCCGGCAGAACACGCGCCATTCGCCCACGGACTGGTGGAATCCACAGCTTCCAGGGTGCTCAGGGCCATGTCCGAAATGCACTCGCAGGTCTGCCGTAAGGACTATCTGGCCCTCTACCTCCTCTCCGGACCCGAAGACATTCATCTCACCGAGCTTATGGACAACCTTCCCAGGGGGCCCCGTCTCTTCTGCCGCGACATTCTGAAAGACCTGAATCCCGGTTTCCTCGCGACCTATCTCGCCCGATGCCTCTCCGATCCCTCAAGGGTCGAGCTTCACCTGTGGGGGCTCGAACAGGCTGCTGAAGCCGGAGACATCATTCCGCCAGAAGAGATCACGGGGCAGATCCTGAAGAACCTTTCCCGGGCTCGCGCCGATACTCAGAAGAGGCTCTGCACCCTTCTCATGAACCGCCTGCGGCCCTCTTTCGAAAGCCACATCGCATCCCTCGACACCCGAAGGCTTGAGAGGCTGGCCGACGAGATGGACGAGCTGGGGAGCGCCCACGAAACAGGTCTCCTCCTTCTCGTAAGAAGGCAGATCAACAGCCGCCGGACCGAAGGGTCGTCCCACAGAAAGCACTTCTGGGAAACCACCGCCGTTTTCTCGAGTTCCTCCCGGATCAAGGCAATGCACGACGAGACGGACCGGCTGCAGCAGAAGGACATACCAGCCGCTGCCGAGGCGATAGCCGAGGCGGCGGCGCACGGCGACCTCTCGGAAAACGCCGAATACAAGGCTGCCCTGGAGAGAAGGGACCTTCTCCTGGATACCCTCGACCGTCGCCGCAAGCTGCTTGCGATACTAAGACCCTACCCGGTGCAGGACCTGTCGGACCGGATCGTGTCCCCGGGAACAAGGGTGATAATCGAAGCCATGGACGACTCCGGCGACACAAGGGTTCTGGGAATCGTGGGCCCCCTCGATACCGACCCCGAAGGAGGATGGATAAACTATCAGGCTCCCCTGGGGGCCGCCCTGCTGGGAAGGGCAACGGGCGATACCGTAACCCTCCCCGGAGAGGAGAGGTCATGGAGGGTCTCGGGTATCGAGCTTCTTGACGGGGTTCTTTCATGAAGTGTCCGGGCTGCGGCCATGAGAACCCGGACAAGGTTGGCTTTGGAACCGTGTGCGAGAAGTGCCTGGCATGGCTTCACACCTGCGACTGCTGCCGGCTCCACAACAGGGAATCGGGGAGGTGCCGCTCAAGCACAACTGAGTATTCAGGCCCTTCGGACGTTCGAAACTTCTGTGACGAGTTTACGCCCGGGTCATCCGAAAACGGGCAGTCCGCTGCATCGGATGCCGCAGCCAGGTTCGACAAGCTCTTCGATCCCGGGAGGTCGGGCGCATGAGGATCCTGATTGCATCCTCTTCCACCATTCCAGGCTACTCGGGAGGCTGGACGACACCACTTGACCTTCTTGGGACACGGCATGTGGCCATGTACGTTATATGCGGCACCTCTCCCGGATACAGGCGTTTTGAGGGGGTCCCCGTTCTTGGCCTTGGCCTTCTGACACGCCAGTTGCGCAACACCCTTCTGGAAAGGATAAGGTGCCGGATCGAGAGGGAGATCGTTCCGGTTGCCCTGAAGCGCTGCTTTAACCTCTTCAAGGCCGACTTCATAATGTGCCTCGATGAGAATGCCGGTTTTGCCGCCGAGAGAACCGGCCTTCCCTACGCGATGCGTTTTCATCAGAGAGTAGGTTCGGGAACGGACCTCGTCCGGCTTGAACGACTCATCAGAGGCGCCGTTTTTGCCACTTCTTCCCAGAGTACCGATGTTCCGGGGACCATGGTGCTGCCGCATTACGAAGACATGTCCAGGTTCGCCTTTTCAGCCTCAGCCAGACCTGAAAGGGCGCTTCTGCTGAGTGTGCTCAATGCGGAAAGAGCGCCGCAGGATTTCATCGAAGGGGTGATGGGGTCCCGTTCGATGACCGGCGACATTATCGGGACCGGCCCCTTGAAAAGCGAGGTCGGCAGACTGTGCAAAGCCACCAAAGGCAGGGTCAGGCTGCTCCCTCCCCTGCCCCGGCTTCGAACGGGTGAGATATCAGGACGGTATCAGGTCGGGGTGGCCACCCTGGCGCCAAGGCCAAAGCCTCTCTATCAGATGAAGGTCAACGCATACATGAGCTGCGGCATGCACGTGGTGGTGAATCCATGGACCGAAGCAGCCCATGAGATTCCAAACCTCGTTGAGATCTATGAGAATCCGGAAGGGCTCTCTGCAATCCTCGACTCGATTCAGGAGAACTGGCTTGGTCTCGAGGACAGAAGGAAGTCCGCCCTGCACTGGGTGAAGGAAAACTACTCGATAGAAACGCCCAGACGGCTCTTCAACGACCTTCTTGCGAAACACTTCCCCGGGAGCGCAACTTCGTCATGATCCTTTCGGCCGTGGCCGAGAGTGTCCGGCATCGAATGGCGGCAAGCGCCAGGAAGTAAACGACGGATCCGGACAGCCCGTAGACCGCAAGCATGATTGCCCTTGCGGAGAAACTCCCCGCCGGGTTGAAGGGCATCGCGCCTTTCAACAGAAGAACCACGCCAAGCATGACCCCCATGGCGAACACGATTCTGAGCTGCTCGGGCAGGATCTCCCGCAGATCGAGCCCTCCCAGTTTTCTTGACAGCGCCCAGGTCTGGTAAACGGCCTTCATTGTCGATGAAACAGTAGTGGCGAGGGCCAGACCACCTATACCGAGAGGTCCGATCAGAATGAAGTTGAGCAGCACGTTGACCACAAGTCCGAGAATGCCTATCACAACCGGGGTCGTGGAATCCTTCAGTGCGTAGAAGGCCTTGGCGGTAAGGCTGAAAAGACCGCTCCTCATCAGCCAGGGCGCGTAGAACGCGAGCGCATACGCAACGTAGCCTGCGTTCTCGGCCGTGAAGCTTCCTCTCTGAAACAGGACGCTCACCAGTGGCAGTGCGATTACTGTCAGAAGGGCCGCTATCGGGAACATGACAAGGGAGGTCTGATTGAGCCCCGACTTTAGATTGGCGACGAGCTGCTCGTTCTCTCCCCTTGCCGCCCTGGTGGAGTAGCTGAGTTCCGCCAGAACCGAAAAAGGCGCAAACGCGACGGCGAAAGCTATGTTCTTGATCCTGTCCGCATAGTCGAGAGCCGTGATGGAACTGGCCATTAAGAAAGATGCCAGGATCTTGTCGGCCACTGGCCCGAGAAAACCGGCCAGAGTCCCGAGCATTACAGGCCCGGCCATTTTCGCGAGCTGTCCGAGATTGGGATCCTTCTCGATCACTGGTTGGGGTTTGAAACCGCTCCTCACAGCACATACGAACACGTATCCAAAGGCCAGCCCCACCCCTGCCGTGACCGACCAGGGAAGCACCATCACTCCCCAGCGGGTCCCAACGATGAAAAGCATGGCGGTCGAGAAGCCGAGGTCGATCACCCCGGCAAGCCCAAGGGTCGAGAATCGTTTTTCGTACTGGATGAAGATTGAAAGAATGCCGGTCAGGGCCCTCAGCAGAACGGTGGGAACAAGGATCCTCAGCATTGCCGACGCCATGGCAAGCATGTCCGCAGGGCTGCCGGGACTTACTGCCGTTACCGCCTGTCTGGAGCCGGCGAACAGTGGAAGCATGAGAAGGATTCCGGATACTGCCACCCAGGTTATCACAAGGTTGGTGAACCTGACCCCGCCTTTTTTGCCCTTTTTCTCAACGACCCGGGCGTAAATGGGCAGAAAGGTCGAACCGAAGGAATGAACGATGAGGTCACGAACCAGAAATGGCAGCACAAGGGCGACCGCGAAAGCATCGGTTCTCCAGTCTGCGCCGAAGATCCTCGCTATGCCGGCGAACCTGAGGTATGAGAGCACTGCGGTCAGAAGATTGGCAAGGGAGAGCACGGAGAAGCCGAAAACAGCCCCCTGCGGTTTCGGTGCGGCCCTCTCGGTCACCGAAGCCTGCACAGTATCACTGCCGTCTGGGTTTTCGTCTGAAATCCGACCTGACGTCAGTGAACAGGTTGTTCCATGCGTCCCACGATTCCGGTCTCTCGAGCTTCAGCGCATGCCATCTCTCCCTGCCGAGCAGATAGCAGCATAGAATGAAAACCGTGGCAAGGAACACTTCGATCCAGATCAGGAGCTTCTTGGGTTTGCTTTTCCAGCCCGGATGATCAGGGGAGTCCAGCACCCTTAATGTCGAGTGAATGCTCTCTTCCTGTATCATCGCCTGCTGCAGGCTGATGGAGAGCATCGATACCATCTTTATCTGAACTTCGTAATCGGTCCTCAGCCTGGCATACTCAAGCATGGCGACCGGCAGTTCATCCACTCTGATCCCGATATCCAGCCCTCCCGTGGAACTCCCTGATTCGATGTCGGAAATGGCCCTGCCTATGGCTGCCGCTTCGGCATCGAGTTCGGTAAGGGTCGCGCTGCGTCCCGTCCGGACACCCCGTCGAATGGCATCCGCAGTGATGACCGTCTCCACATAACGGGCCTTCATCTCGGAAAGAACATCCATCAACTGCGTGAGAACGGCGTTGGGCTCTATGAAGCCGTAGGTCTCCTCGAATGACAGAAGAGAACCGGACGTCACTGAGAGAATGCTGTCGGCAGCATGAAGCTGTCTCTCCAGAAGAACCCGGTCCTCGATCTGGCGCTGGGAAAGAACCCACATGTTGATGCTGTCGAGTGAGGCTATCACTTCCTCGGCAACGAGGATCGAGAACTCGGGGCTGCCGGTAGTGATCTCGAGCTGAATGAAGCCCGACGATGTCGTGGTAGCGCTGTAGTTCTTCCGGAACTGCTTTCGGGCGAGGTAGAGGGCGGTGTAGGGTTCGCGCTCGTACCTGCGGTCGAGGTTCACCGTTTCCAGATAACCCGATTTCAGGATCACGTGATCGATGAGGGAACGGCTGTTGAGAATCGTTACGTACACGTCTCCAAGGGTGGTCATGAGCGGAAGTGAATAACCCATCCCGCCGCTGAAGAAACCCGCAAGTTCACCCACGGAGAAGCCACCCATTGTCATTCCGCCCAGGTTCTGCTCTTCGGGAGGGAGAATCACGGTTGTAACAGTGTACTTTCTGGGAAGAATGTAGGTGATGCCTATGGTTGGGAGCATCACGAACAGGATCGTCCTTATCAGGAAACGCCGGTTTTTAAGAACAAGGTACATCAGCTTTGCTGGCGCGCTTTGCATGGTAGTTTCTCACTCCCTCAACAAGCCGGACGCTGGTTTCGCCCCGCAGTCGTTCCCGTTTTCACATTCAACCCCGGTATTATACGGCTTCGCGTTGTGTTCGCGGCCCAGTACGGCAAGCAATCCCAGTGATATCCAGAAGAATGAGCCGGTTTGCGGCCACTGAAGCAGGTTGTCAACGGTCTGGTGGATTCCGAAGGCACAAAGCCCTGAAACGATCCCAACCGCAAGATCACTCTCGTTCCGGAACCTCAGCGCCCTCGATGAGACGTAAACAGCGGCGGTGATGATCAGCAGAAGGGACAATGCCGAAGCGATCCCCCCCTTGAGGACCATGTCGAAAAGCAGGCTGTTCAATCCACCGAACTCAGGTATGTGGTCGGTGCTCTGCTCATGCCGCACCTCCCAGAAGCTGTACAGACTGGAACCACCCGAGTAGTACTCCTTTGCGCCCCACCCGACTCCTGAAAGCAGGTTCGCCCTGATGTCCATCAGGTACCGGCTGTAGCTGACATATCTGTGCAGAAGGGTTGCCTCGAACACGACGCTGGAAGGGTCTGTGATCATGACGACCTGACGCTCGAATGTTTGCGCATTTCCCGCCACGACCCCGATGAAGACGGCAGCAGAAATGATGGGAACCCAAACCTTTCGGCGGAACCTGTAGATGAGGTAGATGATGCAGGACAGGGATATCGTCAGGAACCCCCCGCGAGAGTAGGTATAGAGGCCGTTGAGAATTCCCAGCCCCACTGCCGTAAAACAGACCGCCTTCCAGGATCTGCTCCTGAAATAGAATGCCGCCGCAAGGGAGGCGGGCACGGTCAACTCGAGGAAACCCGAGTAGCTGTTGGCTCCGCCTCTGATCGTGGAGAAGGCGCGTCCCGCGATGTGGTATCCCGATGCAACCTCGCCAACCGACCATGCGGATCCTGAGTGAAACTGATAAATGCCGTATATGGAGAGAACGAGCATGGTCAGAACGACCGCTTTGAGCATCCGGTCGAACCATTCCCTGTCTCCGTACCAGTCCATGATGATCAGCGGCAGCAACGCAGGGATGAAGAACTTGTGTGACTCGCGAACGGCGTTGAGGACATGCTGGCCGTTCACATGAATTGACACCGTCAGTGCAACCATCTGTGCAAGGTACGCAAAAAGCACCAGTCTCTGAAACACGCCGAACCTGGGGGGAGGATAGTATGCCGCTGTTTTTGCCATAAAATAAACGAGATATCCGCAAAATAAAAAGATTACACCCAGAAACAGCGAAAAGGGGCCAAAACCGATCTCCTTGAATCCCAGAGCTACCGCAAGGGGCAGCAACAGGAGCCATCTTCGTGGATCGGGCATGAAGAAGAGCAGAAAAGGAAGACCGGGAAGCAGCATCACCGGAACCACCATTGAAGCCGGCAGCATCAGGATGCATGCCGTGAAGTAAAGCAGGAGCGCGATGCCGGCAGTAACTCCCGCTCTGCCGAAATGCAGGGTTGGTGATGCGGAGATACCATCGCCGGGGAGAATACGCAGATGATCGTCTGGCATCACGGTTCCCTTCGGTGAACCGGCCTGGTCGGACCGAACACTGAATATAACCCCCAGTTCTTCAGGTGAACTCGCACACGCACGGTGCTACAGGGAAGAACGGGCCCGTTCCCTCGTTTCCCGCAGTTTTCTGCGAACCGAACCCATCCCGGCGGGAACAACCTTCAGAAGCATCGAACAACACCGGATCAACTCCATGGCAGCCCTGTTCCTGCACAAGACGGCGAAGTCGGAGCGAAGGGCAGGCCTACGGGTGCGAATGCTGCGGAACCCTGCTTCAAACAAGGACCTGAGCCTTCCCTCAAGCAGGGTTCCTACAGCGGCACTGCTGTGGAATCGGGCCATGTGCTCTGCAGCGGCCACGCCTATCTCCCGGGCCGAGTCCCTGTTCATGAAGACGAACCGCATTTTCTCAACTGCGTCATCCGTATCGGGAAGGGCCCACAGGGAGCCCTTCTCGTATGGCGGGTCGGGCTGCTCCAGAGCTGCCAGCGTGAACTTCACAGGAAGGGAGTTGTGTTCGTTCATGTAGTCCATGTTGCCGCTCCAGCCCGTTGCGATGACGGGCTTGCCCATGGCCATTGCCCCGGCGATCCCCAGACCGAAGCCCTCCGCACGGTGAAGCGATACGAATGCGTCGCAGGATTTCGACAGAACCGACAGGGCGGTGTCATCCAGACACGTGTCGATGAAGGATATGTTGGACCCTTCAGCAGCGGTCCTGAGCGAGTTCATCTCGCCGGGGAAGGAGGCGCCGTTCTGCGACTTGATGACCAGTCTCACCGGCTGCGACGGTTTGAATGCCCTTCGAAAAACGTCCACAAGGGTCAGGGGATTTTTTCTGACGAAGGAACTGTTGAAATCGAACGAGAAGAGGAATATGAAGTCATCCGCGTTCAGCCCGAATCTCTCCCGGTCGACCTCGACGATGCCCGGTTGAACCACGTGGGGCATCAGTATCACCGGAACGGGTGAGACCCTTGAAATCCCCCTGGCCATGAAGCTTCCCCCGACCCATATCTCATCGACAAGGTCGAACCTGTCGTGCCATTTCGGAGGAAAGCTCTCTGTTTCCCAGGCCCAGATGCCAATCGTGTAACGGCCCCTGAAGAAGGCCGAACCGGTACGGGTTCTGAAAGTGTTCAGTAGATCGGGGTTTATGTGGACGATGTTCACCGGATGAAGAGTGCTGCCTTTTCCCGACATGGACGAGAGACGCCCCCTTTCGGCATGGGGCGTGCCGGGAAGGAGCTCTCCGGCATCTATCACGCGGACATCCAACCCCATTCCCTCAAGAGCGCCGATGTAACCCCTGGCGGCATGTCCCAGCCCGAGCGGGGCATGCGTGAACCCGGCGTAGTTGACTCCCATCAGTGGAGTTGCGGGGTTGCGGCACACGTGGGTCAGCATCTGCGGGCTCTGCATCGAGCGTCCGGGCAGTCCAAGGTCCTGGTGAGGCTTCTGCGGCACATTCGGGCAAAAAGACCCCGTACACCGCTCTTTGTGGGCTCCTCCATGAACCTCAGCAGCACTTTGTCTCCCGGGATGCTGTCTGGCACGGAAGAGGGAACAGGCTCGCGAAGACCGGCGGCGGTTCCGCCCAGTACGGCCTTGAAGATCTGCAGTCTGCCCCTGAAAAGCAGGGACAGAAGCCAGATAAGCTGCCAAAGGCATAGAAGGCCGAAGGCACGACGCATGGCTTTTCCGGAAAGGTGCCTTCTCAGAACCAGTATCCTGTTTCTGTTGCAGAGCCTTTCCTTTTTCGGAGTGGCCTTCGACATCGTTCCGCTGAAATGGTGTTCCACCACTGCATCGGGCTGGTAGACGACCCTCCAGCCCCTGCGCCAAAGGGAAATGCCAAGGTCCATGTCCTCGAAATAGATGAACAGGTCGTTCCAGAAGATCCGGTCCGGTTCTTCAAGCGCGGCCCTGCGAACGGCCATGGCGCCGCCGCACGGGAAGAGGATCTCATCTGATGTGTTCCATCTTTCGGCGGGTTCGCCGCGGCCCCTGTCCCGG
>JBGSZS010000020.1:0-71440 GCA_041750285.1 Candidatus Fermentibacteraceae bacterium | reverse complement strand
GAGGCATGGAGCGAGGGCAGGAAGTACTTTGATATGACTGAGTACTGGGAATGGGTGAAAACCCTCAGATCAGACCAACTCGCGGGGGAACCAGCCAGGGAGGCGGTTCATGAATTTGCACACTAACTCGGGCTTGACCCTTCATCAGCGATCCCGATAGAGTTGTGCCGGTAAAGTCATCATGAAAAACGGGATTCGGCAACTGGGAAAAACATGTTGGCAAGATGCGGCAAACACTTTGCCGTATTGCTTTTGCTGGAAAAGGAAGTCGGCAACAAGTTTGCATCATGTCGGAAAGTGCTGGAAACTATGAAGATGGATAAGGTACATTCGGTTCGTGCTGCTTCCTCAGACGAAAAACTATGGAAAGATTCGCGGAAATCTGTTTCCTACGTTCGTGTGTCATCGAAAGAACAGGAAACAGGCGGGTTTTCCATTGATTCGCAGAAACGTTTGCTGAACGAGTATGCCCATCAGAAGGGCTTGGAAGTACAGGAAACGTTCACGGACATCGAAACCGCGAAAAAGGCAGGGCGCACGGGTTTCGGCAAGATGCTTTCGTATCTCAGGGAAAACCCCGAATGCAGGATAATCCTGGTCGAGAAAACAGATCGGCTTTACCGCAACATGAAGGATTGGGTAATCCTGGATGAAATCGAAGGGCTTGAAATCCATCTGGTCAAGGAGAACGCCGTTCTCAATGCGGAAAGCCGTTCGAGCGAAAAGTTCATTCATGGAATCAAGGTTCTCATGGCGAAGAACTTCATTGACAATCTCAGCGAAGAAACCCGAAAGGGAATCCTCGAAAAGGTTCGCCAAGGAATCTGGCCTTCCTACGCTCCCATTGGGTATGAGAACGTGCTTCGCCCTGATGGAAAGAAAGTCATCGAACCAGACCCCTTGCGCGCTCCCATTGTGGTTCGTCTGTTCGAAAGCTATGCGAATGGTGATTGTGCCATCTCTTCCCTGGTGAAGCTTGCGAAATCGGCAGGGCTTTCCGCCAGAGGGCATGGAAACACTTTCGGCAAGGCGGCAATTCACAGGATTCTCAGGAATCCCATCTATTGCGGAGACATCTTTTGGGCTGAGAAGACCTATGCGGGCATTCATACACCCCTTGTAAGCCGTGAGCTCTGGCAGGCTGTGCAAGATGCCCTGGACGGCAACAGACGGCTCAACGGGCGCAGGAGAAAGCATGACTATCCTTTTGCCCGTCTTGTTGTCTGCGGGCATTGTGGAGGCCTTATGACGGGTCAGCTGCACAAGCGGTTCGTGTACTACCATTGCAGCGGACACTTCGGGAAATGCCCTGAACCCTATGTGCGCCAGGAGAAACTTGATAGTTCATTCGGCGGTATCTTGAAAACGCTTGCGGTTGATTCCGTGGTACTTGATTGGGTGAAGCGTGATCTCATCCAAAGGCGAGAAGAGAGATCACAATACAGGCGGGTCGAACTTGCACGGATTCACTGCGAATACGATTCCATAAAGAAGCGCTTTGAAGCCATGTATGAGGACAGGCTTTACGGCAGGGTTCCCGACTGGCTCTTCTTCAAGAAGTCGAAGGAATACCAGGTTCAGATGGCTTCATTCCTGGAAGAGATACAGCGCTTTGAAGCCGACTCCCCGTTGAGCATCGAGAAGGCAATTTCTGTTTTTGAACTGGCGCAAAATGCTGCCAGTCATTTCTCTACGCTCTCCGACACTGAGAAGCGGAAACTGCTCCAAGCACTTGTTTTGAACGCCGTCTGGAAGGATGGAACACTTGCTGTCAGTTTCCGTCAACCCTTTGATATTCTTGCTGATGCTTCATCGGTATGGGAAAGGAAAAAGGTCGCCGGACTCTCATCCAACGACCTTTTTGCTATCTGGTACCGGAGGAGGGATTTGAACCCTCATGCCCTTGCGGACAGTGGATTTTGAGTCCACCGCGTATGCCGTTCCGCCACTCCGGCCCGGCGGGGTGAATCTAACGTGATGGCGACACCATCGCAACTTGACGGCATGGGCCTTTGCGGATAGATTTGCCTTCCTACGGGCCCATAGCTCAGTTGGCTAGAGCCGCCGGCTCATAACCGGCTGGTCCCTGGTTCGAGTCCAGGTGGGCCCACCAATAGTGAAGAAGGGCGGGTAGCTCAGTTGGTAGAGCACAAGCTTCACACGTTTGGGGTCGCAGGTTCGAGCCCTGTCCCGCCCACCAGCCCACTTTGGGGGGCACCTTCGGGTGCCCCCTTTTTTTGTGCATGCAGGAGGTGAGATGGAGGACCGGATAGAGAAGCTTCTCTTTCTTCAGGACACCGACAGAAGGCTTGACCGGGTTCTGGCGGACCTTGAGTCCATACCCCGGGAAATGCAGGTCCATCAGAAGGAGATGGAGGAGCACAGGCAGCGCTACAAGGCTTTTGAAGATGCAGTCGAAGCGTGCCGCAGGAAGCAGGCTTCCCTGAGGTCCGATCAGCAGGACCTGCGGACGAAGGTGGCGGAGTACAGGACCAGGCTGTTGTCGATAAAGACCAATGACGAGTACAAGGCAATGCTGAAGCAGATTGACTATGCCCTCGGCAAGGTGGACGATATCGACACCCTTCTGCTTGAATCCATGGAGGCCGAGGAAGAGGCCCTGGCGGAGAGCGAAAGGGCGGGAAGGGAACTGGAAAGGTATCAGAAGCGCTTCGAGACCCGGCAGGAATTGCTTTTGGAGAAGCGGAAGCAGCTGGAGACGGAAGTCTCAGAACTCGAGGGCGAGAAACAACGGGCGATCGAGTCCATCGATCTCAAGTATTACAGGAAATATCAGCAGGCCAGGGAGTCTGGCCGGGCCGAGATCGTGGTGGGTCTGAAGTCTGGCGCCTGCGGGGGCTGCCTGACCAATGTTCCACCCCAGAATGGTGTTGAGATTAAAAGCGGCAGCACGTTCGTTTGCCCGATGTGCGGCTGTTTCGTGGTTTGGACTGAGGACAGCTCCCTCGCCGGGGGCAGGTGAGTTAGAATAGGAACGTTCGGGCCGGGCGGGCGGTCGCTCCCTCGGGGGAGAGGAAAGTCCGGGCTCCGCAGGGCGGGACGCGGGGGGAAACCCCCCGGCGCGGTAACGCGCGGAAAGTGCCACAGAGACGATCGCTCCCTTCGGGGAGAGTGAAAAGGGGCAAACCCCGTCCGGTGCAAGGCCAAATAGGGAGGGAAGTCCCAGCCGGGACTGGAGGGCTGCCCGTCCTCCCCGACCTCCGGGTTGGCCGCTTAGACGGATGGCCGCCGCCGCGAAAGCGGTACAGAACCCGGCTTACAGCCCGGCCCGAACGCCGTGAGGTTTTCTTGAAATACAAATGGGTTCCAAGATCAGCAGCCGATGCCGGCTTCGACGGCATCGAAGGCGTTCCCGCCCCCGTGGCCTCGGTTCTTGCCCGGAGGGGATTCACTGCCTCCGAGGCACTGGCATTCATGGAATCGCGATGGAACAGCCTTTCCCCATGGCGGAACCTTCCCGGGGCGGAAGAGGCCGCTTCGATCGTGGCTGAGGCAGTCCTCACCGGAGAGGGAATACTTGTCCACGGAGACTTCGATGCCGACGGCATAACAGCCGTGGCGACATCGGTCAGGGTTCTCCGCGCCCTGGGCGCGAGGGTCGACTGGCACATTCCCTGCCGCTTCAGCGAGGGTTACGGCATCGGTGAGACGGGTGTCCGTAAGGCGATCGAAGAAGGTTTTGGCCTGTTCCTGACAGTCGATTGCGGCATAAGTGCCGTGGATCCGGTCCGCACCCTTTCAGAAGCAGGTGTGAAAACGGTGATAACGGACCATCACCTTCCGGGCCCATCGGTGCCTGCAGCATGCGCCACTGTGGATCCCGAACTTTCGGATGACCCCAGCGCCCCCTGGAGAAGGCTCTCCGGAGCCGGAGTCGCCCTTGCCGTCCTCAGGGGCGTGGCAGAGCTTCTGGGGAAACCCGGCATCGGGGAACTCGAGCCCGATCTCTGCGCTGTCGGAACCGCCTGCGACGTGGTTGACCTGGTGGGTGACAACAGACTGATCCTTCGTCGGGGAATGGAAGTCCTCCGGTCGCTGCCTTCACCGGGCATTCAGGCCCTGCTGCGGAGGGCCGGCCTCTCATCGGAGCGCATCCGCACCAGAGACCTTTCCTACGTCATCGGGCCCAGGCTGAACTCGGCGGGGAGGGTCAGCCATGCCGACCTTGCGGTCAAGCTGCTGCTCACGCTCGATCCTGGCGAGGCTCAGGTGCTTGCCGACGAGCTTGAAGGGTGCAACGACCGCAGGCGCGAGCTTGATTCCGGTGTCTTCACCGAAGCGAGAAAGATGGCTGGGGAAGGGCCGTGCGTCGTTCTCGGGAGCGATTCATGGCATCCCGGTGTTCTCGGGATCGCTGCGAGCAGGCTCGTGGATGAGCTTTCGGTTCCGGTGGTGCTGGTTTCCTTCAACGGACCGGAAGGCAGGGGGAGCGCTCGTTCCGTCGACGGCGTTCCCATTCACGGCCTGCTGCAGGAAGCCCTTGAAGAAGGCCTGCTCGTGAGATGCGGCGGCCACAGCGTGGCTGCCGGCCTTTCCGTTCAGAGGGACAGGTTCGATGCATTCAGGGATTTCATGATGCAGAGAACCGGCGAAGCGGGGGATGGTGAAGCGGTGAAGCCCCTGCTTCACATAGACGGAAGGCTTCTGGGAACCGAGTGCACAATGCATACCATGAGAGCGATCAGGCTTCTTGAACCCTTCGGACCAGGAAACCCCGAACCGGTCTGGATCGCCCGGAACGCCTTTCTCATCACGCGGGATCTGGTGGGCAGGGGAAAACACCTGAAAATGACTTTCCAACTCGATGGAGTGACGGGAAACGCCATCGGGTTCAACATGGCGAAGCGCTCATCCGAGTTCGACAGACCCGTGGACCTTGCATTCCTTCTCCGGGAGGATTCTTTCAGGGGAAGCGAGTCGGTCCAGATGGAGCTTCTGGACGCCAGACCCTCTGCCGGGCCGGGATCTTGAGCCTGACACTCGGGGTGACCGGGGCCTTCAGCAGCACGGCTGCTGCACAGGCGGTGCCGGGTTTCGTACACAGACAGTCGCAGGTCGAGATGGCCGTGAGGGTCGCGGAAACCCTCGAGTGGGGCGGGGTGGCCATGCTCGAGGCGGGGACCGGTGTGGGCAAAAGCATTGCCTACCTTCTTCCGGCCGTTCTCTCGGGCAGGAAGTGCGTGGTCTCGACGGCAACGATCGCCCTGCAGGACCAGCTTCTTCACAAGGACATCCCGGCCGTGGGCCGGATGGTGGGGACGCATGTCGACGCTGCACTCCTGAAGGGCCGGGGCAACTATCTGTGCCTCAGGAAGTGGTCACTTGCCGGGGGCGAGGCACCGGGCTGGCTCGAGGCATGGGTATGCAACACACAGGACGGGGACATGGGAAATGCCCCGAAAGAGGTTCCCGCGTCGTTGAGACCAAAGATCTCCGGCGACGGCCTGGACTGCCTGGGGACCCAGTGCGGCTGTTTTGCCCGGTGTTTCTACTACAGGGCCAGGAACGCCGCAAGAAAAGCGACGATAATGGTTCTGAACCACCACCTTCTTCTGTGCGGCCTGGCTCAGGGCGACCTCATTCCCGAAGCAGGGCTGCTGGTGGTCGACGAGGCCCACCAGCTTGCAGATGCAGCTGGAGAGTGCCTTGGCGTGATCCTTTCGGTGCCGATGCTGGACCCCGTGATCGATGCCATCATTCAAAGCGGTCTCGAGCCCGAACGGAAGGAGGGTCTTCTGGGTGCGGTGCGTTCAGCCGCCGCGACGATAACGCTGCTTGCCGGGAAGACCGCTGACGACGGTGAATACCCTCTCTCACAGATGCTTCCGGAGTTGGAGTCCCTGATGGGCTTCTGTGATGTGCTGAAGGATGGCCTTTCCGGAAGGGACGACACAATGGGGGGAGGGCAGGCTGCTGCAGCCATTGGTGAGGCGGCCCGGCGGATCGCTGAACTTGAGGGTTCGGACTGGTGCGTGTTTTCGGAGGAAGCAGGCAGGCACAGGGTTTTGAGGGGTGTTCCGCTCGAGCCTGGTCCCGAGCTTGCGACCCTTGTCTGGAACGCCTTTCCCGGAGCAGTCCTGACAAGCGCTACGCTGTCGGTTGCCGGTGATTTCTCGTACTTCTCGCGACGGCTCGGCGTTCCCTCCGGATTCTACGGCGAAGTCTTCCCAAGCCCCTTCAACTATCCTGATCAGGCTCTGCTTGCCATCCCCGATGCTCTGCCCCCGCGGGAGGACCACCAGTCAATGGCTGGCATGGCATGGAGCGTTGCCTCGGGGCTGGCGAGGATACTTGGCGGCAGGACGATGGTCCTTTTCACCAGTTACAGGAACCTGGAACTGACCCTCGAAGCCTCCCGGAACGACCCGGTTTCCGGGGTAAGGGTCCTCGCCCAGGGACAGATGCCGCGTTCGGCGATACTCGAGAGTTTCAGGAAAGACCCGGGCGCGGTGATACTTGGAACGAGAAGCTTCTGGGAGGGGATCGACCTCGCGGGAGACCTTCTGCAGGGGCTGATCATAGACAGGATCCCCTTCCCCTCTCCCGGACATCCGCTGATGCGGGCCAGGATCGCCGCCCTCGAAACCCGTGGCGAGAGCTCCTTCATGTCACTGATGCTGCCAATGGCAGCCATAAGGCTCAGACAGGGCGCCGGACGTCTCATCAGAGCTTCGGGTGACCGCGGGGTCCTCGTTCTCCTTGACGAGAAACTCCTTCGGGCCGGATACGGAAAGACCCTTCTGGCGAGTCTGCCGCCCTTCCGCCGGGCGTCCCTTGAAGAAGCACTCATCTTCGCCGGGGAACATGCGGGTTCCGGTTGCGTATCAGGAGCGGAGGCGAATGCATGACAATGGTTGCGGAGATACCGGGAACCGGGCTGGCGCTTTTCATGGCAGGTGTGGATTCGACACCCGGGGAAATACCGCCGGAAGCCGTCTTTCTCAGCCAGGTTCACGGTGCGGTGATCCTTGACCCGCCAACGCCGTCCGCGCCCGCTGACGGAATGATCCTGCCCCGAAGGGGCGGGCTTTTCCCCGGGGTGCTGACGGCTGACTGCCTTCCAGTGTTTGCCGTCTGGGACGATGTGGTCGGCTGCGCCCACGCAGGCTGGAGGGGACTCGCGGCTGGGATCCTTGATGCGCTTATCGAAGCCGGTGGCGGTCGGCCCGGGGCGGTCGTAATGGGCCCCTGCATCTGCGGCGAGTGCTATACGGTCGGTGAAGAGGTTCGCTCGATCGTCTCGGGAACCTGCGGCTGCGGTGAAGCCGGCTCTCTTCCCGGAAGGCTTGACCTCAGGGCAGCGGCTGCTTCACATTTTAGCAGCATGGAGAAAATATATACAGTGGATATGTGCACGCTCTGCACCCCCGGTTTTCACAGTCACCGAAGGAACGGCACCGGTTTGAGAAACCGTTTCTGGCTTGCGCCGCACGCTTTCAGACACGATATTACCGCATCTGTTTCAGTCAAACCTTACGATCACTTCACCTTCGGAGGGAGTCCGGCATGACAAGGCTTACCGCGGTTCTGGTTTTCTTCTTCGTCACTGCATGTTCCACTGCTGTTGCAAGTGGAACCGACGGCAGCTCTACGGTCGGGATCATCCCGTTCGGCAACAGCGACGACAACTCCCGCTGGATAAGCGAGAAGCTCCACGATTTCATCCGCTCCGCCCTTGAGGAGAACGCTTCCTACAGCGTGGTGTCCGACAGAGACCTTAACCGCGCCTTCGAGGATGCAGGCTTCGATCCGTCGGGTTTCAGGTACGGGGTTCCCCCCGAGTTCGTTCCCACAGCGGGAGCAGCCATGGGCGCAGACCTCGTCATTTTCGGCTTCGTGGCTCCCACTGGCGGCACCGAGTACCAGGTGATCTGGACCATCATGGTCGTCGCCAGCGGAAACACCATCAGCCCGGCGCCTTCAATGGTCCCGAAGAACACCGGTCCCGTTCAGGCCCTTGCCCAGTCAATCGTGGAAGCGATCAGCAGCCAGATCGGCGGCAGGGTTGACGAGACGCTCAACATGGCGGTCTACCACGCCAGCACCGAGAACTGGCCCATGGCCATAATGACCTACAAGCAGGTTCTCGAGGTCGACCCCAACCACCTTCAGGCAAGGCTCGATCTCGCCGACATCTACCTCAGAAGCGCGGTGGATTCCGTTGACCGGGCCGAGGTCATCCTCAACGGGATAATCGCGCAGGAACCCTTGAATCCCGACGCCCTGACAGGCCTTGGAGAGATAGCCCTCAGGCGCCAGCAGTACGACAGCGCGAGGAGCTTCTTCGAACAGGCCATCGAGGCCGATCCCGACAACGCTCCCGCCTATGCCGGCCTGGCTTCCGCATACAATTCCATGGGCATGGTCGACCAGGCGCTTGCAAGCTTCGAGTCGGCCCTCGCCGCCAATCCCCAGAACCTTCAGGCAAGGTACGCCCTTGGTCTTCTCTACGCCCAGATCGGCAACTACACCGAGGCCATCCCGCACATGGAGGCCATACTTCAGGTCCGCCCGGATTGGGACAACATCCGCGTGAGGCTCGCAAGGGCTCAGGAGGAGACGGGAAGCTACGGCGCTGCGGCCGACAATGTCGTCACCGTTCTCGAACATGACTACGACGAGCAGACCGCCCTGTACGCGGCGCAGCTCGAGGCAAGGGCCGGCCGGACATCCTCCGCCGTCACGAGGCTCGAGGGCATAATCAGTTCGAGCGGCAGCCGGCAGGCATACCTTCTCCTGGCAACAGTCTATCGCGACAGCGGCCAGAGGTCCGCCATGCAGGGCGTGTTCAACAGACTCCAGAACGCATACCCCGGTGATCCCACCGCGAACTACATGGTGGGCTCGTTCTACTACCAGAGCGGCGTCAACAAGGCTCAGGTATCCGAGCTGGTGGCCTCGAACATCCCGACATGGGAAGCCGCCATCAGCGAGCTCAACGCGGCGATCGGCTCGCTCAACCAGGTAACCGGTTTCAGGGCTGCTCAGGCCCAGAACATGGTCGCCGCCGCGCGGAACGCCATCAGCCTCTGCGAGGAGAAAATAGACAGGGTTCAGCGTTACTCCCAGTAACCCTGCCCGGGGGGTCCCTTGGACGGCAGATTCATCGACAGGGTCGTCATTCTTGTCCGCTCCGGCAAGGGTGGGGATGGGCTGGTAGCCTTTCGCAGGGAGGCCCTCGTACCCAAGGGAGGACCCTCCGGCGGTAACGGCGGCAACGGCGGAAGCGTCTACCTTCTGGTGGACCGCAAGCTGTCAACTCTCGCGGATTTCGTTGGAGGAACGCTTTTCCGGGCTGAAGACGGGCAGCCCGGCGGCTCGTCGGACTGCACCGGCGCCGCCGGAAAACACCTTGTCCTGCGGATCCCTCCGGGAACGCAAGTCTACGACAATCAGACCGGAGACCTTCTGGCCGACCTCACCGAAGACGGCGAGAAGTTCATGGTGGTGCGGGGGGGCGCCCACGGCCGCGGCAACTCCGCCTTTGCCACTTCGAGGAACCGGACCCCCAGGCAGTTCACGAAGGGAAGCCCCGGAAGGGAGCTTCAACTCCGACTGGAGCTGAAGCTCATGGCAGATGCAGGTCTGGTGGGCTTTCCCAATGCCGGCAAATCCACACTGGTCAGAGTTGTGAGTTCCGCAAGGCCCAAGGTGGGAGACTACCCCTTCACGACCCTTCACCCGGCCCTGGGTGTCGTGAAGACAGGCACCGGCGAAAGCTTCGTCATAGCGGACCTTCCCGGGCTGATCCGGGGCGCCGCCCGCGGGATCGGCCTGGGTTTCCGGTTTCTGCGTCACGCAGAGCGCAACAGGCTCCTGGTGTTCGTTCTCTCGCCCGACCTCGAGCTGTCACCATCGCAGCAGCTTTCCGCGCTTCAAGCCGAGCTGTTGGAGTATGGCGGTTTCCAGGATACCCAGTCTCTGGTTGTCCTGTCCAAGGCCGACCTCGTCCCCCCCGAACAGCTCGAATCCCTTCTCGGAACCCTTCCCGAAGGCGCCATTGCCCTCAGTTCGGCCACCGGAACGGGGGTGAAGGCATTTCTTACGACCCTCGCGGGCAGGGTTCGGGAACTGCGGAGTTAAGGGCCCTGCTCGTACTGGCACTGGGAGGCCGCCCCAACCGCAGGGAACTCAGAAGGCTGCTGCCCGAACGCGGCCCGGAAGCGACTTCCCGTTTTGCATCCGCCCCGTCAGACACATCCCTCGAAAGAGCGATGGAGACATGTGCCAGACTTCATGTGAGAGCCACCTGGTTCGGCGCCCCGGATTACCCCGAAGCCCTCGCCTCGATTCCTGACGCACCCGCCATCCTGTTCCACCGGGGATCGGTCTCCCTCAACTCCTTTCCCCATTCGGTGGCCGTCATCGGATCGAGAAGGTGTTCGCTCTACGGAAGGCGCACTGCCCGGACGCTTGCCAGGGAGCTTGCCCTGTGCGGCGTTGCCGTCGTCAGTGGAATGGCCCGTGGCATCGATGCCGAGGCCCACCAGGGAGCCCTCGACGGGGGAGGGGTCACCGTGGCCGTTCTCGGGAGCGGGATCGACGTGATCTACCCTCCCGAGCATGAAAGGCTCTCGAACTCGATCATCGAAAAGGGTCTGCTGGTAAGCGAGTATCCTCCCGGCGCAGACCCTGCAAGGCACACCTTCCCCGAGCGCAACAGGATCATAAGCGGTCTCGCCGGCGCGGTGGTCGTTGTCGAGGCGGGTGAGAAAAGCGGCACCATGATCACAGTGGGAACCGCTCTCGACCAGGGACGGGAAGTGCTTGCGGTTCCGGGCGAGATCACACGCTCATCCGCAGTTGGAAGCAACCGCCTGATCCGTGACGGTGCCGGGATCGTACTGGAGACCGCAGACATACTGAGGGCAATGGGAATCGGGGAACGAACCCCACTGGAACCGATGGTGAATGACCCTCTGCTGACCCTGATCCGGACCCGGGAGGCCACTCCTGAGGAGCTTTCCATGGTAATGGGCCTTGCCGAATCCGAGATCAGGGCCCGTCTTCTCGACCTCGAACTCAGCGGACTTGCTGTCAGGAGGCCTGGCGGGTTCTACATCGGGGTGTGAAAAGCCCTGCCTGGTCTGTGCATCCCCGTTCATGGCATTCCGGAACAAAACATCAATAAATCCATTAATATTTAAGTAAAATGGGTAATCCACGTGGCAACGAATTTGCTTTCTTTCTCGCATACAGAAAGAAAGGTTGCCAAGCATGATCCGTTTTCGTGCCCCGCGATCAGTCGGCAGAGCGAACCGGGCCTGCCGGAACCGTGGAGCAGCGATCTTCATAGCCATTGCTGCCGCACTCATTGTCATGCTTGCCGCAGGAATCCTTTTCACCCTGATGGACCGGATGATATCCGGGCAGCTCCAAAGGGAGCGGGACGCCCAGGTTGCCCTTTCCGAGGCAAGCGCCCTCGAGGCCCTGGTGTTGAAGGTCGAACGCGAAGGGCTGCTCGAAACGGGCAGCTCCCATTCCTACGAACTTGCCGGCGTCACCACGGTCTTCACCGTATCGGGCAATGAACAGGTTGGACCCCGTACAGCGGGTTACGCCACCGGAGGGGATGCGGTCCCGCTCGTTGTCCCGGCCGGGAGGCTGCTTTTTGCAGTGACTCCCGAGAACGGGCTCACCGTCTACGTCTACGAGGGTTCAGGCGCTGAAAGGACAGGTGTTTTCCGCTCGGACCTTTCACCATCGCTCGTCATGGGCTGCGCCGCCACCTGGAACGGTACAGACGCGGCGCTTCTTGTGCTGGATACGGTCGATGGCCGGAAGGTTGCGGTGGTTACCAGCGACGGTTTCGTACATGTCACCGATGCTGCGATCGAGGCTTTCAATCCCTCCTCGGTGCTTTCATTCGGCGATCCGGGCGGAACCCCCCTCCTTGCCGTGAGCAACGGCTCCAACCTGGGGACGGTTGTCGACATCGGAACAGGCGCTTGCCGGAAGCTCATCTCACCTGTCGGGACATGTCCGGTGGTAACACCATCGGGTGAAGTTTTCGGCAGCCCGGGTTCACCAAGCTCCTTCACACTTGCACCTCCGGTCGGCGAGGTGTTTTTCGGCGATTTCAACCGCGACGGCCGTGAGGACATAGCCTGGGCGGGACCACGAACCCTCTTCACCCTTACTTCCACCGGTCTTCATTCCGCCAGTCCATCCCGCGATGCCGCCCTGGCTGCCTGGGGTTCCATCGAGGGCAGCCTGGGTCTCGGTGCGAAGTGGACCCTTTCCGGCGGCGAGTCTGTCTGGACACGGCTCAGTCACGACGGTTTCGGGATCTTTCAGCCCACCGGCGCCCTGCTGGAACCATGGGCGGGAAGGTTCTTCGGCCGCGGAACTTTGATGACTGGCGTCATCTCCGATTCAGTCATGATGGCTTCGCTGAACGGAGGCCGGATCCTCCCGGTCCTGGCAGCCGGAAGCTGCGTCTGGGGTGATGCAGACGGCCTTGATGTGGATGTTTTCTCTCCCGTCGAAGGCGGTTTCGACGCCGTCTTCAATCCCCTCGCGGGAGACGGGACGGCTCAGATCATCGAAACCTCCAGCACTTCCCGCAACGAGACCAGCCGCTCGTCATACCGGATCCTCGTTTACGGCGCCCCCCCCGCCTGCAGGGTGTTCACCGAGCGTGAAGGGCCGGGGGAACAGTGAAGGCACGTGGTTTCACACTGGTTGAAGTGCTTGTTGCCTCGGTGGTCATCGTTCTGGTGCTGGGGGTGCTGGCCCTGACGCTGCAGTACTTCTTCAGAGGTTCCCGCAACCTTGAACTGAGGCAGGACGCCCTGACACTCGCTGTGCTCGAGGTGCGTGACATCGAGTCGGAGATCCCTCTCCCCGAGCCGTTCTCATCGGAGAGAACCGACACCATAATGGGGAGGCAATTCCTTGTAAGAACCACCCTGGCCTGGTCTGGCGACAGGACCCGTCTCCTTACGGTCAGGGTTTCAAGAGGCGATTCCATTACCGTTGAACTGGCAAGACAATTCAGCTTCAACTCTCAGGAGGATGAAAGATGAGCAGGATCAGGGGGAGCGGAGGTTTTACCCTCATCGAGGTCGTCATCGCATCGATACTGATGGCGATAATAGTCGCGGGTATTGCGGTATTCTTCCTGCACATAATACGCAACTCCCAGACGATGGACCAGATGACCAAGGGCCTTCAGTACTGCAGGGAACAACTCGAGGAGATGCGCACGATCGACGTCGCCTCCCTGCCTGACGGAGCAGGTCCTGTCGAAAGCCTTCCCGACGGCTTCAGCAGGCAGGTGTTCGTCTCCTCGCCCTATCTCGAATACCCCGCAGCGAAGCTGATCAAGTGTCGTGTAACGTGGAGCGGCCCGGAAGGGGCCGATTCCACAAGCCTCAGCATCCTGTTCTAGGGGGGTGGGCACAATGAAGTTCAACTTTGTCAGAGATCATCACCGAAGGGGTATGTCCCTGGTGGAACTGATGATCGTCGTGGGAGTGCTGGGCGTGATATTCGCCGCAGTCTTCTTCTTCTTCACCAAAGGCATGGAGCAGTTCCACTTCAGCAGGCGTCAGAACGAACTGTCAACAGCGGGGCGCCTGGCCCTTGAACAGATCACGGACGAGATCATCTGGGCGGGTTATCTGCCCCATGGCGGAATTGACGGCGACCTGTGGCATCCCGTGCACGAAACGGACCCCGGCAGCTTCACTTTCTACGCTGATTACCATGCGCCCTGGGGGCAGGTCGACGATGACGAGTACCGCAGGATCTTTCTCGGTTCGGAGAACACGGTCCTGATAACGGACAAGGCTGTGATGCAGCGCCGCGCCGGCTACAACATCACGAGCGTTCAGTTCGACTACATGGACGAGGACGGAAGCGAACTCTCCCAGCCCCTTTCCCTGCAGGACCGCGACGCCGTGAGGCACATAAGGGTAACGCTTGTACTGCAGGACACCTACATGGGAGACATCTACTCGACCACCATGCGCACAACGATCAGTCCCAGGAACCTCGGACTCGACCGCGACATCGACCCCATGTTCATACCGGTACCCCCTCTCTCGGGTATCGCGGTGGTCAACGTCGATGGCGACTCCACGGCCTTTGCTCCAACCCCCGACCAGTACAGGATCATACAGAAAATGGCCTACTGGGGTCTGACCGTGATCTCACTCACGGACGACATGCTGGAAACCTACGACTATGTGGGCAACCAGATCGACCTTGTGCTACTGCGTGACATACCCGGCGCCTCGTACCACTCATCCATCATAGGCGCCCTGAACGCCCTTCCGTGCGCGACTATCTGCATTGATCCCCAGGATGCCTGTTTCGTGTACGGAATGGCGTTGACCCCCGGAACCACCAATCTCTACTACGACAATTTCAAGGAGATCCCCGCACACCACATTCACGACAGGATTCCGCTTCTTTCCCCCGCAGACCTGGTGTTCACGATGTACGATACGCTCATCGTCCCTCCCATTACTCCGGTAATGAACTACCTGGAAGACCTGACACCCATAACCGAAACCATCACCACGATCGACGGTTTCGGATCGACGCCCGGTCTTGTCTCGGTCAGGGACGAAGAGCTTCCCACGAGAAGGGTCTTCTACGGTCTTCCTGCCGCTACGGGTTACACCGGCGATGGCTACCAGTTCCTTTGGAACGTCCTTCACTGGACGCTCGGCGGCTCGGGCGGCGGCAGTCCCGGTGATCCGATAACCGCAGCCGAGGGATTCGAGGGCGCCGGTTCCGCGGTGACCCCGGTGGTGCTGTGGGAGGACGATCTCAACTCCCCACAGGTCGTATCCGATTCCATCCCGCTGTTTTTCGACGACTTTTCGGCCAAGGGAGGGAAGGCTCTCACCTGGAACACCTACTCCCTGGGTCCGGACGGCATGATTGGCGTGGTGGATGAATCCCTCCGGATGCAGCGGAGGGTCGCGGGCGCCCAGACCCGGAACCTGGCCGGGGTCGTACTCGACCTCAGCCCCTACAGCATCTGGACAGACGACCTCTACCTCAAAGTAAGCACGCTCAGGGGCACCAACGAGACGATCGACGCTTCCGACGGCGTCTTCTTCCTCGATTTCACCGGCGTGCCCCAGACCATCCTGACGCAGAACTTCAACAACGTCGGCATGGCCTCGGGTGACATCACTTTCTGGGGCAGCCTTTACGGCCGCAGCCGTGTGCACGCTCCCTCGGGCTGGCCCGGCAACGGCGGTTTCGTCACCCTCGACAGCAGGCGCGAGGGCTTCGACGGACAGGTCAGGATGATGATCGAGGTCCCAACCACGGGGCTGGCCAGCAACACCCAGTTCACCGTCAACTACAGGTTCCACGATCACAATGACCAAAACCACGCCTACAACGCGGGAAGCGGCACCGGTGACTTCCTCGGATGGAACAGCCACGGAGTCATAGAGGGAACGGTCAATCACGTTGCCGACTTTGTCCCGCAGAGCTACGGCAACGCCGAGTGGACCGATAGATCAGCCGTTTTCACCATTCCCGGTATTCCCCCCGACCCGCTCTACCTGATCTTCGCCCAGTACGACAACGGAATGGCAGTCGACTTCAGCACAAACAGGGGAATCAGCATAGACGATGTCGAAGTCATAGCAGGCTCCGCCGACACCACCTACACCCGGATAGGTGTTCCCTCTTCGGGTGCCGACTGGAGCACAATCAACGTAGACCTCAATGCCGCGGCGATGCCGCCTTCGGGCCCCGGTTTCGTGAGCGACTTCGGGGTTCTTCTCAGCCAGGCGGGCACCGGTCCGTGGGACATCCACGGCATCTGCTGGGACGACTTCGAGGTTGGCATGGCGGTCGACAGGCTCACGATGCCGGGCTGGACCCACAACCCCATCCTTACGGGTATTGACGACTGGAGCGTTCATCAGAGCACAAGCGATCCGTCCGACTACATGTGGTCGCTTCACGCCAACGACCCCGATTACTACAGCAACTTTGCCCACTGCTTCCTCGAGACCCCCTCTTTCATGATACCTCTCGAAGCCATCGACCCAGAGCTTTCATTCCGTTCCGATTTCGAATTCGAAACCGGTTACGACTACGGCTATGTCCAGATATCGGTGAACGGCGGCTCATGGACCGACCTCGGTCTCACAAGCGGCCTTAACTACAACGCCGTTATCGGGGGCCGCGACGTCTTCAGCGGGTCCAGGTCCTGGAGCACCGAGGTGATCGACCTCGCTCCCTACAAAGGCAGCAGCGTCAGGTTCCGGTTCGTCTTCTACTCAGACCTGTCGGTCATAAGGGAAGGCTGGTACCTCGACGACTTCTACGCCCACTGCCTTATCGAAGGCCACGAGATAACCTCCATCGACTTCCAGACCTCGGTCGTGGCGAACATGACCTTCGACCATGTCGATGTGTACATGGGCTCGACCGATCAGACCACGCTTTCGGGTGGAAGATGGGAACCGAGCGAGCTGTTCCTTGCCTACAGCGGTCCGCTTGTCTTCAGCAACACCCAGCAGTGGCAGACGATACCGCTCGACAACAGCTACTTCCTTCCCGTCGACGCCAACCTTCGTGTGAAGATCGTCTCCGACAACCAGACCATGGGGTTTGGCACATTCAGGCACGAAGGCATCGAGAACGTGTGCAGGGCCGCCTGGGGAGGAACCCCTCCCACATTCCTGCCCGTGCAGACGACCAGACCGGTCACAAGGGTCACCATCGGCGGCAGCCCGGTCACGGTTGGGGAGAGCGGCACCCAGTACAGCAGCAACATGCCGGTGAGTTTCGACTTCAGGTTCACCGACTTCGAGGCCATCTACACGGCACCCGAACTTGGTCTTTTCAACCCCGTCACCTGGACCTCCGGCGGCACCACAGCAGGCACGGCAGGCAACGAATGGGAGATTGGGGCTCCGGCATTCTGGCCGGCACCCGATCCGGCCCTGACTGCCGAGAACGGAACGAGCATTGCGGGTACCGACCTCACCATTAACGGGTACTACGAAGACGAAGCCTGGTGGTGGTTCGCGTCAAGCGGTTACGAGATGGCTGACGCAGCCGCGTACGACACCGTCAACGTGAGGTTCTACCGTTGCCTCAGGCTGGCCACGAACGACTTCGGCTACGTTCAGATAGCCTTTGACGACGACCCCGACCGCAACCCCGAGGAGCTCTCGTGGGAGAACATCAGGACCTACAGCGGTGTTTACGACAACAACTGGCAGTATGAGACCATCAATCTCACCGCGGAGTTCAACGCCAACTCCTCCTTCGACTACTATTTCATAAGGTTCGTTCTCTCCTCGGGCCTCTGGCTCAAACAGGGGGGTTGGAACCTCGACAACATCCAGTTCTTTGGCCGAACCACGGGAAAGTGAGGTGAGACTGATGAAAGCAATCGGAAGAAAAAGGGGTTCCGCCCTCATGCTGGTTGTCATATCCGCCCTGTTCCTTATCATTCTCACCGGGGCGGCCTACACCTACCTCAGATCGAGCGGCGATACCCAGCTGTGGACGCGGGACCGCATCCAGGTCAAGCTCACGGCCGAGTCCGGAGCCAACCTCGCCGTTCACATGATAATGGGAGGGTCGGACATCCCTCAGGGAAAGGTGCCCGAGTGGTTCCTGGGTGACGGCCTGACATGGTTCCAGCTTCCCGATCCGCTGGGCGAGGTCATGGTGGTCGTGGACCCGTTTGACACCAACGACAGGGTGCTGTCCGCCAATGCGTACGAGGTCCGCTGCATAGGCAGGATAGACGCCACCGGAGGCCCCCTCACATTCGGCATGTCAAACGGCGTGATGCCCGAGAACGTTGCCAGGTTCAGCGTGTTCATGGACAACCCCGATGTCAGCGGCTACTACGGCGACGGCTACAAGTTCGACGGCCCCTTCTACGCCAACGGACCGGTCTGGATCTACAGCAGAAGCCTGGGTTTCAACAACGACCCCTACTTCTACAGCCTCTCCCTGACATCTCCATACTATCTTGCACAGAGTACCAAGATCCAGGCGACCCAGCCGGAGGTTTCAGGCGGGGGGGGGAACCTCCGGCTCCAGCCCTACGACAGAATGCTTATGGGAGAGCCCTACTTCGAGCTCAACGCCGACACCATCCCCTTCGGAAGCGACGAGCTGGACTGGACATCGGTGCTGAATGCCGCCGAGAACGGCGGCCTTGTTCTGACGGGCGCCCAGGTCGCCAACCGGATGCGCACGATGATAAGGAACGACACCCTCATGGTGAAATTGACCGAATTCAGTCCGGTCACCAAGTACTGGCTGGACTCTCTGGCCAATCCCGTGGTCTGGATCGACCTGCCCATCGGCCAGGATGTCTACCTCCGCAGCTACGGCAACATGAGGGTTGACGGGCTGTCCATGCCCCTGACCATCGGCACGCAGGGCAACATCGTCATGTCGGGCAACATGCTCTACCAGAACGACGACCCCCTCGACCCCGACAACGACATCATGCTGGGGCTGCTTACCGTCAACGGAAACATGCTCATTGCAAGGTGCCTCGGGGCCACAGGCTTTCCCGGGCAGTGGGAGGATGGCTTTTCGATCGAGACCCACATGAACGTTGAATACGATGCAGTGCTTCTGGCACTTGACGGCGTGCTCCAGGCTCAGGACTGGAGATTTCCGGTGCCGTTCGCGACCTTTCTGGTGATGGGCGGCTATATGGTTCAAACCGAAGGCTATACCGGTACCGGCTCGGCAGGGTACGACATGCAGGTCTATTTCGACCCCAGGCTGATGACCATGCACCCGCCCTTCTTCCCGAACAACGGCCGGTGGCACGTTCTATACTGGACTGAAGAATCGAACATGGAGATCACCGACATGATCGACAACAGGCGCTGACGGCTGGAATGACGCCATGACAAGGAACACCCGTAGACACTCACGGCGGGGCGCGGTGCTGGCCATGGTAATCGGTGTTGCCTCTGTGATGATGTTCCTTGTCCTGGCATCGTACACGTACTTCAAGTCTAACGCTGGAACCGCCATCTTCAAGAGGGACAGACTGATGGCGGCATACGCAGCCGAGTCCGGCGCGAACCTGGCAATGCACTACCTGAAATCGCTGGATGAACTCCCCCGTGAACCCTTCGAACCATTTCCCGACGGGTTTTCAATGCCGGAGGGTTCAACCGCCCTTATAACTGTTCATCCCTCGGTGCCCGTGAATCCCTCGGTCGGCAACGGCGTTGCCGAGATAAGGAGCATCGGAACATTCAGGTCGCAGGACTACAGGTTGATAGTAAGGGCCGTTCCCAGATACCTTTCCGGTTTTGCCCTCGTTGTCGGCGGTGAGATCCCTCCGGGCTTCTTCAGCGACGGAAGCGTTGTTGATGGTCACGTGCACGCCAACGGAAGGATTTTCTTCGACAGCTCCTCCCCGGACTCCACCGATGACCCCTGGGTCTCGTCCGTCTCCACCACGGTAACGGGGGGATTCATGTTCTCCGATGCGGGGATGTCGGATTCACCCCACCCGCCCGACAGCAGGGTATGGGTGAGGCCATGGCCGAGGCACAATCAGGGAAGACCCAGCTGGAGCTGCACCCAGGATCCGGTGGACATGCCCGGGGCATCACAGGAGCTCGCCGGACTTGTCAGCGGAGCCGTTTCGGTCACTGCGGCCCGGATGCTGCTGGACGGAAGCAGGGTGATCTACAGAAGGGACACCGCAAGTCCCCCCGAAACCCTCTCCCTTCAGGGAGTGAGCGTGCTTTGTGTGTCAGGTGGTTATGACGGCACGATCCTGAAGTCACGGGCAAGCCTCACGGCGCCGCTCACGATCATCTCAAGGGGGAACCTTGTTCTCGGGGGACCCATAGACGGAGGGCTGGCGGGTCACGGAGGCCCTCTGGGACTCGTGGCACTGGGCGACATAATCGTGGAAACCGATCCCGAGTTCACGGGGCAGGACGACTGGGACAGGCCGTGGGACATCGAGACAGACTCCCACTTCACGGTAAGGGCTTTCCTGGCGGCCCCGCGTGGCCGCTTCAGGGCAAGGACCGGGATGTATCCCCCCGAACCAACACGGATAGCCATACAGGGCGGGCTCGCCACGGCGACGTTCGCAGGGTTCGGAAGCGGACTTACAGGATACGAGCTGGGAATCTCCCACGATCCGGGCCTTGTCTCACTGCATCCCCCCGGGTTTCCCCAGGTGTGGAGGTGGACGCCTGTGTCGTGGCTGATGGATGCCCCTCGTGAGGCTTTCGACGAATGATACGGGAAGATATGATAGATGGTTGCAGGGATTCTTATTGGAAAGGCGGCGAAAGAATGAGTGGAAGACGGGGTTTCACCCTTGTGGAGGGGCTGATCGCCCTTGCCGTTCTGGGTGTGGTTCTGGCTGCTCTGTTCTTCTTTATAAGGGGAACTCAGCGTGCCGGCGACGCCGTGGCCCGTGAGGCGGCCATAACGGACGCCAGGCTGGGCGCGGCAAGGCTTGAAGACATTCTTGCCAACACCGGCTACATGGGGGATGTTTTTCCCGGTGCATGGCAGCCGGTCCTTCAGGCGGACGACGATGGTCTTGTTATCGTTGCGAACCTGACCCTGACAGAGGGCTTCGGCCCCGAAGACACGCTTTCGATAAGGAATTCCGGCGGTTTCATTACCGTTCGGAACGCCTCGGGCGAGGATTTCACGCCGCCCATCGAGGGCAGTGTTACCTTTGGATACTTTGATGCCGCGGGTTTGGAAGTCACCGACCCGGCCCTGATCAGGCGAATCGACTTTGACCTGGCCTCCGGCAATGGCGCCCGGGTAACGGGAAGCGTGTCTCCGCTGAACCTCGCTGTCTGCCACGATCCCGAAATGCTTCTGGCGGTGTACGAGTCCTATCATGACGACGGAGGCTCCCGACTCGAGCGCGAGGTCTTCTTCGAGGACTTCGAGGTTCCCACCACGTTCATTTTCGAGGATGCGATGGAAGCTGGATGGATGTGGGTGCCCATGATCACCGAGGATTTCGAGAGTCCTGCATCATGGAGCAACAAATGGGTCACCTGGTCGGAGAACAGCAACGGCCGCGTGCGCAGGTGGACCAACAGCGAGGCGTACGAGGGGCAGAGCTGTCTGGCCCTCGACTGCGAGACCCCCGGGCTCAGCACCCAGATGGCCGTCTGGAGCGTCGACCTGTCGGGGTTCGACTGGACCGACTCGCTGCGGCTTCACATTAACTGGCGCGAGTTCAACGATTCATGGGACACAGAGGACGGAGTCTACCTTACTGAATGGATTCCCGATGCCCAGGTCGAGATACTCAACGAGGACTTCAGCGAGTTCAGGAACGGCTTTCCCCGAAGCTGGACCTTCTGGACCGACGACTACGGAAGGGTCCAGATCTCGGCTTCGTGGCCCAAGCTTCCGGACGGCGGGAACTACCTCAACCTCGATACACGGCGGCAGGGCTACACGGGAACGAGCAGGGTGATGACCACGCTCGATCTGTCCGCCTACGCGGGGAGCACCGACCTCGAGATCAGCTTCGACATGTGCAGCAGGGGTTCACCCAACACCGCCTTTGTGGGAATCATGGGGCCGGGAGGCATAACGAGCACCCCGGTGGCGACACACCAGCTCAATCCAGGGGCATACCCTGCCGGTTCATGGGCGAGGATAACCATCGACCTTGACGAGCTGATACCCGTGGGTTACGACCTGGCCAACACCCGGATAATCCTTGCCCAGCAGGGCACCGGCGCCACTGTGGCCTTCAACGCCAACGGCGGGGTGAGTTTCGACAACGTTCTCGTCTCCGAGGGCACCAGCGGCTACTGGGACATGAGCCACAAGATCCTCTCGGTGCCCGACAACTTCCCGAACTGGACAACCGCCTCGGTCGATCTTGGCCAGGCTGCGCAGAACGCCGGAATCCCGTTCTCGGGAAACTTCCTCATTGGTTTCGCCCAGCGCGGAGACCAGTCCATACCCAACAGCGGAATTGCCTTCGACCAGATCTCCATAGACAACAGGGGCTGGGGAATGTCGGGATGGACACACGGACCGTGGCCCGGGTACGTGACCGATGAGTGGGAGCCGTCGAACCACGCGGCCTACAACGGCGCATGGTGCTTCGCCGTAGCCGGCGCACAAAATTACCAGCAGACACCCACACGGGCGTGGCTGCAGAGTCCGCTGATCGACCTTTCGGGGTATCCCGAGGGTCACAGGATCGCAGTCGCCTTCTTTCACAGGTACAGCTTCGGCAGCACGGGAGACGGCTGCAATGTGAAGATCACCAACAACAACGGGGAGAGCTGGGAGCTTATCGTTCCGTACTGGGGCTACTACACTGCTGCGGTTCCGGCCCTTTCGATGGAGCCGGGATGGACCGGAAGCAACGGCACGAACTGGAACTTCTCCGTGATAGACATAACCGAATACGCGGGGCAGCAGGTGAGGCTCAGGTTCAACTACGGCACGGTGGGCAATTCGTCCAATCCCGGCTGGGAAGTTGACTACACGAGAAGCCGGCCCGGGGCGGACTGGCCCCAGATCATCTGGAACATGACGACATGGGCCATGGCCGACTGGTTTGCGTACGCCAGGGTCCTTTCCGGCACGGCCGATCCCACCTCGACACCCGACGGCTCAAAATGGGCCGGAAACGACATGTCCACTGCATGGAGTTCGCACGGGTTCTACTGGAACCTTCAGTACGAGAACAGCCAGCACAATGCCCTCATCACTCCTCCCATCTTCTACAACAATGACATGGGCGACAACTACGCTTACGTCGAGTTCTACGCCTGCCCGAGGTTCGAACAGAACTACGACTTCGGGTACGTCGAGGTCGCCAGGTTCAGCGAGATAGCTCCGCACCAGTTCAACGACTGGCATCCGCTGGCAACCCTTCACGGCACAGCCTCCGGATGGGGTTACTACCGCTTCAGGGTGGACAACCTCCCCTCGACCGTTTTCGGCACCAATCGAACCGTGGTCTACCGCTGGAGGATGATGAGCGACGGTTCGATCGTCAGGGGCGGCTGGAACATCGACCGTCTGCGTTTCTTCTCCAGCGATACCTGGCTTCCCAACGTTACCCACGGAGCCATCAACGGCAGGTATCCCGGCAGGCTCATGCCCGCGGAAGGCGACAAACCGGCTGAAGGCCCCGTTTCACCGGGAGTTCCCCTGCACGAAACCCCTGTCGTTCTACCTGTCGACGCACCAGCCGGGGAGGTGTACCGGTGATCAGGAAGCTCCTTGCCACCGCGTTCTGCGTAGCGCTTCTCTCCTGTGGGGACGACCCTGCAGGACCATCCGAGACACTCTCCGTAACGGTCACGGCCCCCCCCGCAGGAGGCGCAGAGGCCACCGACACCTACACGGTGGCCTGGACGGGACAGGGCGACGGCACCGTGGCCCTCTACTACAATACCGTGCAGAGCCCGACCGGCCAGCAGTTGATCGCGTCCGGCCTTCAGGTCTCGGGGAGCCATTCCTGGGACCTTTCGCAGGTCCCAAACGGGACCTACTACGTGAGGGCCGTTCTCACGAGCGGGATGAACGCCGCATCCGACTATTCCGACGGCACCCTTACCGTGGACCATTCGCAGGGCGAACAAGGCATGGTCATCACAGCCCCGCCGGCGGAGGGCGCCCAGGCCGATGACACATACAGCATCCTGTGGGTCTCGTCGGGATTCCCGGATGGAACGGTTACCCTGTGGTTCGACACAGACACACTGCCCGACCAGGGACTGACCGAGATCGCCGGCGGCCTGCCCGATACGGGTGAGTACAAGTGGGACTGCACCGCGGTACCCGAAGGCTACTACTACGTTCGCGCCGGGATTACCGACGGTGAGAATTCCGCCTACGCCTACAGCCCCGGGATGCTGCAGATCGACCACGGGACCCCTGCCTGGATCACGGTCCTGAAGCCTCCGGCAGCCGGTGACAGCGCAGACGGCTTCTACACGATCGAATGGGTCAGCGAGGCTCCCCAGGGCACCACTGTATCGCTCTGGTACGATGTGGACGATGATCCCGCGGGCGGGCTGCAGCCGATCTCTTCCGGCCTTTACAATGACGGCTTCTATACATGGGACTGTTCCTCGGTGCCCGGGGGCTCTTACTATGTCCATGCCCAGCTCGTCGAGCCCGAAGGGAGAGGACGGCTGACACGACTGATCCGCAACCTCACCCGGGGAGTACTGGCGTCGGACTACAGCGATGGCATGCTGACGATAACTCATGACAGCCAGTTCCATGTGACAGTGACAGCACCACCTCCCGAGGGCGGGCAGGCCGATGGCAGTTACCTGGTGGAATGGGAGTCCGACGCTCCACCTTCGGCAACGCTCAGCCTCTTCTACGCTGCAGACACCACCGGCGCTCCCCTTTACCCGGTTGCATCCGGTGTGCTGAACTCGGGAGAGCACCTCTGGGATACATCAATGGTTCCCGAGGGCGCCTGGTTCGTCTTCGCGGCCCTCACCGACAGGGGACTTGGCAGCGACTGGAGCAGCGGGACCGTTACCGTCACTCACGAGGAACTCTACTCGTTCACGATAACGGCTCCCCCCCAGGAAGGCGCAGTCGCAGATGACCAGTACACCCTTGAGTGGGAAACCGACGCCCCGTACGGTTCCACCTGGGTCTACCTCTTCTACAGCACGTCAAACGAGCCGGGAGGAACCCTTAACCCGATAGTCATGGGAACGCCCAACGCCGGGCAGTACGATTGGGACTGCACCGGTGTGTCCGAAGGTGTCTACTGGATCTACGGGTTCGTGACCGACACAAGGGAAAGGCACCCCGACCTGTGGCGAGGTTCGGGAAGCGGATGGAGCCAGGGAACGCTCACGATCGACCATTCTCTGTACTCCATGACAGTAACCGCCCCGCCAGCCGGGGGAGCTTCCGCCGACAGCAGCTACACCGTTGGCTGGACGGCCTCGGGTGGAACGGGAAGCCTTGTCGCGCTCTACTACGACGACGATACGGACCCTTCGGAAATGTTCCCCATCGCATCGGGTCTTGCCAATACCGGCACCTACCAGTGGAACACCATCATGGTGCCCGAAGGCGACTGGTACGTTTACGGAGCCATCTACGATCCCTCCAGGGGTGGACCGGTCCCGGGAACCGACGGCTTTGCCGGGGATTACAGCGACGGAGTGCTTACGGTCCAGCACGAGTACAACTACATCATTGTCACTGCTCCACCACCATGGGGTGCCTACGCGCAGACCGAGTATCTGATCCAGTGGGCGGCCGACACTCCCTATGGCGGAACCGTGACGCTCTTCTACGACGAAGACACGAATCCGGCCAACGGGATGACGATGATCCAGAGCGGTCTCTCGTGGGATGCCTTCGAGTTCGACTGGGACTGCTCGACCGCTCCCGAGGGCGTGTACTACATCTACGCCAAACTCGAGAACGCCCAGCAGACCCTTACCGCTTACAGTGAGGGAACACTTACTATCGACAGGGAACCTCTCTGGATGGCGTTCTACTCACCGCCTCCGCCGGGGGCCACCGCGGATGACAGCTACACCCTCGAATGGTATTCGGTCGGTCCCGCCGGCCGCACCGTTGACCTCTACTACGACACCGACACCGACCCTTCGGGTGGGCTCGTGCCCATCGCGGGGGACGTGGGCTGCCCAGAGTATCTGAGCAGTTACACCTGGAATTGCGGGGCAGTGCCGGAGGGAAGCTATTACATCTACGGAGTGCTGTCCGATCCATCGATCGACGGCACCTACGAGGTCTACAGCGAGGGAATGCTGACCATCAGCCACTGACGGAAGTGTCCGGGCGGCCCTGCCGCCCGGACTTCAACTCGAGAAGCAGGGAAGCAAGGGCGGGGTCGTAAAGGAGTCCGCTTGCCATTCTCATGGCGCGGCTGGATTCTTTCAGACCGCCCGCAGCGAAGGCTTTCTCCCAACCAATGCCTGCAGCCAGGATCCTGGCGCTTATGGGGATACCTTCCCCGGACAGGCCGTTGGTTCCAGTTCCGTCCCAGCATTCGCCATGGTACCTGAGGGCGTCTATGGTCAGGGGGGGAAGGCCCATCGATTTTATGGCCTGCGGCTCCTCGTTCCCCAGACCGCCCAGGATGGCCGCTGATCCTGCGTGGAGGAGAGATGCGACCCTGAGCGAATTGACCGACCAGCTGTCGAAACCCAGCCTTTCGGCCAGTTCGGTTACGGTGGCTGCAACCCTTTTGCTGAAGTCTGCCACCTTCTCATCGGTTTTCTCAAGTGACAGCACAAGGGCTTCAATGCTCTCCCATGTTTCCCTGGTGATGCTTTCGGACACAACCATCCATTCAAGCATGACGGCGGTTCTGGTGAGGAACGCATCGACTCTCTCAGGGCTCACCAGGGGCATCACAGGGTAATCGAGGACGGCTGTGAGCCCGGCGAGGCTTCTGCTGACCGTGCACGCCGATGGAGATGGTTTGACCGGCAATGACACGGACAGGTTCGCATTGGTGACCGTAACCCTCGAAGCACCGCTTCCCTTGAGCAGTTTTTCAAGCATCATCTTCAACGCCGTTGCCACCGATCCGGCGGTGGACAACTCCGTTGTGAGCTCGGCCAGGGCTCTCTCCATGTCCATTCCGCGCTCGATCGCCCTGCGCCTTGTCGTCAGAAGGAACGCACCAAGCTGGACTATGCCCACGAGGAAGACGGTTCCAGCGAGGGGTATCAGAAGTGATTCCGGATCATCCCTGGCTTCAAGCACTGGGATGACCATGGGCATGGGAATGAGGTTGAACAGGACATGGGTGTTCCAGTATGTCCTGAGTTCCCTTGGTGCCGGAAGCAGCCGCATCCCTGCCATGGCGAGCCATGTGAGGAGCACCAGCGAAAGGATGTTCATCGGAAGCCCGTGGACGAAATCCGTACCTTCCAGTTGGAACCTTGTGAATGAAAGTGCACGGGAAAGGAGGAAGACAGACGCGAAAAGTTCAAAAGCCCTCTTTCTGCCGTGCGTTCTCTCGCCGCCGCGGCTGGACTCAAGAAAGAAGGTGCCGTAGCCGGTGACAAGCGCGAATACGATTGCGGCAGGCATGGAACCCTGCAGTGTGACCGCCATTGACAGGGCGAATGGAAATGTGTTCAGGGGGGAGCCCGAAGCAGAGTTGCCGGTGAACAGAACCGAGACGAGAAGGCAGGAGGAAAGGGCAAGCATAACCGGAAGCTGCTGAAGGCTTATGCCCTGAGCAGAGGGGGTTCCGACGCATAGCGCTGCCGCAAGAAGACCGGCTGCGATGAAAGGTGATACGGGGCGGCTCTGGTCCCTGTCGGTCACCATGTTCCCCTCTCCACCAGGTGTCCGAGAGCATCCACAACCCGGGCGTCGTACAGGGTGCCGCGACCCGCCTGGATCTCCTTCAGTGCGTTCCCGGACTGGACCTCGGGATGGTAGGGCCTGTACGCCGTTATGGCATCGAAGGTGTCGGCGACCGCCACGATCCTGCTGTGAAGCGGGATGGCCGAACCCCTCAGGCCTGTTGGATATCCGCTTCCGTCAAGCCTCTCGTGGTGATGCAGAACGGTTTCGGCAGCCCTTGCAAAGCGGCTGAGCCTTGAAACCAGTGCCGCGCCCTCAACGGGATGGCTTTTGATGACCATTCTTTCCCTCGAGGTCAGTATCCCCTTCTTCCCCAGGATCTCTGAGGGAAGGCTGACCTTTCCGATGTCGTGAAGGAGCGCTCCGGTTCTGAGCATGCTGATCTCGGTGTCGGAAAGACCAAGTTCCCGGCCAATGGATGTTGAAATACCCGCAACCCTGAGTGAGTGCATCTTCGTGTACCTGTCCTTCAGGTCCGCTATGCGCGCCAGAAGGAGCGCCACGCTGAAAAGCGCCTCTTCCTGGTGAATCCTGGCCGAGACAACCTGCCATGACCGTGCTATCTGCTCGCCGAAATCGACAATTTCATCGGCAAAAAGGGTCGATATCCTGAGCGCGGCCTCACCCTCCGCAGCGATCCAAAGACCTTGAACACATGCAGGAACGAAGACAGGACCCCTGATGTGGAGCGCGGAGGGATCATCGGCAGCGCTGCATCCCTTCGAGGTCCAGACGCTCCAGCCATCGGGGAGTTTCTCGTAGAACGACAACCCCTCTCCCGTGAGTGTTTCTATGGCTGCAACGAAGGCGGAGAGTGAGGAAGCCGAAAGCAGCTCGCGGGAGATCATGTCGTGCTCAGTGAGCCTCATGAGCCGGACGGTGCGCCTGCCGATCTCGGCCGTCTCCTTCCGGACGAGGAAGAGGTAGAGAATGCAGAGCAGGCAGAGGAAGGCGGTTGCGGCGGGGCCGAAGGTGTCGGTGAGATGAACCGCCAGGAGGACTGCGGGTACGTTGGTCAGGAAGCCAAGGAATGCCAGGTTCCTGAACCGCCCTGCGGAAGGCCCGGTTGAAGAAAGCCTTCTGGCGAGGTAGAGCAGGGGGATCAGGAGAAGGTAGGCCGGCGAAGGAAAGGCAAGCCCGCTGCGGGGGAGGAGAAGGGCAAAGGGCAGGATGAGAAGGGCCTGGACCGACGTGACAATGTGAAACACCCCAGCTCTGGGTGTACCCGTCGCACCCTGTACGGAACCCGAGGCAAGGATGAGCGCCGAGAACAATCCGGAAACCGGGCCGCCGTACCAGAAACACAGGAACATCAGCATGGTGTGAAGGGTCTCGTACTCGCGGTCGCGGTAGATTATGTGGATCCCCGAGCTCACGAAGGCGGTGATGGCAAGTATGAGGGTCACCACTGGATTAACGGCGAAGCAGACCGCTCCGGCAATTGTGATGATGCCGGCCAGCATGGACAGGGCAACCGTCAGGGAGGAGCCTGCACCTCTCATCACTGGTTTCCCGATGACTCGGAGAGAATGATCACGAGAACTGTCCCTTCGTGGCCCGAAACGCTTCCCATGCCCATGAATGAATACCTGCCGTCGATGCACGACGCCAGGTGAAACGGGCTTATCAGTATCATTTCAACTGCCTCCGCAACGCTGGAACCCACGGCGATGTTCTCGGCCCACCCTCCGTACGATGGGGGCATCATCTCACTGGTTCCGGCGCTGCCCGGGTAACTGTGGAACGCACCTCCCCAGCTTCTCGCCTGTCTCGCTCTCAGTGAGGCCAGCCCGTTGAGGAACGGGCTTTCCGAAAGGGCGGAAACCCGCAGCTTTCCTCTCAGATTGTTCAATCCCCTGAGGATCTCGGTTCCACTCCACCCATTCCCCGGCCACGCACCCGGAGCTCCCACGGCGATCGGGGTGAGCATCTGGACCTGGGGTCCGAAATCGGTCTCGGACATGAACTCGAGCCACCATGTTCCCTCGCGGTCTGGTACGATGGTCCCCCCAGCGACCGGCAGGATCTGAAGGGATGGTGAGAGAACCGCTCCACGCATTTCCGGCGGATCACCGGCGGGCATGACACGGACCGTGTCGCCGGGTTCCACAGAGGCCGGTATGGGTAGCAGAAGCGAAAACAATGGTGGTGGAGCGGTTACCAGACAGACTCCCTCATCGGATTCCGCAAGACCCCATGCGAGGGAATCGGGAATCGTCCCCGCGGGTTCCCGTTGCACCTCTACGGCGCCCAGGGGCCAGAACCACCCGGCCCTTGCGGCATGGCGCAGAAGGTCGGCGCCGGCGGGTATCCGGTCGAGTTTCATTATGGACGATGCCAGACTGTCAAGGGATGCGTACCTTCCCCCCGACAGGGCTGCCGCGGTCACCAGCGTCGAGATCAGGCCGCTTACCATGCTTTTCATTATAGTTTTTATTCCGGTCCGGTCAAATCCCCCGGGAAGGGTGGTTTCATGAAGGTGCTCCTGATACAGTCTCCCACCGGCAGAAGGGAGACCCCGATCTACCCCCTGGGTCTGGCGTTCCTTTCGTCACACCTCAAGGCCTCGGGACACGAGTGCCTGGGGATCGATCTCAGCCTCTCCCGGGACTGCCGGGAAGACCTCCGGCAGGCCCTGCATTCCTGCAGCCCGAACGCTGCCGCCATCTCCCTCCGGAACATAGATGACAGCAGCTGGCCGGTCACCTGGTCATATCTCAACGCCTTCGGAGAGATAATGGACGAGCTTTCAGGCTTCTCCGGCAGCGTGATCACAGGCGGCCCCGGCTTTTCGATATACGCGGAGAGGATCCTGTCCCTGTGGCCGCGGATCGACTTCGGTGTGGCTGGGGAGGGGGAACTTGCCTTCCCGGGGCTGATCGGCTCGATCGAGCGGGGAGGTCCACTCCCGGGCAGGCTGCTCCTGCCGGCCAGGCCTTCGACCTCCGATCTCCTGAACCCCGATTACACGCTCTTTCCCGTTTCCGACTACCCCGGGAAGGGGGCCATCGGGGTGCAGAGCCGCAGGGGGTGCCCTTTCGGTTGCAGATACTGCACCTACGGGCACATCGGTGGCAGGTCATGGAGGCTCCGCCCGGCGCATGCAGTGGCTGCCGATGTCGCTGAACTGGGCCGGCTGGGTGTGAAGACCTTCATGTTCGTTGATTCGGTGTTCGATCATCCCCTCCAGTACGCCCGGGAACTGACCCGCGCGGTGGGGGAGAAGCGTGCCGGGCTCGAGTGGGGCGCCTGGCTGTCGGACGGGGTCCCTTCCGACTTCCTCACCCTTCTCCGGGAAAACGGGTGCCGTTGGGTCGACTTCTCCCCTGACGCCATCACGCAGAAGGGGCTTCGTCTCCTGGGGAAGCCCGGCAACGGGCGTTCCCTTTACTCCGTCGTCAGGAACGCAAGGAAGGCCGGCCTTTCAGTTGGTGTGAACTTCTTCAACGGGAATCCGGGAGAAGGGTTCATCGCCCTTCTTCAGAAGCTCTTCTTCATGATCAGGGCAAGGCTGTTCCTGGGTTACCGAGACACCTTCGTGAACATCGGCACCATCAGGATATACCCGGGAAGTCCCATGTCCCTCGAGCTTCCTCCTGGAACCGACCTCCTCGAACCGGTGTTTCACGCGCCCCGTGGCCTTTCCGCCGCCATGTTCAGGCTCTTCGCATGGATCAGAAGGAAGAGGCACCCGTGAAACTGGGTCTTGTCGGTTTTCCGGTCGCCCATTCGCTTTCTCCGGTGATCCATGAGGTGTTTCTCAGGGAGTGCGGCATCGAAGGCTCGTATGAGCTTCTGCCCACACCCCCGGAATCTCTGCGGGTTGTGCTTGACGCGCTCAGGAAAGGGGATTACCGGGGGCTCAACGTCACAATGCCATACAAGAGGCGCGTTTTCGAACTGTGCGACAGTAAAACGGCCGCCTCGGATGCTACCGGTGCAGTGAACGCAGTGAAGACCGAATGCGGCCTTCTTCTCGGCCACAACACTGATACGGAGGCCTTTTCGTTCGAAGCCTCCGGGCTGCCGTCCCCATTCGCCGTGGTTGGCGCGGGAGGGGCCTCACAGGCGGTATGCGCCGCTCTCGAGGGACGCGAGTACCGTGTGTTCACGAGAAACCCCTCCCGGCCTGAACATCTGCCGTTCTCCCGGGCTGTCAGCTACCTTGCCGGGGAGGTCGGCACCGTGGTGAACGCCACACCCCTGGGCTGGAGGAACGACGATCCTTTTCCCCTGACCCCGCCTGTGGGATGGGCTTTCATGGATCTGAACTACAACCCGGGCTGGAGGTGGAGGAACAGCCTGTCGGCAAGGGGAATACCGGTGATAACCGGTGAGTCCATGCTCGTACGGCAGGCGGCATTGTCCTTCTCCTTCTGGACGGGTCTCACGGTTCGGGACGAGCTGTTCCGGACTGCACTGAATCATGTCAGGAGGTTTTTCGGGTGAAACGCTGCTGGATCGATGAAAGGCTTGAAAAGGGCTTTTCGCCCGATGATCTCAGGGCCCTTCTGGAATCCGACGAAAGTGATTTCGAGCTGATCCGTGAGAAGGCGGTCGAGGTCAGAAGACGGCACTTCGGCGACAAAGCCTACATCAGGGCCGTCATCGAGTTCGCAAACAGATGCCGTTGCAGCTGTCTCTACTGCGGAATGCGCCTTGGCAATCAGGGCGCCGCGGGGTATGAGCTCGACGCCGACGAGATCGTCGGGACCGCCGAAACCGCCCTCAGGAACGGGATCAGAACGTTTTTCCTGCAGGCCGCGGAGAGCGAAACCTACGAGTCGGGCTGGCTGACCGAGGTGATCGGGCGCATTTCTCGGTTGGGAATGGAGGTCATCCTCTGTGTCGGCTTCCACAACACGCAGGATCTCGATGACTGGCACGCCGCCGGCGCGGGCAAGTTCATCCTGAAGCACGAGACATCCGACGCCGGTCTGTTCGCAAGGATGAAACCGGGTTTCACGCTGAGCGACCGGATCGGGATGCTCAGACTCCTTCAGAAGCATGGATACAGCGTTGGTTCAGGCACCCTTCTCGGACTGCCCGGACAGACCATCCAAAGCCTGGTGGGCGACCTGCTTCTCATGAAGGAGCTGGGGGTGCAGATGTCCAGCGTATCGGTCTTCATGCCGGCATCGGGCACCCCTCTTGCCGGTCACCCCTGCGGTGACCCGGAGCTCGGACTGAGGTTCATCGCTGCAATGCGGCTCTATCTCGGGAACACCCTGATCCCCGCCACCAGCACCTTTCAGAAGCTTCTGCCCGACGGGCAGTACCGTTGTTTCGAAGCCGGTGCCAACGTCATCACGGTGAACATGACCCCACCCCGTCTCAGGGATGATTACACGCTTTACACGAACCGTTTCTTCGTGGGGCTGTCGCACGCACGGGAGACGATTGCCAGGGCCGGGCTCACAGAGGCATCAGAGGAAGACCAAAGCTCGAAGCGATGAGGGAGGCCACCTCTTCAGGGGTCTTCCCCCTGGTGTCGATCCTTCCCGGAAGGCTGTCGTAGTGTTTCCGGCGGGCTTTCAGAAGACCCTCAAGTGACTTGTGATCGGGAACGAGCGGGCGTCCCCGGGAGAGCTCGAAACGGGTCAGGAGTTCCGTCTCATCCGGGGCGAGTGTTACGAGGATCCCCCTCGACACGACAGTTTCAAGGTTTCCGGGAAAAAGGAGGGTTCCACCGCCCAGCGCTACGACGAGCGGTCCCGGGGAGTCGGAGATCTCTTTGAGACTTCTGGATTCAATGCTTCTGAAACCGCGTTCCCCAATGGTTCCGAAAATGTCGCGGATTTCCATGCCCGCGGCTTTCTCGATCATATCGTCGAGGTTTCTGAACGGGATGCGAAGCCTTATCGCAAGGATGCCGCCGACAGTCGACTTGCCCGAAAACGGCGGGCCCGCGATAAAGCAGATGTTCCGTTTGATATTGTCCCACATGTTGTTCTGACCCTGCACCTTCCCCCCCGGTTATGACTATATTCAAAACTTCATGGCATGAGTAGATACCCAATCCGGGGGGGTGACGGCTTGACGCGCGAGGAACTTGCACGGGAGGCTGCGAGACGAACGGGACTCACCGTTCGCGAGGTGCAGTCGCTTACCGTCGTTCTGCTCTCGATCATCACGGAAAGGCTTTGTGCCGGTGAAAGCGTGTTTCTCAGGGGATTCGGCTGCTTCACCACGAAGAAGGGGAAGTTGCGGAGGGCAAGGAACCCCGGTCAGGGTGGCGTGATGGAGATACCGCCCCGTGTCAAACCGGTGTTCCGCCCTTACGATGACCTGAAGGATGCAGTTCACAAGGGGCTTTCCGAAAGAACCGTAGTCGAGTTCCTGTGCCTCGGGCACCCCGGAGCACGCAGGGTTTCAGTGGTGGGCGACTGGAACGGCTGGAACCCCGTGGTCAACCCGATGCAGAAGCTGCCCGACGGAAGCTGGGTCGCCGAGATATCCCTTCACTCCGGACAGCTCCTGCACTACGCCTACAGCGTTGACGGAGCACAGAAGCCCGATTCCCTCTTTCCCGCAGGCCCGGACGGAAGGTCGGTCAGGCGCATATGAACAGAAAACCCGCAAAAAAGGGCAGGACGCGCAGAACCCACCCGATGGGAAAGATAGCGTTCCTTCTGGCGGTCTTTGCATCCCTTGCGGTTCTCGTGGCCGTTTCCTTCCCGCCATCCAGAGCCGGCCTTCTCGTTGCTCTGGGAAGCACACTCAGGAATGCCGTGGGGCTGCTGGCCTTTCTTGTGCCGCCGGTCATTTTCCTTCTCGGGGCGCTGTGCATCGGTTTTGGTTTTGCATCGAGATGGTTGCGGATCACGTTCGGTGTTTTTCTGACCCTCTTCTTCCTGGCAGCTTCGGTCACCTGCGTTCTGGCGCGCTTTTGTCCTTCCGCTGCAGGTTTTCCCGGAGGCATGCTCGTTCTCAAGCTCGTGGTGGCTCTCGAGGGGATCATGGGAGGAGTCCTGACATGGCTCGCTCTTTTCCTTCTCTTTACCGCGTCGGTCGCCGTCCTGACGGGGTGGGACATGGGCACCGACCTCGAAAACCTTTTCAGGAGGATGATGACCCGGTCCGGAAGACCAAAACCGGTCGCGGTCAAAACCATCGAACCCATCCCCGAAACGGTTTCCAGCCCCTGGGTACGGAAGGAAACCGTTCCCGTCAAAACCGAACCCGAGGTCAAGGTTCTCTACCACGATTCCCCGCGTCCGGAACCTTTCCGCGAAACACCCGAAGCGGAGCCGGCACGGACGGCCCCCCGTCCGAAGGTGCAGACAAAGGCGCCGGTTCAGCCCGAGCCAGGTGACAGGGATGAGACGGCATACACCCTTCCGGACATCGAGTGCCTTAAAATGCCCGTTCCAGGTGAGCGGACACGGCAGTCCGCCAGGGAGATTCAGGAACGGGGCGCCACCCTTGTGGAGAAACTGGGTGATTTCGGCATCGAGTGCCGTCTTGAGAGCACGGTCTGCGCAGGCCCGGTGCTGACCAGGTATGAACTGACGCCGGGTCTTGGGGTGAAGGTCAACAGGATAGTGAACATGGCCGATGACCTGGCGCTTGCGCTGGCTGCCAAGCGGATAAGGATACTTGCGCCCATTCCCGGGAAGGGCACCGTGGGGATCGAAGTGCCCAACAAGAACCCGGAAATGGTCTACCTTCGCGAGGTCCTGGTCTCGGTGGAGAACGAAAGGATACCCGTTGCCCTTGGCAAGAATGCCGAGGGAAAACCCCTTGTGGTTGATATAGCCGACATGCCCCACCTGCTGATAGCCGGCGCGACCGGAAGCGGCAAGAGCATTTGCATCCATTCCATCCTTACGTCCATACTCATGACCAGAACCCCGAGTCAGGTGAGACTTGCACTGGTCGATCCCAAAATGCTCGAACTTTCCATCTATGAGGGCGTGCCGCACCTGTGGGCTCCGGTGGTCCTCAATCCCCAGCGGGCCAAGGCTCTTCTGGACAGGCTCGTAAGGGAGATGGAGGACAGGTACGCGCTGCTCACCCGCCAGGGCGTAAGGTCCATTGACGAGTACAACGGCAACATAAGGAGCGCGATCCTTGCCGACCGTGCCGGGCGTGGAACCGAGGATTCCACCGAGACGCCGGACACCATGCCTTCCATCGTGGCGGTCATCGACGAGCTCGCCGACCTGAGAATGGTTCTCGGCAACGACATAGAGCAGCCGATCGCAAGGCTCGCCCAGAAGGCCAGGGCAGTGGGGATTCACCTGGTGGTTGCAACCCAGCGTCCTTCGGTCGATGTCATCACGGGTATGATCAAGGCCAACTTTCCGTCGAGAATTGCCTTCAATGTGAAATCCAAGACCGATTCGAGAACGATCCTCGACATGAACGGCGCCGAAAAGCTTCTCGGGCAGGGCGACATGCTCTTCATGCCTGCGGGGGCTCCCGATCCCGTGAGGGTTCACGGCTCATTCGTCTCTTCCCGCGAGATAAAGGAACTGGTCGTCTTCTGGAAGGCGCAGCCGCACATGCCGTACGATTACGAACCCGGCGACGATGAGCAGAACGGATCCGACGTGACGGGAGACCTTTCCCTCGACGATCCGCTTCTGGAGGAAGCCAGAAGGGTCGTTGTGACCTACCAGAGGGGCTCGGCTTCGCTTCTGCAGAGGCGTTTGAAGGTTGGATACACCAGGGCGGCCCGGCTGCTCGAGATGCTGGAGCAGACCGGAGTCGTGGGCCCCTACTGCGGAAGCAAGGCGCGCGAGGTTCTTCAGAAGCCCGATTCAGGCCCCGTTCTGTCTGATGATGAATAGGAGACGAGTCCAGATGAGAATCATGCTTCTCTGTTCCCTGACAATTCTTCTTGCGCTCTCCTGCGGGGGGGCGGCCGAAGGGACCGACCAGGACGGACTGGTGGCCGACGCTTCAGCCCCCGGTCAATTTGCCAGGGCGGCGCAGCTCTATTTCAGGGGAAGTCTCTCCGCTTCCCGCGAGGAGTTCAACGGGGTCGTCTACAGGTTTTCGGACTCGCCCCTGGCCGATGACGCGAGGCTCGCGGTCAGACGGATAGACGGCGAACTTCGCGAAGGCGAAGGGGGAGAGGATGGGATTCCGCTTCCCGAGGAGTTCAGGGGCCTTGCGGTGACTGTTGTGGGCCAGTCCGCGGGAAGACCGGTGATGGAATGGGTTGCCGGCAGACTGACCCTTCTCGGGTGTTCCGTGAACACAGTCTTCGACCCGGACGCACCCGAAGTGACAGTCGTACTCCACAGGCAGGGTTACGATGCCGTTGCGGGGATGCTTGCCGATTCGCTCAGTCTCTGGCTCTTCAGGCCGCAAGTGGTGGAACATCAGGGCGGCGGCGGGCTTATAGATGCCGTTGAACCGGGTTGCGGCGGTGTGATGATCGTAGTGGGCACGGACGCGGTACTTGAATAACCGAAGGAACCTGGAGGGGTTTTTCCGATGCTGATTCTGCTTGTCATCGCGGGTCTTCTGGATCCTCTTACCTCGAAGCTTGCGAATACCGTTTTTCTCACGGGTGAATTCATCCAGACCGAAACATGGGCCCTTACAAGGGAAACAGAGTCGACAACGGGCTCACTGGGCCTGGCCCATCCGAACCTCTTCAGGCTGGAGTATGCGGATCCCCCGGGCAGGGTTACCGGCTGCGACGGGATTCAGGTCTTCACCATCGAACCGCTCAATGGCGAAGTCATAGTCTACGGTGAATCGAATCCCGAGGGGTTCCTGCACCTGTTGAACAGGGCAGATGGTGACGGCATGGTCATCGAGGGAACCAGCAGGGCCGGAATGGTCACCGTATCCGTCCGCGGCGATCTCGGGGGCGGGCTGTCCGCCATGGATGTCTGCTACTCCCTGTCGGATTCACTTCCCGTTACGTTCGCAACGTCGGACGTGAACGGCAATGAGACGGTATGGTCGCTCAGCGGTCTCGAGGTTCACGGAACCATCCCCGGGAGCTTTTTCGATCTTGAGGTCCCCGACGGTTTCTCTGTCGTTTCGGGCGGGGACTGATTGAAGAGCTTTCACGTGATCACCCTGGGCTGCCCGAAGAATCAGGTTGACTCCGAGATCCTTTCGAGTGTGTGCCTCAGGGCTGGTCTCCGCCTGAGGAAGGACCCCGGCAGAGCCGACCTTCTGATCCTGAACACCTGCGCGTTCATAAAACCCGCCGTGGAGGAGAGCCTTGAAAGACTCGGCGAACTTCTGGACTGGAAGGCTTCGGGCGAAGGCCGGCACGTAGTGCTCGCGGGTTGTCTTCCCGGAAGGTATGCGGATGACGGAAGCGGAGGTCTCGAAGAGATCGATCTGGTGATCGGTCCGGGCCAGCATGACCGTCTCGCACGCTGGCTGGGAGCGGAGAGCTGCATCACAAGTCAGACCGGGAGCGGCGTTTACAGGTTCGTCAAGATCGCCGAAGGCTGCAGCAACAGGTGCAGTTACTGCACCATTCCACTCATCAGGGGGGCCTTCAGCCCCGTCGATTCAGAACGGGTGGTTGATGCGGTGAACCTTGTCGTCGGGCAGGGAGCCGGAGAGGTGGGGCTGGTTGCCCAGGATTCCGGCGCTCATCCGGAACTCGCGGGTATTCTCGACCGTGTGACCGGCCTGCACCCCGGGGTCTGGTTCAGGCTCTACTACGTTCATCCAGCGCACTTCCCGGCCGAACTGCCAGGGCTTTTCGAGTCCAGACACAATCTGGCGCCCTACCTCGACCTGCCGATCCAGCACGCATCAGCTCAGGTGCTTGGGAGAATGGGGAGGGGCTACGGCCCCGACAGGCTCACGAGTATCATGAATGCCATAGAAGGCCTCTCCAGGTTGGTGGCGGTGAGGGTTACCGTGATAACCGGGTACCCCGGCGAGACCGATGAAGACTTTCACAGTCTCGAGCGGTTCCTGGGGGGATACCCTTCCATCAGGCACATCGCCGCGTTTCCCTGGTGGCCCGAAGAGGGCACACCCGAGTATGAGAGGGCTGCCCGTCAGGGTGACACTGTACCTGAACACAAGACGATGGAGAGGCTTTCCGCACTTTCATCGCTTGGGGAGAGCATCTACCATTCCTGGGCGGAAAGGCTGTCGGGAGAACGGTTTCCCGTGATGGCTGACACCTCCCGCACCGGACACTCTTTCTACGACGCTCCCGAGGCCGACCTTCAGGCAACGTTCACGAGCCCCGTCGTTCCGGGTTCAGTAGTGATGTGCTCGCTTGTCAGCGGCTCAAGCTCGGAAATGGTAGTCGATAAAGCGGAATGAACCTATATTCCTGCGATGATCGTGGCAATCACTCTGAAGGAAGGGTACCCGAATGATGTTCTTCGCGCTGGTCCTCGCAACCCTTACCGGGGTTCAGGGAAACCTTGAGTTGACCGAGCAGGCCGTTTTTCAGGCGGTTGCGCCGGTGGCTGACGCCCTCTCGCTCAGGGGCACCGAAAGCCTTTTCATAACCGTCGAAGGCGGTCACGAGGGGGGCTGGCTTGTCGTTCAGGCCCTTACGAACCTTCTGTCCGAGAACGGTATAGGGGTCACCGCGGAGAGAACTGACAGGACGGGTTCACAGCTCATGGTTCGTCCGATGCAGCTGGGAGTGGTGTACGGCGAGATCGAGCGCTCATGGTTCCTCGGCTCACGCAGGATGCCGAGATCGGCTGTGTGCAGCCTTGCCATATCACTTCTCGACGAGAACGGAACAGTCGTCGACACGTGGCGGACTGAAGGCCTCGTACAGGACACAGTCTCACCGGACGACCAGCAGCTCTTCGAGCATCGGACCGAGTTGTGGGCGAACGACACGGTCCCGGCCGGGTCGGGCAACAAGGTTCTCGAACCGGTTGTGGTGACTGGTGTTGTTGCTGCGCTGATCTATCTGTTCTACTCCAGCAGGGCTGATTGATGCGTCGATCCCCCCTTCTTGCATCGCTTGTCCTGATGCTCTGCGCTACAGGTTGTGACACGGGGGCATCAGGTGATCAGGGCGACCTGCTTCAGCAGGCCCGGACCCTCATGTCATCAGGCCAGTATGAACAGGCCATGGTGTTTTACGGCGAGGCATTGTCGCTCGCATCGGAGTACGATCCCCTTCTTCAGCTCGAGTACGCCGAGGCTGCTGTTCTCTCCGCCCAGGCGGACAGGAACAGGTCCTCAAGACAGAAAGCTCTGGAAGCGCTGCAGGTTCTCACCGAAACGCCGGGGGCCGTGGAACCCAGAGAGATTGGTGAGCTCTGGCGAAGGCTGGGATGGGAGATGGCGCGGGACGCCGATTCCCTTCAGGCCTACAACGCTTTCGGCGCCGCCGTCGGCGTCTGCCCCGACCTCGCCGGGGTCTTCGAGGAGGAGTGGCTTCTAAGGGGAACCTTCGCTGCCTGGCACCTGTCAACGGTCTCGGCCGTTCCCGATTCACTTGTCGGAACCCAGCTGGAAGACAGCATCCTCTCCTTCCATGCGGAGATACACCTTGTCGAGCTGGACAGGATCCCACTGGTCAGGACCGACCTCAGGACCCCCAGGCTCGAAGCCACTGCAAGACTTATGCAGTACGCTCCCTCCCGCTGGAGCGATGAGCTCGAGGTCCTCACCGAACTTGACCGGCTGGGCTCGATCGAACCGGGCTGGAGGCACAGAAGGATGGAACTGCTCCTCCGATCCGCCCGCGCCGACCTTGAACAGGGTCAGACTGCAATGGCCAGGGAGAGGCTGATGGAAGTGTGGAGCTCCAGTTTCACGGGTGTCCGTGTCGATGCCGCGGTGCTTCTGGGAGAGATGGCCCAGGGTGCCGGCGACGCCCGGACCGCCCTTCTCTGGTATACAAGGGCATGTCAGGTCTCACCGGGGCTGACCTCCCAGTCGGCCATCACGGCGGCTGCCCGCAGGGATTCCCTCAGGTACTTCGTAACACCTTTAGGAGTTGAATGAACAGAAAGCTTTGTTTCCTGCTGGTCGGCATCCTTTCGGCGCTTTCGTCCTGTGGGACATCCGTCTCAACAACCGGCATGACCCGGGACGGGATGATCGGGCTGGCCGACAGTCATTTCGAAAGCGGCGCCTGGGCGCAGGCTTCGTTGATCTACACGGAAATGCAGTTCCGCTTTCCGGGTGACGAGCTCTACGACCTGTTCCTTTTCCGAGGGGCCGTCTGCGACCGTGAGATGCGTCTCTGGGCCGATGCCGAGTTCAACTTTTTCAGGGTGGTGAACGAATTCCCCAGCGGAGCATGGGCCGACGATGCCCAGCTTGCCCTCGCCGAGACCATGTGGCGGCAGCGGCGCGACCACAGGCGCGATCCGGCCCCCGTTCTGAGGGCCCGGGAAGAGCTTCAGACGTTCATCGACCGCTACCCGGGGTCCGATCTCATGGGTCAGGCCATCGAACTGCTCGGAGTGGTTGACGAACACCTGGCCCTTCGCGCCCTTGACACCGGCCGCTTCTATCTCCGGCGAGACAAACCCGAAGCAGCGATCCTCTACCTCAGGGAAGCCCTTGAAGACCATCCCCAGGCCTCATGCAGGGCCGAACTTCTGCTCACCATTGGCGATGCCTACCTCGCCATGGGCAACTCATTCTCGGCGCGAAGCTACTACCGCAGGGCCAGGGACGAATGCGAACTCACCCCGGCCCAGCTGACCAGGGTGGAGGAGAGCCTCTCGGAGGACCAATGACAAGAGGCTTTCTGGGAGGCACCTTCGATCCGCCCCATATGGGTCACCTGGTGCTTGCCCAGGAGGCGCTCGGGTTCATGAACCTCGACCACGTCTGTTTCGTGCCGGCGCGCAACCCGCCCCACAAGGCTGAAGGGGCGGTCTCGAGCTTTGCCATCCGCTGTGAGATGCTTTCCCTTTCGATCTCCGGTGACCCCCGTTTTTCGATCCTCGATGCGGAACCGCAGGATGAACCCTCGTATACCGTCAACCTTGTCCGAAGGCTCAGAGGGCTCTTCGGCGCAAAGCCATGTCTTGTCATGGGCCTCGACAGTCTTCTGGAAATGGCATCCTGGAGGGATCCCCTTACCATTCTGGAGGAGGCATGCGTGGTGGTCGGGACACGCCCGGGGTTCTCCACCGCGGGAATCGCCCCGGTCTACCTCGATTCGGTTCGCCTGTTCAGCTTTCCCGGGGTCTGGCTTTCCTCGTCCATTATCAGGAGCCGGGTTTCGGAGGGGAAAAGCATCAGATACCTTGTAAGTGACGGGGTCAGGTCATATATACGGGAAAAGGGGTTGTATGGGTCGGGAAAAGGCGATAGATCAGATTCTTGAAGCACTGGTCGACGACCAGGTCAGCGACATACACTTCAAGGCCGGGTCAACCCCCGTCGTGCGAAAGTCCGGTCTGATAATCCACGCCGAAGGCTTTCCGGTGTTTGCCGCCGAACACGTCAACCGGATAATCTCCGAAATAGCCAGTGAGAAACAGATCAACTCCCTCAACGAGGGGAACGAGATCGATCTCGCCTACAGCCTTGGGGGCAAGGCAAGATTCAGGGTGAACATCTTTCATCAAAGGGGCACTCCAGCGGTCGTCATGCGCAAGATCCCCTTCAGCGTACCCGACATCGACAAACTCGGCCTTCCGGCCGTGGTGAAGGAGATAGCCACCGAAAGGCGCGGCCTCGTTCTCGTCACCGGCGCAACGGGCAGCGGGAAATCGACGACCCTTGCCGCCATGATCAGACACATCAACGAGAACCGCAAGGCGCACATCGTGACCATCGAGGACCCCATCGAGTTCCTTCATGCCGACATGGCTTCCAGCGTCTGTCAGCGGGAGGTGGGCATCGACACGGCGGGTTGGGCAAACGCCCTGAGGTCGGTGTTCCGCCAGGACCCCGACGTCATCCTGATCGGTGAGATGAGGGATGCCGAAACGGCCCTGATAGCCCTGACCGGAGCCGAGACGGGTCACCTGGTCATGAGCACCCTGCACACCACCGATGCCGCCGAAACGGTGAACCGGATCATCGACATGTTTCCCGCGCACCAGCAGAAACAGGTCAGGATCCAGCTCGGAGGCCTTCTGAAGGGCGTCATAAGCCAGAGGCTTCTCCCGAGATGCGACAGCAGCGGAGAGAGGGTCCTCGCCTGTGAGGTAATGCTTCACACCTCCACAATAATGGACTGCATCTCCGACCCCGAAAAGCTCTACCTGATCCACGAGACCATGGAGCAGAGCGGCAGGCAGTACGGCATGCAGACATTCGACATGGCCCTTTTCCAGCTCCTGACCGACGGCGCCATCGACCAGGAGACCGCGCTCTCCGCCGCGACCAACCCCACGGCTCTGATACTCAGGATCAAGGGCGTCGAATCCTCGGATGATTGGAGGGTCTTATGAGTTACACGATTCTGGTGCTCATGCTCGCAACATTCCTTGTCATTGTCGTCTTCCTCGCCATCGTCGGCCTGAAGGCCCAGAAAAGGCCCAGATTGACGGGATACGAAGGGATGGCGGGGGAAACGGGCGTGGTGAAAAGGCATGTGGGCTTCAGGGGCAGGCATGTCATCGAGGTCCGGGGCGAGTTGTGGTGGTGCAGGTCGGAATCGCAGCTTTCCCCCGGCCAGGACGTGAGGGTCGTCACGCACGACCCCGACGATCCCGTTCTCATAGTCGAACCAGTCAACAGGAAAGGAAGCTGAACATGGGCGTCATCTGTATTCCGCTGGGGATAATCGGTTTCTTTCTTCTCATCTCCCTCAGGGTGCTCAAGGAGTACCAGCGGGGCGTCGTCTTCCGCCTTGGCAAGGTCATCGGCCTGAAAGGCCCCGGGCTGATATTCGTCTTTCCGGTCATAGATCAGCTCAAAAAGGTCGACCTCAGGATAATAACCATGGACGTCCCGCCGCAGGACATCATCACGCGCGACAACGTGAGCGTTAAGGTCAACGCAGTCGCCTACTACAGGGTGATGGATCCCAAGCGCGCCGTTCTCGAGGTCACCAACTACATGTACGCAACCAACCAGCTCGCCCAGACCACCCTCCGCAGCGTTCTCGGCGAGACCACCCTCGACCAGCTCCTGGCCGAGCGCGACGAGATCAACTCGAAACTGCAGGATATTCTCGACCGTGCCACCGACCCCTGGGGTATCAAGGTCACAGCTGTCGAAGTCAAGCATGTCGACCTTCCCGTCGAGATGCAGAGGGTGATGGCGAAAGAAGCCGAAGCCGAGAGGGACCGCCGTTCCAAGATCATCCGCGCCGACGCCGAATTCCAGGCATCGAAGAAGCTCAGTGAAGCGGCAATGGTGATCGAAAACCATCCTGTGGCCCTTCAGCTCAGATACCTGCAGACCCTTGGCGAGATCGCGGTTGAGAACAACTCCACCATCGCGTTCCCCATCCCCATCGAACTCATGAAGCCATTCATGGACATGATAGCGAAGAGGGACAAGCAGTGAACCTTCGGGGCACCGTTACGGCCCTTGCGACCCCGTTCACCGGCGGGGCCCCCGACACGGGGGCCCTGCGCCGTCTTGTCGACTTTCAGATCGAAAGCGGCGTCGAGGGACTTCTGGCGTGCGGCTGCACGGGTGAGCCGGCCACCATGAGCGAGTCCGAGAGGCTGCTGGTGATGCAGACGGTCGTGGATCAGGCCGCGGGAGCCGTGCCGGTCCTTGGCGGAACGGGCACCAACTGCACCGAATCCACCATGAGGTTCACGCGGGAGGCCGTCAAGACAGGCATTGACGGGGTCCTTGTCATCACGCCGTACTACAACAAGCCCACCCCTGCGGGCCAGATCGCGCATTTCAACGCGGTCGCCGACGCCTCGGAGGTGCCCGTGATGATCTACAACGTGCCGGGCAGGACCGGCACCTGCATGACGGTGGATACGATAGCCGGGCTTGCCGCGCACGGGAACATCAAAGCCCTGAAGGATGCCGCCGGAAGTGTCGAAAGGATCACCGAGATACGCCGTGCATGCCGCATTGGGCTCTTCTCGGGCGATGACCACCTTGCCCTTTCCCAGGCATTCATGGGATCGGACGGAGTTGTCTCGGTCACATCCAACGTGGTTCCCGCAGCAATGAGTGAGATGATCCGCCAGGGGCTTGCAGGCAGCGTCGAAGTTGCAAGAAGGATTCACGAAAGGCTTTTTCCCCTGTTCAGGGCGCTTTTCACAGAGACCAACCCGGGACCGGTCAAGATGGCACTGCACATGCTCGGCATCTTCCCCGACCCCGCACCAAGGCTTCCCCTGGTTTCCGCGGGGCAGACCTGCATCGGGATACTCAGGTCTGCCATGAAAGGGGCCGGAGCGATCGAATGAGGTATGCCGTTTTCGGAGCCATGGGAAGAATGGGGAGTTCGGTCATCAGGGAAGCCGGCAACCTCTCCTTTGAACTCACCGCATCCATCGACCTCGGTTCCAGAATGGCCGTTCCCGCGGGAACGGATGTTATCTTCGATTTCAGCTCTCCTTCCGCCTGGAGTGACCTCGATCGGGCAGTGTCGGGTTCGGCGGCGGCGCTGGTCAGCGGCACCACGGGGCTGGACGAAGCCTGCAGGGGCATGCTCGAGCGCTGGTCCCGGGAGAGACCGGTATTTTACAGCTCCAACATGAGCACGGGGGTTTTCGTTCTCAACCGCCTTGCAAGGCAGGCCCGGGCAATGCTGGGTGAAGGCTTCGATGTCGAGCTGGTCGAGATCCATCACAGGAACAAGGTCGACAGCCCCAGCGGCACCGCCATGACCCTTGTCGAGGGTTCCACAGGGAACGTGGTGTACGGAAGGCGTGGGAACACGGGCGTTCGGTCCGCCGACGAGATCGGTGTTCACTCCCTCAGGGGAGGCGATGTTTATGGTGAGCATCAGGTCCATCTGCTTGGCCAGGGCGAAAGGCTCTGTCTCACCCACATGACCACCGACAGGCGTGTTCTTGCCCTCGGCGCCCTCAGGGCGGCAGGGTTCATCGCCGGCATGCCCCCGGGGCTTTACGGGATGGAGGACATGTTTGGACACGGTTCTTGAGCCTTCATTTGCCGGAAGTTTCTATCCATCCGACCCCGACCTGTTGTCAGCACTTGTCGGCAGACTGACCGCACCTGTCCGGCCGCTGCCCGGTGCGGTGGGAATGGTTGTTCCCCACGCCGGCATGGTCTATTCCGGCAAGACCGCGGGCAAGGCATACGCAAGGGCTCCCCGCGACGTTTCCCGGGTGGTGCTGTGCGCCCCAAGCCACAGGGCTTTCGTCCATGGCGCCGTTCTGATTGACGCGGCCGGGCTCGGAACGCCTCTCGGAAATGCAAGGGTCGACCGCCAGGCATTCACCGGGCTCAGAAAACGGGGCCTCGGTGCCGCGGTGATAGCCGAGCACAGCATCGAGGTGCAGCTTCCTTTCATCCTCGCCATCTGGCCCGGTGCCTCAGTCATTCCCGTGGTGACAATCTCCGATGACCCCTCCTTCCTTTCCGACCTGGCATCGGCCCTTTTCGAAGAGGCTCCCGACGCCTTTTTCGTGGCAAGCAGCGACCTCTCGCACTACCACAGTCTCGCAGCAGCCATGAAGCTCGATTCCATTGTGCGCGGGGCGTTCCTCACCCTATCCCCCGATGCGCTGATGGAAGCCCTTTCAAGGGGGGGAGAGGCGTGCGGAAGGGCGGCCATGATCACACTGCTGCACTTCGCAGCGCTGGCGGGGGGAAACAGGGCCGTCGAGATCGATTATTCCACATCTGCCGATGCCGGTGCCGGTGAAAGGCAGGTCGTGGGCTATTTCTCGGGCATGATCATCAGGGAGCCTTGAGTTGCTGAACCCTGCCGAACGCAACCTTCTCCTCGACCTTGCCCGACACGCCGTTGAAAGCGCAGCTTCCGGCGGTGTCCCGCCGGTTCCCGGAAGTGATGGGGTGTTCGGGCTGAAGTGTGGTGCATTCGTCACACTGAAGAAGAACGGGAGATTGAGGGGGTGTATCGGCAGTTTCAAGGGAACGGGATCCCTCGGCGCAACGATAGTGGCCATGGCCGGGGCTGCAGCCACCGGTGATCCCCGCTTCAGGCCGGTGACCCCCTCCGAAACCGCTTCCCTTGCGATCCAGATATCCGTGCTCTCCGAAATGAGGCCGGCGCTTCCTTCCGAGGTCATTCCCGGGGTGCACGGCGTCTACGTGAGAAGGGGACGACGGGCGGGAACACTTCTGCCGCAGGTAGCCACCGAGGAAGGCTGGGACCGTGAAACCCTTCTTTCGCATTCGTGTCTGAAGGCGGGGCTTCCGCCTGACGCATGGAAGTACGGCGACACAGAGATTCTTGTATATACGGCAGAGGTTTTCCCCGAAATGGAAGAGAGGAACCAATGAATCGTTTTGTCGCACCGGCCCTGATGGTTCTTGCCCTTGCAGCCTGCCAGGTACCGGGGGTTAAGGAAGTCGAGGAGAAGGTCAACACGGTCTCCAGCCAGGTCAGCGACCTGTCCGAAACCGGAGAAGAGCTGACTGAACGCCTCGAGGAGATGGAGGATCAGCTGCAGGGGCTTCAGTTCCCTGAAACCGGCGAGTTCCAGTTCCCCGACATGGATGAGATGTTCCAGGGCGTTACCGCGAGAGTGGATTCAGTGAAGGCCGAGGTTTCCGGCCTGGTGCAGGACGGCCAGGCCAGGATCGACAGCCTCACCGGGGTCATCGAAGATCTGGAGGGTCGTCTGACCGCTCTGTCAACAAGGGTGACAGCCCTGGAGAACAGACCCTCGGGCGGCAGCTCAGGCTCTTCGGGTTCCACCGGACGGGGCACCACCCCAGACGGCGGACGGGGCGGAAGCACCGGAGGCAGTTCGGGCGGCAGGTAGACGGGGGCTGAACGTCAGCCGGCAACGATCCGGCAGTACTTTTTCTTTCCAATCCGGAGAAGAATGCCACCTTCCGGAAAGTCTTCAAGGGTCACGGGTTTCAGAACGTCCGTGACCCTTTCTCCGTCAGCGTAGAGCCCACCCTGCTCGGACAGCCTTCTGACCTCGCCCCGTGACGGGGCAAGTCCGGCCATCACGACGAGTTCGAGCAGTGTGATGCCCCGGGTGACTGCGTCGCGCGGGACAGGGAACGTGGGAACGTCGTCCGTGTTGCCTGCGCCCTGGAACAATGCCCTGCTTGCGTTTTGAGCCGCTTTCGCCTCATCCGGACCGTGGGCGATGGCCGTTGCCTCGAAGGCGAGAGTCTCCTTGCCGGCCCTGAGGTTGGCTCCGGTTTCAGACTCGAGGTCGCGCACCTGTTCCATTGGAAGGAACGTGTAGAGCCTGAGGAACCTGCCAAGGTCCCTGTCGTCGGTGTTTATCCAGAACTGGTAGTAGTCGTAGGGAGAGGTTTTTTCGGGATCGAGCCAGACCGCCCCGCCTGGCTGGGACTTGCTCATCTTCTCACCGGTGGATGTCGTGACAAGGGGAACGGTGAAGCCGTGCACCTCCACACCTGCCATTCTGCGCACGAGGTCGACTCCGGCGACGATGTTGCCCCACTGGTCGGCGCCCCCGAGCTGGAGAAGGCAGCCCCTTGTGCGGAAAAGGTGAAGGAAGTCGTAGCTCTGCAGTAGCATGTAGTTGAACTCCAGGAAGCTCAGGCCGGTTTCAAGCCTCGTCCTTACACTGTCGGCAGTGAGCATCCTGTTCACGCTGAAGTGCTTTCCGATGTCGCGAAGGAACTCGATGTAGTTGAGGTCCATCAGCCACTGCGCGTTGTTGAGTATCTCGGCGCCGCCGGGCCCGAAATCAAGAAATCTCGAAACCTGTTCCCTGAGTGCGGCGACATTCCGTTCAACCTCGTCCACCGCAAGCAGCGACCTTTCAGAGCATCTGCCAGACGGATCCCCCACGAGGGCTGTTGCCCCCCCGACCAGGACGAGGGGTTTGTGCCCGGCTTTCTGAAGGTGGGCTGCGGCCATCAGGGGCACGAGATGGCCCAGATGGAGGCTGTCCGCCGTGGCGTCGAAACCGGCGTAGAAAACCCGGGGTTCCTGCGCGAGAAACGCCGACAACCCGCCGCTTCCCGTCATCTGGTACACGAGGCCCCGTTCACTGAGAGCGGCAAGCAGTTCCATTGATCCATCCTTCGAGGTTCGTTTCCGCATCTGGCGACAGTAAGCAGTTCAGAGTATCTTGTCAACAAACAAATCGTATGAAAGGCGCATTCCATGGATCTGATCGAATTCGAGCACCCAATTGCCCGTGACCTGGTGACAAGGCTGCGCTGCAAGGATTTCCCGCCTTCACGCTTCAGGGCGTACACCCAGCGTCTGGGCTGCCTTCTGGCGGTCGAGGCCACGCGGAACCTCCCCACAACGCCCGTCGAGGTTGAAACCCCGCTGGAAACCACGTTCGGAGAGGTACTGAAGCGCCCTCCGGTGCTGCTTCCCGTTCTCAGGGCAGGCCTTGGCCTCCTGCAGCCCTTCATGGACATCCTGCCCGATTCTCCCGTTGCCTTCGTCGGGCTGCGAAGGGATGAGGACACAGGCGTGGCCCAATGGCAATACCAGTGCATACCGAACCTTTCGGGCAGGACCGTCATCGTTCTCGACCCCATGCTGGCAACCGGTGGAACCGCTGCTTCCGTTGTGGGCTACCTGATGGAAAGAAGGGCGGAATCCATAATCCTCGTCACCGTAGTCGCTGCTCCGGAAGGCATAGCGAACCTGAGGCAGTTCCCGGAACTGACCCTGATCACCGCGAACGTGGACAGGGAACTGGATGAGAACTGGTTCATACGACCCGGGATGGGTGACTACGGCGAGAGGCTCTTCTCCGGCGGAAGCTGACGGAAGGTACCATAGATTTGCTGAGAAGCAGGAGAAACTTCGCGGCGGTTGGGATCATTGTCATCGCGGGCCTTGTGACCGGCCTTTCCATCCAGGGAAGAAGCGGGGGCGGCGGTGCGTCCTGGCCCTTTCACGATGACATCGCCGCGATCGGAAACACAAGGACGCACGTGCTTCATGTGATGGCCGACACGATCGATACCTGCATCGGTGTCATCGGCGACGGCTTTCTCGGCGGCGCCCTGCGTGAAGCCGGCCTCTCGGGAAACGCTTTCTCGGGGGCTTGCGAGCTCCTTATCGACAGCCTGGGCTGGAACGTTCAACAGGCCGGCGACACGATCATCGCGGTCTACCACAGGGGGCGTCTGGCAGAACTCAGGGCATATCCCCGCAACAGGAGGGGGTTTTTCCGGATCTGCTGGACGGGCGATTCGCCAAGCCTCTGGGAGTATTCCCCGCAGGAGAGCTGGGTAAGGACAAGAGCGGTGACCTGCCGCGTGACGACAACTGTCTGGGGAGCCCTCTGGGATTCGGCCATCCCGCCCGACCTCACACCAACAGGGATGCTTCTCAGTCCACGCGACTCATCAAGGGCTGTCGGTTACATCTCCGAACTCCAGCACGAACTCACCGACCGGCTTTTCTGCTACGACATCGACTTCTACTACGATGTGAGGGTCGGCGACAGCCTCTGGATACTGATCGAGGAGACCAGGTACCCCGAGGACGGTGAGTCGGGTTTCCTGAGAATACTTGGGGCAAAGTACAGCTTCGCCGGCGGCGGACTTGCCGAAGCCCTGCCGTTCTACCGTTGCCCCGAGGGCTCGACCGGATCCTACCTCGACCATTTTCACCGCGACGGCGCCTCGCTCCGGACCATGTTCCTGAAGATGCCCGTTCCGTACGGAAGGGTGAGTTCGCCCTTCTCGAGCGCAAGGCTTCATCCGGTTCTCGGGTACACAAGGGCCCACAGGGGAGTGGATTACGCTGCCCCGCTGGGAACCGAGATCTACGCGGTGGGTGACGGCGTCATCACGGTCAGGCAGTGGCAGGGCGGGTACGGGAATTTCGTCAGGATAAGGCACGCCAACGGCTACGAAACCGCTTACGGTCACCTCAACGGATACGCATCCGGGCAGGCCGTGGGAACCCACGTCCGCCAGGGTGAGATCATTGGCTACGTGGGATCCACGGGACTCTCCACCGGCCCCCACGTTCACTTCGAGATGCTGCGGAACGGCACCCATGTGAATCCAGCCGAGGAGATCGTCCCCCCGTCGGATCCTCTCGAGGGCGAGGACCTGCAGGCATTCGTCCGCCAGCTTCCCGTTCTCGAGGCATCCTGGGCGATGCTCAGCGGCGCTCCCCTTCCGGTTCCCTCATCGGAACCCATGGCCTCCCCTCCTGCCGGAGATGAAACGTGACCCAAGGCGTATACATCGCCGGCTCATGCAAGGATGCGGGCAAGACAACCCTCTGTCTGGGTCTCTCCGGGGCCCTGAATCCCATGGTTCCGGGCGGTGTATCATTCTTCAAGCCTCTGGGCCAGAAGATAACCGTAGTTGACGGAGAATCTGTCGGGCAGGATTCATGGTTCATATCGAGGGCGCTGGGACTTCCCGGCATCCGGGGCGAGTCCACGCCGTTGCTTGCATCTCGGGGCGCCGCGGAAAGGTACGTTGAAACCGGGGAACCCAGGGGGATCCATGGCGCAGTGAAGAACGCCTACAGGGAACACTGCAGGAACAGCGGTCTGGTCCTTGTGGAGGGTACCGGCCATCCAGGCGTCGGTTCGGTCTTCGATCTCGGGAACGCAAAGGTGGCGTCCCTTCTGGGAATCCCGGTCATTCTGGTCCTGGAGGGGGGAGTGGGAAGCACCATCGACAGCTTCTGCCTCTGCCGGGCCCTGTTCAAGAACCACGGAGTTCCCGTGCTCGGTGTCGTGATCAACCGGGTGAAACAGGAAAAATACGATTCGGTTTCTTCGGTGCTGGGGGTATGGTTCGCCGCTGCAGGGGTTCCGGTCTTCGGCATCCTCCCCTATGAAGAGCGCATAGCCCTGCCGTCCATCCCGGTCATAACAAGGGAGATAGGAGCCCTTCCCCTCTTCGCAGCGGAAGGTCCCCTGTGCCCGGAGGGCTCGGGCTTCCTCACTGCATTCGACTCTGCAGACGAGGTCCTTTCGAGGGTCGGCAGGGATGAGGGGAGAGCCCTTCTGGTGAGCCGCTCGCGACCCGAAGTGCTTGACGCCGTCATAGTATCGGCACTTGGGGGGGGCGCGCGCCCTTCAGCGGTAGTGGTCTGCGGAGGCGAGCCCGACCTGAGAAGGCAGTCCGCCTGCATGGCTTCCGGAATTCCCCTCTTCCACACGGCGGCATCCCTTCAGGGCTCGGCGGACAGGCTTTCCGGCCATGTGTTCAAGATCGAGCCGGACGAGGGTGGCAAGATAGCTTCAATCCTTGAGATGGTAAAAAGGCACGTAGACTCCCAAAGGATCCTCGACGCTCTGAGAGGGGACGGCGGGTCCCAGGGGCGGCTTCCGCAAAAGGGAGTCATCGGCTTCCTGAAGCGACTTTTCCGTCGTGGCTGAGCCTGTTATTCACGACGAACGGTTCTGGGACGCCGTTTTTGCCCCCCTTCTGGACCGGCTGGCATCCGGGACCGGCCAAAGGGTTACAATGGGCGGTCTTGGGGGAGCGGCACTTTCCATGGCAATAGCAGCCGCCCACAGGCTTGCGGGGCCTACCATGGTGGTCGTACCCGGAACAAGGGAGGCCGAAGCCATCCGGGATGACCTCACCGCACTGCTTCCCGATCCCGTGCTCTTCTTCCCCTCCTACGAAACCCTGCCCTTCCACGGTGAAGAGGCCCATCAGGGTGTGATCGCGGACAGGGTGGAGTGCATGGCCGGTCTTCTTCGCGGCGGCCCGTCCACAATGGTTGTAGCCTCGGCCCCGGCTCTTGTGAAAAGGCTTCCCCCACCTTCTGATTTCCCTTTCCTGACGCTGCGCGAAGGCATGAGGCTTTGTCCCACCGACCTGGGTGAGTGGCTTCTCGCAGGGGGCTACAGAAGGGAGACCGGGGTTTTCGAGCAGGGGCGCTGGTCCCGCAGGGGGGGAGTCGTCGATGTTGGATCGTACGGTCTGCCCAACCCTGTGAGGATCGAGTTCTCCGATGATCAGATCGAATCGCTCAGGCTTTTCGACCCCCAGTCCCAAAGAAGCGTGAGGAGCGTGAGGGAGGTCGTCCTCATTCCCGCCCGTGAGCTCTTCCTCACACCGGAGCACTGGAACAGGGCGTTGGACATCCTTCCCGAAGGCCACCTCCTCGAGGACCAGCTTTCCGACAGTTGTGATTTCCCCGGCATCGAGCATTTCGTTCCCCTTTTCAATGAAAGGTCGGCCACGCTTCTCGACTACCTTCCGTCCATCGGAACGCTCGTTCTTCTCGAACCTGACAGGCTCGAGTCCGCCATCGACGCCACGCTCGAATCCAGGCTGTCATCGTTCCCCTCCGGCATGCCATTTTCCGCCCGGGAACTGTACGCGTCATGGGAAGAACTCGACCAGGGCATGCAGCGGGCCGGCCAGGTTCTCGTTCATCTGCCCTTCCCCGCCGGGGCGTGCGACTTCCCGATGCCCACGGCCCCCGTTGCGGGTTTCGCAGATCACGCCGGGGAGATGATAAGGCAGTTCAGGAGCTGGCTGGGCGAAGGCTACCGGATAATCATAGCCTGCGATACCCGCGCCGAAACCGAGACCATCCGTGAACTCCTTCCCGCAGAGGTGGCGGAGTGGGTCAGCATCGAGGTTGCTTCCCTTTCCCAGGGCTTCATCGCTCCCGAAACCCCTGCCGGGCCGGTCGTGTTCCTTGTGGAACGGGGACTTCTCAGCCGCAGGAGGCGGCCCGACCGGATAAGGAAGTTCAGGGGAGGGCAGGTTGTCTCGGACTGGGACGAGTTCTCACCGGGGTGCTACGTTGTTCACGAAGCCCATGGGATAGGCCGGTTTCTTGGGATAAAAAGGATCGACACCAATGACGGCTCATGGGATTGCCTTGAGATCCAGTACGACGGGGGAGACAAGCTGCTTGTCCCTCTTCACGAACTCGCCCAGGTCAAGAAATACCTTTCACCTTCCGGTGCGGCTCCCACACTTGACCGGATTGGAAGCCTGGTCTGGCAGGGCAGGCTTGGAAGGGCCAGGAAGAGGGCCGGTGAGATAGCGGGAAGACTGGCGATGCTGTACGCGGAGAGGAAGGCCAGGAGCAGGCCGGCTTTCCCTCCGCCCGGCCGGCACATGCAGGCCCTTGTGGAGAGCTTTCCCTACGAAGAGACCCCCGATCAGGCGAGGGCGATAGCCTCAGTCCTCGGCGACTTCGATGTTCCCGTTCCCATGGACAGGCTTGTCTGCGGAGACGTGGGCTTCGGAAAGACCGAGGTCGCTGTCAGGGCAGCCTTTCGTGCCGCCGAAGCCGGAAGGCAGGTCGCAGTGCTGGTGCCCACAACGATCCTCGCCGAGCAGCACTACAATACGTTTCGGGACAGAACGGCCGAGTTCCCCGTAACGGTCTGCCTTCTGAGCCGCTTTCAGACCCCAGCTGAGCAGAAGGTCATCCTGAGAGGCCTCGCCGAGGGACGGGTGAACATTGTCGTCGGCACCCACCGCCTTCTTCAGAAAGATGTACGATTTAACGATCTTGCTCTTCTGATAGTGGACGAGGAGCACAGGTTCGGTGTCGCCCAGAAGGAATACCTGAGGGAGATAAGGTCAAGTGTGGACACCATTTCCATGACCGCCACACCCATTCCCCGAACTCTTCACATGTCCCTTTCCGGCTTTAGAAGCATCAGCCTCATCACAACTCCGCCCAGGGACAGGTATCCCATCCAGACCGAGATCATCCCCTGGGAGACCGCGATCATCAGAAGAGCGGTGGAGCGCGAGCTTGAGCGGGACGGTCAGATCTTCTTCGTGCACAACAGGGTCCAGTCCCTTGAAAAGGTCAGGGAACGCCTTGAATCTATCGTGGATGCGGACATCATCGTGGGACACGGTCAGATGCCACCGTCCCGCCTCGAAGAGGTCATGCACTCCTTCATCGAGGGGCGGTACCGCATCCTTCTCTGCACTTCCATCATCGAGTCGGGCCTCGACCTGCCCCGCGTCAACACGATCTTCATAGACAACGCGCACGCTTTCGGTCTTGCCGAGCTGTACCAGCTCAGGGGAAGGGTGGGCAGAAGCCACCACCAGGCGTACTGCTACCTGCTCACCCCGGGCGGAAGGACCAAACTGAAGCAGGAGAGCCGGGGAAGACTGGAGGCAGTCCAGCGTTACACACAGCTTGGTTCCGGCTGGCACGTAGCAATGAGGGACCTCGAGATAAGGGGCGGGGGAGAGCTTCTCGGCGCGGGTCAGCACGGACACATCGACGCCGTTGGCTACGGGCTTTTCGAGGAGCTCCTTTCCCGGGAAGTGGAGGAGTTGAAGGGCGGCAGGGCCATCGTCACCGGATCGGTGCGGGTGGAGCTTCCCGGAAGGGCCTACATACCTGAAGAGTACATGCCCGACACATCGGAGAGGGTCAATCTTTACCGCTGGGTCTGGCGGGCGGTCAGCGAGGGCACGATCGATGACTGGCTCTCATACATAAAGGACCGCTTCGGCGAGATCCCCGAGCCGGTGGCCGGAGTTGCCAGACGATCCCGTTACCACCTTCTGGCGCGCGAGGCAGGCCTCGAGGAGGTTGTGGCATCCTCCGGGGTCGTCAGGCTTGTATTTGCCGCCGGAAAAGGCCCCAGACGGGAGAAAGCGCAGGCTCTCGCGGGTCGGGGATGGGTGGCATCCGATGAGCCCACTGGCCGGCTCGTACTTCACAGACGCACCTCCGGGGCTTTCGACGATGAGGAAAGGGAAACCCTTTGCGGCGTTTTGCGTATATTCAGGGATTACATGGCGGCAAGATCAAGGTCAGGAGAGGATGGCGCTCTTGAATAGGATTTCCATATTCTTTTTTCTCTCTGTGCTGCTGGTCTCATGCGGAGGCTCGCCGGACAGGCTCGGCACCGTTGCCGGGCAGGACATCACCGTTGACGACTTTCTGAACACCTTCAACGACCTCCCGCCGGACCGGCAGGTGGCTGTCCTCGAGCCCGGCGGCAGGCTCGATCTGATGCACAGCATGGTTTCAAAGAGGCTCCTTCTGGCTGCCTGCGACCTGATCCCCGCTGAAGACACCGGATTCTGGGTCGATCTTTATGAAACGGCCTGGCTTTCCGACTCCGTCACCAGAAGCCTGGCGATGGCTTTCGATCCCGGGCCCGTTCTTGCGGGTCTCGACTCGACGGTCTACTCGATCCATGTCGTCCTGCTGGAGGACAGTTCCACGGCCTTTCAGGTCGCCGCCGCCTGGCGGACCTCCGTTCCATCCGACCCGGGCGGAAGCCTGCTCGCCCCGTGGAGCGGCGGCTCGGGCACAAGCTACAGGACCATGTCGGGTCCGCCCTGGCAGTTCACTTCGGCTTTCCGCCAACTCCTCGACAATGGGGACGTTCAGGTTCTGCCCCGTTACGGGGCGTGGCTTGTTGGTCTCTCAGTCCCCACAGATTCGCAGGCTCTTCCCGATCAGAACTCGGGAATGTCGCTCTTCGGCTGGGAGGTGGAGAGGGTGGCCGGGGTGACGGTGAATGCACCCGTTCTCAACAGCTTCGCCCTTGATCGATCAACCACCGACCCCGAAGCCGTGCTTGCATCCTGGAACGGCGGACAGCTCACCACTTCAGAGATGGCCCAGATCCTGGAACGAGTCTCCTACCGTTCCTTCCCGGATGGCGTTCCTTCCGAGCTGTCGTCCTTCGACAGGCAAGCCTCCTCGGCCGACCCTGTCACCTCGCTCTGGTTTTCGGTGCTCTCCACCTCGCGTTCCATGGCACTTGCCGGCATTGCCCGTTCCCAGGGTGCGGGTGTTCCCCGCTCAACGACCGACTACGCCCGCATCGAAGCCCTGGTGAGGGAGAGGGTGATCAACCCGGCCATGCCCGACAGCTCGCAGGTCGCCGGGTTCTACGCCGAAGCCCCTGAACGATACTCCGTTCCGGAAAGACGCAGCGTTCTTCTCGCCTACGTCGAACAGGACCGGGTTCCCCAACTGCAGTCAGCCCTTGACTTTCCAGATCTGGGGGAATTCAGCTCCATGACCGATTCATCCGGAAACCTCATTCCCACGCCTCTTCAGCCCATGGAAGCCTTCGGGGCGATCCTGGGCGAGAGGATCTTCGCCGCCCCGCTCGGGACCTTCCAGGGACCTGTCGAGTCGGGCCGGGAACTTGCAGCCTACTTCACTGTCGTCGCCATTGCCCCCCCCGACACCCTGCAGCTTGAGACGGTGTACGAGCTGGCTGAACTCGACCTGTTCCGAAGCCGTTTCGAGCCTTTCTTCACCGAATTCATGGACAGCCTCACCCTCGAACTGGGCGTCGAGATAGACACCGCAGCCGTTGAACGGGTGGATCCCTGGGCCGCAGCGCCCGGGCGATAAAGAACGGGGAACCGCACAATGAAGAACATCGCTCTTTTGGCCGTTGTCATCCTGGCACCCTCACTGGCCGCTCAGGTCCTCGCCCAGGTCGACGATGCCGTTCTAACCTGGGAAGACCTTCTGGAACAGGCCGGAGGGATCGAAGCCATCAACTACATGGGTATAACCTCTGAATCCGAGGCTTCTCAGATCCTCGAGTCCTGGGTCAGGGAGAGGCTTGTTGTCGCTGCCGCCGAGAGCGCCGGGCTCCGCAGCCGACCCGATGTCGAGAAGGCTGTTCAGGCCGCGATCGACCAGGTGCTCATCGAGGTCTTCATAAGCGATGTCCTCGAGGAAGTGGAAGTTTCCAGGCTCGAGGTCGAGAACTATCTGGACATCTGGAGCGACTCATACGGCAAGGAATACAATGCCAGGCACATACTCCTCGACAGCAGTGTCCTTGCCGGAAGCGTGCTCTCCAGGCTTTCGGGCGGCGAGAGCTTCGAGTCCCTTGCTGCAAACTTCTCGTCCTGTCCCAGTTCCAGGCAGGGAGGGAACCTCGGGTGGCTGCGCAGGGGAATGACATCAGCCACGTTCATGGAGGCGGTCTGCTCGCTCGAACCCGGCCAGGTCTCCGGGATAGTCGAGACAACTGCGGGTTTTCACATCATCCAGCTTCTGGAGGTGCGCGACCTTGCAACACGGGCCACCCAGGCCGAGCTCGTTCAACTGGCAGGCGAAGAACTGCTGGCGACCCGGCAGGAAAAGGCCGTGATGGACATCCTTTCCGACCTGCGGGGCGGACACAGCGTGACCGTCTACCCCCAGAGGCTTCTCGAGAGGCTTTAGAAAGGTCTCCATGAACAGGATTCCCTCCTGGATGATTCTGGCAGCATCGGGGCTTGTCCTGGCCATCACCGCCGTCGTGACGCTTCCGGTCCTTCGCGCGGATTTCCGACGCATGCCCGAACCCGAAGCCGGGGAGAGCCGGCGGGGCGAAGTTGCGGCCAGGGTGGCTGACGCCTGCCTCTACCGTGAAGACATGGCCCTGATGAATCTTGATGAGCAGGATGCTCTCGATTGGTACCGTGACGAGCTCCTCGCCAGAACCGCGGTCGATGAGGGTCTTGAGAACCCTGCGGTGAGCAGGCTTGTTGCACACCGGGCAAGGCAGGTCTACCTTCGGGACGTGATGATCGAGCACATAGCCGCTTCTGTCGATTACCCCACTGAACAGGAGGCTCTCGCCTACATGGGGCAGTTTCCCGACGAGTTCCTGCTGGAACGTCATTACTTCCACATCCTTCTGGCGGACAGTGCCACGGCGGATTCGGTCCATCGGAGGCTTGCGGGCGGCGATGCTTTCCAGATCACCGCTCAACGGGTATCGCTGAGTCAGAAGGCTGCCATCGGTGGCGACCTGGGCTTCGTGACAGGGGGAGAGATTTATCTTTCAGGGCTTCCCCGCGAGGCAGCCACACTTGAAGGCCTTGGTCCCGTCTACAGGACCCCCGATGGCTGGCACATCCTGATGACATCCGAAACCCGTGCGCTTCCCGACTCGATGAGAGCCAGGGTCATTACGGCGCTTCGGGACCACCTGTTCTCACAAAGACTCGAGACTGCCGTGGAAAGCGTTGTTTCCGCCGCATCCGGCAGATATGACTGCGAGGTGATCCAGTGACGGTCCTTTCTGTCCTTCTTTTTTCGGTCGCGGCTGCCATGCCGGCGGGCGCCCCTGTAGACGGCATCGCCGCCGTCGTGGGAGCTGTGCCCATACTGCACAGCGACGTGGTGAGCCTGCTTCAGGAATCCGGGGTTGCACCCGAAGTGGCCCGGGGGATGTTTCACGGTGATACCCTTTACGATGCGGCCCTTGCTGAGCTGATCCAGGAGAAGCTTCTCGTCGAGGCTGCACGCAGGGAAGGTCTTTACCCCACACCCGCACAGGTGAACGAAAGGGTCGAGCTCTTTCTGGCGGAACGCCGGACTGAATTCCCGACCGAAACGGCATTTCAGCAGGCGCTTTCCGCAACGGGACTCACACTGGCCACATACCGCCAGGTCCTTGCGGGAACCATCGAGCACCGGCTCGCGGCCGAAAACTACGCCCGACGCATCAGCGGGGCCGCGGGGCTGACCTTGCCCTCCGACCCTGCGGCCTTCCTTGCCGAGAACATCGAAGCATTCCGTGAGATCATGGGCCTGGCCAACCTTGAGTGGATCTACCTGCCCGTCATTCCCGGGAACACCTCCGAGGCCGAGCTTCTCCTCACACAGGTCAGGAACCGTATCGAGAGCGGAGAGACCACATTCGACGTAATGGCAATGGAGTATTCACAGGACGCAACCGCAAGGGCAGGGGGCGACCTTGACTGGTTCGACCCGGGCGACATGACCCCGGCCTTCGAGGCCAGGGTGGCGGACCTCCAGACCGGAGAGATGGCGGGTCCCTTCGTGACACCCTTCGGCGTGCATCTGGTGATGCTCACCGAGCGCGATGGCGACCGTCTTCGGGCAAGCCACATACTCAGGCTTGTTCCAGTGGAGCCCCTTGACGTCCAGACCGTTCTGGACGAGGCCCAGGCAATACGGGCGTCCGTTGCGAGCGGAGAAGTCAGCTTCTCCGATGCTGCCGCCGAATTCAGTCTCGATCCTTCGACCCGTTACGGGGGCGGCAGTCTGGGAACGGTCTTCCTCGCGGGATGGGACGCGAGCCTGGCGGAGATGGTCTCGGGCCTGTCACCCGGCGAGTTGTCCGCTCCCGTCCAGATCGAACGGGGTTCTGCAGTGGCAGTCTTTCGCCTCGCGCCGGATCAGACCCCCGATTTTTCAGGCTTCCCACCGGAAGACCTTGAGTCGGTCGTGAGCTCCTTCCTCTGGCAACGGGCTTTCAACGAGACCATCGACTCGCTTGAGGCGGAGATCCCTGTCTTTTACCCGGGGTTGGAATGAGAATCGACCTGTTCCTGAAGCTTTCAGGTCTTGTCAAAACCAGGTCGCTGGCCGAGAAGGCGTGTGACGCCGGTGCCGTGACGATAGACGGCAGAACGGCAAAAAGCGCTTCGCGGGTCGTTCCGGGCTCGATCGTGAACCTCAGAAAGCCTTCGGGTGAGGAGGTGACATTCGCGGTGCGCGGCATACCTGCATCCCGGAGCGTCTCAAGGGCGGACCGGGAACTGCTCTACCAGGTTCTTGATGACGGGAGTACGCCGTGCTGATAGAGATCGAGGGTGCGTCCAGAAGCTACGGCCGCTGGCCGGCTCTCGATCAGGTGACCCTTCAGGTGGCGGAAGGCGAGTTCGTGGTGGTATCCGGACCCAGCGGGGCCGGAAAGACCACGCTGCTAAGACTGATATGGATGGGCGACATGCCCGACCGCGGATTCGTCCAGGTCGCAGGTTTCAGGAGCGACATGATGAAACGCAGCCATTTCGCCATGCTCAGAAGGAAGATAGGGATAGTCTTCCAGGATTTCAGGCTTCTGCCCGACCGGACAGTCTTCGACAACGTGGCGCTTCCGCTCGTTGTTTCCGGCGCTTCGGGAAGGGCTGTCAGGAAGAGGGTGTTCAGCCTTCTTGCACTCATGGGGCTCAGCCACCGGCGCAACTCCCTGCCCCACCAGCTGTCCGGCGGTGAACAGCAGAGGGTGGCCATCGCAAGGGCCATGGCCGCTCACCCCCTGATCCTTCTTGCGGACGAGCCAACCGGAAACCTCGATCCCGAAGCTTCAGCCAGGGTCATCCAGCACCTCATTGACATCAACCGGGGCGGAACGGCAGTGGTAATGGCAACCCACGATCCGAGGAGAATCCCTCCCGGAAGCGCCAGGTTCCTTTTCCTCGACGGAGGCAGGCTGACGAATGCGGAGAGCTGGCAGGACCTGGAGGAAACCCGATGAGCCTGTGGAAGGCACTGGGACGGGAAACCCTGAATCACATCGGAACCAGGCCCGGTTCAAGGGCTGTCACGCTGGTCATGGTGAGCCTCGCCTTCGTTGTGTTCAACACGTTCCTTCTCGTGAGCTGGAACCTCGAACGGCTTCTTCAGAGGGAACTTCAGTCCGTTCGTATCGAGGCATTCCTGAGCCCGGAGCTTACCCAGTCCGAGGGCAGGAGCCTTGCCGACCTCGTAAGCACGATGAATGGTGTGCGCTCCGTTTATTATGTCTCGGTTTTCGAGGCCGAAGCGCTGTTCCGTGCCGAGATGCCGGAACAGGAACGCCTCCTCGACCTTCTCTCCGGGCAGTTCCGTCTTCCCGCGTCGATACAGGTCTCACTTGAACCCGGCTGGGACAACGAAACTGGTGTCAGGTCACTTGCCGCAGCGATCCAGGGACTCGAGGGAGTGACCGAGGCCGTGTTTGGTGAAGAGTACCTTCCCGGGCTTTCAAAGACAGTCTCTGCCTTCAGGAAGCTCCTGGTCTTTCTGGGCACGGTTCTCGCCGTCAGCATTGCCCTTGTGGTGGCGTACACCGTGAGGCTGTCGGCCCTTCAAAGGTCGCTGACGGTCGAGATCATGAGCATTGTCGGCGCTCCGGACTGGTTCATCATTGCGCCTTTCGTGGCCGAGGGAACCCTGACGGGCCTTGCAGGCGCCCTGGGAGGGCTTCTGATCTCGGCGGTTCTCAGCGGGATGCTGCAGGGTGCAGTGGGTCATTCATTCCTGCCCCCTCGGCTTTTTTGGACGGTTGTGCTGCTGGGAGGCGCAACCGGGGCCGTCGGAGCCGTTCTGGGCATAAGGCCCGGAAAGACTTCGCGCGGCGGCAACAATCAGATCTAGATCGGGAGACAAAAAAATGAGGATTTTCGCAGCACTGCCACTGCTTCATGCAATCGCCCTCTTCGCACAGGAAGCCCCCGCCGCTCAGGAGGCCGCACCCGCGGGCTGTCTCGGAAGCGGAGGGATCACCGGCTTTCTTCCCATCATCGCCATGGTGGCCATCTTCTATTTCCTCATCATCAGGCCCCAGCAGAAACAGCAGAAGAAACTCAACGAAATGCGTGAAGCAATGAAGAGGGGCGACGGTGTGGTAACTTCCGGAGGCATCCACGGGGTCGTGACCAACATCAAGGGAAGCATCGTCACCGTGAGGATCGCCGAAGGAGTGAAGGTCGATGTGGAGAAGAGTTCGCTGACGGTCCGGGAAGCATCCGTGGAAGCCGGCGAACCCGATACGAAATGAGGGAGATAGTCCTTTTCGGAAGGGATGTGCTCAGGGAAAGGTGCCGTCCCCTTGAACCCGGCAAAGACGATGCCCTTCTTGCATCCCTGCTGCCCGACATGAGACGGATCCTTGCCGGACACGACGGGCTTGGTCTGGCGGGACCCCAGGCGGGTGAGTCCGTGTGCGTGTTCATCGCCGGTCAGGACACCGGGCTTCCCCTGGGAGGGCACACGGTCTTCCTGAACCCGGAGATCGAGCTCTTCGGCCCCGTCATCAGGGGAGAGGAGGGCTGCCTGAGCTTTCCGGGGATTTACGCAGACGTGGAGAGAAACCAGGGCGTGAGGGTGAAGGCGCTCGATGAGCATTGGGAGCCGTTCACGCTGGAGATCGCCGGTCTTGGTGCAAGGCTCGTCCAGCACGAATACGACCATCTCGGCGGCATCCTCCTGGTCGATCGCATGGGCGCCCTGAAGCGAAGGCTATTAAGAAGCAGGCTACGAAAGATCCGGGAGGAGAGTTGCTGAGGCTTCTGTTCCTGGGTTCCTCGGGCTTTGCGGTACCCGTTCTGGAAAGCATCGCCGCGTCTTCAGACATCACCGTGACGGCCGTTGTAACGAGGCCCGACAGCCGGGCCGGCAGAGGTCTTTCGAAGTCAAGCACTCCGGTTGCCCATGCAGCTCAATCCCTGAACATTCCTCTCCTGAAGCCTGAAAAGCTGGTGAAGGAGGAGTTCGCGGGTCTGGACGCAGACGTGATGATGAGCGCCGCCTTCGGTCAGTGGCTTCCCCGATGGCTTCTGGGATCAACGAGGCTTGGCGTCGTCAACGTCCACCCGTCGCTCCTGCCGGACGGCAGGGGGGCGGCTCCGGTAACCATGACGATTCTTGCGGGCCGTGAGCAGACCGGTGTTTCCTTCATGCTCACCGACTCGGGTTGGGATACCGGCCCGGTCATACACTCCGTCCGCACCGGGGTGCTGCCCGGCGAGACCGCGGGGGAGCTCACGGAAAGGCTCTCAAGGCTTGCCGCAGGGGTCGCGCCGCAGGTCCTCCTCGGCTACGCCAGGGGTGAGATTCTGCCCGTTCCCCAGCAGGGCGCCGGAACCTATGCCGACAAGTTTTCCCGGGAGGATGCCGAGCTTGACTGGAGCAAGCCTGCGGAACAGCTGGTCCTGGCAGTGCGGGCCTTCAATCCCGCGCCGGGGGCATGGTGTGTCTTCAACGGCAGGGTCCTGAAGGTTCACCGGGCTGTTGCCATCGATGGTTCCGGGGTTCCCGGCACCTTTTTCATCACGGGGAGGGAACGGATGACAGTAGCCACCGGCAGGGGCATGCTCGAACTCATCGAGGTCCAGCCCGAATCCGGGCGCCGCATGGAGACGGCCACCTTTCTTCGGGGGCTCAGGGCTGGACCGGTCGGTGTATGACGGAACCCCGCCTGCCCCGTTTTTTCTGTGCCTCCGTGAAAGTTCGCTACCTTTTCACAAAGTTTCTCGAGGCTTTCAGGCTTGTGCAACCCGGGAAGGCTGAACTTGCGGTCGTTGCCTCGGTAACGGGGAAAACCCTCGGGCTTGGGAAGAGGTTCTCCCCGGACCGCGTGCTTCTCCTGCTTCCCCACTGTCTCCAGTATCACGGATGCCCGCACCGCATCACCTTTGACATAAGCAAATGTGTCCGCTGCGGCGGGTGTGTCGTGGGAGCGATCTCGGAGATGGCTGGTGAACTTGGGATCGAGGCAAGGGTCACCACGGGCGGCACCCTCGCAAGAAGGCTGCTGCGGGAGAAGCGTCCCGGGCTTGTGGTTGCGGTCGCCTGTCCCAGGGACCTCGGACAGGGCCTTCTCGATGCGATGCCCCTCCCTGCACTGGGTGTACTGAATTCACGTCCGAACGGTGATTGCTTCGATACGGCCGTTTCAACGGACAAGCTCCGCGCGATGTTCGACCTTGTTCTCGAAAAGGCTGCCGCTCAGTAGGGAGGCAGGCTGTAGTCCTTCTGAAGGAACAGGTTCACGCAGATCTCGGTCATCTTTCTGTCGTACAGGATTCCCGCCCCCAGGGTGACCGTCTGAAGGGCTTCGTGAAGCCCCTTGCCCGCCCTGTAAGGCCTTCGGGTAGCCATTGCCTCGACAACGTCCGCCACCGCGAGGATCTTGGCCTCGATACAGATCTCCCTGTCGGTGAGCCCCGCAGGATAGCCGCTTCCGTCGAGCCGTTCATGGTGTTGAAGGACGTACTCGGCCACCGGCCATGGGAACTCGATGTTGCGAAGAATGTTGTAACCGCTTGCGGGATGAGTCTTGAGAAGACGCATCTCCTCCGGTGAAACAACCCCCGGCTTGGTCAGTATCTCGGCGGGTACGCACATCTTGCCAATGTCGTGAAGCTTGCCCGCGATGTTCACGCCCTCGATCCTCTCCTGGCTCAGCCCCGCTTCGGTGGCTATCGCCGTGGCCAGGTGGGCGACGCGTTCCTGATGGCCCGCTGTGTACGGATCCTTCATGTCAACGAGGCGTCCCATTGCGGAAACGGTTCCCATGACCGTCTTGTGAAGCCTTTCGAGTGATTCGCGGCGATGGCTGATGTCGGTGATGACGCCCTGCATCACCACCGCATCATCAGTGCGGTGGAGCCTTATCGTGAGTGAACCCCAGAAGTCGCTGCCGTCAACGCGCCGCATCAGTATCTCGACATCGTCGGCCCTTCCCCTTTCCTGAAGATCGGGAATCGTCGAGGCAATGAATTCGGGATCGGCGACGAACGAGTCCATCGGCATGCCGATCGGGGAATCCTGTCCCTGGAATCCGAACATCTTCCTGAATGAGGGGTTGCAGAAGAGTATCGGACCCCCGACCCTGAGCTCGGCGCTGAAGATCCCCACAGGGACGTTCTCGGAAAGGTTGCGGTAGTTGATCTGACTTTGCTCGAGGGCTTTCCGGCTCCTCACCTGTTCGGACAGGTCCTCGGTCAGTACGACCACCTTGTCAACCCTGCCCTCGACGTTGTGAAGGGCGTAGAAGTGGTGGCTGACCCAGGAAGCACCACCGGGCCTTGGTTCGGATACCCTGAGCTGGGGGATGAAGAGCTGTCCGCCCTCGGTGTAAATCCGTTTGACCTCCTGGTTGTAGCCGGCCAGATAGCTGTCGGTGTCGTCGAACTGCAGGGTGGTTCGGGTCTTGCGCATATCGCTCGAAACCGCTTCGTCGGAAAGGGCCCATATCTTTTTCCAGGCGCTGTTGACCATCACAAGGTTTCCGACGGAGTCTCGCACGGAGACGCCCAGCGGAGCGTTCATTATCACGGCTTCGTAAACCGCGGCGTCTTCCTGAAGGTCTTTGAGACGACCCTCGTACTCGGTGGTGTCGCGTGAAACGCTCAGGACTCCCCAGAGGCTTCCGTCAGCCTGGAAAAGGGGGGTCTTCAGGCACTGAAAGCCATGCGGGCTGCCATCGGACGCCCTGTATTGAAGAAGGACGTTTCGGGGTTCCATGCTGTCGATGACCTGGCGGTCAGCGATCTCCTCGGCCTGCACGGCCTCTTCCCCCAGCACTTCACCGAGCGTGCGTCCGCGGAACGCGAAAGTGTCGTCATAGCCGAAGAAGTCGGCCACTGATCTGCTTACCGCTGCACAGCGCAGGCTTGTATCCTTGATGCTGATGAGATCCTGTCCGTTGTTCAGCAGCAGGTTCAGCAGATGTTCGGAGTTATCCTTTCTGGCCAAGAGCCTCCTCCAGTGCGTCAGTCGTGCCGGCGAAACGCGCAACCGCAGAGTTCACAGGCCCCGGGGAGGCAAGGTCGACACCGATGCCCATCAGCTGCTCGAGCGGAGGTTTCGTTCGCCCCCCTGCGAGGAAGGCCGAGTATGCATCGGCTTTGCCCCCGAGAACCGCATCACTCGCGGCGACCGCGGCCGCCATGCCGGTTGCGTACTTGTAGACGTAGAAGTTGTAGTAGAAGTGGGGGACACGGGCCCATTCAGTTGCGATGAGCCTGTCGGAGTCATCCCAGGTGAATGAGTCTCCGTGGTAGGCCCTGACCAGGCCGAAATACTGTTCGTTCAGGAAATCGGGTGTCAGTATCCCGCCTTCCTCGACATGCCTGTGCATCAGAAGCTCGAACTCGGCGAACATGGTCTGGCGGAACAGCGTCGATCTGAAGCTGTTCACAAGGTGATCAAGCATTCCGACGAGTTCATTCCTGTCCGAGATCCTTCGTGACAGATGTTCGAAAAGCAGTATCTCGTTGGTTATGCTGGCCACTTCCGCAAGGATGATGGGGTAGTCCGATTCCTGATAGCTGCAGGCCCTGCGGGAGTAGTGGCTGTGCATGGAGTGTCCGGCCTCGTGGGCGAGGGTGAAGACCGAATCGAGCGTGCCGGTGAAATTCAGAAGCATGTAGGGCGGGCTGTCGTAGCAGCCGCTGGAGTACGCACCGGAACGTTTGCCCGCGTTCTCGTACCTGTCCACCCAGCGGTTCTCGATTCCCCGCGCCAGGGTTTCAACGTACCTTGCTCCCAGGGGCTTTACGGCGTCGAGGGTCATCTCGACCGCCTCCTCGAACGTGTACCTTCTGCCGCTCTCGCCGGCGATGGGTGTGTAGAGGTCGTGCATTCCCAGGGCGGGAAGCCCGAGAATCCGTTTCTTGAGGTCGTAGTACCTGTGCAGGGTTGGCAGGTTCCTTCTGACCGCCGCGATCAGCGATTCGTAGACTTCGGTGCCCACACGGTCGTTGAAGAGGGATGCGGCAAGGGCGGAAGGGAAGCTGCGTGCCCTGGCATGGAAGACATGAGCCTTGACCTGCCCCTCGAGAAGCGCGGCAAGGGTGGCGGTATTTCCGGAAAGCTCGTTGTAGAACCCCTGGAACGCAGCCTTTCGCACGCCTCCGGTGGCCTCTGTGAGTATCCTTATGAAGTTGCTGTTCGTCAGTTTCAGCGTTCTGCCGTCATCGGTTCCGATCTCGGGCAGTCTGGCGGGCATTTCCACGTTGGTGAGCTTGCCGCTGGCGCTGCTGAAACACCTGGAAACCTCAGAAGCCCTGGTGAGAAGGGCCTCTTCGGAGGCGCCAAGGGTGTGGGGTCCCGCCCTTAGTATCTCTTCGAGCCAGGTCGCGTAGGGTTTCACGCCGGGCGTCTCGAGCCACGCAGCCATTCTGGAAGGCTCAACTGCGAGGATCTCGGGGGCCATGTAACTGGTTTCCGCGGCCAGACGGGAATTGAGGGCAGCGGCCTTTTCAAACATCTCGACCGCGGGGGAGTCGGAAAGGTCCTGGTCCTGTCGAAGGTGGGCGTAGACATAGAGCTTCTCGACAGTGCGGAACGCTTCGATGATGTGCTTCAGTGCTTCGGCAAGCTCTTCAGCCGACTTTCCCAGCGTTCCCCGGAAGCGCGAGGCTTCTCCGGGAAGAGCGGAGGCCTCGGTGAACCGGTGATGCCACTCTTCGTCGGTGGCGTACATCGGGGCAAGGTCCCAGGTATCCTCCCTGGCAACCTGGTTCCTCTTAAGTGGGGAAGCAGCCATCAAACACCTTTCCTCATCCGTGACATGAACCTGTCGATGTTGATCACGACCCTCTCATGGGTGCCGTGGCCGATGTCGCCCGAATCGCTCCAGGCCCTTACGGCGAAGACGAGGGTACGGTCATGGATCCCGATGAGCGTGCTTTCAACGCTTACGAATGCTCCGACCGGCAGGGGGGCCGTATGACAGACATCAACCCTTGTTCCAACAGTGGTGTGACCCTGGGGCAGAAAACCCTGAACGGCGTCCCTGGAGGCGGATTCCATAAGGGCGATCATCCAGGGTGTGGACAATACCTCGATACCTCCCGAGCCGACGGCTGAAGCGCTCATGTGGGATTCCACCGGTCTGGTAATGAAATGCCTGGAATTGAGGGCCCCGGAAATGTCCACAGTGTCTCCTCCCTTACAAGGCAAGGAGGAATATAGCGCCGTTCAGGTGAGAAGCCTTTCGCATTCCTCCGCGCGGTGAAACCTTTCCATGGCGGCGTTCATGACGGACTGAAGTTCCTCGAGCCTTTCCCTGCCTTCCGAACCGGGTATCACTCCGCACAGCAGAAGGCCCTCGGGGCGGCTGGAGCCGTGAAGCGGCAACAGGGACACCTCCAGTGGAAGCCCCTCGGAGGGTATCCCTGGAAAGATCGAGCCTGTCGGTACATAAAGGGCTGACCGGGATACGAATTCGAGCCCTGGAAGCATTCTCATTGCTTCGGGAACCGCGTTGCCCGAGATCAGGGAGAACCCGTTGTCGCAGAGTGAATAGACACCCACGGCAACTTCCCCGGCTATCTCCCTGGTCGCCTCCACGAGCATCGGGGCTGCCTCGGCGAGATTGAAGGCGCAGTTTACCCGTTCCAGGAACCTGAACCGGAACGGCGGTTTCGATATCTCCATGAATTCTCCCTGGATGATCTCGAGAACCCTTGCCAGGCCGTCGCCCTGGATGAGAGGAACCGCGGTGAGCAGGGTTTCCCCCGTGGCAAGCCCTCCGGTTAGAAGGGAAACGGTCCGGTCTTCGGACAGCGCCTTGCGAACAGGGCAGTTGTTCCGGCATGGAAGGTCTTCGGGGAAGATGTCGAGGCATGAAAGCCCCCGGACCCTTTCGAGACTGAGACCAAGAAAGACCTCGGCGGCAGGATTCATCCAGACGATGCGCAGGGAACCACTGTAGGATATAACCGGTTCTGAAACCGCTTCGAGCACACCCAGCATGGTGTTGGTGCGGGTGACGTCAGCCAATGGACAAGTGACCCTTCTGCCCCTCCGGGTTTCACTTCGATGTGACTATGTGCAATCGTACCGGAAGGCGCAATGCCCTATCTTCCGCAGGTGTCATTCCCGTCAAGCCTGCATCCCTGCTGGTTCGGATCGCACACCAGAAGCCCTGAAGCCATGACTCTCCAGGCTTCGATGGTTCCGGGATTGAGGCTGTAGTGCACGAAGTTGCCGCTTTTGCAGTCAAGCACCACACCTCCGTCACGAAGCACACGGAGGTGCTGTGAGACAGCCGCGGGAGACATCCCGAGGTTTTTTGCCAGTGCGTTCACGCACATCGGGCGCTCTTTCAGGAGTGTGACGATTCGAACCCTGGCGTCGACCGACAGGATCTTGAAAACCCTGGCCATTTCCCTCGAATCGATCAAAAGGCACCTTCCGGTGTGAGTCAGGATACCCTATTGCCCACACACGGTCACGTCAAGAATCGAACCACCCCCGGGTGCGGGTGCAGAACCTCACCAGAAGCAGCATGACCGGCACTTCAATAAGCACTCCGACAACCGTTGCCAGCGCCGCGCCGGAGGAGAGCCCGAAGAGCATGGTCGCAGTGGCGATCGCGACTTCGAAGTGGTTCGACGCCCCTATCATTGCTGCAGGGGCTGCATCCTCATAGGAGAGCTTCAGTTTCCGGGACATATGGTAACCCAGCCCGAAGATCATCACGGTCTGGATGAATAGCGGCACGGCTATCCACAGGATCGTCAGTGGATTGGATGCGATCACCCCGCCCTTGAAGCTGAAAAGGAGAACGAGAGTGAGAAGCAGTGCGCTGATGGTGACGGGCGTCAGGAAGTGGAGGAACTTCCTCTCGAACCACTCCCTTCCCCTTGCCGCGATGATCCAGCGCCGGGAGAGGTATCCTGCCGCAAGCGGCAGGGCGACGTAGATGCCGATCGACAGGAGAAGGGCCTGCCATGGTATGGGCAGCCTGCCGACACCCAGCAGAAAACCCCCCAGGATGCCGTAAAGCAGAAGCATCGTCAGTGAGTTTATGGCAACCATTACGAGTGTGAGGCCGTCGTTGCCCCTGGCGAGATGGCTCCAAACCAGAACCATCGCTGTACAGGGTGCTATTCCCAGCAGTATGGCCCCTGCCAGGTAGCTTCGCCAGAGCGGTATCTCGAGCATCCGCACACCTTCGGAAAGCACGACGGTTCCTGCGCCGTGAGTGGCTCCCACCGGAAGATCGAGGCCGAACGGCATTCTCACGAGGTCCGTTGCATCCGCCCCTATGAACCCCCTGAACAAAAAGCCAAGGAAGAGAAGGGCGATTCCGTACATGGTGAAGGGCTTGACGCACCAGTTGATGAAAAGCGTCAGAAGGACAGGTTTGCCGTTCTTGCCGGCACGCACCACGCTGCCGAAATCGATCTTCACCATGATGGGGTACATCATCATGAACAGGCAGACCGCAATTGGAATGGACACCACCGGTGCCCCGCCTACGGTGATCGACATGGCGTCGAGGGTTCGGGCCAGTTCAGGGGCCGCCTTGCCAAGAAGGATCCCCGCCACGATGCACAAGGCCACCCAGACCGTAAGGTACTTCTCGAAAGGGTTGCTCATCCTTCTTTCAGCCATCTGCGCGCCTCCCTGTTTCGCACGAGCTTTTTGAAAGTTTTTGGAACACCTGCTTCATTTCGGGGCACGACGACAACCCGGTGACGAAATAGCTGGAAAGATGCTTCACCGCTCCCGCGGGGGGGGAGACGACACTGTAGTGCATCCAGGTGCCCTCGCGTCTCGCTTTGACGAGTCCGTGAGCCCGGAGAACGCCCAGATGTCTGGAAACCGTGCTCTCCGAAACCCCGAGTGCCTCAGTCAGACGGCAGACGCATGTCTCTCCCGACACCGTCAGGATGACCATCAGTTTCAGCCGTGTCAGGTCCGACAAGGCCTTGAACAAACGCGCATCCCTTTCCATCCCGTCCCTCCGTATATGTGTATATGTGCATAAAGGAATATATGACTTGGGCGGGAACGGTCAACTCCCGGTATTCAACCCGTTGAACCTGTTGCGATGGACGGCCGCAGCAGGAGTTACCGGGAACCGCAAGATGAAACCCTGGACGAACATCGGTATTCTGACCGGATACTGCACCGTTCCTTTCCTGCTGACAGTGAAAACGTCAGACGCAGGTGGATTTCCTGGGGCACTCCATGAACTTGGCTTCGGCCCTGACCATAACCGTGCCGCCGGTCGTAATGTCCGATTCCAGCAGATGCACGGGCGGCCTCGAAGAGCGAACACTGGCGTGTATCTCGAGGGGGACGCCGAACGGCACCGACTGCAGGTACCGTATGTGAAGGTCGCCCGTCATTGCCCTAACGCCCCTGTGAAAGAGACAATGTGTCATCGCCGAGTCCAGAAGCGACGCAAGGATCCCGCCGTGTATTATGCCCTCATAGCCCTGGAGTTCCGGAGGAGCGGTGTAAAGGGCTTTCACACCGCCATCCTCCGTTGCCTCGAAAACAAGGTGCAAAGACCTGGGGTTCAGGCTTCCGCAGAAAAGACAGTGAGTGTGGCCCGTCGAAACCTGTTCGTCAGTGGTCACACGCGTTTCCCCCGAGTTTCAGGCTTCCCTCCAGAAAGCCTTTTACAAGGGTTTCGGGGGTTTCAGACGGGGCGCCCACCACAACTTTGATACCATGCTGCGTGAAGAGCTCCTGTGCCCGCTGTCCCATCCCTCCCGCGATGATTACGGTTGCGCCCTTCTCCGAAAGCCAGGGGGGGAGAAGGCCGGGCTGGTGTGCCGGTGCGGGAACGTCTTTTCTGCCGGCGATACATCCCGATCCGTTGTCAACATCCACAAGGGCGAAGCTCTCGCAATGCCCGAAATGCATGGCGAGCCTTCCACCGGCCAGGGGGAT
>JBGSZS010000019.1:0-211589 GCA_041750285.1 Candidatus Fermentibacteraceae bacterium | reverse complement strand
CGAGGCATGGAGCGAGGGCAGGAAGTACTTTGATATGACTGAGTACTGGGAATGGGTGAAAACCCTCAGATCAGACCAACTCGCGGGGGAACCAGCCAGGGAGGCGGTTCATGAATTTGCACACTAACTCGGGCTTGACCGTCTCACAAAGCTTTCTTCGCAACAAACCCATGAATATTCCACATTCCCGCGTGTAAGGTCCGGGTTTTCGTACCGGTGGGCTTTTGTATAATGATGTGGTTGTTTTCCCCTTTCAAGGAGCTGCAATGTTCTCTCTTCTTCTGTTCCTGATGTCGCAGATCGTACCCATGGGTCATGGGGGGTTCCCCAGGGCGGAAATCCCGCGGTCACCCCTCGAGGAAAGGCACGCCGGCTTCAGCAGCGTATCGTCCCTCTCCGGAAGCAGGGGGGACAAGGTGCTTGTCGTGGTGGCGGACTACCTTGCTGACCCGCTTTCCTTCCAGCTCGCAAGGTTCATTTCGGATATAGCGGCGGATGGATGGACCGTTGAGATGACGGTGATGGAGGGGGGAACCGCGGAAGACATGAAAGCCCTCTTTCAGGGTGTTTCCGGTCTCGACGGCGCAATCCTAGTGGGTTTTCTGCCCTGCGCGTGGTACGAGGAGGACTACTGGGCGGTCGAGGAGTTTCCGTGCGAGCTTTTTCTGATGGACCTCGACGGAACATGGCAGGACCTCGATTCAGACGGTTTCTACGACAGCCACACGGGTTCGGTGGGTCCCGAGATCTGGTTGGGACGGATCGACGCATCGGCCATGAGCTACTCATCCGAGGTCGCAGTTCTGGCCCAGTACTTCGACAAGAACCACCTCTACCGAACAGGCTCCATGCCCCTGAACTCCCGTGCCCTTTCCTTCGTTGACGACGACTGGAGTTCAGGCTACTCCGACTGCGGGCTGGGAGCGATCTACGGTTCCTCGGGGGTTACCGTTGAAAACGCCCCGGCCGCAACAACAGCATCCAGCTACCTGGCGGGCCTCGGCGAGGGCTACGAATTCGTTCACCTGATGAGCCACAGCTCGCCGTGGGGTCACACGTTCCTTGTGCCGGGAGGTCACGGAGGCTCGGTAATGGCTCCGGAGATAGGCATGGCCGACCCTCGTACGGCCTTCTACCAGTTGTTCAGCTGCTCGAACGCCAGGTGGGTGGAATCGGGATGTCTGGGCAACTGGTACCTTTTCGGCACCTCCTACGGGCTTCTCGTGTGCGGTGCCGCCAAAACCGGATCCATGCTCGATTTCGAGCAGTTCTACACTCCCCTAGGCAATGGCAGCGCATTCGGCGAGGCATTCCGGTCCTGGTGGACGTATCAGGCCCAGGGCGGCTTCTCCGGCTCGGAAAAGGCGTGGTTCTACGGCAACGCTCTACTCGGGGACCCTACGCTGCGGCCACTGGGGGGCAGTGGAACAATTGCGGGGCTGCCTGACCCTCAGGGGTTCAGCAGTTACGACAGGGTTTCGACCAGCGAGCATTCCGACTGCCATCCCGCAGCCGCGGGAGGGCCGGGAAACCTTTCGGTCGCAGCGTGGCTGACCGGTGAGAACGGAAGACTTGATGTTGCGGCAAGGCTCATTGACGGCGACAGCATGAGCCAGGTCTACTACGTCGATTCCGACGAGTACTGGGATGCCGGCGTTACCGCCTGCTTCGACGGCAGCGGCGTTCCCTGGCTCGCCTGGAGTGATTTCGAGTACGCAACTTACAGCTACCGCATAAAAACAGCCCACGGAAACGCCTTCGAGAATGTTGTGGTCAGGGTTCCGCAGAACGGCTACCAGGTTTTCCCACAACTGGCATGGGACGGTGAAAGGATGTGGCTGGCATGGCTGAACTGGGAGGCAACGGGAGGCGAGGTCATGGCGACAGCCCTCGACGGTTCGTTCCCCGCTCAGGCAGTGAGCTCTCCAGGAACGTTCTGTGCTCCCCCCGCCATGGCTTGCGACGGCGGTTCGGTGTACCTGGCCTGGGTCGAGCAGAGCCCTGCGGGAAGCAGGGTCATGGCCTGCGTCTCATCGGGCGGGGCTTTCAGTACCCCTTCGGAGATGTCTTCGGGAACTGTGTGCCATTCACCGTTCCTTTTCTCAATTGACGGACAGGTCCTTCTGGTCTGGCAGGACGACACTTCGGGCTCTTCGATCAGGGCAAGGCTTCTGCCCGATGGCGAGTTTGAGGTCGCCTCCCCTGCCGGGCAGGCATTCCGCCCCTCAGCTGGACGGCACGGTGAGAACCAGTTCGCCGTATACTGGCAGGAGGGGTTCGGTGAGTCCGCCACCATCATGGGCTGCGTTGTTCCAGGCGGATACCCCTCCCAGGTCGTCTCGCCAGAGGGTCCGGCATGGTTTCCAGCGGCTGGTGGCGGAGAGAGGCTCTTCTGGGCTGGCAACCCTGGCGAGGGATGGAACATCTACACAACTGTTCCCGGGTGGACGGGCGTCGAGCATGGCCACGGGTCGCCAGCCCAACCTGCGATCGCAGTCAATCCCGTTCGCAGGACCCTGATCCTTTCGATGCCGGCCGATGGCGGATCCTTCAGCGGAGGGGTGAATGTGTTCGATATCACGGGAAGGCTCGTTGTTTCACGGAGTGTCACGCTCAGCCCCGGAGAAACCCTGCCTGTTGACTGCAGCAGTCTGCCTTCAGGTGTCTATATGCTGACCACGACTGATGGAGGCAACTGCGGAAGGTTCACAGTGATCCGGGATTGATCACTTCTCCCTGTCAGTGTCCGGACGAATGGAACGGAAGTATAATGGGCCGGTAACAGCCACCGGAGGGTGTTCATGAATGCTTCGTTCTGGATCAATCTGGCAAGCGCGGTGAGCCTTGGGCTCGGCGTGGGTTTCCTGCTCTGGTTCACCCGAAGAAGGGCCCTTGATCAGAGCGTCTCTCTATGGCTTGCCCTGACCGGCGCTTCAGGGATAATCTACCTTCTGCTTCGGGTCTTCGGAGTGACCTTCGGCTCCATGACCGCGAAAATCGCACTGTCTCTCACGATAATGCTTGGCTTCTACACGCTCATGCGCTTCCTCTTCCTTCTTTTCATGGCGAACCTGGCCCGGAAACGCATGAGCATGCCCATACCAAAACTGGTTCTTGACGTCATCGCATTCCTTCTCATGGCAGGGTTGGCCCTCATTCTACTGAACCTGCTCTTCAATGTGAAACTCACCGCTTTCCTTGTGACATCCACGGTTGTTTCGGCGGTGATAGGTCTTTCCCTGCAGGACATACTGGGCAACGTCTTCAGCGGTCTTGCCCTCCAGTTTGAAAGGCCCTACGAAAAGGATGACTGGGTAACCATAGACGGCACCGAGGGCCAGGTCGTGGAGACGAGCTGGCGCTGTCTGTCGGTCCGTGACAGGAACAACGACCTCCTTCTCTTCCCGAATTCGGTGGTTTCGAAGACGCTTGTCAAAAACCACATGAAGCCATCGAAACTCAACCTTGCCAGGGTGAACGTGGGGGTCTCCTACGCGAGTCCTCCCGAACAGGTGAAGGCAGTGCTTCTGAAGGCCGTGTCGGACACCCGGGGTGTATCCGTCAGACCTGCCCCGTCTGTGTTCCTCGACAGTTTCAGCGACAGCTCCATAAACTACGAGGTCCGTTTCTGGATAACCGATTTCTCATCCAAGCCTGCCATCAAGGACGCTGTGAGAACAAGGATCTGGTACTGTCTCGACAGGGCGGGAATGAACATTCCTTTCCCCATCAGGGATGTTTTCCTTCATTCTGTCGAGCCCGACAAACAGGCCAGACTGAAGCAGAGCCTGCAGCGTGAGGTATTCATCGAGCTGAGAGCGACCGACATCTTCAGACCCCTTCCTGATGCCGAGCTCGAGCAGCTTTCAGAAGACTGCGCCATTCTCAGGTTCACCACGGGCGAAGTTCTGGTAAAACAGGGCGACACCGGCGACAGCCTTTTCCTTATAAGGAGCGGTTGCGTGGAAGTCTCGGTCTCTGCCGGTGAGGGCCACAGGTCGATCAAGGTCGCTGAACTGGGTTCCGGAAGCTTCTTCGGAGAGATGAGCCTGCTCACAGGCGACCCTCGTTCGGCAACCGTCACCGCCAACCAGGAAACCACTGTGATAGTTGTAAAGAAACAAGGTATGGAGAGGGTTTTCAGCATGAATCCTGCACTCGCCGAACCGCTGTCAGAGCTTCTCGCGGCAAGGCTGCACGACCTTCGCATCGCATCAAAGGCGAGTGAGGAATCCATCGAGGACCGTGAGGACACAAGGCGTTCGGGAGGTGACGATATACTCACAAGAATACGCACCTTCTTCGGTCTGTTTTCGGGGCATTGACATCGATCAGGTTTGGTGTTAGTCTGCAGCCGGGTGGAGGGGCCCGGAAAGCGGTGGGAAAATGCGTTCACTAACTTTGATGTTGATAGCAGCATCGTTGCTTCTGGCGTCAAGTGATGCTCCGGGGCTGAACTCTCTCAACTCCCAGACCGACAGCCCGTCTCTCGCAAAACCCTGGAGACCCGGAAGGTCCTTCTTCGATTTCTCCAATTCCCTGGCATCCCTGAGGGCTGCCGCAGTCGACCAGGGCAGCAGGGCAACCCTGGGGCCCAATCCCCAGAAACCCTTGATCTACAACTGCTTCTGCTCTGATCAGGCTTTCACCGCATACCCCGTTGAGCCAGTCCAATCCCCCACCGTCACCCTTTATACCTTTTAGGGGACGGACTTAGATAACTTAGTTTGTTGAGACAAGTCGTTGCCGTGCAATAGCATGTGTTCTGTGCACTTCTTTACAGTCACAGAATACTCAATTGCATGGCAACCAATACGTTACCTCAACAAACTAAGTTATCTAAGTCCGTCCCCTTACCTGATCTCCACGGCGGCGTCAGCGGGAGGGGTAAAGAGCTCGCACTCGATGCCGGGACCGGGAACGGAAAGGTAGAGGAACTCCTCGACGCGACCTGCGAAATCGAGCCTGTTCTCTTCGTGCACGAAGCCATGACCCTCGTTGGTGTAGAGGATGTAGACAACGGGAGTGCCCATGGAGCGCAGCGCTTCAACCATCTGGTCGCTCTCGGCCTGCACTACTCTCGGATCATTTGCGCCCTGTGCGATGAAGATCGGCACAGTGATGTTCTGCACGTGGTTGAGCGGAGATCGGTCCTCCAGCATCGCCCTGTCCGCCTCGTCTTCGATGTCTCCCACCCTGATGTTCATCATGGCAAGCATCGGCTTCCAATAGGGCGGAATGGTCTCGATGAAGGTCACGAGGTTGGAGGGGCCGAAGAAGTCCACCACTGCACAGTAGATGTCGGGAGTGAAGACAGCCCCGGCAAGGGCGGCGTAACCACCGTACGAACCACCCAGGATGACGACCCGGTCAGGGTCTGCAATACCCTGTTCAACGGCCCATTGAACGCCGTCGGTGATGTCGTCCTGCATCGCGGCGCCCCATTCCTTGTTGGCGGCGTTGAGGAAAGCCTTGCCAAAGCCCGTGCTGCCACGGAAATTGACCTGCAGAACCGCGAAGCCGCGGTCGGCGAAAAGCTGTGAGAACGGATCGAAACCGTAGTAGTCGCGGTACCAGGGTCCGCCGTGGACCATCATTATGGTGGGCCAGGGACCTTCGCCGTACCTTTCCGGATCGGGTGTGGTGACGTAGGAAGGCAGTACCAGACCGTCCCGCGACGTTATCTCGACGCCCTCCATCGGCCTGAGTTCATACTCATCCAGTGCGGGGATGGCGGTGAAGAGCTCACGGGCCTCATTGTTCCTGCGGTCGTAGACGTAGTACACCGCAGGGTTGTCTATCGTACTGTAGGCAACTATCCAGGTCGAGTCGGCGCTGTCACGGGAAACCGTTGAGAAATCCCCGTCACGGAGTTCCGAAAGGAAGCGGATGTCTGGCTCGATGGATGGGTCAAGCACATGGAGCGTTCTTCTGAGGTAGTAGAATGCTGCTGCCCTGGGCTCACCCGTGAATGGATCAAAGCTCACTCCGCCTATGTCCGAGGAGGAGTCTGCAACAACGAGGGTCTCGGTACCCGAAGCGATGTCGAAAAGAAAAAGTCCCGCCTTGTCGCCATCGAGATTGGAACGGACGAAGAGTCCCGTACCGTCCTCGGTGAACCTTTCGGGATACCACTGGTCCTCGCTGGAGAAGGATTTGAGCAGTTCCCACTCCGAATCCTCATCCCATCGGTGAAGAACGGAGATGAAGCCGGTCTCGGGGTGGATGGTAACCTGAAGCCTTATGTCGAGGTTCCTGTCGGCTGAATAGCCAAGGACCATTTCGCCTCCGGGGGTTGTCCCGGGATTGTCCACGGCCATCTCGAGCTCGCCTGTGTTGAGGTCACACCTGTAGACATCGAAGAACATCCTGTTGTCCTTGTTCATCTCGATGAGCACCATGTCCGGGAACTTCGGATTCGAATCGGACACGTAGGCCTTCACGCCGGGGTAGGGCGTCAGGTCAAGAACCTCTCCCGTCCCGACAGTGATCCTGTAGACGTGGGTGTTCTCTTCGCAGGCCTCGTCCTGCATGTAGAGGATGTGCCTTCCGTTCTCGGCCCACTGAAAATCCATGACCCCTCGGTCTTCGTCGAAGGTGAGCTGCCGTGGGGATCCTCCCGTTGCATCCATGAGCCAGAGGTTCAGGACTCCATCTGCCGGAGCGATGTAGGCTATCGTGCGCCCGTCTGGGGAGAGCTGGGGGCCAACCCGCTCAGGGTTGCCGAAAAGCACTTCCCTCGGGATGAGGCTTTCCGCGCCGGGACTTGCGACATGCCCGGGCTCGGGAAGACCGGCGACGGTAGGATCGGAAGGTTCGTTACCGCATCCGAGAAACAGAGCGACCACGAAAAGAACGATTGAGCACCTGAACATCGAGCTACCTCCGGGGAGTTATCTGGCCCTTGGGAAAGCGATCGTGAAAACCGTGTATACCAGGCCGCCAGTCACCGCCAGAGCGGCGGCTGCACGCTCGAAACTGATGGACGCCAAAGAATTGACGAGGCTTTCAAACGGTTTGAGGGACGCAAGTTCGAAAAGCCAGGAGAGCCTGTCAACGTTCGATGCGGCAAAAAGGGCCGCAAACGCGGCGGCGACCACGACAACGGCAATCCGGTACAGGGGGAAGGACGGTTTTCTGAGGATCTGGGCCTTCAGGGCGATCATCTCTGCGGTGCCCCCGGGAATCGCATGAGGTGAGACGGATTCGGTGAGCAGGAAGTCCATCATCTCTTCCAGCTTCCCGCTGCCGCTATGCGAGGAGTTCATCTTCTTTTCCCTTCAGTAGACCGCAAAGCCTCTCCCGGGCCCTGTGAAGCCCCACCCGTACCGTTCCGGGTGACATGCCCAGGATTATACCCACTTCATCCGAGGAAAGATCCCGATGGTATGAGAGAGTGAGCAGCTGGCGGTCCCTCATGGGCAGCAGCGCCATGGCTTCCTCCAGTATGCGCCGTTTCCCGTCGAAATCCGGAGGCATGGTCGGGTTGGCATTCTCGAGAAGGAGTTCCTCTCCACCAGCCTCCATCCTTCGGTTGCGTTTTTCCAGTTCGTCCAGACAGATCCGCCGGGTGATGCTCACGAGCCATCCCGGAAATGACACGGGATCCCTGAGGCTTCGGATCTTCTGCCAGACCCTGGTGAAGGTCTCCTGGCTCATGTCTTCCGCCAGGTGAGCGTCTCCGGTCATTCGGAAGGCAAGTGAATGAACCAGCCCGCAGTACTCCTTCACCAGGGCCTCGAACGCCTGGGAACTGCCATCCCGTGCCATTGTAACCAGACCAAGCGCATGCTCTGAGATCACCGGCGGTCTCCACCGTCATCCTTCTGGACAAAGAAAGCAATGATGAGGTTGGCGATCCCCAGGAATCCCAGCACGAGCGCTGCGAGGATGAACCCCTTGGTATAGCCCATCACCATCGACCCTGCAAATATGGCAAGGGAGATGCTGAGAAGGATGATGCCATTGGTGAGGCCTTTTTTGCGTGGATTGACCGGTGCGGGTGCCGTGGTGCTCCCCAGGGATTTGACGAGCTGGTCGACCTGTTCCGGAGAAAGGTTTCCCTCCAGCGCTTTCTTCACCGTTTCGTACTTTGCGACCTTGGACCTGTGGGCGTAGTAGGTCGCCAGGATCACCGCAAGCATAGGGGCGCCCACTCCAAAGACGATACCGAGAATGGGAACCAGCAACAAATCACCTTCCATGACTGCTCCTTTCAGGGTTGCCTGACATACTGACGGAGCGACTCTTGAATATGTTACACCCGGGGCGGGAAAACCCTGCCTCAAGCGGATGCAATCACTGGGCCTGCAGTCAGGAAAGGGCGGCTGACACCGCTTCAAGCAGTGATCTTGCCGTGATGGGTTTCTGAAGGACCCCACGGATCCCGTGGCGGCGAAGCTCATGTGCGGTCCCTGCGGCGCTGTGCCCCGAAAGGATCATCACCCTGACCGATGGTTTCAGCTTCTTCATCTCAAGGAAAGCGTCAAGACCGTTCATCCTGGGCATGGTCATGTCCATCAGAACCAGGTCGACCGCTTCGGGATCGCGCCGGAAAACCCTGAGAGCGTTCTCGCCGTCGGCGGCGGTGAGGACATGGTACCCACCCGCGATGAGCAGGTCGGCGAGGATTCCCCTTACCATCTCCTCGTCGTCCACAACGAGAATACGGGCTGTAACGCCAACAGGAACGGGCTCGGTGCAGGGCTCGTCAGCGACCATGGAGTCGGAGGGGGACAGGGGGAAGACCATCGTCACTTTGGTTCCCTTGCCCGGTTCAGACTGTATATTTATTTGTCCTCTATGAGCGTTAACAGTACCATACACTGCGGAAAGTCCCATTCCAGTGCCGTGGCCTACGGGCTTGGTGGTGAAGAAAGGCTCGAACGCCCTCTCAACAACCGCAGGTTCCATGCCCCTGCCGTTGTCCTCAACTATCAACTCGACGTAACCGGGCCGCCCGGAGTCGCCGGACGCGGGAAGATTCCTGGTGGAGACGCAGATGAATCCTTTTCCGGCAATTGCGTCGCGGGAGTTCAGGACGAGGTTGAGGATGGCGTTGTTGAGCTGGGACTCGTCACCGAAAATAGTCGTCAGCTCGGCGTTCAGCATGTATCTGATCTCGATCCTGCGGTCTATGCTTCGTTCCACCATGGAAAGCACATCGGTCGCCACCTTGTTAAGGTCAACGACGGAAACGACGCTCATTCCCTTCCGGCTGAAGGCAAGGAGCTGTCTGATGAGGTCGGCCGACCTTTCCGAGGCTTTCAGTATGCCCTGGATCATCCGTTGGATCTCGGGATCCTCGACGCGCCTCAATATCCCCTCGGCGTAACCGACGATTCCCATGAGCTGATTGTTGAAATCATGGGCGACACCCCCGGCAAGCTCTCCCACCGATCTGAGCTTCTCGGAATGATGCAGTTCCTGTTCGATCTGCCTGAGACCAGTGACATCCATGATCACACCGGTGGTCTGCATGAGCCTTTCGTTTCTGCTCTCACTGGCGGCCCTGAGCCGGAAAACCCTCTTTCTTGCATTGTCGCCGCCTGAGAGGGAAAAGTCGACTTCGGCTGTCCTGCCGTTTTGCGCAGACTCGCGAAGAACCTCTTGAATCTTCTCCCATTCCTCGATCGAGACGATCTCTCTGAGGTGCACCCCTTGATCGGCTCTCTGTTCTATCCCGAGGATCCCGCAGGCCTCAGCAGAAAGGTCGACCCTGGAAAGGCCGGTCATGGTGTCCCACTCCATGCGAAAGCCTCCAAGGGCAGCCGCGTTCTGAATTCGCTTCAGGTAGTCGTGGGCATCCTCCATCCTTCGCCTGACCTCCATGATGCCCGTAACGTCCTGAACCGCGCCCGATATCCTGACCGGTTCTCCACGGCTATCGTACTCGAGTTCGGCGACGAGCCGCACGTGACGGGTTCCGTCACGTGCAGTCACGGTGGAGAAGTCCATTTTCGCCCGGGAATAGATCAGATCGTTGAAGGCCACCTGAAGCCCGGACTGGTCGCGGAAAAGCCTGCAGAAATCGGTGAAGGGTATGCTGTCGCTGTTCTCCTCCCAACCGAGGATGGCCCTCGTATCAGAGGTGAGCATTATCAGTCCGCTGTCGGGAACGAAGTCCCAACAACCCACCATGGCCATCGAGTGGGTTCGGCGAAGCCTGCGTTCGAGCCCGCGAAGCATGTTCTCGGCATTCTTGAGCCCCGTCACGTCGACGAAGCTCAGGATGGTTCCTGTCAGCGCGCCCTTTTCATCCCTGTGCGGTGTTGCCTTGGCCAGAAACCAGCCCAGCTCACCCGCGTTGAGTTCCCACTGGTCGGAGCCACCCCGGGCCATTACCCGGTCCACCCTGTCCAGAATATCGGTTATGCAGCTTCCAGAGAGGTTCGAGGCTATGTCGGTAATCACCCGGCCGCTGTCCTTTTCATCGAACCGGAAGAAGAGCCGGGCTGCCTCGTTGAATTTCCTGATCCTGAGGTCGGTTCCAAGGAAGATGGCCGAAACATCGAGGCTTCTCAGCAGGTTGCCCATGTCGCTGTGAAGTTCGGAGAGCTGCTGGTTCCTCGATTTCAACTCCTCATTCGCCGAAAGAAGCTCTTCGTTGATGGCCTGAAGCTCCTCGTTGGTGCTCCTTATCTCCTCGCCGCCCGTGAGAAGTTCCTCGTTGGCCGCCTGCAGCTCGCCGGTGCGGTTGGCCAGGTCGTCGCGGACAAGCCTGAGTTCCTGTTCAAGGGAATCAAGCTGGTTTTCGAGGTCTTCGATCCTGCTTTTCGCGTCTGACGACAGCACGGCGTTGTCGACGACCTTCATGAAAGGGGCGAAGCCGGGAGTGAAGGTGACAAGGCACACTCCCCCCATCCCCGCGGGTGACACCCTTGTAATGCCAAGGTTGACCCCACCCTCGCGCCAGGGAAGGTTCCTTATCTCCACGGGTGTTCCTTCCCGAAGAACCTCCCTGACGCCGGCTCTCACCCTTCCGCGAAACTCGGGCGGAAGCATCGTGAGAAGGTCCACATTGGGAAAACCCGACGGAATGGAGAGGAATTCGTTCAGGTCGCCGTGAAGGTGAAGCAGCTGGAATGACTCGTCTACGAACAGACAGGGAGGGACGAAAGTCTGTGTAAGGCAGGTGTCAAAACTGGTCCGGGAGAGCCCGCGGCCGGGATTGTCGCGAAAGGTGTCGCTCTGCGGGGATGCCTGTGCCGATCCCGGGCGCCTGGGGGAATCACTGAAAAGGAATTCAACGGGCTGATTCAGTTCGGCGCATTTTCTGAATATCCTCCAGGTGCCGTCAACGACTTCGAGGCACCCGTTGAAACCGGATGGGCTCTCTCCGTTGCCCATGAAGAGGATACCGTCCTGCTTCAGGCTGAAAAGCAACCGCCCCATAACCTTCCGCTGGCTCTCCTCCTTCAGGTACATCACAAGGTTCCTGCAGCTTACGAGGTCGGTTCGGGAAAATGGGGGGTCCTCGAGAAGATCGTGCCTGTTGAAGACCAGCCTGCGCCTGATCTCGGGTATGACAGTGTAGCCCGAGGAGGTTTCGGTAACCATGCCACGGAACCTCTCCGGAAGTGCGTCTACCGTCTCCCGGCGGAAAGCTGCCTTTGACGCTGTGTGAACAGCCTCTTCGGAGATGTCGGTGGCGAACACAATGAAATCGCCTTTGTCGACGGTTCGGCAGTAATCCTGAAGAAGCATGGCAAGGGAGTAGACTTCGTATCCCCTTGAACAACCCGCAACCCAGACCCGTACGGGTTCACCTGCGGCCCTTGTGAACATTCCGGGAAGCACTTTCTGTTCAATTACCTTGAAGGCTTCAGGGTCACGGAAAAAGGATGTGACACCGATGAGAAAATCAGAGGCCAGCTCGGAGGCTTCTTCGGGTTTCTTCTCGAGTATGGCAACATAGTCCGACAGGGAGGTAAGGTTTCGGGCCGCCATCCTTCGCATGTACCTTCTGCGCAGCGTGTTCATCTTGTACGAGAAGAAATCCACACCGGCACTTTCGGACGCTATCTGAACCAGGAGATACTCCCAGTCCTCCCTGCGAAAGACCCCTTTGTCACCTTCCATTGAGCGAAAATACAGCTTCCGTCGAGTGAAGACCAACCTCGGTTGCCACTAATCCGCCACTCAGTTCATCACAGCCACAGGTGCATCGTGTGCAAGGGAATAGTGACCGCCAGTGATCACCTGATCACCCTCGCTGATGCCCTCGGTGACGGAAACCGTTCCCCTCCCCCTGGCTCCCACCGTAACGTAGATCCATTTTGCCTTTCCGTCCTCAACAAGAAAGACCATGGTCCTGTTGTCTCTGATGAGAATCGCCTCTTCAGGAATAACCAGCGCCCCTGGGTTTTCGGAAACAACTATCTCGACCCTCGCGGTGGCACCAGGCCTGAGGTTATCGGTGAAGGGAAGGTCCACCATCACCGTGCCTGCCCTGTAGGATGGATCGACAACCGGAGACACGGAAAAAACCGTTCCGGCAAGCGTTGTGTCACCGAGCGAGGGAATGGTCACAAAGGCCGCGCTTCCCTGTACGCATCTCGCAAGCTGCCTTTCGTCCATTTCCACCCTGACCTGGAGGGACTGGGGGTCAACCAGCTCGCCCAGAAGCGTTCCAGGGTAAACCGTCATCCCCTCGCTGACCGACACCGAGGCCACCACCCCGTCGAATCCCGCCCGGATCGCGCTGTTGGAGTACTGGGTACCCGCCCGTGACAGGGCTGCCTGGGCCTGGTCGAGCCCGGTCGTCTGCCGGAGCATCTGCCTGACCTCTTCTGTCAACTCGCCCTGATAATTGTCACACTCGAACTGGTAGAGAACCTGGGCGCTTCTGTGGGCCCCGGCCGCGGCGGCCAGGTTGGCAGAATACTCGCCGGACGACACCCTGAAGATCACGTCACCCGCTGAAAAGGGAGCTCCTTCGTACGGGGGAGCCTGGATCACCTGACCCTGTATCTGCGCCGTCAGGGTCTGGGAACGGCGGCTTTCAACCCTTCCGGTGGCGTTCAGCACCTCGTAGAGCGTGTCCACCCGTGCAATCGATGCGGTCACGGGCAGGGGGGAGGGTTCGAGCGACTCCCTCTCGGCTTCGTCCTCACCGGCACCACAACCGGCCAGGATACAAAGAAGCGCCATCACCGCCGGAAGGCGGCTAAACCTTTTCATTCCTCCTCCTTCGGGAAGTGACTTGAATGAGGGCGGGCAGAGCCACCAGCACAAGGGGCGTGCTCACGACCATACCGCATACCACGGTGAAAGACAGGGTACCCCAGAGGTCCTGGCCGGATATCGGCCACAGGACGAGGGGCAGAAGCCCCAGAACTGTCGTTGCGGTGGTCTGCAGAACGGGTCTGAGCCTCTCCTGAACCACAAGATCTATGGCGGTCCTGACCGGAATACCCTCCTTTTCCTTTTTAACGTAACTGTCCACGAGAAGTATCGAGTTGTTCACAGCGATCCCCACCAGAAAAACGCTTCCCACATAGGCCTCGGGGCTGAAGACCCTGCCGAAGGCCCAGAAACCCGCCACGACCCCCACCAGGGCCATGGGCACCACGGCAAGCACCCAGAGGGGCGCCGTGAAGCTCTCGAAGACGATGGCCGTCACGGCGAACACCGCAAGGATGGCAAGCGCGACAAGCAGGTTCATGTCAGCCCCCTCTTCCCTGCGGAGCCATTCAGGGATCCAGTTCGTCTCCTCGTAGACCCGGTAGCCCGAGGGAAGGGAAAGGCTTTGGAGCAGCGTGCTTCTGAAACGGGCCGCCATGCGTTCCGCACCCATGAACGAATAGGCAATGGTTCTCACGTACTCGCCGTTCTCCCTGTTTATGGAGCCCTGAACCGACAAGGTGTCGATCGTAACCACGTCGCCAAGCCGTATGGTTCCGTCACGGGTCTGTATCCCGCTGTCGAGAACATCCGAAAGCTCGGGATTCTCCCTGCCTTCGAGACGGAACGAAAGGTCGAGCGAGGTATCGGACACCCTGACCTGACCACCGTATCCCCCGGCAAAGTTATAGGAGAAGGCCTGAAGAAGCTGAACAGGGTTCAGGCCCAGATCGGCAAGTTCCTGCCTGTCGAAAACAACGGCTAGTTGCTCCCTGTTCATTTCACGGCGCGAGAAATTGATGTCCACTCCCTCGATCCGCGGATGGGAGGAGAGCAGTGCAGCAAGGTTTACTGCGACGTTCTTGAGGCCCTGATAGTCGAAACCCCTGAGTTCGATCGTCTGCATCATTCCGGCACTCGTCGAGTTCTTCCAGTAACCGTCCGGGCTGATCCCGCCGACCCAGACCGAGCTGGTTCCCCCAATGGTGGTTGCGAAAGCCATGGCCTCGGCCTCGACCTGCAGCGCAAAACCGCTTGCAAGGGCCTCATCGTCGAACTCGCTGTAGATGTAGGCGGACTCTCCCCAGACGTAGGTGCGTGATGCCATTACGCCGTCGCGCCGGGCCAGTATGACCTCGAACTGACGTGCAACACCGTCAACGATCTCCTGAGGCGTGCCGGGCGGGAACCTGATGTTCGCATGAATGCTGTTCCTCTGCCATCCGCCGAAGTTCCATGTCTCTCCGTGTTCGACCTTCGCGACAAGAACATAGATCGAGCCAGCCACGAGCAGAATGGTGGCCGAGAGGATTATCCAGGGTCTGTGGTGAAGCATTGAGACCCAGCGGGCGAGGGTCCTGTCCCAGAGACGTTCCTTGTACCAGTCGCTTTTCCCGCGACGGCCGGCGATCGAAGGGACCAGGGTCAGGCATACCGCGTACGATGCCATGAGCGTGGCGGCAACCGTGAATGCGAAGGGCTTGTAGTAGAGTCTCAGCACCCCCTCGCTCGCAAGGAGGGGCACAAGGGCCACAAGTGTGGTGAGGATACCCCCGAGTATGGGAACGGCAACCTCCCTTGCACCGACTCCCGCCGCTTCCAGTGGCGGCATGCCCTGCCTTCTGCGATAGGCTATGCCTTCCAGAACGACCACCGCGCCGTCGACAAGAAGACCGAAAGCTATCGCAAGGGCGCTCAGGGTGAGTACATTGATCGTGTAACCGGCCAGGAACACGGCAGTCACCGCCAGGGCGGCGCTGAACAGGATCGAGCTGAGTACGAGCGGGGTGGTCATCGGGCTGGGGTTCAGAACAAGAAGGATGAGGGTTATGAGCACAATGGACAGAAGGGCCCTCCAGGAAAGGGCGTTGAGGTCTTTCACTATGCCCTCGGTGCCATCTTCCGTGAGGTCAAGCATCACACCCTGGGGCAGGTTTCGCTCTATCCTGCCAATGGTTCCCGCCACCCTTCGGGCGGTGGCCACGGCATTGCTTCCCGGGCTTCGGTCGATCTGGAGGGAGACCTGATCGAGGCCGTTGTATCTGAAGATCGCTCCGGTCTGGTCGGAGTAGCTCACGCTTATGTCGTGGGAGATGTCGCCGACGGTCACGAAGCGCCCCCCCCTGTAGGCAAGGGGTACCGACTCGATACCGGCCGGCACGCCCGGCACGCTGCTGACCCTGAGCACCGCCTCGATACCTGATGAATCCGACACCACGCCAACGTTCCTGTCGACCACGCCGGCCCTGATGGCGAAGGCTACGTGGGCGAGCGTGAGGTCGTAGGCCCTGAGAGCCTCGAGGTCGATGTTGATGACTATCTCTTCAGATCCCAGCCCCTCCACTATCACAGAGCTGACACCATCCACCCTCTCGAGGGCAGGGACGACGATGTCTTCCGATATCTGTTTGAGGACCGGGCGCTCGGCTCCCGTGAGGCTGTAGACCAGAAAGCCTTCGCTCTCCATCTCGCGGGGGACCGACTGTGTGACCTGACTCGGTCTGATGGTCGATGGAAGGTCACGGCGGATCATGCTGATCCTTTCCGTCAGTTCCATGGCGACAACATCCATGTCCGTGCCCTTGGCGAATGAGACCGTAACAGTACTGCTGCCGAGCCCCGACGTGGAGGAGACCTCTTCGACTCCCTGCACCTGCCTGGCAGCCTCCTCAATGGGTCTGCTGACCTGTTCGCAGACCGCCTCGGGGTCGGCCCCGGCCCAGGTGGTGCTGACTGTGAGGCTTGGGAGGGTCGTATCGGGCGTGCCTTCGATGGGTATCCTGAAGAACGACACCACCGCAAGGCCAAGGAGCGCCGTGAACACCAGGGCGGTGCCCCTTGGACGCCTGAGCACCAGATCGATCAACGACGGCCTTCCCGAAGAAGGCTGTAGAGAACGGGAATCACAAGAAGTGTAAGCAGCGTGGCGACTATTATCCCTCCGATGACCGCAACGGCCAGTGGCTTTCTGAGCGCGGCCCCGGTACCGAGCCCGAGCGCCATTGGCAGAAGGCCCAGAACCGTGGTGGCAGTAGTCATCAGAACCGGCCTGAACCTGTCCCTGCCGGCTCCAAGTATGGCTTCGCGGGTGGGAACCCCCTCCTTGCGGAGCTGGCTTATGCGCTCCACAAGGAGGATGCCGTCGTTCACCACAATGCCAGAGAGGATGACCAGCCCTATTCCGGAGAGGGCATTCCAGCTCTGACCGGAAACAGCCAGACCAAGGACCACTCCTATGACTCCCAGTGGAACCGTGAACATTATGATGAACGGTTCAAGGAAGTTCTCGAACTGCACGGCGAGAAGCACATATACAAGGGCCACAGCCAGAACCGCCGCGAGAAGGAGATTTGATACGGTTCGATCCATCTCCTCGATCTCGGGGCCTATCCTTAGCCTTACCGGAGAACCCGAGAGCAGGGAATCGGAGAGTGTCCTCACCCGCTCGGACGTTCCTGCCATGTTCGCCCCGCCGCCCGCAATGGTGACGGCCACTGCCCGATTTCCCTGATAGTGCTCGATGAAACCGGGAGTATCCCTCACTGCAACGTCCACAAGCCGGGAAAGCTGAACCAGCCCTCCGTCAGTGGGCATGGCCCGTGCCAGGAGTGAGTCGAGGTGGATGCCCTCGCCCCGGTCGGCGAGAACAACGACGTCCACGCGCTCGTCCTGGCGGTAGTAGGTGGTTGCCGTAAGACCGCGGGAAAGGCTCTCGACAAAGTCGGCCAGATCGCCGATGGAAATCCCGAGAAGGGCGAGCAGCTCCTGATCGGGCGTCATCACTATCTCGGGTTTGCCGGGAAGGAACTGCACATCTGCGCCAAGGACGCCCGGAACACTGCCCAGGGCTGCGCCGGCGAGGCCGTCGGCGGCTGCAAGCGTCGCATCGAGGTTGTCACCCTCGAGGAAAACCGTGAAACCGCTTCCGCCTCCGAGGATCTGCCCCAGAAGGCCCTCCCTGACGGAAACCTGAAGCGGGAAGCTGAAAAGGGCTCCCCACGAATCCCTCAGGGGCGCCACAGCAGAAAGCGCCGCACCGGAGCCGGAGTAACTGGCCGTGAGAAGGGCATCAACACCCTCCTCGGCCCTTACGCCCACGCGGCCGCTCGTCCACTCCGCACCCGAGAGGCCGGCGAGTTCGTTGGCTGCTTCCGAAAGCTGAACAAGACGGTCCATCGAGGTGCCCTCCTGGGCACTGAAAGAAAGCTCGAGCTGGTTTTCGGGGACCTCGGGCAGAAGCTGCATGGGAAGAAGGGCCGCGCCGAGCAGAGCGGCGACAGTCCCGGCAAGGGTAACCGTCATCAGGGACCTGCGTCTTGTCAGAGCCTTCTCAAGAAACCGGCAGTACCAGTCCTTCAGAGAAGCAGTCACGTCCTTGGAAGGTCCCGTCCTTCCAAGTTTCGCGGCCATGGCGGGAATGACGGTGACCGCCACGAGAAGGCTCGCGAGAAGGGCGGAACCGACCGCCAGGGCCTGGTCGCGGAAGAGCTGGCTCGTTATGCCTTCCATGTATACCACGGGGAAGAACACCACAACGGTCGTCAGCGTGCTGGCAACGATTGCGGGTCCAACTTCCCCCGTTCCGCTGATGGCGGCGGAGATCCCGCTCTCTCCCTTCTCCCGGCGCCTGTATATGGATTCGAGGACCACGACCGCATTGTCCACGAGAAGCCCGGAACCCAGCGCGAGGCCTCCCAGGCTCATGATGTTCACCGTCACGCCCGCGATGTAGAGGAAGAACAGCGAGATGGCGATGCTGAGGGGCAGTGATACGCCAAGTACCAGCGGGCTTTTCCAGTCCCGCAGAAAGAAGAACAGGATGCCGAAGGCAAGGAAACCGCCGAGAATGAGGGCTTCGACCACCCCGCCAATTGACTCGCGGATGAACCCGGCATCGTTCTGTATCACGGAAAGCCCCAGTTCGGGGTAGGCGACGGTGAGATCGGCGATCAGCCCCTCGACGCTCGCAGCGACATCGACCGTGTTGGCCTCGGACATCTTCCTCACCCTGAGAATGATAGCCCGTTCGCCGTTGAAGCTGGCCCACTCGGTCGGTGGCTTTTCGTCGAGGTAGACCTGAGCCACGTCTCCCAGCAGGAGGGGGGAAGTGCCCAGGAAACCTATGACCGTGTTCTCCACGTCCTCCAGGGTCTCGAACTCGCCCTGCAGTGAGAGGAAAAACTCCTTCTGACCGTCGAGTACCTCGCCTCCGCCGGCGGTTATGGCGTTCGCCCCCGCAAGTGCGGCGCTGACCGCCGAAGGGTCGAGACCCAGTTCCTCCATGGCGCCGGGGCGAAGCCTGACGAACACCGCCGGATCGGCTCCGCCGTCGACGGTTACCGATGCGACGCCGTCGGCCTGTTCCAGGCGCGCAGTCACGACGCGCCTGGCGAAGTCGGTGATGTCGGTCCAGGAGCCGTCCATGGTGAGAAGGATCTCCATGAAAGGCCTGGATGAAGGGTCGTAATCAACCATGGTGGGGCGCCCGGTGCCGTCCGGCAGCGACCAGCTGGCTATGTCAAGCTTTTCCCTGACTTCGAGCCGGGTGTAGTCCATGTTGGTTCCCCACTCGAACTCGAGAGTGATCCGGCTCATGTCGCCGTACGAACGGGATGTGTAGGACCTGAGCCCCCTCACACCGGCAAGGGCGTCTTCGAGGGGATCCGTCACGAGCCGTTCCACCTCGAAGGGGCTGGAGGAAGGGTAGGTGGTTTCGATCGTGAGCCGGGGATACTCCACTGAAGGCAGGAGGTCGACGGGCATCTGTATCACTGCCACGGCACCGAGAACTGCGGCTACAATGGCGAGAACTGTCACCGCCACTGGGCGGGAAACGGCGGATCCGGTCAGCTTCAAAACCCCTCCCTTCAGGGCGGAACCAGTATTTCCGGAAGGTAATAAAAACACCGGGAAAGATGCAAACCAGCCGATGCTTATTGCCGCCCTGATGCCGTATTATTCAGGGAAAGCAATGTCAATTATCTTGTCACAAGCCCATTCCGGCCAGCTCGATGAGGAACGCGTACTGGTTCGCGATGTCCGCAAGCCACGAATACCTTCCTGAGGAACCGCCGTGGCCGGCGCCCATGTTGGTGATGAACAGCAGTGGCTCATGGCCCATGCCGGTGTGACGCATGGAGGCGACCCACTTGGCTGGCTCCCAATAGCCGACCTGTGAATCGTAAAGCCCGGCTGTCACAAGCATGGCCGGGTAATCGACTGCCGCCACGTTGTCGTACGGCGAATAGGACAGCATGTACCCGTAGGATTCCCGGTCGGCCGGGTTTCCCCACTCGCTGTACTCTCCGGTCGTCAGGGGGATGGACTCGTCCATCATCGTCGTAACGACGTCAACGAAGGGCACTCCCGCAACGAGACCTCGCCAGAGATCGGGGCGCATGTTCGCAACCGCTCCGATGAGAAGACCACCCGCCGACTCACCCATGCCGAACATCCTGCCGGGATCGCACCAGCCGGTTTCACCCAGGTACTCGGCGCAGGCAATGAAGTCGGTGAAAGTGTTCCTCTTGGAGAGAAGCATGCCGTCGAGGTACCACCTGCGGCCAAGCTCCTGTCCACCCCTCACATGGGCGATGGCGTACACGAAGCCCCTGTCCAGAAGGCTGAGCGCGCTTGAACTGAACATGGGGTCGTTGCTGTACCCGTACGCTCCGTAACCGTAGAGGAGCAGGGGATTACCGCCGGGGCTGAAAAGGTCGCGGCGGTAGACCAGTGAGACCGGCACCATCTCGCCGTCGGGCGCGGGAGCCGTGAGGAATTCGGTCTCATAGAGCGAAGGATCGTAGCCCGCCACCGAATCGGTCTTCAGGAACGTGAGCTCCCCCGTGGGAAGGTCGCACGATACGGTTGACCAGGGTGTGACGAATGATGAGAACTCGAAACGGAACGAGTCCGAATCGTATTCGTGGTTGGCGGAGGAATAGATGGAAGCCGGTTCATCCGGCAGCTCAACCCGCAGCCATTCACCATCGGGAACGGCCAGTATGCGAAGCCCCTGCCTTCCCGACGACCTGTCCATAACGACAAGCCGGTTGCGGAACCCGACCATCCCCTCCAGAAGGACATCGGGATCGTGGGGAAGGACTTCGGTTATCTCCGGGCACCCCGGAGGCAGGGTGCGGAGGAGCCTGAAGTTCAGGGCGTCGCGGTTCGTGAGTATGTAAAGCGAATCCCCCGCGAACTCGAGTGAGTAGAGCACGCCCCGTTCCCTGGGAAACACCACCGTGGGCGATGCGGAAGGATGATCGGAACGCATCAGGAAGAACTCGGATGTGTCCGTGCTTTCCGTTCCGATGACTATCCACTCCCTGCTCCGAGACTCGTACATCCAGGGCCAGAACGTCGAATCGGCCTCGAAGAACACGCTCTCGGGCGACTCTCCCGAACCGAGGGAGTACCTTGAGAAACCGGCGGTCCGACGGGTCTCGTCAAGATACCCGAAGAGGAAGGTTCGGCTGTCCGCCCCCCACGCCATGTCGCTGCTCGCGTTGTCGAGCGTGTCTGGAAGGAAGGCGCCGGCGCGTGTGTCGAGGAAGACGATCATTCCCCTGTGGTCGCCTAGGGTGTCGATGCACAGCGAAACGATGAAGCCGTCGGGGCTCACGCTCATGCCTTCGAGTGAGAAGTACTCCCTGTCCCGGGCAAGTTCGTTCATGTCGAAAAGAACGCTCTCCGGGCCGTCGGGCGCCCCCATGCACCTGAAGTACACGGGATACTCGGCCCCGGCCTCGTAACGGGTGCCGTACCACCAGCCGTCGAGTTCCCAGGGCACCGAGGCATCCTCGGAGGGCAGCCTGTCGGCCATTTCGGAGATCAGGGTCTCCCTGATGTCGCCGTTCCCTGCAAGAAACGCTTCCGCGTAGAGGTTCTCCGCTTCGAGGTATTCGATGACCCGTGGGTCTTCCGAGTCCCGAAGCCAGTAGTAGAAGTCAGTCCTCACTCCGAAGGGCGATTCGATGTCGTGGGGAATACGGGGAGCGAGAGGCGGGGAAGGCATTGTGAAAAGTGCGGTTGCCACGAAAAGGGGAGACATGAGAACCTCCACGATGGGTTTGAGATGAACTGACCCGTTGCGGGAATATACATGGCGCGGTAATCACCCCCGGGGACGTGGCACAACCTCCGGCTCCGGTTGCTGAAACCGCTCCATGCCCGTATAGTTTTGCCATACATCAGGGTTCGCAACACCCCGACCGCCGCCGGGCGCAGTATTCTCATATGCTCAGGCTGCAATGTGTTGCGCCAATCGCATCCGATATGAACAGGAGGTTCACAACCGTGATCAAGTACCTGAAGCTTCATGACGAGAAGTGCGTGGGGTGCATGACCTGTCAGGCCACATGCTCCCGCCTTTATTTCAAGGAGGACGATCCGGCCAAATCCCGGATACAGGTCTTTCAGATGGGGCTGGGCAAATTCCACCTGGTCGCATGCGATCAGGAGTGCCGAAAGTGCGTCATCGAGTGCCCGACACAGGCGATCACCGTGAACGCCCAGGGCGTCGTGATGATAAACAAGGGCCTTTGCGTCGGGTGCCTTGCATGCGTGGCGGTTTGCCCCATCGGGGCCATGCGCTACTTCCCGGGCGACCCGGCGCCTTTCAAATGCATCGCCTGCGGCGCCTGCGTGAAGACCTGCCCTGCCGACGCCCTCGAGGTCGCCGAGAAGGAAGAAAGCCCGGCCTCCCGGCTTCCCTTTGAAATTGCCGAGGCAGCGAGAAAGAAGGAGGTCCACTCATGAGCGCCTTCAAGGCCGCCGACTTCAGGCTCCTGGGACAGTACGACTTTGAACCAAAAAGTATTCAGCGCGGCTACGCCATGCGTACCCTTCACCTCGACGTTGGAACCAGGAAGGCCACAGAGAAGCCTGTTTCCGAAGACATGAAGAAGCGGTTCACGGGTGGCAAGGGTTTCGGTCTGAAGCTCCTGTGGGACGCGACGAAACCTTCCACCAAGTGGAACGATCCCGAGAACGAGATAGTGATGGGAATGGGTCCCATCGGTGGGAACACCAACTATCCTGGATCCGGCAAGAGCCTTGTGGTCAGCCTCTCCCCCATGACCGGGGTTCCCATAGACTCAAACGTCGGGGGGTTCTTCGGCCCGTACTTCAAGTTCGGCGGCTGGGACGCCCTCGAGCTCCAGGGCAAGGCCGACGTCGAGACCATCATCTTCATCGATTCCAACAATGGGACCGTGCAGTTCTTCGAGGCTCCGGCCAACCTTCAGCAGGACACGCACCTTCTGGCCGAGGAACTCACGCATGCCTTTGCACGTGATGAGAAGGACCTCCAGTCGGTTTCGGTGGTGAGCGCCGGCCGGGGAGCGGACCACTCCCCGATGGGCATCCTGAACTTCAGCCTGTATGACAAGAGGCGTCAGGGCATCAGGGTCAAGCAGGCCGGCAGGGGAGGCATAGGCACCGTTCTCCGCGACAAGAAGATCCGCGCCCTTGTGTGCCGATTCTCGGGCGTGAAGCCCGACCTGAACAACGCCGCTGACCCCGCCGAGGTTCAGCGCATTGGGTTGAAACTGCACCGCGAGATAGTCGTGAACGACGACGCCCAGTGCAAGATGCGCAAGCAGGGTACGGCCCACCTCATGGAGATCATGAACAACTACGACCTCCTGCCCACCAAGAACCACAAGTACGGCCAGGACCCGAGGGGTGACGAGATAGCAAGCTGGGTCTGGGAAAAGCTGTTCAGCCAGAACCTGCCCGATGGCTGCTGGTACGGTTGCACGATGGCGTGCGCCCATGCTGTGGATCATTACGAACTGCAGACCGGTCCCTACAAGGGCTCGAAAGTGTGTGTCGACGGGCCCGAGTACGAAACCGCGGCCGGGGTGGGCAGCAATCTCTACGTGTACGACCCGCTGGGGATCGTCGAGCTCAACTTCTACTGTGACACTTACGGAATAGACACCATCAGTTTCGGCACCATGACAAGCTTCCTGATGGAGTGCTGGGAACTCGGGGTGCTGAACGCCGAACGTACTGACGGCATCGATCTGACATGGGGAAACTGGAAGGGCGCCGCCCAGATCCTGCACGACATGGCCGACGGCAAGCGCTTCGGAGTCCTTGCCGGAAAGGGCGTCAAGTTCCTGGCCGGGTACTTCGTCTCGGAGTACGGCGCCGACCCTCAGGTCATGAAGGACATAGCCCTTCACGGAAAGGGTCTGGAGCAGTCCGAGTACATCTCGAAGGAATCCCTGGCCCAGCAGGGCGGCTACTACCTGACCAACAAGGGGCCGCAGCACGACGAAGCCTGGCTCATCTTCATGGACATGGTCAACAACCACATCCCCACCTTCGAGAAGAAGGCCGAAGCGCTCCACTACTTCCCCATGTTCAGGACCTGGTTCGGCCTTCAGGGGCTTTGCAAGCTTCCCTGGAACGACGTGGAGCCGGCCGACAACGGAAAGCACCCCGAGCCCAACAAGGTTCCCGAACATGTGGAGAACTACTTCAGGCTCTACACAGCCATCACCGGGGAACCTCTGACCTGGGACGGCCTGGTAAGACAGAGCGAGAGGGTCTACAACTTCCAGCGCACGTTCAACATCCGTCAGGGATACGGCCACAGGAAGGATGACTACCCTGCCTACAGGGCCATGGGGCCGGTTTTCGAAGACGAGTACCTGGCCCGCGAGGAACGGTACGACAGGCAGATGAAGGAGAAGATTGGCATCGACCCCGCGGGCAAAAGCCTTGCGGAGAAGGTCAAGATCACCCGCGACTACCGGATGAGCCAGTACGAATCCCTGGTCGACGCCGTTTTCAAACGACGGGGCTGGACGCCGGACGGGTGCCCGACGCCCGAGCACATGAGGGAGATAGGCATGGACCTTCCCGAGGTGCTCGAGGTGCTGAAAGCCCGCATGGCGGGCAGGATTTAGCGGGGCCTTATCGACGGCAGCCTTCCTTCGGGGGGGCTGCCGTTTCTTTCTTTGTGACCTGTGCGATCAGTCCGGGGGGAACTCTCTGCCCGGCGGGGGAAAATCCAGCCCTTCCCGCGCAAGCAGACCGAGGAAAGCCTTGATCTCAGCGCGGCCCATTATGCTGTTGCGAGCGGCGGCCGACCTCACCTGTGCGAGTTCGCCGGCGATCCGGTCGCATCCTTCCAGCAGTGCTTCCCTTGCTTTCCCCCCATCGCCGCAAAGGGTCAGCGCCCGGGCCAGGGTTGTGTACCTTTGAGCTGCTTCGGGAGCGTTATGACCCTGTTCGAGGCCGCTCACCGAGTCTCGGATGAAACGTGCCGCCTCTTTCAGCCTTTCGGGGCCGGCATCGGGCTCGCTCATCATCAGCATGCCCTTTACATGGAGGATCTCGGACTCGGTGGAGGGAGGGTGCTGATGCCCCTGTAGTTTTTCGAGCTGCTTCCGTGCCCCTTCAAGATTGCCCGACTGAACAAGCACGGCCGCAAGCCGAAGCCTGCAGCCGGCCATCGGTTCGGCGCACTCAAGCTCTTCAAAGACCTCGAGTGCCCTCTTGTAACAGGCTTCTGCCCCGGCGGCGTTTCCTTCGATCTGGTTGAGGAAACCCAGCCCGAAGTGCCCGAAACCGAGACCCAGCAGGTTGCCGATCTCGCGGCTGAGTTCCATGTACTTGCCGTAGTACACCCTCGCAGAGGCTAGCCCGTTGAGCTCAAGAAAGTGCTCGGCTATGTTGTAGTAGGCAATTGCCAGCCCCAGGCGGTCATCCAGCCTTCGCGTCAGGTCAACCACCCTTTCCAGTGTGTGCATCGCCCTTTCGTAGTCACCGGTACTCGAGTAGCTTCCGTGCATGTTGTTCAGCACCATGGATTCCCCGGTGAGGTCACCGATCCTGGCGCAAAGGTCGAGGGCAATGTCGTAAAGCCTGAGCGCCTCCTCCCCCTCGCCCCGCTCGGACAGGACGTCGGCCCTTCTGATGTGGTAAAGCGCCCAGAGGTCCTGCCGGACATCCCGGCCCAGCTTGACAAGCAGGTCGAGCGCGCTGTCGAGCCATTGAAACGCCCTTTCGTACTCGCCCCGCAGCCTGCATATGAACGAGATCGCAAGCCTCGCATCCACGGATGTTCCCGTTACCAGTGGATCACTGTCCGTGCACTCGTCGCAAAGGGTCACTGTTCTCACGAAGTGGTCCATCGCCTCGGGGAATCTGCTTCTCTGATGACAGCTCCTGCCCTGCCCGAACTCAACCGCGGCCAGTTCTTCCGCGCCATCTGCGAGTTCAAGGGCTTTCTTAAGATATGTGTCGGCCTTCCCAGCCTCGGAGGTTATCACGAAAAGCATCCCGAGTTTGAGATTGGCAAGGAAAAGGGCTTTTCTGTCTGCGCCGGCCCTTCCCGCCCTTTCCAGAAAGTCGAGGAACCAGGAGATGGCGTGACGGTTCGCGCCCATGGAGCAAGCCCTCTCCGCGGCTTTCAGTGAGTATTCGGCGCCTTTTGCGGCATCGCGGCTCCGCGTGAAATGGTATGCAACGGTGCTCAGAAGATCATCACGACCTGAAAGGTGAAGTCCTTCGAGATACCGGGCTATCCGCTGGTGATGGGTCTGCTTCAGTGATTCGGACAGCTCACGGCGCAGAAACTCCTGCACGGCGCCGTGGGCAAAGCTGAAACCCACCTCGCCGCCGGGTTCCATGGTTTCGGCAAGAAGCCCAAGCTTCACAGATGTGTCAAGCTTCTCCGCCAGCCCTGTGGGATCACCGCCCACCACGCTCTCGAGAAGACCGAGTGTGAGATTCTCGGGGGACAGGGAGGCAATGCGCAGAACGTTTCTGGTTTGTTCATCGACCTGCGCAAGCCTGGAGGAGATGATCTGTCCCATGCTCTCGGGGATCTCAAGCTTGTGCGGAAAGTTGTACGCCTTCTCTCCGGAGGGGGTGGTGACTATGGTGCCGGAGCTTACCAGTGACAGCACAAGCTCCCTCAGAAAAAGCGGATTTCCTCCGCTCTGGCGTATGAGGAACTCCTGAAGGGCATCGGGAACATTGGGATCCTTCAGTGCAAAAAGGATCATGTTCCGTGATTCCTGAGCCGTGAGATGCCCAAGCTCGATGTGAAGAACGGGTATCGATGAGCGCAGGGAGAGCAGCTTCTGAAAGACCCCCGGCTCGTCATCGTTCCTGCGGAGAAGACAGACGAAAAGAAGGTGCGAGGACGAAGTGTTCCTGATCACGTAGGAAAGCATGTCGAGGTCGGGCTCGGGCGCCCACTGCATGTTGTCAAGGATTACGGCCATCGGACTGATGGCAGAAACAGCCGCATAGAGGGCCGCGACATCGCGGAAAATCCTGAACCTGAGCCTCTCGTCACGAAAGTAGAGGGTGTCGTCCATCACTGAAGCTTCGATACCAGGGAAGAGTTCAAGCGTTGCCGGATGAACGGGCTCCACGGCCTGGCGCACCCGCAGGAGGGCGGCCTCGTCGAGCTGCGCAAGCGTGCTCTGCAGGGGCTGTACAACGAGTTCGTAGGGCTGGTGGCGTACGTGCTCGAAAGCCATGCTGCGCTCGACAGTCACTTTCCTGAAACGGCAGTAGTGAAGGAGCTCATCGAGAAGCCTGTTCTTGCCCACTCCCGCCTCCCCTGTCACCAGGGCCAGCCTTGCGGAATCGGCGACCGACTCGTCGAGGAGTTGTCTGAGCTTGGACAGCTCGGGACGTCTTCCCACCATGTGGGAGAAGCTGATGTCGGACAGCCCGTCCCGCTTCAAGCCCTCGGAGAAAAGGAAGAAGCGCCCCCGCCCCTTCTCCTTGGCCTGGTAGAGGGCTTTGTCGGCCCTTTCGATCATGTCGGCGATCGTGGCGTCCGAATCCCGGCTCTGGCTGATTCCCATCGAGAGGCTGACCCGCAGCCCGGAATGATTCCCCAGACGTCCGACATCGTTCATCAGTCGTTCCGCAAGATTCATCGCTCCCTCGCCTGTGGTGTCGGGAAGCACGATGATGAACTCGTCACCACCGAACCTGACGGGCACATCGGAGGCCTTCAGGCTCACCTGAATGGTGCGGGCGACCTGCCTGAGCACATCGTCTCCGGTGAGATGGCCGTAGATGTCGTTGATCAGTTTGAAATGATCGACATCAAGGATGATCAGTGACCAGACTGCAATGCGTGAGCCAAAGGAGGTTTCGAGCAGATCGAGATGTGACCGGTTCCGAAGCCCGGTCAGGGGATCGATTCCCGTGGGGTCAGTTGGAGTGGTATCCATGCAAGTTTTTCTAACAGGATGCACCGGCGCTGTCCAGTGGAGGAGCTGCAGCGGGCGGGCGCTGCTACCTGCCCATGGGATCCCACCTGAGAGCCGAGGCGCCGTTCACAGGGAGCAGGCTTGCGGCGCCTTCGTTCGCGGGAACCCAGACCAGCCCGCCATCGCCCCTTACGAGCAGGACTCCGGAAGCGTTGCCGGCCCAGAGAGCTTCACGAAGCGTGTAGCTGTCCAGCCTTGCTATGTTTGCGCCCTCTCCGCTGGAATCGACCCTGTAAAGGGAAAAGATCCCGTCGGTGGTCATGGGGTCCGCACCCCCTGCGATGAATACGAAAACGCTTCCGTCCTCTGCAACTCCGGGGTATCCGTAGAAGAAGTAGGACCGTGCCGGAACCTCCTCGCCTATCAACGTGCAGCGCCACTCCGGGGCTTCAAGGCGGCAGAACGACTGCTGTCCGCCAACCGTTGGAAAACCGATGAAAAGTGACTGCCCGTCGGAGCTCCAGGCGGGGTTCCCCAGGCCCTCCTGCAGCACGGAAAGGTTCCCGTCAATCGCCTTGAGTGCGGTGGACACGCCGTAAACGCTTTCCAGCGGGTAATCGTAGCAGGTGACGAGTATCAGCGTACCGTCCGGGGACCACGAATCGACACTGCTTATCACGCGGCATTCGCCCGCCGCAAAGGGGTCTCCGTTGGGGTGCAGCACGGTGACCGCGCCGTCAACGGGATCGACCGACATGAGGCCGTTCTGGACGAACGCGATCGTGGACCCGTCGGGAGACCATCTGGGGGAGGTGATCCTGCCGGAAATGCGCGCGGCATCGTTGAAGGGTGCAACACCGCTCCCGGCGGGAGGCAGGGGCTCACCCTCGACAAGCACCCTTCGCTCACCGTCAGCCTCCAGAAGCACAAGTGAGTTCCCGGCCACGAAAACGATGTCGCCATTGGCGGAAGAGACATCGAAGGACTCGACCGGAAAGACCTCCTCTGTCACCCGGACAAGTGTTTCACCGTTCCGGGCGAGTCTGTGGACCTGTCCGTCCAGAAGGAAGCAGACGGCGGAAGGCAGGATTCTTCTCCCCGCGTCCGGGGCGGGGAATGAAAAGGCCTGAAGGGCCTGAAGGGTGGAAACAGAAATGAGCATCACTCCAAAAAGCTTACCTTTCATGATCGACCCTCCGGTTTCTGGAACCATTGTTACACTAACGACTCCCGGGTTGGAATGCCATTTGTCCTGGACAATTCCTACCTATCTAGTATGATATATCCGAAAGGAGGTTCCCATGAAAACACTAGCGGGAACACTGTTGCTCTGTGCGGGCCTGGGATGGGCCTCGGTAGTTGTCGGATCACCCGATGTCGCCAGTATGGACCCTTTCTGCGCGTCTTGAGGAAGCATGATGCGCTATCAGGTGATGGCGCTCTCTTCCGAGATGACAGGCGCGATGACAATAGGCTCGATAGCCTGGCAGCGGGGCGGCTCGTCGGGCTCCGAGACGGGGTACTACAACAACTTCCAGCTCTACATGGGGCTGGCGTCTTCGGATCAGCTTTCGGACAACTTCCTGGACAACTACGTTCCCGGCACCAGAACCCTGGTCTATGAAACCCCGACCCAAACCATGTCCGCCGCACCCGACCAGTGGATGACGATCGCCCTCGACACACCGTTCTGGTACAACGGAACCGACAACCTGATCGTCGAGCTGATCTGGTCGGGGGGCTCCAACATGTTTTTCACCTACAAGTGGAACACCGGCGCCAACAGGGCCCTGGAGAACGACTCGGACATCTACGCCCCCACAGGCGTCCTTGGCCAGAACATGTCGGAGCTTATGTTCGACGGTCCACTCGCCCTCACTCCCTACAGCTTCGGGGCGATAAAGGCATTGTGGGTCGAATAGAGAAGCAGATAAATGGCCAGAAGCGCAAGGGTGAAGAAAAGCGCCACGACGGCGGTGACAGTGCTGGTTTTGCGAAGATAGGCTTCGGAGTGGTTCCGTGGATTGTACGTGACCGTTATCTCGCTGCCCACCGGATGGCTTTCAACGAGTTTCCGCCAGCGTGATTCGAACGATGAGGAATGGTTTTCGTAACCCGGATGAAGCGCCTCAGTAAGGTGCCCTGTTCCGTCCACCTGATATGAGCACTGCACCAGAGGCCTGTAGGTGATGCTCTCTCCGTCGTCGATCCTGACGATCTCGGACCGGGTCACCACGCCTCCGGCTACGGGCCACTTCCTCATCCTCAGGCAGGACAGACACTCCTTCACCAATACTGCAAGGGTAATGGTTCCCGCCATCAGTACAAGGTGCGATGCCATTCCGGGCGGAATCGCGGGAATTCTGTCGTCGATCCTGCCTGCCAGAACGGCCAGAATCAGCATTCCAACGATCAGAAGCATGTTCCAGGGCCTTACGATCGCTCTGCGAGGCCTTCCTGTCATGGTCCGATCCCCGTTCCACATCTTCTGGCGGCGTTACTCGCCGCCGGTCACCCCGAAAACCCTCTCCGTGCTTTGCCCTGCCTCACGAAGCACCTGCTGCCTTTTGATCTTCTTGGTCGTGGTCTTCGGGAACTCACCCTCCCTGAGGATGAAGTGGGATATCCTCTTGTAGGAGGGGTTCTGGGAGTTGACCCTGGCGATCTCGCCCCTGATCACACCCAGACCGAACTCCTCGGTCAGCTTCGCACCCCGGCTTTCTGCCAGGTTGATCAGGGCCTCGTAGTCCGGGAAGATGATGGTCCAGATCTCCTCGCCCTTGGTCTCGGACTGCCTGCCGAAGACAAGGCTTTCGGAGATGTACCCGCAGCGGTTCAGAACATGCTCGAGTTCCTCGGGGTAGACGTTCTTGCCGTTCTTCGCAACGATGACGTTCTTCTTCCTTCCCGTAACCCGAAGAATCCCGTTGCGGAGGATCCCGAAGTCCCCGGTCCTGAACCAGCCGTCTGGGGAGAGGACCCGTGAGGTGGCCGCCGGATCGTTGTGATAGCCGATCATCACGTTGGGGCCGCGGACCAGTATCTCCCCGGCGCCCTCCGGATCGGGGTCGTCTATCCTCACTTCCACGTCGGGTAGGGGCGGTCCGACGGTTCCCGGCTCACGCACGTCGTACCGGCAGACCGCGACGATGGGCGAACACTCGGTGAGCCCGTAACCCTGCAGCATCCTTATCCCAAGATCGGCGAACCCGCCCATGACCTGGGCATCAAGCGCAGCGCCACCCGAAACCAGTGTCCGCAGCCTGCCCCCGAACCGGTCGTGAACACGGGCAAAGACCTTTTTCCTTATCCCCCGGTTCCCGAGGAGCTCACCCGCGCTGCACAAAGCCTTTCCAAGGGCGAACTTCAGGGAACCTCCCTTCATGCCCCTGATCTGGCCGATGATCCTCCTGTACATACCCTCCCAAAGAAGAGGAACCCCGAGCATGAGGGTAATGCCGTTCCCGGAGATATCTTCCAGTATGTACCTGAGCCCCCGGGATATCACAACAGTGCAGCCATGCTGCAGGGGGCAGAGAAAACCGCAGACGCACTCGTACATGTGGTGGAACGGAAGCACGGACAGGAACACCTCGTCGTTTTCGATGTACGCCGAGGATAGCATCATCTGAATGTCGCTAAGGATGTTGCCGTGGGAGAGAACGACCCCCTTGGCGGCGCCCATGGTTCCCGATGTGTACGAGATGACGGCAACAGCGTTGCGGTCAGTGTGTGCGGGAAGGGGTGCGGACGCTGCAGAGCCCCTTTTCATGAGCTGCTCGATGGTCGTGAAAAGCGGCTTCTCACTGCAGTTCATCACGAAGTGACTGCCGCAGTGCGCTTTGCCGGCGCTTACAAGGCCCTGCACAGCTTCCTGGAACACTCCGTCGAAAACGAAGACCCCGGCACCCGAGTAATGGATGATGGCACTGATGTCTGCCGGAGAAAGCTCTTTGTCTATGGGAACGATCACGCCCCCCGCCTTCATGGTCCCCAGGAATGCAACGGCCCAGCTTATCCCGTTCCTTCCCGTGACGGCAACGACAGGTTTCCCGCCCAGTTCCAGAAGTCCCCGGGCGAAAGCTTCGGACATCTCACGGATGCGCCTGAACGAGACCTCCACCGTTCTCCCGTCCGGAGTGGTCTCGCGCATGAACACCCCCTCACCCCACTTCTCTGCAGAAGCGTCGAGCATTGCGGGGATGGTGTCGAATCTGTGGATGTCCCGAAGAGGCCCACCCGGGTAGGATGATCCGTTCATGGCACCTTTCCTTTATGGCTTGCGGTCAGGCATTGGACAGAAAAGCCCGGCCGTTCATCAGACCTTCAGAACCTCGGCAACCTTCTCCAGAAGACCGGTGACGGAAAAGGGTTTTCTTATGAAATTCACCGCGTCCGGCAGCAGGCCATGGCTCGAGATGACCCCGCTGGCGTAGCCCGACATGTAGAGAACCCTGGCTTCCTGATGTGTCTCGAGGACGGCCCTGTAAACCTCGGGACCCTTCATTCCGGGCATGACCATGTCTGTCAGGACAAGGTCTATCGGCTCCGTGTAATCCCTCGCGAGCATCACAGCATCTTCGGTGCTTTTGGGAACGAGAACCCTGTACCCGCTGCTTTCGAGGATGCATGCCGCAAGGCTTCTCACTATGGGCTCATCCTCGACGACGATTATGGTGGCGGGGATGGATGAGTTTTTCCCTCGGGGATCGATATTGACGGCATCGGGCAATGCTTCTGACGAGAGGGGAAGGTGGATGGTGAATATCGAGCCCTGGCCCGGATGGCTGACCACAGAAATCGTTCCCCCGTGCTGTTTGACGATTCCGTAGACCGTCGAGAGCCCGAGGCCGGTTCCCCTCTCCTGGGTTTTCGTGGTGAAGAACGGTTCGAAGATGTTGCCCAGCGTTTCGGCATCCATTCCAACGCCCTGATCCCCGACCCTTATGAAGGCACGGTCAGCCGCCTCCCCGTCGCTTCCCGGTGGTGACCCCACCCGTGAAATGCCCGACTCGATGGTGAGTATCCCCCCTTCGGGCATTGCATCACGGGAGTTTATGGCAAGGTTCAGGATCACCTGCTCGATCTGGGAGCTGTCGGCATTGATCAGGACCGGCTCCGGATGAAGAATGATCTCCATGACTATGTCGTCACCGAGGGTGTGCTTCAGGATGCTTCCCATTCCGGTCAGGACCTTGCCCAGATCGATGACCCTGATGTCGAGGACCTGCCTTCTGCTGAAGGCGAGAAGCTGCCGGGTGAGGTCACGCGCCTTGCATCCCGCGTCATGGATCGCCTCGAGGCCGCTCGCAACCCTTTGCGACAGGCCGTCCTCCGCGAGGAGCAGTTCGCAGTAGCCCAGCACGACCGAAAGAAGATTGTTGAAGTCGTGTGCAACTCCTCCCGCAAGCCTTCCAACGGCCTCCATCTTTCGGGCCTGCAGCAGCTGCGCCTGAAGCATGCTCCTGTCGGAGGTGTCCCTTATGAACCCCCCCACTCCCGTCGTGCCGTTGGCCAGCGGCACGGGGAACTTCCGGGTTTCGAAGGTCCGGTCGCCCGCCTTCTCCTCGCCTATCACGAGGCTGCCCGACCGAAGCGCGGAAAGATCGCTCTCCCGGCATGCACGGGCGCTTTCCGGCGGCATGAGGTCGGCGTCGGTAAGGCCCGTCACTTCTCCGGGTGTTCTGCCGAAAAAGGCGGCATTCGCGTTGTTGACGAACAGGTACCGCAGGTTCTCATCCTTGAGGAACGCCATGTCATCTATGGCGTTCAGGAGGAACGCGCACAACCTGTCATCGTACCCCAAGGAGATCTCCTAAAGCCTCAGCGGATTGATGCTTCGAAGGACTGTGTAGAGAACTGCCGAGCCCCCGAAAACACCCGCCGCAACCCACGCCCAGGAAGTCTGACCGCCGCTTCCCATGAATGCGAACACAGCTGCGATGATCAGGAACAGGATGTCGAAATTGATGATTCGGGCAAGCTTGCCGACGGGGTACTCGGCCGCCATCACCTCGCCTCCCGAGGCGTTCACGAGGGCTTTGAACCGCTTGCCTGCATAGCTGTACTCCATGAGCCAGAGCGGAAGGTAGACGAGGTCGACCTTCTCCACCTCGACCGCCGTGTCGCAGTCGGTGATCGTTGTGGCCTTGCTTTCAGCCTGTTTTGCGTGGTGGTTCACGATGCGGCTCCTCGCGTTCGCTTCGGCCCTTTCCTGGGTGATCTGGCCGTTCACGAGGTTCTTCTCCATGCCTGAATCGCGGATCTTTTCGATTGAGAACCCCACGGTTCCTTCCAGAAGGTTACGGTTTGGCGCAGTGGAGCTGCCGCCGAGCTTCAGGAAGAATCTGCCCCAGTCCGGATGGATGCTGGTCTTCCCGGGTTCGAGCATATCTATCCCCCAGAACTCGGTGGTCTTCTCCCTGGCGTACACCGGCCATGTGAAGTCCTCGTTGAACCGGCCGCTTACGGGCTCCCAGTAGGTCTCGGTCTTCTTGTTGTCGCCGGTTCCGATCGTACGGGTCTTCTTGTCCTTGCCCCGCCAGTTCGTGGTCGCCCTGGCGGTAACGATCCAATAGGGAAGTACAAGGGGTTTGGTGTCGCCGATGCTTGCAGCGGCGGGCAGGTCCTTGGGCTTGTGGAACCCCTTCTGCATCCACTTGCGAAGGGCCGTGCCGGCTGCGCCCGAGTTCAGTTCGGGGGTCAGCATGTAGTGCGACTCCACCGTGATGATGTTGTCCAGCCCCGCGAGCATGGTCGTTGTTCCGCAGTAGGAACAGGTGATGAGGGCTTCCCCCTCCATGTAGGAAAGCGGCGCCCCGCAGTTGGAGCAGCTTATCTCCTTCTCGTGAAAGGCCGACCTGCGTTCCCCTCCGGCGGGTGCCTGCCCGACCGAACCGGTCTGTTCGGCGTTCACATCCTGCTGTTCTTCCCTAGCGATGTCCTCTTGCACGAAAATCCCCCTTCTTCTCTTCCGGGATAGCCCTTTGTCGAATTATGAAGATGAAGCTCGGGCAGGGAAAGGGGAGGTCTTTTCTTACCCCGGTATATACATATACTATTTATCTTGATATACTACTATATATCTATCTTGTCATGGCTGGTCGATATTATATATTGAAACGGGTTGCTTTCTTTCTGAACGGGAAAGGGGTCGCAGCGATGACAGCTCTCGCTTTTGTTCTTTTGTCTGGCCTTCTCTCTCCGGATTACTGCGATGTGATCTGTTCCCAGCCCTTCCTGTACGTCAATCTCGCCCAGGGGCTGGGTTTCGGAGGGAACAACGGCTGGATGCTGGCTGAAGACTTCACGCCGGTCGATCAGGGCAACATCAACTGCTACGAGATATGGGCCATCTACAGCGGGGGCAACCCCACGAACATAAGGATCCAGATGCGTTCCGATGCTTCCGGACCCGGTTCGATCCTCACGGATTTAACCACATCAGAAGTCTCCCATATCAACACCGGCCTCTTCTCATGGGGCTATTCTCTCTGGTACACCGAGATATCCCCCGGGGTAACCTTCACAGCCAATGCCGGCACGAAATACTGGGTTTGCCTTCAAACCGAAGGCGTCTACACCTCCTACTGCCTCTGCGCCAACCAGTGCTGGGCGGACCAGTGCTACTTCAGCTCCGATGACGGAGCCACCTGGACCTCCTCCACAAACACATGGGGCACGCCATACGAACTGTTCATGATACTCAGCGACATCGTGGCGCTCGAACGGAACTCGTGGGGGGGAATCAAGGTCCTGTTCCAATAGAGACGGGTGTTGAAAACGCCCGCGCTCCCGAAACTTTTGACTTCGCATCATGATAGAGATTGGCTGAAGTGCTTGGTGTGTTTCAACAATGGCTTGAATGACAGGAGGTTGTTAATTTGTCAGGCATACTGATTATATTATTGAGTTCGTTTCATCTTTCAGGGCATGAGAGCCTTGTATTCATTGGTAGCGACCTGCGAACGGTTGAAGCAATGCCCTGGATGGCTGGTCTGACAGTGGTCCTTGCGGAAACCGACTGCTTTCTTGCCCTTACCGGGGGTGCTGCTCCGGACGGGATTGATTGCGTCGTAGTTGAGCCTCACCCCGTTGATCTCGACCGTTTCAGGGTTATCTATAACGCACAGTACCGGGGAAACATGCCACGTCTTCCTGGCGACCCGGTGCTGGTAACAGAGAGATTCACTCTCATCCGTCTTTTGGAACCGACCCCGGGGCCGGTCATGATACCCGGTATCGGCTTTCTCAGGCCCCTGCGGCCGCTCCACAGACGGAACGGGATGGAAACCGTGAACAGGTCCCGGGCTGACAGCGTCATGGTCGGGCAGATCGTGGATGCCGTAAGCCAGGACAACATTACAGCGCTTGTCGAGCACATGCAGGGCTATGGAACCAGGTATCTCTCCAGCCCCGAGTACGATGCGTGCGCCGATTGGGCAGACACGATGATGGAGTCCTACGGCGTTCAGTGCGAATTGCAGACCTTTGAATACAACGGTGATTCGATGAGCAATGTTGTGGGGGAGATCGTCGGCGTCGAGAACCCTGATCAGATCTACATCATCTGTGGCCACCTGGATTCCTACTCGAGCAATCCGGAAGTGGCGCCGGGAGCTGATGACAATGCAAGCGGCAGCGCCGCCGTGCTGGAGGCAGCCAGGATCATGGCTCCCTATTCGTTCAGAAACACCATCAGATTCGTTCTCTTCGCCGCCGAGGAAGCCTGGATGGTTGGCAGCGAATACTATGTCCTTCAGGCATATCAGCAGGGTGACAATATCCTGGGCGCGGCGAACCTCGACATGATCCTTTACGCGCCCAATCCGGAAGATTCCGTCTACATTCCATACAATATCCAGTCCCAGGCGTTTGCCCTACTGGCCGGTCAGATGTTTGAAGAACATGCACCTTCGATCCACCCACGGGTTGTCTATGATCCCGGCGCGCCCAGCGACCATGCTTCGTTCTGGCAGTACGGCTACACTGCAACCGAGATCGCAGAGGGCAGCGCTGAAGAGATCTGGGGTGGATACAATCCGTACTATCACCAGTCCAGTGATATTTTAGCAAACTACATGCCCAGCTTTCCTTATGGTACCGACATGGTTCGCGCCTCAGTGGGTCTTATTGCAACCCTTGCTGAACCGCTGGGGCCAACCGGTATTGAAGACCCGGCGCGCCCTATCGGCAGTATCAGTGTGTACCCCAACCCATGTTCCGGTTCCCTGTCAATCTATCGAAACCTGCCGGGGGAAGATGCAGGGTTCCTGGTCTTCGACGTATCCGGCAGAGCAGTGACAGGCGGATGCCTGCGGGGTGGCGAGCGGTTCCAGCTTAACATGCAGTCAATGCCAAACGGACTGTATACGATCGTCTTCCCTGATGAGCCTTTGCAGGCGCCACTCAGAGTCGTTCTTGCCCGATAGCTAAAAGCGAAACAATGTGCTGCTGAAAAAATGAAGGGGGCGCCGGAAGGCGCCCCCCTGTGGGATCGGGCCGAACTAGAAGTTCATTCTCCAGTTGGCGTAGATGTCGGTGTAACCGTCGATGTTCTCATCCTCGAAGCCGTAGTTGCGGGCGCCGAGCTGAAGGGTGTTGGCGGCGCTGAAGAGGTCGAGGTTCACGCAGAAGTCGATGGCGGTCTTGTTGTCTTCGGCTTCGTCCTCGCCCTCGATGGTGTAGGTCATGGGGCTGAAGGTCTCGTAGCGGACGGCGGGACGCACGGCCTGCACGAACTCGGCGCCGGTCTCGAAGTTTGCGGCAAGCGTGAAGAGCATCGCGCTGCCGTCGATCTGGTCGAGGCCCTCGATCTCGACACCGGCGTAACCGAGCTGCATGAACTCGCCGGCGAAGTGGAGGTCGACTGTTTCGGTGACGGGGTAGTCGACCGCCGCGTAGGCATCGATGCCCATGCTGCTCCAGCTGTCGATGGTGGTGGTGTCTTCAACGATAACGATCTCGGGCTGGCCCACCATTGCAACGGAAGCGCCGATCTTGAGCCATTCCGCGGCGTCTGCAACGACCCTGGCGGTGAACTGGTTGCTGATGGTGGTGTCGGCCATGGTGTTGTCGCCGGTGCCGTTGGTGAAGGCAAGGTCGATGTTGATCATGTCGAAGCCGGCCATGAGGCATGCGCCGATGTCACGGCCGCCGTAGACCTTGAAGGAGTCCTCGCCCACGACCATGGCCCTGCTGCCGAAGGGCATTGTGCTGCTGGAGAGAGTGTTGGCGTAGCCGAAGGGAACCTTGAACTGGCCGCCGCGAAGGGCGATGTCTTCGGTGAGGTGGAGGTTGAGGAAAAGGTCGGTGAGCTTGATGTTGCCGCTGTTGCTGTAGAGCTCGATGCTGAACTGGCCGTCGACGTAGTCGTTGAGCCTGGGAAGCCAGTCGATGATGGCGCAGGAGCTCATGTTGTTGCCCGGGTCGGCGCCCTCTTCCCCGTAGAAATCCCACCTGAAGCTGCCGGTTCCCTTGAACTTGAGGAGCTCGGAGCCCCCGGTGGAGAACTCGCCGGCAGCGAAGGCCAGCGCACTGAGAAGCATAACGACAACGAGTGTCTTCATTCTTTTAAACCCCTTCTTTGCGTTGATTGCCGGTCTTCCGGCGAAGGAACGTCGGGATTATATACGGTTCGATCCGGCATCTGCAAGTCGAATACGCTCATTCCAATGGGAGACATATTGTTGACTGATTCATTCACACCGGTTTTCCTTCTGTTCGCAGGCATGTTCGGCCTCGCAGTGGGCAGTTTCCTGAACGTTGTGGCATGGAGGGTCCCGCTTGGAAAGTCCATCGTAAGGCCGGGAAGCGCCTGCCCGTCATGCGGTACCCCCATCTCCCCGCGGGACAATGTTCCCGTGCTCGGCTGGATCATCCTTCGGGGCAGGTGCCGTTCATGCGGGGCTCCGATATCGGTTCTCTACCCCGTGGTGGAGCTTTCGACAGGGCTGCTCTTCCTGGCGGCCGGCCTGAGGACGGGAATGTCCCCCCTTTTCCTCCACCACGCCGTTTTCCTCTCCCTGATGGTCGTTGCGCTGAGAACCGACCTCGAGCACTTCCTTATCCTCGATTCGGTGTCTGTCGGGGGAACCGTTGCCGGCCTGGGGCTGTCGTTCCTGCCCGGAGCGCCGGGCTTCGTTCCCGCCCTTCTCGCGGCCGGGGGAGCTTTTCTTTTCTTTCTTCTCATCAGGGCGTTCTCCGTGGCGTACCTGAGGTCCAGGAACGTCAGGGTCGAAGCCCCCGAGGGTTTCGAGGAAGAGGAGGAGGATTTCCAGTCCGGTCTGGGCTGGGGCGACGTAAAACTGGCGGCATGCCTTGGGGCCTTTCTTGGCCCGGGTTCAGCAGTCGCCGGGCTTTTTTTGTCCTTCCTGACCGGAGCCCTTTACGGAGTGGCCGTTCTGATAAGGGGGGGCAGAAGGACAAGACCCATCCCCTTCGGCCCGTTCATGGCGGTCGGGGGGGCTGTCGCACTCTTTTTCGGGAACTGGCTCTGGAACGCCTACAGCAGTTTCGGGTCCTATCGCTGAAGCATGAAGAGCTTTCCGGTGTCGGGGCACGCTATGACCGCCCTGGTCGAGGCCGTGTTCACGGCCATGTCGACGGGAACCCCATAGGCTCCGGCCTGGGCTTCGATGATGTTCTCCAGCGTGTTGACGACCACAATCCCATAACCCGTGACGGCTGCGTAAACGTACATCCCGTCGCCGGTGGCGCACACCGAGACCCCGGGGGCGGGGATGTCGAAGCTGCCGGAATGAAGACCCGTGTCGACATCAATCACCCACACCTGCGACACGTCCTGAACGGTCATGAAAAGCTCCTGACCGGGGCCGGGCCAGATGTCGGTCACCGTTCCGGGTGCCTCGAACTTCATCTCTGCTGAAAGATCCACGAGCGATACCCTGTAAACCCTTCCCTGGCCGTCGGCGGCGAATATGTAGCGGCCGTCGGAGCTTACTGCCGCGGCCGTGGGGTTGTGGACACCCGTCGAGGCCTGGCCGGTAATCTCCCATGTCGCTGTGCTCAACTTGAGTGCGGTTCCGTCCGAACAGAGAACGGCAATCTGTGTGGACTGTGGTTTGGGAAGGATGAAGGCGCCATGGGAGGGCAGGTCAACCGGGGTTTTCTGTACGTAGGTGTCGTTGCTTACGATGCGCAGGACCGAACCCGTGAGGGCCAGACCGTAGCCGCCGTCGGGACTGGAGGCGATGTGCGACACCGACGCCCCGAGATCGACCTGGGCCCTCACATACCCGGCCTCGCGGTCGAGGAAGTACAGCGCTTCGCCCGCAGCTGCCAGGGCGTCTCCCGATCCCCCCAGAAAACAGCAATGGGAGACCGACTCACCCGCATCCACATCCATGAGGTAATTCAGCGGAAAATCGATGACGAACGACGGCGACGTTGTACCGCAGCCGGCAAGGACCGCAAGCCCGGCTGAAATGGGGAAAAGCCTTTTCATTGCAGCTCCTCGAGTATCCTTCCCATGGTCCGGGCATCAAGGGCGGCCCGGCCCATGTGGCAGTTGTTGAAGAAAACATAAGCGCCCCTTCCTCCCCCTGCCATTGCCCTGATTCTCTTCCCCCACTCCAGCAGTTCCGCCGGGGTGTAGGCGTAATCGTACCGCAGGGCACCCCCTCCCCACCATTTCCCGCCGTTCCGCCCGTGAAGCCTGGCGTAGTGAATCGGTCCTTTCACGGTCAGGTCGGGGCTGGGAAGCCCGGGAAGGTCGGGCAGGTCAACCGCCACCGGTGAAAAACCCGTCTCCACGACACGCTGAAGGGCATCGCGGGAGTACCAGCGTTCGTGGCGGAATTCGGCCACCGCCGGAAGGTCGCCGAGCCTCTCCCTGATCCCTGCAAGTGTTTGAAAGCTGTTTTCGGAAAGGGGAAGTGCCCAGGGAAACTGCGCCAGGACCGGGCCGAGGCAGCCCGCGGCCCCAAGGGGGGCGATCATCTCATCGAACGCCTTCCACTGGGCATCGCCGGCGTTCCTTTCGTGGGTCATGGCGGAATTGAGCTTCACGCAGAAGACGAAGCCCGGAGGCACCGAATCGGCCATTGCGGCCGTTGCTGAAGGCGGAAGTATCCGGTAGTAGCTGGCGTTGAGCTCCAGCGCGTTGAACCTTCCGGCGTAGAATGAAAGCCAGCCTTTGCGGGAAAGCCCCTTGGGGTAGAACACACCTGACCAGTCCGGGAATGAGAAGCCCGAGGTCCCCAGCCTGACGCTCCCGCATCTGATGTCGGCCTGTTCAAAAAGATCCATCGGGCGGCCCCTCCTACAGGGGAGAATATAGGGCCCTGGCGCTGGAGATGACCCTTTCGCCGTAACGGTTGCGGACCAGGTCGGCGGCGAGGTTCAGTGCTTCGGTGCCCTCGGGCATGAATGTGAGCTGCGACTGGTCGGAGGGTTCGAGATCGGATATCGAGACCCCGATGAGGCGGATCGGTGAATCGACCGCCGAAAGTGCCATCTCCCTGGCGATGCGGAAAAATGTCTGGTCCTGGTTGCTTGCGAAGGGCATGGGCCTTCTGACAGAAAGGCGCTTGAGGTTGCGGAGGCGGTACTTCAGGGTGAGGGTGCGCCCGCGGAAACCGGAATCGCGGGCTCGCCTGGCCGTCTTCTGGCATAACCGGGCAAGGGCCGGAAGGTACTCGTCGGGGGTCAGCACATCCCGGGAGAAGGTGTGCTCGTGTCCGATCGATTTCGGGGGGTCGCTGTGGCCGAAGGGCAGCACCGGCCTGTCGTCGTGGCCCCTGGCCTGCAGGTAGAGCTCTTCGCCGTGAACGCCCAGGACAGCCCGCAGCTGCCCGCGGGAGAGGTCTCGGAGTTTGCCTATGGTATCCACCCCGAGGGCGCAGAGCCTGGCCGAAGTCTCGGGGCCAACGCCCCATATTGCTGAAACGGAGAGCGGTGGCATGCCGTCCGGTTCGAGAAGGGCAACTCCCCTTGGCTTGGCCCTTTTGGAGGCCATCTTTGCCAGAAGCCTGTTGGGGCCGCACCCCACGCTGGCCCAGAGCCCCACGGCACTGTAAACGGCCTTCTGAACCTCGCGCCCCTTGTCTTCGATCCCTCCGGGAAGCCCGGTGACATCCATGAAGGCCTCGTCGATGCTTGCGGCGTGCACGAAAGGCGTGAAACCCAGAAGGACCCTGAGTATCCTTTCGGTGTAGGTCTGGTAGCGCCCGAAGCTTCCCTGGAGCACCACGGCGCCGGGGGCAAGACGAAGGGCCCTTGCCATTGGCATGCCGGCGTGAACCCCCAGTGCCCTGGCCTCGTATGTGCAGGAGGTGACAACGGACCGGAAGCCGGGGTCGCCCCCCACTATCACCGGTTTGCCCTGAAGCTCCTCACGGCCCATGAGCTCGATGGACGCGAAGTAGGCGTCCATGTCGACGTGGAGGATGTGGCGCTCAGGCGCCGGGGGAGTATGCATAGTCGACGGTCCAGCCCAGGGTGTGGGTGTTGAAACTTATCTCGTAGACGTCGCCGGCGGAGGTGCGGACCACGAAATGATGGTTCATTATGCCGCCGCGACGGCTCTCCCAGGTGGATGAGACCCTTGCGACCCGGTACACCCGGCCCTTCCAGCGGAACCTGCAGGGAGACACCCTGCCCCCGGCGAAATGGCCAATCATCTCTATGGGTTCGCCAAGCTCCTGCACCCTCTCCACCATCCTTCCGGCGAAAGAATGGTGAACTTTTGTTTACATGTCAAGCTCGCCTGCGGGATCGAACGTCCTGGCCCCGCGGGGGGCGGGGCGTCCGGGGCTTTGTATATATATCCCTGTGTTTTTCGTGACGGACCATCACGTTTCAACCACGGAGGGCAGCCCGGTGTCATCCTCCCCTGTTTCCATTTCCGTAGTTCTCCCCATGTACAACGAGGAAAAGAATGCCGAGAACGCGGTAAAGAGCCTGGACAGGGTCCTTTCGGATTCTTTCGGCGATTACGAGATACTTGTCGTGGAGAGCGGAAGCACAGACCTAACGAGGGATATCGCGGACAGGCTCGCCGACTCCAACCCCTCCGTCCGGGTCATTCACCAGATCAACAGGGAGGGGCTCGGCAGCGCCATCCGGCTGGGTTTCGCCAACGCCAGGAAGGACTTCATCCTTTACATAGACAGCGACGAGCCCTTCGACGTGGAGGAGATCGCCAGGGTGGTCCCGATGCTCGATCCCCGCGAGGCCCTTGTCGGATACAGGGTCGGCGAGAGGGAGAGTTTCAAGCGCAAGCTGTTCAGCAAGGTATACAACACCCTGGTGCAGTTCGTCTTCAGGCTGGGGGTCAGGGACGTGAACTTCTCCATGAAGCTAATCCCCCGAACCCATCTTCAAAGACTGGACCTCAGGGCAAACGGCTGCTTCTACGATGCCGAACTCCTGGCGGAACTGAAGCGCGCCGGAATTCCCGTCAGGGAGATCGGTTTTGCGTACAACCAGCGCCAGTACGGCATGTCTTCCCTCGACAGGCTGCCCGTGATCCTCGACATCCTCCGGGAGATGCTTGTCTACCTTTTAAGAAGGAAAAGGAGGGTCACCCCGTGAAAAAGGCTCTCGTCACCGGTGCCGGAGGGTTCATAGGGCACCATCTGGTGCGGCAACTGCTTGAGCGGGGCGTGGAGACGGCCTGTTTCCTCCGCTACACGTCAACCTCCTCGCCGGGGCTTCTCTCAACCCTCCCGAAACACCTTTCGGAAGGTGTCAGCCATTTCTACGGCGACATACGCGACCCCGACGCCGTAAGGAAGTCGGCCGAGGGCTGCGACACCATCTTCCATCTGGCGGCCCTGATAGGCATCCCCTACTCCTTCAGGTCCCCCGGAGACGTGGTCTCGGTAAACGTCGGGGGAACCCTGAACGTGCTGGAAGCCGCCCGGGAAACGGGCGCCCGGGTCCTGGTCACCTCCACCAGCGAAGTGTACGGAACAGCGGGAAGCGTTCCCATCACGGAAGAACACGCGCTGCACGCCCAGTCCCCATACGCCGCATCAAAGACCGCCGGCGATCAGCTCGCAATCAGCTACCACTGTGCCTACGACCTTCCCGTGACAGTGTGCCGCCCGTTCAACACCTACGGGCCGGGGCAGTCCCAGAGGGCGGTCGTGCCCACCATAATCACCCAGGTCCTGCGGGGCGGAACATGCATCGAGCTTGGTTCCACCAATACCACCCGTGATTTCCTTTTCGTGACCGACACCGCTTCAGGCTTCGTCGCCCTCTCCCAGTGCCCTGAAGCCGTGGGAAGGGTGGTCCAGCTGGGCACCGGCTTCGAGATCTCCATCAGTGACCTGGCCGGCCTCATCCTTCGGATTCTCGGCCGTGAAGACATCGAAGTGCGCACCACCGAGGAGAGGAAAAGGCCCAGGGGAGGCGAGGTCATGCGTCTCGCGGCATCGGCGGCCCTTGCGGAGAGGCTCACGGGCTGGAAACCCCTGGTCTCGCTGGAGGAGGGTCTTCGTATCACCGCGGAGTGGATCGGGGACCATCCCGATCTATACCCTCTCCGGGGGTACATGACATGAACACTGCCGTAATCCTCGCGGGCGGCAGGGGAACCCGGCTGGCGCCCTACACGGCGTTCTTCCCGAAACCTCTTGTCCCCATAGGTGATTTTCCCGTTGTGGAGATACTGGTCAGACAGCTTCACGCCGCAGGTTTCCGCCGTCTGATCTTCGCGACCGGGCACCTGTCCGAACTCCTCAGGGCGTACTTTCACGGGCACCCCCTGACGCGCGTTGGCATGGAGTTCTGCTGGATCAGGGAGGAAGAACCTTTGGGAACCGCAGCACCCCTGAGCCTGATAGATGATTTCCCCGGGAACGCCCTTGTACTCAATGGTGACCTTTTCACCACCATGGACTTCTCGGGTTTCTTCAGGAACCATGTCGACAGCGGGTGTGCCCTTTCCGTGGCGGCCCACACCCGGAAGGTCTGCCTGAACCTCGGCGTTCTTTCCCGCGAGGGCGACAGGGTCACGGGCTACAACGAGAAACCCTCGTACACCTTCGACGTCAGCATGGGCATCTACGGTGTGTCCAGACGGGTCCTCGAACACATACCGCGGAATGTCCACATGGACTTTCCCGAACTTGTCACCGCCCTGCTCGCCAGGGGGGAAACCGTCCGTTGCGAAACCCCGGACTGCCGCTGGCTGGACATCGGCAACCCCGAAGACTACGCCGCGGCTCAGGCTGAGTTCGAGGAGAACGCTTCCCTCTACATGCCGGGGGACTGAGCTTGAACATCCTCGTCACTGGGGCTGCCGGGTTCCTTGGCGGCGCGGTGCTCCGAAAGGCCGCACCGGAACACGATATCACAACCCTGGACGTGAAGCATCTTCCGGGAAGACACATCCCCTGCGATATGACCGACGGCAAGGCCCTTCTGAAGGCGCTTTCAGGGCTTCACTTCGATGCCGTGATACACCTGGCGGGGTTGGCCTCGGCATCCCCCGGCGAACTCATGCGCGTTAACGTGCAGGGAACCGCAAACCTCATCAGGGCGGCCGATACGCGAAGATTCGTACTGGCATCCTCCTGTGCCGTCTACGGGGCACCCCGCACCACCGACGGCACAGTCGACGAAGAACACCCGACCTCACCCGTTTCGGCCTACGGCAGCAGCATGCTCTCCCGGGAACGGGCACTTTCAGGCGGTGTCGTACTGCGCCTCTTCAACGTTACCGGTCCGGGGCAGCTCCCAGGAATGCTGGTTCCCGATCTAGCCAGAAAGCTTGCCGGGATAGCCCTGGGAATCGAGCCCGAACCCCTTGTCACAGGCCCCCTGCATGCGGGACGGGATTATCTTGACGCAGACGATGCCGCCCGCGCATTCCTGGCCGCAGCCCTGGCGCATGACCCCCCTTCCGTAATCAACGTGGGTTCGGGCGTCTGCCATACGGGCGCCCAGATTCTCGACATCCTTGCGGGAGCCATGGGCATCTCCCCGAAAGTCATCACCCTTGACGGCCCCGCAGGCGTTCCCTGGATCAGGGCCGACACCGGAAGGGCAAGGGAGCACCTGGGCTTCAGCCCGGAAGTACCGCTGACAGTGTCCCTTGAAGCAACGGCCCGCTACTGGCTCGGAAAGACAGGCGCCGAAAGGTCAGGGTAAGGACTTTCTTCCCGCGGCCAGCCTGGCGAGCAGAAGGCTCAGCTCAAACAGAACGTACAGTGGAACGGCAAGGATGACCTGGGTGACCGGGTCGGGTGGTGTGAGGATGGCGGCGATGATAAGGATCGCCACTATGGCGTGCCTCCTGAACTTCCCCAGGGTTGCGGGCGAAACGATCCCCAGTCTGGTCAGGATCATTATGGCAAGGGGAAGCTGAAAGGCCACGCCGAAAACCAGGATGAAAGTTCCCAGAAAGCCCGTGTAGCCGCTGACGCTCCAGGTTCCTTCTATCACGCCGGTTTCAAAGCTTCTGAAGAGCATCAGGGTTGGTTTGAGCATGACGAACCATCCGAATGAGGCACCCGCGGCGAACAGAAGCAGACAGGACACCACAACCGTCAGGAACGCCCTTTTTTCGTTCCTGTAAAGCCCCGGCGCTATGAAAGCCCAGATCTGAATGAAGACCACCGGGGCCGCTGCGATCGCTCCCGCCACCAGCGAGATCCTGAGGCTTGCGGTCACGGCCTCGGCGGGGGAGAGGGCCAGAAGCGTCCCCCCCGCGGGTGAGGTGGCAATGCGCATTATCGGTCCGGAGAACGTGAAAGCGACCACCGTTGTTAACACAAGGGCTGACAGCATGATGAAGATCCGCCTTCTCAGCTCTTCGAGATGTTCCCAGAAAGACGCCTTCTTCGCTGCCTTCACGGCCGGATCACCCGCAGCGCCCCTTCGAGAAGCGCTTCCTCCCGTTCAGGGGGAATGGACACAAGGCTGCAGTCGCCCCATGCCCGCGGCACTGCCCAGGTTCTTCCCGCGCATCCTGTCTTCTTGTCCCGGCGGATGAGGGAGAGGACCTCCTCCGAAGAGACCGGCCGTGGCAGCACAACCGGCAGACCGAATGAGGCGAGAACACCTGCGATCTCCCGTGCGAATGCTTCGCTTCCGCCCATCCTGGCCGCTGCGGGCATGCCCAGAGCCACCGCTTCGCCGTGGGAAAGGGGCAGAAGCATCTCGAGCGCATGTCCGAGCGTGTGTCCGAGGTTCAGGATCCTTCGGATCCCCCTGTCGTGGGGATCCCTGAGAACGATGCCCCCCTTCACGGAGAGACAGCGGAAGACAGCGCCGTCGAAATCGCGGCTCCTCAGGCAGTCTGGTATGCCGGGGTCGCCTATCACCGCCGTTTTCACGGCCTCGGAAAAGCCGGCCAGGAGTTCCCGTTCGGGAAGGGTGGAAAGAAAGGCGGTGCAGACAACGATGTCTTCCGCCGGGTGAAAGGTGCCGACCTGGTTCTTCGCGCCGTGGGCGTTCAGGGCGGTCTTCCCGCCCAGGCACGCATCCACCATGCAGAGAAGGGTCGTTGGAACAAACTCAAGCCGCACCCCCCGCATCCAGGTCGAGGCGGCCATGGCGCCCAGATCGCACACCGCACCGCCTCCCGCGACGCAGACCGTGCTCTCCCTGTTTATACCCTCTTCCGAAAAGGCTTTCCAGAGTTTCTGCAGGTTCTGGGGGGTCTTGCACTCCTCTCCGCCGTGGATCACTACCCTGGGGGTATTCCAGAGGAGTCTTGCGCCCCAGAGGGTCTCCACCCGTGAATCGATCACAAGAATGGCCGCCCGGGAGTCGACCTCTTCCGGCGCGGATACGGGTCTGACCCTCGTGACCAGTGTCTCGCCCGGCCAGGAAAAGCTCAGGGGTGCCAGAACATCCATATGAAAAACGCTCCCGCAGCGGTCGCTGCCAGTGTGAACGGCAGGCCTATCCTTGTGAAATCCCAGAACGAGACCTTGTGCCCCTGCTTCCTGAGGAGAGACACGGCGACGATGTTTGCGCTGGCGCCAACCGGGGAGATGTTGCCGCCAAGGCAGCTCCCGATGAGAAGCCCGAAGACCAGGTAGTGATGGGTGCCCCCGGAGCCTGCCATGTTCACGGCCAGAGCCCTCGTGACGGGGATCATGGCCGTCACGAAGGGAACGTTGTCCACAAAGGCGCTGATCAGCATGCTGCCCGCAACGATCATAAGGTAGGCCATGACGGGGCTTTCCCCGGCCACTCCCGCCAGATAGGCTCCCGTGGCATCCATGACCCCGTACTCGTCAAGCGCCGCCACCATGAAGAAGATTCCCCCGAGAAGGAAGAGGGTGTCGAGGTCGAAAGCCTTCATCAGCTTCCATGGTGTTCTCTCCATCGCACCGGAAGTGGACCTTCCCCTTCTGTAGATGCCGTACCATGCCACCGACAGTGCTCCGCCCCCGGCGCAGAGAAGACCGGCCGCTGCCCCGACCCCGCTTTCGTAAAGGCTGAGGACTGCAAGCCCGGCGATGACGGTTGCAAGGATGTAGACGGGTATCCAGCTTACCACGGGGGTCACCCTGACCCTGGGTACGGCATCCCTGTTCCTGCCCAGGTGCTTCCACAGGATGCCGAAGGATGCCAGCGCACCGGCCTGCACGGCGAAGAAGATTCCCGGCTTGCCGAGCATGAAGAAAAAGTCGTTGAAGCCCATGTTCTCGCTGGCGGCAAGGATCATGCTTGGCGGGTCGCCCACCAGCGTGGCGGTTCCCTGAAGATTGCTGGAGATGGCTATGCCCACAAGGAGCGGAACGGGGTTGGCACCATGTTTCTTGCAGACCTCGAACGCAATGGGGGCAACAATCATGACCGTGGCGACATTCTCCACGAAGATGCTGAGCACGCTGGCCAGGGCGCAGATCAGAACGGCGGCCCAGCCGTAGTTCCTGCTTCCGTTTATGATCCGCCCGGCAAGGTTGGCGGGGATGCCCACGTCGATCATCACCTCGGCTATGAAGAGGATGCCGCCGAAGATCAGCAGGACGTTCCAGTTAATGCCGGCCATGAGTTCGGAGATGTTAACGGAGTGGCCGAGCCTGGTGCTGACAAGAACGGCCAGGGCGGCCCCGATCCAGACGACAACACCGCGGTGCCTGTGCGCCAGCGCGATGTAGCAGTAGACAAGACCGAAGAAAAGCGAGAAGAGCGCTCCCTGGTTCAAGCTACTGCCCCGGTGTGTAGGCCGTAAGGATGAGGGTGCTGTCCGGTGTCACCTTGGCAACCATTCCCACGTCCGGCGCCAGCCAGATGTCACGGATGGAGCTGATTGTGTCGGGATCGTACCCGGCGGTCTGCACCCAGTTTATGACCGTCTCCTCCTGATGGACCCTGTAGCAGTTGGCCCATGTACCGTCAGGGGATGATTCGGGGCCTGTCACAAGGGTGTTCCGGGTCCAGGTGTGGCTGAGGGTGATGCCCTGGCTGACGGCCTGGGCCGACGCTGAATCCCGTCTTGTCATCCCGTCGGCAAGCGGCCATTCGAGGTAGGTCACCCAGGCCTGGTACACCGGCACTTCGTAGCCGTTGAAAAGGACCGTGCGGTCTTCATAGTGTTCCAGACGGCCGTCCTCGTTTATCCAGTAGTCGTACCCGGCGCCGGACTGCAGTCTGTAGCAGGGTCGCTGGTCCACAATGACCTGGTCGACGACCGATACTATCCGCGTGCCGCCGCCTTCAACCGAATACTCCCAGATGCTGCCCGTAATGGAAACAGGGTAGTAGTCGGCACTGAGCCTGAAATAGAGCGGATTGCTCCCGCACCCCGCGAGCAGGAGCGCAAGGCCGGCAGCCGTCAGAGCAAGCCTTCTCACAGCTCCACCTCCCTGGAAACGGCTATCGAAAGCCTGAACGTGTCTCCCGTTTTCTCGGCGGCCATCACGCTTTCAAGGTCCAGTCCGAGGTTGGCGCGCCATGGTCTGCCAAGGCTGAGGTCCCACCTTATTCCCGCCCTCCAGAACGGGTCCCAGGTTGGGGCGTCGGCCCCTCCGCCCGACTCCAGCTCCGTTCTGCACATCCCGAATGCCGCAGCCACGCCGGGGTTGAACGACGGGCTGCGGGGGTTGAAATAGAAGGCCGTGCGGATGGATGGCCTCAGCATGAAAAGCGTTGCGTCTCCGTTATGGCTGTGGGAGAAGGAGGAGATATCGATCCCGGCGCCTGTCCTGAGTTTGGAGGTCAGCCTCCAGTCGGCACCCAGACCCAGGTTGAAACCCGGGCCGAAGCTTTCGCCCCAGCCTCCCATTGCGAACCCCGTGCCGACCTCGGCGCACAGGTCAGCGGTTCCCGCGGAAGCCGCCAGCGCAAACAGCACGGCGGCGAGGATTGCATGCTTCAAACAAACACCTCCTGCACTACCTGTATCATGGGCAGAGCGTGATGCCTGCTGCCCGCGACCAAAGCGAACCTGTCACCGGTTACCCGTCTGGCGCTTTCGAGCGCGAGTTCGGGTGTGTTGTTCTCCTGGCTCAGATGGGCCAGGACGCATACCTTGAGGCCACCGTGCGCGATCCTTCCAAGCAGCGCTGCGGCGTCATCGTTGCTGAGGTGGCCGAGACCCGACGAAATACGTTGTTTCAGGGGCCATGGATACGGCCCGTCCCACAGCATTTCAAGGTCGTGGTTGAACTCGAGGACAAGCCCGTCGCAGCAGGAAAGCATGGCAAGCACGAGCGGCCCTGCCTCGCCCATGTCCGTTGCGATTCCGATCCGTACGCCACCCGCTTCCACAACGAAACCCGTGGGGTCCGAGGCGTCGTGGGAAACCCGGAACGTCGCCACCCTGAAGGGGCCAAGGTCTATCGTGTCACCGTTTTCAAACCTCTCGGCTCCCGCGGGCAGCTTTTGACGGTTGAAGCCCGAACCGAAGAACGTTCCCTTCGTGGAGAAGACCGGTACCCTCCACTTCCGTGCAAGCACTCCCGCACCGCGGGAATGGTCGCCGTGTTCGTGGCTCACAAAAAGACCCAGGGGGCAGAGGGCTCCGAACCCGGCCTGCTGCATGCGCTTCAGGTGTTCACAACCGCTGAGGCCGGCGTCGAAGAAGATGGACCGTCCCTCGTGTTCCACGAGGAGCGCATTGCCGCTCGATCCCGAGGAAAGCACACCAATGTTCAAGGCGCCACGACCATGTGAAACAGGTGCGGCCCGTACTCGTGCACCGGTGAACCGGTTCCCCAGAACTCCCGCAGGACGTCTTCCCCCCCGGACGGAAGGGAGTTGAGGCTGTAGACGCAGACCCCCCCCGCACCCCTGGCCAGGGCCTCGGAGGCGCCCGTGAGAGCCCCGGGAACACCCTGGTTGAAAACCCCTATCCCGTAGACCACATCGGAGGAGTGCGCGGCAGTTGTGGACCTTGAAAGCTCGAGAGCCCTGCCGCTGTCATTGGTGTAGGCCATCGGGCACACGAAATCAACAAGGCCGCCAGCCAGCCAGTCCCGCCAGGGGCTTGCGAACTCGGATGACGCCGTGACGGGATCTGCCATGACCGCGCACGAAAGCAGGGTCGAGGGCGCCGCGGAATTCAGGCGGAACCTCACCGTTTCGACGGTCATGGTCACCTGGTCGGCCCTCCATGCCGCCCACAGGTCCGGAGACTGGGCGGGCAGGAAGCCCGTTTCATTGAAGAACATCGACACGGCAACCGGTTCGTAGCCGAAGGAAGTGTTCGGATACCTTATGTAATCGAGGTGAATGCCCTCGACCTGATAGTTCAGGGCTATCTCGAGTGCGATGGAGGCGATGAACGCCCTCACACCGGGCAAAGCGGGGGAAAGGGTTGCCCCGACGATGCCGGCGGCCTCTGCCTCGCTTCCGTTGAAGTCACGGGTCGATCTTCCCGAGACATGGCTCATGAACCACTCGGGATGGGTGTGCCAGACGTGACCCGAGTCGGAGGGCGCGACGGGCGAGGACCACACCAGAAAGGCGTTGATCCAGGCGTGCACTTCCATCCCCCTGGGTTTGGCCCGGGCTATGATGTAGGCCAGAGGGTCGTCGTAACCTGAATAGGACGCACGGGGAAGGATGTCCGACCGGTAATAGGCCTCGCCCCTTCCCACTACCTGCACGAGAAGCCCGTTCGCTCCCGCTGCCTCGGCCCTTTGCAGTAGCCTGTCGACGGAGTCGGGGTGAGCCAGCGCGTCGCGGGAAACCCAGAAGTAACGGCAGTTGCTTTCGCCGTACGAAACGCCCACAATGAAGGCCATGCCGAGAAGGCAGAGAATTTTTCCCATAGAGTGTAAGATACTTTCGGAACGGATCGTTTCAAAACGGCTCGGGCGCATCAGCGAAGGATGTCCGGAAACTCCTCCTTCATCGGTCTTCCGAACAGGGTTTCCACCGCATCCTCGAAACTTATCACGCCACTGATCATGCCCGCAACCATCCCGGTGATGGGCAGTTCCACACCAAGGTCACGGGCAAGCATCAGAAGGGCTTCGCTTGTGGGAACGCCTTCAGCGAGCCCGGTCACCCTCCCGCCCCGGACGAAGGCCTCACCCCAGGCCCTGTTCCTGCTCCAGGGAGAGAAAAGAGTGGCTTCGTAATCACCAAGATGGCTCAGCCCGTAAACACTTCGCCAATCGCCACCCGCTGCGGAGACGAGACGGGCGACCTCCTGCGGTCCCCTCGCCATCAGTGCGCCCTTCAGCCCGGTCATGCCCTTTCCGTCAAGCATTCCAGCCGCGATACCTATGACGTTCTTCGCCGCTGCCCCGATCTCGCAGCCTGTCAGGTCCCGGCTGTGGTAGATCCTGATGAGCGGGGAAGACGCGGTTGCAGAAACCCTTACCGCAGCAGCCTCGTTCCCGGATGCCACGATCATGCACCCCGGAACGCCCTTGACGAACTCCTGCGGGTGCCCCGGACCCACCCATGTGCTCAGGGAAAGGGGTTTGACCCCCTCCTCGAATGCCACGGTGGAAAGCCTTTTACCCGTGCCTGACTCAAGGCCCTTCATGCACAGCACAAGATCGACGGCTGAAAGATCATGCCCGGAAAGTGCCCGGGCCAGGCTTCGAAAGGACTGGGCGGGGCAGGAAACGACGATCTGTTGAGCATCCCTGATCGCATCGGTGAGGGATGTCGTCAGCAGGACGCTTTCAGGAATGGAAAGAAAGGCGTTCCGACGGAACTGGACGAGATCGCGGAAGGGTTCGCTTCCGGCGGGTTCCCATCCCGACATGATGTGACCGAGCCCGGCGCCGTACCACAGGTGAAAGCTGCCCCATCGGCCGCACCCGAGAACCGCCTGTTTCATTTCTGTCCTCCACCTCTTCATGGTGGATTATAACACGCCATTCAGTCGATGACCGTTCGCTTCACTATATTGTTCGTCACATCCCCACACTGGAACCATCAACAGAGAGGATCATCATGAAAAGGATCAGTGTTGCACTCCTCCTTGCCCTCTTCGCCTGCGGCAACCCCCCGGCGCCTTCAGCCGACGAATCCGCGCTGCCGGTAGACACTCTCGCAGCAGTCATGTCCATCGGGGAGGAACTTGGCGATTCCACATCCACCTTCGGCCTCATCCAGGACGCCCTGATCATGCAGGACGGCAGGATCCTGGTGCTTGACAGGCAGGGCGCCTGCATAAAGGTGTTCGATCCGGAGGGCGAGTATCTCGCCCAGGTGTCAAGGCGGGGCGGTGGCCCGGGTGAGCTCAACATGCCATGGGAATTCTTCCAGATGCCGGATGGAAACGTCATGGTCCTGGAGATGATGAAGCAGGGCTTCGTGGTGTTCGACGACAGCCTGAGGCTGGAAAGCGAGATCAGCCACTGGACCCAGAATCCACCGATGCAGTCGGTTCCCCTTTCCGACAGCACCTTCGCGTCCTACAAGATCGATGCTGACATGGTCGGCGAAGTGATCCTGATGAACCGTCGCATAGTCATCTACACGGTTGGCGAAGAGGATTTCGACACCGTTCTGTGGGAGGATTCCCTCACCGCAACTCCGGGAGACCTCATGGAGAACCCTTCCATGTTCATCACGGAACTGCTCGACGCATTCTGTCTCGAGGGCGACGGCGCCGGCTCCGTGTATTTCTCGGAGAAGAGCGGGGAGGAATACGGTATTGTCGGTTGGAACGCGTCGGGTGAGGAGTTCTTCAGGGCTTCGCTCGACCTTGAGCCCGTGCCCAAGACCCCGGAGGAGATCGCCGAGGAAAAGGCCTACGTAACACAGTACATACAGAACATGGGGGGCGGCATGCCCTTCGAGTTCGAGCCCGAACCCTTCAGGGACATGGTGGTGGCTCTGGGTGTGGGACCCGACGGCAATCTCTGGGTACAGAGGGGCACTTCGGACTCTCCCTTGTTCGACGTCTTCGACGCAACGGGGAACCGGGTCCGGCAGGTTGCGTTCCCTGAACAGGGTTGGAGTTGGACCTTCAGCATCTCCCCAAGGGGCATCCTGGCATGGGAGGCCGACCCCGCGGATGGCTTCCAGAGGCTGTACGTGCTGAATCTGAACTAGGGAGAGGGGACCGCTACCGCCCCAGGAACTCCTCCAGTACCTGCCGGAACAGCCCGGCCTCGAAGCGGTGCTCACCCTGGAACGAAAGCAGCCCGACGTCGTAGCCGTGAGCCGCCAGGACCGACACGGCATGCATTGCGTTCTCGAAGGTCACCGCGCCGTCCTGTTCACCGTGCACGATCCGCACGGGCATGCCCGCGGCCGCCTGGATCTCGTGGTCGGTCAGCTCTTCGGGGAGCCAGCCACTGAACGCAGCCAGCCCGTCGAACCGTTCGGGTGCGTGAAGCCCGGTCATGAGTGCCATCCCCGCACCCTGCGAGTAGCCGAAAAGATATACGGCCCCGACGTTGTACCTTCCCTCCAGGGAATCAAGAACGGCCATGATGTAGTCCCGTGAGCTCGCCATCGGGAACCCGTCCTCGAACCAGCTGTACCCAAGTCCTTCACCCGTGTCGAAGGGGCAGGGCGCCTGGGGAACCGCCATGATGCACGGAAACTCACGCGCAACGTTCCAGAGGCGCATGAACCCCTCCGGTGTGCCACCCACGCCGTGCAGACCGATCAAAAGAGGAAGGGTCTCGGTGCCGTCATACCCTTCGGGCGTGTTCACACGGCACTCGAAGGGCCCCGTCGTGCGGAGGACGATCAGTTCCCCCTCCAGGGCGGCTTCGTTCAGCGACACTTCCGACAGGCTGTCGACCAGGGAACTGAACGGTTCGACCCCCCTGACGCGCTCGAAGTCCCTGTCTTCAAGAACGAACGTCATGTTCGTGAAACCGGCGTTCCAGGCACGCCTCAGGTACAGGGCGGCAAGGTCCGCCCTCTCCAGGAGGCCGAAACAGCACGACAGGTTGTATATGTACGTCGCGTCCCAGGGCTGGGCTCTCAGCCCTTCAAGGTAGAACCCGGCCGCGCCCTCATAGTCGGAAGCCCGGTAGCAGGAATCCCCCAGTGCGAACGCCTCGTGATAGTAACCGGCCTCGTCGATGAACGCTCCCGCTCCGGGGTCGTAAATGTCCCCGGAAAAAAGACCAAGGCAAAGAAGAAAACAGCTCATCATCACCCCCCGATCATCGTCAGTCGTCGAACGCCCGGTTGCCCGGTCGTCCGGCGGGAATCATGCCCGAACACCCTTTGGCGTGTTCTCAACTTTTCTGTAAAGCCCGGTCGTCTTCCATCTCCGGTGTGCCCACCAGTAATGGTCGGGGTTCTCCCTCACGGCGTCTTCAAGAACCTTCGTATACCTCATGGTGATGTCCTTTTCGGCCTCGTCCCGCGGAAGGTCTGTCCGGGGGTGAAGCACCGCCCTGAGAACGAACTTCTGATGGGGACCACGAACCCTCACCATAAAGCTGCAGGCGATGGGAATTCCGAGTTTCACGCTGAATGCCGCAGCCCCCCGGGGAGTGGATGCCGGATAACCGAAGAAGGGGACCACGATGCCGTTCTTCCCGGCGTCCTGATCGCTGAGCCAGCTTGCCGCGCCACCGTTCTTCGCGATGCCGATTATCCCCCTCATCGCTGCGTCGCGCGTGAGCAGGGTGTTCCCGTGAGAACCCCTGAGCCTGTTGATGTATCCGTCCACAAGCTCGTTCCGCTGTTCGCCCACGAGGAAGGCGGTGCCCGGCTTCAAAAAGCCGGTCATGATGCCGCCGTACTCCCAGTTGCCGAAGTGAAAACTGATGGCCAGAAGACCGGTCGGGATCTCGAGAAACTCCCGCAGGGCAGGCGTGGGTTCCACGGTGACGTACTTCTCCGCGTAGGCGCGCCCCATACCCGGCTGCCTTGCGAACTCGACCATGAACCTTCCGGCGTTCCGGTAGGAATCCCGTCCAATACGGTCGGTCTCCCTGCGGGGCAGGTCCGGGAACGCCTGGTGGATGTTCACACGGCAGACGCCCCTGCGGACCCCGAGGACGCTCCAGCATATCCTCCCCAGCAGAGATCCGACAGCCAGGGCAGCGCCGAGGGGGGCCGCGTTGAGCATCGCCGACACGAACCTGATGGCGGCGTACTGAAGGCGATGGCTGAAACTCATCCCCGGGCCGCTCATCGCCTGGTCCGCCTCAGGAAGGGCGACTTTATCTCCACTGCGTTCTCGGGACACAACTCGTGACAGCACAGACACATGATGCATTTGCCCCTCTTCATCACCGCTCTGTTTCTCTTAACTACTATGGCGTCGACCGGGCAGCTCCGTGCGCAGAAACCGCAACCCGTGCAATTCCCGTTTGAACGGGGCGCCACCCTGAGCAAAGCCCTGACCACGGTTCCCATGAACGGCGGAACGTTGTTCAGCCATGACTGCCCGGGAATGCGGAAGTTCTCGAACCGGTGGTCTCCGTCGGTCACGATCTCTTCCGGAGCCTTGCCGAGCCCCCTTCTCCTGGCTTCACGGGTCGTGTCAAGTTCGAGCGGGGGCAGACCCGCCATTGCGCACATGGCAGCATCCATGCACACGCCGTCACGCGCCATGGCGAGGACCCCGTCCGGCCTTGGGGTGCCGTCGGTGCTGGGACCCCTGCCGTCCATGGCGATTATGGCGTCGGAAATGTGCAGGTCGAAACGCGCGGCCTCGTAAAGGTCCACGATGTTGATGGCCAGATCACGGGGACGGGGCGAAATGGTGTGAAGCATGGCCTTTCCAAGTCCCGGAACGATGCCGAAGCTGTTCTTGACCGCGTTCGTCATCCGGCAGTAGGAGTGGGTCTTGAACTTGCACAGGTTGATCCTGACGTCGAAACCCTCGATGACCGGAACGGCAACGTTGTAAGACCTGCCCCTCACTTCAATCCTTCTCGAACCCGAGCTTTCGAAGTTCACAAGGCCTATGCCGGTCTCCCGGGACATCTCCAGAAAGCCGCAGTTCTTCCAGTACCTTTCCACACCCTTCACCGCTCCGCCCGGGCTGTCGCCCACGAAAACGTCACAACCCCGGGCCTTCAAAAGGAGCCCCACTGCCGCCGCGACCTCGGGATGGGTGGTTATCCCCCTTTCGGGACTTTTGGCGGAGAGCATGTTGACCTTGAGAAGCACCTTCGCCCCGGAAACCGCCCGGTCCGGCCATCCGCCGATGCAGTTCACCATCTCCTGCAGGGCGGCCATGATGATCCGGCGGTCGTAGCCCTGAAAACCGCTTCTTACGACAACGTCGGGGAACATGGTCTCAGCGGGCACAGACACGGTTCTTGCCGGCTCTCTTGGCGCTGTACATGCGCTGGTCGGCGATCTCGAACAATTCGTCGCGCTCCCTGCTGTCAACCGGGAAGCTCGCAACGCCCAGGCTCACGCTGACACAGCCTCCCGGTTGCGTCTCGGCATGCGGTATGTCCGGGTTGGCGTCCAGCACCCTTTGCCTGATCCGTTCGGCGACCTCCTCGGCGACCCTGATGTCTGTCAGCGGAAGGATGCAAACGAACTCCTCGCCACCGTAGCGAACGGGTATGTCAACCTCGCGAAGGGCGTTCCTCACTGCAACGGTGAGCCTTTTCAAAAGCAGGTTGCCCATGGGATGGCCGAAGGTGTCGTTGTAGACCTTGAAATCGTCGATATCCAGAACGATGAGGGAAAAAGGGTATCCGTACCGGCTGGCTCTGTCGAACTCCTCCGCGTACTTCTCCTCGAAGTATCTGAGATTGTGCAGGCCGGTCAGTCTGTCCCGGCGGGCCATGTCGAAAAGCTCGTCCTGCATCAGAGCGCTTTCGACTGCACCTGCTGCCTGCTCGGCTATCTTCTGTATCCTTCTGACGTCATCGGATTCGTAACGGTAGGCGACCGGACTCTGAAGGTCTATGACGCCGACGATCCTTCCCTGGCTGACCATGGGCACGACAAGTTCGCTTGCGATGCCTTCCTGATTCGCAACGTAGTCGATGGTCTGGCCCGTGTCACGGATGTTGACGGGTCTTGCGGAGTACACGGCCCTGAGAACGGCGCCCCTGCCGCCGGGTGTCATCTTGAGGACCTGGCCCACGGGTGACCACTCTTCCCTGTAGCCCCTTTCCGCCTTGACCACCATGACCTCGGGAACAGCCCCCTCGTCAAGGCTTCCCGCGAGAAGGATTGACAGGCATTCCCTGGGGTAGAGCCTCTGAAGGGTTTTCAGCAGTGTGGAGCAGACCGAGTCGATGTCGGAGACGGCCTGGAGTTCCCTGGAAATGCCCGATATCGTCTCGAGTTCCTGGGTCCTGTCCTGCAGTTCGAGGCCAAGCTGATACTCACGGGTCATGTCGCTGAAGATGATCTTCACGCTCTCAACACTGCGTCCCCTGACCCGTCCCGGCAGATACCTGACCTCGAGGACCCTTTCGTTGGCGTTGTCGGCTATCACACCCGAGGCGCTCTCAGGATTCCCGGCGAAAGCCGATGCCGCAAGGTCCTCCTGATCGACACCCCTGAGAACCACGGCCGCCTTGAAGCTCTCACCCACCAGATGATGGGATTCGCGCCCCAGAAGGGCACTTGTGTTGCCCCTGGCCTCGGTTATGAGCCCACGTGAATCAACGCAGACAACAGCGCTTTCGAGGGCATTCAGCAGTTCAGCGGATTCGTCGAGGCACCTTGCCACCTTTTCCTGGGCCATCATGCCGAGCAGGTTTCCAGCAGCCATGTCTGCCAGTATCCTGACACCCTCGGCGGCCCAAGGCGTGAAGGGTCGTCCCGTCGCCCCCCTGTCGGTCCTGACCAGGCCGAGGACTTCGCCACCCGCAACTATTGGAGTGTCAAGGTAGTCAAAGGTTCCGGACCACTCGATTATTCCGGGAGGAGCGTCGAGAGTTGAGGAACGCACCTGCCTCCGTTCTCTCACGGCGATGGCCGCAGGCGAATCGGACTGGCGGAGTTCGATGGGCTTCCGGGAGATTCCGGTGCCCATGGCAACGTGCACTTCAAAGCGGGTTCCATCGGGGTGCCTGCCGCCACCCCAGACCCTTTCGAATCCCAGTCCAACAAGAACCGCAACTGCAAGCCTTCTGAAGAGCTCCTGGACGGTCACCGAGGTTCTCAAGCCTTCGGCGAGCCCCGCAACTGTCTCGAGCCGCTCGAGCTGCTCCAGCAGGGTTTCGGAAAGCGAATGCAGGATCTGGTCGCTGTCGGGGTGGGTGGACGAGCCGCCCGCAGGGTTCCCAGCTGCAAGGGTGGAAAGCTTTCTGGCGAGGCTTGGCGCCGGGTGCGAATAGGGCAGGACGGCGTCGGCGCCGGCCAGCTCTGCCCTGAACCTCAGGTTCCGGTTGCCGTCGGGAATGAAGATCACCACTGGTGTTCCCACCGTTCCCGGATGGGACTTCAGGAACCGGCAAAGGCGGATGCCGTCCAGAAAGGGCAGAAGCGCAGAAGCCACAACGACGCCCGGTCTGCTGTCACAGGCCAGACCGGCGGCCTTCATGCCGTTGTCGGCAGTCAATACCGTGAGACCCTCCTTCAGAAGGGCCTCAACGGTGGTTTCCCGCAGTGTGGACCCGCCCATGGCCAGAAGCACTTCAGGCCTTTTCAGGGCGTTTCCCTCCTATCCGTTGGCCTCGATCACCGCCTGGGCCGCAGCCAGTCTCGCCACCGGAACCCGGTACGGGGAGCAGGACACATAGTTCAAACCAACCCTGTGGAAGAACCTTATCGATGCCGAATCACCGCCATGCTCACCGCAGACACCGAGTTTCAGGCCGGGCCTGACCTTTCGCCCGCCCTGCGCGGCAATGGCCACAAGGGCTCCTATCCCGTCCTCGTCAATGGACTGGAACGGGTCCTTCTCGTAAATCCCCATTCGAACATAATCCCCAAGGAACCTGCCCGCATCGTCACGACTGAAGCCACAACCCATCTGCGTCAGGTCGTTGGTGCCGAAACTGAAGAAATCGGCCGTCAAGGCTATCTCACCCGCCGTAACGCATGCCCTGGGAACCTCGATCATGGTTCCGATCTGGTACGAGATGTAGTCGGCCGGCTTCGAATTCTCAGAAAGGACCGCGTCGATGGTTTCCTGCGTCAGGCGGCGCATTATGCGCAGTTCCTCCACATGGCCCACCAGGGGGATCATGATCTCGGGAAGAACGGTGATGCCCGATTCGGTGACCCTTATCGCGGCCTCCATTATGGCCCGCACCTGCATCCTCGTGACCTCGGGATACGAAAGCCCCAGCCTGCACCCGCGGTGGCCCATCATGGGGTTGAACTCGTGAAGGCTTTTTACCGTTTCGGTTATGCGTTCGAGGGGAAGTCCCATCTCTTCGGCCATCTCTTCCTGTCCCCGGGAATCGTGGGGAAGGAACTCGTGCAGCGGCGGATCGAGCAGCCTGATATTGCATGGCCTTCCGTTCAGGGCTGTGAAGATGCCTTCAAAATCCCTTTTCTGAAGGGGGTGAAGCTCGTTGAGCGCCTCGAGGTACGTTCTTTCAGGCGCTTCGAGTTGTCTGCGGTATTCATCGACGTCACCCGTACCCGCCTGGATCCTCTCCCTGAGCCGCTTCACCCGGTCCGCCACGAGAATGAGCTTCCTGAAGCTTCTGATGCGGTCGCCCTCGAAGAACATGTGCTCGGTGCGGCAAAGGCCCACGCCTTCGGCTCCGAACAGGACAGCCATCTCGGTGTCCTTCGGGGTGTCGGCATTGGTTCTCACCTTGAGGGTTCTGATCCCGTCAGCCCAGCCGACCAGCCGGCTGTACTTCTCGAACAGCGGTGAACCGGACTCGGGCATTTCTCCCCTGAGGACCTGAACGATCTCGGAAGGTTTGACGGCAACGGCTCCGGCGAAAACCTCCCCCGTAAAGCCGTCTATGGCTATCATGTCGCCCTCGGTGAAGGCAAGGTCGCCGATGGTCATGCGCCTGGCGGTGCTGTCGATGAGCAGTTCGCCCGCACCCGCCACACACGGGGCGCCCATGCCCCTGGCCACCACTGCCGCATGGCTGGTCATCCCTCCGCGCGCAGTAAGGATACCGCGGGCCGCAGCCATTCCACCGATGTCCTCGGGGCTGGTCTCCTGGCGGCAGAGGATCACGGCCTCGCCCCTCTCCGACCACTCCTCGGCGTCGTGGGCGGTGAACACCGCCCTGCCGCATGCGCCGCCCGGCGAAGCATTCAGCCCCTTCGTGAGGAACCTTGCCTCCCTTTTGCCCGCCTGGTCCAGAACCGGAGCAAAGAGCTGATTGAAGCTCTGGGCGGGGATGCGCATGAGGGCTGTCTTCCTGTCGATAAGGCCTTCGGCTTCCATGTCCACGGCCATGTTGAGCGCCGCGAACACCGTACGCTTGCCGCTGCGGGTCTGCAGGATGAAGAGCTCGCCGTTCTGAATCGTGAACTCAATGTCCTGCATATCTTTGTAGTGCCGTTCGAGAGTTCCGCGGATGTCGAGCAGTTCGGCGTATGCCCGTGGATTGTCCCGGGAAAGGTCGCTGATGGGTCGGGGCGTTCTTATCCCGGCCACGACATCCTCGCCCTGGGCGTTCATCAGGTATTCGCCGTAGAAAACATTCTCGCCGTTGGAGGGGTCGCGGGTGAAGCACACCCCGGTTCCGCTCTCTTCGCCCATGTTGCCGAAAACCATGCTCTGCACGTTGACCGCGGTACCACGAAGGCCGCGGATCTCGTTCAGCTCACGGTATCGGACGGCCCGTGGGTTGTTCCAGCTGCTGAAAACGGCGTTGATGCTGTGGCGGAGCTGCTCCCATGGGTCGGATGGAAAGGGTTTGCCCATCCTGTCGATGTAGATGTTCTGGTAAAGTCCGACGACCTTCTTCAGATCCCGGGTGTCGAGCTCGGTGTCGAGCTTCGTTCCCTTTTCCGCCTTGACGGACTCGAGGGCATGCTCGAAATCGTGGTGGGGGATCCCCATGACCACATCGCCGAACATCTGCATGAACCGGCGATAGCTGTCCCATGCGAAACGCGGGTTTCCGCTCATGCTCTCCAGCGCGCCGAGAGTGTCGCTGTTGATCCCCAGGTTAAGGACAGTGTCCATCATGCCGGGCATGGAGACAGCCGCTCCGCTCCTCACTGAGAGGAGAAGGGGGTTGCGGGGGTCGCCGAAACCACGGCCGAGTTCCCTCTCGAGCATGGCGATGCTGGCCCTGACCTGATCGAGAAGACCTTCCGGCCACTGGCCGGAAAGGGCGTTGAAGCGGTCACACGCCTCGGTCGAGATGGTGAAGCCCGGCGGTACAGGAAGACCTATGCTCGTCATCTCGGCCAGGTTGGCTCCCTTGCCGCCCAGAAGGGCTTTCATGTCCCTTCCGCCGTCGGTCTGCGTTTTTCCGAAATAGTAGACGAATTTCTCGTTCATCAGTTTCGTGTCCTCTGGGTTGATTGAGAAAGGAAAATGGTCTGAGAGTCAAAATATAGCGGATGAAGCTTTACGGCGCAACGACGATTCGGCTTAAATCCCTGTACGCCTGTGCTTTCGCCAGATATATGCTACAAAGTCCTCAACTTCCCGGCGCTGTGGTTCGTCAAGGGGAGGGACCTGCTTCAATACCCACTCGACAGCATCACCTGGTTCGGAAAACGTTCCCAGCCTTCCGGAAAGCCCGGCGAGAACATCGGCCATCTCTTCCCTGCGGGTCTCGAGGCTCAGGTTCTCACCTTCCCGTGCGGCCTCGTCGAGGGGATCGAACGGGCTGTCGATGTCAACCGTGGCCGCAAGCAGACGGTAATGCTCACCCAATTGAGTGGCCGAGACCCCATACTCCCCGGCCAGCTGCTCCTGTGTGTAGTGGGGGCCGTTCCGGGTGACCGCGTACTCCAGCGCGGCGGCCCAGATGGCGGGTTTCCTCCCCGCTGGTTTTTTCAGGGCGCAGAAGTGGCTCCACAGGTACGCGGCCCTGCGGGCCTTTTCCCTGCTGTAGCCGTGAAGCCCCAGCATTCCGGCGGCCATGCCGGACACGGCGTTTTCGAGGGGGATGTCGTCGTGTTCGATGACCGATCTACGAAACCTCACCCTGAGGGCTTCGATGCGCAGGAGGGTGTGCTCGATCCTCTCGTCGAACGGGGCAAGGTCACGGGCCTGCAGAAGCAGGTGCAGGCTCTCCTCCAGGTTGCCCCTCTTTGCTTCGAGCATAGCCAGATAGGAGAGTGTAGAGGGAATCCGGTACTTCTCCCGCCGGGCAACCGAGTTCAGGATCTTCTCGGCTTCGGGGTCGCGGTTGAGCATGAGCAGGAGGAGCCCCCTTTTTCTAAGTGCGTCGGTATCCTGAGGGTAGTGCTCGAGATATCCGGTCATGGCCTCGAGGGACCTTTCGTACCAGTCAAGCCTCATGAAGATGTCCGATGCCAGAAGCAGGGCCGCCGGTCCGGGGATGCCGTGCCACTGAAAGTCCTGAAGCCTTCTTGCCACATCGGAAACCCTTCCCTCCTCCATCTCCAGTTGGGCAAGGTAAAGCAGGGCAAGGTCCCTGTCCGGCGTGCCCCTTATCTCCTGTGAAGCCAGCAGCCTGCTGAGCCCTTCCCGGGCTCGCTCGGCATCTTTCGCATCCCGGGCGTCCTCCACCTGTTTCCACAGCCAGGATATCTTGCCTGAAGGTTCAGTACCGGTCATGGAACTCCCCCCTGATTCACCACCGCAAAAACACCGCTGTGAACGGCCCTTCTGATGAACCCGCCTCCCGCAGAGGCATCGGCGCCCAGCTGGAATATGTATGCGCCTGTTGCGGGAGGGTCGCCGTCGCTGTCGAGTCCGTCCCAGATGAGCTGGTTGTACCCGACGCTGCACTGACCGGAGACCCGTGCGATCTCGCGGCCGGCCACAGTGTAGATCCCGACGCTCACCCACGCGTCTCCTGAAAGAACGAAGCTGAAGCACCTTTGGCCGGCTCCGGGGTTGGGGTAGACAATGACCTGGCTGAACACCGTCTCGCCGGGCTGGGCAACGGTGACGGTGAGGCTGTCGCTCGAGGGGTTTCCCACCCCGTCGGTGGCCTGGAGGATCAGAAGGTGCTGCCCCTGGACGAGAAGGGGAAGGTCGAACGACACCCTTCCCCTCGTGGTGCTGCCGGTGTTGTAGCTGAAGTAGGGGCCCATGTCATTTTCGGATCCGTCAATGAAAAGCCTCAGTCTGGTTCCCTCTCCCCCGAGGAAGCAAATCCCGCTGGAATCAGCCAGATCGGCCTGGAAAACCGCCGAACCTGTAACGACGGGGTTTTCCACCCCCCTGTGCCCCTGAATCCACATCTCAATGGCCGGACCCTGATCGTCCCCCGTGGGTGGTTCGCCGGTCACCATGACGGCAGGGTCCACCGCATCGGCCCTCACTGCGGCCAGGGCAAGGGCGTTGCCTTCCGCCCGGGCTGTGCTTCCGGGTCTCGCCTGAGCGGGAATGCGGCATTCCGCTGAAAAAACACCTTCGGTAAGCGTTGCGGCGCCCCTCCATGCCGTGCCGCCGTCCTGCAGGTACTCGATCTCCCCGCCACCGAGCATGTCATAGACCCTCGGCAGTCCCGACTCCAGAACTTCAAGAAGGACCAGGCCGGAAGAGAAGCCGGCGTTTCCGCTGACGATGTTCAGCTCGCCCGTGAAAAGCGTGTCACGCTCGATCCGGATCAGGGGAAGCCCGTCGGGTCTGGGTACCTGAAGACCGGGGATGCCGAACAGGACGTAATACCTGTTGTTGCCGTAGCTTATGGAATTTGCCAGTTTGGAGTGCCAGACCGCCATCCCGGAAGGGGTGCCCGAGTTGTAGAGACTGTCCAGCAGGACCCGGGTGAAGCCGTAGTTCGCCGTTGGTCCGGGGAATGTTTTCCGGGTCGCGGCAACTGTGGAAAGGGCTCCTCCACCCGCGGAGTAGACAAGAGCCTCTCCGATAGACTCGGCGCCGGGGGTGTCGAACGCCGAGAGATCGCAGCTCGAAAGGATGACCAGAGGCAACCTTCCGTCGTTCTGAAGGGCGGGGACATCCTGCAGGCGGAATACCTTTTCGTGGGTGACCTGGTTCGCCGAACCATGGCCCATGAAGACGAGGCACCCCATCCCCCTGTTCCACAGCTCCAGAAAATCTTCACGCGCTTCGGGTTTCTCCGGATGGACGCCGTCGGGTGAAGTGCCTGGCGGCCAGGGGTAGTCGACAAGGTAGAACTTCACCCTTCTGAGGCTTCGAGGAAGGGTGGTGGCCACGAGACTCTCGAAGTCCTCGGTATGAAAGCTCTCCCGGGCCGAGTTGCCGTTGCCCCATTCGTCATCGGCGAGAAGCACGCAGCGGTTCATCCAGCTTCCCGCCGCGACGCCGGATTGAAGCGTCACGGCATTCTCCACCATGGTCTGGAGTTTGAGGGGCGAATCGACTGGGAGCCGCGCAACGGGAATCTCGGGAAGCACAGCGTTCTCGTGCACCATTGCATACCAGTCATCCACGCATGGCGGATCCTGCGTGCCGTTGAGGCGGATCCAGGGGGGGATCATCACGGGCTGGCTGGAGGTGCGGTTGAAGAAGTCGTAGTGGCCGTCGCCCACTAGCAGAAGCTCCCGGCAGCCCTGATCCCACGAATCCATTGCCCATCTCACGGCGGAACGGATCGCTCCCGGGTCGGCAACGCCCTGTCCGAACTCGTCGTAGATCTCCCTGGTCGTCGCCACGACGGTGCGGTGCCCCAGTTGTTCCTCAACGGCGGCAACTGCCCACGCGCCTTCCAGAAGTATCTCCGGAACGACGATGAGCTTGTCTCCCGATGTCACCGTGCCCACCAGCCTGCCCGGAGAGGCCGCTTCGATGGAATCGGGCGGCGAAAAGGCATCCGGGTTGACGGCGCAGACAACCGTTCCGATCGAAACATCCACTTCAACAGCGAGAATACCCGACTCGGGCTCGACTCCCGTGAGAAGCACCGGCGAGTCGGGCGTGGTGAGGTCAAGGGCGAGAACTCCCTCTTCGGCCCCGGAGAAGGCGACCGTGAAGGGAGTGTTTCCACCCGATCCCTGAAAGAATACAGGCTCTCCGTCCGCCTGGGGGATTCTGTCGTACCTGATGTCCAGACCGTCGTAAAGCACCGTTCCCGTCGCAACATCGAAATCCAGTCTGACGTTTCCGGACGCGGCAATTGAAAGGTCGGCAAAATCGACGGTTGCAGGACCGGACCCGTTGACCTGTCTTGAACCCTTGAGCACTCCGTTCACGTAAAGGTTCACCGTGCATTGGGTCGTTTCATCAAGGGCCATGCGTACTGAAAAGAGAGCCCCGGGGCCCTGTGCAAAGCCGGGGAGGGAGTAGGGGATCGTCACCGACCCTCCGCCTTCGAGCTTCTCCTGGACCCATCCCGTGTCGTCGCTCTGGTCAGGGTACCAGAGGACGTCCTCCTCGATGGTTAGCATGTGGGGATTTCCGTTTTCCCAGGGAGGGGCCGAGGGTGATGCTTCCCGCTCATCCATCCTCGCTCCCGGAGCGCCCCCCCATGTGAGCCAGTAGATCCTGTGGGAAGCATACCTGTGCACAAGGCGCTGGAATTCACCGTCCTGCGTGATCCAGCGGTTCAATGAGAAAGCGTAGAAAAGAACCCTGTCATCAGGATCGAGGATACCGTCGCCGTTCCTGTCGTCCACAAGGAAGGCCGTTTCCGTTAGCACGTGTTCGTCTTCGGGGGATGTTTCGAAGACCGTTCCAGGGCCGGAGTAGAGACCCAGGCTTTCAACGGAATGTCCAGAACCGCAGCCGGCAGCTTCCAGCATGGCGCCGCTCACCGCAACGGGACCGGTTTCCTCCACCGGGATCCTTGCCCACGGCCTTCCGTAGAACGGGCTTTCCGCCCTGCTCCGTGGCAGCGGCCAGTAGCTCGCGAGCCCGGGAGACACACCCGAAACAAGGCTTCCCGCGGGAACGGGCCGGGCGGAGGGGGCTCCTCGCACATCCTCCCAGACAAGGTCGAGTTCGATCCTCGCAAAGTACCTGTTCCCCCCCTGGTAGGGGAATACATCGATGACCGCGAAAAAGCCTCCGGCCAGTGGGACGGTTCCCCGGAGAACTGCAGGGGGACCGGCGAGACTGGCCGTCTCGATCAGTTCACGCTCGAGGGTCCCCTCTCGGGTTGCCACCGCTGAAAGCTCGGGAGAGCAACCCGGTGGGACCGGAATGAACACGGTCCTCACAGGAAGAGATGGAACACCCTCTTCCACGATGTTCACGCAATCCCCGATCCGGGCTGAACCCCCGGGGCCCTGGACCGGTGCTCCGAACTCCTCGGCCCCGTGCCACGAACCGGATAGAAGAAAGAGACAAAACGCTGTGAGCATCACTCCTCCAATAGACCCGGAAGGATCTCGGCGGCCCTTCCAGGGATCCAGATCACACCGGGAGCCTTCGAGAGGCTTGTTGGCTCGGGGTTCAGCTCGACTATCTCGACCCCCGACTGAAGAGCCTCCCAGGGTATGCCCGCAGCGGGCCAGACCAGCATGCTGGTGCCAACCACCAGAAGAAGGTCGGCCCAGTTGCCCGCGAGTCGAAAGGCGTCCCTTATGACCATCTCGGGAAGTGATTCGCCGAAGAGGACTACATCCGGCCTTAGAACCGCGCCGCAGCCGGGACATCTCGGGGGGAGAACCTTCAGATGCTCATCGCTGAAATCGGCGGAGAACCCGCAATCGTCGAGGCAGGAGACGGTTCGCATTGAGCCGTGGAGCTCGTAGACTTCGGTGAGCCCGGCGGCCTGGTGAAGCCCGTCCACGTTCTGCGTGACAACCGGCAGCCTGCCTTTCCGGTTCTGCAGGTGCACAAGGGCAAGGTATCCGGGGTGGGGAACGACTCCGCTCCTGGCCACGAAGCGTTTGCCGTACCACTCCCAGACCATGCCCGGATTGGTGCGCAACCCCTCTATGGACGAGAGCTCCTGGGCGGAGAAGTCGTTCCAGAGACCACCGGTGCCGCGGAATGTCGACAATCCGCTTTCACTGGACATTCCCGCTCCGGTGAACACCAGCGTGCGTTTGGAGCTGTCAAGAAGGATCTTAGCCTCTTCGTATCCGTTCATAACCGCTCCGGGGAGACGGCTAGCAGACCGCTGCTTGAGGCCCTTCTGCCGTCGGTGGTCTCAAGCGTGACCCTGTAGATGTAGGCCCCCGCCGCCGGCCGGTCGCCGTCCGCGTCAAGGCCGTTCCAGACGAGCTGGCCGGTGCCTCCGGCATGTGAGGTCATTCCCTGCCAGACCGGTCTGCCGGCCACGGTGTAAACCGTTGCGCCGATCTGGCCGGGTTCGGTGGTTTCGAAGATGAAGGCCCGCTCCCCAGCGCAGGGGTTCGGGAAGACAGCCACTCCGCCAAGGAGCTGATCACCGTCGGCGGTTACGGTTATCTCGAGCGTGTCGAGCGAACCGTTCCCCATGCCGTCCCAGGCGGCGAGGATAAGAGTGTGCCCGCCAGGGGCAAGGTCTGGAAGCGTGTAGGTAAGAACGCCCCGGGTATGGCTTCCCGGAAGGTACTGGAAAAAGGAGCTCACATCGATCCCCTGGGAGTCGATGGACAGAAGGATGGCCCGTCCCGCGGACGAGCCGAAGATGCTTATGCCGCTCTCATCCTCCAGTTCTGCCATGAGCAGATTGGCCATGCCAGCCTTCACGTGCCGCATGGATATCGCGGGACCTATGGAATCGCTTGAATACCCCCCCGAATCAGCAACGGCGAACCACTGGTCCCAGGCCACGTGCTGAAGCGCTCCGTTGGTTCCGGGAGCGTGGGCGCGGGCCAGCGACCCCGTGTCGGCCTGTACCGGCATGAAGAACTGCAGGCTTACCGTGCCGTCAGGGCCGGTTTCGGAAATGCCCCTGAACGCGCTTTCCCCAAATCTTATCCAGGGGATGGAAACGCCGGACAGGGGGCTCACGTAGACCACGCTGTCGCCGCTCTCGCTTACCGAGACCTGAAAGGTCCGCTGAGAGGGGAAACCGATCTCCACGGAATTGAGCCTGCCCCGAAGCAATCCCGATGCCGGGACCTGAAGGACCGTTCCCCCGCCGTCCCCCATGGGGGGCACCACACCGCCGTCTCCGAGCACATTGTAGTAGTGGTTCCAGTAGAAGCCCGGAGCTTCGATCCTGGCTTTCCACAATGCTTTCGAGACGCTCATGCGCTGTGGTCCGTAAACCGATTCCAGAAACACGCTGAGAAGCTGCGTGTTCTGCGGGGCCGTGCTGATGTCTGATGACCCGATGGCCGCGATGGCGCCGCCCTGAAGGTTGTTCACCAGCATCTCGCTGAAGCACTCGGCACCCAGCATGTCGAACTGGCCGGTGTTACAGCTCGCAAAGAAGGCCACGGGCAGCCTTGGATGGTTCACCAGACCGGGGACATCGAGTGTTGAGAACAGGTTCTCCTGTGCTATCTGATTGTAGGAGCCGTGGCCGTAGAAGACCACCATTGAACAGCCCTGGTTGATGGCATTTACGAAATCCTCCCGGGCCTGGGGCTTTTCGGGATGAACACCGTCAGGCGAGGTTCCCTGCGGCCAGGGGTAGTTGACCAGATACACCTTCTCAACATTCACCGAAAAAGGCAGAACGGAGTTGACAAAGGTCTCGGCGGCAAGGGTATGGACGGTTTCGGAGAAAATGGAACCGTTCCATTCGTCGTCAGCGGCTATTACCACACGGTTGGCCCACGTGCCGTCGGACCGGCTTTGTTCGTAGGCCGTGAGCCTGTCAAGGTATTCCTGAAGTTCGGCGCCCGAGGAGACCGGGAGCCTTGAAACCGGGATCTCCGGGGCGATCGCCCCCTCGTGAACGGTCACGAAACCGCCGTCGCCCGCACCGTACTTGTTGTCACTTGCGCCTATCGTCCGAAAGAGGGGAGACAGGGGTCTGGCGCCGGTCGAGTGCCCAAGCGGGTCGTGGTTGCTGTCGCCCACGAGAAGGAGCGCCTGGGGAGGGACAACCCAATGGTCGAGCGCATGCCTGACGAAAGAGCGGACCGCTCCGGGTGATTCCACGCCCTGGTTGAACTCGTCGTAAACCTCCCTGTAGGTCGCAGGGAAAATGGAGAGCCCCCTTGCGGCGTACACGGCTTCGATGGCAGATGCGTACTCGATGAGAGACTCGGGGAAGAGAACCATCACATCACCCTCGAGCCCTGTGCCGACGATACGGCCGGGTTGGGCATACTCGACAGATGCAGGCTGAAGGTAGCTTCCGGGGTTTACGATCCAGACCGAGCCTGCAGGATCGGTGTCTATGGACATTCCCGCAACGCCGCCGGACAACGTCCAGTTCACGAGCTCGACCGGACGGAAGGGTGAGCCTGTCAGGAAGGCCCTTGCCCCGGGCTCGACTCCCGGGACTTCGAAGGTGTACGACCCGGCCGGCCGGTCAAGGAAGAACAGTTGCCTGTCGGGAGCCAGAGGGGTCTCGAGCTCGAGTTCGAGGTAGTTGAACGCCGAAGACCCCTCGGTGTTGGATGACCAGATCTTCAGCGTATTCATGCCCTGGTTCAGCGGCGGGTCGTCGATGCACCAGAGCCATGTGTACCGGTTGATAAGGAACGTGGTGTCGACAACAGTCACCCCGTTCAGAACCAGGCTGTCGGATCCGCTGCCTATCCTGGGGTGCATGATGCTCACCCTCATGGTCCTTCCGGAACTGCCGGGGGGAGGCGAGAAATAGATGTACGAGGGGCTGCCCTGGGGGATCGGTGACCAGCACCAGCCCGTCCTGTCCTCTTCAACGTACCAGGTGTATTCCTGCTCGAGCCAGAGCAGGTGGGGAGCAGTGGTTCCCCACTGGGGGTACCCCTGAAGCGATGCGTCGGAGTTCTCCATCCTGACCCCGGGAGAGCCGCCCCAGGTCAGCCAGTAAGTGTTGGAGTCATCGTACCTGTGCCACGTGTGGCCGAGGCTGTCGCCCTCGGGCACGGTTCTGACAAGGGCTGAACCGTAGAAGAAGAGCGTGTCGGCCGGATCGAACAGGCCATCGCCCCCGTCCGAGACCGAGAGCGCTACGGGCTCGGGCACGTGTTCGTCGGCATAATCCTCAAGAACGAAGGGCATTCCCGGGCCGGAAATCATGGAGAACGATTCGGAGGGCATTCCGGCCACCTGGCATCCCGCATCCTGGAGCTGTTGCCCGGTGACGGCATAAAAGCCGGTTTCCGTGACACTTATCCTTGCCCAGGGCTTTCCCCAGAACGGGCTTTCGACGGAGCGCTGCCGGTCCCGCCACCAGAGCGATCCCCCCGGCGCCACGCCCTCGAGAAGGCTTCCCGAAAGAGGCCTGCCTCCGCCCCTTTCCGGCCAGGAAACACTGAAACTGACCCTGGAGGCGTACCTGGAAAGGTCGCCGAAACAGAATGGATCCACCGTGACCATTGCCACACGGGTTCCCGCAAGGGGAATGACCCTCATGGTGACAGCGTCGCTTGGAGGCACCGAGAGTGTCGATGCGTGGATCTCCGTCATCTCCATGCCCGACCCTGCAACCGCCGGGACCAGAGCCCAGGGCATGGCGTCCCATCCGGTGGCACTCACGGCATCTACATTGAAGTCAAGCACCGGCCGGACACCTGGCGGGACAGGAACGAAGAATACCCTGGAAGGACTCAGGACTCCACCAGTGGAGGGCACGCAGTGCATCCCCGGCAATTCGGGACGAAAGGCTCCGCCCTGGGGCGTCAGGGTGGCCGTCCCGGTCTCGACGGTAGTGGAAAAGCTTCCTGCAAGGACCGCGAGAAGAACCTGAAGACCCGTCATGCAGAAACCCTCCCGGTTAAGATCGTGGCCCCACTGGCGATCCATATATAATAGCAGTTCACTTTGCCCGTGGAGGTTCCGTTCTGGTCATGAGATCCGGTTTCGATTCAGTATCATTTCGGATAGCCTGGCGGTGTCTGAGACGCCATCCGTCCCGGAAAAGGGTGGCGTTCAGCACCGTGGTAAGCGTGGCCGGTGTAGCACTGGGCGTCTCCGCCCTTGTCGTGGTCATGGGCGTGCTGGACGGCCTTGAGCATTTCATCACGGAGAGCGTTTTGAATGTTGACGCCTCCCTTGCCGTTCTCCCCGCGGGAGCCGGGGTCGTACCCGACGACCCGGGCTTCATGGAAAGCCTATTGGAACTACCCGAAGTCGCCTCCGCGGTTCCCTACGTGCAGGGCGAGGCAATCGCACGGCTCCCGGCAAGAAACATCGAAACGGGCTGTCTGGTCCGCGGGGTTCCGGCTGATGCTCCCCTCTTCCCCGGCGTTGATTCGCTGATGGTGTGGGGTTCGTGCGCTCTTTCCGACACGGGGGGTCTCCCTGGTGTGATCATGGGTTTGTACCTTGCCGACGAATTCATGCACGGCTCGGGCGACACCATCGTGTTCTTCCCGCCGAGAAGCCTTTTCTCCGGCCGTTCCAGCAGCGCCCGTGCGGTTTTCGTGGGCGCGGTTGAAACGGGTCTGCCCGCCAACGACAGGAACCTGGCATGGGTCCCCCTCTCCGTGGCGGCCCGCATGTTCATGCCGGGAGGGGGCTTGAGCGGAATCCAGGTGACTCCGGCCGTGGGTTTCGATGAAGAAGCCGCCAGGCAGGCACTCGAAGCCTTCCTTCCAGATTCGCTTCAGGTCATGACCTGGAAGCAGCGGAACCCAGCGCTGGCTGCGAGCATGCAGCTCGAACGGCTCGGATCCCTGGCCGCACTGCTTCTGATAACACTGGTGGCGACATTCAACATCATGGGAACGGTTGCAAGGAGCGTGGTCGAAAGACGGCGCGACATCGCCGTACTCAGGGCCATGGGGGGAAGCGACTCTCTGGTGGCACGGATATTCCTCTGGGAAGGGGTTTTCGTGGGCGTCACCGGGGCCCTGCTAGGGGTCGGCCTTGGTCTTCTGGGATGCCACATACTGTCTTCCACGGGGCTCGTGAGCCTCCCGGACGTCTACTCCTTCCACGACAACCTCCCGGTCAGGGTGTCGGCCACCAGCACCCTTATCGCAGCCCTGGCTGCAGTGGGGATGAGCATCCTCTCCGCCATGGTTCCGGCGGGCAAGGCCGCTTCCATGGACCCTGTGGCGGTCCTCCGGAAATGACGGCAATTCTCACCGCATTGCTTCTGATGCCCTACTGCCCATCCGACAGCGCACGGGCGCTTCTGACCATAAGGGAGGTGCCGCTGCGCGCGCTTCTGTTTGCCGAGCAGGGGGCGCGGACCGACGGCGCGGGAGTGGTTGAGTTTGCCAGGTTGCTCGAGCTGGCGGGAAGGTTCACGGACGCGGCAAGGGTTTATTCACTGGCGGTTGCCCAGACCAGCCCCTCCACCCCCGGCTGGCTCAGCGACAGGCTGCGCGGCGTGTCCACACTCGATACCACCCTCGTTCTGGAGGCGTGCCTTCGCAACAGGGGCGAGACCATGGTCAGAAATGTGGTGCTGATGGTTCCACGACCCGCCTCACACGGGCCATATCAGACCATGATCATTCTCGGGAGCGACTTCTCAGGGGGAGGTCCGGTTCTGACATGCGTGGTGGATTCCCTTGCCCCGGGAGACAGGATCTTCAAGGCGATCAGGCTGAGAGTCCATCAGGAGCCCCACACTTACAGACCCATTGACACAGTGCTTGCAGACCACACCCTGCGGGCTCTCATGGATATCGCGCGACGGGTCGAGGGAACCCGGGCCGATCCCGGACCCTGCCTTGAAATGTCCCGGGAACTTGCTGCACAGGTCCGGGGAAGCCTTGTTCCGATCCACGTTGTCGGAGGGGTGATGTTCCGGGGCGACAGCCTGCTCTTCCACGCATGGACGGTTCTCGATTCGGTTATCCCCGGCCTTCCCATCGATCCCCTCCTCATGAGGACCGACTCGATGATGGCCGTGGGGCACTGCCCCTCCGACATGATACCGCTCTGGAACCTTGACTACACCGATGGCTGTGAGTTGAGCGCCCTGTACTCCGGTATCAGCTCGAACCTGGAGATGAACATGAGGGCGTATTTCACGGAAAGGTGAGGCTGCGTTGCTGAGAACCGCAGGGCTTTCAGCCCTTTTCACCATGACGTGCTGCTCGGGACCGGCAGGCAACGATCTCAACGGCACGGTCGAATCGTACCTGAACGCACTGGGAGGACGGGAGGCCCTCGAGGGGATCCAGTCCGTGCACACCGTGGACAGCCTGAACATGGCCGGGCTTTCGGGGCTGAGCGAGGCGTGGTGGGTCAGGGAGCCCTTCATGGGAAGGGTGAGGGTATCACTGGGTCCTGTCGAGCAGAACATGCTCTTCCTGGGCGACAGCGTCTGGAGCCTCGACAGGAACGGCAATCTGGCCCCGGCCGGTCAGGACGGTCTTTCGCAGCTGGAAAGCGCCAGGGCAACGGTCTTCAACAGCGCTTTCCTGGAGGATGAAAACCTCGAGTACCTTGGTGACTCGCTGGTCGAGGGAAAAAGGGTTTCCCTCGTACTGCTCGATCTCGGGACACCGGTGGTCTACTGCATCTCGTGCGAGTCGGGACTGCCCGTTGCCCTGATCACCACAGCCATGGGCATGACGATGGTTCAGTACCCCGAAGACTTCACCACGGTCGACGGGGTGACGATCGCCCTCTCCACCAGGGACGTTCTGCCGGAAATGGGCATGGAGAGCACCAGCAGGAACATCCTGACCGAGTTCAACACCGCCCACCTGTTTCACGACAGCATCTTCTCGCTGATACCCGGCGCCCCGGACTGGCAGCTCACGTTATCAGGAACACCCGAGCAGTTCCAGCTTCACGGCGGTCACATATATCTATCCGCAAGGGTCAACGGCCGGGAAGCCCTGGCCGTGCTCGACAGCGGTGCCGGTGCCACCCTGCTCGACAGTGCCTTCGCCCTGGAACTGGGGCTGCTTTCGGAAGGGGCTTTCAGAGCACAGGGTCTGGGAGGCTCGCAGGAGTTCTCCTTCGCCCCGGTCGACAGCTACGAGGTCGCGGGCGCCATCCTGAGGGGCCAGATGCCGGCGGTTCTCCCCATCCGCGACGCATTCCTTCCCGCCACGGGCAGGAGCATTGACATGATACTGGGGTATGACTTCCTCAGCAGGTTCGTCACCGAGATCGACTACCCCGCAGGCACCCTCACGCTTCACCGGCCCGGCGAATACACCCCTCCTCCGGGCGCGCTCCGGGTTCAGGGCGAACTCTCGATGAGCCTGATCTCGTTCGAGGCCGTCATCGAGGACAGCATACCCGTGACCCTGCTTCTGGACACTGGTGCCGGGGGCTCACTCCACCTCACCCGCACTTTCATGGAGAGCAGGGGCGGAGAGCTCACGGAAAGACCGTACCGCGAATCCCGGGTCGAAGCGGTTGGCGGCAGTGGAACGGTCAGGCTTCTGCAGGTGGAATCGCTTACTCTTGCGGGCGCCACCATCCCGTGCGGCGAAGCGTCGGTCTTTGATGACACGGGGGCCCTTTCCCGCTACGACGGCATCCTGGGAAGCGGTATCCTTTCGCGATACACCCTTGTGCTGGATTACTCGATGCCTGGGTTCCATCTCATCACACACGGGTCGAATCCGGTCAGGTGAAGTGGTCGTAACCCTCGCCGGGGGGCCGGGTGCGGCCGTCGGGGTAAACAAGCACCACTCCTTCCCCCTCCTCGATCCACCCGATCCGGAAACACCCCGGAAAAACGCTTTCCGCCCTTGCGGTAAACAGCAGCTCGTAGTCCTCGCCGGCACGAAACGCCTCTTCCGGTCTCCCGGCGGCATAGGGCACCAGGGGAACGCTTTCGGGTGAAACACAGACCCTTACAGCGCTTTCGCAGGCGATGTGCGCCGCTTCGCTTGAAAGCCCGTCGGATATGTCTATGGCGCAACGGCACCCCGCCGCGCGGATGACCCGTGAGGCGTCGAACCTGGCCCGGGGCTCAAGGAAAAGCCTTACGTGTTCCGTTTCAAGGGGAGACAGAATCCTTTCCCTCGATTCGTCGAGAAGCCGGGGGGAGGAAAGGGTTCGCCCGAGCGGGCCCGTCACGAACAGGGCCTCGCCGGGAACGGCAGCCGAGCGCAGAAGTGGAGCCCCATCCAGAGAGCCGATGGCTGTCAGCGTGATGCCGAAACTTTCGCCCCGGATTGTCTCCCCCCCCGCCAGCCGGCATTCAGGACGCCCAGTCAGTCCCCTGTAGAAACCCAGCAACCAGTCCACCTCCATATCGGGGGGAAGGTTGATCGCGGCAAATGACCACAGTGGTTCCGCACCCATGGCCGCCAGGTCGGAAAGGGTGGCCTCAAGAAGCCTTCGACCCAGCCGTTCCGGTGCACACCACCACCTGTGGAAGTGAACCCCCTCGAAGTACGAGTCGACTGTCACAACAGGGGAAGGGATGCCGGGAAGCACTGCGCCGTCATCACCGGCCAGGTCAAGCCCCAGCTCGCTTCTCAGAAGCCTTACGAGACCCCTCTCCCCAAGCTCCCCAACAGTCGTCATCAGCGCCTCAGAACCACTTCCAGCGAGTTCATCAGTTCGCCGTCGCGTTTGTCGTGACCTGTGACCACGCCCAGCGGTTCCCTGCAGTTGCACTGAAAACCGGTACCGGAACCTCCAAGAAGGGCAAGGGCCTTTCCGAGCACGTCAAGGGCCATGGCCGCATTGTCCTGCATGACCTGGAACACCATGGCGCCCGTGACTTCCTCGCCTGCCTCGCGCCAGCAGTCGTAGTCGGTGCTCATGGCGATTGTGGCGTAACAGATTCCGGCTTCCCGTGCCAGCTTGGCCTCGGGCAGGGCGGTCATGCCGATTACCGAGGCACCGATGGACCTGTAGAAATTGCTCTCAGCCCTGGTGCTGAACGCCGGGCCCTCCATGACAACGAGGGTTCCGCCGGAGTGAACGACCGCCCCGGCGGACTCGGCAGCCCGGGTGAGAATACCACGCAGTGCCGGACAGAACGGGTCTCCGAACGAGGCATGGGCCACTGCGCCCCGGCCGAAGAAGGTGTTCCTCCGGTCCCCGAGCGTCCTGTCGAACAACTGGTCCGGCACCACGAAATGCCTGGGGGCTATCTCTTCCCGCAGGCTTCCCACGGCGCTGAAACTGATGAGCGTTTCGACCCCCAGGGACTTGAGCGCGTAGATGTTGGCGGCGTAGGGAACCTCGGAAGGGGTGTATCTGTGGCCTTCGCCGTGTCTGGCCATGAACGCGGTCTCCACCCCATGCAGTTCCCCAAGCACCACCGGTGATGACGGTTCTCCAAAGGGCGTCTCCACCATCTCCACTCCCTTCACGGTAATGCCGGGAATGGAATAGAGGCCGCTTCCTCCTATGATGCCGATACGCTTTGCCATTATCTTTCCTCCATCATGACCATGAACAGGGCTGATGAATCCAAATATACCCCGGTCCAGCACCTCACGGGCATGCCGTGGGAGGAATTGCAGGACTGGGTGGCGGGAGAGCTTCTCGAACGACCGTTCAGGGCCAGGCAGCTCTTCTCCTGGATCCATCACAGGGGCGCGGAGTCGGTAAACGACATGACGGACATCCCGAAGGCACTCCGGGAAAGGCTTTCCGAGTGCGCCGCCCTTACCGTCCTCGAAACCATCGAAAGGGCCGACGGCAATGACGGCACACAGAGGTTCCTTCTGAGGCTCCCTGACGGTCTGGTGGCCGAATCGGTCCTGATCCCCGAACCTCCAAGGCTTACGGCTTGCCTCTCCACCCAGGTCGGGTGCAGAATGAAGTGCGCCTTCTGCATGACGGGGCAGGTCGGCTTCAGGCGGAACCTCTCCTCGCATGAGATAACGGCCCAGCTCTACGCACTGAGGAAAGCCTCGCAGGAGAGGATATCGAACGTCGTGCTCATGGGCATGGGCGAGCCGCTCGACAACCTCGACCAGGTGCTTCCGGCACTTCTTGTGATAAGCCACGATTCGGGGATCTGCATAGGCCAGAGGAAGATCACCATCTCCACCATAGGGCTTCCCAACGGGATAGAGAGGCTGTCCAGACTGGAAAGACAGTACGGCCTGGCCCTCTCACTCCACAGCGCAGTTGCGAAGACCAGGGAGATGCTGGTCCCCGCTGCCTCGGCCACAAGCCTGCACCAGCTCAAGCAGAGTCTCATGGCCTGGACCGATGCCGTTGGAAGAAGGGTCACCCTCGAATACTGCCTGATCGCCGGGGTCAACGATTCGGAACGGGAGGCCGACGCCCTGGCCGACTTCGCCCAGGGGCTGCCCTGCAAGATAAACCTGCTGCTCTACAACCGGGTAACCGGCCTCCCATGGAAAAGGCCAGATGAACGCGCAGTGAGCTCATTCATGGCCCGCCTCTTCCCCCGCTGCCCTGCCGTCACTCTCAGAAAGTCACGGGGCTCGGATGTGCAGGGCGCCTGCGGCCAGCTCGGGGCGTCGGTGCTGGGTTCCGGAACCGGGCCGGAAAGATAGGCTCAACCCCGCTTCAGTACCGGCTTCTCAGTGGTCGACTGTATCAGAAGGGCGTTGCTTTCGTCGTACCTGGTCATGTCGACTTCCGGCATGTGTTCGCGGACCAGGCCGATGACCTCGTCCTTCATGGCTTCCAGCACTTCCACGGCTTCTTCAGGCGGCAGCGTGAAGAGCGAGCATATCCTGGGCCACATGTCGGGAGGTTTGAGTGCCATCCGGGCCAGCTCGTAGTCGAGCCATCTGGGCTCCACGGGGCTGGCGAAGTGATGGTTCAGTCCCGCCAGTATCCCGACGAGACGTTTCACAGTCATGCAGAAGGCATCGTGGTAGAAGACGGTCTCGTTCCGCCTGACCCCCTGGTTCAGTATGCACCCCGGCCAGAAAAACCCAAGGTTCATCGAAACGAGCTTCACCGCCGTGCCGCGGGGCATCTCCGAAACGCGCCGCCGAAGACCGTCGTAGGCTCCGGGGGCGTAAAGCGGCAAAGCGTCTCGAAAACCGCCGATGGATTTGATGTCGTGGGGGTAGAAGCTGTTCTTTGCCAGAACTTCGTCGAGCATCCCTTCCCATTCAGCAACTGTGATATGCCCGACCTCGACTATCAGTGTGCCGAAAATATAAAGCTCCATCCGGATCGTGCCGTCAGGCTCCCTGACCTGAAGGCCGACCTTTCCTCCATACCCGGCCAAAGGCGCTCCCGAGATGAATTCACGGTCCATCACGTCCCAGTAGACCACGATGTCCAGGTCGGAGTATTCGTCGGAGAGCCCCCGGGACGGTGAACCCCCCAGAACGATCGTCCTGACGCCTTTTCGCCCGGCGTAAACCGCAGCGATCTCGCGGGCGAACTCAATTCGCCACTGGCTCTGCGGGTCACTTCCCATCGGCACACCCCGTTCCTGGAACATCGATAACGGCTGCGATTGGTCTAGAACACCACCGAAGCCATTAGCCTGAGAGCGCCGCACTCCTTTTCCTCGCCGGCAAGGGATGCGCCCAGGGGCATGAAGTCCGCAATGGCTGAAAGCTCGAAGTAGTTGGTCCAGCCGAACGGTATGCGGGCGCCCAGTTCAGCACCGATTATCCCGCCTCCGGTGGTAGTGCTTTCGCCGTCACCCTCGGCGCTGTCCCAGGCAAGGACCCCGCCCGCATGGATGCCGATGAGGGGTTCGATGCCCCGGGGGCCGGCGTAGCGCCTGTAGAACGGGTACATCCGGTAGCTCAGGGTCAGGGGAACGAACGCCACTGAGCTGAAGGCCTCGTTGTCGGTTCCAGCGGTGAAGAACCCCGCCTTGAGGGCGAACTGATTGCCCTGGGTCATGGGTGTTTCGACACCGATCATCCCGCCGAAACCCGTCCCAACCTGGGTGTCCTCGCTTGCAAGCCATGGAGTAAGCACACCGGCTCCCACCGAAAAACTGAGGGAAGCCCTGTCGCCATGGCCGCCGGCGAAGAGAGCCGCAGCCGCCAGAAACAATACCGCTGTGAATTTCATCGTCTCATCCCTCCTTCGAAACAAGGACCGCCTTCAATATGCCAAAACGACCAGGAAGATTCACCTCAGGACCACGAGCCTTGAAGGCAGGGCCACGCCGTCGGACACCAGGTAGACGCCGGTCCTGAACCCGGTCACGTCAAGCTGGAGGCAGCCATCGGTGGGAACGCCCTCCCACACCAGCCTGCCCGACAGATCGAACACCTGTACCGCTGTGGCGCCGGGTGAGGTTCTGAACAGGGCCAATCCACAGGCGGGGTTGGGTGTGAGCGCCGTGGTGTTCGGGGCCACGCTTCCCTCGATGCCAAGCGGAGGGCAGCCGCCCTGAGCGTCTATCTCCTTCGCCATTACGTCCTCGCCGATCAGAACGCCAGAACCGCCAAGCAGGAACCCGCCCCCCGGCAACTCCGTTATCTGTCTGACGAGGCCGGCGTCGTAGATCCACTCATCCAGCACTTCGCCATCCTCCCCGCCGAAGAGCACGACGGTCTGGACTATGCTGCCTGTCTCGGGTTCGGAGTAACCGGCCGCGACAGCCCTGCCTTCACTGACGGTCAGCGCCATGCTGGTATCGGTTCCCTTGCCGCCCCAGACGGTGTCCCAGACTATCCCCCCCTGGTCGTCGAGTTTCAGGACCCACCAGTCGTAGCTGCCCATGCCGAACGAAAGAGTTGAACCCGTCACGTAGAAGCAGTCGCCGTGCTGGACCGTCCTCCATGGGTAGTCGAACTGGGGTCCGCCGCAGGTCGTGCTCCAGAGCGTGTCACCCTGGGAGTCGGTGCGGATGATCCAGTAGTCACCCAGCCCTGCTCCCCAGCCCATGGCCAGCCCGGAGATGATGTAGCCGCCGTCCGAGCAGGGCGCGACATGGTGGGCGGTCTCCTCGTCCGCGGTTCCCAGCGTCCTCCTCCAGAGAAGTGTGCCGTCCGGGTCCATGGCGGCCATCACCACGTCGAACCCCCCTGCGCCCTCGTTGGTCGTGCCACCCGCGCACAGTATGGTGCCGTCGGTTCCCTGGCACGCCGCGGTGAAGTGCTCGTTGCTCACCCTGTTCCGGTACTCCCAGAGGACCTGTCCGTTCTCGTCCACGAACAGGGCCATTGCCATTACGCCAACTTCGTCTTCGGTCATGGAGCCCGTGATTACCATTCCCCCCTCGACGGCGGTCATGGAGATCAGGTTGCAGCTTCGTCCCCTTATCAGCGAATCGACCCAGAGCAGCCCGCCTGCATGGTCGAAGCCCGCGAGCAGAACCTGGGTGTCGCCGCTTCCGCCGGAGGGGGTGTTCCCGGCCACCAGGCAACCGTAGGAGGTGGGCACTGCGGCCTTGCCCTCCTGGTCACCCGGATGCGGAACCAGCGAATTGAAAATCCCCGTCAGCAGCAGGACCGTGAGTGCCAGTGCGTGCAAAATGGAACCATCCCGTCAGTTGAGGCCAGGGCACTCCCTTATGATACTTTCATCGAGGTCGCTGGTTCCGTAAGCCTTGCGGAAATGCGCGGCGAACTCGCCCGCCAGCTTCGAGGCCCTTTCGTGGTAGGCTTCGGGGTCGGACCAGGTGTTGCCCGGGTTGAGCATCCCGCAGTCGGGAAGGCCGGGGCAGCTCCGGGGAACAAGAACCTTGAAATAGGGGTCGGGAACGCAGGGCACGTTGTGGAGTTCTCCGTTCAGGGCAGCGTTCAGCATGGCCCTGGTGAGGGGAAGGCTGATGCGCTTCCCGACGCCGAAGGGGCCGCCGCTCCATCCCGTGTTCAGAAGGAAGGCTTCGGTGTCATGCTCCTTGAGCTTTTCACCAAGCATGCCCGCATAGACCGCCGGCTTCAGCGGCATGAAGGGTCCGCCGAAGAAACGGCTGAACGTGCTCACCGGTTCCACGATGCCCGTTTCGGTTCCCGCAAGTTTGCTGGTGTAACCCATGAGGAACCAGAACATGGCCTGGTTCATCGTGAGTTTTGAGATGGGAGGAATAACTCCGTTGGCGTCGGCGGTGAGGAAAACGATTATGCGGGGGTGGCCGCCGGTGCTCGACTCCTTGATGCCGGGCAGGAAGCTCAGGGGGTAGCTGCCACGGGAGTTCTCGGTGAGCCTCTTGTCGAACAGGTCGAAGCTTCCGTCGGGGTAGACCATGACGTTCTCGATGATGGCGCCGTGATGGAGGAAATCGTCGTCGTGGAAACACGCCCTGTAGATGTCTGGTTCCTTCTCCGCGGAAAGGTCCACCAGCTTGGCGTAGCATCCGAACTCGAAGTTGGCGGTCCCGTGATCGCTCCAGCCATGTTCATCATCACCGAGAAGTGCCCTGGAGGCATCTGCGGAGAGTGTTGTCTTGCCCGTTCCGGACAGCCCCAGCATCAGGGCGCAGCTCCCGTCCGGGCCCTCGTTCGCGCTGCAGTGCAGTGGAAGCACGCCTTCAGCCGGAAGCAGGTAGTTCATGACGGTGAAGATCAGTTTCTTCACGCTTCCGCAGTACGCGCTGCCATAAACGATGCCCAGCATCCTGTCCATGTCCATGGCGACGACCATTGTGGAGGCGCCGCCCGCTGCCGGGTCGTTCCTCAGCCTCCCGGCGTAGCGGACCTGGTCAAGCTTGTGATTGGGAAGGACGACGAGGGTGTAGGGTCTGGTGTTGAAAACCGACTTGTGAATGTCTTCCGGCACCGGCCTGAACATGTTGTCGGTGAAAAGAGCCGTAAGGGCGGTGTCGGTGACCACCCTCACCGGCAGGGCGTACCGGGGGTCGGCGCCGACAACCCTGTCGGTGATGAAAATGCCCGGGACTTCCTCCAGAACGCCGAGTGCATCATTCCAGACCATGTCGAAGGTTTCCGGATCGAGCGGAAGGTTGTTCGGGCTGGTCCAGTCAACAAGGTCGCTGCTCCCGGGTCTTTTGACGATGACCGTATCCTTGGGGCTCCGCCCCGAGGATTCGGGTCTGGTCCAGGTGGCGAGGGCACCGCACTTCATGACCATGACATCACGGTTTTCCACCGAGGAACCGATCATGGCCTCTCTGGAAAGATTCCCCCTGACCGCTGCCCCGCGTTTTTCAAGCAGATTCTCAAGATTCTCAAGCAGATGCATCGAACAACCCCCTTAGGTTCGTTTCAGTTCGCTTGAACCGGCAAGGTTTGAAGAATAGCAAATTAGATTACAGGGACAAGTGCAGGGAACTTCCCGGAAGGAGAGCCTTGGGGGAACGGGTCAGGGGTGGGGATACAGGGTGCTCGTCTCCGGAGATCCGGGTGAATAGAGAACCCATGCCCTGCCTCCCGGGCGAAAGACCTGCAGGGGATTCTGAAGGGTCTGCACGCTTCCCGTGAAGCGCCGTCCATCGACGTGGTACTCGTAGTCGATGTTGTAGGGGTTCCGGCCGTTGATCCGCACCATCATGTTCTGCCCGACTTCAGTCACGAGGCCTTCGGTATCATTGCCGGATCTCAGGACCTCGACCGTCTTCCTTGCCTTGTCGTATTGCGTCTTGAGAACAATGGAACCCGCCACACCGAAAATGGCACCCATTCCGATGAACGGTATCCCAACGAACGCGGTCACGATGAGAGCGGTCAACAGAAGGCCGACAAAGAAGAATATCCCCCCGATGAATGCGAAGATCGCCGCAGCGGCTCCCCAGCCGCTTCCAAGCATCAGTTTCCTTACGTAGTTCTTCGAGATCTCCCTCGGGGCAGGTGGGGGCTTGAGGGGCATCTCCGTGTACCGGCCGTTTCCCGCGGTTTCCCTTTCGGGAAGGGGACCTCCGCAGTTCCTGCAGTTGGTTCTGACCTCGTAGTCGGATGTTCCGCACCACGGGCACTTGAGGGGATTCAGGGGCGCACGGGATCCACCCGGATCAACCGCGTACCCTTCAGTATTGACCGCAACCTTCACCTTGATGTTTGCCTCCCCCGCCGGAATGCTCCGGTTGACAATGACAGAGTTATATGACGTTTTTCTCCCCGGCCGCCCACCGGCCCCGAAGATGCGCACCGCTCACCACGAAGGTCTGCCATTCGTTATGTTTTTGCATCGCTGAAAGCCCGGAGGGTGTTCATGCCGCACACGATCGCAGGGGTCCTTGTTCTGGTGCTGTTGGCACTGGAGGAGGTGCTTTTTCAGTCCCTGATACGCAGGGGCGTCATACGTAACGCCCTCCAGGTGCCCGATGACAGGTCCGATGCTGAAAGCAGGGGCCTCAGGATGCTGGAGCGCCTCAGGGTTGTCCAGCTGGCCGGGCTTGCGCTGATGCTGGTCCAGCTGGACACGACAACCAATCGGCTGCTCCCCAATGTACCGGGGCAAATGGCCATGACCGCCATGGCCCTTCAGCTGTTTCGCATGCTCGGTCGTCAGGTGCTCCGTCACTGGTCGGTTCTGGGGGAGATGCAGGTCTTTCAGTCCATCTTCATAATTCTCAGCCTGCTCAAGTCACCTGCCGGTTCAGTTGTTCACGGCAGCAACTGGTTCACCGCCTTTTCTCTCGGACTGGTTTTCTACAGGGCTCTCGGTGCCACGGCGCTGGCCTTCTCGGTCACCTATGCCGCCAGGGCGTTTTTCAGGGAAGGCAGCAGCATGTTCAAAAGCAACCCTCCCATGGCATTCTCCGACTACTGGGCCGGAAGGGTCTGCACAGCGTGCATACCCTTTGCCCTTGTATCCGTCGGTGCGATGCTCGCGGGAGGGATCGGCAGCGATTCCTTCAGGGTTCATCTGATGGCTTCGGTTGCACTTGTCCTTGGTACATGGGTGGTCTTTCGGTTCACGAGGCCCCATCATCCAGCGGCACACGTTCTCATTGCTCTTTCAAACCTGGCGCTTCTTTACTCCACGCTGTCGGGCTTTCCAGGTGTCTGACCCGCAAGTCCTTCTGATACAGCTTCCGCTGCATCCGGGCTGCGTTTTTGAACCCACGGGAAACGTGCCTCTGGCCCCCGCAAGGCTGGCCGCAGCAGCGGGACTCCCCGCGAACAGTGTTTTCCCGGGTGACCTCTGCGACACGCTCTCCGATTCCGGGATCCTGTCGATGATCAGGGAAGGCCGTCCCCTTGTCGTTGGATTCACGCTTTACATGTGGAACGCAGAGAGATGCGTCTGGCTCGCCACCGAGATCAGAAGGGCCCTTCCCGGGACCGTTGTTGTGGGCGGAGGCCCGGAGGTCACGCGGGACAACACCTGGCTGAGGGAGTCGGGTGCTTTCCACCTGCTCGTCGAAGGCGAGGGTGAGGGTTTCGCGGCAAACCTCCTGAACGCGCCTCAGCTCTTGAAAATGGCCGTATCCCTTTCGGGGTTCGCATCAACGGGGAAGTGTACCTTCCTGCCCGGCCACTGGCCCGATCCCTACTTCTCGGGGCACCTGGAATGCTCCGGCGGCCTTCCGGTGCACATTGAAACCGTGAGGGGATGCCCGCACCAATGCGCATACTGCGCCTACAGGCGCATATGCCCCGAACCGCGCATCTCCCCCGCGTCGGCGGTTCTGCAGGACCTTGGGAAACACCTCGGAGCAGGGCGGTCGGAGTTCGTCTTCCTCGATCCCACGTTCAACGGAAGAAGCGACCTCGCGTCATTATTGTCCGGGATGAACGGAATGGGGCTTTCATGTTTCGCCGAGGTCAGGGCCGGCCTTGGGAACCTTGACCCGTCAGCACTTGCAGGGGCGGGTTTCCACTCGGTCGAAGTGGGTCTTCAGACAACCAGCCGTCGCGTACTGAAGGCGATGGGCCGGCATGACGATCCGGAAAGAACCCTAAGGGGCGCAGTCGATCTGAAGACCGCGGGGGTCGAGCCGATAGTGGACTTGATCCTCGGTCTTCCCGGTGATTCACCCGACAACATCCTGCGGGCCGGTGAACGGCTTGTGAGCCTGGGACTCGGGGAAAGCGTCCAGGCCTTCTACCTTTCGGTTCTCCCGGGTACGTTGCTGCGGGAAAAGGCCGTGGACACAGGCCTGCTTTTCATGGACCGCCCTCCGTACTGGGTGACCGGCCTTCCGGGGCTGACCCTCGAGAATCTGTCCTGCGCCCGTGACGAACTCGGCTCAATTCTCGGCTTCGATCTGGACATGGAGCCCAGACCCGTGTTCTGCCACGATTGGCCCCACACAACGCTGCTCGAGATTGAAAAACCCTTTCGTCCCTTCTTCACTGGACGCCATTCGGTGCTGAGGGTCCGCGGCAGCAATCCATGGGAACACCGGGACCGTATCATCTCCGCAGCGGAAAGCAGGTTCAGGATCGATCCTTACTGTGTCCTCGACGTTGTGATAGAGGCTTCCGGGCCTTTCCCCGTTGACCTCCCGGCACTCGTCTCGGCAATCGTCCGCCCCCTGGACTACACAGACAGGACCGCTTCGGTTCTCGGCCGTCAGGGCAGGCTCAGAACCGCGGTCATCGCAGCTTTCGATTCAGACCCCGGCTGGCTTTCCGCCTGCGCGCAGGAAGCGCTCGTCGTCATTCCATGGAACAGGCCCGAACAGGTCCCTTCCGACCTTCTCGAGCACAACATCGGGCTCCTCATCGATGGCTTTCCCGATCTCCCAAGCCTTGCCGAAACGTTCGCGGACTTCAGGGAACGGCTGTTCTTCAGCGAGATGCGGATGGAACGGCTGTGGTGCCAGGAGATTCTGGACCTGGGATAAAAGAGGGGGGCGGGCCGAAGCCCGCCCCCGTGAAACACCGGCCGTCTAGCGTCCGAGGATCTCGAACTCGATGCGGCGGTTCTGTGCCTTGTTGGCGGCGCTGGTGTTGGGCACCGCGGGTCTCTCCTCGCCGTAGCCGGCCGTGGTCAGCCTGGCGGCGGGGATGCCCTTGTTCACAAGGTACTCGTAGACGGACTGGGCCCTGCGCTCGCTGAGGCCCTGGTTGTAGCTGGTGCTGCCGTCGCTGTCGGTGTGACCGACGATGCGCACCCTGACGCCCTCGTTGGCGAGAAGGGTCTGGGCGACGGTGTCAAGCACGGGGAAGCTCTCGGGTTTGATGTTGGCGCTTCCCGAATCGAAGTAGATGTTGTTGAAGCTGAGAACCTGGCCCTCGACGAGCTCGGGGCGCATCTGGATGTCCTGGATGACTGTCTCGTCGGCAACGACGGTTACGCGGCGGGTGACGGTGACGTAACCCTCGGCTTCGGACCTGAGGGTCCAGGTGCCTTCGGGAAGTTCGAGGCTGTAAACGCCGTTGGCATCGCAGACCGTGGTGCCGTTGTAGCCCTCGGGCAGGTCGGGGACACTGATGTTGGCGACAAGGATCTGCTGGGTCTCGCCATCGGTGACGGAACCTGTGAGCATTCCGTTGCCGGGCAGAGGCTGCATCGCGAAGTCGCGTGTGATGCTTTCGCCCGCCACGATGACTACTGTCTCGTTGATCGTGTTGTAGCCCTCGGCGGTGACCCTGACGGGAACCGAACCTGCAAGCAGCTTGACCGTGTAGAAGCCCTCGGCGGTGGTGAGGGGCATTATGGTGGTGGCGGGGAAGCTGACCTCGGCGGCAAGGACTTCGCCTGTGCCGGCATCGGTGACCACACCGCTGAGGGTTCCCTGGGTGGGGCTCTCGAGAAGGTCGGAGGAGAACATGAGGTTCACGCCGAAGCCGTAGTCAGCGGGGTAGCCCATGGGGAACGGAGCCCTTGCGGCTCTCTCTTCTTCCGTTGGGTTCTGGCCGGCCTGGTAGAGCCCGTGGCCAAGGTCCGACCACTCGGGGTCGAACTCGGTCATGCTCATGGAGCCGACGATGTCGAGTGCCATGCCGAAGTTGCTTGTGAAACGGAAACCACCGGCCAGAATGCCGGTTTCGTCGTAACGTTCACCGTCTCCGTCTTCCTCTTCACGGTCGAGGTACATGCGCCATTCACCCTCGATGAACGGGGTGACGTACCTGGTCTTGTACTCAAGGCCGGCACCAATGACGAGCACGTTGTCATCGACATCCATTTCGATCTCTTCAGAGTCGATGACTTCGCCGTTCCCGTCGAACTGGCGGTCGGTGAACTCAAAGGTCTGGCTGTACATGTGGTAGCCGGCGTTGGCGTGCACACCGAGGCCGAAATTGGCGTTGTAGCTGAAAAGTGCGTTGGCGCCGTAGTACATCTCGGCTTCGGGGATCATCGCCCTGCGCATCTCGAACATGGGCTCGCCAAAGTACCAGATGCCGTCGTAGCCTTCGTCATAGCTCTCTACGTAGGGGCTGTCGCCGCCGCTGTAGACCTTGAAGCCGACCAGCGGCATGAAGCCGATCCAGAACTGGCCGTCGTTGGTGGGGTTGAAACCCGCCTTGAGGCTGGCGACAACGTTGGTGATGCCGTCGTCCTCTTCCCATTCCCCGGTGTTGGCGGCACGGATCTCGCTGTCGAGGTCGCGCTGCAGACCGTTGTAGACATAGCCCACCCGGCCGGCGATCTCGATCATGTCGTTGATGCCGTAAGCCATCGCGAAATAGCCCGTGGCGTTCTGTTCCATGTCCTCCACTGCGAAGGAAGTGTCAGCGAACACCGCAAGCCTTTCATCGTGGGAAATGCCGTTGTGCAGGAAAACACCCATCGCGAACTGGTTGATGCCGATGGGCTGTGCGTCGACCACCCTGTTAAGGCCGCGAAGACCCCAATAGGATGGAAGTGCAGTGGCTGTCCCGGTAACAGTCAGGAGCAGAAACGCACACAGAATGGCTTTTGATCTCATACACCCCTCCTTGTGATGAAAGCGCTGCTGAAAACTGCAACTGCGCGAATGGATTATACAAAACGCCCTCCGATAACGCAAATCACTCACCGGTTGCCGGCCCTGCGCGCCTATCTTGTGAACTTGTCGCGTATGGCTTTAGGGACGGGCATTTTCCTGTCCCACGCCATGGGAATCCTGCCCTCCTCCATGTGAAGGACCTCCCTCCCGACCTTGTGGCCGAACTCGAAGGTCTGGAGGTTCATGTCCGTAAAACGGGATGGAACGGTGCACTTGATCGCGCTCGTCCAGGTCTCCAGGGCGAAGTACCGGGTGAGACCCGCCAGCATGCCCAGGGCCATCAGGTTGGCAGCGATCGAGTTTCCGGTGAGTTCGATGCACCTCGAGGTAAAGGGAAACTCGTACACCCTGCCCTCGGGAAGCTGATCAACGAATGTTGAATCCACGATGATCATCCCGCCCGCCTTCACATTGCACGAGAACCTGTCGGTGCTGGCCTGGTTCATGGCGAGCAGGACATCAAGCTCACGGCACTCGGGGTAGAGTATCTCCTTCACGGAGATGATAACATCGGTACGGCTGGCGCCACCCCTGGCTTCGGGGCCGTAACTCTGGGTCTGGCATACGTACATCCCCTCGAGGATGGCGGCCTGGGAAAGGATCCTTCCTGCAAGGCCAAGCCCCTGGCCACCTGACCCAGAGAGCCTTGTCTCGGTGTACCTCATTTCCCGCTCACCCCCCCGATGGCCTGTTCGCAGAGCCGTGCGTAACGGGCGGAGTACCCTTCGTGATCCTCGCGGTCCACGAAAACGCCTCTCACCGTCTTGCCCTCCCTTTCCCCGGCGGGGAGCTTCTCCGCCTGCGCCTGGGTGATGGTGCCGTCGCGAAGGCTCTCCATCATCTTCACGGCATCACCGAGACGATTGGCCCTTCCGAAGTTCGTGGGGCACGGCGCAAGCACTTCCACGACGCTGAAACCGGGTTTCTCGAGAGCACCGGCAATGAGCTTGTCAAGTTCCATGACATGGTAGACGGTGCCTCTTGCCACATACACTGCCCCCGCGCCCTGGGCCAGCGAGCATATGTCGAAGCCCGGCTCCATCATCCCGTAGGGTGTGGTTGCCGTAAACGCTCCGGCCGGTGTGGTCGGGGAAAACTGCCCCCCTGTCATCCCGTAGTTGCTGTTGTTGACTATGATGGTCGTGATCTCGATGTTGCGCCTGGCTGAGTGGATGAGGTGGTTGCCACCTATGGCAAGGGCATCGCCGTCGCCCATCACCGCAATGACTTTCAGGGCGGGATTGGCAAGCTTGGCGCCGGTTCCGAAGGCAAGAGCCCTTCCGTGAGTTGTGTGAAGGGTGTTGAAATCGAGGTAGACCGGCATTCTGCTGGTGCACCCTATGCCCGAGACCAGAAGAATGTCGTTCATGTCCCAGTTCATGGTGTCTACGGCCCTGATTATCGAGCCCATGACTATCCCGATACCGCAACCGGGGCACCACACGTGGGGAAATTTCTTCTTGTACCTGAGGTATATGTACTCGTAGGGCAGATGCGCAGCCATCACGACACCTCCATGACCTTCGAGACGATCTGCTCGGGGGTGATTCCGTAACCGTCGTAGCGCTGCATGGGCACAACCCTGACACTGTCGGAGGTGAGCCTCTCAACCTCGTGGATGAGCTGCCCCTGGTTCAACTCGCAGACCACGATGACATCCTTGTTGTCCAGCTTCTCCTTCACGGTCCTGTCCGGGAAGGGCCAGATGGTGACGGGTCTGAAGACCCCTATCTTCTTCTTCTTCTTCGCAAGGATGTCGCGGGCGGCCATGGCGCTTCGGAAAACCGATCCGTAGGCGAAAACGACGACCCTGCTCTCCTCGACGCCGTGGATTTCGTTCAGTTCAAGATCATCGAGCCTTCTTGTGATCTTCTGTTTCAGACGGTTCATCTTGGGGACCACCTCGTCGATGCGCCTGGTGGGGAATCCGTGGACATCGTGGGTGAGCCCGGTCACGTGGAAGCGGTAACCCCTGCCGAAACGGGCCATCGGGCTCACGCCTGAAGCGGTCTGGTGATAGTGCTCGTACCACTCGACTGGAACATCGGGCTCGGAGAGGGGGAGGATATCGACCTCATCCTTCTTCGGGAAGGTGAACCTTTCCCTCATGTGGCCGATGATCTCGTCGGGGAGAAGGATCACGGGTGTTCTGAAGCTCTCCGCCAGGTTGAAGGCCCTGATCGAGAGGTTGAAGCACTCAGCCACCGAGCAGGGAGCAAGGGCGATTACCGGATGGTCGCCGTGGGTCCCCCAGCGGGCCTGCATCACATCGCCCTGGCTCACCTGGGTGGGAAGACCCGTGGAGGGTCCGGCCCTCATGACATCCACGATGACTATGGGCACTTCGGTCATGCATGCGTAACCGAGCCCCTCCTGCATCAGGCTGAATCCGGGACCGCTGGTGGCCGTCATGACCCTGGCGCCGGCGAGACTCGCTCCGATGATGGCGCTTACGCTCGCTATCTCATCCTCCATCTGGATCCATTTGCCGCCGGTCAGGGGCATCTCCCTGGCGAGGATCTCCGCGACCTCGGTGGAGGGTGTGATCGGGTATCCGGCAAAAAAGTCTATCCCCGCTGCAAGGGCGCCGAGCGCGACGGCTTCGTTACCCTGCACAAGCCTGGTTTCGCCCCAGGGGACTCCGCTCATTTCTCACCGTCCCTTCCCTCATTGCTTCTGTCTTCAGCCTTACGGGTGTGTCCGTAGACCGAAACGGCGAAATCGGGGCATCTCCTGGCGCACAGATAGCACCTGATGCACTTTTCTGGATGAGCCACATGGGCCTTCTGATCCTTGCCCATCTCAAGAACCTGTTTCGGGCAGAAGGCCACACAGATTCCACATCCCTTGCACCACTCCGGGAAGATGTGCACGGATGTGGTCTCGGGTTCCGGAAACTGCGCCTTCTCCAGCTTGGCGTTCCGCCCGGCTTCGGGCTTGTCGGACATGGGTCCGCACCTCCGGTTCATGCAGGTTGAGGCAGGGCGAACCCTGCCTCGTCGTTATTCGCCTCCGCGTACCGCGGTTTACTCCGTAAAGGGCTTGAGAACCATTGGGATGTTCGGCAGCCCGATTTCCTGAAGGTCATAGCCCACCCTGACTGAAGGCTTGCTGATCCTGATCACCCTGCCCAGGTCGATTGGAGTGGCGATGACCACCGAATCGCAGTCAGTGCCGTTGATGGTCTTCTCCAGATCCCGCATCTGGGCGTCGCCGTAGCCCATGGCAGGAAGGACCGAAGCTTCCTCCTCGCCGGGGTAGTACTTGTCGAAAGTGCTGCGGATCGATCCGACGGCGTACGGGATCGGGTTTACCATCTCGCTGGCGCCGTACTTCTCGGCGGCCACGTAGCCCGCGCCGAACTCCATCTCACCGTGTGTGAGAGTGGGGCCATCCTCGATTACGAGAACCCTGAGACCGGTGATCAGGTCGGGTTTGTCGACGCTCACAGGGCTCGCGGCTTCGATGATGCGGGCGGAGGGGTTCACGCGGCGAACGTTCCCTCTGACCTCGTCGACATCCTCCGGGTAGGCGCTGTCGATCTTGTTGATCACAACGACGTCGGCGAGCCTCAGGTTGGTCTGGCCGGGGTAGTAGCTTATCTCGTGGCCCGGACGGTGGGGATCAACCACTGTGATCGTCAGATCCGGCTTGAAGAAGGAAGTGTCGTTGTTGCCGCCATCCCAGAGGATGACATCGGCTTCCTTCTCAGCCTCGCGCAGGATCGCCTCGTAGTCGACGCCGGCATAGACTATCGTGCCGCGGTGGATATGGGGCTCGTACTCCTCCATCTCCTCGATCGTGCAGTTGTGCATCTTGAGGTCTTCAATGCTCTGGAAGCGCTGGACCCGCTGTTTCACCAGGTCACCGTAGGGCATGGGGTGCCTTACCGCAACGACCCTTTTCCCGGCTGCTTGAAGAACCTCGATGACCCTGCGGGTAGTCTGGCTCTTGCCGCAGCCCGTTCTCACCGCGCATACCGCGATGACCGGCTTGGTGCTTCTCACCATGGTTCTTTCGGCGCCGATCATGGTCAGATCCGCGCCTGCGGCGTTCACCCTGCTGACCAGGGCCATCACGGTGCTGTCGCTGAGGTCGCTGTATGAAAGGACGCACAGCTCGATCGCCTGCGTGCGGATGATGTTCTCGAGCTCGGATTCGTCGAGAATGGGAATACCCATGGGGTAAAGGTCGCCGGCGAGTTCGGCCGGATACTTCCTGCCGTCGATGTCGGGTATCTGTGTGGCCGTGAACGCAACCACTTCGTGTGTCCCGTCGTTCCGAAACAGCGTGTTGAAGTTGTGGAAGTCCCTCCCGGCGGCGCCGAGGATCAGTGTTCGTTTTCTGTTCATGGTGTCCTTTCCGCAAGCGGTGAGTGTTCTTGCGGAAGAGCAACAGCGAGCCGAAGGCTCGGCCTCTCCCGGAGATTTGAGAAAACCGGCCGTTTGGGCCGGCCGTCCAAATCTCTTTGTTGCAGGCCCTTTTGTCAAGCCGCCAAAGGGTTTGAGTCTGGTCAGCCGTCGACCGCCCTGCCCAGAAGAATGATCAGTCCCAGTCCGGCGGCGGCTCCGGTCAGCAGACGGACCGGATTGGTGCTTTCGTGAAAGCCGAAGAACTGGATCGTACCGTCCACAAGCATTGGCGCCAGAAGCAGAAGACCGGTCCGGACGGTTCCCGCAATACGCCTGAGAAAGAGGATGCCTGACGAGACGAACACGGCCAGCCAGAAACCCGTGCAACGGGCGCACTGCCCGCCCATGCCCCAGGGGAAGTGAAAGCTCCTGTGCGACAGGCGATGGCAGGAAACCTTCATCAGGGGTTTCAGGAAGGGGGGATCCAGGATGGCTCCCAGGACGTAGGTCAGTGACAGGACGAGCAGGACGGCGGAAGCGGCGCGGCGAAGCCTATCCATCCGCCCAGGTGCCTTCTCCCCAGTGGAACCGTTCTTCGACACTGCCTTCGCCCAGCACTTCGAGGGCTGCGCACTGGCCCATCTCGATGGAATGGTCCATGTTGTTGTACCGAAAAAGCCCCTGCCTCCCGCAGCTTACTATCCCGCCGAGGGATTTGATGCCGTCGAGAACGGTCCCCGCCTCATGACGGTAACCAAGCCGGTAGACGGGATAGGCGTGTTCCTGCCGCACCGCTGCGCTGTCGAGCACCATTTCCCGGGAGAATAGGCCGAGATGCTGCGCCCCTTCGAGAGCGTTTTCCAGAAGTTCTCCCCTGCCCGCATTCCAAACCCTGTCCCCCCTGTCGCAACTGAACTCGAACACGGCCTGTGAGGGCATCGCCGGATCGAAACTGCGGGTGAGTGACAGCCTGTTGAACATGTATCTGTCCTCCGAAGTGTATATCCAGTGGTCCTTCGCCTCCGTATCCCCGTTCAGAAGGACGGTCAGGAACACGAGCGACCTGAATGAGAGGTTCCCTGCGGCAGCATGAACGTTGTCGGGCAGAAGCGGACCGAGAAGGGCGGCGAATTCGCTCAGGGGAATCGTGTTTATAAGCCGGTCAACGAGAATGCTCTCTCCCCGTGAGGTTATCTGCCACCGGTTCCCTGCCCTGACTATGCTTTCGGGAGCTGCGGCGAAAAGGATCCGTCCGCCCGAGTTCCTTGTTCTCTGCTCCAGGGCGGTGGCGATCCTTCCGATACCCCCCCTGGGATAGTGAAACTCCCCGGCCAGACTTCTCACCTTTCCAGAGGGAAAGAATGTCTCCCTCACAAGGCCCGAGAGGCTGGGCACGGTGATCCTCTGGCTTGCCCAGTCGGCGCTCAGTTCCGATGGTTCGAGCCCCCAGAGCTTCCTGTTGTAGGGTGAGAAGTACATGTCGTAAAGGGGCCTGCCGAAACGGCTCAGGACCCACCCCTCGAAACTGGCCTGCTCCCTGGGTTTGAAAAGGCTTCGAACCTTCTCTGCCACAAAGCCCGACATCATGGCGAGTCCGCTTGCGGGGGGCATCGACGAGAGAACGTTCCCGAGGGCGAGGGGGTAATCGAAGTACCTGTCGAGCAGCCGGATCCTGCTGCGCCGTTCGAGGGTGAGCAGGTCGTCTCCCAGAAGGTCTCTGACGAAACCCAGAAGTTGCGCGTTCATCGTGTGAAACCTGTGAGGTCCGAAATCGAAGGAGAAGGCTCCCCTTGAGAATGTTGCCGAGAGCCCTCCCACATGGCGTTTCTTCTCAAGAACAGTGACGGGCACTCCCCTGGAGGCAAGGGCATCCGCCGCGCTCAAGCCCGCGAGGCCGGCGCCCAAAACCGCTGTTCTGATCAAAGGCCGCCCTTCCTATTGAATCCAGTTGACCCTGTCCCGGTAGTCAGGCTCGATGGGCGAGAACTCTTTAACATACTCAAGAACGGTTTCCATGAGATTGTATCCGGTATGCCAGGGTTCAAAGCCGGTGAGTATCCCGAAACCAACGCTGCCGTAGGCCAGGTATCCGGTGGTCACGAAGGTGTACTCAGCGTCGGGGTCGAGGGGTTCACCGTTCACCTTCGGTTCGAGGATCTTGCTTCCGTCCGTCCTGGACTGGTCCCGGTCGCAGGTGAAGCCGGAGACCTGCATGTCCCTGCGGCGCCCCTGCATGCCTGTCTCCAGTATTTCCAGCAACTCCGCCCCCGTCAGCCGGAAGGCAAGGATGTCCTCCTCGAAGGGCAATGCGTTGTAGACAGTTCTTGCCGATACGGGACCCCTGGGAATAGAGGCCCGTATGCCTCCACGGTTCATCAGGGCAACGTCCGCGCCGGTCCTCCATCTCATCGCGTCGGCCACCAGTCTGCCAAGCGGGTGCTCGGCCGCACCTCTCGGGATCTCTGCAAGAGCTTCGCCCACGACCTCATCCATGCCTGCTTCGGCTACCTGCCGGAAGGATTCCACAAGTTCGGCGACGGAAGGGTCGGGCCAGAACTGCTCGTGGAGCAGGGTTATGTACTCGTCACCCATCGGGCAGTCGAATCCGGTCACCGTTCCCGTTTCAGAGTCAAGCCACAATCTGAGCCATCCGATGCCCGTTCCGTTGCCGTACCCCTGGACGATGATGGAATGTGTCAGCGGATTCACCCATGGCTCGGACAGACCGACATGTATATGGCCGCTTATCACGGCACCGATCCCGGAGACAAGGGAGGTGAGTTCCACGTTGTTAAGGGCAAAGCTCTTGGTGTACCCTTCGCCCCTGTCCCATGCGGAAAACACGCGCTCCAGATAGACTTCCGGATCCGGAGGCTGCCCGAGGTGTGACACGAGAATGATCACCGAGGCTCCGGCATCCCTTGCCTCACCCATGCACCTTTCCAGCGAACTGGCTTCATCGGTGAAGGTGTACCCCTCGAGACCGGATTCGTCGACCAGGGAGCGCGTGTCCGGAGTTGTCAGACCGATGAAGGCCGTTCTCACCCCTCCGAAATCCCTGATGATGAAGGGCGTGATCCCGTCGGGAACGGTTCCATCAGTTGTCTCGAAGTTGGCGCAGATCACGGGGAAGTCAGCCAGGGCAGCATTCCTGAGGGCAGTTTCGGCTCCCCGGTCGAAGTCGTGGTTTCCCGGTGTCATCATGTCGTAACCCACGGCGTTCATCCACGAAACGACGGATGCGCCGGAGTCGAAGCCCCCCACCGGCGTTCCCTGCCAGATATCGCCCGCGTCTATCAGAACCATGAATTCACCGGCATCTTCGCAGTGTCTGCGGGCTTCGAGAACGAATGATGCGATCCATCCCCCCCCACCCACGGCCGGTGGAAAATCGGGATTCAGGAATGTGGCGTCCCTTTCCACTATTCCGCCATGTATATCATTTGTATGCAATATGTTAAGGTACACGGTACCGCTTTGGGACAGGGCGGCCAGCAGCAGTATGGGAATGAGGGTCCGGATCAGCGCCACAGGGGAACCTCCCCGAATTCTCGGGATATCCCGATGACGATTGTCGAGGCAAGGGATTCAACTGACAGGCTGTCGCCCGGCGGGAACCCCGGAAGACCGGGTACCTGAGATTGCCGCCACCGCGAGGGGGTCAGACGAAGTCCCGCATCGAGAAGCCACCCGTCGACGTCGAACCCCATCCCGGCGGTGAAACTCACGGTATCGAGGGCTCTGTGAATGGGAGAAGTCCTGTAGTCGAACCCGAACCTGGCGATGGGTCCGCCCGGAAGATGGCTCTCCACTCCGCCCCGGAAACCCCAGGTGTTCCTCAGACCGGGTTCTCCCTCGTCCCTCCAGTTAGCCTCGGCGCTGAAAACGCTTCTGAGCCTGTTGCCCGGAAGGTAACCAACACCACAATTGATCTCGATGACGTCCTCGATTCCCGTATCGGCCCCGCTGACATCACTGGTTGACCATCCCACCGGCATTGACATCCCTGCGGCAAGTCTCAGCCTTCCGATGACACCGTCGCCCGAAGCCCTGATCACTGCCCCGGTGACATCATCCACTTCCTCCCAGGATTCGTCGGGCACTGAGGGGTCAACGTTCACTACTGACCATCGTACGGTTCTGCTTCCCGTCACGAACCCGGCTCCCGCGCCTATGCACCAGCCGGGAACCGGGCAGTAACCCGCTGAACCGCCAAGTTCCCAGAGCACCCCGCGGCTCTCGAGGGTTTCTTCCGAGGTCTGCACGTAAGCCTCGTCACGCTGGATCCGTGAATAGTCGTAGTCAAAGCTTCCAATGGCCCTGACACCGGCAGCCACGCCCCAGTTTTCCCCTCCGTATGATCCGGCTGCGGCACCTGGGAAAATGCCCGTGCCCTGGTTGAAGGCCTGTTCCGACTCTCCCACCACCCCGCCGAATGAATCGTAGACCATTCGGGTCCTGGACTCCCTGGTGTGGAACACAACGCCGGAAAGGTCGGCCCTCTTCCCGGAGAGCGCGGCGTAGGCGGGGTTCTCAAGAGCGCCCAGCGCCGACCTGTCCATGAACAGGCCACCACCCATGCCGGACATGGCTGCCGAGCCTGCGGGATTCCATCCCCCCAGCCACATCACCTCAGGAAGCCCGCAGAGAAGCGCAAGAAGCGCGATCATACAATCTCCCGCCTACCAGCGATAATCAAGCTGGAAACGCAAACCGTATTCCACCAGCCGGTCCACGAACTCTCCGGGAACCTCTTCGGTCCCCCCACCGTAGTGGAACGAGTCATCCGGGTCCGGACGGTAAAACCCATTGTGGGGAAGGGATGTTTCCTTCCTGAGAAAGCGCATCCTCAGTTGAAGGGCGTCGGACAGAACATTCTTGAAAGTGAGATAGAACTTTGTTCCCCTGCCGTCCAGGAAATCGATCCCCGTATCCTCGAACTCCCATTGGCTCATTCCGCTGGTGGTCCACAGGGTCGCCCCGCCCAGGAGCGACAGATCCTCGTTGAAGTCGTGCTCCCACTGAAGGCCAAGGAAGCCGCCATCCATCAGCGCGTCATCACCGTACATGGGGTTTGGCGAGAGTTCAACCTGGCCGTATCGGAGGGATACGCTCACGTAGTCTCCGCCTGTGGGCAGTATGAACGTCCTGAAGGTGTACTCCGTGGTTCTGGAATTGGTGGAGACTGCGGTCCTGGGCTTGTACTTGTCCTGGAACTTGTACTTCAGTCTGAATCGCACGGGCCACACCGGTCTGTACTCCACCTCTCCCTGGAACCGCAGGTTCTCGAGGTCGTGGGGAAGTGTTCTCCAGAGGTCGATGTACACTTTGGTGAAAGTGATCCTGCTGCTTATCTGGTAACGGGTTTCGAGGTAGATTCCCTCTTCTGGCTTGGGTATGGGAAGGTCGGCGAGCTGGCTGTAAAGCGGGTCGTTGAACCGGTAGGGGCTTTCGAAGACCGTGTCGTCAAACCTGAGCTGTTCGGTGAAACCACGATTGTAGGGGTTTGTGAACCCGGGTTCATACCGGCGGTAAATGCAGGTGAGATAGTGCCAGTCATTCCTCCAGTCCGCCCTGGCCAATCCTGCGGAAGCCCCGTTGTCCTGCAGTGCCAGCTCGCCCTGAAAGCTGAACCGCTCAAACACCGTCTGACCGTAGAGACCGGAGAAGCTCATGGCATCACCGGACGGCATTTGACCGTACTCGGGGCAATCCCATTGATAGCTGTCGCCGGGGATGTCCAGTGTTTCCGGTGTCGGCGCCAGTGAATCACCATAGGCTATCCTCATGAAACCCGCACCCAGCGCTGTTCCCACGGGAAGGACCTCACCAAGGTCATAGAAACCGTAGCCACCCAGCACCGCCTCGTCCACCTTCCCCGACGTGGCATCGGTTCTGAACCGGCTCTGCATGAGAACATTCGGTGTTCCGTCAGGGTTCATGACCGCATCCCTGCTGTTCCATGAGCCGAAGCCGTACAGGATGGCGCCTCCAGTTCTGATCTCTGCGGCCCCGCCAGTGAGAGCGTGCTGCCGTGTGGTGGTCAGGTCCGGCATAAGACCCCAGGTCCTCTGGGTGTTCCTGTAGCGCAGCTCGTCGGTGTTGTCCATCAGAAGGCCCTGGCCTAGACTGAGTCGGTAGTTGCCCAGGATGACCCTGCGAAACGGGCCGCCTGGCCTTATCTCGGCGAAAGCCTTCGCGGTCTGGAACTCGCCTCCCGTCTCAAGACCGTCCAGTATCGGGAAGAGGGGGCCCTCGACCTGCGTGGATGCGTAATCCCTTGAAAACCTTGCTCCGGCCTGAAAGATGTCGCCGGTCATGAAGCGGAGTTTGTGGCTGAAACCGGGCCTGTCCCTGGCCGCGAGCAGGGCTTCCCTTCCCGAAAGGAGCTGAGAGGTCAGTGCAGCGCTGTCCACAGGGCTTCCGGAGTAGTCTCTGGAACCGTCGTACATTGCTGAAAGGGCCGATTCGATTTCCGATATCATGCCCTCAAGGTTGTCTTCGGTGCCGTCCCGTCCCGATCCCCCGTCGAAAATGAACCGGTAGTTCCCCCCGAATCCCTGGCTGCCCGACGAATCCGTCCCGACGAAATCCCTCATGTTCCGCCAGGCGAAGTAGGTGAGATTGTCCGTGTCACGAAGCGACCTGACGCTACCCGGCACACCCGATGATCTCATCCTTGCATCTACTGCGGCAGCATCCATCAGGGTCACGCCGTCAAGCCCGCGCAGGTCCCAGTGTGTTGCCACCGCCAGAGGCATTGGTCTGACAAGGAGATCCTCCCAGTACTCGACTTCGGAGGCTCCGGGACCGTCCTCCTGCGATAGCCGCTCCATGATGTCCATCACCATGGGGCTGATCCGTCGTGACGCGGGGGGAAGGACTACGGTGTTCCGGACCAGCCAGTCCAGGGCAACCGCGTCAAATCCCGGCAGAAGGAGTACTTCGTAGACATTCTCTAGTCCGCCTGTCTCATTGATGTAGGCATGCAGTGTCCTGGCCTGGACATCGGTTAGTCCCTCAAGGGCTTCCAGCTCTTGAAGCGATGCCGAGTTCAGGTCGGGTCCGGGCATGCCCCGCGCCAGAACGATTGAAATGAGCAGGAAAAGGTTAGAAAGCATACCCGACCCCCGCCTGATGGGTGGCACTGAGCTGGGGATGGGTTTCAACGGCGTACGAGAAGACGACCCCCGAAACACGGGCGCTGAACCCGCCGGTAACCACGGCGGGTCCGCTTCTGACTCCGGCGAGAAGGGTGAGCGGACCAAGCGGGAGTGCCTGGCCGACACGGACCACCGTGCCCTGAAAGTCCCGGGTTACGGCAAAGGCTGATGCCATGCCCGGCAGGGGCTCGTACCTTACTCCGATGTCCATCCTGCTGACAAGATGCTCGCCACTCTCCCCTATCCTGGCTTCGAAGGGGTTTCTCAGGGCGGCTCCCAGGCTCCATCTGTCGAAAACCCTTGCCTGGAGCCCGACCGTCATATCAGCGGTCCATGAACTTCCGTAACTGCTCAGACCGTCCGAGATGGACGCCCTGCAGAACAGCGGCTGGATGCCAACTGACAGATCCTCTGTCAGAAGGCGCGAGGCTGTGACATGAACCATCTGTTCGGAGTAGAGCTCCCCCCCGAACAACCTTGCTCCTCCGCCCACGACCCATCCGTGGGAGAGAGGCAGTGCAATGTCGGCGCCTGCGGTGACGAAGTCCGGATTGCCGTAGGGAATTCTTCCCGCTGCCGCGGCCGAGGCATCAGTCTCGAAGGAAACCGAGGCTGGGTTCCACAGCATCCCTGCTATCCCCGGCATGACAACCCCGGTGCCACCCATCGCGCGGCATTCGGTCCCGAGTTCGAGTTCTTCGAATGCCGCAGAGGCGGTATGCGCCAGGCAGAGTGCCAGGATCGCAGAAACGATCAGTGCTTTCATCGGCTCCCCCTCACCGGAGCGGGGCGGCTACGACCACGGTTTCAGTCGTGGTGAGCCTTTCCCCGGCCTGGGTGGTTCCCTCGAGGAGCAGGATGTACTGCCCCATCGGAAGGGTCTCGTTCATGTCACCGGTGCCGTTCCAAACCAGCTGATCCCCTGCCGGCATGTTCTCGGCAAGATGGGCCACCGCCCTGCCGCTTCTGTCGAACACCGTCAGATCGAGCAGGCTTCCGGCAGGCCCTCCGTACGTCACGGTCATGACTTCACCCAATGAGGGAGCGAATGGATTCCCCTGCACATCGAGGTGAAAAACCGGGGGGATCGACGGATCGTACACAGCAATGTCCTGCTGATACCTTGGAAGCATCTGGTAACCTGAGCTGTAAGGCGGTTCGGACGAGTACTGGCCCCCGATTCCGGCCAGCACCAGCCTGGTGCCGGGGCCAATGCCTGAAACGTCAATCCCGGTGGTTTCATTCACCCTGACAGCGATCAGCGAGTTTCCGTTCCATGCGCTGAAGTTCCATCCGCCGCCGGAGGATGACGGAGTATCCACGACGGTTATCCAGTGACCGCCGGGAACGCTGCCTATCACAAGGAGCATCCCCTCGTTGCTTTCATTGACGCTCCGGTGTCTTGAGAGGTAGAGGGGGGAAGGCACGCCCGGGCTTCCCAGGAACTGGAAATCGGAGGGGTCCGTCGGCGATATCTCGGTGAGTCCGTTGTAGAACTTGATCTCTCCCGTGATCTGGTACTCGTCGCCGGGGTTCACCTCCCCCGGTGATGCGGAGCTGTACGCATACACGTTGATCCCGGCGGTCTCGTCCTGAACGTAGAAGCTCAGGCCGGTGGTGGAAAACAGGGTGCCTTCACAAGTGGCGACAGCCTGTATCGTGACGGTCTGCCCCAGAAGATCGGGAATGCCGTCTCCGTTCGCATCCACCCTGGCCTCGGCAACGGTCAGGACCTGAGCCCACAACCTGCATGCGAGAAGCGCCGGCACAAGGAATCTTTTCATGCGGTAACTCTCCCCCTCACCTTTCGGCTTCCAGCCGGATTTCAGCGTCGGCCAGGGCTGCGGCCCGCTCCAGAGCCTCCTCCGCCGACATCCTGCCATAGAGAACTATTTCCAGTGCCTCGGAAAGAAATTCGCGACCGTCATACCACGCTGTGGCCTGGGGTTCGTGGAGGGCGGTTTCCACCTGCTGAACCACCGAGAGCAGACCCGGGTACTCGGAAAACTTCCGAAGCATCAATGGGTCATCGAGACTTGACCGCCTGGCGGGCAGGTACCCGCTGCCGGCAGCCCACCTGGCCTGCTGTCGGGCAGACGTGAACCAGCGGATGAATTCCCAGCCGGCATCAACGACCCGAGGGTCCTGGTTGCGGAAAAGGACAACATTGGTTCCCGCGATGTAAACCCTTCGCTCCCTGTATCCGGGCAGAGCGGCGACACCAATGGTGAATGCGGGGAGCCCGCTCTCCCTTCGACGCTCCATCTCCTGTTCCATGAAGGCAAGGCTTGTCACTGATCCCTGGACCTGCCCGATACCGCCGTCGAGAAAATCCCTCTGATGGTCGTACCCCGAAGAGAGGTAGGCAGTTCTGTCCACATAGAGCAGATCGGTCAGAAAACCGAGGGCTTCCGCCCCTCCGGGTCCGTTGAAGGCAGCCCCGGTTCCTTCCTCATTGAGAAGGGACCCACCGGCCTGGGCAAGAAGGCACTCGAAGGTCCACACACTTGGACCGAAGGCCGTTCCCCACCTGTCGCCTTCGTCGAGAAGGTCTCCATCGCCGTTGACATCCAGGCACAGAGCCTTCAGAAGCAGGCGCTGCTGGGCCCATGTCCCTGCCGGTTCAAGCCCCAGTTGACGGTACAGCTCGACGTTGTAGTAGATCAGGGGAACGCTCTTGTTGAAGGGAAAGCTGTAGATCCGCCCGTTGTAGGTGTTGTTTTCCCTGAATACCCTGAAAAAATCGTCCCAGTCATCACTGGAATACAGAGGATCGGAATCCATCAGTGAATCCAGGGGAACAAGCACTCCTCCCCTGACCAGCTGGGATGTCCAGGTTTCGTAGGCCTGGGCCATCACCGGTGGAGCACCGGCCATCACCGAAGCCATGATCTTCTGGCTCAGTGCCCTGTAGTTCCCCATGTTCACGGGGATCACCCTTATGTTTGGATGCGTGTTGTTGAAATCGGCGATGAGTGTGTCCTCGAGAACGTCTCCCAGTGGTCCCCCCATGGCGTGCCAGAACACGACCTCGATCTGGCCGGACTTCGAAGGAGCATTGGCACCACAGGAGCACAAAAGACAGATAAGCCCCATGATCATGGTTCTGGTTTTCAGAGACGCGTCCTCCCGGTTGGGTTCGTGGTAAGATGCAGTACGCAGGGGCCGGGGACAAGAAGTGTGCAGCCCTTTTCACTTCCCGCAAGTCCTCGTATAATTCAAACTCGTATCCGACTGGAATTGCTGCCGCCTGGCAATCGGGGGGGATTTTTTGAAAACAGCGCTCACCGCTGTATTACTGTTTCTCGCGGGGTGCGGGGGCCCGGGTGATCCGGCTTCCTCCCTGTTGTCTTTCTTTGACGCGGTCAAGGCCGGAAAAGGCAGCAAGGCGGTCGAGTACCTGTCCCATGACGCGCTGGATTCACTTGAAGCGGGAATGAACGTTGCCGGACTGAAGCACAACCCTGACAGCGCCGCAACTGCTTTGGCAGCTTATGGGATATCGCTGACACCGGATGATGTTGGTTTGATAACAATAGAGACACTGCTTGAAAGGATGATAGAGTCGCCGCTGTTCATGGGCATGATGGAAGAAGCATCCCTTGAGGTCGGCGAAGTGTCCGTCGCCGGACCGAACGCCATGGTGAACGTCACCGTGGTTTTCCTTGGCGACACAACATCGGGCACCGTTGAAATGGTTCTTGAAGACAGCAACTGGAAGATCACCGGCGAAGGTTTGCGCTTCGCGCTTTGATGACCCACAAACCGAACAGGAGAGAAAAGATGAAGAAGCTTCTTATCATCACGGCCATAGTGGCCATGATAGCGGGATGCGGAGCCGCCCCCGGCCCCAAAGCCACTGTCGAGAAGGCTTTCAACGCCCTCAAGACCGGTGACGGCAAAGCCCTCATCGAGTGCATGTCCGCAGAGCAGGTCGCCGAGCTCAACACCTCCGTCGAGGAAATGAAGGCCAACCCCGAAGAGTCCGCCGAGATGATGGCTTTCATCGGCATCACCGTCACCGCTGAAGAGATCAGCAACCTCGATGCAGCCGGTTTCGTCACCCTTCTTTTCCAGTCCGAGATGTTCGGCGCCGAGTTCGCCGAGATGGAAGTGACTTTCGGTGCCGAGAGGATCGAAGGCGAAGAGGCCTGGGTCGAGGTCACCGTTGACGGCGACACCGAGGAAGTCAAGCTTGTCAAGGAAGATGGCCGCTGGGTCATCGCCGAAGGCTTTGACATGATGTAGAACCGGTAAAAACCGGTTCCGGGGGGGGCGGTTCATCCGCTCCCCCTTTTCAATGTGCTGAACGGGGACTACAGAGTATGTATTCCGGACAGGTCAGTCGTCTTTTTTATGGCAGCCTTCGCAGCAGCCCGAAGACTTGCCCGAGTCGACCGGGCAAGCCGATGTCTTTCTTTTATAGTCGGTCTCGTAGAAACCGCTTCCCTTGAACATCAGCCCTGCACCGGTACCTATCAGCCTTCGGACAGGTCCCCCGCACTGCGGGCAGACGCTTTCCGGCATGTCGTTCATCTGCTGAAATTTCTCGTAACGGTAGTTGCACTTCTCACACAGGTAATCGTAATTAGGCATTTATTCCGCTCCGATCCTGCGGCAAACATGGTATCCGCCGCAAGGGTAATATAGAAATACGGTCAAGCGTGCTCCGCGTTGTCGTCTGCATTTACCAAATATATATGCCTCATGTATTTGAGGCTACAATCTAATCTTTCTTAGTCCGTCCCCCTGGGCGATCAGACCGGCGACGATGACGGGGAGGAACTGGGAGGCGTGGAAGAGGATGGCCATGGCCTTGGCGGAAGGTTCAGGCACGCCGGTGATGACTGGAAAGACCACTCCCAGAAGGTAGTGGATCGTGCCGGTGCCGGCGGGCGTGGGGATGAGCATTCCAAGGCCCGAAAGAACGAGCACCAGCGGCGCGGTGTACCACTGGAAGCTCATGCCGAGGCTCCAGAAAACGGGGATCACCGAGGCGGTGAGACAACCCCACACTCCTGCCGAGAGAGCTGCGGCCTTCACTATGTCGCGCGGACTCCTGAGAACATCGAGCCCCGCCGCAAAGCTCAGAAGCATGCCCTCGAGTTTCCCTGCGGGGCCTTTCAACCCAAGCCATCGAAGGGGGCGCACAAGCAGCGCGGCGGCCTTCCCGTGCCATGCACGCAGTGCGGCCAGCACGAGCAGCACCAGAACGTATCCCGCACCGGCCAGCATGAGGCCGGACCTGATGGCGCCCGTCAACTCCCGCCACATGGAAGCCATGACGAGAAGCGCCAGGAAGGTCAGGGAAAGGCCGTCGAAAAGCCTGGCGACAACCACCGAAGCAAAACCTGAGGAGAATGGTATCCGCGTCTTCCTGGCGAGAAGCATCGCCCTGGCCACCTCACCGATCCTTCCCGGGAATACGCTGTTCAGCATGAATGCAACCAGGACGGGAGGTGTAAGAACCCTGCACGGGACCGCCTCGAGATGGGCAAGGAGAACGCGCCATCTCAGCACCCTGAATGTGTAGCTGGCCGCCAGCATGGGAAGCACCAGAAGAAGGGGAAGCATTGAAGAGGAAGAAACAACTGCCTGAAGCTCTGCCCAGTCGGTATTCCGAAACGTGAGCCATAGCGTGGCGACAGCTATCACGCCGCCGATCATCGTCTTCAGAAGGGTCTCACGTCTTGGCAACGGATTCCTCCAGACCGAGGCACAGAGCATGGAATGCCACCAGCATTGCTTCCTGTGCATGGCTTGTCACCGCTGAGGGGGCACGCCAGTGAACATCAGCCCAGGGAGCCTCCCTGCCCGCCGCGGTGAAGGCAACGACCTTCATCCCTTTCGCGGCCGCCGTTTTCGCGGCGTTCGTCACATTGGGCGAGCATCCGCTGGTGGTTATGGCAAGAAGAACATCCCCGTGGCATCCCAGGGCCCCGACCTGCCGGGCGAAAACGCTTTCGTACCCGTAGTCGTTTGCAAGCGCGGTCATCACGGCAGGGTCGACTGTCAGGGCGACGACGGGAAGCGCCCTCCGCTCGAGACGGAACCTGCCGACGAGTTCTCCGGCGAGATGGGAAGCGTCCGCTGCGCTGCCGCCGTTGCCGCAGACAAGTACTTTCCCGCCCGTTGCGATGGCTTCGAGGATGCACAGGCGAATGCTCTCCAGGGTCTCAAGGTCGAACCCGTCGAGGTTGTGCGCCGCTTCTTCCAGATACTTCTTCATAGGGTTTCCATCCATTCCTCGAGCGCCGCATCAAGTGGCGGAAGGTGGAAGGGTTTCGTTGTTCCCAGGGCCGAATAAAAAGGACGGGGGGCCGGAACGTCGAGGTCCTGCCAGCAGACGGCCCGGAAGGTTCCGCAGCCAAGCCTCTCCCTTAGTGACGAGGCAAGAGCGAGAGGGGTTACGGGGCCGGGGTTGACGCAGTGAAAGATGCCTGTGCTCCCGGAGTCCACGATTCCTACTATCGCTTCAACGAGATGGGGAACGAAAGTCACGCAAGCGGTCTGATCCTTCACGACACTCAGCAAAGCCCCGCCCAGCAGGCCGCGATGCAGCCAGGGCAACAACCCTTTGCCCTTGCCGAAGAGCCAGGATGTCCTGATCACCGCACCCCGACCGGTCGAGAGTGCTTCGGATTCCCCCGCAAGCTTGCTCTCACCGTAGAGGTTCGCGGGATGGGCCGGGGCATCCTCGGTGATCGGGGAATCACCTGTGGTGAAGACGTGATCGGTGGAGAAGGTCACGAGCCGCACACCGGTTTCCGCAAGGAGCCTGACGCCGTCACGGTGAACAAGAAAGGCCCGGCCGGGGTTGGTCTGGCACGAGTCGACATCGGTCAGTGCCGCACAGTTGATTATCACAGAGGGTCTGGTGGCTTTCACGGCCCCGGTCACCGATGCCGAGTCGGTTATGTCCAGCACTGGAAGGTCCATGCCCGTGGCCCTGCGGCCCAGTCTGGAAAGAATGGCAGTTCCGAGCAACCCGCCGCCCCCCGCAACAAGTATCTCAGCCACGTTCCATCCCTTCCGGCGGCGGAAGCGAACCGTCCTCAAGGATGATCCTGGGGTTCTCCTCCGAAAGTGTCTTCCAGCTTCCGGGGCGGAGCCTTTCAACCATTTCCCGTGCGCTGTCGTCGAGGATCATGTCACGGTCGCTGTGGCAGTCGCTTGTCACTATGTGGCACATCCCCGACCCGATTATCCACTCTGCCCTTTTCACGTATGCCGGGACAGTGAGTGATCGCATGCTCATGCTGATGCCGGTCCCCATCCCCGCCAGAAGTCTCAGCCTGGCAGCGGTGGCCCACTTGTAGCGCTCGGCATGCGCAAGAAGTGGTCTGTAGCCCGATTTGAAGAGCCTTGCGATACGGCGCAGCACACTGAACCAGAAGACTCCCTGGGTGAACTCCACAAGGACCGTGCGGGTTCCGGGGTACGGTATCAGCCGGTGAATATCTGACTTTCTCATTCCGAGAAGCAGCTCCCCGGCGGATATTATCAGAAGCCTGTCGTCCGAAGCCCTTTCGGCGAAGCGGCACGACCTGTCGGCCCTGGACCGGGCCGCGAGATGGGTCATGTTCGTCGAGAAATGCGAAGTGGCCGCTATGACTGAGCCTTCGGGCATTGCCTTCCGCATTTTCTCGACGATCCGCAGAGCCTCGCCGGGAGTCACCGGCCCGTCATCCACTCCGGGAACGACGTGCGTGTGCAGATCGTAGCAGGGCGGGTTCATGCCGGCCTTCCCAACCCCGACAGAAGGCCCGTCCTGCCGTGGCGCGCGATCCGGCTCAACCTGATTCCCGAGGCTCTGACAGCCGTTTCCACGTCACGCCCGGCTCCCCAGCGGAAGGTAAGAAGGAAAACCCCGCCGGGTTTCAGAAGGTGCGCGGCGGCAAAAACGAACATGTAGAGCAGAAGAGGGCCGCCCCGCCTTGCACGCTCTCTCGCGGGGTCGGGGCAGGGCCTTCCCGACCCGCTCACGAAATAGGGTGGATTTGCCGTGACAAGGTCTGCGATCCCCATCGGAAAGAGTGCGGGCACCTGCCCGACTCCCGCGAGAACCGGCAGCACTGCATCCCGGGAAAGACGCAGTGAATCGGGACAGGTGTCGATCCCGATCCACAGCAGAGACCTGTTCGTTTCGGAGACCAGTCTGGGGACCTCGCCCGTCCCAGTGCCCAGATCGAATGCCAGTCCTCCCGGACAGGCCGCGGAGGCCTCGTTGGCCAGGATCACCGAATCAGTGGTCGTCACCGCCGGTAGAGGGCCTTCGCGACGCCCCAGGTATAGTGATCGCCGGTGTAGTAGGGCACCCTGATGTCGTCCCAGTCCCTGATGCTCCACAGTCCGAACTCGTCGGCAACCAGGGTTATCCATGCACTTCCCATGGCGGCGCGATCCCATCCGCAGCCCAGGGTACCCGCAGCGACGATGTAGTAGTCGCGGTAGATGGTCACGCTGTCGTAGGGCACGGAAGGGTCGGGGTGCTGGGCATCGGTGTTGAAATAGGCCTGTGACAGGCTGTCCGACGGGGCACCTGATGCCTGGGCCTGGTAGATGATGGAGGATACCGTCTGAGATTCCACGTCTTTCGTCCAGTCCGAGAAATCAAGGCCCTGGAAGCCGGGGTCCGATACGTCCAGCGGATCGGCGGTGAAAACGAAGTCATCGTGGAAGCACGAGTTGTAGTATCCCAACGAAAGACCGTTGAGCGAGTTCTGAAGGTTGCTGATGACTATCGAGGGCTGCGTGGGGGTCTGCCACACCACGGGCGGGTTGGGATCGGGATCTTCTGGTTCCCGGGGCTCGAAGACGCTGCACGCCGAAAGCATCACAAGGACTGTCAGCAGAATGGCTTTCATCTCATGCCCCCTAGAGAAGGTAGTTGAAGTTCATGCTGGCATGCCAGTAGCTCGGATCACCGGACATCCGGAACGTCCGGGTGATGTTGGTCGACAACACTCCCCCAAGGATCGTTATCACGCTTCTGATGCCCACGTGATGGATGTGCTCGTCGGTGCTGATGCCCTGGTCGAGGCGGTTGCTCCACACGTATTCCCAACCGTAGCTGGGGGTTATCCCCACCTTTGCCGATACGTGGAACCCCAGGTTGAACGTGAGCCGCGAGTTCACGGCTTCGTAGGTTCTCGAGAACAGCCTGTTCTGATACCGTCCCTGATCCCTGAAGGAGAATGTGTGTCCGATCCCGAGAACCGTGCTGTCACTGCTCACACGGTCGAAGGTGAAGAACGAGTCGAGCCTGCGGCTGAGCCTGTTGCCCCCGCTGGCGTACTCGGGGAAGAAGTAGGTCGTGTAGTCCGCGCTGAGCTTTACCGCATGGTCGACCTTCCAGCCGCTGCCCACATTGCATTCGTACCCGGGGCGTACGCTGTACGTGGAGCTTCGGCTGCTCTGGCCCGACATGGCTGCCATGAGGAAGATGGTCTCGCGGCGTTGGCCCTGCATCTCGCCCTTCAGTGTGAACCAGTCGTTCACGGGAATTCTGGCGGTGATCCCCAGAAGCTCGCGGAGTTCGTCGCTGTCCGTGTCATCCTGGTAGATGTTGCCGAAACTGTCTTCCCATGTCCCCCAGGTATCCTTCCTGTAAAGGTTGACAACCCTGTGGAAGGTTACATTGCTCGAACCCGGCGTGTACACGAGCCTGAAGGAGAGAAGCCGGTCGTCGGTCTTCCTCGAAACATCGAAGAGGTCCTCGACTCCGGTGATCTGCACCTTGTAGTCCTCATCCTCGAGGGCTCTCGATACGCTTATGTCGAGGTCGAGGTCATCCATCATCTCCCACACCATCGTGCAGCCGATCCGTCTTCCGTTGGTGAGCTTGTCGCGGCGGTCGCCTTCCTGCGCGGAGTCGGGGTCAAGATCGGTATACAGCGTGGTGTCGTAGGTCCACTGGCCGCTCATTTCCATGAAGATGCCGTGGATAAGTTCGGGCAGGACCAGGCTCTCGGAGTGGTTCCACTCGTCGCCCTTTTTCCTGTACTCGTCATCGTAGTGCTTGAGGAAGTTCCTGTTGGCGCCGATCTCCGCGTTGAAGCTTCCGCCGTTCCAGGAATCGGGGAAGTTGTAGCCCACCCTTGCGGAGATGTTGTCGCGTCCGTTGTCGGATACGTTGCCGAACGCCCTGGCTTCGGCGACGCTGAAATTGGTGCTGATGACCCGGAACAACCTGCGGTTTACCGTGGCGCTCATGTCGTAGAGCGTGCCGTCATTCGCAGTCAGCGTGTCGTGGGATGCGTTCCACGAGTCCTCGGTGTGAAGGCCGGCCTGCATGGTCATTGAAAGCCAGTCCGAAGGGGCGTATCTGAGTGACCCGATGGCGTTGTCCGCCACCTTGTCCTGCGTGAACACACCCTTTGTCTTGTCGACGACGATGGACCTTGTGATCGTGGTTGCAAGTTCCATCCCACCCCTGGGCCTCCAGCTCAGCCAGCCCCTCCCGCTGCGCGAATCGCAGAATCTTCCCTGGCCCCAGTTCCGCAGCCCCTGGAAGGAGGTGGCCCCGTTCAGGCTCAGGTGTCGGGAAAGCTCCTGCGAGAACGTGAGGGAGTTGGTAAGGGTCGTCTCGACCCTCCCCTGATCCAGGCCGAGGTTGTAGTTGGCGTCCCATGCCCCGAGCAGACATGCGAAGATGAGGATCACGGGAATGCAGTTCTTCATGGACCAATCTCCTCGGCGATGCCGGCGAAACTCCCGGGCGGCACCCTTTCCGCCCTGAGGTCGGGGGAAACCCCCACCCTGTCAAGTATAGCCAACGCCCGGTCCTTTCCATAGACCCTGGAAAGGTTGTTCACGATCTTCTTCCTTCGGGATGAAAAGGCTGCCTTCACGACTTCGACGAACCTTGGATAAAGCTGCGGGGAGAGGGGTGGGGTTGTCTTCCTCTCCAGAAGCACCACAGTCGATTCAACCTCGGGCCGGGGATAGAATTCCCATGGACCGGCCTCGAACAGCATCGTCACGCTGTAGTGCGGCCAGACCGCCAGGGCGAGCCGCCCGTACTCCCTCCCCCCCGTCGTGCACTCGAGCCTCACGGCCACCTCCCTCTGAAGCATCAGAACGGCACGGGAGACCGACTGGAAACCCGGTTCACAAAGCCTTACCACAGCCGGTGTGGATATGCTGTAGGGAAGGTTCGACGCCACCGCGGCAAAGGGGTGGCCCGGCAGTTCTTCTGGAACCGCCTTCAGAAAGTCCTGCTGAACGACTCTGAGTTCCGGCATGCGTTCCCTTAGCCTGAGGCTCATGGCCTGGGATATCTCCAGAGCCGTCACCGAGAGACCCCTGGCCATAAGGGCTTCGGTCAGGGCTCCCAGACCCGGGCCGATCTCAAGGACCGGCCCGTCCGGCTCGCCCAGCGAGGCGGCTATCCTCCGGGCAAGAAGCGGGTTCACCAGAAAGTTCTGTCCCAGCCCCTTGTCGGGGACAATACCAAGAGCGTTCAGTGTCTCGCGGGTGGCGGCGGTGTTCACTGCCCCTCCCTGATCAGGACGGGCAGTTCCAGCCTCTCTGCAAGCGCCCTCACCTTCGGAATGTCCGCCCCCGACCCCTCGACGGCGGTCAGCACGGCTGGGATCGCAAGCCTTTTCACGATCCTGATGAACCCCATCAGGTCATCCCAGCCGGCGGCGGATGCTCCGGGGCACACCCTTGCGTACTCCGCCGCTCCCGATGCGTTCAGGCTTACACTGACCCTGTCGAAGAGTCCCAGCATGGCTTCGGTTTCCGGCAGGGTCATGTGTCCAAGGCAGAGCCCGTTCGTGTTCAGTCGGGTCCTGCCCCCCGATGACCGAACCTGTTCCGCGGACTCGCGGAGGAGGTCGGGCCGCATGGTCGGTTCACCGTAACCGCAGAAAACGACCTCGTCGTATCCGCACGGGTCGGCAACGGAAAGCGCCGACAGCACGGCCTCCCGCGAAGGCTCGCTCCGATGTCTCAGGTTGTATCCCCCGATGCCGTCCTGACGGTTCCTGATGCAGAACACGCATGTCGCGCTGCACATTCCCGTGAGGTTGACGTAGAGATTACCCCCCATGGGATAGACGAGATGGGTCCTCCGGTTCCCGGGATGAAGGCGGAAAGCGCGCAGGGAGTTTTCCCAGAGGATGGAGAAAGCCCCGGCAAAAGACTGCTTCCATTCCCGGGCGATCCATGCCGCAGTCAGGGTTGAGAGCGCGGGTTCATTCCTTCCTCCCCGATGGGGTACCGGGGGAAGGAAGGGGGCGTCAGTCTCGACCAGGACCATCTCCCGGGGAATGAGCCCGAGATTCCGGGCGGTCTCGCTTTTCCGGTAGGTGACCGCTCCGGTCAGGCCGAAGTAAAAGCCCCTCTTCACCGCCCGTGAAGTGGCTTCGGCCGAACCGCACCAGCTGTGCAGGATGACGGGAACGCCCGGGTCGTCGGGAAGAACGTCAAGAACAGCCCCTTCAGCTCCCCTTGAGTGAACGACAAGGGGCATTGCAAGGTCTCTGGAAAGATCGATGTGCTTCTGAAACCATCGGGTCTGGAAATCGCGGGGAAACCTGTCTCGGTAGAAGTCGAGACCCGTCTCACCCACCGCCGCGGCCTGCGGAAGCAGGGACAGCGCCGCAACCTCCCTGAAAGCACTTTCGGATGCTTCCTCGAGATGGTTCGGGTGAAACCCCGCGGCGGACCAAAGACCGTAACTCCCTGCTATGGAGCTTGAGCGGACGCTGGATTCCAGGTCGACCGAGGGGACCAGAATTCCCCGGACTCCCGCATCGAATGCGCTGGTGACAACCGTTTCGAGGTCACTGCGGAAATCATCGAAGTGAAGGTGACAATGGGTGTCGAAGAGCAGTCCGGGCCAATGGGAACGGTTCACCCTCAGGTGTCCCGCCGGATCAGGTGGTCACGGTCGGGGCCGGTGGAAATGGCCCTGATCGGAGCTCCGGCCAGTTTCTCGAGGGCTTCGACGTACCGCCTGGCGTTCATGGGAAGGGCATCCCAGCGGGTCTCGCCGCGAATGTCCTCCTTCCAGCCCGGAAGGGTCTCGTAGACGGGGATGTGGGAACCAAGCCTCACCCCGGTTTCGAAAAGGGCAAGGTCCTGCTCGGGATCGAGTTCGTACCTGGTGCAGACCTTGAGCTCGTCGAAGCCCGACAGGACATCGAGCAGCGTCAGGGTTATCCAGTCGCATCCGTTGAGGCGCGCTGCGTACCGGGCCAGGACGCCGTCGGACCAGCCGCACCTTCTGGGGCGCCCGGTGGTCGTGCCGTACTCGTTCCCCGCCTTCCTTATCCTCTCGCCGGTCTCATTGACCTGTTCGGTGGGAAACGGCCCTTCCCCGACACGCGTGGAGTAGGCTTTCAGTATCCCAACGACATCTCCGACGCGGTTCGGGCCGAAGCCGAGGCTTGTGCAGGCGGCTCCGCTCACGCACTGGCCGCACGTCACATAGGGGTACGTGCCATGATCGGGATCGAGAAGGGTGCCCTGGGCGCCTTCGGCTATGACCGTGCCGTTCTCCTCCAGTATCCGGGATATGGTGTACGAAACATCCCCCACATACCGCGCCATTGAAAGCGATGCTTCGATGAAGGCATCGGTATCGCTCAGAAGGGCTTCACGCGCCGCGCCGTCGAGCCCGAACTCCTGCACGCACTGATCCGCCTTCTCCCGGCACCTGGCGGTGAACTGCCCGGGAAGCGATATGTCCTCCAGTCTGATGCCCCTGCGGCGGAACTTTTCGACATACGTTGGTCCGATCCCCCTCCCGGTGGTGCCGATCCTGTGGTCAACACCGGTTTCGGAGAAGGCTTCGGAAACCCGGGCGGCGGGGTGTACCAGATGAACCTTTCCACTCACCAGAAGCCTGTCCGCAATGGCAATGCCGGAATTCTCGAGGTCATGGATCTCCCGGAGCAGGGCCAGGGGATCCACCACGCATCCGGAACCGATCATCCCCGCCACTCCCTGCCTGAGAAGCCCCGAGGGCAGCATGTGCAGCGCGTACCTTCCCATGGGGGTCTCCACGGTATGCCCCGCGTTGGCTCCCCCGGAAAACCTGGCCACAGCCGAGGCGTCAAGGGCCAGGTGATCAACCATCTTGCCCTTGCCCTCGTCTCCCCACTGAAGCCCCACAATTATCCTTACAGGCATTTTCCCCCCTAATCCGCCGTTACCTGCACAAGCCAGCGAAGCAGTTCCCTGATCCCCGAGCCGCGAACCGATGAAACGGGGATCACCGGGCCGAGTTCCTCGGCTTTCTTTCTGGATTCCGCGAGTTTCGATGCCCCCAGTTTGTCGCTCTTGGTCAGGGCGACAATGTAGGGTTTTCCGCAGCCCCTGAGGAACTCCGCCATCCTGGCGTCGCTCTCCATCCCGGTATGCCTGCAGTCCACGAGAAGCACCGAGCCCCTCAAAGGACGTCTTTTCCCGAGGTAGTCCTCCATCCAGGAAAGCCATCGGGACCTCTCGGCACCGGGGGTCCTGGCATATCCGTAGCCCGGAAGGTCGGCGACGTAGTAGCCGAAATTGCTTTCGTAGATGTTGATGAACCTTGTGCACCCCGGGGAGGAGCTGGTGCGGGCCACAGAAGCGCCACCGGCCAGACGGTTTATCAGCGACGATTTCCCCACGTTGGAACGCCCTGTGAAGGCCACTTCCGGCCTGCCGTCTTCCGGAAGGCCCACTCCTCCAGGGCAGCTCCTGAGAAAGCTGAGCGCAAGTCCCGGCAATTCAGACCGCTTTCCGTCCCCTGCGGGTCAGTATTCTTGGTTTCTTCATGCCCTTGACGCACGCCTCGTCCACGACCAGGGTTCCCGACTTTTCCTTGGTGTCGGGGATTGTGTACATGGGTTCCAGAAGGACCCTTTCGAGTATGGAACGAAGCCCCCTGGCACCGCTCTTTGCCTTCCTTGCTTCGAAGGCGATGGCTTTCAGCGCGCCCGGCGTGATCTCGAGTTCAAGGCCCTCGAGGCTGAACAGGTAGGAGTACTGCTTCATGAGGGCGTTCTTCGGCTCGGTCAGCACCTTCACGAGGGCTTCCTCGTCGAGGTCCTCGAGCGTCACCACCACGGGAAGCCTGCCGACCAGTTCGGGGATGATGCCATAGCGCACGAGGTCGTGGGCCTCCACGATCTCGAGGGAACATGACTCCTGACGGTCGGCCTTGATGTCGGCTCCGAAACCCATGGCTCCGTGACTGATGCGGGATTCGATGATCTTGTCCAGCCCGTGAAAGGCCCCTCCGCAGATGAAGAGGATCCCGGAGGTGTCGACATAGATGTTCTCCTGATAGGGATGTTTCCTCCCGCCCTGAGGGGGAACGCCCGCAACGGTTCCCTCCACGATCTTCAAAAGGGCCTGCTGAACACCCTCGCCGGATACGTCACGCGTTATGGAGGGGTTTTCGGACTTGCGGGATATCTTGTCCAGCTCATCAATGTAGATGATCCCGTGCTGGGCCTCCTCCACGTTCATGTCGGTGACCTGAAGCAGCCTGAGCAGGATGTTCTCCACGTCCTCCCCCACATAGCCGGCTTCGGTGAGGGTCGTGGCGTCGGCGATGGCGAAAGGGACCTCGAGTATCCGGGCGAGCGTGCGTGCAAGAAGGGTCTTGCCGACCCCGGTGGGGCCAAGGAGGAGGATGTTGCTCTTCTCGAGTTCAACTTCGCTTGAACCCTGGTGTTTGGCCAGAAGCTTCTTGTAGTGGTTGTACACTGCAACGGACAGGACTTTCTTGGCTTTGTCCTGGCCCACGACGTACTGGTCCAGCTGGTCCTTTATCTCGCGGGGAGAGGGAAGCCCCTTGCGGAAAAGGCCGGGAACGGACTTCTCCTCGGGCTTTCCCGGCGTTTCCGTGATTATCTCGCTGCAGTACCTTACGCAGTCGTCGCAGATGAAGACACCCGGCCCCTGGATGAGCTGGCTGACCTCCCCCGACGCCCTGTTGCAGAAGGAACAGCGGTTCTCTTTCGGCATCACTCACACCCGCTTGTCAAGAATGTTGTCCACGATCCCGTACTCCACCGATTCGGCTGCGTTCATCCAGAAGTTCCTGTCGGTGTCCTGCGCTATCTTCCCGACGGGCTGGCCGGTGCATTCCGCCAGGATCAGGTTCATCTCCTCCCGGATCTTGAGTATCTCACGGGCCTCGATCTCGATGTCGCTGGCCTGTCCCCGCACACCACCGGTGGGCTGATGGATCATCACCCTGGCATGCGGGAGGATGTTCCTTTTGCCCTTCGCTCCAGCCGCCAGAAGGACTGAAGACATGCTGGCTGCGCTGCCCATGCAGAAGGTTGCGATGTCGGGCCTGATGAACCTCATGGTGTCGAAGATCGCAAGCCCCGCGGAGACCGAGCCACCGGGGCTGTGGATGTACATGTTGATGTCTTTCTTGGGGTCCTGGCCCTCAAGGAAGAGAAGCTGGGCGACGACAAGCCCTGCCGTCTGGGGAGAGATGACGTCACCGATGAAGACTATGCGGTCTTTCAGCAGCCGTGAATAGATGTCGTAAGAGCGTTCGTAGTTCCCATCCCTCTCCACGACGAAGGGAATCACCGAAGACATCACTTATCCTCCTTGCACGGAATGTCGGAAACCGCGACCCATTTCCATGAAGCCCCGGGCTCATCTTGTTTATCCGCCTGCGGGTCGTGAGGTTCCGCAACGGTTTCAACCGCGCTTGCGAGCACGAGCTCGAGAGCCCTCTCGTTGCGGAGCCTGTCGAGCGCCGAGGAAGCCGAACCTCCCGCGGCCTCCTTTTCCAGCTCATCGGATGAAACGGGCAGTCCCTCGACGATCGCTATCTGCCTGAGGATCAGGAATTCGCGGACTTTTCGCTCGGCCAGTTCCCTGATCGTCCTCTCGGTTTCCGGGGTGAGTTCGCCGTCTTCCAGCCGCTTCGAGTAGTCACGGGCAAGGTTGTCCACCATGAAGGAGGGCGGATCGAACACGTTGGACGAGAGCAGGCTGTCGAGCGCAACGGACTCCACGAAGGAACGTCGCTCGGCCTGATGCTTCTCACTGATGTTCTCGCGGAGTTTCTGCCTCAGTTGTTCCATGCTCTCAAATCCGCCCGCGGTTTTCGCGAATTCGTCGTTCAGTTCGGGGTTTTTGGGTTCCCTCACCTCAATGACTGCGAACTCAGTTGCCGGGGGCTCCTCTTCCAGGCCGGGGAAATCCATGCGGGCCGAGAACCTGTCTCCCGCTGAAAGGCCGGGCAGAAGCTCGTCGAAACCCGGTCCCATGTTCTCCCTGCCTATGACGACCGCCGCCCGCCGGGGTTCCCCCGCCTCGCGCGAGGGGTATTCGACGACTACGAGGTCACCGTCCGCGGCCGCACGGTCCACGTGCTCGAATGAGACGAACCGGTTCCTGATCTCTGAAAGGGCTTCCTCGAGGGCCTTTTCCTCGTCAAAGGCGGGAACGGCGATGGTAATGCCCCTGAATCCTGTGGGCGCCGGGGTCTCGAAGAGGGTGTAGGTAACCTCGTAATCGTAGTCACGGCCTTCCGCGGGAAGAACGGGCTTGAACTCGGGTTCGGCGTCGGAGAGGATCCAGTCGTTCTCCTCGAAGAGAACGTCGGACATCTCCCGGTGAGCCTTTTCAGCCACTTCGGAGAGTATCAGGTTTCCAAACTTCTGCTTCAGGATCGACGAAGGGATCTTGCCCTTTCTGAAACCGGGGACGACGATATCCTTCTGTATCTCACGCCTGACTTCCCGAAAGAGCCTGTCCACCCCTTCGGCATCCATGTGAAAACTGACGGTTTTTCTGCCGGACTCATCCGTTGTGACATTGTAAGACATGTGATTTCCGCTCTTGGGTGTTGCGTTCAATGGCCGCTGCTGCCCGGGTGGTCCCGGGCAGCACTTGTCCTGACCGGCTAATATGCCGGATTTGCGGGATTCCCGCTACCTTCCGGTGCGCTGACGGATCAGTCTGGCCTCGTCACTCTGGGGGTATTCCTGGAGGATTATGGCCTCAAGCCTGTCCCTCTCGGTTTCAGCGGTGTGGAGGGCGTAGATCGCAGCCGCCCTTGCAAGGGCCGAGGCGGTCCTGTCTCCCGAAGGGTACATGAAGTACACGGCCACCAGTTCCTCTATGGCCCGGTGGGGCTGACCCAGGGCCTGGTTGCAGAGCGCTGCGAAGTAGAGGGCGTCGTCCGCCAGAACGCTTCTCGGGTACTCGGAGTAGACCTGTCTGAAGCCCTGTGCAGCCCTAGTGTAGTCGCCCTGCTGGTACTGCCTGAATGCGTCTTCGTATATGGGCTCGGCGGCCCCGGCCTCGTCGTCCTGCCCGACCCTGGCCTGCGAGAACCTGGCCAATGCAGCCTCGAGCTGGCTGACCAGTTCGCCGAGATGCTGGGTTTCGTCGGAACTGCGCATGCCTGCCTGCGCCTGGATCCCCCGCAGAAGATGCTGGCTCCTCTCGACCCCGGCGGCGATGGAATCGATCTCGACCCTCATCTCCTCGTGGGAGACCGCGAGTTTCTCAACCCTGCCGGGAGCCTTGGACCATGTTGAAAGCCAGCACCCGCAGAAAAGCGGCATCAGAAAGGCCGCATAAAGAACGCCCCTCTTCACGGGCACTACTCCGGCATCACACGCAGGTGGACCCTGCGGTTCTGGGAGAAGGCGTACTCGTCCGAGCCCGTTGCGAAAGGTCTTTCCTTTCCGTAGCTGACCGTTGAGAGCCTGGATGCCGGAATACCGTAGTTCACAAGGTACTGGTAGACGGACTGGGCGCGCCTCTCTCCAAGGGCAAGGTTGTAGTCAACGGTTCCGCGCTCGTCGCAGTGGCCCTCGAGAAGGACCTTGAAACCGGTGTTGCTCATCATGTAGCCGGCGTCGAACATCAGTGCTTCGAGGGCCGCGCTGCTCAGCTCGTTGGAGTCGTACTCGAAGAAAACGTCGCGAAGTGCCTCCTGATGCCTGGCAAGAGCTGCATTCAGAGCGATCAGGGGGTCTTCCTCCCATACGCCGGTCACGAGAGTGTCACTTACGATCACGTCGTCCTCGACCACGGTCGTTCGGTTGCAGCCGGCAAAGGCGACCAGAAGCAGGAGCAACCCCGCCATCAACGCAGGCTTTTTCATCTCTTCCATCCTTCCCTAGCGCACCGGCGACCATGCCGGGCAGTAACTCTCTCCGCCGGTGGAGAGCCTGTGAACCTTCAAACTGTTCAACTCCATCATGTAAATGCTCCGCACACCGTCCATGTCGCTGGAAAAGGCCAGATGGCGGCCAGTGGGGGACCAGACAGGGTCTTCGTTGAGGGTTCCCCGGGTCGTAACCTGCCGTATCTCGGTCCTGTCCGAGTTCATCACGAAGATGTGAAAACCGCTTCCCGCCCTGGCGCAGTAGGCTATCATGTCGCCCCGGGGCGACCACGACGGGCTGTCGCAGTAGCCGTGTGAAAATCCCGCCCTCTCGGCGCTTCCGCCTGAAGCGCTCATCCAGTAGAGCTGGGGATAGCCCACCCGGTCGCTGGTGAAGATCAGCTGAAGCCCGTTGGGCGAGAAGCTGGCCGATGTCTCGATGCTGCTCCGGGCGGTGAGGGGGGTGGAACCGCCACCCGAGACGCTGTAGAGCCAGAGGTCGGAGCTTCCGTTCTCGGAACGGGTGAATGCAAGATGGCTTCCGTCAGGGCTCCAGGCAGGAGCGGTGTTCACACCGCCCGAAATGATACGGGATGCAGAACCCGAGGTGAATGAATACGTGTAGATGTCGCCCGTTCCCGCCCTGTACGACGTGAAGGCGATGCGGTCGCCGAGCGGGCTCCAGGCGGGGGTGGTCAGAACCTGCCCGTCCCGCATGATGGTGGCCGACGGCCTGGGGTCAAGGGATTTGACGACGAGCCTCCACTCCTCCCCCCCCCGTACAATGTAGGCGATACGGGTGGATGCTATGCCCTGTTCGCCGGTGAGGGCGAACACCAGGTCATCCGATAGGCTGTGCACCATATCGTGAAGAGATGAGCCCTGATATTCCTTGATGAGCACCCCTTCGCCCTCGGCTTCGGCCCTGGCGGAGATGTTCCAGCTCCCCTCGCTTCCCGAAACCCGGGCGGAAAGCTTCACGAAGGCCTCGTTCTCGGGAACGGTTATGAGAAGCCCCGAAAAATCGATGTCGAAAACGAGCTGATCGCGGACGGTTACCGCGCCCCCGCCCTCTCCCTCCACACGAACGCTCACTGGAAGGCACTGGGCGCCTATCGGCGTCATGGGAAGGAACTCGGCTGCCGCAAGGCAGACAGGCAACGCAATAATGAGGATCAGAAAAAACACTCTCAAAGGTTTCTCCCCTCACGTCCCGGATTACTCGGGACCCAGAAACTCGATGCTCAATCTGACCGGTGTCGTTCGTCCCGGAGGCATGGGAGGGATGCTTGCAGTTTCGAGGGCGTGCTCGACAGCCCTGTCGAAGGCGGAGTTCCCGCTCTGCCTTACGACCTCGTACCTGTACGTCCCGTCAAGGTTCACGGTGAAGTGTATGCGGTATGTGTTGGGTGGATCGGTGGATGTTACGAAGTTCCTTCTGATGGCTGCAAAGACCCTTCCCTCATAGCTTGCCGGACCGGGCGCACCGGCGCCGGCCTCTCCCGATGAACCGATGGTGACGAACTGGCCGGCGGGTTGAACTTCAGCGGGCTGGACTTCAACGGGCTCGACCTCGACGGGCTGAACTTCAACGGGCTCGACCTCGACGGGCTCCACCTCGGTGGTCTCCATCAGCTCCTGTATCAGTTCGGGCACCTGAACGGCTTCTTCGACCTGCGTATCCCCGGCCTCGGTGGCGACGTTGCCCGGGTTGCCGGGATTCGATTCGGAATCGAGCACCACCATCTCGACCGAAACCATGGAACCACCCCCCATGATCACGGGGGCCGGGCCGGAGTTCATTATCAGGCCGGCGACTATCATCAGGACGAGCATCCCCGCATGAACCCCGAAGGACATGACCATGGCGGACCGGTCGATGACCGGAGCATGGCTCGGGGGCCTGCGGAAAGCTTCAGGGCTGTTCACTGACGGACTCCTGTACGAGGCCGACGTTTTCGTACCCGCCCCTGCGCAGCTCGGTGAGAGCCAGGGCAAGCACCGTGTAGCGTGCTTCGCCGTCGGCCCTGACGAATGCTTCGGTGCGTCCCCCCGCAAGTGCGGCGGCCGCGAGGCCGGAGAGGTCAGCCGGAGCCACCGGTTCACCGGCCACGGTGATGTTCCCAAGGGCGTCGATCTCAACCAGAAGGGACGTTCCGGGGTCAAGCCGGCTCAGTATCCGTCCCTGATCGGTCGAAGGGGGCCTGACATCGGCGCTGCGGTGGATCACCGGCGCGCTAAGCATGAAGATCACCAGCAGGACGAACGTGACATCCACGAGATTCGTGACGTTGATGCTCGAGAACTGCCGGTAACGGGGACGGATCATGTAATGCTGCCCCTTCTGCACACATCGACGAGTTCGGAGAGGAAGCGGTCTATCTCTCCCGCCAGATCGTCGACCTTCCCGACTGAGTAGTTGTGGAAAACGTTTGCCGGAATGGCGGCAAGAAGCCCCGCCACGGTGGTGGTCAGGGCGGCGGCGATGCCCGAGCCCACGGCGCTGATGTCAGCCGAGCCCATCTCCCGCATTCCGATGAAACTCGCCAGCACGCCCCAGACCGTTCCAAGAAGCCCGAGCAGGGGGCTGACACTGGTGACAGTGGCCAGAAATCCGATGTTCCGGCTTCGCTGGGCCAGGTCTTCGCTTGCCTCCCTCTCGAGAGCTCCGTGAAGGATCGCGACCTCTTCGCCCGTGAGGGGGCCGGTTATGCCGAGGTCGCTCCTGCGGCGCAGGAACCTCCCGGCCTCGGCGTACATCCTGGCCAATGGCCCCATTTCCGAACTGTTCTTCAGAAAGTCCCCACCGGGGGGGCGCCCCGTTGTCCGCAGGGCTTCCATGAACATGCGCGAAGCCCCGCTTATCCGTGAAAGTTCCTTCAGCTTCGATATGGCCACCGACCATGCGCCCAGTGACAACACGAGGATCAGAAGGAGGATGAACTTGGTGAACCCGTCGGAGGCGGTAACCGTGGACCAGACCAGACCCAGCATGTCAGTCCCTTCCGGAAAGGGCTGTTGCCTCTATTTCCACAAGCCCCCCCAGGGGAAGCCCGGCGACCTGGTAGGCCGCCCTGGCGGGGAAGGGCTCGCTGAAGTAGCGTGCGTATACGCCGTTGACCCTGGCAAAATCCTTCATGTCCGCAAGGAGTACTGTCGTCTTGACCACCCGGTCAAGGGATGATCCTCCGGCCTCCAGAACGGCCTTCAGATTTTCGAGTGCAAGTTCGGCCTGTTCCTCGACCGTCGGGGGCATCGTGCCGGTTGCGGGGTTGATACCGAGCTGACCGCTCACGAAAACAAGCCCTCCAGCGAGAATGGCCTGGCTGTACGGACCCACTGGCGCCGGAGCGCTGCTTGAGCGAACCTGTGTCCTTGTCACAAAGACCTCCCTGTATTTCACTGGGCAATATACACTGAAATCCGTCATCATGTTCCATTTCAAGGGTTTTCCCGATGCCGGGCACAGACTTGGCGAACCGGAGCGCCGGATCAGCCCTGAACGACACGCCTTATCACGTCGGATAGCTCCGAAAGCGTGTAGGGCTTGCCGAGCACCCCGCTGAACCCGAAGTCACGATACCTGACCATGATGCTGTTGCCGGCGTAACCGCTGGACACTATCACCCTCGCGTCAGGGTCGATGGAAAGAACCTCGCGCACGGCCTGTTCACCACCCATCCCGCCGGGAATCGTCAGGTCCATTATCACCGCGTCGTACCTGCGGCCTTCATCGAGGGCGCTCCGGTACATCGAGATGGCCGTTGCCCCGTCCGGGGCCTCGTCGACCGTGCACCCCAGTGAGCCCAGAAGGTTGAGTGCAGCCTTGCGCACGATCTCCTCGTCATCGAGAATGAGGATCCTCTCCCTGTGTTCGGTGGAGACTCCGGAGATCAGGGGCTGCGCAGGTGTTCCTGCAAGTGCAGCGGGCATGAGCACTTCGAAATGCGCCCCCTTGTCGGATGGGAGTATCCTGATCCTTCCCCCATGCCTCACGACAATGGAGTGGCTGGTCGTGAGGCCCAGCCCGTGTCCCTTCTCCCGTGTGGTGAAATAGGGATCGAAAACCCTGTCGGCGATGGCTCCGGGAATCCCCGGCCCGGAATCCATGAAGAGGATCCTCACATACCTTCCCGAAGGCAGCCCCTCTTCGTCAGTAGCCTTCAGCGTGGTGTTCCGGGCGGAAATGCTCAGACTCCCCGAATCGTTCATGGCCTGCTTCGCATTCAGGACAAGGTTGCTCACGACCTGTGAGAACTGCCCGGGATCGGCTTCGAGATTCCAGAGGTCGCCGTCGGATTCGATCGAGAATGACACTCCAGACCCCCGAAGCAGAAACCTCGTGGACTGCTCCAGAAGCTCGGCGGTGTGTACCGCCCTTTTCACGGGCGCGCCCCCCTGGGCGAACGTGAGGAGCTGGTTGGTGAGGTGCCTTGCGCTCAGGGCTGCCTTCTCGGCATCCTCCGCAAGTGATATGAACTTCTTCGAGGCCGGTTTCTCGCGCTTCAGAAGGCTGAGGTTCGCCAGTATCCCCGTGAGGATGTTGTTGAAGTCGTGTGCGATGCCCCCGGCCAGAACGCCGACCGATTCAAGCCTCTCGTTCCGCGCGGCTTCGGCCTCGAGCGCGAGCTTCCGCGTGTCGTCCTGGATTCCCACGAAGAAAAGCCTTCTGCCGGATTCCTCGAAGACGGAACCCCTGGCCTCGAAGGGGAAACAAGATCCGTCGGGTCTTGAGACCTGCCCGGTGAACCGGAACTCCTCGTCGGGAGATTCTGGGTCGAGGAAACACCTCAACCGCTCCGCGCCCCGCCGCAGGAAACCGTAGAAGTCGAGACCCATGAGGTCTTTGCAGCCGCAACCCAGGATGTTGCGGGCCTGAGGATTGCAGTCCTGAACAACGCCGTTCTCATCGAGAAGAAGGATCGCCGAGGGATCAGCGGCCATCAGCCTCGACAGACGCCCCCTGGATGCAGTGAGATCCTCGATCGCACGCATGCGGAGTATGGCGTTGCCGAGCTGGGAGCCCACGGTCTCGAGAAGCTCCTGATCCTCCTCGGTGAACTGGTCGGCCCTGTCGTAGCTTTGAACTGCCACCACGCCGACCGGTTCCTTTCCTGCCCTCAGGGGAACGCCCAGCCACTGCTCGGCAGGCGTCCCCACCTGCACTCCGCCGGTCCGGCGGTAGTAGGCGCTGATCTCTTCCCGGTTCCACCTGACTGCAGTGTTGGAGCGGAACACGTTGTGGGTAAGTGATCCCGGATTGTCGATCTCGGAGTACTCGTCAAACCTGTCCAGTATTTTCGGGATTCGGAACACGTCCCTTTCAGGGACATAGACAGCAACGAAAAGGTTCGAGGTCTCCATGACGCCGGACAGAGCCCCCACGAGCCTGCCGCACAGTTCGTCGAGCGAGTCCACCTTGTTCACGGCACCGGCCACGGTTGCAAGGGTGGAATTCACCCTGAGGGCCCGGTTTTTCTTCCTGACCTCCCGGCTCAACCTCAGGTTGCTGACGAAAATGAACACAACGCCCGACAGGGCCAGCACACCAAGGGTGACAAGCAGAAACCTTTGATGGGAGACTGCTTCGGGGAAGATCCACTTGCTGCGGAGGGCGTAGTACGAAGACTCGTCATCGGCCTTCAAGGCGGCAAGCCGGGCGTCTATGGCATCTATCAGGGGAGCCGCCGTCCGGGGGGTTCCAGCTATGCTGGTCTGAACGGGGTTCCACACCACCGGCGACCCCTCAAGGCCAAGGTCGGGTCCGAAAAAGGCCACGGCGTGCCACGGAACCGCAGCGCCATCGGCCGTTCCGCTGGCCACCGCCTGCATCGCCATGTTGAAATTCGGGACCCAGAGCGGCGCAACATCCACACCAAGCCTTTCCACGAGTTCCAGGAATGTCATGGAGTGGATGTCTTCGTGGATCATGGCAATTGTCGCGCCCTCGAGATCGGCCATAGAGCCGAACCTTCCGGAACGCCGTACGGCCACCGTGGACCACCCTGAATAGACGCTGTTCTCCGGGAAGAGAAACCGTTCCCTGCGGGCGGGCGTCGAGGCAATGGAAAGAAGGAGATCTATCTCGCCGCTTTCAAGCCACTCGAGAAGTTCTGACCACTCCCCCGGAACGTACTCGAGATCCCAGTCCTCGGACCGTGCGATGTCGTTCACCAGCTCGACGTAGAAACCGTCCGGCTCGCCTGAGGGGTTGGTAAAGGCCATGGGAGGGTTCTCTTCGTACCCCACCCTGACCGTGACGGACGCCACGACTGACAGAAGAAGGCCTGGAACGATCATGGCCGGAAGATAGCCCAAGACCTTCCGGGCAGGAAGGGCACAATCCCTACTTCTGCTTCAGAATGTCCCTGATCTCACCCAGCAGTGCCACTTCCGCAGAAGGTGCGGGTGGTGCCGCAGGAGCCTCGGCCTTTTTGCGGGAAAGCCTGTTCATCCCCTTGACCATCATGAAAATGGCGAAAGCAACGATGATGAAATCGAGAAGCGTCTGCAGGAAGACCCCGTAGTTCAGTGTCACCGCGGCGGTCTCGCCTGCAGCCTCCCTGATGACCAGCGCAAGGTCGGTGAAGTTGACGCCCCCGACGAGCAGACCGATCGGAGGCATTATCACATCGGCCACCAGCGACGAGATTATCTTCCCGAACGCCGCGCCGATGATTATGCCCACCGCCATGTCCATCACGTTCCCCCGCATGGCGAACGCCTTGAACTCCTTCATCATTCCCATAGCACCCTCCTTAGGGGACGGACTAAGATAACTTAGTTTACCGCCGTATAACATTGTCCTGGAATCAATTCCCTCATGCTTCCGTCTTTGCACAGGTCGAACCATATTCGATCATTGGCCGGTTGCTGAAAGGAACATGAGACCTGTCGTGCCTAACAGCAAGCCGTTGCCCGGGAGCGGATGAATGGCCGGATGCCCATGTTTCTGCTTCGGATGAAAGGAAAGCATGAACAGGATCATAGTTGTTTCGCTTCTGCTTTTCAGCGTGACATTCGCCTCCGAGGAGGAGTTTCTGGACTGGACCTCTGCATTGGTTCAAGTCGAGGGAACCCCCGGGGCCGGAGAGATCTCGATCAGCGTCACCGTGGAGTCAGGCGTATGGAGTTCCTTCACGATCAGCGCCTTTGGCAAGACACACGTCCTGAGCGAAGACGAGCTTTCAAGACTCAACGGTTTCCCGCTCTCCTCACTGCGGACGACCCACGAACAGGGATATGAGGAGTTGGGAGGGTACACGGTGCACTTCCGCTTTGACAGGACTTCCTGCAGCGAAGAAAGCGAGCTGGTGTCCGAGATCATCTACGTCTCCGTGAACCGGGAGGGCCTGTCGGTGTCGGAACCCCTGATTCGGTAGAACGGGACCTGCCCCGGACGAGAATCGAGGGACGGCAAAATGACCAGTACAGTGAACGTACCCGATTGTCTGAAGCTTTTTTAAAGCACTGAGGTGAACATGGAACACTTCCAGGAACGCTGTTCCAGGCTAATGGATCAGCTTTGTTCGGTCATCCCGGAACGTTGCGTGGGAAGCCCGGGCAACAGGATGGCCACATCATTCTTCGAGGCTGAAGCCCGGCGGTTCGGCTGGCTTGTGGAATCCCACGAAATGGATGTGATCGGTTGGAACGGCGGGAAGGCGACACTTTCGGTTTCAGGCCGTGCATTTGCCGTAAAGGCAAGCCCCTACAGCCATGGTTGCAGGGTAGGAGCGCCCTTGATCTCCGCTTCAACCTTGGAGGAGCTCCAAGCAACTGACGCATACGGGAAAGTACTGCTCCTCCACGGTGGGTTGGCATGTGAGCAGATCATGCCCAAGAACTTCGTCTTCTACAATCCGGACCACCACCGGGCCTTGACAAGAACCCTTGAAGAGAGGCAACCCGCTGCAATCGTTTGCGCAACAGGCAGAAATTCATCGCTTGCGGGCGGGGTTTACCCCTTCCCACTCATCGAGGATGGCGATTTCGACATCCCGTCGGTTTATATGACAGAGGAGGAAGGCATAAGACTGTTGCCCTTTACCGGAAGGGTTGCCCACCTTGAATCCGGGTCGGCCCGAATACCCGAGAAGGCTTTCAACGTCATTGCCTCCCGGGGAACCACCGGGGGCAAAAGGGTGGTCGTAACCGCTCACATAGACGCAAAACCGGGAACTCCGGGTGCGATTGACAATGCCACAGGAGTGGCGGTACTCCTGCTGCTGGCGGAACTGCTGGCAGACTATGGGGGAGACAGGCTGATCGAACTGGCCGCCCTGAATGGCGAGGACTACTACGCAGTTCCGGGGCAGATGCAGTACATCGGGATGAACCGGAACAGGTTCGGAGACATCCTTCTGAACATCAACATTGACGGAGCGGGATACAGGGATGGGAAGACCTCTTTTTCCTTCTTCGACTTGCCAGAGCCTCTCATGGCAGAGGCAAACCGTGTCCTGGAGCTGTTTCCAGGCATCGTTGAGGGTCCCCGGTGGCCCCAGGGGGACCACAGCATTTTCGTCCAGATGGGCTGTCCGGCGCTGGCAGTCTCGTCCATGTGGTTGATCACTAACATGGATACTCAGGACGTGACCCACACCGGGAAGGACAACCCAGGGATCGTTGACTGCTCGAAGGTCGTCGAAACGGCACATGCGCTCGACATGCTCATACGGAGATTGTAGACAGGGAGAGAGACACCATGGAGTACTCGATCGGACCGCTTACTGCTGAAGACCGCATACCCGTCATGGAGATATTCAACCACTACATCGAAAACTCGTTTGCAGCCTACCCGGAAACCAGGCTGCCCGAACAGGCATTCGACATGCTGCTTCAACTTTCGAAGGGCTACGCGGCGGGAACCGCGAGGGACAGGCAGGGCAACGTAGTGGGATTCGGAATGCTGCGGGCGCACAACCCGATGCCCGTGTTCTCGCGAACAGCCGAGGCGGCGTATTTCATCCACCCGGAACACACGGGAAAAGGTCTGGGAAGTCTGCTTCTGGCACATCTTGAACAAGGGGCGGCTGAAAAGGGCATTACATCCATCCTTGCCAGCATCTCATCCCTGAACCCCGGAAGTGTGAACTTTCATCTGAAGAACGGATTCGTCGAGTGCGGCCGTTTCAGGAACGTGGGAATCAAGATGGGACGGGAGTTCGACACGGTATGGATGCAGAAGATGCTCTGAGGATAGCACCATTAAGTCTGCCCCATGGTCTTGTTGCGTAATCGGCACCCTGCTATACTGCACTAACTGAAACCTCTGTCTCACGCTACTAACGCAAATCAAGGGGGAAGACCATGAAAAAGTACGTCGCTGAGTTTTTCGGAACCTTCTGGCTCGTTCTTGGCGGTTGCGGTGCCGCAGTGCTGGCGGCCGGCTTTCCCGATGTCGGGATCGGTCTGCTGGGAGTATCGCTTGCTTTCGGTCTCACGGTTCTTACAATGGCGTTCGCGATCGGTCACATATCCGGTTGCCATCTAAATCCGGCGGTATCACTGGGCCTCTGGGCCGGAGGGCGCTTCAAAGCGAAAGAACTGCTCCCCTACATCGTTTTCCAGGTACTGGGCGGAATCGCCGCCGGCGGAGTGCTCTTGCTCATTGCCAGCGGAAAGGCCGGCTTTGACGTTTCCGCCGGGTTCGCATCGAACGGTTACGGCGCCCATTCACCGGGAGGGTACACGCTTCTTGCAGCACTTCTGACCGAAGTGGTCATGACGATGATGTTCCTTGTCGTCATCCTGGGAGCCACCGACGAAAGGGCACCCAAAGGGCTCGCACCGATCGCCATCGGTCTTTGCCTCACCCTGATCCATCTGATAAGCATTCCGGTCACGAACACATCGGTGAACCCCGCCCGCAGCACGGGCGTAGCCCTGGTCGTCGGAGGATGGGCGGTCGAACAGCTCTGGCTCTTCTGGGTGGCACCGATCTTCGGAGCAGTGCTGGGAGCACTGATCTACAGGTTCATCGGGGGAGGCAGGGGCCGGGAATAGTATCCTTCAGTCCGGCGTGCTGTCGGGCTTGCCGTGAAACACAACGGAGTGGTTTTTCAGCCCCCGGGAATCGTACTCGAACCGGGCGCTCCAGAACCGTTCCGATCCCAGCCAGTTCATGAAGATGTGGTCGCCCTCCCAGAGGGGCAGTGAGGGCAGGTCAGCATCGTTCACCCAGTGAATCGACCCTTCGGGGCACTCTTTCAGAAGCTCTCCGGAGAACTCGGTACAGGTGAAGACGAAGACGAACCAGTCCTGCTCGTCCGCAAACTGGGGGAAGGTAATGAAACCCCGCAGCCTGGGGTTTTCAACCTCAAGGCCGCTTTCCTCCCTGACTTCCCTTATCGCGCACTCTTCGGGGGTTTCACCGGGTTCCATCTTGCCACCCAGCGTGTTCCACCTTCCCTGATGAATGTCGCCTGGTTTCCGGTTACGGTGGATCATCAGGGTCCGGCCTTCGTGCTTCAGGTAGCAGAGGACTCCGAGCAAGGCTACATTTCCTGAATGATCTTAAGCAGGAGAGGGTCGAGTTGTTTCTTGTTCTGCCAGGTATCCGGAAAGGGGTGGTGCGAGATCATGCCGTTCTCCACGCCCACCATGCAGGGTGCTCTGCCTTCCAGAAGGGCTTCAACTGCGGCCCATCCAAGTTTTGTCGCAAGGACCCTGTCGCTGGTTGTGGGGCTTCCGCCCCTCTGAACATGCCCCAGGACCGTGACCCGGCTTTTAAGCCCGGAGATTTCCTCAATCCTTTTTGCAATGGCGTAGGCGTTCCCCTCCTCGTCGCCCTCGGCGACCACAAGGATGTTGGATGTCCGGCCGCGGGAGACCCGTTCCCTGACCTTGTCGCAGATCCCGGGGATGTCGTTGGGCGTTTCAGGGATGAACACCGCCTCGGCACCGCCGCCTATGGCCACCTCGAGCGCAATGAAGCCCGCATGCCTGCCCATCACTTCGACAATGAACAGCCTGTCATGCGCAGCCGCAGTGTCACGCACCTTGTCCAGCGCAGAGAGTGCCGTATTGACGGCCGTGTCGTAGCCAATCGTGAAGTCCGATCCCCAGACGTCGTTGTCAATCGTTGCAGGGACACCCACCACACTGACACCGTGTTCCCGGCTGAGATCGTGGGCTCCCCTGAAACTGCCGTCACCGCCGAAGACAACCAAACCCTCAATGCCTCTGAGCGACAGATTCGCCGCCGCCTGGGCTTTGCCCTGCGGGGTCATGAAGCGGTCGCTTCTCGCTGAATGAAGGATCGTACCGCCATGCTGAAGGATGTTCGAAACATCACGTGATTCCAGAAGACGCATGTTGTTGTCGATAAGGCCTTCGTAACCGCGAAAAACGCCGTATGCGGAAAGGCCACGGCTCAGGGAAGCCCTGACCGTGGCCCGAATTCCGGCGTTCATTCCCGGGGCGTCACCGCCCGAGGAAAGAACGGCAATACTTTTCACTTCTTGTCCACTGCGGGAGCGTCCACCAGTTCCAAGATCACTGCTTCGGCGGCGTCTCCCGCCCGGGGGCCGAGGCGAAGGATGCGGGTGTAGCCACCGGGGCGGGTCGTGAACCTCGGGCCGAGTTCGTTGAACACCTTCTTGACGGCGTCGCTGCCGTAGACCATGGCGGCAACCTGCCTGCGGGAGTGCACGGTGTCGGCCCTGCCCTTGGTGATGATCCGTTCCGCGAGACTTCGGGCAACCTTTGCCCGTGCCAGGCTTGTGGTCACTCTTTCCTCGATGATCAGCGAGGTGACTAGGTTCCTCAGCATTCGTACCCTGGCTTCCCTTGTGCGGCCAAGCTTGGGTGTCGTTTTTCTGTGACGCATGGGTTTCCTATTCCGTTCTCAGCTTCAGGCCCTTCAGAGCAAGCTTCTCGTTTATAACCTGAAGGGTTTTGTCGCCCACGCCGCTGAATGCCTTCAACTGGTCGGCTGTCATGGCGGCGAGCCCGCCAACGGTCTCAATCCCGGCGGACTTAAGAATGTTAACGTACTTCCTGTCCATCTGGAAATCCTCGTCATCGATGGGAACCGAGTCCCAGGGGCTGCTTTTTGGCTTGCCTTCAGCCTTCTTCACCGCAGCGGCCTTCTCAACAACGGTTTCCTCGGGTGTTTCGGCCCCTGTGCCCTCCATGACCATTTTGAAGTGCTGGACCAGAATGGCGCAGGTCTTCTCCACCGCTTCCTGGGGCGTAAGGCTTCCGTCGGTTGTGATGTCGATGTAAAGGCAGTCGTAATCTGTCCTGTCGCCGACACGGGCGCTTTCGACGGTGTAGTTCACCGTCTTCACCGGGCAGAACCAGGAGTCAACGAGCATGGTGCCGATTTCCTGACCCCTGCCGCTGTTGAACCACTCGTCTACCGTGACGAAACCCTTGCCCTTCTCAACCAGGATGGCAAGGTCCAGAACACCCTTGCCTGTGATCTCAGCGATCTCCTGATCGGGATTGGTCACCCTCAGCAAGGGGTCACCAACAAGGGAAGCAGCCGTGTAAACACCCGGCTTGTCAGCCTTGAGGGTGAGGGTGCACGGCTCTTCGCCGTCATGGCGGATGCTGAGGGATTTCACGTTCAGAACGATGTCGGACGCGTCCTGCCTTACTCCCGGAAGGGCGCTGAATTCATGGCTTGCGCCCTTGATGGTCACGGATACCGGAGCGGCACCCTCAAGCGAGGAGAGCATGACCCTTCTCATCGCGTTGCCCAGGGTGCGGCCGAAACCTCTTTCCAGAGGTGTTATCACAAGCCTGCCAGTGGTTTCCGTGAGTGTTTCCTGTTCCCACTGAATACGGTCCGGCAGGTAAAGCTTCATGAATTCCATTCATCTCCCCCTGAAGGCTTGAGAATCCCTCCTACGACTTGCCCCTGCGTCTCTTTGTAGGTCTGCAGCCGTTGTGAGGCAGCCGGGTGATGTCTTTGATGGCCATCACTTCAAGATCAGTCGACTGAAGGGCCCTGACCGCGGCTTCCCTTCCTGATCCTGGACCCATCACCCATATCTCGACCTTCTTCAGGCCCGCCTCTATGGCTCTCTCGGCAGCCTGAACGGCTGCCTGGCTCGCGGCGTAGGCCGTGCTCTTTCTTGTTCCCTTGACCCCGGTGGTTCCACCGCTGGCCCATGTTATAACATTTCCCTGCCGGTCGGAAATGGAAACCAGGGTATTATTGAACGAAGATTTAATGTGCGCAACACCATTAATATCAGACACCCTGGTGATCTTCTTGACTGTTCTCTTTCCCTTAGCTTTGGGCAAGGTCTACCTCCCTACCGCTTCCTGGTGTGGCCCTGCTTGGGACCCTTGCGGGTGCGGGCATTGGTGTGGGTTCTCTGTCCCCGGACTGGAAGACCCCTGCGATGTCTGAGCCCCCGGTAGCAGCCGATATCCATCAGCCGTTTACGGTTCATGCTGACCTCGGCCCTGAGGGCGCCCTCCACCTTGAACTCCTCTTCGATGACCTTGCGAAGAGCAGCCACATCGCTTTCCGAAAGGGCATCGGTGTTCCTGTCCATGGGAATCCCGACCTTGTCCAGAATGAACCTGGAACTAGTGAGCCCAATGCCGTGGATGTACGGAAGAGCGTAGAGCACATGCTTGTTCCTGGGCAGGTCAACTCCTGCGATTCTCGCCAATCTTACACCTCCGTCGCCGTTTTATGCGGCTATCCCTGCCGTTGTTTGTGTCGCGGATTCCGTGGGCAGATGACGAGCACCTTCCCGTTGCGTCGAACAATCCGGCAGTATTCGCAGATTTTCTTCACTGAACTGCGTACCTTCATTTTTCAACCTCACTTGTACCTGTAGGTGATCCTGCCACGGGAGAGATCGTAGGGGGAGATCTCGACCGTGACCCTGTCGCCCACCAGTATTCTTATGTAGTGCATTCTCATCTTGCCGGAAACATGGCAAAGGACCACATGACCCTCGGGCTTGTCCAGCTGAACGCGACACATGTTGTTGGGAAGTGTTTCGAGAACGGTCCCGTCAACCACTACGCCCTGTTCTTTTGCCAAGTGCCTTCACTCCCTTCCGGTGGTAAGAGAACCCCAATTATTCGCATAAATGTCTACGCCGTCAATATTTCCGGTTCACGCCCGTGAATCATCACCGTATGCTCCGCATGTGCGGAAAGCGATCCGTCGGCCGTGATGACCGTCCAGCCGTCGGAAAGTGTTTTCACGAAAGCGTCTCCGGAGTTGACCATGGGCTCGATGGCCAGCAGCAATCCGTCGGACAGCCGCATCCCCCTGCCGATCGACCCATAATTGGGCACCTGTGGCTTCTCGTGAAGCCGCCTTCCGATGCCGTGACCCACGAGCTGCCTTACCACACTGAAGCCGTTCTTCTCAACTTCCTGTTGAACCGCGGCTCCGATGTCTCCCACATGACCCCCGCTCACTGCGGCGGCTATGCCAAGATCCCTTGCCCTGAGGGTCACCTCAAGCAGCTTCGAGGCAAGGGGGATAACCCTGCCCACCGGAAAGGTCTCTGCTGCGTCGCCATGGAAGCCCCCTTTGAAAGCTCCCACATCCACGCTGACAAGATCGCCTTCCCTGATGGTCCGGTCTGTGGATGGAATGCCGTGGACCACCTCGTTGTTCACGGATACACAGACCCCTGCAGGATAGCCGTTGTAACCCAGGAAGGAGGGAACGGCACCCTCCGCTGCGATTATCCTTCTGCCGAGTTCGTCGATCTCCGCCGTGGTTACCCCCGGCTCGATGAAAGCCCCGGCTTCCGTCAGCACCTTTCTCACAACCCTGCAAGCTTCACGCATGGCGGCGATATCGTCACGGGAAGTAATCACAGCCATGGTTCGATCGCCTTCAGGATGCGGGAATGGACCTGCTCGACGGTTCCGATGCCGTCGACCTTCACGAGCCGTCCGGCATAGAACGCCTCGAGTGGGGCAGTCTGATGACGGTACTCCTCGAAGCGTCTGTGGATGACCTCGGGATCGTCATCGGTGCGCCGCATCAGATCTGCTCCGCAGGAGCTGCAGGCTTCGTCGGAGAAGGACGCTTGAGCGCCGCACGAAGTGCAGTGCCGCCTTCCGGCAAGCCTGCCCACGGCCTCGGCCTCGGGAACATCCAGAAACAAAGCGACATCGAGCTTTCTGTCTTCCTGGGACAGGAAGCCGTCGAGGCTGCCGGCCTGGGAAACATTCCGGGGGAAGCCGTCGAGGAGCACCCCAGGCAGCTCATCGATCAGTTTGAAAACAAGCTCGTTCACTATCTCGTCGGTCACCAGTCTACCCGCTTCGATAACATCCCGGATCTCGCTTCCAAGGGCAGTGTTCCGCTGGATCTCCCTGCGGAAATACTTGCCTGTGGACACATGGGTGAGCCCCAGAGCCTGTGCGGCAAGCTCAGCCTGGGTGCCCTTTCCAGAGCCGGGTGAACCGAAGAAGGTGACTATCATCGGCGGCCGCGAATCCTTCCCTTGCTGAGGAAACCATCGTAATGCCTCATGAGAAGATGGGTCTCGATCTGCCTGAGGGTTTCGAGGGCAACCCCGACCACGATCAGAAGGCTGGTGCCGCCGAACATGAAGTTCACGCCCATCTGCCTGATGAGGATCATGGGAAGCACCGCGATGAGTGCGAGGAAGATGGCTCCCGGAAGCGTCACTCTTACAAGTACCCGCTCGATGTACTTCGCCGTCGACTTTCCTGGTTTTCTGCCAGGTATGAAACCACCGTACTTCTTCATGTTGTCGGAGAGGTCCTGGGGGTTGAAGGTTATGGCGGTGTACACATAGGCGAACACGATGATGAGCACGGCATAGATGACGTTGTAAAGGGCGCCGCCGGGGGAAAGCCAGCTGCTCACCCATTCATCTATCCCGGAGTTGGGGAAGAACATAGCAATGGACGACGGGAACATCATGAAGGACTGTGCGAAGATGACGGGGATCACTCCCGCGGTGTTGAGACGGATCGGAATGAACGTGCTCTGGCCTCCGTAGACCTTCCTTCCCCTGACCTGCTTCGCGTAGGTGACGGGGATCTTCCGCTGGGCTTCGGTCATCAGAACCACGAAAGCCACAGTGGCGAACATGAAGATCAGCAGGAACACCATGCTTATGAAACTTGTCTGCTGAAGCACGAAGACATCCCGGTACATCGAGATCACGCCCTGCGGAAGGTCGCCGACGATGCCCGCAAAGATGATGAGGCTTATGCCGTTGCCAACGCCGCGCTCGCTTATCCGCTCACCGAGCCACATCACGAAGATGGTGCCTGTGATGAGCGTGAGGACCGTCTGCAGGGTGAAACCCAAACCGGGGTTCGGTACGACCCCCGGAACCTGCTGATTCATCCCGACGATGAACTGGGAGATGCCCAGACCCTGGATCAACCCAAGCAGCACCGTGCCGTATCGGGTGATCTCGGTCATTTTCTGTCTGCCGGCCTCGCCCTCCTTCTTCAGCTTCTCGAAGTAGGGCACCACGGAAGTGAGAAGCTGGATGATGATCGAGGCCGAGATGTATGGCATGATCCCCAGTGCGAAGATGCTGGCCCTGCTGAGGGCCCCGCCCACGAACAGGTCGTACATGCCCATCATTCCGCCGGCGGAGTTGAAGGCCTGCTGAAGGGCGGCGCCATCAATCCCGGGAACAGGGATGTGCCCGCCTATACGGTATACCGCCAGGAGCAGGAAGGTGTATATGATCTTCTTCCTCAGCTCCTGAATCTTCATGATGCTTTCGAAACCGCGCATCAGCCGATCACCTCTGCGGTCCCCCCGGCGGACTTTATTGTCTCGAGTGCGCTCTGCGTGAACGCATGGGCGCAGACCGTGAGCTCTTTCTCAAGCGCGCCGTCGCCGAGGATCTTCACCGGCTTGTTCCGGGAAGAGATGAGACCCGCGCACTTGAGGATGTCCGGGGTGATCACCGTGGAGTTCTCGAACCTGTTCAGCATCCCGACGTTCACGACCTGGTAGTCGATGGCGAACCTGAAATTGCTGAACCCCTTGTGTGTCATCCTGCGGTGGATGGGGAGCTGTCCGCCCTCGAACCAGGGGTGGACCTTTCCCCTTGCCTTCTGGCCCTTGTGGCCCTTGCCGGCAGTTCCGCCATTGCCTGTTCCCCGGCCGCATCCCCTCCGAAGACGCTCTTTCGTGGCGCCATCGGCGGGACGGAGGTGTTGCAGCCTTCTCATGCCTTCACCTCTTCCACTTTGACAAGGTGGCGAACCCTGAAGATCATGCCCCTGGTCTGGGGGTTATCGGGCTGTTCAACCACCTGGTTGATCCTTCTGAGCCCAAGGGCGGCAAGTGTGCGCTTCTGCACTTCCTGCCTTCCGATGCAGCTCTTCACCTTGGTGATCCTGAGCTTTGCCTCAGCCATTGCTCTCCGTCCTTCCGGCGATGATCTTGGACCGGATGGAACTCACCCTGGTGATCGTTATGAGGTCGTTCAGGCCGCTCATGGTGGCCTTGACCACATTGTGAGGGTTGCTCGTGCCCTGGGCCTTGGTGAGAACGTCCTTGACGCCGGCACACTCCATTATGGCACGGACGGCGCTTCCGGCGATGACACCCGTTCCGGGGCTGGCGGGACGAAGCAGAACCTGCCCCGCGCCGTACCTGCCAACGATGTCGTGGGGCAGGGTACGGTTGTCCATCATTGGGATCTCGATCATGCTCTTCTTGGCGGCTTCGGTTGCCTTCCTGATGGATTCGGGAAGCTCGGTTGCCTTTCCGAGACCAACACCGACCTTGCCGTTCTGGTCTCCCACGGCGACTATTGCGTTGAAGCCGAAAGTTCTTCCGCCCTTGGTGACCTTGGCGCAGCGGTTGACCGCAATGAGCCTGTCCACAAGGCCGTCGTCTTCGACCACTTCGGGCTTGCGCTGTCTGCCCTTGGCTTCCTTGCGATCCCTTGGATTCCTGTTTCCTCTGGCGCCCGGCCCGCCACCGGCGGCGCCTGCGCCCCGGGAAGACCTGCCGCCCTGTTTTTCTTCAGCCATTGAAAGCCCCCTAGAAAACCAGTCCGCCTTCGCGGGCTTTTTCAGCCAGAGCCTTCACCCTACCGTGGAAGGGATGACCGCCCCGGTCGAATACCACTTTTTCAACGCCTATCGCCCTGGCCTTTTCCGCCAGTTTTGCTCCAAGGAACGCAGCCCTGTCGCTTTTGCTCCCGGATGCTGCTTCCGCAATCTCCCTGGAGTCGGTGGTGATTGAGAGAAGCGTCCTGCCGGCCTGGTCATCGATGAGACTCGCAAGCATGTGCCGGTTGGTTCGCCGGACGAAAAGCCTGGGTCGCTCCGCTGTTCCTGAGATCTTCTTCCTGATGCTCCTGTGCCGGCGAAGGAGGCGCTGAATTCTGTCAGGTTTGGACATGATTGCCTCCGTTCTTCTAACTTGTCGCAGACTTGGCGGCTTTGCGCTTGATCTGCTGGTCGCTGTACCGGAACCCGATGAGGTTGTAGGGTTCAACCGGCCTGATCTTGTAGAGGGTCGAAGCGAAGTTTCCAACGAGCTGCTTGTCGTTTCCAGAGATAACAAGGCTGAACGTGTTCTGGCCAAGCTTGAGCTCGACCTTCAGCCCCTCGGGGATCGTTGCGACCACTTTGTGGGAAAAACCGATCTGCATTTCGATCGACCTGCCCACAAGCTCGGCCTGGTAGCCCTTGCCCTGAACGACCAGCTCGAGCGTGTGACCTCTCGTCACTCCGAGGATGCGGTTGTTGAGCTGGGCGCGGGTCACGCCGTGAAGCCGGCGCTGATCCGGGCTGTCATCCCTGCGGTTCACGTTTACCATCTCGCCCGTGACCTCGATCGTTATCCCGTCAGGAAGGACGAAGGTGTCCTCCCCACGGACGCCGGCCGCGGTAACGGTGTTGCCGGAGATGGTCACCTTTGCGCCGTGGAGCGGGATGGGAAGCTTTCCGATTCTTGACATTCCCTACCCCCGCTTACCAGACGTGGAGCAGCACTTCGCCGCCCACGTTGTGTTTCCTGGCCTCGAAATCGGTGATGATCCCCCGGGGCGTGGTGAGTACCGCCAGCCCTCTGCCTCCCATTACTCTGGGAAGGGTGTCAACACCGGCGTACACTCTGCACCCGGGCTTGGAGATTCTTTTTATTCCCACGATCAGGGGTGTTCCGTTCCTGTATGCCAGGTATACCCTCAGAACGCCCTGTTTCCCGTCTTCGATTCTGCGGAAGCCGAGAATGAAGCCGTGGTTGTAGAGGACCCTGGCGATGCTGGCCTTCATCTTCGACGCAGGAATATCAACCATCTTGTGGCCCGCCGAGGAAGCGTTCCTGATCCGGGTCAGCATGTCGGCTATCGGGTCGGTCATTGACATGTTTTTCCCCTTCCTACCAGCTAGCCTTGCGGATTCCAGGAATAAGACCCCTGTTGGCCATATCCCTGAAGCAGATCCGACATATTCCGAACATTCGCAGAAAACCCCTGGGCCTTCCGCAGAGAGTGCACCTGTTGTAGTTCCTGACCTGGAACTTCGCGGGTCTTTTCTGTTTGGCGATCAGGCTCTTCTTCGCCATTTCACGCCCCCCTTCTGCCACTGCGACGGAATGGCATCCCCAGGAGGCTGAGAAGCTCGAGGCCTTCCTCATCGTTCCTGGCTGTGGTGACGATGGTGATGTTCATCCCCCTGAACTTGTCTATCTTGTCAACGTCGATTTCGGGGAAGATCGCCTGTTCCTCGACTCCGAAATTGTAGTTGCCCCTTCCGTCGAACCCCTTTGAGGGGAGTCCGCGGAAATCGCGCACCTGGGGGAGTGCGAAATTGATGAGCCGGTCAAGATATTCCCACATCCTGTCACCCCTGAGGGTGGTGAATACCCCGATGGGCATTCCTTCGCGAAGCCTGAAACCCGCAACGGACTTCTTGGCCTTCGCAACAACGCTCTTCTGGCCAGTGATGGCCTCCATCTGGGACTGGGCGCTGGTAACGTTGTTGGCGTTGTCCATCGCTTCCTTGCCAAGCCCCATGTTGACCACGATCTTGGTCAGGCGCGGGGTCTGCATGGCGTTGGCGTAGTTGAATTTCTCAAGCATCTTGCCGCGGACCTCCTGCCGGTAGATCTGCTTGAGCCTGGGCATGGTGTTCTCGCTCATTCAGTCTCCTATCCCGCAGTGATGATCTCGCCGCAAGCCTTGCACTTGCGAGAGAGATTGCCGTCTTCGTCCCTGACACGGCTCATGCCCGAAGCCTTGCCGCAGTCAGGGCAGACCACCTGAAGGTTGGAAGCATCGATCGGGGCTTCCTTCTCCACAATCCCGCCCTGCTGGTTCTTCTGGGACGGACGGGTGTGGCGCTTGATTATCCTTACGCCTTCCACGACCGCCTTGTTCTTGTCCCGGAATACCTTCAGAACCTTGCCGGTCTTGCCTTTGTCGTTCCCGGTGATGACAAGAACCTTGTCGCCCTTGCGCACATGCATCCTAAATCACCTCCGGAGCCAGCGAGACGATCTTCATGAAACGCTGGCGAAGCTCACGACCCACCGGACCGAAGATCCTTGTCGCCACGGGCTGCCCTGCGTCGTCAAGGATCACTGCGGCATTGTCGTCGAACCTTACGCTTGAGCCGTCGGCACGGTTGAGTTCCTTGCGGGTGCGAACCACAACCGCCCTTCTTACATCGCTCTTCTTCACTGTCCCGCCGGGGGACGATTCCTTCACGGTGACCACGATGAGGTCACCTATGCCGGCGTACCGGCGCCCGGTACCACCCAGTACCTTGATGCACATGACCTCCCGGGCGCCGGAGTTGTCGGCTACCTTGAGCCTGGATAACACCTGAATCATTTCCGGCCTCCCTACTTGGCCTTCTCGACGATCTCAATCAGGCGCCATCTCTTCAGTCTGGAGAGGGGGCGGGTTTCCGCGATGGTAACCACATCCCCAACGGCGCACTGGTTGTTCTCGTCGTGGGCGTAATACCTGCTGCTGCTTCGAACGCGCTTCTTGTAGGCCGGGTGCGCCTTGACCGAGGTGACTTCCACCACCGCTGTCTTGTCCATGGCGTTGGAGACCACGGTTCCGCGAAGCACTCTTCTGTTCCCTACTCTTGTTTCGGCCATGGTCAGTTCCCTTCCCCGGCTTTGGTGTCAATGCCCATGTCTATCTCATGAAGAATGGACAAGGCCCGGGCCAGATCTTTCCGGACCATGCGAACCTTAACCGGGTTGTCGAGCTGCTGGGCCGCCTTGCGGAACCTGAGGTTGAAAATCTCCCTCTGGAGCTCCCTCACCTGTTCCTCAAGCTCATCCCTGCTCATGGCCCGGAATTCATGAGGTTTCACTGGTGAGCCTCCTTATCCCTGATCACGAAGCGGGTTGCCACCGGAAGCTTGTGCCCGGCGAGGCGCATGGCCTCCCTGGCGGTTTCCGGTGCCACTCCCTCTATTTCAAACATCACCCGGCCGGGTCTGATCACGGCAACCCAGCCCTCGACCGGGCCTTTGCCCTTGCCCATCCTTGTTTCAAGGGGTGTGGCCGTAATGGGCTTGTCGGGGAAGACCCTGATCCAGACCTTGCCGCCCCTCTTGATGTGCCTTGTCATGGCGATTCGGGCCGCCTCGATCTGGGCGCTCGTGATCCAGCCGGGGGCCAGGGCCTGAAGGCCGAATTCACCGAAGGAAACCTCGGCGCCGCCTTTGGCCATTCCCCGCATTCTGCCCCTGTGCTGCTTCCGGTACTTAGTTCTTTTCGGCATCAACATGCTGCATCACCACTCTCTCAGGATCCGGCCACGGGGGCTTCGTGAACATCGCCCACATAGATCCAGACCTTAACGCCGATCACGCCGTAAGTGGTGCGGGAGACGGCCCTGGCGAAATCGATGTCCGCCCTGAGGGTGTGCAGTGGAACCCGGCCCTCATGGTACGTGTTGATCCTGGACATCTCGGCTCCGCCAAGCCTTCCGGAGCAGGAAACCTTGATTCCCAGAGCGCCGGCCCGCATCGTGTCGGATATTGTTCTCTTTATGGCCCTTCTGACCGAAACCCTGTTCTCCAGCTGCCTGGCGACGTTCTCGGCGACCAGCACCGCGCTGACTTCAGGGTTGTCGATCTGGTCGACCTTCACCTTCACTGTCTTGTCGGTGAGTGCGGTGAGTTCGCTGGTGAGCCTGTCGATGGTCTTGCCCCTGGTGCCGATGACCATGCCGGGTCTTGCCGTGCTTATGGCTATATGCACTTCCTGGGGCTTCCTGAGGATCTGGACCTTGCTGATCTGGGCCTTGTCGAGGAGGGGGTTCAGAAGGATGTACTTCCTTATCCTTGCGTCCTCTTCAACAAGCTTCGCGAAATTCCTGCCCTTGGCGAACCAGACCGAGTCCCAGCTTCTGGTGATTCCCAGCCTGAGGCCGATAGGATTTGTCTTCTGTCCCATGTTTACCTCTTCTCCGGTCCGGCTGTTTCACCCTGGCTGACCCTGACGGTGATGTGACTGGTCCGGTGAACGATGCGGGTGGCCCTGCCCCTGGCCCTGGGGCGCCAGCGGGCAACCATGGGGCCCTCGTCGACTGTGATAACGGAGACCTTCATTTTTTCGGCCTCGAGTTTGGCCCCGTCGGAGAGGAAGACGGCGTTCGCCACGGCGGAATCGAGCGTCTTGGCGATTATCTTCGAGGCGACCTTTGGCACTGTCATGAGTATGGACAGCGCCTGGCCAACGGACTTGCCCCGGATGAGGTCGGCGACCTGCCTTGCCTTCCGGGGTGGAACCCTTACGAACCTGGCCTTTGCTACGGCTTCCATTCTCCCACCCCTACTTCTTCTTCTCGCGGTGACCGCGGAAGGTTCGGGTGGGGGCGAACTCGCCGAGCTTGTGCCCGACCATGTTCTCCACAACGAATACCGGCACGAATTTACGGCCGTTGTGCACGGCGAATGTCTGGCCTACGAAATCCGGCGGGATCGTGGACCGTCTGGCCCACGTCTTGATTACCTTGCTTTCGCCGGCCTGGCCCATGAGCTCCACCTTCCGGAGAAGCCCGGCATCGATGTACGGGCCTTTTTTCAGGGAACGCGCCATCGCTACTTCCTCCTCTTTCCGGTGGGTCTGCGCCTTAGGATGAGTTTGCTCGATTCCTTCTTGGGCTTCCGGGTGCGGAGGCCCTTGGCGAGCTGTCCCCAAGGTGAGCACGGATGACGGCCACCGCTTGTCTTTCCTTCCCCGCCGCCCATGGGGTGGTCGACCGGGTTCATGGCAACACCCCTTACATGGGGCCTTCTGCCTGCCCAGCGGCTGGCTCCGGCCTTGCCCGGGACAACGAGGTTGTGCTCGGAGTTGCCGACCTGGCCGATGGTGGCCATGCATTCGGCGGGCACCCTTCTCATCTCCCTGGAGGGCATGCGCAATGTCGCATAGCCGCCCTCGCGCGCCATGAGCTGAACCGAGGCACCGGCGCTTCGGGCGATCTGTCCGCCCTTGCCGGGCTTCATCTCGACGTTGTGAACCATGGTGCCAAGAGGAACCCTGTTCAGGGGAAGGTGGTTTCCGACCTCGGGAGGGGCCTCGGCGCCGCTGAGAACGGTCTGGCCGACTTCGAGACCCTCGGGGGCGATGATGTAACGCTTCTCGCCGTCGCAGTAGACCACAAGGGCGATCCTGGCGCTGCGGTTCGGATCGTATTCGATCGAATCGACCCTGCCCGGGATACCAGGCTTGTTCCTGCGAAAATCGACGATCCTGTACATCCGCTTGTGACCGCCACCCCGGTGCCTGGCGGTAACGCGCCCCTTGTTGTTCCGGCCGGCCTTGCTTGGCAGGGTTACCAGAAGGGACTTCTCGCCTTCAGTTCTGGTTATCTCGGAGAAGTCGGGCGATACCTTGAACCTGGTACCGGGGGTGGTGGGTTTCCAACGCTTCATACCCATGGTTACACCCCCTCAAAGAACTCAACCGTGTCTCCCTTTTTCAGGGTTACAACGGCTTTTTTCCAGGATGAGCGACGGCCGGCGAAGCGGCCCATGCGCTTCATTTTGCCTTCCATCCTGATGGTATGGACGGCGAGGACCGTCACACTGAATATCTCTTCCACAGCCTTCGCGATCTGGTGCTTCGTGGCTGAGGGCTTCACCTTGAATGAGTAGGCGTTGCGGCTCTCGCGCGCCACTGTGGATTTCTCGGTGACAATGGGCTCGATGATTATCTGTCGGGCATCCATTACAAAAGCCTCGCTTTCAGCTCATCAATGGCCCGCTCGTCCATCAGAACCACTTCGGAGTTAACCAGCGTGGTTACCGGAACGCTTCGGGCACTGGCTGAGAACACACCGGGGATGTTTCGGGACGCCCTGGTGGCAAGTTCGTCTCCCTCGAGGGTGAGGATGAGGGTCTTCCGTCCCGCGCAACCGTTCCCCTCGAGCATTCCCGCAACCTGCCGGGTTTTGCCCTCGAGGAAGAAATCACGGATAAGGCGAAGGTTTCCCTCGTCCAGTCTTTCGCTGAGTATCCCGGCAAGGGCCTTGCGGCGTATCTTGCGGTTGAGCTTGATGCTCCAGGGACGGGGATGGGGGCCGAAAGCCACGCCACCGCCACGCCAGATCGGCGACTTCTTTGAGCCGCTTCGGGCATGGCCGGTGTGCTTCTGGCGCCACGGTTTCTTGCCGCTGCCGACAACGAATGCGCGCGTTTTCGTACTGGCGGTGCCTCTGCGGCGGTTGGTCTGCTCGACCCTTACGACCTCCCACAACACGTGGGTGGAAACCCCGGTCGAGAAGACCTCGTCAGGGAGCTGAACGGTGTCGACCTCTTCGCCGCTCATCGTATATACCCTTGCGAGTGCCATCAGCTGTTACCTCCGCTCCTGCGGTGCTTCCGAATAAGAAGGTAACCGTTCCTCGAGCCGGGAACAGCGCCCTTGAGCACGACGAGGTTTTTCTCACCGTCGATTTCCACGATTTCGAGGTTCTTGACCGTCACCCTGGTGTTGCCGGTCTGGCCGGGCATCTTCTTGTTCTTCCAGACACGGCCCGGGGTTGCGCACTGCCCGATCGAGCCCGGCACCCTGTGGGACTTGCAGCCGTGGGTCTCATCACCACCGCTGAAGCCGTGCCTTTTCACAACGCCCTGGAAACCCTTGCCCTTGCACAGGCCGGTGACGTCGACCTTCTCACCGGGGCTGAACATGCTGACGGTGATGGTGTCGCCGGGCTTCACGTCGCCCCCGGGCTTCCCAACTTCCGCAAGCCTGGACACGGGGGGGACCCCCGCCTTTGCAAGATGCCCCTTCCGGGGCTTGTTGAGACGGCTTTCCTTCTGTGGAACGAATCCCACCTGCACGGCGGCATAGCCGTCATGCTCGATGGTCTTCACCTGAACCACATGGTTGGGCGCCGCCTCGAGTACGGTGACCGGAACGACCCTTCCGTCTTCGTTGAAGACACGGGTCATGCCCAGTTTACGAGCCATCAATCCGCTCATATACCACTTCCCGTCGCTGAAGTCCCCTTATTGGCGGGGGGACGAGCGTTTCTGTTCTTTCTTCCGCCGCCCGCCGGAGCATCCGCCCAGGCTCCGCAGTGCGACATTTCCTCTTAACCCGGCCCCGCCGGATCAGTCAGGAGGAATGCAGGTTACTTTATCTCGACATCCACACCGGCGGGAACATCGAGCTGACGCAGGGCTTCGGTGGTCTGCTCGTTGGGATCGCGGATCTCAATGAGCCTGGAGTGAACCCTCAACTCGAACTGCTCCCGTGATTTCTTGTCAACATGGGGGCTACGCAGAACCGTCAACATCGTGCGCCTTGTGGGCAGTGGGATCGGACCCGCAACCTTGGCCCCGGTGTTCAGCACGCCACGCACTATGGAAGCGGCCGACTTGTCCAGAAGCCGGTGATCATAGGCCCGAAGCCTTATTCTGAGCCGTATTTCGTTCAACCCATCTCCTCGGTTCATTACAAACCAGAAATAAACGCGCAATACACCCGTCCGGGAGAATCCCGCGCTGCCAATTGCCTGTTTTCACCCATTGGCTCATCGGAGCCTCCGGGGCGCCAAATATGGTTGAATTCCCGAAGAACCGCAACCACCCCTGGCCTTTCAGGGAAGTGCAAGCCTACCACAGAAAACCCGGTCTGTCAAGCCGCTGGGCATTGACACCGGGGGCGCGTGGCCCTTATGCAAATGGAGATAAGGAGGAATCAATGGAGTGTAAAAAGGCTGAAAACCTGAAACGGTGCAACTGCAGCTACGAACCCTGCTCCCGCAAGGGCGTGTGCTGCGAGTGCGTGGCAGCCCACCTGAGGAACAGGGAGCTTCCGGGCTGCTTTTTCCCAAGGGAAGAAGAGAGAACGTGGGACCGTTCGTTCGAGCACTTCGCAAGGCTTGTGGGAAAGGGGAAGGTCTGAACACGCGGGAGCTGAGAAGAGCCCTTCACGAAAGGGCCGAGGTTTCCGGAAGGGAGGCAGCCACCGCCGTGATCGTGGCAGACTTCCTTGCGGCAACACGTCCGGACAGGCTTTTGAGGGGAATCGCGGGGCACGGCGTGGCAGCACTTTATCAGGGCGCTCTTCCCGGCCCCAGGGTGATGGTCAGATGCGAGCTCGACGGCCTTCCCATGCCGGATGGCGGCACGGCGTATCACGGATGCGGGCACGACGGTCACATGGCGATGCTTGCCGGGGTTGCGGAACACCTTTCGGAAGCCCCGCTTGAAAGGGGCTCGGTACTCCTGCTTTTCCAACCCGCGGAAGAGACCGGCGCAGGAGCCTCCGCGGTGTTGAAAGACGAAGGTTTCAGATCGGTGATGCCCGACTTCGCAGTGGCGCTTCACAACCTTCCCGGTTTCGCCTCCGGCGATGTCATTCTCAGGCACGGCGCTTTCGCCTGCGCATCCGCGGGTATGACGATCAAACTGACCGGTGAGCGTTCCCATGCGGGGGAACCCCACAGGGGCAGAAGCCCTGCAATGGCTGTCGCCCAGCTTATCCAGGCCCTGAGTGCCATCCCCCAGAACCGGACCGGGTTGTTCCAGCCCGCGAAGGTCACTGTCGTTCATGCTGCAATGGGTGCCGCGACCTTCGGAACCTCGCCGGGCGAGGCGGTTGTGATGGCAACCGTCAGGGCTTCCGAAAAGGAGGTTCTCGATGGGCTGTCCCGTGAGTGTCACGTGCTGGCGCAGGGGATCGCCGGAACTTACGGGCTCGGAGTTTCAGTGGAGAGGGGCGAGGATTTTCCGCCCGTTCTCAACGACAGCGGTCTTGTGAACCTGGTCGCAAAGGCCGCCAGCGGGCTTGGCATGAACGTCTCCTTCAGGGACGAACCCTTCCCGTGGTCGGAGGACTTCGGCCACTTCACAAGCGCCATGCCGGGGGTCCTTTTCGGTCTTGGGGCCGGTGAGGAAACCCCTCCGCTCCACCACCCCGATTACGATTTCCCAGACCGGCTGCTGCCTCCTGGCACCAGGCTGCTTCTGGAAACGGTACGATCGGTGATAATGACAGGAGGCACATCATAGAGAACGAACCACACGCATCATCAATGATCGAGGTCAGCCGAAGCGCCCTCAGGGCGAACATCCGTTTCATCAGAAGCACCATCGGGAACCGCCGCATCATCTCCGTCGTGAAAAGCAATGCCTACGGCCATGGTCTGGCCTGCTTCGTTCCCCTTGCAAGGGAACTGGGCATCAACATGTTCGGGGTATACGCCGCCGAAGAGGCATCCATCCTTCTGAAGGCGGGTGTGCCCGGAGAAGAGATAATCGTGATGGGGTTCATCCACCGCGAAGACATCCCCTGGGCGAACTCCAGAAACATTTCCTTCTATGTGAGCGATCTTGAGAGACTGAAGGAAGCGATATCGTCGGGAACCCCGGAAAGACCTTCGAACATTCATCTGGAGCTTGAGACGGGAATGAACCGAACCGGTATTCCTCCAGCCGAACTCGAAGCCGCTGCAGACCTGCTGACAGGGAATCCCGGCTCTGTGAGGACGGGGGGAACCTGCACCCATCTCGCCGGAGCGGAGAACGCCGCCAACCACATGAGGATCCACAGGCAGCTCGACACATTCCATGATGGTGTCGCCCTTCTCCGCGGGAAGGGAGTCGATACGGGCATCCTGCACACAGCCAGCTCAGCTGCCGCCCTTGTGATTCCCGGGGCCCGTTTCGACGCCGTTCGTGTCGGCATAGCCCAGTACGGCTACTGGCCGAGCATGGAGACCAGAATGCTTCACATCCTTTCCACCGGCCAATCCCCGGAAGGGTTCAAGAACCCCTTGAAAAGGGTAATCAGCTGGAAAAGCACCATCATGGGTATTACAGCCGTCAAACCCGGGGAATTCGTCGGTTACGGCAACTTCTTCCTGACATCCCGCCAGCAGAAGATGGCGGCGGTCCCGGTCGGATACTCGCAGGGTTTTTCCAGAAGCCTGAGCAACCTCGGGTATGTGCTGGTCCGCGGACGGCGGGCAAAAGTATCCGGCATCGTCAACATGAACGGGATGACCGTGGATGTCACGGACTGCCCGGGGGTCTCGCGGGGCGACGAAGTCGTCATCATCGGCAAGCAGGGCCGACGGGAGATAACAGTGAGGTCATTCGGAGACCTGGCCGGACATTTGAACTACGAAGTCCTCGCCCAGCTTCCCGACGGCATCCCGAGAACCGTGACCGCCTGAGAGACCAGACCCCCGTCAGGTTATGATGCCCATTTTCTGAAGCAGGTCGCGCTGAACGTTGGGCGGGGTGTTCTCGTAGTTCAGGAACTGCATGGAGAACCCTGCCCTGCCCTGGGTGAGGCTCCTTATGCTGCTGGAATAGCCGAAAAGCTCGGCCAGGGGAACCCTGGCGTGAATGTTGCGTGCCTCCCCGCGCTGGTGGATGGCCTCGACCTGTCCACGGCGGGAGCTGATGTCGCCCAGGACCTCTCCGAGATAGTCAATGGGGGTGATGACATCCAGCGCCATTATGGGCTCGCGGATAACGGGTGAGCCATCCTTCAGCGCTTCACGGAAGGCGGCCGCAGCGGCTGAAGCGTAGCCAAGCTCGGTCGAATCGGTCTCGTGAAGCCTTGCTTCGACAATTGTGATCCGAATGCCGTCAACCGGGAAACCCGCCAGGGCACCGGCACCCACACTGCCCCTGATCCCGCTTTTCGCGGCCTCGATGAAGGAAGCGGGAAGCCCGGGAACGTTGTCTTCGATCTCGATCCCCCCCGCCGTGGGCTCGACCTGCACAACCGCATGTCCAAAGTTGCCACGACCCGCTATGAGCCTCTCGAAGCTGCCCTCGCCCCTGCCCGGCCGCAGAACTCCTTCTCTGTAGGATACCTGGGGATTGCCGGTGTGAACCTGAAGCTTCCTCTCCCGCTTCAGTCTGTCCACGACTATCTCGAGATGCAGTTCACCCATTCCCATGATGATGTTCTGGCCGGTGTCGCGGTCAACGCCCACCCTCAGGCTGGGGTCCTCGCTTGTCATCTCCTGAAGGGCGTCTTCGAGAGCTTTGTCGTCACGGGCACCCGCGGGTTCGATGGCCATCTGCATCACCGGCTCGGCGAAGTCGATCGACTCAAGTGTCAGCGGGTGCTCGGGCGCCGTCAGTGTGTCGCCCGTGGCGGCGTCCTTCATGCCTGCGGCCGCAATGTCTCCGGCCTGCACGGAATCGAGGTGGTCGCGCTTGTCCGCGTGCATGCGGACGAGGCGCATCATCCTCTCCTTCCTGCCCGTGCGGTTGTTCAGAACTGCCTGGCCGTCCTTCGCGCTTCCCGAATAGACCCTCATGTAGGCGAGTCTGCCCAGGTGGGAGTCGGTCTGTATCTTGAACACCAGGGCAGTGAAGGGCGAATCGACGTTCCTTGGCCTGTCCGCCCCGGTGCCGCCGGATTTGATGCCTGCCACGGGAGCGAGTTCTTCGGGGGCGGGAAGCCAGTCGACTATTGCGTCGAGAAGGCTCTGAACACCCACGTTCCTGAGAGCGGCTCCGCAAAGGACCGGAACGAACCGTTTCTCAAGCGTTCCCTTTCTGATGAGCGGGATGATGAGGGACGGGTCGAGATCACCCGTGCAGTAAAGCTCCATGGCCTCTTCGCAAAGGTCCGCCACTGCCTCGTGCACGGCCTCGAGGGCCAGTGCCGCGGAATCGATCATCTCTTCGGGTATCGGCTCTTCCCGGATGGTCTCGCCCAGGGATTCCTGATCGAAGTAGAGCGCCCTGCCGCGCACAACGTCCACGATGCCCCTGAAGGCCTGTCCGCTCCCGATGGGAAGGAAAACGGGCAGGGGCACGGCTCCCAGGATGTCCCGCATCATCTGGAGCACCCTGGGGAAATCGGCTCCCTGGCGGTCCATCTTGTTCACGAAGGCGATCGTCGGGACCCCGTACTTCAGCGCCTGCCGCCAGACAGTCTCGGTCTGGGGTTCAACCCCCCCGACAGCGCAGAAAACGGCCACCCCCCCGTCCAGGACCCTGAGCGAACGCTCGACCTCGGCCGTGAAATCCACATGGCCGGGTGTGTCGATGATGTTTATCGTGGTGTTCTTCCAGATGCACGTGGTGGCGGCGGAAACAATGGTAATGCCCCGTTCGCGCTCCTGCGGCATCCAGTCCATCACGGTGGTGCCGTGGTCAACGTCCCCCATTCGATGGGTGCGGCCGGTGTAGAAGAGAATCCTCTCCGTGACCGTGGTCTTGCCCGCGTCGATGTGGGCGAAGATGCCTATGTTGCGCAGTGCGCTCGGGCTGCTCATGGGCGGAACCTGTCTCCTGGTATTGGGGGTTACAGGGAGGCAACCTTACAACAGGGGGCCGGTTTGTCAAGTTCAGCCGTAGATGGAAAGCTCGCGCGCGGAACGCTCCCGGTCGGGATCGGTCATGACCTGAACGGCCCTGATCATGGCGACGTACCGGTCGGGCAGACCGTTTTCGATGGCTCCCCTCACCACATGCTCCCTGTACCAGTCGAAAGGCAGGAGAGCCGTGTCGATCGAGGTGGCGCAGTACACCCATGCCCGGAGAAGGCTGCCGTCACCGAGCCTGACCGTGACGAAGCGGTTCTCGTAGCCGTACCCCACGCCCTCGATGATGTCCAGCCTGTGCTTCTCGTCGGGATCTATCCCGTAAACCACACCCAGCACCTCGTGGGACGGGTCGCCCGTGAAGAATGCGTCGCACTTGGCCGAGCCGTCCTTCTCACCGGCCTTGTGAAACACCAGCGTGTATCCGGCGAGGGAGCCGACACCGATCCGCCGCACCGACGGTATCCTTGCGGATAGCCTTGCCAGGGACATGTTCGATCCGTACGCGAAGTAGTTCAACCGCGCTCCGATCCGGCAAGGAACCTGCACCCCCCGCCGCACCCCTGCAGATCAGGGCAGCTGCGGCAGCCACCGGAAGTCGTTTTGCTGCGGAACTCTCTCACTGCGGCCAACTCCCTCAGTGTGGAAAACCTTTCGGCAAGGAGGCTTCCGAGAAGGACAGGGCTCTGCTCACAGGTTCTCAGCCAGCCATCGGGACCTATGGCCCACTTGCCCTCCCCACAGTGACACGCAGTGTTGACTATACCGGATTCCCCGACATTGGGGAACAAACAGGGTTCCAGTGGGATCCCCGCGTAGACGGGCAGCGAGAGCATCATGCCCATCCCTCCCGCATCCCGGAGGGCGCTCTCCAGTTCCGCAGGAGTGGGCAGATATCCGGCATCGGTCGTTTTTCCCGATGGAACGAACCTGTTAAGACATACGGCATCCGCACCCAGTGCGGCGGCGAGCCTGACCACATCCGCTGCTGAGCCGGCGTTCCTCGAGGTAAGGCACAGTGAGAGGGTGACACTGGCGCCGGTGGCGCAGGCGCCGGCAATCCCCTCAGAAACCCCGGCGATGGCGCTTTCAATCCCGATGTCGAAGTGCCTGACTCCCGAATCCCGAAGTTCGCGCGCAATGGATGGTGTCAGAAGGGTTCCGTTGGTGGCCACGGCAACCGTGAAGCCCTGTTCGGAAGCTGCGGCGGCTATCCCGGGAAGATCCGGCCTGAGCAGGGGTTCGCCTCCCGTAAGCGTCACTCCTGATCCGGGGGCATCGGTTCGAAGGCTTTCAAACAGTTCCAGTATCCGGGGGAGTGCAAGCTCCCCGGGAACCTGGTTCCCGGAACCGCGCCAGTAATTGTAGCAGTAGCCGCATGAGAGGTTGCAGCGTGGAGTGACCTCGAAGGCGAACCAGAAACAGTTCAGTGAAGCTCCTCGAGAAGGTCTTCGAGAATGGGCTCGAGGTATGGGCGCATCTCCCTGAACGCGGTCACCCTGTCCTCCCCGAACTCTTCCGCGACTGCTTCGTAGAGGAGCTCGACCTCCAGAAGCCTTTCCTGGATACCGGGGGGACCGAAGCCGTAGCGGTCATTGGCCAGCTGCAGCAGCGCCCACGTCTCGAACTGCATGCCCAGCGTATCAGACGCCGACAGAAAGACCTCTTCGGTGAGTTCCCCCCCGCTCCTGAGCCTCGAGAGCTCCCTGAGCCTCGAATCGAAACTGTAGAGAAGGTCTTCACCAAGAGTGGTCGACCAGGAGGGCATCATCCTTGTCAGGAAGGCGGGATTGATGCGGCTGAGCCGCATTGCCCGGGTTTCGACAAGAAGACCAGCCATGTTCAGCGCGCTCCACATGCCCCCGGTCCCGCCGTCCGGATTGAGCGCTGAAACGCACCTTCGCACATCAGATATGATGCTGTCGGCCTTTGCCATGTCCAGGTCTCCCGCGGGCTGGAACCGGCCACCGTCGCCCGTGACGCGGTTCAGGAGGTTCCAGTACTCCTTGATGTGCGCCCACTCGGGGGAGCGGAGAACCGTCCGGAGGGCAACGGTCTCAAGCAGACCGGATGATTCGGCACCTTCCGGCGGAAGCGCTGGCGGAAGTGGTTGAGCAAGCATCAGGGAACTCGGGCTTTCAGCGCGGAAGCGATCCTGACGAGTTCCCGGACGACCCTGCCAACGGATTTGACGTTCCCGGGGTCGGTCAGCCTGCCTTCGTCATCGAATGCCATGTCCGCGCCTGAAACCGCATGCTGTCCCGGAAGCACCATCACGCCAAGATTCGTGAGAAGGGTCCTGAGTGCGGAAAGACCGCGAAGCCCCCCGAGACTGCCGGGTGAGGCGGACAGGATGGCCGCCGTTTTGCCCCTGAACGCCGAGAGGGGCTTCTCGGCGGGTGTTTCCGAACGGGAAGCCCAGTCCAGGCAGTTTTTGAGAAGCGGTGTAACGAAGCCGTTGTACTCGGGTGATGCTATGAGAAAGCCGTCGCTTTCCTGAAGAAGCCTCTTGAACTCAAGGGCGTTCACGGGAATGCCGTTCGCTTTCTCGAGGTCCTGGTTCATGATCGGCATGGGGAACTCATCAAGATCGACGAGATTCACGGAAGCTCCGGCCTCGCGTGCGAATGCCGCCGCCTGCCCGATCAGCGAGCGATTGTACGATCCCTCTCTGGCGCTGCCCGCAAAGGCGAGGATCCGCACGGGGCCGGTCATGCCCTCAGTCAAGACCAATCTTCGCCCTGCCCCAGGTGGTCCCCTGGAGGGAGAAGGAAAGGATTTCAATGTTGGCCGTGGTTATGAACTCGTGCGCGGTCGAGAAGTCATCGGCGCCGTTGGGTCCCCTGGCAAGGATTATCGGGTAGGTGTTGCCCGGAACAAGGGGCTTGTCGTACTGGTCGCCGGAGTCGAGCGGGATGGTGAACCTGATCTGGGTTTCCCCGCCGGACTCGGAACCTCCGTCGATCACGACGTCATCGGTTCCACCAAGAAGGGTGTCGGCCCTGTGGGATGTGGTCTGCCAGCCGAAGTCGTCCCTGATGAAGGTGTTGCCGCCGGAAAAGTAGCCGATGATGATGTTGGCGTCCAGCATCATCACCGAGGGGTCGAACCCCACCGCCACCCATCCCGTCGTGGGACCGGTAAGCTCAACGGCGAGGTTGTCTCCCGCCTGGGTCTCCCACCTGAGGAGGAACCCCGAGACCTCGATCTCCTGCCACGCGAAAGTGGTGCCCGTCAGGACGGCCATGATGATCAACAGTTTGCCCATTGTCAGCCTTCCTTTCTTTTTGACCTGCAAGCATGATAATACAACTGTCAAGTAAGGAAAACGATTGACGGGAAAGGAGGCGGAATGAAAAAAGCACTTGTTCTCGCAGCCCTGCTTCTCTTGGGAAGCTGCGGCGACCCTGCCGGTCCATCCGAGGCCGAGGGATGGTACAGCTACACCACTGACGACATCGTGTTCCAGTGGCGGGTGGAAAATGACGGGGCGACGCTTCATGTGAAGCTCTCCGCCCCGACTACGGGATGGGTGGCGGTGGGGTTCGACCCCTCGGTCATGATGAAGGACGCGAATTTTGTGATCGGCTACTTCGAGAACGGAACGGGCTACATCCGTGACGACTTCGGAACTGGTGCCACGACCCACGAGGCGGATTCAGTGCTGGGGGGAACCAGCGATGTCACCCTCATCGACTCCGGCGAGAACGGCAACATGACCGAGATCGACTTCTCGGTTCCCATGTCTTCCGGTGACCAGTACGACGCCGTTCTCACCCAGGGGGAAACCTTCACAATCCTTCTGGCCTACGGCCCGAGCGGCGGCGATGATTTCACCAGCGCCCACCAGTTCGTTCGTGCCGTTTCACTCGAACTCCTTTAGGAGGTTCAAATGAAAGTTGCCGCGATGCTCCTTGCCATCACTTTCCCCCTCGCCGCATACGGCCCGGGAATGTTCAACATCGAGACCCCCGCGCCGGCAACTGAGGAGGGAAGCATTGAGCTCAGGCTGAACCACAGGTTCTACGGTGCAGCACTGAAGGACGAACCGATCGAGACTTTCTTCGGAATGGACAACGGAGCCAACGTGGCCGCCGAGCTGGGCTGGTTCCCGGTTGGCGGCCTGGAGATCAGGGCCGGCCACGTGCGATCGTGGAAGGAGTACACCCTGGGTGGTCACTGGAGCACATTTGTAGACAGCTTCGAGGCATCCTTCTCGCTGGGGTATTCCTCGGTGAAGCCGGCAGCCAACCAGGACAGGGAGGGCGGGCTCACGCTGCTGGGAGCATTCTCGGCACCATTCGCTGACGGGCGGGTGATCCCCACGGTGAACTACGCCTACGACGGCAGGACCGAAAGACACGGCCCCGGCTTCGGCCTTTCCCTCGGACTCGGGGAAAACACCGCACTGATCGGCGAATACTTCCCGGTGGTGGAACGGGATGAAGATGACCCGCTGATCCTCCCGGAAGACTCGTTCTCTTTCGGGGTCAGGCGCACCACGTGGGGTCACCAGTTCGTCTTCTGCCTTGGGAACAGCACCGGCATCGGCCCCCGGGGACAGTTGAACGGCGCAGCCACGAACGACCTCTCCCTGGGCTTCACGATAAGACGGATGTTCTGAAGAAGGAGGATCATGCCGAAGTTCACCCCCGACCCCGACGAGAGGGTTTTTGCCGACAGGCGCCGCTACACGCTGCAGGGCGGGAAGATCAAGTTCCCGGTTGACAGCCGGTGCGTCCTGACCGACAGAAGGTTCGTCTTCCACGACCTTGGCCGGATGGCGCCCCTCTACACCCAGTTGGGCATCCTTCTCAAGCTCCTGATAAGGGGAAAGCCTGTCAGCCTTCCCTTCGGCACCATTACCGTCTCCAGGGGAACCTACGCCCGGAACGGCAGGATGCTTCTCGTCAGCTCCGACAACGGAAATGCGGTCCTCATGGACAATTTCGACAAATCACTGGAGTGGATGCGCACGGCCCTGGAGGAGAACGGCATGGGACTGGTCCAGACCGGCGAGGAGGTATGGAGGCTGTAAAGCCTTGCATGCTGACCAGATATGGAACAATCGTCATCGGGGCGGGTCCCTCGGGTTTGTTCTGCGCCCTGAATGCCTGCGCGGACAGTGATGAGGTCCTCCTGCTGGAAAAGAACGGAAGCCCCGGCAGAAAGCTCCTGCTTTCGGGGTCGGGGCAGTGCAACTTCAGCCGGACGGGGCCGATCATCGATTTCACAGGGCATTACGGCGGCGCCTCGAACTTCGTGAAGCCGGCCCTTATGGCCTTCACCAACAGCGACCTTTGCGCATTCCTCGAGAACGGCGGAGTAAGGACGTTCGCCCGCGAGGACGGCAAGCTCTTCCCGGCGGGGATGAGGGCGTCGGAGATCCTCGCCCTTCTGCAGGGGTCGTGTGCTGAAAAAGGCGTTCAGATGCTGTACGGCTCACCCGTTTCAGCGGTTTCCCATGACGAAGGCGGTTTCGCAGTCACGACCCGCGGGTCGGTCATCAGGTCCGACTTCCTCGTGATTGCAACGGGCGGGTGCTCCCACCCCGAAACCGGTTCCACCGGCGACGGCTTTGCCCTGGCTGCTTCGCTGGGCCACACGTTGACCAATATCACACCTTCCCTTACCCACATCACGGCGAAGGAGCCCTTTCCCTCGGGCTTGGCCGGCATTTCCCTGAAAAACCCGTCAATTCTTCTGAAAAAGGCCGACGGCGGAACGATTTCAGCCAGGGGTGACGTCCTTTTCACCGGCGCGGGGCTCTCGGGACCGGGAATTCTGAACCTCAGCCGGCACATCAACGATGGCGACAGGCTTTCTCTCGCACTTACGGAAATGGCTGCGGGCGACGTTGAGAACCGCCTGATCGGCGCCCTTCAGAGCGGTGGAAAGAAGGCGGTCAGAACCATCCTGAAAGGTCTGGGCATTCCGGAACGGCTCGCAGACACCGTTCTCGAAAACTCGGGGATCGCTTCCTCCCGGAAGGGCGGAGAGATCGGAAAGGCCGACCGGATGAAGATACTGGAGTACATAACGGCGTTCCCGGTCACGGTCGCAGAAAAGGGCGGTTTCAGCGTTGCCATGGCCACTGCGGGAGGAGTGTCCCGGGATGAGGTCAACCGGCTGACCATGGAATCCAGGATCACCCGGGGCCTCTACTTCACTGGTGAGGTCCTCGACGTTGACGGCGACACAGGGGGTTACAACATCCAGTGGGCCTTCTCGTCGGCAATGGCAGCCGCTTCCGGCATCAGGGCGGAGAAGCGCATGGGCCGGGTTTTGTAAAGATCAGGCGTTCAGGCTATAATCCGGGCTAAACTCAACCGGGGGGTCTTCCGCACATGAACAGGAACACAAGGGCATGGACCATCGTCCTGGCCGGGATGGGCATCAACCTTTCCTTCGGCGTTCTCTACGCCTGGAGCATTTTCGCTGCCAACCTGCGCGAATCGCTGGGGTGGAGCAGCACCCAGGCATCGCTGCCCTACACGATGGCCGTTGCCATGTTCGCCGTCATGATGATCTTCGGAGGCCGCCTGCAGGACAAGTACGGGCCCAGGGTGGTCGTGACGCTTGCGGGCATACTGGTCGGGGGAGGCATGATCCTCGCAAGCTTCTTCCAGACCGTTCCGGGCCTTGTGCTTTGCTTCGGTGTCATGGCGGGGTCGGGCATCGGCCTCGGTTACTCGGCCACCACCCCTGTGGCCATCAAATGGTTCCCGCCGGAGCGAAAGGGGCTGATCTCGGGAATGGTCGTCGGAGGGTTCGGCGCAGCGACCATCTACATCGCTCCCCTCACGAACTTCCTGATCCAGAACTACACGGTCTTCAGCTCCTTCCGCATCCTCGGAGCAGGTTTCTTCCTGGTGGTGGTTGGACTTGCCCAGACCCTGAAAAATCCCGGGAAACAGGTGCAGACCGCCGGAACGCAGGCCAGGGTCTCGGGCCGTGAGTACGACTGGAAGCAGATGATACGCACCAGGCAGTTCTACCAGCTCTGGGTCATGTTCGTGGCCGGAGCACTTGCAGGCCTGATGATCATCGGCCACCTTTCCACGATCGCCAGCGTTCAGACCGGCCGGAACTTCGGCTTTCTTCTCGTGGCCTTCATGGCCATAAGCAACGCCCTCGGCCGTCCGATAGCGGGAACCATATCGGACAGACTGGGCCGGGCGAAGACCATGATGATCCTCTACCTCGCACAGGGCACCGTTCTTCTTTTCTTCGCAAGCTTCGGCAGCTTCGCGTCGATACTCTTCGGCGCCATGGTCGTAACCTTTGCCTACGGCGCGATGCTCTCCGTCTACCCGTCGGCAGTGGGTGATTTCTACGGGACGAAGAACATGGGGTTGAACTACGGCGTGCTTTTCACAGCATGGGGCGTGGGGGGGCAGATCGGTCCCATGATGGCGGGAAGGATACTGGACTCTACAGGCGGCTACACCGCTGCCTATTACACAGCCGCAGCGCTCTGCTTCGTGGCTGCCATCATCGGGTTCACCCTCAGGCCGATCAGGGAGTGATCAGGGGAGCAGGCCCTGGTTCTTGCGAAGCTTCAGCCTGGCAGCGTTGATGACCTCTTCGGGCGCCCTTTCCAGAAGGGTTATCTCTCCGTCCACCTGAACCCGTGCGCCCTCCTGAATCTCCACTCCGCCTTTGATCGTGACTCTGGCTTTTCTGCCGATGATCACGTTCGCGCCCTTTCTTATCACCACGGTCGGGCTGCGGACCGAGTAGCTGTAAAGGCTGCCGCAGAAGGGGCACTGAAGTTTCCCCTCCCCCGACCGTTCCAGTTCGGGGGCCCCGCACTGGCTGCAGGTGAAGGCTTTCCCGGAGGTCATCGATCATCCCCTCCCTGATGGTTCAGATCTTCCAGCCCGTCATCGGGTGTCGCTGGGCAGCCCAACCGCAGGCGGAAGACCCATTGTTTCGGAGCAGACCGGAAAGTTTTGTGAGAATACCCTGCCGGATCGGGAAGGTCAACACGATTCTGTTCGGGGTCGCTGCATTGACCTTATATCTATTAGTACTATTTTTGAATGCCCGGAATACAGAAGGAGGGTTCCATGGACATGTGTTCGATGAGCAGCCGTCTGCCTGTCTTGGCAGCGATGCTGACGCTTTTCTCGTGCTGTTGCGATCATGGCCGTTCAGACTCCATTGAAGTGGGAGTCCTGGAGATTCAGAGCACAACATCAATGCCCGACACCCTTTTCATCGCCTACCCGGCGGATGCCTGCTTCGGGCCGTCAGGAGAGATACTCGTGCTGGATCAGGCAGCATGCGTGGTTCATGCGTTCACACCGGAGGGTGCATACATTGAGACTTTCGGGGGCTGCGGCGACGGACCGGAGGAGATGGGCAACCCGATGTCCATAGAGAGCGTCGAAGACCAGATACTTGTCAGGGATCAACCCAGCCAGGGATACCTTGTCTTCGACAGGACCCACGCGTTCCTTCATGAGGTGAACCACTGGCCAAGATCGTCTCCCACGCAGATCAGGCATGCCGGGCACGGTACGTTTACCGCCGTGAGAACAGGGGTGGTGACTCTGAGGGACGGGTTTGGCTGTTTCAGGGAGGCCGGCCTTTACACGGTTGATGGACCGGAACCCGTGGCGGTGCTTTTCAGCGACACGATCCGGGTGGACCCTTCGAACGTGGCCACCCTTGAAAGGGCCATGAACGCCGTTCACACAGCTTCGGACGATTCTGGCCGATGCTATCTCACCGAGACTTCCACCGACGAGTACGAGATATTCAGATGGGATGGGGGGCGCTGCGAGACTTTCACGGTACTGCAGATCAGCCCGGTCCGGAAGTCATCCTCGGAGATCGAACGCGAAGAGCGGCTGATGACAGCCCAGCTCCTTTCCATGGGCGCTGAGGGTATTTCAGGGTGGGAGGCTCTGCCTGACAGGGATGCGATTCTGGGAATCGGTTGCAGGGCGGGGATGCTGTGGGTGCAGACCGGTCAGGGTGTTTTCCCGCAGTTCAACGTTCACAGTATTGAAACGGGCGAGATCGTCCGCATGTACGAATTCCCCCGGCCGGGAGAATGGAACTTCAGGGTGGACGAACACGGAATCCTGGCTTGGGAGGAAGACCCTGCCGACGGAGTTTTCAAGGTCCATGTTCTAAGGACACGTGACACCGGTTTGGCGGCGCCGTGATGCGGGAGGGAATCCGGGGGACACCGGTCAGGTGCCCCCCGATCGTACTTACCAGCGGTAGTGGGCGAAAGCCTTGTTGGCTTCGGCCATCTTGTGGGTGTCTTCCCGCTTCTTGACGCTGTTGCCCTCGCCCTGGGAGGCCTCGATGAACTCCTGGGCAAGCCTTTGAGCCATGCTGCGCCCCTTGCGGCCCCTGGAGTAGCTGATGATCCAGCGCATGGCCAGGGCGTCGCGCTCGCTCTGCTTCACCTCGACGGGAACCTGGTAGGTCGAACCGCCGACCCTTCTGGATTTCACCTTCAGGGTCGGGCGGACGTTGTTCATGGCCTTGTTGAAGACGGCCACGGGGTCCTGCCCCGTTTTTTCCGATATCATGTCGAAAGCGTCGTAAACCACGCCCTCGGCGACTGAGCGTTTGCCCTGGTGCATGATGTTGTTTATGAACTTGGCTATCACCAGGTTCCCGTACTTCCTGTCCGGAAGTATCTCACGCCTTTTCGGTCTGTTTCTTCTCATGACGCCTACGCTTCCTTCTTCGTCCCGTACTTGGACCTGCTCTGCTTGCGGCCGTTCACGCCGCTGGCGTCCTCGACACCGCGGATGATGTGATAGCGCACGCCGGGAAGGTCCTTGACCCTGCCCCCGCGGACGAGAACAACCGAGTGCTCGTTGAGGTTGTGCCCCTCGCCGGGAATGTAGGCTGTTACTTCATAGCCGTTGCGAAGCCTGACCCTGGCCACTTTTCTGAGGGCGGAGTTGGGCTTTTTGGGCGTGGATGTATACACACGGGTGCAGATGCCCTTTTTCTGAGGGCAGGAGGTAAGCGCCGGGGCCTTTGTGTTGGCCTTCTGCTTGCTTCTCCCTGACCGCACCAGTTGGTTGATCGTGGGCAAATTCTCTCCTTTCAGAACCTTACAGCGTCTGTTCCTTCATTTGCGGAACAGCAAGTTTACGCATCGAAATGGAAATTGTCAAGCGTATCTTCTTCAGGCTCAAGCCTGACCGGCTCCGGCAGGGCGCCGCCGTCGGGCAGGAAGAGCCTCACGTTCCTGTACAGTGGCAGACCCGTTCCCGCGGGGATGAGGTGACCGACGATGACGTTTTCCTTAAGGCCCTGGAGAGGATCGACCTTGGCCTGAACGGCGGCATCGGCGAGAACGGTGTTGGTCTCCTGGAATGACGCCGCTGAAAGGAAACTGTCCGTCGCCAGGGAAGCCTTGGTGATCCCCAGCAGCAGCACATCGCTCGTTGCAGGCCTCTTGCCCTGCCTCATCACTTCCATGTTGTGGCGGTTGAGCTCGAGCCTGTCCACCTGTGAGCCTTCGAGGAACCTGGTGTCGCCCGGGTCCTCGATCTTGGCCTTCGACAGCATCTGGCGTACGACGATGCCCACGTGCTTGTCGTTGATCTTCACTCCCTGAAGCCTGTAGACTTCCTGTATCTCGTTGAGAAGGTATTCCTCGACCGCCTCGGTTCCCCTGACCCGGAGGATGTCGTGGGGGTCGAGCGGACCTTCGGTGAGCTTGTCGCCGGCCTCGACATGATCCGCCTCACGCACCCTTATGTGCTTGGATGCCTGTATCTTGAGGGATGATTCCTGGCCCTGGTCGCCCCGTATGGTGACCGTGCGCATGGCTGCCTTGATCGAACTGAGACCGATCATGCCGCTTATCTCCGCAATGGCCGCCGCATCCAGGGGGCATCTCGCCTCGACGAGCTCCTCCACACGGGGAAGGCCGCCGGTGATGTCTCTCTGCTGGCCGAGCCTTCTCTCTATCCTGGCGAGGTGCACGCCCATCTTGATGAGAGCGCCGTCCTCCACGCGCAGGTGGGCACCGCTGGGGATGGGGTAGACACCGAGGACGTTGTCCTTGATGAACTCCTCCACCGGGTCCTGGTCCTGGGTGCGCTGACGGCCGCGGGCCACCGTGTGGCTGCGCAGACCCCTGCGTGAGAAACTTGCGACGAAGAGTATCCTGCCCTGATCGATCGACTCGCAGAGCATCGACACGAGTTTCCGGGTGCCCGTATGGCCCCTGTTGAGATCGGCGATGGAGAGAACGATGGGAACCTTTTTGCTGAACTCGAGCAGGGCCCCGATGAACTGGGCCTCGATCTCGTCGTTGTTCCGGGAGGGTGCCTCTGAAAGGCTGTCCATGGCTGTTCTGAGGTTCTTCCAGAGTTCGCCGCCGCTCTTCTTGCCAAGGGGTTCCATCAGGTTCACGGCATCGACGAAGGCGGCGTAGCTGCCCGTGTGGACCCTTCTGCAGTCAACGCCGACGTGAGAGACCTTCCCGTCACGGGTGGCCACGAAATCCTCGAGGAGGGAGGTGTTCCTGACCGAGCCGAGGTCGCGGTAGGTGAAAACGATTCGTCCCGACGAGGAATCGGCCTCTTTCAGAAGGTCGTGCATGGTGCGCAGTTCCCTGTCCCTGCGCTGGGGTCTTCCACTGAGGACGACGATGTGTTCGGGAAGGATGAAGAGGTGCGGGTGAAGAGTGCGGCTGCGGTCCTCCACGATCACCATCTGTCTGCGCTGTTCGCTGTCGATCTCCTCCCTGAGGGTGATCTCTTCCTCGATGTCGACGTAGTGGACCGACCCGTTGTGCTCGCTCACGATGGGGATGATGAACGGGTCGCTCTTGCAGATGAGGTCGTCGCGTTCCACCTGCTGGTCTTCGGTCACGTTGAGCAGCGAGCCCGGCACGATGTCGTAGGTGGACACAGAATCTCCGCTTTCGTCAAGAATGACGATCTGACCGTTCCTGGTGGCTATGCGGTTGACCTTGCCGGATTCGTCCGAGCCCTCCACGATGTGGATGTTCCGGAAACTGACCTTGCCCGCGCGCCTGGCCCTGACTTCAGTTTCCTTTGCCTCGCGGCCTGCGACACCACCGGTGTGGAACGTGCGAAGGGTGAGCTGGGTGCCGGGTTCGCCGATGGACTGGGCGGCGATGACTCCCACCGCTTCTCCCCTGGTCACCATGCGGTTCCGGCTGAGGTCCCATCCGTAGCACTTGGCGCAGAGGCCGTGTTCGGCCTCACACGTGAGAACGCTGCGGATCCTTACTGTTTCAATTCCCTTCTCCTCGATCCTGGCTGCATGCTCGGCGGTGATCTCGCGTCCCGCTTCGAGGATGATCTCGTCACCGATGGGATCGAATACGTCCTCGGCGGTGACCCTGCCGACGATCCTGTCACGGAGGGGTTCAAGCACCTCCTCGCCCTCTTTCAGGGCGCTGATGTTCCTGCCCCTGATCGTGCCGCAGTCCTCGATGGTTATCACCACGTCCTGGCAGACATCCACAAGGCGTCTGGTGAGGTAGCCGGCATCGGCGGTCTTGAGGGCCGTATCCGCGAGACCCTTGCGGGACCCGTGCGTGCTGATGGAATACTCGATGACGGAGAGACCTTCCTTCAGGGAGCTGAGGATGGGGGTTTCGATGGTTTCCCCGAGCTCTCCTGAAAGCTTCTTCTTGGGCTTCGACATGAGACCTCTCATGCCCGCCAGCTGTCTGACCTGGTCTACGCTGCCCCTGGCGCCGGAGTGGGCCATCATGAAGATGGGGTTGAAACCGTGCTTGTCCCTCTCGAGGACATCCATCATGGATTTCTTCACGTCTTCGGTGGCCTTGCTCCAGATGTCTATGATCCTGTTGTAGCGTTCCGCCTCGGTGAGTTCGCCCTTCCCGGCTCTCTCCTCGACTTCGGCCACGAGATTCCGGCCTTCGCTGACGATCTCGGCCTTCATGTCGGGGATGATCATGTCCCGCATGCCCACGGTAAGGCCGCTGATGGTGCTGTAGTGAAAACCGAGGCTCTTGAGGTTGTCGAGGAACACCGCACACGCAACTGCGCCCTCGTTGTGATGGCATCTCGATACCATCGCTGAAAGGCCCTTCTTGCCGAAGACCTTTTCGTGCGGGATCTGGCCGTTGGCCATTATGTAACCCATGCCCTCGGGTACTATTCCGTTGAAGACCACCTGGCCGGGAGTCGTGTAGTCCTTCCAGTACGTGGGCTTTCTCATCTCGCCGTCGTTACCCGTTTCGGCGATCCTGTTCACGCCCCTGATCTTGATCTTGGCGTGATAGTCAACCTTGCCTGCGTCGAGGGCCCCTATGACCTCTTCCCTGCTCGAGAAGATCATCCCTTCGCCCCTGGCCCCAACCATTGGCTTGGTCAGGTAGTACACTCCGATGACCATGTCATGGCTGGGCGTGACCACCGGTTCGCCGCTGGCGGGTTTGAGGATGTTCCTGCTTCCCAGCATGAGCATTCTTGCCTCGACCTGGGCCTCGGCGGACAGGGGAACGTGAACCGCCATCTGGTCGCCGTCGAAGTCGGCGTTGAAGGCGGCGCAGGAAAGCGGATGCAGCCTTATTGCGAGGCCTTCGACAAGCACGGGCTCGAATGCCTGGATTCCCAGCCTGTGCAGCGTGGGCGCCCTGTTGATCAGGACCGGGTGATTCCTGATGACCTTCTCGAGTATGGCCCAGACTTCTTCCGGGCGCTCTTCGACCTTCTTCTGGGCCATCTTCACGCCGCAGCCGTACTTCTTCTCCCACCTGGCCACGACGAAGGGTTTGAAGAGCTCGAGGGCCATGGTTTTCGGAAGCCCGCACTGATGAAGCTTGAGTTCGGGACCGACCACGATGACGCTTCGGCCCGAGTAGTCCACCCTCTTGCCCAGCAGGTTCTGGCGGAACCTGCCCCGCTTCCCCTTGAGAAGGTCGGAGAGGCTTCGGAGCGGGCGCATCCCCGCACCCTTCACGGGCTTGCGGCGGCTGGAGTTGTCCAGCACAGCGTCGACGGCTTCCTGAAGCATCCGCTTCTCGTTGCGAAGGATCACGTCGGGCGCCTGGAGGTCGAGAAGCCTCTTGAGGCGGTTGTTCCTGTTGATTACCCTGCGGTAGAGGTCGTTCAGGTCGCTGCTGGCGAAACGGCCTCCGTCGAGGGGAACAAGGGGACGAAGACCCGGAGGAAGAACGGGAAGTATTCGCAGGATCATCCACTCCGGGCGGTTCTCGGCACGGGAATTGGTGAAGGCCACCACTTCCTTCAGCCGTTTCACGTTCTTCTGCCGCCTGGAAAGGGTGGTTTCGTTGGCGATGGAGGTGCGGAGCATCGCTGCCAGCTCCTCCAGATCGAGCGCGGCCAGAAGGTTGGCTATGGCCTCGGCGCCCATGCCCACCTTGAAGGTGTCCTTCCCGTAGGTTTCCTTGGCGGCGTAGTACTCTTCGTCGCCCAGGACGGTGCCCGGCCTGAGCTGGGGATGGTCGCTGGCCACTACTATGTAGGACTCGTAGTAGAGAACCCGTTCCAGATCGATGTTGGTTATGTCCAGAAGCTTCGAGATCTGGCGGTTCTTGTAGTACCAGATGTGGCACACGGGAACCGCGAGATCGATATGACCCATGCGGCTGCGCCGCACCTTCGACATGGTCACTTCCACGCCGCAACGGTCACACTTCACGCCTCGGTAGCGGATCCTCTTGTACCTTCCGCAGGCACACTCCCAGTCCTTTTCAGGCCCGAAGATGCGCTCGCAGAAAAGACCGTCCGGCTCGGGCTTGTAGCTTCTGTAGTTGATTGTTTCAGCCTTGGTGACCTCGCCGTGGGACCAGTTCCTGATGGTGTCCGGAGAGGCGAGGCTTATGCGGATTCCCCTGAAATCGGTGGGGAAAGCATTCACATCTCTTGGAGAGGGATTGCTGTGCATTCTAGTTCTCCTCCTCGGTAACCAGTTCCACATCCAAAGCCAGGCTTCTCATCTCGTTCAGAAGAACGCTGAAGGCCTCGGGTGTGCTGGAGGGGGGAATGGCCTTTCCCTGGACGATGCTGCTGTAGGCCCGGTTCCTTCCCTCTACGTCGTCGGACTTGATCGTGAGCATCTCCTGCAGGCAGTGGGCCGCCCCGTAGGCCTCGAGGGCCCAGACCTCCATCTCACCGAGCCTCTGGCCGCCGTTCTGCGCCTTGCCGCCCAGGGGTTGCTGGGTGACCATGGCATACGGACCCGTTGACCTGGCATGGATCTTGTCTTCCACCTGATGGGCGAGCTTCATCACGTACATGAGGCCCACGGTAACCTTCTCGTTCATGGGTTCGCCGGTCCGGCCGTCGTAGAGGACCGTCTTGCCGTCACGGGGAAGGCCGGCCTCTTCCAGTGTTTCCTCGATCACTCTGTTGTGCGCCGAGTCGAACACCGGTGTCACCACGTCGAAGCCCAGCGTCTTGGCCGCCCAGCCAAGGTTCGTCTCCATGATCTGGCCAACGTTCATTCGCGAGGGAACGCCCAGCGGGTTGAGACAGATGTCGACCGGAGTGCCGTCGGGCAGATAGGGCATGTCCTCCTCGGGGACGATGATGCTCACGATGCCCTTGTTGCCGTGCCGGCCGGCGACCTTGTCGCCCACCCTGAGCTTGCGTCTTTTGGCCACGTAGACCTTCACAAGTTTAATCACGCCGGGTTTCAGCTCGTCTCCGACGCTGATCCTGTTCTCGGCCTGCAGGAACTCCTGCTGGATCTTGTCGAGTTCCCTGTTGGTGCTTCGAAGGATCCTCCTGGCCCTGTCGTCGGCCTTGAGGTCTTCGCAGAGCTGCCGGCCGTAGTCGATGTCGGTGAAGTTGACCTTGCGCAAAGATGCGGTTGTGAGCTTCCGGCCGGAGGGTACGTACTGCTCGCCGGTCACGGAGTCGATGAGGTTCACCGCTTTCTGGCCCGCAAGAACCTCGCAGAGCATGTCATCGCGCTCCTTGCAGAGCCGCTGTTCCCTGTTCAGCTTCTGTTCCCTGAGGGCGTCTATGCGTTCCTCGAGAACCCTGCGGCCCCTCTCGGTGTCGTCCCGGCGGGAGTAGACCTTCACGTCCACCACGATGCCGTCCATGCCGTTGGGAGCCCTGAGGGAAGTGTCCTTCACATCGCCGGCCTTCTGGCCGAAGATGGCCCGGATGAGCCTTTCAGCGGGTGAAAGGTCCTGCTCACCCTTGGGGCTCACCTTGCCGACGAGGATGTCATCCGACCTCACCCTGGCGCCGACCCTGATTATTCCGTTTTCGTCGAGGTTGCGCTTGCGGTCCTCGCCCACGTTGGGGATGTCGCGAAGGAGCTCTTCGGGACCGAGTTTCGTCTCGCGGAAGTTGACCTCGTACTCCTCGATGTGAACGCTTGTGAAAAGGTCGTTCTTCACCAGGCGCTCGCTCATCACCACGGCGTCTTCGTAGTTGTAGCCGTTCCAGGGGGTGAACGCGACAATGGCGTTCACGCCGAGCGCGAGCCTGCCGTCGCTGGTGGCCATGCCGTCAGCGAGGATGGTGCCCTCCCCGACCCTCTGACCCGGGCTGACGATGGGTTTCTGGTTGATGCACGTGTCCTGGTTGCTTCTCTGGAACTTCTTGAGGTCGTATACATCGTCCCTGTCGAAATCGTACTCGTCGCCGTCGGCTCTGACGACGATCTTCCGGGAGTCGACCTCGACCACCACTCCACCCCTCCGTGCGGTGACCAGTGCACCGCTGTCACGGGCGGCAACCGCTTCCATGCCGGTTCCCACGACCGGGGGCTGGGTGTAGAGAAGGGGCACTGCCTGCCTCTGCATGTTGGAACCCATCAGTGCCCTGTTGGCGTCGTCATGCTCGAGGAACGGGATCAGGGCTGCGGAAAGACCCACGAGCTGCATGGGGCTCACATCGATGTACTCGATGTCGTCCGGACGCACCATGGGAAAGTTTCCGGCCTTTCGGGCCCTGACGAGGGGACCTGTCAGGTAGCCACGTTCATCGACCTGTGAATCGGCCTCGGCGATCGTGGTGCGGTCTTCCCGGTCTGCGGAGAGGTATACGACCTCGTCAGTGATCTTGCCCTTGATGACGCGCCGGTAGGGTGTTTCGAGGAATCCGAAACGGTTGATGGAGGCGTAGACCGAAAGGGTCGTTATGAGCCCGATGTTCGGGCCTTCGGGGGTCTCAACCGGGCAGACCCTGCCGTAATGGGTGTGATGCACGTCACGAACATCGAAGCCCGCCCTCTCGCGAGTCAGACCGCCTTCGCCGAGAGCGCTCGTGCGTCTCTTGTGGGTGAGTTCGGCCAGGGGGTTGGTCTGTTCCATGAACTGGGAGAGCTGGCTCGAGCCGAAGAACGTGTTGATGACGCTCGACAGCGTTCTGGAGTTGACAAGGTCCTGCGGGCGGAGCTTGTCCTTGTCCTGGTGGCCCATCTTGTCACGGATGGTGCGGGCCATGCGGCTGAGGCCCTTGCTGAACTCCTGACTGAGGAGCTCGCCCACGGTCTTGACCCTCCGGTTGCCCAGATGATCGATGTCGTCGGCTGTGTTGGTGCCCTCACGAAGCATTATGAGGTTGTCCACGATCGCCACCAGGTCTTCCACCACAAGGGTGAGACGGTCCATGGAGGTGTTGATGTTCAACCTCTCGTTCAGCTTGTATCGCCCCACCTCGCTCAGGCTGTAGCGCTTGCTGTCGAAGAACATGCTTCTGAGATAGCTTCTCGCGTGGTCGAGGGAGGGGGCTTCAGTGCCGCGAAGGGCTTCGTATATCCACATCGTTGCGGAATCTTCGTTCTTGTCGACACCGGCGCCAAGGCTGGATTCCTCTTTGGCCAGTGTTTTGCGGATCCCGTCAAAGTTGTCCCTCTCGGAACGGGACTCGAGGAAACGGGCTTTGGTTATGCCCCTTGAAACAAGGTTCTCCAGCTTCTCAACGGTTTCGACAGGTTCGTCACAGCGAACGAGCACTTCGCCGGTCGCCGGGTCGGCGATGTCCTCGGCGAACGTCCTGTGAATGAAGTCGCTGCTTCTCGACTGCCGTTTCAGCATTGCTTCAAGGTCCTTCTCCACCACGGGATAGAACGCGGCAAGAATCTGTGTGTCGGTGGAGAGACCCAGTGCCCGGAGAAGCATGGTGACCGGTATCCGTTTGTTGCGCCTGTCTATGATGGCGAAAATCTGATCGTTGGGGTCGAGGTTTATCTCGAGCCACGAACCCCTGTGGGGAATGACCCTGGCACTGTGAACCCTGCGGTTCCTCTGCTGGACCTTCTCCTCGAAGAAAACACCGGGGCTCCTGTGAAGCTGGCTTACGATGACCCTTTCAGCGCCGTTGATAATGAAGGAGCCGCTGTCGGTCATAATGGGCAGACTGCCCAGGAAGACCTTCTGATCGACACCCATCTTGAAACTCTTCGACTCGGGGTCGCGGGTGACCAGGCGCATCACGGCATTGAGGTTGGCGCAGTAGGTGACGCCCCTCTCAAGGGCTTCCTTCACGGTGTGCTTCGGGGGGGAGACCTCGAAGCTTACATATTCGAGTGAAAACTCCTTGCTTGCGCTTTCAATGGGGAATGTGTCGAGAAATATCTTGTGTAAACCTTGTGGAAGTCTTTCATCCGAGGGTACATCAGCCTGTAGAAAATTCTCGAAGGAATCCCGCTGTACCTTCAGCAGGTCGGGTACTTCAAGGGCAGGGGTAACCCGCGAATAGTTCCTGACAGGTCTATCCTTATTCACTGCCGCTCCTCACAACTGAAAGGAAACACGAAACGCCCGGAAACGGGGATTGAAGGGACGGGATCAGATCCCGTCCCTTCCGCACGGCCCAGAAACACTTGCTACTTGAGTATGACAGTTGCGCCGGCTTCCTCAAGCTGCTTCTTCATCTCTTCGGCTTCGGCCTTCTCCGCGGCTTCCTTGAGCTTGGAGGGGGCTCCGTCCACGAGGTCCTTGGCTTCCTTCAGGCCCAGGTTCGTGAGCTCCCTGACGACCTTGATGACGGCGATCTTCTTCGAGCCGAAGCTCTCGAGGATCACGTCGAACTCGGTCTGCTCTTCGACTTCCGCGGCGGCGGCGGGTCCGGCGGCGGCAACCGCAACTGCGGGGGCGGCTGCGGAAACGCCGAACTTGGCTTCCATTTCCTTGACAAGCTCGGCGAGCTCGAGAACGGTCATATTGGAAATGGCCTCGATGATGGCGGCCTTCTTGTCGTCACTCATGGTTCTTCCTCCGTTTTAGGCAATCGGACCCTTGGGTCGCGTTAATGGTATCGACTCAGCTTTCTTTGCTTTCCTTCACGGCGTTGAGCGCGTAAAGAAGCTTCCTCACAACACCGCCGGTGACGGTGACAAAACCCCGGATGGGAGCCGTGGCTGAACCCATGACCCTGGCCAGGAGCTCGTCCCGCCCGGGCATGTCTGCCAGACTCGCCACCTGCGCGGCGTTGTAACTTCTTCCGGCAACGAAGCCGCCCTTTATGACGGGCCGACCTTCGTGGGTTGCGGCAAACTCCTTGAGAACCTTTGCCGGAAGCACTTCATCACGGCTCGACGCCAGGGCGGTGGGGCCCTGAAGGTACTGGAAGACGTCCTCCTCACCGGTGAGTTCAACGCCCTTCAGCACTATGTCGAGCAGTGTGTTCTTCACTACGGTGAAGCTGACCCCGCGCTCACGCATGGTCTTCCTCAACTCGGTCATGTCGGCAACGGTGATCCCTGTGAAATCCGCAAGAACGAATGCACCGTTGGACCCAAGTTCCTCGGTGAGGGACGCGACCGTTGTCTCCTTGCGCTGTCTTGTGATGCTCATTCCACCCTCCTCACTTGAGAACCAGCCGGAGGTCGGCGGTATCAACCCGAACTCCGGGACCCATGGTGGATGAGACCGACATGCTGATGATGTACTTGCCCTTGGCGGTTGCGGGTTTGAGCTGCATCACCTTCTCCATGAAGGCCACAATGTTCTCCCTGAGGGCCGGCTCCTCGAAGCTGGCCTTGCCCACAGGAACATGAAGCACGCCGGTCTTGTCAACCCTGAAGTTGATCTTCCCGGCTTTCGCCTCCCTGACCGCCTGTGACACGTCCATTGTCACGGTTCCGGTCTTGGGGTTGGGCATGAGACCCCGGGGACCGAGGATCCTGGCCACCGCGCCCAGGACCTTCATCATGTCCGGTGTTGCGATGACGACATCGAAATCCATCCAGCCGCCCTTGATCCTCTCCACTGTCTCGTCGTCGCCAATGGAATCTGCGCCGGCTTCCCGGGCCTCTTCGGCCTTCTCGCCCCTGGCGAAGACCAGTACACGGACCGTTCTTCCGGTGCCGTGTGGAAGGATGCAGGTTCCGCGGACGACCTGATCCGAGTGCTTCGGATTCACGCCCAGGTTCACCGCGACCTCAACGGTCTCGTCGAACTTCGCTGTGGCGGCGCCCTTCACCAGGGTGATGGTCTCGTCGAGCGAGTAGATCCTCTGGCGGTCGACCGCCTCCCTGGCCTTGGCAAACCTTCTGCTGACCTTAGCCATCCACCACCTCCAGGCCCATGCTGCGGGCCGTGCCACGGATCATCTCTACGGCGGCGTCCTCGGATGCCGCGTTGAGGTCCTTCATCTTGGTGCGGGCGATCTCGCGGCACTGTGCGGTGGTGACGGTGCCAACCTTGGTGCGGTTGGATTCCGCCGACCCCTTCGCCAGGCCGGCAGCCCTTTTCAGAAGGATCGCCGCGGGAGGTGACTTGAGCTCAAAGGTAAAGCTTCTGTCCTTGTAGACCGTGACCACCGCGGGGATGATCAGGCCTTCCTGCCCCTGGGTACGGGCATTGAACTCCTTGCAGAATCCGGCCAGATTGATTCCGTACTGGCCGAGGGCGGGACCCACCGGGGGGGCGGGTGTAGCCTGTCCTGCAGAGAGCTGAAGCTTTACCATGCCCAAGATCTTCTTGGCCATGGGAACTCCTTTCATCCGCTCCGTTCCTCCCCTTGATGGAACGGTCACGGATCGATTGCGGGGTTGTTCGGCCCCTTTGTAAAGGTCCGGGCGGTCTTGCCTAGACCAGTCTTACCTGGGAATGATCGATCTCCACCGGAGCCTTTCGGCCGAAGATGGTGAAGATGACCCTGACTTTTCCCCTTTCAGGGTTCAGCGATTCCACGACGCCGGTGAAGTTTCTGAACGGGCCTTCCACCACCCTGACGGTCTGGCCCACCTTGAACGAGATCCTGACGACCTTCTTCTCCTCCGTGCTGCCGTCGGACTGACCCAGTATCCTTTTCATGTCGGTTTCGGACAGGGGGGTGGGCCGGCCCTTGTTCATCGGGGGAAAACCACTGACGTTCACCATTCCCCTGATGTCGAGGATCATTTCGTCATCGAGCTCGAGCTGAACGAAAACGTATCCGGGGTAGAGCTTCTTCTCCCTGGTGACGTCCTTCCCGTTCCGCCGGTTCGTGATCTCCTCGGTTGGTATCACGACCTTCCCGACCCGTTCTGGAAACTTCCTTGAGAGGGGACCCTCCAGAAATTTCCTGACCCTGAGTTCGTACCCGGAGTAGGAGTGCACCACGTACCATTTGAGAGCGGAATTCGCGCCATCCGGTGCGACGGTTCCTTCCGGGACCGCCGGTGAAGCGGCGACCATCAGTTGAACGACCTTATGAGGAAGGCCATCGTCTGCGAGGACACGGTGTCGGTCAGGAATATCCAGACCGATACCACGGCAACTGCCGCCAGGATTACCCAGGTGGAGGCGATCGTCTCATCCTTGGTGGGCCAGGCGACCTTTGTCAGTTCCGCCTTGACTTCGGCCAGGAATTCAACTGCAAGCCTTGCCCATCTGGACAGGAAGCCAAGTTTTCCGCCGTCGGCCGCTTTTGCCGCCATCTTTCCGTACTCCGTCCCGTTTTAGTTCCGTAAGGGAATCTGGCAGGGCAGGAAGGACTTGAACCCTCAACCCCCGGATTTGGAGTCCGGTGCACTGCCAATTGTGCTACTGCCCTGCGTTCCCTTCAATCCCCGCCCGGTCCTATTTGCCTTCCCTGTGCTTGGTGTGCTTCTGGCAGAACCGGCAATACTTGTTCAGCTCAATCCTGTCCGGATGAGTTCTCTTGTTCTTCGTGGTGCTGTAGTTGCGACGCTTGCACTCGGAACAGGCCAGGTTGATTATAACTCGCACCTTTTACCTACTTCAGTATCTTTGTGACCACTCCGGCGCCGACGGTACGGCCACCTTCGCGGATGGCGAACCGGAGACCCTCTTCCATGGCGATATTCGTGATGAGTTCGACCGTCATGTTGGTGTTGTCGCCGGGCATGACCATTTCAACGCCCTCGGGAAGCTCGATCGCACCGGTGACATCAGTGGTGCGGAAGTAGAACTGCGGCCTGTAGCCATTCTTGAAGGGCTTGTGCCGTCCGCCGTCCTTCGCGCTGAGAACCAGCACCTCGGCGTCGAAGCGGGTGTGGGGGGTGATGCTGCCCGGTTTGCAGATGACCATGCCGCGCTCGAGGTCTTCCTTTGCGATGCCGCGAAGGAGCAGACCAACGTTGTCGCCGGCCTGGCCCTCGTCGAGAAGCTTGCGGAACATCTCCACACCCGTGCAGACGGAGTTGCGGGTCTCACGCATGCCCACGATCTCCACCTTGTCGTTGGTGTGGATGGCTCCCCTTTCGATACGGCCAGTGCCAACGGTGCCGCGGCCGGGGATCGAGAACACGTCTTCCACCGGCATGAGGAAGGGCTTGTCGGTGTCGCGTTCGGGTGTGGGGATCCAGGCGTCAACGGCGGCCATGAGGTTGTAGACGCATTCGGCGTCGGGGTCGGTGGGCAGGCCGGAGGAGTTGAGGGCCTTGAGGGCGCTTCCCCTGATTATGGGGCTGTCCTCTTCGAAGTTGTACTTGGCCATCAGTTCCTGGACTTCCATCTCGACGAGGTCGATCAGTTCCTCGTCATCGACCATGTCGCACTTGTTAAGGAAGACCACCATCTTGGGAACGTTCACCTGGCGGGCCAGGAGGACGTGCTCACGGGTCTGGGCCATCACGCCGTCGTTGGCGCCGATGACCAGGATGGCGCCGTCCATCTGGGCTGCGCCGGTGATCATGTTCTTGATGTAGTCCGCATGACCGGGGCAGTCGACATGGGCGTAGTGCCGGTTATTGGTCTCGTACTCCTGGTGGGAGGTGGCGATGGTTATGCCGCGGGCCTTCTCTTCAGGCGCGTTGTCGATCTGGTCGAAGGTGACGAACCTGGTGTTCTTGTTCTGGGTGGCAAGGCACTTGGTGATGGCAGCGGTGAGGGTGGTCTTGCCGTGATCAATGTGACCGATCGTACCCACGTTCACGTGGGGCTTGGTCCTCTCAAACTTCTCCTTGGCCATGTGTCTGGCTCCCTCTCATCAGTGGGTTTCCCGGTTGACCCGGATGGTCCGCCCTTTTCATCAACTCACGGTCTGGAGCCCACGAGCAGGATTGAACTGCTGACCTCGTCCTTACCAAGGACGCGCTCTACCGACTGAGCTACGTGGGCCTCTCGACCTTGCGAAAACTTGCTGGAGCGGGAGACGGGGTTTGAACCCGCGACCCTCAGCTTGGAAGGCTGATGCTCTGCCAACTGAGCTACTCCCGCTCAGAAAAACAAAAAACCGTGGTGGCGAGGGGTGGATTCGAACCACCGTAGGCGTCCGCCAACAGATTTACAGTCTGCCCCCTTTGGCCGCTCGGGAACCTCGCCACCGTCTATGAAAAAACGCCACCCAAAGCGTGTTTCTGCCTGGAGCTGGCGATGGGAATTGAACCCGCAACCTGCTGATTACAAATCAGCTGCTCTGCCAATTGAGCTACGCCAGCACAGGGACACGAACATACAACAGAAAAACACAATCCGTCAAGCTTTGCCCGGCTTTCCGGCTGCAAGTTGACGAAGCGTCTCTTCCAACATACTCTACCGGGTGGTGAAGATACGCCTTGGAGGTAAAATGTCAACGATCCGCAATGGAATGGTTCCCTTTGCGCCGCTGTTTCTTGCCCTTGCCTGCCTGACGGTACTGACTGCCGGGTGTGGCGGCGGAGTCAGGAACGAGCTGGCAATGGTACCGGGCACGTGCCTTTTCCACGTGCATCTGGAAAGGGGAATGTCGCCGCTGCTGCTGAACGAGATAATGTCTCTGGACAGGAACCTTGTCATCGCAGAATCGCTTCTCACCCGGGGTCCCGTCGGCGTGACCCTAATGGGGGTGGACATAACATCGGTCTCGCCCCAGTTCCTCTTCCTCACCCGCAGGGTCTCGCGTCAGAACGCGGCCTCACTGGTTTCGACGACCCTCAACCTCACGGTGACCGAAGGTGAGGACAGAGCGGATCTTTCGGACGACAGCGGCCTTGTCAGGGCTTCGGTTTCCTCAAGAAAGGGATGGACGGCCGTATACATCGGACCTGCGGCAAATGTGACGATGGACGCATGGCTCCGAATGGACGAAATGGGGTCTCTGGCGTCGGATGAAGCCCTGCTGCAGGCGCTTCCCGCATCGCATCACGCCACCCTCATGCTTCCGGGCAACCTGTTCACCTTCGTTTCGCTGCTTCCGGTGGAGAGGTACGTTCCCTGGTGGGATGATTACACCGCGGTGGCCCGGGTGGTGCGTCCCTCGGCGCTCACCCTCTCGGTGTCCTGGCCTTCGACCGGCCCGATCTCGCTGGAGGCCAGGCTTGCCCGGGAAGACGGCGCCATGACCTCGGCCGAACTCACCCTGACCGACACAGCCATAACCCCGGACAGCGCTTTCATTCTTCTTTCCGGTCTGGCCGGAGACCTGCTTTGAGCTCCGTCATCAGGGCCCAGGGGATTTGCAGGTCGTTCGGCGACATGCCCGTTCTGCGGGGTCTTTCCATTAGCGTCGGCGATGGCGAATTCGTTGCGATCACGGGCAGGAGCGGTTCTGGCAAAAGCACCCTCCTCGGGATACTGGGCACCCTCGACCGCGATTTTCAGGGAAGCCTGAGCATCTCCGGAACGGATACCTCGACCCTCGAGGGTGAAGCCCTTGCGGCTCTTCGCCGCGAACAGATGGGATTCATATTCCAGGACTTCCATCTTCTGCCCAACCTGACGGCACTCGAAAACGTTCTTCTCCCCGCGGTTTTCTCCGGAAGGGACATGGAACCCGTCGAGAGGGAGGCGGTCGATCTGCTGGACCGGCTCGGGGTCCGCATGGATGCCACATCGAGCCGTTTCCTCTCCAGGGGGGAGAGACAAAGGGTGGCAGCGGCCAGAGCCCTGGCGGGCAAGCCACGGGTTCTCCTTGCGGACGAGCCCACGGCAAGCCTCGACGAGGCAAGCGAAGACATCCTCTTCGATCTTCTCGACGCGATGCGAAGGGAGAAGGGGTTCGCCCTCGTTGCCGTGGTTCACACAAAAAGCGTTCTGGAGAGGGCCGATCAGGTGCTTGACCTCAGAGAGGGGGTGCTTCACGATGAGGGCATCCATGCGTAGGGCCATGCACCTCTGGAACAAGGGTCACTGGAGGGATTACCTTTTCAGCCAGGCAATGCTTCTCGTTGCTTCCCTGCTTCTCGTGTTCTTCATTTCCATTGGGCTCGGGGTCGGCCGCATCCTCGACCGGTTCCTTTCAAGCGACCTTCCGGAAGAGCAGGTCAGGGTCACGCCCCAGGTCATATCAGCGGGTTCCTTCCAGACCGAACGGGGCGGAGTGGAGATCACCGACGCCCTTCTGGACTCACTTGAGAAAATGCCCCAGGTGGCCCGGATCGACAGACAGGTCTACGCACGTGTACCCGCCTACCTCCGGGGGCTTCTCGGCGGGAGGAACTACTACACGGACATAACCCTGGAGGGAGTGACCGAAGCCTTCGTCCCCGACAGCCTTCTGGAAAGGTTCGGGTGGGACTACACACTGGCGGACAGCTCCCGGACACGGCTTCCCATAATTCTCTCCGAAAACCTGCTTCTTCTATACAACGCCGGATTCGCGGATCCGAATGGTCTGATGGGGCTCACGCAGCAGGGTGTGGTGGGCCTCGAGTGCCAGATCACCCTGGGTGCCAGTTCGCTCACAAGCCTTCAGGCAAGACCGGTGACGATCAACGCCCAGATCGTGGGAACAAGCAGGAACATGGCCCTCTTCGCACTGGCGGTTCCGATCGGTTTCGTCGAAGAGGTTAATCAGATGTACCTTCCGGACAGACCCCACAGCTACAGCGCCCTGATGGTGACCGCGACAACTGCCGAAGAGGTTCCCGAGATCGTCCGCAGGGCGGAATCTCTGGGGCTCAGCGCCGAGACCCACCGCGGAATAGCCCAGAAGGCCGAGATACTGGTGGGGATAGTCACCGCAGCCCTGGGCGCCCTGGCGGTTGCCATACTCGGTGCCGCCCTGGCCAGCGCGGTCCACACCCTTGTTGCTGACCTCAGGAACCGCTCTTACGCCCTGGGCGTGCTGGTCGCACTGGGAACCACCAGCGACCGGCTGGCACAGGTCTTCGCTTTTCAGATCTTTCTCATGTCCGCCGTCACCACTGCCCTTGGCGGACTTCTCGGCTGCGGGCTTTCGGCCCTTGTGAGCTATGGGCTTCTCACGCTGCTTCCCGTGCTGCGCATGGCGGTGCCGTCCCTGGCGGTCTTCCCCGTGCTCCACCTGGCAGCGGGGCTGGGAACCGTGCTTCTGGTCTCCACGGCGTGGGCATGGTTCTTCTTCAGACGGATCCTCGGCACACCCGTGACCGAGCTGTTGAGGCGCTGATGAAAAAAACCCTGGTACTGCTTTCGATCGCCGCGGCCTGTCTTCAGGCCCAGTGGCCCGATACCGTGATAGCGACCGTGTCCACCGGACAGAGCCCGAACGACGCCAGCTTCTCACCCGACGGCGAATACGTCTTCGTGGCGGTCGGATACGGTTTGCTGACGAAGATCAGCACCCAGACATGGACCGTGAGCGGAGTGCTGTCGCTCGGCGGAACGCCCGAGTGCGTCGCCTGCACACCGGGCAACACTGTCATCGTCGCCGACGGAGAGCTTGGAAGGCTTCTCTTCGTGGACGGTCAGACCATGACCCTTCTGGGCGAGGAAGCCATCGAGCCGGGACCGGTCGAGTTCGCCCTCTCCCCCGGTGGCGCGTATGCCTACCTTTCGCACAACGGAGGTTTCGCGAGCATCATCGACATCGCGGCCATGGAACTTGTCTCTTCGATATGGGTCGGAAACCAGCCCGGCGGGTGCCACCTGTCCCCCGATGGCCAGACCCTTTACATCGCAGACAACCAGAGCCCGAACGAGACGGCTCTTTCACTTCCCCAGGGCCCCGCTCAGAGGTTCGTTTCGGGAATGGACAGTTTCGACTGCCTGCTGACCGAAGGCTCGATCTACCTCTCCAACCCCGGTTGGGAAATGCTTCTCAGGGTGGATGAATCCTCGCTTCTGGTCACGGGCAGCCTGGAACTGCCGGGATCCGAACCTGGCTGGCTCGCTTCAACTCCTCAGCTTCCCTATCTGTTCGCCGTTTCCACCTCAGATAACAGGATCGAGGTCATCGATTCGGCAGACTTCCAGTACGCGGGTCAGATTCCGGTCGGCGCCTCTCCAGGAAGGCCCTGCTTCTCGCCGGACGGGGCTTTCATTGCTGTCCCCTGCACAAGCTCCAACAAGCTGTACGTGATAGGGTACGACCCGGCGGGAGTACCGGAGCCCCACCCGGGCTTCGGGATCAGTGCAACGGGTCCGGCGGCGGCGCCGGAGATAGTCGTCTTCAACCGCTTGGCCGCTTCATGCGCCATAACCATTCACGACCTTGCGGGAAGACGTGTGGCATCGCTCCATTCGGGTCCACTCTCTCCGGGAAGGCACTCATTCTTCTGCCACGGGCTGCCATCCGGGGTCTACCACGCCCGGGTGACAGGCGGAATGGAGGGGAGCTGCAGGCTCACGGTCATCCGATGAACATCGCGTTCGTGGTTCCGGTGACCCGGCCGGACGACGCAGGGGTTCTCGCGGCCTCTCTCGATCAGTGGGTGTCACGGAATGGGAGTGAAGTAATCCTGGTGGCGGAGAGCACCATACCCGGGCTTCCGCACGGAATGCGCTGCATCGAGACAGGTGAGAGACACGCCTCCATCAGGCGGAACCTCGGGGTGAAGGCCACCAATGCACCATGGATCGTCTTTCTCGATGACGATACCCTGCCAACGGATGAGTGGTTCACGGCCCTCGGGGAAGCCATCGGCGGCCCGGATCCGATAGTCACCGGCCCCACGCTTCCAATGGGAAACTGCCTCGATGAAAGACTCTCCGACCTCGTCACCACATCCGCACTTGGCGAGGGAAGCCTGCTCTACGGATCCCGTGACGGGGCATCTCCGGGATTCAGCTCGATCTATCTGTGCAACTGCCTGGTGAAGCGGGAGGTATGGGAAAGGGTCGGCGGCTTCAACGAGCTGGCCGACTGGCGCGTGGATGACACGGAATTTTTCTATATAGCCCTTCGTCTTGGCTACCGTCCCGTCTTTCGCAGGAGTTTCACGGTGCGGCACCGGCGGAGGGGCTTCTTCCATGGTTTTCTGCCCCACCAGTTCAAGGCGCGATACGCAACAGGCAGGAACACGGTTCTCCTCCCCGAGATATTCCTCCGGATTCCCGGGGTGCTGGCCATGCTTGCAGGGCTGGTCCTGGCACCGGCGCTCGTTGCGGTGCCGCGACTCATGGTAGCCGCACTGCTTATCTACGCATGCGCGATTCTCCTCGACTCCCTCATTCGCATGCCCCGCGACCGGGCGGCCTGCCTTCTTCCATTGTGCCACCCGATCCATCACTTCCTCATAGCCACGGGATTCACGCTCGGCCTGCTGCACACGATCCTCACCCGTCGCAGGCACAGTGCCGTCCTGGCCCACCGGGCGGAAAGGTACGGTGCATTCCGATGAGTCGGCGGCCCTACGGTTTCGTCTCAATGGCGCTTCGCAGCCTCTCCTCCCCGACGCCCCCGTACCTGATCTTCTTTGTTACGTCCAGATGCGACGCCAGATGTGTTACCTGTTTCAACTGGAGGAACCTCAACTCGAAGCCGAAGGAGCAGGAACTCACCCTTGAGGAGATCGGGAGGATAGCCGATTCCTGCAAACGGAGCGTCTTTCTCTCCCTGTCGGGGGGAGAACCTTTCCTCAGGGATGACATAGCAGGCATTTGCGAGGCATTCAGCACCCGGGCCGGAACCATGATGATAAACATACCCACCAACTGTCTTCGCCCGGCGCAGATAAGGGACAGGACACTGCAGATACTGCAGGCCTGCCCGAGAACCATCCTTCAGGTCGAGCTTTCCATCGACGGCATAGGCGCCGTGCACGACACCATCCGGGGTGTTCCGGGCAACTTCGAAAAGGCACTGGAAACCTACGGGAATCTGCGTGACCTTCAGAAAGAACATCCAGGGCTCAGGCTCAAGGTCTGCTCGGTGCTCAACGCATACAACCGGCACCAGATAGGTGACCTCATGGAATTCGTGGAGCGGAACATGTCCGTGGACGACCATTCGATAGTGCCGGTTCATGGCGAACCTCGTGATGAGTCGGTCCGGGGGGACCCGATCGAAGACTTCCGGGAGGCAGCCGCCCTGGCCGACTCCCTGCGGCACAGGGGAAGGGCAGGGTTCAGAGCCCTTGTCTTCAGGGAGGTTCAGTCCCTGGCACGGCAGAGCATACTGGACGTTCTGGGCGGAACCGGACGCCGATTCGCCTGCCCGGGAGGATCGAAGATCGCCGTCATTGGAGAAACGGGCCTTGTTTACCCGTGCGAGAGCATGATGGCCGAACCCCTGGGCGACCTGAGAAAGGATGACTACAGCCTCCCCCGGATCCTCTCCAGAAGGTCTGCGGACGGTATGTGTCAATGCGGATGGTCGTGTGCGCACCTCGCCGCCGTGCTCTTCTCAACCCGCGGAAGGCTGGGGCTTGCCCGGCGGATCGCCGGACTGCCTTTCAGACGCGGGGGAAAAACCGGATGAAGCTTCTGCATGTCATAAACAACCTGCGCCGGGGCGGGGCGGAGGTGCTTCTCAGGGACTCCCTGCCGCACATGCGGGACAGGGGTATTCAGGTCTCGGTACTGCTGCTTTCGGAACATGGCGAAGAGATACTCGAAGAAATCGAAGGCATGGGCTTCCGTGTCCTGCGGAGCCGTGCGCGCGAACTGTCATCCCCCGCGCAGGTTCCGGAGATCCGCCGGTCCCTGAAGACCGTCGGCCCGGACATTGTGCATGTCCACCTGTTCCCCGCGCTGTACTGGACGGCACTCGCATGTCCCCGAAAAGGCCCGGGGATGGTCTACACCGAGCACAGCACGACGAACAGGAGGAGGGGACTCCCCTTTCTGCGCCCTTTGGAAACCCTGATCTACCGGCGTTACAAAAGGATCATCTGCATCAGCGATGGCGTTCGCGGGGAACTCCTCTCCTGGTGCCCCTCACTTGCCGGAAGGGCAGTGGTCGTCCACAACGGAGTCGACATTCAGCGCATCAGGATGGCCCGGCCCGTGTCGAGGCAGGAACTCATCCCCGGGTGTGACCCCGGAGACAGACTGCTCGTTATGGCGGCCTCTTTCTCGCGGAAAAAGGATCAGGCAACCGTGATTCGCGCACTGGGGCTTCTTCCCGGGAATTTTCGTCTTCTGCTCCCCGGTGATGGCCCGACGATGGAAGGCATGAAAAGCCTTGCCGGAGAGCTGGGTCTGGGCCAAAGGGTGAGCTTCCCGGGGAACCGTCCCGACATTCCCGGCATCCTGAAAGCCTGCGACTACGCGGTCCAGTCCTCCAGGGCGGAAGGTTTCGGTCTCGCAGCGGTCGAGTCGATGGCGGCGGGGGTCCCCGTTTTCGCTTCAAGGGTTTCCGGTCTGTCGGAAGTTGTCGGCGACGCCGGCATCCTCTTCGAGCCGGGCAACCACGAGGCACTTGCCGAAGCCATCCTCGGGATCGACGGGCACGGGAGAAGTCGTGAATCCCTTTCAATGAAAGGTCTGGAACGGGCCGAACATTTCCGGATGGAGAGGATGGTTGACAACCTGATCTCGATCTACGGGACCGTTTCGGGCCGGTCCTGAGAAACACCCCCCGCTTTTCGGGACAGGCGGGTCAGGGCTTTCTCCACCAGCAGAAATGCGAGGACGATCGCGGGAAGCAGCGGCAGGAACCTGACATCGATCAGGATCAAGCCCGCAAGACAGCCCAGGAGGGCCCCGAACAGTTCTATTGCGGCAAGGTTCTCCCCCGAGACCTCGAGTACCAGTCCCTCCAGCTCCTCAAGGTCCAGACGGTCTATCTTCGCCTGAACGATTCCCTGAACATCGATCCCGGAAGCAACCTTTCGCGCGAACCCGGCGGCGGTGCTCCTGAAGCCCGGAGAATTGATCCTCTCCCTGGCAATGGCCGCCAGGTGCAGGACCTGGGCATCGATCTGAGACATGACCCAGTCCCAGAGGGCATCGGACGAGAGAAACGCACGCACTTTCCGGACGGCCAGTTCCATCCCCTCGTTCATGATCCAGTCCGCGGCCTTATCCCGGTACTCGTCCAGTCTTTGCGAAAACCAGTCCCTCATGCCGGGAGAATCGATCCAGGCCTCGATCTCGGGAGCGCTTTCGTCGAGGAGACAAAGCAGGGAATCGAAAAAGCCCGGTGAGCCGACCTTTTTCCTTATCTCGCGTCTTATCATTTCCTCGTTGACCCTGAGAACCCTTTTCCCGAAGCCCAGCAGCAACCTCTCCGGCAGCTTTTTTGAACCTATGTAATCGTCCAGCGCGTCGTTGACGAATGCGGCGATCCGGGTGTCATTTCTGTCGGCAACGGTGATCAGCGATCCGGCCACCAACTCCCTCGTGTGCGGGTTGTCGAATTCCCTTCGCACGGCAGCCCTTACCGCAGGCCACACCATCCCCGGAGCGGTCCTTTCGGCGATGAACTCCGACACGTACTCCTGAACCCTCAGCACGACACTGCCCGAATGCTGTTCCAAAAGCCTCTCGAGAACACCCTGAAGGTAGTCGGCCGTGGCGGTCCTGACGTCCTGCCTGGCCGCAAGGCCCGCAACGCCGTCTACGACGAACCTGGCCGCCTTTTCTGGCAGCCCGTGCTCCTCCATGTAGGCAAGCACGGAGTCGGTGTCGAGAAGCCGCTGAGCCACAGCCGCACCGATGGCTGTGGCAAGTTCGGCCCTTTTTGCGGGAATGAGCCCCTGCCGGCCGAAAACCGTCCTGTGATGGGGCTTGAAAAGCATTCGGATCGCGAAGTGGTTGGTCCAGATGCCAACTGTCCCGGAAAGGGAGACCTTGAACACCCAGTCAAACCAGCCGATTGAGCCGAAAAAATGGCCCAGCGCGCCGAATGCAACAGTGAGGGCCGGAAAGACGATCATGGCATGGCGGCGCAGGATGGCGACGTTCAATTGCCCAGCCTGATCCTGAGGTAGTAATCGAGGTCGCTCTTCTTCCATGTTTCGACGGCTGGTGTGCGTGTGTAGTCGAGGTTGAGGCCAAGCACGAGAGAAAGGGGGCCGGGCAGGTCGAAGTCGAGTTCGCTGTTGGCGTATGACACCGTGTGACGGGCATCGCCCGGAGGAAGGTAGACGCTTCCCCCGAGCCAGAGATTGGGAAGCCAGTGCCGGGGACGGCGCATCCATGCGCCGAAGGATGCGAAGGACGTGACCCTGTCGGTCCTGTCCTCACCCACCGACCAGCGGGTATTGACAAGACCGACCCCGATCTCGGGGGCCAGCCATACCCATTCCGCAGGCCAGCTCTTCCATCCAGCGGCCAGGTATGAGCTGACCTGCCAGGGTCTCACCGTCAGTGGTTGTCTGTCCCAGCTGCTGCTCAGCCCGGCGTAGATCCGTTCGTTGAAGAAATGCTCGTGCGTAAGCGAGGCATAGGCCGATTCCCGCTCCCGTTCCCCGTTCCTTTCCTCGAGACGCATGCTCCCGCTCAACTTCACACTGCTGCCGCGCATGTAGTTGATACCGACGGAGGCGCCTCCGCTCAACGAGGACTCTTCCTGGTTGCCGCTGGAAAAGGAGAGGTCGGTCCAGAGGTTCCAGCTGAAGGGGCTGTAGTGTTCACTGTTCCAGGTCCTGTCGTAATCGCCGCCGGTAATGTAGAGGATTCGCGCTTCGGCATAGGAGTACCCCGGTACTATCCTGAGGGCATCGAGGTATCTCTCTGTGGCGCCTTCCGGATTGCCACGGCGCTCTTCGATGAGGCCGAGGTAGCAGATCGCGAACACCGATGACGGGTCGCGCGAAAGGGCTGCCAGAAGGGCTTCTTCAGCCTCTCCTATCCTGCCCTCGAAAAGTCTTGCCTCACCCAGTTCAGAGAGCACGAGTGATGTCGAGTCAAGTTCGAGGGCAAGGTCAAGCCTGTCACCGGCACCTGTATAGTCGCCGCTCCTGTAGAGGTAACCAGCGATCTCCCGGTGGACCTCGATGTCTTCTCCGGCGCTGGCCGAAGCGTTGAGGTAGCATTCCCTGGCTTCCCTGTCCTTCCCGAGCCCCTCGAAAAGACCTCCAAGATCTATCCAGTCCCAGGGATTCTCGATTCCTGCAGAAACGGCCCTGCCGGCAGCCCTGACCGCGTCATCCGGGTATCCCATACCCATCGCGTTCCATCCGTAGCGTGTGAAGTGCCGGCCCCCGGAAAGGATCCTTGAAATGGAATCGGCCAGCAAAGGAGACCCGGAGTCCTCGAGGATGAATATCTTTTCGACCAGCCCGACCTCGGCCTCGGATGAGGGTGAATCGAGATATCCGTCAATGCTTCGAAGCGAGCTGTCGAAATCTCTGGTGAGCCTGTAAAGCCGGGCCAGGTTCAGAAGTCCGTAACCGTATCCGGGCTCGGCCGACACCGCCCTGCCAAAGTAATCGAGAGCAGCGGCAAGGTTTCCCGCTTTGACGGAGATGTTGCCCATCTCGCCGAGGATCCAGGGTTCATCGCCGAGGTGCTCAAGTGCCTCGGTGAACCAGTCCATCGCCAGCAGTTCCTCGCCATTCTCCCGGAAAAGTGAGCCCCTGCGCTGCCAGCCGTAGGAATAGCTGCTGTCCAGCGCCACCCCGCTTTCGTAAGCCTCGGCTGCCTCGGCGAAAAGACCCAGCGATTCCAGCGACCAGCCAAGTTCACCCCATGTCCAGCTCGACGGGTTCAGTTCGAGGCTTTTCCTGAAAGCCTGTGAGGCTTTCATCAGGTCCCCGGTGTCTTCGTACGCCAGCCCCAGGTCCGTCCAGGCGACTCCGTAGGTGCTGTCGGCGGCTACCGCGCTCTCGAGGTATTCGATCTTCTCAAGCGAGTCTTCAGCCAGGGAAGCCAGCCGATGGTAGGCCCAGGCGTAGGATGGATTGGCATCGATCCCCGCGAGGTAGTACTCCCTGGCCTCGGGTATTCTGCCAAGACGTTCCATGAGCCTGGCGAGCTGGCCCCAGCTCCAGTAATCATCGGGAGAAGTTGCCAGAAGCGCCCGAAATTCCTTCACTGCATGCCCCAGTCTGCCCTGCCCCTCATGGACGCTTCCCAGAAGCCTTCTTGCGCTTGCCCTTTCAGGCTGGGCATCGAGCACCCGTTCCAGAACTGCAACGGCTGAGTCGGGCCTTCCAGTGATGTCATACACCGTTGCGAGCTCCTCCATCAGCGGGAATCCCTCCGGATTGAGCACCAAAGCCGCTTCGAGCGTACTTATGGCATCTTCATGCCGGCCAAGGTCCTCGAGTGCCCAGGCCGCAGTGAGATTGGCGGGAATGAAGCCGGGGTCGGCTGAGATGGCACTTGAGGCAAGCCTGTGGGCCTCTTCCGGATCCGAGGATGCAAGGTGCAGGTACGCCATTGATTCCAGCAGGACAGGGTCATCACCAGGCGCCAGGATGAGCGCCTTCTGAAAGGCTGCCTCGGCGCGGTCGGGATCGGTCTCGGTGAGGATCGCTCCCAGTGCCGTCCAGCCGCGGAAATCAGTGGAGTCGGACCTGATGCACTCCATGATCACCTCGAGTGCACCCGGCTCCCCCGTGAAATGCATGGACAGGGCAAGTGCCTGCTCGCGTCCCTGAACCGTGTCGGGAAGAGAGGAAACACTCAGAAGAGCGCCCTCCTGATCGGCAACACGGTAGCTTCCGTACCATCCCTCGGGCCAGAACACGCAAAGCAGCGTCATCAGGAAAAGCAACTCTTACGCTCCTCCGTTGAGGACGAACCAGACCACGCCAAAGCCTCCGATGGCCCAGCAGTACCAGCAGAACCGGTGAAGCTCTCCTGCGCCAACGAAACGCAGCAACACCTTCAAAGCGCCGTACCCCACAAGCGCGGAAACGGCGAAGCCCGCAATAAGAACACCAATTGGGGTATCCCATTCCGCTTCGGGCAGTTCCAGAACAGCGGCGCCAAGGATCGCCGGGACGGAGAGAAGGAACGAGAACCTTGCTGCGGAAGCCCTGTCCACTCCCCTGAAAAGACCGGCCGAGATGGTCAGCCCTGATCTGGAAACACCGGGAAGGACCGCAAGCGCCTGAAAAAGCCCGATGAACAGACCCTTGCCCAGGCCTGGGTCGCCCTTCCCCCCGGGAGAAAACCTTGTCAGGAACAGCACCGTTCCCGTAAGAAGCATGAGGCAGCCCACCACAATGGGCATGCCGAATACGGTCCCGATGCAGTCCGAGAGGAATATCCCCACGATGCCGGCGGGAACTGAAGCCACGATAAGCGTTAGAGCCGCACGCAAGCTGTCCCTGCGTCCGTGAACGACACCCCCGGCAATTGACAGGAGATCTTTCCCGAAAACCAGAAGAACGGCCACAAGTGTGCCCAGATGGAGAACGATCTCGAAGGCCATGCTCCCAGCCGGAACGTTCATGAATGCCGAAGCCAGGGCAAGGTGCCCCGAGCTGGAAACGGGAAGGAATTCGGTCAGGCCCTGGATCGCCGCAAGCGCAACGCTCTCGAGAAGGTTCATCTTTCTACGAACTCCCTGTGCAGTGCCCTTAGGGCAGTGTCCCTCTCCCCAAGCGCCACCAGGGCGCTGATGGTTGCATGGGAGTCTACGGTCTGCAGCATTTCCACGCCGGCTTCGCTGAGGGCCGCGCTGAACCTGGCCATGACACCCCTCAGCCCGTGCATCCCGGCGCCAACGATGGAGACCTTGGCACAGGGTGCAAGTGAAAGAACGCGCAGCCCTTCTCCCTCCAGAATGCCTGCGACCCTTTCCCTCTCGTCGAGTGGTACCGTGAACACGGCGGTGCCCCCGAAAACGCTGAACATGTCCATGGATACCCCCGCATCGGCGACAAGCCCGAAAACCCGGGAATGAAAGACGTGGCAGGGTTCGGTTCCACCGGAGACGGTCATCCGTGCCACCGGGGGTCCCGAAGCCACACCCACGATGTAGTCCTCACAAACCGGGGGTGCGGGTTCGACACTTGTGACCACCTCGCCCGTGGCGAACGACCTGACACTGATCGGAATGCCTGAGGCGATCGATGCCTCCGCAGCCCTTGGATTGACGATCTTCGCGCCCTGCCACGCCATCTGTCTGAGGTCTTCGGCGCAGATCCGGTCGAGTTTGCGCGCTCCGGGCACCTTTTCCGGATCGGCTGTGTACACCGACTCAACCGTCTTGAAGAACACCACTTCGTCGGCATTGAGCGCGGCGCCCAGAACGACCGCCGTAGTGTCGCTGCCGCCCCTGCCCAGAGTGGTCACACAACCATCAGGCGAAAAGCCCTGAAAACCTGCCACAACGGCTACGGCTCGCCTGGCGAGCACCCTTTTCATGCCAGTGGTGTCCACCCTGAGCACGATCGCATCACCGGACCTGTCATCGGTCGTGATACCGGCTTCCCACCCGGTGAGGGCTTCGGCTTCGATGCCGCTCTGCCTTAGCAGGGATGCTGTGACAAGGGCGCTTATTATCTCTCCGCACGCCATCAGCCTGTCCCGCTCGGCCGGGGAGGCTCCGTCGGCAAGAAGCCCGAGCAGGGTGTCGGTTGAATATGGGTCCCCGCTTCGTCCCATGGCTGAAACTACAACAACAAGGTCCTCGCACTGTGAACGAAGCGTTCCGCAGAGTTCAGCGGTCCGCCTTTGCGACTCCCGGTCCGCAAGGCAGGTCCCGCCGAACTTGGCCACAAGCAGTTTCTTCAACAAGGCTGACAAACTCCTCGCATGTTCTGTCCCATGTGTAAAGCTCCTCCGCCCTGGACCGGGCGGCAGCCCCCATTCTTCTTCTCAGTTCCCCGTTGTCAAGAAGCAGAATTATCTTCTCCGAAAGACCCCGGGCGTCTCCGGGATCGTAGAGAAAACCCTGCACCCCCGGGGTTACGAGCTCGGGCACGGCACCCCCCCGGGATGCGATCACCGGAAGCCCTGCCCACATGGCTTCTGCAAGAGCGATCCCGTAAGCTTCCCAGGGAGCGGCGTGCACGAGAATATCGGCCTCCCCCATTAGACGGTAGACCTCATCCTTGCCCAGGTGCCCGGTTATCGAAACCTTTCCCGCCAGTGCGGGAGACCCTGCTGCGTCAGCCACCCTTCGGGCGTACCCGGGCTCTTCAGCTCCTGACCCCGCGAGCACCAGGTGAAAGTTCCTACCCCCAAGCAGGGAACACGCCTTGAGGATCGTCTCCTGGCCCTTTCTGGACGTGAGAGCGCCCACACACAGAAGAACCGGTTCTGAGTGCGCCCTCCTGTCCGACCGTGCAGCTTCGAAGCGGGAAAAGCCGGGGGGGATGACCCTGAGCCTCGCCGGCGAAAGGCCCGTTTCGGCAAGCCCTGAAAGCGTGGCCCTGCTGTTGCACCATATCATGTCTCCCCTGCCGACAAGCCACTTCACCATTGCCTTGCGGGAAGGCGAGGGTTTCCCGGGGTTGTCCATCCACTCCAGATGGTGCACAAGGTAGAGCACGGGAAGCCGCCATAACCCCAGAAGGATCCTGAGCGGCACCATGAAGGCGTAGCTTCTGGCTACAACAAGCACATCCGGTCTGAAGGCTGCAACCCTGCGCAGCACCTCCCAGGAACCTGCAAACCTCGAGCCCCTTGCACGGGGCGGGATTGTTGAGTGATGGACCCTGTCGACGGTGTGCCCCCGGGACTCGAGGGCATCGGCAACCCTCGCATTGAAATCATAGCCGCCCGTGCGATGGTCTCTCAGGCCCAGCATGACAAAGGATACCCGCATGAACCGCCCCCCGGGGTTCGTGGAACATGGACGGATTATAGCCGCTGCGCCGGTGTAAGTCATTTTCTGAACCCTGCAGACCCGTTTGCGCCATGGTCCCTCTGCCTTTATACTTGTTCCGGTTCACCGGCACAGGACAGGAAAACCACGTTGAAAAGGCTTCTTCTTCTCACATCGGGCTTTCCCCCAACGGTAACTGCGGAAACTCCCGCGCTCCTCGCCGCATGCAGATACCTGCCTGCCTCGGGGTGGGAGCCTGTGGTGATGGCCGTGCCCCCGGCGGGTCCGTTTCACTCCGATGAAACCCTGCTGCGTGAGATGCCTTCAAAGATGAAGGTCTTTCGCGGTCCGGGAAGCCCGGGCGGGACCACCCTTCCCACAGTGCTTTCCGACCTGATCAGAGCGCCAGACCCCATTTCCGGCAATCACAAAGCGCTCGTCAGCGCCGGCCTCGAGATCATCCGGCGTGAAAAAGCCGACCTTGTCATGCCCGTTATGCCCTCCCACTCACTGGGTACCGCAGCAGCCGAGCTTTCACGGAAAACCGGCCTTCCAATGATCCCGTTCTTCGCAGGGCTATGGCTGGGCGATTACTCCGCGGTCTGGACAAGCACTTTGCAAAGGCTTCTGCACGGCTTCCTGGAGAGGCGCACGGTCAAGGCCGCCTCGGCGCTGGTTGCGGGAAGCGAGGGAGCGGCGGGATGGTTCATGGAACGGTATCCGGGGCTCTGCCCCCCTGTCCATGTGGCACACAACTCCTTCGATCCCGACAGGACTTCACCCGCTCCCCCGATCGAAAGGGGAGATACACTAAGGATAGGGTGGGTCGACAGCTTTCATGGAACCCACACGCCTGACCCGGTGCTTTCCGGTGTCGGCGAGTTCTTCAGAAGAAACCCCGACACGGCCCTTCTGGTAGAACATGCGGGCATGATGCCCGAAGGATCACGGTCACACAGGAATGTCAGTTTCAACGGGATTCTCCCCTGGCGGCTCATGCCGGACTTCATGGCCTCATGCCACGTGCTTCTTCTGTCACTTCCCGCTGGCATCAACAGCCACAGGGTTTGCCCGGCTGTCGCCGCCGACTGCCTCAGAACCGGCAGGCCCATCGTCGCTGCAACTCCCGAGGGCGACATGAGCCAGACCCTCAGGTCGCTTGGCGGGGCCTACATCTGCCAGCCCGATCCGATGGCCCTGGCCTCGACACTTGAAGATGTTCACGACCATTGGAGGAAGGGTATCCTCCGGGCTCCCCGTGATCAGATGAAGATCTCTGAACAACTCAGCGCAGCCGTCATCATGAAGCACCTCGCGGGCTTTCTCGACGGCTTCCGGAGCTGACCACAGGAAAGGAAGACTCAGAAAATGCCCGATGTTGTACTCCACGAGGTTCCGACCGATGCAGGCCAGTTTACCGAAAAGCTCAGGACGCTGGGGGAGAGCCCCGAGGGTGCCGCGGCATCCGTCATTATCGCCCTGGCCCTGATGGCGATGGACAGGGAACTCGGCAGAAAGTGCATCGCCGCCGCCGACCCCTCCCTTCCCTCATCACGGCTCAGGTTCGTCGAGGAGAGGCTCGAAGGGAAGGAGTACCTTCCCAACAGCTACATCCTGGGAACAAGCCCGGAGAATCGCTACCTACCACAGCAGCCCCCGCTTGTAATGAGGTTTTCCACCAACCCCCACAGCGGAGACCCCGCCCAGGGAAGGGTGAAGCTCTTCGTTGAGTGCTCGGGTGCCGACAGCCCGAGGCCGATCACGGTCGAGAAAAACAGGGAAGGCCTTTGGACTGCGGTTGAATGGAGTTCCATCCTCTCAGGGATCAGACCTCCGGTTCAGTAGCAGGCCCTTCTAGAACTCCACCGCCATACGCATAACCATGGCCCTCCGGTCCGACGACGGGTAGAACGGGTCGGATGAAACCCCCACGAAGTCATCACCCAGCATCTTCCACACGGTGGAGGAGATTGAGCACTCCGGAAGTCTGCCCACCGGGTTTCCGGAAGCATCCATGAGGTAGGCGAGCTGGACCGGTGCCCCGAATCCTCCCGTGGGTGTGAAATCCCCGCCCGCAGTAACGCTGACGCAGATCGCAGGCTTCCCGTCGAGAAGCTCGGGAAGGGTGCGGTCCGAGGGTTTCACCCTGATATCGGGAAAGCCCAGTGACGGAACACCATCGTACTGCGCCGTCGCCGCCCCGGTCAGGGGAAGGTCGTAGGTCATTGCCGTCCTGATGTCGGTGAATGGTGCGACGAACACGCCCTCCCTCACGAGAGGCAGCCCCTCGGGGGGGGTGACTGTGCCCTCGGCGTCGAAGAAGGGGGTTCCCTCCCTCTCGTCGGCGAACTGGAGAAGGGTCAGGCCGCTCGAGAATACCTTCTGATCGCGCCTTTCCGAAAGAAGCGAAGAACCTGTGGCAAATCTGAGGCCCTGCAGGTCACCGATTGTCTGGGAGAGGACCGTTCCGGTATCGACGAAGACCACGTTGTGAATCCCGGACGCAGGTGGCGCGACGGGGTTCAGGAACGCCATGAACTCACGCCGGATCTCACTGAGGACCTGGCCGCGGTCCATGCTTGTGCCCCCGGTTGCGAAAAAACCGTCTATTATGGCGTTGCTGTCCCTTCTCTTGAAGGTGAGTGACAGGTTGTATCCCCGAAGGGCGAAGCTGAGATCAAGACCCCCTCCGGAAAGGGCCCGGTGATACCTGCCAAACGTAAGCTTCCCGGAAACGAGGATGTCGGGAAACTCACCGGAAAGGACCGATACGATTGCCTCGGCCTCGGTCAGGACGCTTCCGTTCTCTCCGCCCGGCACTTCCCTGTGACGGATCAGGCCGCTGTTCGGCGCCCAGGGGAAGGGAACGCTCCCCAGGGCCTCCTTTGCCCTTTTCCTCAGATCGGAGATGTCAGGGTCGCCAAGACAGCCCGCAACACCTACCGTTTCACCGTCGTAGAGCCTGAGGCCTGTCTTGAGTATGCTCCGGTTCCTCACGGAATCCACTCTGCCCGCGGTGATGCCGGCGGTGGAGTCATCCATGCTCTCCGTGCCTGCGTATTCCACCATGTTCATTCCTCCACCCTGCACAGATCCGGTTTCATTATCTAGTTCACCTGCATTCTGCGCACCCTTACGAAGGGTCCGCCAAAACCAACCGGCAGCGGATACTGCTCCATCTTGCCGCAACCGCCCCCCACGAAGCCCAGCACCTCCCACTCACTCGAAAGACCGTCGATCTCGCCCAGGGTCTCCATCACGTTCCCGGTTATCACCGACACCTTGAGGGGTTCGCTTATCTCGCCCCCGCGGATCCTATAGGCAAGGTTGGGCGCGATGGTGAAGGTTGACATCCCCGAACCGTGCTTAACGGTCTCGACGAATACCCCATCCTCTATCCCCCCGAAGAGGTCCTTCTTCGAAATGTCACCCGGCTCGATGCAGGTCGTTGTCATCCTGGGAATGGGCTCGTAGTTGAAGTTCACGGCGCGGGCGTTCCCGGTGGGTCCCTCCCGGAGTTCGGCGGCGGTGATGGCGCTGTGGAGCCTGCCGGAGAGCACGCCGTTCTTGACGAGGAAAGTCCTTCCGCCGGGGGTTCCCTCGTCATCGTACGGTGTGAAGCCCGTACCGGGCACCGTTCCGTCATCCCAGATTGAGAGGATCCCGGGACCCACCGTGGTGCCCAGCGGCCACTCCCGAAGCATTGTTTCGTCTCCGGTCATGAAGTCCGCCTCACTCTTGTGGCCAAAGCTCTCGTGGGCAAAAACACCTGCCGCAAGGGGGGAGAGGACGACCGTGTGCTCACCCGGAACGACATCGATCGCATTGCCGAGGTAGTCGAGCGTCTTCTTAAGGCGCTCCCGAAGCCCATCCTGACATCCCTCAAGGTCTGCAGGGACAAGGCCGGTCTTCATGAACTGCTCGGATGCGCGGGATTCCCCTTCGGCCATGGAGAAACCAATCCCGATCCCGCAGTGGAACCTGTCGAAGGAGATGTCCGCGCCAAGGCTCGAGACGATCCTCTTGCGGGAATACCCGTCCCCCAGGAAACCCTGCCATGAAGCGATCTGCGGGAACGCCTTCAGTTCGCCGAAATACGACTCAAGTACCGCGGTCTTCGACTCTACAGTTCCATCGGGGCGGCCGGAGATCACTTCGCCACGTGCACGGGACAGGCGGTCGAGGACAGGGTGTCCCGCAATACCCCCTGCACCGGCCATTGCCGCCAGGTCGTCGAGTTTCTCCTGCACCTTCGGGGGCCGTGTGTCGGTGAGCGATGAGAAGTACCATCTGATGCCGTCGAACACCCTGATGAAAGCCGTCTTCTCCGTCCTCACCCTTTTCTGCTCCAGCCTGCCCATGACGAAGACGATCACCGTCGTGACGCTCTCCTCCAGACGGACATCCGAAAACACGCCTGCGGGAAACCTGTACATGAAGACCTTCCTTCCGTATTGATTCCGGACACAAGTATATTCATTCGCCGAAGGGCAGTGAAGGATGGCTGACTTCTACAGGGGATTCGCCCGGTACTACGATGCCCAGGTTGAATCCGTCGGCGGCAGGGACGACATCGAGTTCTACTCCGGACTGGCTGCCGCCTCAAAAGGCCCCGTTCTCGAGATCGGGTGCGGCACCGGACGGGTTACCGTTCCCATGCTGGAGGCGGGAGCTTCGGTCACGGGGCTCGATCTTTGCCCCGACATGCTCGATGTCGCCCGGCAAAAGGTTTCCTCCCTCCCCGGTTCCATACAGGAGCGCGCGGGATTCGTTCAGGCCGACATGACCGATTTCTCGATCGACTGCAGGTTCGGCCTCATAGTGACCCCGTTCAGGCCGTTCCAGCACCTGACGACCCCCGAAGAGCAGCTTGCATGCCTCGGGTGCGTCAGAAACCATCTGGCCCCGGGCGGCACGTTCGTGCTCGACATCTTCGACCCCGACCTCGACATACTGACCGACAGGGGCAGGGTGAACGAGTTCGGGGATGAACCTCCGACGGGGCTTCCCGACGGCAGTGAACTCACCGTCCGCTACCGCACGCCCTGCATAGACAGGACGGCCCAGGTCTGCCACTGCGAGATGATCTACCACGTCCTGCACCCCGACGGCCGCCGGGAAAGGTTTGTGCAGCCCTTCACCATGCGCTGGACGTACCGTTTCGAGGCCGAGCACCTGCTGGCACTGTCGGGTTTCAGGGTGAGGGAGGTCTTCGGCGGCTACAGGGGCGAACCGGTTGGCGCAGGCGAGCTCGTCTTCATTGCACAGGCCCGGTCGGACTGAATCATCCATACTTCCCGGACATGTCTTCGGGAACGCCCATGTTCAGGAAAAGTGTTGAACTTACCGAGTTGTCCACAGTCTCGGTTACCTCATAAATGCCCATTCAGAGCGTATTTCTCGATACGTCCACCATGTTTCAACAGTGTTTTCCACACAGGGGTTTCGGCCGGATCACACAAACCTAAGAAGCTCATGGATTTGGTCCGATGAAAGGTCACGCTTGCCCGGGATTTCGACCGCGGGTGACATGCCTTCGGCATCCAGTTCCCTCAGCCCGGCAAGCAATGCCCCGAGAAGTTTCAGTTCACCCTCCGTGTCCGGCCATGCAAGTGGGTCCTGAAGCTCTCCGCCCGTCCAGTGTACCGTACAACCCCTGATCAACCTGAGAAGGGCACCCCTTCTCGCCAGCAGGGCACCGTGCGCAACGCCCCCAAGAAGCCTGTCCAGATCTGCCGGTTCCTCGGGTTCTTCGCGGCGGAAGCACCTGAGACCAAGGAGGAAGAGGTTTCCGTCAGGGCACACCTCACTGAGGGCGGGCAGGAGGTCGGCGTGTTCGCCGGCTTCTTCCCCCCCGAGAAGCCGGTGGGCCAGAAGAAGCCCGTTCAGGGATGCTTCGGAAGGGAACGGTCCCCTGAAGATCCCGTTCTGCGGCGGGTCATCATGTGTGCTCCAGTCGGCCCACAGGTACGTGCATCTATTTCTGGATGGCCTTCCCGCCCTGTTGCACGGGGGGTCCAGCCCGAGTATCAGCCTTGCTTCAAGCATGGATGCCGTGAACGGGCAGGAACAGACCGTCCAGCGCACATGGTGAGCCCGGGCCGAAAGCTCTCCCGCCGTTCTGCCGCGGCCGCCAGTGAACCATGAGGCAAGCCTTTTCCTTATGCTTCTCGACTTTCCGACGTATAGAACCGCCCCACTTGAATCAAGCATCTCGTAAACACCCGGTGCATCTGGCGCGGAAAGCCTGTCCTCCCTTTTCACCCTGCTTTTCGAAGGCTCGGGAGTCTCCGGCATGTGGAACCAGACGAACCTGGTCGCTTCCACGTGCTCCCCGGCACGTCTCAGTTCCGGAAGCGGCCAGCCCAGATAGCCTGCCACGGCCCTCAGCCCGAAGGCCCGAAGACCCGGCAGCCTCTCCCGTGCAAGTTCCCTGGTGCAAACGTATTCGGTCAGCGGCATTCCCGTGAGCCACCTCAGCCACTTCAGTTCGTACTGCGCATGGTGTGCGATGAGAGTGCCCGATGCAAGCGCAGCCCTCAGCAGGTGAGCCGCTTCGGTGAGCTGAAGACCACTTGAGGACTCACCAGGCGTGATGCCCGTCAAAGAGCGGACAATGGCCGGAACGGAAGCCCCTGGGGGAGGTTTCACCGTGAAGCAGTGAACACGCCCCTCTCCCAGGGCCCAGGCAACCTCAAGAAGCACCCCGCTGCCGGGGACCCCGGAGGCCTGGACATCTGCGAACACTCCGTCGGATAGTGCCGTTTCCATAGACCCGCATTATATCTCGGCCGTGAAAAAAGCGCTGAGATTCCTTGCAGGCACGGCAAAGAACACCCTCTCCACCGGGTGGATTCTTTTCCGTGTAATGGTCCCTGCGCTGCTGCTCGTGCGTCTCGTCTCCCTCCTCGGGGTCCTCGGGCCCCTGGGCGGGTTGATGGCCCCCGTCATGCGAGCCGCGGGTCTTCCCGGAGAAACAGGTATTGTCTGGATCACCGGCATGCTCACGAACATGTACGGGGGTCTGGCCCTGATGGCGGGCATGGCCGGAAGCCTCGACCTGACAGTGGGACAGGTCACCTCCCTTGGCATGATGCTTCTTCTGGCGCACTCCATGCCCGTGGAAGTCACCGTTGCCGCCCGCTCCGGCGTGAGCCCGCTGCTCGTAATACCCCTCAGGGTGGGTACTGCCATGCTGGCTGGAATCCTGCTGAAAGTCACGGGATTCGTGGGGGTCTTTTCCGGAAAGCCGGTCATCCTGTGGCGCGGCGTTCCCAGCTCGGGCGGGGTCGCCGACTGGCTGCTGGGGCTGGCAAAGACCATGGGAACGATCCTGCTTGTGATCTTCATCGTCCTTCTGGCCCTTGCGGTTCTCGAGAGGCTGGGTTTCACCAGGTTCCTTCAGAAGCTTCTGGGGCCGGCTTTCAGGCTGGTCGGCATTGGTCCCGAGGCAACCACCATCACCGTGGTGGGGCTTGTGCTTGGGATCTCCTACGGTGGCGGGCTGGTTATTAATGCCGCTTCGAAGGGTGACATACCCCGCCGCCAGGTCATGGCAGCGGTGTGTTTCATGAGCCTGTGCCACGCCATAGTCGAGGACACCGCACTCGTGGCGACTCTTGGCGCCTGGACCCCGATGATCTCCCTCGGCCGGATCCTTCTGTCATGGGGGATCATGGCCCTGGTGTTCCTGTTCCCCCGTCTGCGGACGAAAGAAACCTGACGCACAGCTCGGGATCGGGCTGGGACGGAAGCCATCCGGAAAGCACGGCTTCCTCCAGTCTGCCGACAGCCTCTGCAAGGTGTTTCCCGGAAAGTCCCAGAGCCTCCCGTAAAACCCTGCCCGTGCCTTTGGCAAGAAGTCTTTTCTCTGCCGGGACGCTTCCGAGCCTCTCCCTCAGTTCAGCAAGTCTTTCAAGGCCTTCCATTACCGTTTCAGGAGCCTTTGATCGGATATCGGCCTCGGCCAGGGCAAGCAGCCTTTCAAGGTTCCCGTCTGCGGCAACTGCAAGCTTTCGTACTGCGCCGTCGCTCCAGTCGCTTCTGTAGAGCACGGGTCTCATGTGGTTCAGGACAAGGAACTCCACGGCCCTTCGCCACACCCTGGAGAAACGCATGGACTCAGCAGCCTTCGTGGCCAGAACGGAACCCGCCCGTTCGTGGCCGTGGAAATGGGGCTGGCCGTCCTTTCCGATTGTTGCCGCCCCGGCCTTCCCTGAATCGTGAAAGAGGGCGGCCCAGCGGAGGATGGGGTCGGGCGGCGTATTGCTCACTGCAAGAAGAGTGTGTTCCCATGCATCAAGGTTGTGGTGACGTCCCTGGGGCGCCCCCCTGAGTGAAGCCAGACCTGAGAGTTCGGGCAGTAGTTCCGGGAGAACCCCGCTTTCCAGCATCGCGTTCAGTGTGTCCGGCAGGTTTTCACCTGGGGCCTGGAGCAGCAGGTTCATCTCCTTCAGTTTCCTCTCCGCAGCCACGTGAGCAAGACCGCAGGCGTGTTCGCGGATGCCCGCCGCAGTTCTGAGCTCTATCGAGAAACCCAGTGTGGCCATGAAGCGGAATGCCCTGAGGATGCGGAGTGGATCCTCACGGAAGGAAACGCCGGGGTCTCCCGGGGTCCGGAGCAGTCTGAGCTCCAGGTCCCTCCCGCCTCCCAGGGGATCGATGAGGGAACCGTTCTCGTCTAGCGCCATGGCGTTCACGGTGAAGTCCCTTCGGGAAAGGTCATCCGTGATGTCGCTCCCGAAAGTCACCTTGGGGTGCCGGGAACCGGGGAAGTACCTCTCACCGGTTCTGAGCGTCGTTACCTCGCACATCTCTCCGGTTTCGGTATCACGGGCCGTCAGCGTGCCGAATTCGATGCCCATGTCCAGAACAGCCAGCCCGGCTTCCTCAAGAATCGCGCGAACCTTTTCGGGAACGGCATCGGTGGAGAGATCGGTATCGCCGCCGGGCGGAACCCCGAGCAGTCTGTCCCTCACGTAACCCCCGACGATGTAAAGCCGGTATCCCGCCCGGATGAACCGGTCACGAAGGTTTTCGTACATCATCATTCATCGGCGCCTTCCGGACAGCCCCATCAGTTCCAGGTCTACCTGAGCAGAACCATCCTGGCGGATGCCTGCTGACCCCCTCCACTGATGGTTACGATGTAGACCCCGGGAGCGGGTTCGGAACTGCCGAATCCCCTGCAGTCCCAAACGATATAGTTGTCCCCCGCGGGAGATTGTCCAAGCTCTTCGGCATCTGCCAGACGACCCGTGATGTCGAATACCTCGAGCGTGAGCGACGCAAAGCCGGGAGAGCTGAAAGCGATGGTTGCCGTTGAACGGACCGGGTTGGGAGAAATCCCGGTGATTGCAAGGTGGGAGGGGTCCACACCTGCAAAGGTCTCACTCTCCACCGCAGTGAATTCGCGCACTCCGAGACTGTGGTTCTCTCCCCCGGCCAGTTCTACGAAGCCCTCGTTGGGCGAGGGTACCGTTCGCTGACCATAGCTGTTGCTGCCCCAGGCCACGATGGAACCGTATGACTTCAGTCCCAGGCTGTGCCAGCTCCCGCCGGCTATGTCAACGAAGTCTACGTTGGGCACGGCGACGTTGCACTGGCCGGAGTCGTTCCTGCCCCAGGCCGCAACCGAACCGTCGTCCCGCAGCCCGAGAGTGTGCTGTGCACCCGCTTCGACTGCGATGTACCCCAGATTCGGTGAGGCGACGTTGCACTGGCCGTACTCGTTCCTTCCCCAGGCAACGATCGTCCCGTCGGCTTTGAGCCCCGCACTGTGGTCGTACCCCGCAGTCACCGAGACAAAGCCCTGATTGGGTGCGGGAGCCGTGCACTGCCCGTACCAGTTTTCTCCCCAGCCCAGGACGGAGCCGTCTGCCCTGAGACCCAGCGTATGGCTCCAGCCCGCAGCCACTGCCGTATACCCGTTGTTGGGGTATGGCACACTGCACTGACCGTAGGTGTTGTCGCCCCAGGCAACGATCACGCCGTTCTGTCTGAGACCGATGCTGTGGTACATCCCGGCCGCCACCGCGACATAGCCCGTGTTTGGTGCCGGCACGTTGCACTGACCGAAGTCGTTCCTCCCCCAGGCCACGATGGAGCCGTCCGCCCTGAGACCAAGACTGTGACCCTCGCCCGCCGCAACTTCGACGAAGTTGCCGTTCGGCGCAGGTACGTTGCACTGGGTCCAGTTGTTCCTGCCCCAGGCCACGACTTCTCCGCTGTAAAGGGCAAACCCCGGAGTCGAGGAAAGAACCGGCAACAAAAGCATGAATGTCGCACCAGAAAACCTTCGCATGATCCTCCCCCTTCGTTAACAGTCAACGGCCCGTCTGCTTCTCCGGGGGGGAGCCGGTCCCACTCGTATTGCCTTGGCGGGATAGCCACTGTCCCCAGAAGCCGCTCGAGCAGTTGTCTGACCCTGCCATCCTTCCATTGATACATGCTTGTTGGAAGGGAACTAAACAAGCGGGGCAGACTTTTTCACGCCTGCCCCGCACAGAACTTCAGCTATGGGGAGTTACCTGACCGGTATGTAGTCTTCTGCCACGATGGACTGGCCTTCGGCGCTGAAAACGAAGTCTATGAACTGCGCCACGGCGCCTGAGGGCTGACCCATGGTGACAAGGTTGAGGGGTCTCACGACGGGGTAGCTGCCGTCATTCACATGGGCGGTGGTGGGGGTAGAGCCACCGACGGCGAGTGCCTTCACACTGGAATCAAGGTAACCGAAGCTGAGAAATCCAACGGTTCCGGGGGTGGTGTTGATGGTGGTCCTGACCGCGCCGTTCGAGGGCTGGAGGATGGCCATGTCGGTGATGAGGGCGTCGCCCATGACAATTTCCTCGAACGCGGCCCTCGTTCCCGAACCCTCTTCGCGGGCAACGACCGTGATGGCCATGGATGAGCCGCCGACCTGCGACCAGTTGTCGATTGAGCCGTCGAAGATGCCCCTGACCTGCTCCATGCTGAGGCCGGCAACGGTGCACCCCGGGTGAACAACGATGGCGATGCCATCGCGGGCGATCGTGTGAACGACCATGGCCGGGTACTCGGCGAGTTCGGAGGTCTTGATCTCCCTGGAGGCCATGCCGATGTTGACGGTTCCCTCGGCTGCGCTCTTCACGCCAACACTGCTGCCGCCACCTGAGACGGTTATGGTTACACCTGCATGGGAGGATTCGAACGCTTCGCCAAGCGTCTCTGCAAGGGGCTGAACGGTGGTTGATCCTGCAAGGGTGACTTCGGTGGCCATTGCGAAGGCGGCCAGTGCGAGAAGGCTGACTACCGCTTTTTTCATGCTCGTTCCTTTCGGGTTTGGTCCGGGTTCCGGGAGCCGGCCCGCGTGGGGTGAGGCGCAGGCCGGCAGACAGGAGGAGTCCGGGATTGTTCCTCGAAGGCTCCCGGCGCCTTCAGGGCGGCGTGAGGCGTAGGTGAAGGTTCAGTTGAAATCAACGACTTCCCCGGTGCCGGTGAAGATCACTCTCTCGCAGATGTTGATAACCCTGTCGCCCACACGCTCCAGGTTGTGGGCAACCCAGTCGAGAAGCATGCACTGCTCCATGTTGGTCGGGCGCTCCATGACGAAGGTAAGCAACTCCCTGTGCACCTGCCTGTACAGGATGTCGATCTGTATGTCCCTGGTGGGGATCTCACGGGCAGCCTCACTGTCGCCTTCGGAAAACGCCCTGAGCGCATCCTCCAGCATCCCGACGGCGATGTCGCCCATTCTCGGTATGTCTATGAGGGGTTTGATGAGCGGTTCAGCGCCTATCTTCCTGCTGATCCTCGCAATGCCCTTGGCGTAGTCGCCTATGCGCTCCACCTCGTTGGTGATCTGAAGGACGCTGAAAATGAAACGGAGGTCGCCCGCCACCGGCTGCTGGGTCGCAATGAGCCTGATGCAGTGCTCCTCGATGTCCCAGCACTTGTGATTCACCTGCTCGTCGGATTCGATCACGAGCCCGGCGCCCTTCATGTCACGGTTTCCGAGGAACCTAATGGAATCCCTTATGTTCTTTTTGACCAGCTCCACCACGGACGTCATCTGGTTCTTCAGTTCCTGAAGCTCAAGCTGATACTGTTCCCTGCCCATTACGGCATCTCCTTCTATCCGAACCGGCCGGTGATGTAGTCTTCAGTCCTCCGGTCCGAGGGGGAAGTGAAGATCCTGTTGGTGGGGCCGAATTCCACCATGTTCCCGGCCCTGTTCTCATCGGTGAGAAGGAAGGCCGTGAAATCCGATACACGGGCCGCCTGCTGCATGTTGTGGGTCACGATGACTATCGTGTACTTCTCCTTGAGGGTGTTCATCAGTTCTTCGATCTTTATCGTGGCAACGGGATCGAGTGCAGACGCAGGCTCATCCATGAGGATGACCTCCGGTGAGACGGCTATGGCACGGGCTATGCAGAGCCTCTGCTGCTGCCCGCCGGACAGTGCCATGGCCGACTTGTGGAGCTGGTCCTTGACCTCGTCCCACAATGCCGCCCTGGTGAGGCTTTCTTCGGCGATCGCCGCGAGCTTCGAGCGGTTTCTCACGCCGTGTACCCTGGGACCGTAGGTAACGTTGTCGAAAATGGACTTGGGGAAGGGGTTGGGGCGCTGGAACACCATGCCCACCCTCTTCCTGAGGTTCACCACATCCTCTTTGAAGATGTCGCCATCATCCAGCAGGACCGTGCCCTCGGTCCGAACACCGGGTATCAGCTCGTTCATCCTGTTGAAACTTCGAAGAAGGGTGCTCTTGCCGCAACCCGAAGGGCCTATGAACGCCGTGATCCGGTTGGCCGGGATCGAGAGGCTTATGCCGTTCAACGCCCTGAACTCGCCGTAGAAGAGAGAGTAGTCACGGGTCGTCAGTCTGACCTGTTCCATGGGCTACCTCGTATCCCGGGATATGCGCCGGGAGATCATGTTGATGGAAAGGTTCATCAGTATCACAAGGACCACAAGCACTGCAGCCGTGGCCATGGCTTTGTCGAACGCCCTGGTCTCCATGGCAAGGTAATAGACATGAAGGGCCATCGAGCGGCCGCTGGCAAGAAGTGAGGTGGGGGTCCGGTAGCTTCCGCCGAGGGTTACGAAGAAGATGGCGGTCTCGCTGACTATCCTGCCCGCACCAAGGACGATTCCCGTGGTTATCCCGGGAAACGCGGAAGGAAGGATCACCTTCCAGATGGTTTCCCAGCGGGAGGCGCCCAGGGCGAGGGATCCTTCCCGGTAGGAGTCCGGAACGGCCTTCAGGGCCTCCTCGGTTGTCCTGATGATCACGGGTATGATCAGGCACGAGCCGGCAAGAGCGGCGGATGCGAGACTGAAACCCAGTTTCAGGGCCGTGACGAACAGCGCGTAGCCGAAGAGTCCGAAGATTATCGAGGGCACCCCCGCAAGTGTTTCCACGCCAAACCGCGCCGCGGAGGTGACCCGCTTCATGAATCCTCCCTTTGCCTGGTCCGCGTACTCCACAAGGTAGATGCCGGCCCCGACACCAAGAGGTGTGGCCACCAGGAGAGTGAGTAAGACAAGGTAGATCGTGGTGACAATGGTGGACTGAATGCCGCCCTCGCCCGAAAGACCGCCCCTCGGCGATGTTGTGAAGAATTCGGGCGTTATGTCAGCGAAACCCTTGAAGACCACGTATCCCACCACGGAAAGCATTATCAGCACAGCACCGAGCCCGGCCATCCAGAAAACCGTGAAGGCGGCGTTCTGAACGAGTTTCCTCATCATCTGCGTCTCCCGCCTTCAAGGCTTGCCTTCAGAAGTCCCCTGGCGCTTGTATTCACGATCATTATCAGGATGAAAAGGACCACGCCCGTGGCGAAGAGAGCGCTCTCATGCACTCCGGTGGCGTACGAGATCTCCACCGCGATATTGCCGGTGAGTGTTCTGGCCCTGCTGAGAAAGACCGACAAAGGGTTGCCGGTCAGGGCTTTGGGCATGATGACCGAGTTTCCGATCACCATGATCATCGCAATGGTTTCACCGAGTGCCCTGCCCAGCCCGAGCACCACTGCGCTCAGTATCCCCGAACGGGCCGCCGGGATGTTGACACGCCAGATTGTCTCCCATCGGGTTGCGCCCAGGGCGAGCGAGCCGTTGTAGTAGCTTCTCGGAACGCTTCTGAGAGAGCTTTCTGCAACACTGGCTATCGTGGGAAGGATCATCACCGCAAGGACCACTGATGCCGAGAGAAGGCCGAAACCGGTGTTTCCGGCCACCTCGATGCCTCTTACAAGGGGTACGAGCACCACCATGCCGAAAAGCCCGTAAACGACGGATGGTATTCCGGCGAGAAGCTCCACGGAAGGCCTCACTATCCCGGCCATCCACCTTGGCGCCACTTCGGCCAGAAAGACGGCGCACCCCAGCGCCAGGGGTACGCCTATCAGGACTGAACCCAGGGTCACCAGACCTGAACCTGCGATCATCGCGAGGATGCCGTAGGCTTCCTGCCCGGGGCGCCAGACCTTTTCGGTCAGCATGTTCAGGGGACCTATGCCTTGAAAGGCCGGTATCGATTCCTTAAGGGTGAAGAACCCGATGAGGAAGACGATCGCCACGGATGAGAGGGCCGAGATCATGAGAACCGTTTTCATGGTGTTCTCAACCCTGTTTTTCATCCCTGAGCCTTCGCGAGACACTTCGATCCCCTTTTTCATCTCAGTTGATGGGAAGGTAGCCTTCGGCCACTACGATGGCCTGGCCGTCTTCGCTCGTGATGAAGGAGAGCCATGCGGCGATTACGCCTTCAGGTTCGCCATTCGTGATCATGTTGAGGGGCCTGGAAACCGGATAGCTGCCGTTGGCCACGTTCTCGGGGGTGGGCTCGGCTCCGTCGACTGAGATGGTCTTCACCGAGGGATCGAGATACCCGAAGGAAAGGTAGGCAACCGCTCCGGGAGTGGTGCTGCAGGTCGTCCTGACGGCGCCGTTGGAGGGCTGGAGTATGGCGCTTTCGGCCATGAGGGCTTCCTCGCCGAGAACCAGTTCCTCGAAGGCGCCGCGTGTGCCGGAACCCTCTTCCCTGGACACCACGATGATGGGCATGTCCGGTCCGCCGACCTGGTTCCAGTTGGTCACAGCGCCGGAGAAAATGTCGCGGCACTGATCCATGGTAAGGGCATCCACGGTCACGCCGGGCTCGGCGACGATCGCGATGCCGTCATTGGCGATGGTGTGAACAACGATTCCCGGGAATTCCTCGAACTCGGAGGATTTGATGTGTCTTGACGCCATGCCGATCTGGGCACTGCCGTCACCCGCGCTCTTGACTCCCACGCTGCTGCCGCCGCCGCTGACGATGATCGTCACGTCGGGGTTGAGGGCTTCGAACGCCTCACCCAGAACCTCGGCCAGGGGCTGAACGGTGGTTGAGCCCACAACGCTGATCTCGCCGCTGAGGGCTGCGGTGGAGTCGGCACCGGCATCTTCGGCAACGGGTTCGGGCTGTTCGCCGCAGGCCGCTGCAAGCATCAGAAGCAGTGTCGAGAGTATTGCTGCCGTCTTCATTTCAGTTTCGTCCGTTCTTTCCGCTTGGCGGGCTAGAAGTTCATCCGCCAGTTGAGGTACATGTTGGTGTAGCCGTCGATGTCCTCGCTCTCGAAGCCGTAGTTGCGGGCACCGAGCATGAGCGTGTTCTTGCTGCTGGTGAGGTCAAGGGCAACACAGAAGTCGATTACGTTCACGTTGTTCTCGGGCTCTTCGGCACCCTCTGCAAGGGTCGTGGAGGGGTTGACCATGTCGAACCTGACGGCGGGGCGAACGGCTCTGACGAAGCCTTCACCCACGGCGAACTCTGCCGCGGCAGCCATGCTCATGCATGAACCGTCCGTCATCTCCATGCCCTCTTCTTCAGCACCGGTGCGGCCCAGCATGGCGTACTCGCCCTCGAAGAAGAGCTTCGCGGTCTCGCCCATGGGGTAGTTCACAACCGCGAACACGTCGATACCGCTGCTGCTCCAGCTCTCGGTGGTGCCGGTTGTGTCCTCGATCTCGGGCTGTCCGATGGTGGTGTAGGCGCCGCCGAAGGTTATCCACTCAGCAGCTTCGACACTTGCCCTGGCCGCGAACTGGTTGTTCTCGTCGTTGTCGGAGACGGAGTTGTTGCCTGTGCCGTTGAAAAGGGCGAGGTCGACCGTGACGGGCTCGAAGGAGGCAACGAGGCAGAGGCCGTTGTCACGTGCCGCGTAGTTCTTGTAGTCGCCCACGCTCGAGATGTAGGCCCTGTCCGCGAAATACATGCTGCTGCTGGAACGGGTGTTGGCATAGCCGAAGGGAACCTTGAACTGCCCACCCATGAGGGAAAGGTTCCCGGTAAGGTTGAGGTTGAGGAAAAGGTCCGCAAGCTTGATGTTGCCGTTGGTGCTGGAAAACTCGAGGTTGATCTTGCCGTCGACGAAGTCGTTCAGCTTGGGAAGCCAGTCGATGGTGAAGAACGAGGACATGTTGTTCTCGGGATTCGCCTCTTCCTGACCGTAGAAATCAAAGCGGAAGTAACCTGTTCCCTTGAATTTCAACAGTTCGGCACAGCCGGTGCTGAACTCACCGGTGGCGAAGGAGGTTGCGGCCATGAGCAGTACAAGAGCCGCGATGAGGAAAGACTTCATGTTTCTACCCCTTTCGGTTGTTCTGTTTGGCACCTGCAGTGCCTTGGCGCAACAATCAATCCGGGATGTTAACGGGGCATTCAGCGATTGTTGAGGATTTGTTAAGACGGTTGGTCGGGGGGAGGAATCCCCCGGCAGGCATCACCGCGCCGAGGGGACCATGACAGTGAAGATCGTTCCCGCCCCCGGTGTGCTGTCCACACGGACGGAGCCCCCCATCCCCTCCACGATGTGCTTCACGATGGCAAGCCCCAGTCCCGTTCCGCCCACCCGGCGGGAACGGGAGCGGTCCACCACGTAGAACCGCTCGAAAAGCCTTGGAAGGTGCTCGGGGGCGATACCGGGGCCTGTGTCGGAAACGGCAATTGCCACGAGGTTGGCATACCTTTCAGCCCTGACCTGGATGCGGCCCGAATCTGTATACCTTACTGCGTTCTCGAGAAGGTTCACAAGAACCTGTTCAAGACGGTACCTGTCCACGGATACAGCCAGTTCCATGTCTTCCTGAAACACTTCCAGCTCGAGCCCCTTCTTCTCTGCGCTCGACCTGAAAAGTGGAAGCACGGTTTCAAGGGTATCCTTGACAAGAACCCTTGAGGGAGGCTCGGACGCCGCGGAATCCTCAAGTTCGGAGAGCGTCTGTATGTCCCTTACCAGGTTGATCATCCTGTCGGCGTTCCGTGCGATAACCTGAAGCAGGGGGCCGTGATCCTCCGGCGGGCTGTCCAGAAGTGTCTCGGTGTAGCCCTTTATCGCGGTGAGGGGCGTGCGGAGTTCGTGGGCAACGTTGATGGTGAACTCGCGCTTCATGCTCTCCATCCGTTCCTCTCCGGTGATGTCACGGAATGAGAAGACCCTGCCCGCTGCCCCCTCGATGGGTGCAGACTCGAAGGCCATGACTCTCCCGGCAGTCTCCACCCTTCCCTTATCCTCCTTCGAGCAGAGGATCTCGGTCACGGCCGGGGGTATTCCCCTGCCGTCAGACTGGGTGCGGAACAAGGCCGAAAAGGCGTCGTTCGTCAGGATGATGCCACCCCGTCCGTCGGTCACGGCAAGCCCCTCCACGATTGAGCGGAGCACGGCAAGGTTCCTTCGGTCACTGGCCCTCAGCTCCTCCACGAGCTGCCCCGTTCGGGCAAGAGTTTCGTTCAGGACCGTCGCGAGCTGCATGTGTTCCCGGGTGGTGCCCGGCGAGGCCCGGGCGCTCAGATCGCCTTCCTTGACCCTTTCGGTGAGTTCGGCCAGTTCCCTGAGCGGACTGGCGATCCCCCTCGCGATGAACCATCCCGCGGCCAGCGCCAGCAGCAGAAGAACAAGGATCATGATCAGAATCTTGCGGGCAAGGTTGTGCATGGCACCGTGCCAGCGATCGGTCACAAGGCTTACCCTCATCACCGCGATCACGCTGTCCACGAATAAAATTGGAACGGAGGCGTTGAGCGTGTAAGGGTCGCCGGGGCCTCCGGGGTTTTCGAAGGTTCCCTCCCTGCCGTTGAACGCCGCAATGACGTCGGGCCTTGTTCTCACGTTTTCAGGGACGGGAAGGGACGGATCACTGTCAGCCACCACTCCCCCGCTTCTGTTGACCACCAGTATCCTGGCACCCATCGCGGTACCCGCGCTTCTGACATGGCTTCTGAGCCGTGAGAACACCGAATCCGCCAACAGCGGGGCAACCGATGGCTGCAGTGCCCTTCCAACCCTGGTGAGATCGCTGAGGGAGGTCCGGCGTGCCGAGGTGTTGAACTCACCCAGGATCACCAGGGACAGGAGCAGAGCCATTGCGAAGACAACGATCAGGTATCCCCTGAATATCCTGACGAAGACCGAGGGCAGTGACCTCAATTCACCATCCTGTAGCCGATGCCCCTGACGCTGTTGAGCATGCTTCCCGCTTCACCGAGCTTCTCCCTGATGTGGGCGATGTGAACATCGATCGTCCTTTCGAAAACGAACTTCTCGCCCTCCCACAGAAGGTCGAGCAGGCTGGCCCGGGAGAGGACCCTCCCGTTTCCCTCGACCAGGGCGAGAAGGATCCTGAACTCGGTGGGTGTCAGCAGAACAGGGCTGCCCCCGTTCAAGGCTTCGAACGATGCGGGTCTGAGAACGATGGGACCCCATCTGAGCTCCCTCGGGGCATCAGCTTTCACCCTTGAACGCCGGAGAACCGCCCTCACCCTGGCCACGAGTTCCCTTGGCGAGAAGGGTTTCACGATGTAATCGTCAGCGCCGAGTTCGAGGCCCAGAACCTTTTCGGTCTCATGGCCGAGGGCCGTGAGCATTATCACCGGAACGGCGTTGAGCCGTTGCGAACTGCGGATGGTCCTGCAGATATCCGTTCCCTGAATGTCCGGCAGCATGATGTCAAGTATGACCAGAGCCGGAACATGATCTCCAAGCCATGCCAGGAAACCGGCTCCGTCGTTGAACAGCCGTGCCCGGAAACCGGCCTTCTCGAGATGAATGCCCACCAGCCCTGCGATGTCTTCCTCGTCTTCGACAACGGCCACCGGGCCTTCAGGGCCGGCAACGCCCGTCAGGTCTTCCGTGGGGCTCCTGTTCGAAGCCGGCTGACCAGGGTTTGCCATGTTTCCCTCCAGAATGAACCGCTTCCGCCCTTCATCACAGACCGGAACCACTCGAGGGTGATTATCCATCCCACTGAAAACACGAAGGCCAGGGCGGTGACCAGAAGGACCTTCGTGGTCCTTCTTGGAAAAACCCGCTCGTGAGCCGGTGTGGGCGGGATAAGGACCTCGATTGTCGGGCTTTCGCGGGCTTCCTCGATCCTGAGGTTCTCGAGTTCCTGACGGAGGAGAAGGTACACCATTCTTCTGGTTTCCACCTCGAGGAAAAGCTCCTCGTAGCGTCTCATCATCGAGGGCAGGCTGTCGAGGGGGGGGAACGCCATGAGGCCGGTGCCCTCTCCCGTTATCTGACCGCTGACCGCTTCGTGCAGGTACTCGTACCGGGCCGAAGCCCTGGCCCAGGAGGAAGACCGGGCCGACACGCCGGATGAGATGGAGTAAAGCTCCGAGCCGGCAAGGACGAGTTCCTGCTGCATGTCCGACAGGACCGAGACCATTGCGACGCCCTGTTCGGGCACCAGAAAGCCGGTGCTGGAACGGAATGCCTCGAGTCTGGCGTTGGCGCCCAGAAGAGAATCGTATGCAACGGACAATGACCTTTCGGTCTCGATCCTGGCACGTCTCGCCCGGCTTGTGACCATCAGGGAGAGCTGCCTGTTCGAGAGATCTATGAGGTCCTGAACCATGGCTGCCGATTCGGTGCGGCTTGCAGCCTTGACCGAAACAAGGAGCAGGTTTTCGGGGGTGAGGGTCACGGACACCCGCTTGGTGAACTTCTCGAGCGTTCTCTCCATGTTTGAGCCGTTCAGCCTGGAAACGAGGTCGTACTTGAGTACGAGCTGTTCGAGAACGGGCCGTGAAGTGAGAACCTGCTGGACTATTGTGATGTCGGCCCCTCCACCCTGGGCAGGCAGCAGGTCCTCGAGCATTCCGCCTCCGAAGCCGCTGAGATCCATTCCCATAAGGCTCCCGAGCCCGAAACTCGAGGTCTGTTCGCCCGGAACCATGAGGAGAGACCATGACGCCCACTGTTTCTTGACCAGAAGGGTGTATGCCGACGTTGCGAGGGCGGTGACAAGGCATACAGCAAGTATCTTCCTGATGTTCACGGCAACCGAGCGGATCACACCCGCAACGAAGGTGTCACTGAATCTGAATTCCCCGGTTTTTTCCTGCATCAGTTCCTCGTAAGGTTGATGATCGTCGCGGTCATGGTGACAAGGCTCGCGAGGATCACGATGGTTGTCTGGTAACGGGATTCAAGGCTGTAGGGAACTTCTATGACGTCCCCGGGTCTTGCCTCAAGAGAAAGGGCTTCCGGTCCCCGGGCATGCTCCCGGCCCATGCGGGAGAGAAGGGTCCTGCCTATCCTGCCAGTGGTGCCGGCGCCCCCGGCAATGTCAATGCAGTCGCGAACGGTCATTCCGCTCTGGTAAAGAATCGCTCCGGGGTCGTTCACTGCTCCGGCCACGAAGACCTGATTGCCGAGAACGGCCATCCTTATGGTGTCGCCGGGAAGAACCGGGTTTTGAATGATGCCCTCCGAGCTGCTCCAGATCGGGTACTCGAGCCCTCCTGAAACAAGCACGCTTCGTGCGAGGTCGATTCGGCCTTCGGGACCACCCGTCCGTTCCAGGAAATCCAACACCGTCTCGCCCTCGACGGAATCCCATGCCTCGACCTGATGCCTGGCGTTGGGGAGAAGGGTGCCGTCGGTCGAAAGAAGCACCTCCCCAGGGCGGGCCAGAAAGACCGGTGCGTCCACCAGAGGGATCACGACCGAGGCGCCGTTCACAAGGTAGGGGTCCAAAGCAGGCTGACCGTCGGGACCAAAGGAAAGGTCAACATCCTGTGCACCACCATCGGGCAGGTTCATGACCGCCCTTCTTGAACCGAATGGAGTAACTCCGCCAGCGGCAAGGACGAGGTCCGACACCTTCTGGATCGCGAGAAGCGAATACCTGCCGGGTTTTTCCACCATGCCGGAGATCCAGACATTGAGAATCCGGGGTTCCGAAAGTGAAAGCCCGATGCTGATTCCAGGATAGTATCTGCGGACCAGCGCCTGCAACTGCTGCTGGGCCTGTTGGATGGACATGCCGTCAACCGCTATCTGGCCAACTCCCGGAACCTGAAGCAGGCCGTCGCCCGACACGGGGCAGACAGCCGATGGAAGAAGACCCGAGAGCAGCATGACATCGTTGCATCCACCCTCCACAACAGCGGTGAGCACGTCACCCGGGCCAAGGACATACGCATCCCGGGAGAGTGTTTCTGAGTAGCCGACCGAAGGGATAGGCGTTTCGACAGGAATAGTGCTCTGGGGCAGCTGGAGGGCAAGCATGAGCACAATGGCGGGCGAAAGGGTCATTTGCGCACTGCCGTTCTGAAATGCTCGATGGTGGGGACAAGACCCTCCTCGAGGCTCACCACCGGTTCCCAGCCCAGAATCTCGCGGGCTCGCGAGATGTCGGGCCTGCGTATCTTGGGGTCGTCGAGCGGCAGGGGGTCGAACCTTATGCCTCCACCCTTTCCAACGGCCTTCTGGATGAGTCTGGCGAACGAGACAATGGTCATCTCATTCGGATTTCCGATGTTCACGGGCTCGTGGAACCCGCTTTCCATGAGCCTTATCAGGCCGTTCACGGTGTCCGAGACGTAGCAGAAGCTCCTGGTCTGGGTGCCGTCGCCGAAAACGGTGAGATCACTGCCGTCGAGAGCCTGGCAAATGAAGGCAGGCACAACGCGGCCGTCTTCCGCCCTCATCCTGGGGCCGTAGGTGTTGAAGATCCTTGCCACGCGGGTATCCACGCCGTGGGTGCGGTGGTATGCGAAAACCAGGGCTTCGGCAAACCGTTTCGCCTCGTCGTACACGCCCCTGGGTCCGACCGGGTTCACGTTCCCCCAGTAGGTTTCGGGCTGCGGATGGACAAGAGGATCGCCGTACACCTCGCTGGTGGAGGCCAGGAAGAACCGGGCCCCCTTGGCCTTGGCGAGGCCCAGGGCGTTGTGGGTGCCCAGGCTGCCGACCTTCAGGATCTGGATCGGGATGCGCTCGAAGTCGATCGGCGATGCCGGGCTGGCGAAGTGCATCACGGCGTCGACCTCGCCGGGCACGTGGATGTAGGTGGAGACGTCGTGCTCGACGAACGAGAAGCCGGGGCGGCCGAAGAGCTCCTCGACGTTGGTGATCGATCCGGTGATGAGGTTGTCGAGGCACACCACCTCGTCGCCCCGATCCAGCAGGCGGTGCACGAGGTGCGAGCCGAGGAACCCCGCTCCACCGGTGACGACGACGCGAGCCACCCCGATCAGCTCCGGCCGATGCCGTCGTAGGCGAACCCGAGGTTCTTGACGGTCTCACGATCGAGCAGGTTGCGGGCGTCGACCACCTGGGGGGTGGCCATCAGCTGGCCGACCCGCGCCATGTCGAGATCCCGGAAGTCCGGCCATTCGGTGAGCACCGCGAGCACCTCGGCGCCGGCCACCGCCTCGTAGGGGTCGCCCACCACGGTGATGGCCGCCAGACGGGGATCGCTGCCATCCTCCACCGCGGGGTCGTAGGCCCGGATGACCGCACCCACCTCGATGAGGCGGTTGATGATGTTGAGCGCCGGCGAATCCCGCAGATCATCGGTGTCGGCCTTGAACGTGAGGCCCCACACGGCGACGACCTTGCCCTCCAGCGAGCCACCGGCGAAGCGGGTGACCTTGTTGGCGACCCGGCCGAACTGCTCCTCGTTGGTGGCGATGACCGAGCGCAGCAGACCGAACTGGTAGCCGTGGTTCTCGGCGATGCGCACCAGGGCATGGGAGTCCTTCGGGAAGCAGCTGCCACCCCAGCCCGGCCCCGGCACCAGGAAGCGGTCGCCGATGCGCTGGTCCAGCCCCATGCCCTTCACCACGTCGCGCACGTCGGCGCCGACCTCCTCGCACACCGCGGCCATGGCGTTGACGAAGCTGATCTTGGTGGCCAGGAAGGCGTTCGATGCGTACTTGATGGTCTCCGCCGAGGCCGGATCGGTGATCAGCACCTCGCAGGCCAGCTTGGCGTACAGGTCCGCCACCCGCTCCCCGGCGGCTCGGTCGTGGGCGCCGATGACCACTCGATCGGGGTGCAGGAAGTCGTCGACGGCGGTGCCCTCCCGCAGGAACTCGGGGTTGGACACCACGTGCACGTCCGAGCGCTGCAGCTTCCGACGCACCTCGTCGACGGAGCCGACCGGCACCGTGGACTTGTTGATCACGACCGCGTCGGCGGCGAGGTGCGGTGCGATCTGGCGGGCCGCGGCCTTGATGAACGACAGGTCGGCGGCCCCGTCGGCCCCCTGGGGCGTCGGCAGGCACAGGAAGATGAACTCGGCGTCCACGACCGCG
>JBGSZS010000018.1:0-370328 GCA_041750285.1 Candidatus Fermentibacteraceae bacterium | reverse complement strand
ACATGGAGAGAAAGCACTCATCTCTTGGAGACAGGACTCCGGATGCCATATACTCAAGCCGGGAAACCGGAAACCATGAAGCTGCCTGAGTCTAACGAAAACCGACCCACGAGCTGTCTACAAAAGTGGGGACACTTCAACCCAACTTCACAGCCGGTTGATTGCCCAGTTGCAACTACAGGAGATCAAGTTCAGTGAAGAGCAGGGAGGGGTCTTTGCCGTCATCCCTCGTTGACCTTCCCGAGGCGTGGTTTCATACTCACCGCTGAATCAGGTTACGATGCCCGGGTATGTTGATCAGCAGTTCCATGCTCAGTCGGGAGGTCAGGATGGGGACAAAGAAGAAACTCGTGCTTCCTGAAGAAATCCCTTTCCTCGAAACCGACTACGACCTCGATGTGACCATTGACTTCATTGAGTGTGACTCCTACGATGCCCGTCTTGACGAGTTCGTGAAGCTGGTGGCGAAAGCTGTGTCGAAGTGGGTGCCACTCGCAGAGAAGCACTTCAAAGATCAGGGCAGGGATGCTTTCTTCTTTGAGTATTTCAAGATTCGCCAGGAGCTGCTAAAAGCTGGCGAGTTGCTTAAAGCTGGCGAGTTGAAGCTTATCATCGACAAAGTAAAAATGGCGCAGGAATCTGAGGAGAAGTATGAGCGAGCCCTTAGCGGGATTGCAAAAGTGAACTTGGAATTGATAACCAAGATGAGAATGTTTGAGGAGACACGGTTTATACGGAATCCTAGACTTGAGGCTGACATAGATCGAACCCTAAGCAAGCTTGAGCGGAAAACTGCGCGTCTCGCGAAGACTCTCGGCATCGAGGAGCCTTCGGATGAGAGGCATGGCGATGATTCATAAGTGTGCGCTGATTGCCAGGGTGAGTGACCCCAAGCAGGCGAGGGTGAAGGAAGGGTCGATTCCGACCCAGATAGAGAAGATGAGGGCATACATCGCCTTCAAGAACGGCACTGAGGAGTCTACGGAGAGTTGGGAAGAGACAAGAACCTACCGTCTCGAAGGGGTATCCGGAAGCAAATCTGTTCAGAGTGAAGAGTTTCAGAACCTGTATACCGACATTCAAGCGGGAGTTGTGAACACGGTTCTCTGTTCGAGACTGGACAGGGTGAGTCGGTCGATCAGGGACTTTTTTGTTTTTTTCGATTTTTTGGAGGCACACAAGGTTGATTTCGTCAGCGTGACCCAGCAGATAGACACTACTTCGTTCTATGGACGCTTCATCACAGTTGTTCTGATGGCCCTTGCTGAACTCGAGCGTGAGCAGATCAGCGACCGGATGAAAACAAGCAAGAAGGCCCGTGCCAGGAAGGGAAGGTGGACCGGAGGGACGCATCCCTTTGGGTTCGATCTTGGAGCGAATCCGGGGGAGCTTGTTCCGAACCCGGAGGAAGCTGCAGTAGTTGAATTGATGTTTCGGAAATACCTCGAGTGGGGGGCCATCAGAAAGGTAGTGGCGTTCCTTAACGAACAGGGCTATCGAACAAAAACGCGAGTTTCCAAGCACGGGACAACTCGAGGCGGCAGGTTGTTCACGTTCGAGACCGTCCGGAGGATACTTCGGAGCCGGGAGTACATTGGGCTGCTGTCCATAAACAAGGAAAAAATGTTCAACCCGATGGACGACTCCGGTGAAGATGAGCAGTACGAAGAGGTCGAGGCCACGTGGAAGCCCATCGTCGACAGGGAGCTTTTCTACGAGGTTCAATCTCTGATGGACAAAGGAAAGACAACAGGTCACAGCGTCGTGACGCCCCAGAGGCATACATACATTCTGTCGGATGTGGTCTACTGCGGATCCTGCCTCGAGAAAATGAACGCGGAATCGACGAAGAAAGCCTCCGACAAGAGATATTTTAGGTATACCTGCAGGAATAAGGACTGCAAGGTTTCGTCCATACCCGCAAAAAAGCTCGAAGACACAGTTGTGAAGTGTCTCTCGGAGCTTGCGTTCAAGCCGGATGTGCTTGCGCGGATCATAGAGGAGACGAACGCCAGACTGACAGAGGAAGTGCCGCGCCTGCAGAAGGAGATCAAGACCCTCAAGAACACATTGAAGAGGGTGTTGAGCCGAATTGATTCGCTTGTGTACACGCACAGTGGAGTAGACAAGGAAGCACAACGAGTCATCGCGGAGAAGCTCGAGGAGAAGAGCCAACAGAAGGCTTCCCTGGAAGCAAACATTTCGGAAAAGGAGGCACGTGCCACGGAGTATGGGAGCTACAGGGTGGCGACTGAGGCAGTGATTGCGTCCCTCGACAGGTTTTCGGGCTCGATCAAGACTTTGAACCCATCCGAACAGAAAAAGCTGATTGGATCACTGGTTGACAAAATCTACTGGGACGGCAAATTCGGGCTGAGGATCGGAATCATTGGCAACCAAGGACATACAGCCTCGGCGACATTTACCAAAACGCAAAAGTTCGTTGGGAGACCCGGTTGGTACGCCCGTAGGGAATCGAACCCCAAACCTTCTGGTCCGTAGCCAGATGCTCTATCCAATTGAGCTACGGGCGCACCGGGAGGCGTAAACTACTAATTCCCGGTGGGCAGGGTCAAGTTCACCTTTGGTAGACTTCAGTGTACCTGAGCTGTATCGAGTGTCCGGCGGGCAGGGTGATACGCGGGGAGAAGCCCTCTCCCGGTTGTGTTATGGCTCCTCTCGGAAGCCTTTCCGGGAGGATGACCCTGTAGTTCACCTCTTTGTCTGATGTCGATCTCAGGTCAAGGGTGCAGTTGTAGCCGTTGCTTCTTCGTGTCCATGTCAGGCTTGTCCGGATCAGGTTGTCCGCAGGAAGCCATAGTGTGTCGTTCGTCAGGGTTCCTTCATGACTTTTGGGAAGGGGAGGAGGTGTGCCCTGCAGTGGAATTGCTATCACGGCGTTCCATCTTCCCTGAACCGGGAAGTCGTAGATGAGCATGGTGTCGGGGCGTGCTGCTCCGAGCTCCCACCACGGGAAGACTGCGCCTTCTGTGGGGATGCGAACGGGTCCGCTGCTTCTTGCGATAACGCCATCTTCGCCTGCGAGTTCAACGATGTCGGCAGTCCAGGTTTCGCCGGTGTTGTTCGTGATGATCGCCGTTCCTGTGGTAAGTGCGCCCTGGGAGATTCTGAGTTCCCAGTGAAGGCCGTCTAGGTGAAGGGTCACTCTTGGCTCCCCAGAATCGAACAGAACTGGAAAGGCAGTGTTCTCCTGAAGCCTTTGAATGCCCGTGGTGTCGTGGGAGGAAGACCACATTTTCATCTGTGTAACACCCTGTGTTGTCAGGTGGTTGGCGAATTCCACCGGAGTGCCGTGCAGGGGGATACCTGTAACCGTTGCCCCGCTGTCCGGATTGAGAAGGATGACCACTTCGCCAAGGTCACGGGAGGCATAACCGGTGAAGCCTGTCCCCCCGCAACCGAAGAGAAGAACTATCGGGAGACTGGCCAAGACCTGCTTCATGGGCTATCTATCCCCTCTACGGAGGTGTGGAGTGGTTGCATCCGGTCGTAATCTAAGTTTCAGCCGCGCTTTTCGCGAGGGTGCGCGGGAATTCCTTGAGCTTCGCAATCTGGTGATACTTATTGCGGTGCCTGTGATGGTGGCGCTTGTTGCGCTTGTGGAAGGCAATCTCGAAACCCAGGGCATGATTGGCCCGTTTACCAGGAACCAGACCCTTCGGATGCTTCTTTGGAACGTGACCATCGTGGTGTCACTGCTGGCCCTTGTCAGAGGGGCTTTCAGCTTTACCAGGGGGTGGAGCTTCGAAAGACCCCTCAGTGGCAGGGGAACGCCGGGTGATCTGCTTGGCGCCATGGCATCGCTCTTCATGACCTATTTCGGGATAATGTGCATCATGGGTGCTGCTGTGATGCAGGCTTCGGATGGTTTCAACCTTGCCGGGTTTCTCTTTCTGGTAGGGTGGTGTACACCGGTGCTCTTCTGGGCGGTGTGTCTGTCAGCCCTTCTGTCCACGGTAGCGGATGGTCCGGGTGCGGCCTGGCTGGGTTCGTGCTTTTTTGTGTTTTCTCTGTTGCCCGGTCTGTTTGGCAGGGGTGTGTCCCAGTGGATAGCACCAGCCACCGGCAGGCTTGTATCCCACACCATCAGCGGCATTTTCCGCCCCGGAATGCTGCTGATCCTTCTGCTTCACTCGGTCATGTATCTCGTTCTTGCCGTGCGGGTGCACGGTTTCAGGAGCCGGGAAGCATCCAGGCGTTGGCAATGATGAACTCCATGACCTCTTTGATAGCGGGGGAGGCTTCCCGCGGGGCCATGCCGTAGATCAGAACAGCGTAACCGTCACGGAATACCCCGTAAGCAGTCCCGCTGAACATTACGCTTGACCCGGAAAGCAGGTTGAAGTTCACCGAAGCGGTGAGGCCGATTGAGCGCACCCCCGTGTGTGAGACGGCTGTGCTGCCCTCGGCCCAGTTCATGGAGCCGAACACAACACCCGGAAGGACATCTGGGGGAAGGACGGTTTCGAGCTTCTGTCTCAGCCAGAGGCCTTTGTCAACGGAGTCAAGGTCTTCTTCGAGACGCCAGTACATGATCCTGTAATCGTAGCCATGGGAGCCTGGCTGTGAGCTGAACGTGCCGGTCTCAGCGGAGATGACCCCTTCAGCCGGGGGATTGAGTTCGCCCGGGAGCCATCCGAAAGCGATGCCCGGGTATTCGATGACATATGACGGTTCGACAGGGGTGGAATTCGTCAGCAGAAGGTAAAGAAGCACAGCTATCATGATTCACCTTTCGGATTGATTGCGGACTTGCCGCGCCATAGAATAGCACAATGGAGGCGCCGTGAACGAAAAGATACTTCTTGTCGAGGATGATGTCGCACTGGCTTCCCTTGTGTCCCGTTACCTGACCAGTCACGGTATGCAGGTGTTCCTACTCCATCATGGCGTCTCGGTTCCCAGGGTCGTTCAGCGTGAAAGACCCGATGCTGTGATACTTGACATCATGCTGCCCGATGTCGACGGGCTTTCGGTTCTGAGGAAGCTGAGGGAGTTCTGGAGGGGACCTGTTCTCATGCTGACGGCCCTGGGCGAGGATTCCGACATGGTTGCAGGGCTGGAGATCGGGGCTGACGACTATATCGTCAAACCTGTCACACCGAGGGTTCTGCTGGCCAGGGTCAGAGCCCTTCTCAGGCGCAGCAGCAACGACCTTGAAGCCGAAATGATCGACCTGGGTTCTCTCAGGATCGATGCCCAGGGCAGGACGGCCATTCTGGATGGCATTTCCCTCGATCTTACAACCGCTGAGTTCGATCTTCTGCTCCTGCTTGCCCGCAGGGCGGGCAGGGTACAGGAGAGGGCCAGGCTTCTGGAGGAGGTCAGGGGCATCGATTTCATCTCCTTTGACAGATCGGTGGATGTCCTGGTCTCACGACTGCGCAAGAAACTCGGCGACCACAGCGACCTTATCAAGACCGTCCAGGGCGTGGGCTACTGTCTCAGCCCCGGGAAGAACGGTTCGAGATGAAGCTCTACTGGAAGGTGTTCCTGCCACTCGCTGTGGCTCTGCTCATGACAATCGTTTTTACGGGATGGTTCATGGGCGCTGTTCTGCCGAATCATCTCAGGACCAGGCAGGCAGCGATTGCCGATCTTTTTCAGCGGAAAGTCGAAGCCCTTTCAGCTCCAACGCCCGAGCAGGTTGGCTTCCTCGCGGACTCAATGGGTGTGAGGATAAGACTGATCCCCGAGGACAGGCTGGGAAGACGAGAATACAGGGAGCCTCCGCCCCTGCCCGGAACCGTGATAATACCCGCAAGGCCTGGTTTCCCCTTCACCATCGTGGGCATGGTTCCCCTTCCCGGAGCCAGGCTCTCGATCGCCACCGGAGTTCTTATGCTTCTTCTTCTGGTTGTGGGGGTGGTTCTTCACCTTGTTCTCCGAAGCGTGTTCAGGAAGATAAGGGACCTTGAGAGGACGGCCTCCATCCTGGGAAACGGCGACACTACCATCCGCTATGCGGTGTCCGGCGGTTCGGATGAACTGGATGCCCTTGGGGAGAGCTTCAACGGAATGGCTCAACGCATCGACACCCTTCTTGCCTCCCACAAGGAACTCATGGGCTCGGTGGCCCACGAACTGCGGACCCCTCTGGCCAGACTGTCCCTTGCCCTCGAGCTTCTTCGGGAGGGCAGCGGAACGCGAGAAGAGATGTTTTCCCGTATGGAAGCCGATATAGCGGCACTAAATGCACTTGTAACAGAACTTCTCGAGTACAACCGCCTTGGCAGGGGAGTCGTGCCGAGCATTGAACCTGTCGAAGTCCTCACAGTTGCAGAGGAGGTTGTCGCCTCGGAATCCTGGGGCAGGGAGGGGATTGAGATCACGCTTGCCGGGCAGGCACTTGTCGGGACTGACAGGGAACTGCTGGCAAGGGTTTTGTCCAACCTTGTTTCGAACGCCGTCAGGCATGCCTCTTCAAAGGTTTCTGTCGAGATTGGAGCATCCCCGTCCACCGTGTCGGTAATCGTCTGTGACGACGGTCCCGGCTTTCCCCAGGCGATTCTGTCCAGCGGGTTCGCCCCCTTCACGAAAGGCAGGGAAAGTCGGGGTGTGGGGCTGGGACTGTCCATTGCCCGCAGGGCTGCTTCCATCGTCGGGGGTGAGGTATCTGCCGAAAACCTCCCCGGAGGCGGGGGGGCCAGGGTTACTCTCTCAATACCCGTCTGATGTGAAAGGGGGACGGGTCGCCCCGCCCCCCTTTGTCTTTTTCGTCGGTCTACTTGTTCTTCATCTTCGCATGCCAGTCGATGAGTATCGGGCTGGCAACGAAAATCGATGAGAACGTTCCCACAAGCACGCCGATCATCAGGGTCAGGGCGAAGTCCCTGAGCATGCCCGGAGCGAAGATGAACAGCATCAGGACCGCGGCGAAGGTTGTTGCGGATGTGATGATGGTGCGGCTGAGCGTCTCGTTTATTCCCTTGTTCACGACTTCTTCAAAGGTGCGCCCCTTGCGGAGCCTGGCATCCTCCCTGATCCGGTCGAACACAACTATGGTGTCGTTGATCGAATAACCAACGATCGTGAGAAGTGCTGCGACGATGGTCAGGGAGACCTCGATCCGGAGGATCGCAAGGATGCCCAGGGTTATCAGGATGTCGTGTACCAGGGCCGCCACTGCGGCTACGCCCCACTTGAACTGGAACCGGTACCATATGTAGAGGATGATGAAGAACATGGCGATCATTATGGCGTTGACGGCCTGCGACCTCAGTTCTGTGCCCACGCGGGGTCCGATCTGCTTTATGAAAGCAGTCTCCTCCTCGCCTTCCTGTTCCTCCATAAGCAGGCATTCGGCCTGCCCCAGAGCTTCATAGACCTGGTCCTTGTCGCTGGTGGAGGTGCGCACCACGTAGGCATTGCCATCGCCGGTCCAGTCTGAGAGGGCCTGAACCTGAACACCCAGCAGCCCCATCCCGGAAAGGCTGTTCGCCAGGTCCTCGCCGGTCTCGTGGGCAGTGGTCGTGACGTTGGTCTCGAGTCCCCCCGTGAAATCGATGGAAAGGTTCAATCCGCCGTTGGCGAAGTAGCCGATCACACCTATGACGATCGCTGTCAGGGATGCGATGTAGACCTTCCTGCGGTTTTTAGTGATCTCCCAGTGGGCGTCCCTGATGAACGCAAGGCTTCCCATGCCGATGCTCGTTCTTTCAACCTTTGCCAGAAGCATGGCGAAGAAGGCCCTGGTGAAAACCAGCGAGCAGAACATGGATGCCAGAATGCCTATCGAGAGTGTGACCGCGAATCCCCTGATGGGGCCGGTTCCGAACCTGTAGAGGACCATCGCGGTGATGAGGGTGGTTAGGTTGGCGTCGAGGATGGTCACGAATGCCCGGTTGTAGCCTGAATCAACTGCAGAGCGGATTCCCTTGCCCGTCCGTCTTTCCTCCCTGATCCTCTCATAGATCAGGACACTGGCGTCAACCGCCATTCCTATGGTAAGGATGATGCCGGCAATTCCGGGGAGGGTCAGGGTGGAGTTCATGCCCATGAGACCCAGTTGAGCGAGCGGACCCGGGAAGCAGAGGAACCCGAAGATAATGAGCATGTCGAAAACAAGAGCCAGAACGGCAATGAAACCGCTGAGGCCGTAGTAGATGATCATGAAGGCGGTGATGAGAAGCAGCGCGACCATTCCGGCAAGAACACCGTTCCCGATGGACCTGCGGCCGAGGCTCGGGCCAATGGTCTGCTCCTCGGCTATGTCGAGCCTTGCGGGAAGCGAGCCGGCTTTGAGAACAAGCCTGAGATCCCTTGCCTCATCCACGCTGAAGCCACCCGAGAGCCTGGTGCCGCTTCCAGATATCCTCTCACGAATGGTGGCAACGGAGTAAATGCTTCCGTCCAGAATTATGGACACCCTTTGCTCGACGTTCTCGCCCGTAATGCGTTCCCAGTTCTCGGCGCCCTGCTCGTCGAATTCCAGGATAAGGCCCGGCTCGTTCGTGATGGCCTGATCGTTGCCCATCTGGATTCTGACATCGTTCAGGTTGGCACCAGTCAGACGGTAGTAGGGCCGGTCGAGGTCGGCCTGTCTCTCCCAGCCTCTCGTGACGTCGGCCGGAACAAGGAAAACGCCGACGCACTGCCCGATACCGGGGATTTCCTCGGGCCGGGTGTAGGCGAATGAGAGGTTGTCCCGCTCGAGGACCGCCCTGGCTTCCGGTGTGTTTACAATATCCTGGAATGCTTCAAGGTTCTCACCCACAACAAGCACCCAGTCCCCCGGAGATATTCGCAGAGGTCTGAATGTCTCGTCCGCAATTGTGATAAGTGAACCCAGCCTGCCCGAAGCTTCGAGAAGCAGCGGTTCGGTCGAATCGTCGGCCTGGGGCTGGGTCAGCGGGTTTTCGGTTTCTTCGGGAAGGGAAAAAGCTGAATTTGCATTCGAGGAAGTGTCAACCGGCACCGTGGCGCTGTCTGCCACAGGCAGGGCGTCAGTTGCAGATGCGCTGTCGGCCGTGATTGCCGGTTCGGGTGTCTCGGTGACCTCAATGGCGGTTGCAGGCACCGCCGCTTCCAGAGCGCTTTCGATGTCGCGTATTGTCTGCACGGACGAGGGAGCGGTCTGATTGTTGGCATGGTTGGGGTAGGCAACCACCTTGAACTCGAGAAGCGCCTGTCTTTCGACGATCGCCCTTGCGCGAGCGGGGTCCCTCACACCGGGGAGCTGCACCACTATGCGGTCATCCCCCTGACGGGTGATGGACGGCTCGGAAACTCCGAACTCGTCTATACGGTTCCTGATGACTTCCAGAGCCAGGTCCAGAGCTTCGTCGGGGTCGAGGCCGGGTGTCGGCTCGACCGTGTAAGCGAGATACATGCCGCCCTGAAGGTCGAGACCAAGTCTGATCGTGCCCCGGCTGAGATCGTAAATATCGCGGTAGCGCTGGATCTCGGCCTCTCCGCCATCGGTCTGCATCTGGTCGAGCAGTGAACGGAAATAGGGGTTTGAGGTTTCAGGCTGGGCGCTTGCCTCTGCCTTGTCCCGTTCCAGTGATGGGATCGAATACCACCTGATGGTGGGCCAGATCATCAACACCGCCGTGACGAAAAGCGCTGCGGAGCTCCAGATGCGCCATTTATCGGCTCGCTTCATACATGCATCCCTTTCAAAGGAGTAACTCGGTTTTTCTATGGGTCAATGGATGTGAACACCAACACACGGAACCCGCCAATCCTGGACGGGAGCCGGGCCTGCAGGAAATCATCGAAAGATACGCAAAGGCTTTGTCGATGACCACCTGCCTAGTCTGGAGCCTTCAATTCCAGCCGGAGAGGCTTTCCATCGGGCAGAGTTGCAACGAATGTGAGCCCGCCACCCGGCCTCTGCCTGGTTTCCAGCAGGGTGATGTCGCACCTGCGGAGCAGCCTGGTTATACTGAGATTTGCCTGCGTGACCGTGAAGGCGGCCAGATCAAGGTCCATGGTGAGCACTGTCGTGTCTCCGGCGAACGACGTCCGGGGCCGGTTGCCGTAGATGAACACGGAACATCCCTCGGAAAGCAGGTCGACCGGGCTCTGGGGAGCATGTGCAACACTGTCTGCCCCTGCTGGTTCCAGATTCGCAAGAGCCGGATCGATACCTGGCTTGAGCGCTGTTACCACAACCCCCCCGGCGCATGCAAGAAGAAGCAGCACCAACAGGTATTCACCGGGTTTCATTGACTGCCTTTCCGCGTGTTGCATCATTTCCCGTTCCGGTCCTATCTTTCCGCCTGAGAAGGACACTGTCAACCCTGCGGGAGGTTCGATGAAAGCAGCATGGTTTGTTCCCGTTCTTGTCGCGGTCACTGCGGGAACCCCCGGCAATCTGGGCCCCGGAGCCCTTTCGGGGGTTCCGGGATTGCCGCTTTCCGATGTTCTCTCCGATGGACAGCTCAGATTCAGGACCGGGTTTGAATATACGGATCACGGGGACATTGGCGGCACAAGCCAGTTGCCGGTCAACATCTGCGTCGGGCTGTCCGATGTGTACGAGGTGGGTGCGGCCATTCCCGTCCGTTTTCCAGATGAGGACCACGATGGGATGAGAACCGGAGACCTGGCGCTCTCCGGGGCCATGCTGTACGAGACGGCACGGGGTGGAACGGCTCTGAAGTTCACAGGCTCGGTCCTTCTTCCCACTGGAGAGGCCCCGTTCGATCCGGGGGCGGGTATCGCCGTTGGTGCCGTGACAACGACAACTTTCAGGCTGTTCCGGTTCTCCGCATCCGGGCAGTACAGGGTCATGGGCGGACAGGAGCCTTCAAGGACCCGCTGGAGGGATTCCGTCGCCTTTTCGTTCGGAGGGATGAGTTTTCTGGGTGAAGCACTCGCCGTGTTCACCTCCCTTTCCGGCAGCACCGGGGGAACGCTTGTCCTGAACGCAGGGGCTTCCATAGAACCCTGGAGTGAACTGGTCATAGACGGGTCTGTCTCGGCCGACATGGAAACCCACGGCGGTTTCGGCATTCTGCTGGGGGCGGCCTGGACCTTCTCGGGTCTTTGAGCCGGCAGCCTCAGGTGTAGGGTGATATTGCCCTGAGTTTTTCCACGATGCCGGCAAGTGCGTCCACGGCATGATCGAGTTCTTCAGCCGTCGTGAACCTGCTCAGACTGAAACGGACCGCACTGTTCGCAAGATTGTGGTCGAGCCCCATGGCCATCAGGACATGGCTCGGGTCCTTGCTTCCGGTGCTGCACGCCGAGCCTGACGAGGCGTAGATCCCCTGAATGTCAAGCAGGGTCAGGACAGCTTCGCTCTCTATGCCCCTGAAGATCACCGTCGACGTGTTTGGAAGTCTTGGTGATTCCTTTGCCATTATCATGGCGCCCGGGCATCTTGAAAGCACCCCCGACTCGAACCTGCCGAGAAGATTTTTTACGAAACCCTCTTCCTGAAGGTGGGCCTGTGCGAGTTCGGCAGCCTTTCCAAGCCCGATTATCCCTGCAGCGTTGTAGGTTCCCGCTCTCATTCCCTTTTCCTGATGTCCACCCGTCACGAGGGGAGGAAGGGCCATGCCCCTGCGAAGGTAAAGGGCGCCCACCCCCTTGGGGCCATGGAATTTGTGGGCAGACAGGCTCAGCATGTCCACACCAAGTTCCTCGACATTCACGAAAACCTTGCCGACGGCCTGAACCGCGTCGGTGTGAAAGGGAACAGCAGCCTCGTGTGAGATGGCAGCTGTTTCTTTCACGGGCATCAGGGTCCCCGTTTCATTGTTCGCAAACATCACGCTTGCGACCGACGCGCCTTCGAGGGAAGACCTGAAGGTCTTCATGTCAAGCGTTCCCGATGAGTCGACACCCACGATGCGGGCCGGTCCCCCCAGATGCATTGCGGTTTCGAGGACGGCGGGGTGCTCGACCGCTGTGGTTACTACTGGCCCCCCCCGAAGCGCCGAGCATCCGCGAAGAGCCATGTTGTCGCTCTCGGTGCCGCCTGAAGTGAATATGATCTCGTCGGGGTTGGCGCCTATCAGAGATGCCACCTGCTCCCTTGCCCTCGCTATCCTTTCAAGAACCGAGCTCCCGAAGGTGTGAAAGCTCGAGGGATTCCCGTACTCCGCCGAAAGAAATGGCATCATTTCCTCGAGAACTTCAGGCGCAAGGGCTGTGGTTGCGTTGTTGTCGAGGTAGATCCTTTTCATTCCGCGGTCCTTCTGATCTCGATGCGGCGCCCGAGCTTCCCTTCGAGGACATCCTGAATCCGCTCGAATTCGGGGCTTTCTCCTTTGACGAGTATCCAGCGGGGATGGATCTTGATAACAGTGATCCCCTTGAAACCCGAGATTATCCCGTCCACGGCCTGCCTGACCTGAGCGCTCTTCTCCCTGAAATCTTTCACGGCAGCCTTCAGAGCCTGCTGACCCATTACGGAGCAGTGGTACTTCTCGGGCGGCATGCCCCCAAGATACTCGGCGATCTGGCTGTTCTTGACCTTGAGGGCTTCATCCAGCGGGAGCCCCTTCACCAGTTCCGTGAGGGCTGAAGCGCTCGCTATGGCTCCCGCACAACCGAACGTGCGGAATTTGATGTCGCTCACGCGGTCATCCTGGTCTATCTCGATATCGAGGTTCATGGCGTCGCCGCACTGCGGGGAACCCACCTCTGAATGGCCGTCAGGGTTTTCGAGGGTGCCAACGTTCCTGGGATTCATGAAATGGTCCATAAGGACCTCGGAGTACTTCCACACGGCTCATCCCTCCAGTTTCTCAAGCCGCCCGTAGAGAAGGTCGGCTATGGTATGTCTGTTAAGGTAATCGACGGTTAGAGCCCTCAGGTTTGCCCAGAGCTGCCTGGTCCTGCAGATCTCCGTCAGATCGCAGTCCTTGCTTTCGCACTGCTCATCCTCGAAACCGGGGAGCACGCAGTTCGTGGGAAGGAAGTCGTTCTCCAGAAGGCTGACAACCGACATTATTGATATTGAGTCTGATGGCATTCCCAGTGAGTAGCCGCCTCCCGGACCCCGTAGTCCCTTCACTATCCCCTTGTCGCGGAGCTTGATGAATATCTGCTCAAGATATCGGATGGGAATGTTCTCATCCTCGGCGATCTTTGCCAGGGAGACCGGTGATTCCCCCTCGAGGGCGGCAAGTCTGACGAGAGCCCTGAGACCGTATCTGCTTCTCGTTGAAATAAGCATCAGGTACCTCTTCCGAAGAATCGTGATTCATCAATGAACGATGAACCGAATTTCATCTACCTCCTCAGCTTTCGAACCGCAATCGCTGCGGCAGCGACCACAACACCGCCCGCGAGCAGGACGAGCATCAGCTGGAAAGCCATGGGAAGATTGTTGTATCTGATCCCGTCACCGAGGAAACTGAGTTCGGCAGTAATGGAAACACTTACGGGATGGAAGTTGCCGCGGTTGCTGACAAGAAGGACATGGTCTCCGAAGTCGGGTATTCCCAGTTCGAAATGGCCCGATGATGTGGTCAGGAATGCCAGTGTGTCGGTTTCGATGCCTGAACTCCATCTCCGGAAACCGTCGGAGGTAAGAAGGATGTACTCGACACGGGCGGTATCCGGGGTGATGCTGATGGTTCCCGATATCCGGGCTTCCCTGCCCTGGGCTTCGTTGACCCTGAAGCTGATGTATCGGTACTGCCCCACGGACAGCTCCAGCGTATCCGCAAGAAGCGGCACACTGCCTGCCCGGAGCAACGCCGTGAAGAGCAGCACAGAGAAAACGATCCTGATCATATGCAACTATATACTTCAGTTACGGGGTTCATCAAAATCCGCCTGTCCTTCTGTTACTCGCCCGTTGTCCAGGTGTTCCACCGTTTTTGGATGCACGATGTCCAATTCATCGAAAGTGACGGATTGCTCCAGCTTCAGAAGAAGGAACGAACCGGTCAGGATCATCAGCGCACCAAGGAGAAGTGATCCCCAGAGAAAGATCGCAGTGACTCCCGAAGGGCTGAACGACCCTGCGAGCCGTGAGAGTGATTCGTTCGCCCTGCTGAGCGAAGCCTCGAGACCGGCTGCGTCTTCCTCCAGCGCCGCCATCTCGCACGTAAGCGAATCGAGGTTTTCCCTCACGGCGACCACCCTGCCGGATAGTACTACGATAACCCCTTCGAGGTCTTCGGTGGTGTTGTGCAGCGAATCCAGTTTATCCGAGGTTGCATTCAGACGGTTGCCGGGAAGCATTGCTCCCGCCAGCCGGGACATGCTTCTCAGGTCAGCCGCCAGATCGGGCATGACCAACCTTATCCGCTCGAGGGCGGTTCCGGTCTGTATCAGAAGATTGACCAGCTGATCAAGGGCGGATGCCGTTGCAACAAGGGAACTCGACGCGCCGCCGATGATCCCGGACGAATTCTCCACCCCGGATCTGGCGTTCCTGGCCAGACCCTCGGCGCTGTTCAGGCTTTCGTCCATGTATCGCATTGTTCTGTGAAACGGCTCTATCACCACGAGGGAAAGGATCGCAACGGTAACCCCCATGGCGATGAAAAGAACTCCCAGACCCCTTCCCAGGTTCAAGGCAAGTTTGTTTCTCAGAGCCTTCATTCCCAAGGCCAACCTGTTCCGGCCGGCTTCCTTCCTTCGGTACCGAATATATGAAGACGGGGCTGTTTGAGCTTTTCTGCGGTATGTTTCCTCCATGGATGCAATACTGCAGAAGCAACTCGCCATGGCCTGCTCCGAGGCCGGTGCACTTCTGCTGGATTTCAGGCGCGCGGGTGTCGTCCCGACATCGAAGGCGGGCATGGAGCTTTTAACAGAAGCCGACACCGCCTCTGAAGAACTTCTGTGCCGAACTTTAACGAGGCTGATGCCGGGAGTGCCCTTCGTTGGGGAGGAGGGTTTTTCCGGCCCTCTTCCCGAACCCCCGTTCTGGATCGCCGACCCGCTCGACGGCACCAACAATTTCGCCTTCGATTTTCCGTTCTTCTGCGTGAGCGCGGCCTTGGTGGATGAATGGGGGCCCCGTCTGTGCTGCACTTTCGACCCTGTTCGAAATGAATCCTTCACCGCCACGAGGGGTGGGGGAGCCTTTCTGAACGGGAACCGGATGCGCTGCCTCGAAGTCTCCAGTCTCTCGGACGCCCTCATGGCAACGGGGTTTCCATACAACAGGACTCCCGGCGGCATAAACACGGACCTTGGGGTGCTGAAACACTTTCTGGGTTTCGCGCGGGGGATAAGAAGATCGGGTTCTGCTGCTCTGGACCTTGCCTATACGGCCTGCGGAAGGCTGGGCGCCTACTGGGAAAAGACGCTCCGCCCATGGGACATGGCGGCGGGAGCCCTTCTCGTGAGAGAGGCGGGCGGCATCGTTGGCGCCTACGAAGGTGGGGACTGGGACCTTTCCTCGGCGGGGGTGTGCGCAGCCGCCCCAAATCTCTGGATTTCGCTCAGGGAAGGCATCGAAAAGGGGCGCCAAGAAGACGCCCCCTGACGAACCCGCAAAAGACTAGAACCCGAAGTTCACCCCTGCGGCAAATGCGTTGATGGGGTCGCCGGCTTCGTCGCCCATGGGCTTCGAGTAGTTGTACTCACCGAAGAAAGAGAGGGGAAGCATGGGCGGTCGTACGCTTATACCCACCACCCCGAGCAGCGAAGGGTGAATGTGGTCGTAGGGGTCGATCGTGGTCGTGCCCTGGGTCTGGGTTTCGATGGCGGCAAGCATTGCGTCGGCATCGCTTGCGGTGAAGTGCACGCCGAAGCCGCCCCCCACGTAGGGTTTCAGAACGGAAGCGCCCAGGGGTACGCCGAGCTTCAGAACGCTTGCCAGCCCGACATCGTGGTAGGTTGCCTCGTAGGTCTGATTGAGTATGCCGGGATCCGACCAGCCCCACTGGCTTTCAATGTACTGCCGAAGGCCGTCGGGGTTGTTGCTGAAGTCAATGCCGTAGGTTTCGTTCACATAGTTGACCAGGTAGTCGGACATCACGATGTCGGCCTTGGAAGAGGCGTATGTTCCACTGAACTCCAGGTCGAAGAGACCGGCGAGGGGAAGGACAAGCTGTCCGCCCAGCGCAGGTCCGTCGGTTTCCTGGCCGGTGAAGGGGTTTGTGGTTCCGTAGTATCCCGCCCGGGCGCCCACCCTTGGGCCCGCGAACAGAATACCCGCTGAAAGAACAGCCACGACCGCAACAAGAAGTTTCTGCATTGTTTCTCCTTTCGAAGGCTCAATATCGGCAGACCTTGGTGCCAGGTCAACTGATCGTGCTGAAAGGGCACTTGACATGAGCGGGAACCTTGGCCAGACTATTGTGCTAATTGTTATGCGGCCCATGAACCTACGACAGGTTTTCCAGAAGATGGATTTTGTTCCATTCCTGAGAGGAGTTGCCTTGAAGAACGTTTTCTTTATCGCGCTGATCATGGCATTTTCAGCGTTCGGTTACCCGGGCCTTGCCCAGTGGCAGAGCTTCGGCGGCAATCCCGGCGCAGCCGCTGATTTCCAGGTCCAGCAGTCCGACGGCATGCACATGCTGGCCGAAGTCACCCTTCCGGGTTTCTGGCTCAACCAGTATCCCGCGGGTGGTTCCACGTACGACAGGGTTGAGCTTCCCGAGGCTGCGGCCCAGAGCAGTATCGGTACCCCTGAGACTCCGTCGGTTGCCAGGCTGTTCGCGCTTCCTTTCGGCACACAGCCCGTTGTCACTGTCACTGACGTTGATTTCGTTACCTACCAGGGCATCTCCCTTCTTCCCATCCAGACCCCCGCTGTCGACATGCCGACCCCCCCTGACGGCTTCCGCATCGACCAGCAGGTTTACGGAACCGACGCATTCTTCCCCGCGGCATGGGCTCAGACCGAAAGCTACGGCATCTGGGGCGGTTTCAACACGGGCCGTCTTCTTCTGAATCCCGTACGTTACAACCCCGTCACCGGCGAGCTTCAGGTCGCCACATCCATCAGCGTGCGGGTTGACTTCGACGGGAACGCCGAGGCTCTTGCCTACCCCGTGAACCCTGCGCTTCTCTCTTCGGCTTCCAGGCAGCTCGTGAACTTCGCCGACTTCAAGGCCGCCGCAGGTGCTCCTGTCGACGCCGTTGGCGCCGAGTACATCTTCCTTGTCTATCAGAACCACTACGACGCGGTTCTTCCCCTGGTGCAGTTCTACCAGTCCATCGGCTACGAAACCACTGTCGAAACCTTCGCCACTGCCCCCACGTCCGCCCAGCTCAAGGCAGCCATCGCCGACAACTACGATTCGGCGACCACCAGGTTCGCACTCATAGCCGGAACCGACACCGAAATGCCCAGCTACAACTACGGCGGTTTCGTGGGCGACTACTGGTACGCATGTGTCGTTGGAACCGACCTCATGCCCGAAGTCGCAGTCGGTCGTCTTACCGGATCATCCGCACAGATCAGCCACCAGGTCGACAAGATCATCGACGGCTATCTGCAGTACAACTTCAACGACAGGCTTACCACCGGTATCATCCCAAGCACCACGGTTCTCGCAGCCCATCAGGAACAGTATCCCGGCAAGTACACCCAGTGCTGCAATGAGCTTGCGGCCTACGACTACAGCCTGTGCGACATGACCTTCTTCAAGGTCTACCCACCCGAGGGCGGCACCAACACAATGGTTTCCGAGTGGTTCAACACCGGGATCGGTACCGTCGGATACCGTGGACACGGTGATGTGACGAACTGGAGCTGGAGCGCGCCGGGCACCTGGACCAAAACCAACATCGACGCACTCACCAACACCTTCATGCCCCCGGTGTTCACCATCGCCTGCCTCTGCGGCCGCTACCAGCAGGGCGAATGCCTCTCCGAGAGCTTCCAGTGGGCAGTGGGCGGCCCCAGCGGCAACCTCGGCGCCAACGACCCCAGCTACACCATTCCCAACCACGACTACATGAAGCAGATCTACATCATGCTTTACGACGAAGGCGTCTATAACGTCACCGAAGCCATCAACGACGCCACAGTGGTCACCATCAGCATCCACGGCAGCCTTGGCGAGACCAACGCAAAGATGTACCTCTGGTTCGGCGACCCCGCGATGGAGATCTTCACCAACGACGCCGCGAATCCCCAGCCCCTGGCTATCGCCGCCCCCGCCAACTTCAGCACCGGCGTGCAGACAATTGCCGTTACCGTGACAAGCAACGGCACGCCCGTTGCCGGCGCTCTGGCCTCCCTTTCTGACGGTATCGACGGAACGGCCCACGAAATGACCTTCCACGAAACCGCCCTTACCAACGCCTCGGGCGTCGCCTCCTTCACGGTGACGATTCCCTCCGGCACACCAATGCTCTACACGGGCGCCAGGATGCACAACTACAACCCCGTTACCGCCACCATCGGCGGGGTTGGCGTTTCAGAAGAGACAAGCTCGGGCATTCCTGCCTCGGCATACACTCTTTCCGCAAGCCCCAACCCGATAAGCACGACCGCTGTGGTGAACTTCAACCTGCCCTCTGCGGGCGTTGCCAGCATCGCCGTTTACGACGTCGCGGGCCGCCAGGTTGACACTCTCCACTCCGGCGAGCTCTCCCCCGGTTCCCACTCGGTGAACTGGAACGCATCCGGCTTTGCCAACGGCGTTTACTTCGTCAGGCTTGAAGGCCCGGCGGGAACCGTCTCAACCCAGGTGATGGTTCTGAAGTAGTACGCAGGTTTCCCTGGAAGGGGGGCGTTTCGGCGCCCCCCTTCCCTATAGTTGAGCGGGCCTTGACCTTTGCTTCTTTTTGTGCATACTCGGGGCTGCTGCCTGCTCCACCCCTGTGGTGGAGCCGAAGTGAAAACACTGAACGATGTTGTTCACCGGTCCGGGGGTGGCACCTGAACATCCGATTGTTCAAGCCTTTTTCCGGGCCGGTGTTTGTTTCCAGTTGTGGCCGGAAGGAGGCTTCAAGCTTGCGCAGTTACGAAACCGTGGTCATCTGGGCGCCCAGTCTGTCCGAATCGGAACAGGAAACCGAAAACGGCAGGATCGTCGAAATCATCAGGGCAAGCGGCTCGGAGTACAAAGGCATCGATGTCTGGGGACGCAGACAGCTCGCCTATCCCATCAAGAAACAGACCGAAGGCATCTACACGTTCTTCCGCTGGGACGGCGCGTCGCAGACCATAGACGCCCTGGACAAGATGCTCAGGATCAATGAGAAGTCCCTGCGCCACCTTACCCTGAAGACGGGGGACGAAGGTCCTTCAGCATCCTTTGGGGAAGAGGAGGAAGAGGAATGAACATCCGCATGCCTTCCCTGAACATGGTGGTCATCTCCGGCAACCTGACCGACGACCCCAGACAGAACATCCTTGAAAACGGAGTTCACGTCACGAACTTCAGGGTGGCAAGCAACCAGTTCTACAAGGGACGGGACAACGAATTCCACAAGAAGACCTGCTACGTCGATGTCGTCTGCTGGCGAAAGACCGCCGAGATCGCCGCCGAAAGGCTCAGGAAGGGAAGCCCGGTGATGCTTGAGGGTGAGCTTCAGACAAGGTCCTGGAAAGCGCAGGATGGAACCACCCGGAATGTTCTCGAGATACTCGCGCGGAGAATCCAGTTCCTCGAGCGGGAAGAGGGCGAGCGGAGTTCCGATGTGCATCCCGTGGACGATTCCCCCCCACCCGAGAGGGACATGGCGGATGAACCTGTCTACGACGACGACATCCCGTTCTAGGAACGACAAGTGACGCCTGACGCCAATCCTCCTTTGCTGAACCTCGTTCTTCTTACGGGAAGGGTACTGAGGCGCACCGACCTTTCCCGAACCTACATCGGGGTTCCGGTCATCACTCTGGTACTCGAGAACTCCGAGACCGGGCATTCAGAAACCGGAGAAGCGCATGTTTCAACGGGAGAGATTTCAGTTGAGATATGGGGTGATCTGGCCGAGAGGTGCGATGAACTTCTGAAGCCGGGTGAGCCTGTTTTCATCGAGGCCCAGGTGGCTGGAAGACAGAAACAGGACAGAAACACCAAGCTGGTGCACCACTGGATGGTTCTCAAGGCAAGAAGGATTGAGCTCCTCACAAAATCAATCGAACACGGAGGCATGTGAAACATGGCTGCAAAGAAGCCGAGAAAAAAGATAAAGCTCCTCAGGAAGAAGAAGTGCCGCTTCTGTCTCAACCCCGATGTGGAGATAAGCTACAAGAATGAGCGTGTCATTCAACGCTACGTCTCCGACCGCGGCAAGATCGTGGCCCGCAGGGTCAGCGGGAACTGCGCGCGTCACCAGAGAATGGTCGCGGGGCAGATCAAGATTGCCCGTTTCCTGGCGATGGCCCCCTTCACCCGGGAGCACTTCAGATAGACACTCCCGCCGTTTTCCGGGAAGCCAGAGGAAGAAGGTGGAAAGCCCTTCTGTGGGGCAGTCTGTCCTTCATCATGGGAGTTCCCTTCCTCGTGGCCGGCGTTGCGGCAGGGATCATGTCCGGAAACAGGCCTGTAATGATCCCCCTGGGTTTTCTTTTCGCCGGAATCATGGGCTTCCTCATGGGACCGCAGGCCGGGATCATGACGGTTCTGTGTTCCGCAACGCTTGCCCTTTGCCTTCGCAAAAGGGCGGGTACGACAAGAACCATTGCGCTCGCAGCTGCGGTCACGGTGATTGGGGCATCCCTGCCGGCAGATCCGGATCCGGTTTTCATGAACCTGCATCTGGATGACATGGAACCGCTCACCCGGCTGTATGCGGACATGGGTGTGGAGCCGGCTCTGATAGGTGAGGTTTTCTCCACGATGGAGTACCTCTCACCGGGAATGGGAGCTGTTCAGATCTCCCTGGGCTGCATTGCGGCCGTGTTGTTCCTGAGGGTGATGAAAAGGGATTGCTTCGGCCCTTCCGTCAGGTTCGCGCTCAGATGGGAAACCGCCTGGGTGCTGATAGCCTGTCTCCTGGCCCGGGTCTTTTCCGACGCCCTTCCTCCGGTTGCGGCCCGAATGGCCGACAACGTGCTGCTCTTCATGGCGCTGCCCTACCTGATCGAGGGTGGTGCGGTTGTTTTGAGATGGGCCGCCTCTTATCCAGGCATGGCTGTTGTCCTGACGGTCGCGCTTCTTTTGGCGACCCCGTTCATGCTCGGGGCGGTTGCCCTGACAGGTGTTCTTGACACCTGGTTTGACTTCAGAAGAAGAATTGACATGAAAGTGGAAAGGTTGGACAAATGAAGGTCCTGCTGACCAAGACGGTTGACACCCTCGGAGAAGCCGGGGAGGTTGTGAACGTCTCTCCCGGGTACGCCCGGAATTTTCTGTATCCAAGAAACCTTGCCGTGGCCTGCACGACCGGGGCCATGAAGATGGCCAGCACTTACAGGGCAAAGGCCAAGGAAAAGAAGGACCTGGTCAGTGCCGAGGCCAGGGAGATCGCATCGAAGCTCGACGGCACGGTGATAACGCTTCACGCAACGGCTGACGGTGCCGGCCAACTCTACGGCGGTATCGGCGAGAGGGAGATCACCCAGGCACTGGAAGAGAAGGGCTTCAAGTTCGACAGGAAGCAGATCATCCTTGATACCCACATCAAGCAGATCGGCGAATTCGAAGTCCAGGTGAAGGTGTTCGGCGATCTTCACGGGAAGGTCACCGTCAAGGTGTCTCCACAGGAGTAGAGATGCTCCTGGCGGTGGAGACCTCCTGCGACGATTCAGCTGCGGCATTGCTGGATGCCGAAGGCCGCGTACTGGCCCAGGAGGTCTTCACCCAGCCTTCCCAGATGGGTGGTGTGGTCCCCGAGATTGCTTCCAGGCTTCATATGGAAGTACTCCCCGGCATGGTGAACCGGCTTCTGGCCTCTGCAGGCGCATCCATGGGAGATGTCGGGTGTTTCTCCGCCACGGCGGGGCCGGGGCTCGTGGGTTCGCTCCTTGTGGGTCTCTCGTTCACAAAAGCGGCGGCAATGGCTTTGAAAAGACCTTTTTTGGGAATCAACCATCTGGCAGCCCACATTCACATCCATTATTCAAGGGTGAACAAGGTCAGGTTTCCAGCGGTGGCCCTGCTTGTCAGCGGTGGGCACACGGCCCTGTTCTTCATGACGGGCTGGAATGCTTGCACAATGCTGGGCTGCACAAGGGATGACGCTGCGGGTGAGGCCTTTGACAAGACCGCCAAGCTCATGAATCTGGGCTATCCCGGTGGCAGGGCGCTCGACCTTCTGGCCAGGACCGGGAATCCCGACGCTGTCGACCTGCCGTCACCCCTCGGTGCCGGACACAGCCCCGAGTTCAGTTTCAGCGGACTGAAGACGGCCGTTCGTCTCGCCTGGGAATCGGGGCGATACTCCCCCGAGGACATGGCCGCCTCCTTCAGGGCACGTGTATGCGGAATTCTTACCAGAAAGCTCTTTTTCCAGGCACGAAGGCTTCGTGCCGTATCAGTGATCGCTGCAGGCGGAGTTACCGCCAACTCACTTCTCAGGGAAAGCCTGGCAGCGGAAGCAGCCCGTGCAGGAGTCGATCTCCTGCTCCCCCCGATGGAACACACCACCGACAACGCAGTCATGGTTGGCAGAGCAGCGCTGGCTGAACTCGACTTCAACCCTGCTGCATGTTCTCCGCTGTCCTGCAACGCCTTTGCCCGATGGAGCGGAGAGGAGCTTACGCGGCTGTGCTGCTGACATTTCCTTCTCTGGTTAGTATGGTCAAATAATGGATTTCTTCGACCACTCGGAGGCTGTTGTGAGAACTGGCGTAGACATGGTGGATGTATCCCGTTTCGGACGGATTGCCGATCCATGTCACGACAGACTGATAAGCAAGCTGTTCCGGCCCGATGAGATTCCGGATCTGGGGTCCCCAAGAGACATGGCTATGGCCTTCGCCTTGAAGGAAGCGGTGTCGAAGGCCCTGGGAACCGGGATATCCCAGGGGGTTTCCTGGCAGGACATTCAGGTCGTCCAGATCCTTGAGGGAGGACACAGGGTCAATCTTTACGGAACAGCAGCGGAACTTGCGGGCAGGGGCCGATTCCATGTTTCCGCGGACAGCACGGAAACACTTGCGGTTGCATTTGCAATACTGGAAACAGGATGTGGATCAGGGGAGGATCTGCAATGACATACTGGGTGACACCGCAGGAAATGTCCGAACTGGACAGAACAGCCATCGCCAACGGAACCCCCGGCGCCCTTCTCATGGAAAGGGCGGGTGCAGCCATTGCCGACACTGCGGAGCGCATGCTTGCAGGAGAAAAGCTCCCCGTAATGGTTCTTGCCGGGCCGGGTAACAACGGCGGAGACGGCTACGTGGCTGCAAGGATCCTGCTTCAGAGGGGATACCCGGTATCCGTCCACGCCGCATTCCAGGAAGACCAGGCCTGTTCTCCCGATTGCCTGCTCAATCGCGATGCCTATCGTGCAAAGGGCGGCTTTGAATGCTCCGAGCCTCCCTTCAAGCCGTCGCTTTTGATCGACGCGCTCCTGGGAACCGGTTTTGCGGGACACCTTAGAGGTCAGATCCTGGGGGCCTTGGAGACCTTCCTTCCAGCGGGATGTCCCATCCTCTCCGTTGATTGTCCCACCGGAGTCAACGGCCTTACCGGGGAAGCCGATGCCGCAGCTCTCAGGGCAGATGTAACGTTGACCTTCGCAGCCCCGAAGCTCGGTCTTTTCCTGCCTCCCGGCTGTGGCCACACCGGTGCCCTTTTCCTTGCCGATATCGGCATACCAGTGCATGTGAACCATCTTCGTGAGATCATGGACATTCCCAGGGCAAGGGCATTGCTTCCCAAGCGCCCCCCCGATGCGCACAAGGGCGTTTTCGGAAAGGTGCTGTTGCTGGCGGGATCGGAACGGATGCCCGGTGCGGCGCTGTTGGCTGCACTCGGAGCGCTCCGAAGCGGGGCTGGTCTTGTGGAGATCTGCGTTCCGCTTCCTGCGGCATCAGCAGTGAGCGGAAGGATTCCCGAAGCCCTCTGCAGCTATTTCCTTCCGGGCGACGTGACATCCCTTCCTGATCCTGCAGACTTCTCCGTTGCGGTCGTCGGGCCCGGTCTCGGGAACGATGTCGGAACGACCAAGATCGTGAGATACGTGCTTGAACAGTGGAGACTTCCACTTGTTCTGGACGCCGACGCCCTGAATGTAATGGACAAGCGAATGGCTGACATTCTTCCTGCAAGGCAGAACGTGGTCCTCACACCCCACCCGGGAGAGCTTTCGAGGCTCACCGGCTGCACCACCGAGATCGCAAAACGTTTCGATGCCGCGGCAAAGCTGTCTTCAGCCACTTCATGTCCCGTATTGCTGAAGGGGAAGCCAAGCCAGGTGTTCCTTCCTGAAGGTGGCAGGATACTCAATCCTTCCGGCAACCACGGGATGGCAACGGGTGGCAGCGGCGACGTCCTGTCAGGTCTGGTGGCAGGACTCATCGCCCAGGGGCTCTCCACTTCGGACGCTTCCGCACTCGCAGCGTTCGTACACGGACTGGCCGGCGACATCCAGGCGTCATCCGGCTCACCCCGTTCGCTTCTTCCCACAGATTTGGCCAAAGCCTTAGGCTCGGCTTTTACCATGATCGAAGACGGCAGGAACGATTACCTGCTCAGGTTGGAGGGTTGCTGGAATGGCCGACTCTGGAATCTCCCCGGCTGACGCCAGGGACCTGTTCAGAAAATACGTCAAAAGCGAAAGCCTTTATCGGCACTGTCTCGCCACGGCTGCGATCATGGGTGACCTGGCCCGAGCCTTGAACGAAGGGTCGCCGGAGATATGGGAGTCCGCGGGCATGCTTCACGATGTGGACATGGAACTCATCGGTGATGATCACTCGAAGCACGGAGTAGTGGCCGGGAAGATGCTCGAAGGCATTCTGCCGGAATCCTTCGTCCATGCCATTGTAGCCCACAATGGTCAGTTGAACGGTGCGGTGAGAACCTCGGATCTTGATTATCTTCTCAGCGCCGCTGAGTCCGTAACTGGTCTGATAAGCGCTACGGCGCTGATCTATCCGGAGAGGAAGCTTGCACCGGTCGAGGCGGCCTCGGTGGTGAAACGCATGGGCAAGTCCGGCTTTGCCCGCAACGTTGACAGGACCCGCATAATGGAGTGTACCCTGGCGGGTTTCAGTGTTGATGACTTCGTTGAACTGGCTTTGAAAGCCATGAAAAGAATAGCACCAGAGTTAGGAATATGAAACGGCGAAAGGGGTCGCTGCATGCAAACTGTGTCTGAAATACTCGACTCGTTGAAGCTTGTCGTCTCCACCAGGTCTCTATCACGGGCCGGCACGAATCTCGCCAGGTTCACCACCGACGATGACCCTGAAACAGTGGAGTCCAGGCTTACGAATGTGGCCATGCTCGCCGAGATAACCGGAAAGTGCAGGGAAGTTGTCCTCGAATTCCCTCTCGACATCCAGAAGAAGGAAGACACGGAAGAAGTCAACAGGATCCTCGAGGAACGCCACCTCACACCGGTCACCCTGGCCGTGAACTCCATGGTTCCACGCAAGCGGGGTGTGCTGAACCACCGGCTCATGTATGGAACGCTTACCAGCCCCTACCCCGAGGTAAGGGTGGCAAGCATCAACAACATTCTCAGCGTTCAGCAGCTCATGCGGGACATCAACTGCCGACAGCTCCTTCTCTGGATACCCGACGGAGCCGATTCCCCCGGTGAGAAGAACACCGTTGAGATGCTGGACTCCATACTCAAGGGAATGCGCCAGATCGGCCTGAAGATCCGCAAGAGTGAGAGCATGCTTCTCGGGTTCCGCCCTTACAACCCGACATACTTCTGCACGGCGGTTCCCGACTGGGGTACTGCGGCGTGGCTCTGCCGGGAAACCGATCCTTCCTGCAAGCTTCTTCTCGATACAGGAAGCCTTCTGCCCGGTGAAAGCCTCGACAGCGTCATGGTCTCCATGCTTCACCAGAAGATCCTTGGCCGTGTTGCCATCAGCGACAACCGGCTCGGCATGGGTGCCCTGCCGGCCGGCTCCATGGACGCCGGAGCGCTCTTCCGCTTCTTCCTCAACCTGCTCAATGCTGAAAGGGCGGGTTTGTGCGCCCTCGACAAGCTTGCCATCGAGGTGAAGGTCGAGACCCGGGTGGACGACCCCATGGAGAACATGCTCACTGCCGTGGAGAACACGCTGCACGCCCTGGCCCGTGCGTCTCTGGTCAACCCCGACGAACTCAAGCAGCTTCAGGAGACACCCGACGTGACAGGAGCCAACCGTGTTCTCCGTGATGCCTTCGTCACCGATGTCCGTCCCGTTGTCCAGCATTGGCGCGAAACCAGCAACCTCCCAGTCGACCCCATTGCCGAGTACAGGGGACGGACTAAGAAAGATTAGTTTACTGAGCTAACCTGTTCTTGTGCTGCGATATAACTGAGAGCCTTGAATCCATTGAGGTTTGAGCCGTACTTACCTGTATGGGACGACAGGCAAGATACGACGCGCAGGGTGCATTGCAGCATGTGATCTCAAGGGGTCTCAACAGGGAGGCAATATTCCGTGATCCTGATGACTATGACGACCTCCTGTGCCGGCTGAAGTATCTATCGAGGGAAACCGGCATGAGGATTCATGCCTGGTCTTTCCTACCGAACCACTTCCACCTGCTCACCGAGACCGGGACCACGCCCTTGGCAACATTCATACGGAGGGCGCTAACAGGATATTCTCTGCACTTTAACGAGAAGTACAACAGGGTGGGGTATCTTTTTCAGGGCCGTTACAAATCCAGGCTTGCAGGAACCGAATCGTACTGCCGGACCGTTTTTGCCTATGTTAATAAAAACCCTTTGAAGCACGGGGTGGTGAACAGCATAGCCGAACTTGACAGCTACCCATGGTGTGGACACAGGGAGATAGTGTCACCGCGAATTGACGATCTATCCCATTTCAACAGGGCATGCGCCATCTTTGGCAGCAGGGATGAATACTTCAACGAAGTCAGACAGGACACGCAAATCTCCGACGGAGAGATATCTGTCGCAAGCGGTTTCAAAGACAGGCAGTCGATAAAAGAAGGAGTTTCGAACCTTGATGCCGTTATCGAAACCATAGCCTCGATACACCGTGTCACGGCTGATGCGATCAGGGGCCGTGGCCGAACGAGCCATCTCTCCAGGGCTCGAGAGGATTTTCTTGAAGAAGCCGTCTGCGCTTGTGGGTTCACAATCACCGAAGCAGCTTCCTACCTGGGTATCGCCACCCCGTCAGCCTCAGCTGCTCTTGCCAGATGTATCTCCAGAAAAGAACACACAGCAACCACAGCATAGTACACCCATATGGAAGAAGGCCTGGAAGTTACTCCAGGCCTTCTTGTTAAGCCAGCAAACTAATCTATCTAAGTCCGTCCCCTAGAAGCGGACTACCTTGAGGGTCTGGACGGAGCCTTCGGTGGACAGGCGGAGCAGGTAGATGCCGGAGGGACGCTCGGAGAAGTCAACAAGAACAGACTGGTTGCCGGCCTGGACGATGCCGGAAATGACCGTGCTGACAACACGGCCGGCCAGGTCGAGAACCTGAAGCTCGGCGACGGCGGTGGTGTTCATGTGGAAGCTCACCGTTGCGCCGGAATTCACGGGGTTCACGCTGATGCCGAGACCCGTTGCGGGAAGCACTTCCACGAAGCCGCCTTCGGTGCCCACAGGGATGGGGCCGCCGAGGAAGTAGAGCTCACCGCAGCTGTCAGGCAGGTCGTCCCACTGGGGATGTTCCTGGCCGCTCTGGGCGTAGTAGTCCCAGGCCTTCGCGCGGTCGTGCGCTTCCCACATGGAGATGTAGCCGTCGCTGTTAAGGTCGGGGTCGCCCGGGAGTGCGCCTGCGGGGTAGGAACCGCCGGCGGGTCTGCTGCCGTGAACGGCGCCAGTCCAGAAGTAGACGTACTCGTCGTACTGAGGATATGTCTGGCCCGCCCAGCTTGACTCGGATGCATTGGCGGCGCTGGCGAAGGAACGGGGCTGGTCGGCGGCGGCATGGATGACTTCCTGCTGGAAACCGCCGGAGAAGCACTGCTCCATCACGACATTGATCGACGCAGCAGAGATGCCATTGAGCATGGTCATGAAGTCGTCGTCGTTGAGAGTGGCGTTCCAGAGATTGAGATGGACCTCGGTCGGCAGATTGCCGCCATCCTTGCCCTGACCGCCGTGATCGGTGGTGAAGATGAAGAGATGGTCGTCGGGACCCACCATGCCGGCAATTGCGTTGTATCCACTGGTGACGCCGGCTGTCGTGGCGTCGTAGTCGATGTCCGTGTCGCCGTCATCGTCGAAGTCGGGGTTCGAGTTGAGACCTCCCGACTGGTCCGGCGCCGGGTTCGTTCCGTCGGCGAAGCAGACGATTATGTGGTCATCCGGGATGAGGTAGTCGTGAACGAGAACGTTGTAGATGAACTGGACATCGCCGTAGTAGCGGATGTGGTTGTTGCCCATGTTGGCTCCGCCGGAGATGACCCAGGCGTACATCTGCTGACCCTGCTCGGGTGTTGCCTGGACATTGGGCTCGAACCAGGCGATGAAGTCTTCGTACTGCCCCTTGATCAGGTTCGAGATATCGGGGAGTGAGCTGTATTCAATGCTCATGCGTGCGTAGAAGTCGGGCGGGACGGTCATGCGTTCAGTGCTGACATCACCCTGGGGGGAAACGAAGACCCAGCGGCAGGGGTGCTCCCAGTTGGCCAGGGCGAAGTCGTCAACCAGTACAAGATAGGACTGGAAGGGCGCGAAAACGCCAGGGTAAGACCATGCCCCGACAACGGAACCCTCCTCGAGAATGGCCGGGAAGACCCTGACCTCGACCCTGTCCATGTCGAGCATCATGGTGCCCATGACGAGGTCGGCCGCTTCGGAAGGCCCGTTCACCCGGGCTGCGAAAACGGAAGAAGCTACGATCAGAAACAGAATTGGCAACAGTCGCATTTCACTCTCCTTGAAATTGGGAATACGGACAACTTTTGATTCTACACCAAAACCGGCCCAAAGAAAAGCTTGGGTTCAAAGCCCGCAGGCTCTGATGAATGACTCGATGAAAACCTGCCTGACCTCCATCCCATCGACATGATCCCCGCGCAGGCTGTTCCATCCCTCAATCAGGAACGGTTCTTCAGGGAACCGCCTGCCCGAAAGAACCACTGCATCCCTGCCTTCTGCGAGAAGTTGCGACAGGATGCCATACCCGGCCTTGCAGATGACCCTGTCCGCACCTGCCACAAGATCCGAGAACGACACGCCTGCGCTCAACATATCCCTGTATGGAACACATAGTTCCGCACCCAGCAGGTTTGTTTCCATGGATGCCACGGTGAATTCTCCCTTCGTGCAGGGGATTCCACCCATCGGCACTTCCCTGAATGCAAGAAGAGTGTATGGCCGATCACCGGTGATGATGCGCGCACGGCGGGCGTCTCCGGGGGGGCCCCCCGGCAGGAGGGGCATTTCCGTCGTGCTGACGCAGGGTGAGTAACCCGGACCCATGGGCAGGCGCAGATACGTGGCCCTCGAGTAGGCCCATGATATCCTGGAGCACTCGGACGAACGGCCCGGAAACAGGTTCGCATGGATCCAGTCCCATGTGAAGTTGCCCAGTACGAAAGCCGGAATGCCCAGATCAGAGCAGGCAAGCACCGGCAGGGGATCGACGTCACTGAGGAGCAGGTCGGGTGAGAGAAGGTGGATTCGGGCCCTCTCGAGCTCAAGGTTGTTTCTCATGCCGTTGGTGAAAGAAAGAAGGGCCGTCTCGGTAAGTTCAAGATCAACGTCTCCCCCGGCATCAACTGGAAGGGGAGAAGAGGTTGGCGGATGAAGCCGGGCAAGCGGGCTTCCATGCCAGAACCATGGCGGCGCCCCTGAAGCGACATGTATCTCCAGACCGTGTACGCTCGAAGACAACAGCCGGACCAGTTCCCTCTGTCTGGCGGCGTGACCCCACCCGTGGTTACTGACCGAGATCAGGACTCTCAGAAGAAGCACCCCTCAATTTTCTCATCTCCCGCAGGAGGAAGGAGCCGGTTACAAGGAATGAGAGGAAATCTGCCAGGGGAAGAGCCGACCAGACGCCCAGAAGTGGTGGGTTCGTGACACCGGGGAGCAGAAGCACCAGAGGGATCACGAAGAGAACCTGCCTTGATATGGACAGCAGGAACGCCATACCGGCCCTGCCCAGGGTCTGGAACACCGATGCCCCGACCACCTGGGCACCCACGAAGAACATCCCGGCGGTTATCGTTCTGAAAATCGAAGGGCCTGCTGCCAGCAGTTTGTCATCGCTGCTGAAGACCGAGAGTACCTGCCCGGGAATAATGACCCCGAGGAAGAAGGCGACAGCGGTCAGTGCGGAAGCGGAAAGGACAGCTAGTTTTACCGCACGGACGGCCCTTTTTCCGAGCCCCGCGCCATAGTTGTAGCCAAGAACCGGCTGCAGACCCTGGGCCAGGCCGAACACCGGCATGAAGCACATCATCAGGATCCTGTTCACCACTCCGAAGACCGCCAGTTCAAGGGATGAACCGTAGTGCACAATGGAGCGGTTCACGGCGATCGCCATCAGGCTTCCGGCACACACCCTGGCAAACGAAGCCACACCCACTGACAGGACCTCGAGCGCTTCGGACAGCCTGGGCACCATCCAGACCTTCCTGATGACCAGAGCGCTCTTTCCCCTCAGAAAGACGCTGGATATGTAGCTGAATGAGATGAATTGCGATAGCACCGTCGCTATGGCCGCTCCCCTGATGCCCCATCCGAAGCCGAATATGAAAAGAGGGTCGAGGAGCATGTTCGAAACTGCGCCGACAACCATGGTGGTCATGGCCAGCCTTGCCTTCCCTTCGGCCCTGAGAAGGTTGTTACCGTTGACGGAGAGAGCGAAGAAAACCCCGCCGAAGTAGATGACCGACATGTACTCGGAAGCCGGTGCAAGGACAGCCCCGCTTGCTCCGAAGAGGCTCAGGATGGGCTTCATGAAAAGAAGCCCCGCGGTGCAGACCACTACCGCGGACACCGAGGCGAGCAGAAAGGAAGAACTGGCCGCCCTTCCCGCCCGTTCAACATTACCCGCCCCGAGAGCCCTGCTGATGACCGAAGCACTGCCTATTCCTGCGGTCTGCGCGGCGGCCAGGATGAACATCTGAATGGGGAAACAGACCGCCAGTGCCGCCAGGGCGTCGGTGCCCACGCCGTGTCCCACGAAGATCGTGTCGACAAGGTTGTAAAGGGAATTCACCAGCATCGCCGTAACCGATGGGGCAGACATCCTGAAAAGAAGCCTGCCCACCGGCTCGGTTCCCAGAAATCCCGGAGTTCTGCTCAAGAAAACCTCAGCCTCACATGTTCACCAGCACAAGGGAGGCGGTCACCATGGCGAGTGAAGCCCACCGCCGTCCATCCAGCCGTTCACCGAATGCCGCGACGCCAGTCACTGAAAGAAGGGCGACCGTTCCCGCGCCGAAGACAGAGAATACAACGGAGGAGTTGAGTTCACCAAGAGCGGGGATGAGGAACCATGAGCTGAAGTAGTTGACAAGCCCGAGCGGGACACCCAGCGCGGCTGACAAAGGTCTGAACCCACTTCTCTCCGGATCCTTCCCGCCCATCTTGACGATGCAGAGAACCGAGCAGAGGAAAGCGACCCCAAAGACCCAGAGAAGGAAGAAATCACGATCCTCCACACCCCCAAGGCGCTGGTACACCTTGCTTCCGAACTCGGCCATGCCGTTCGCAGCAAACAGAAGAAAGAGCACCGGCGTGAACCTGCCGGTTCCCTCCCGGGCGCCCCTGAACGCCCCGATGAAAACGGCGGCAACTGCAAGGGCAATGCCGGCCCACTGAATCGTCCCCGGGAGCTCTCCCCATATGAGCATCGAAAGCGCCATGGGCATGAGAATTCCCATTTTTGCGAATCCGCCGGACAGCCCGAGGCCGTTCTCACGAAGAGCCTTCCTGTAAACCATGAACGCCATGAAGTAAACGACCCCCAGAGGAATTCCGGCGGCGATGCCCCAGAGAACCCCACCGTGGTGGGCAGGGATCGGACCGCCACCGCGGACGAAATGCCTTGCCAGTGCATCAACGGTCCCGAAGGAGGTCCCGATGCTCCCGCCCTGGATAAGAAGTGATACCACGACTGCGGTGAGGTAGTTCACCGCGATGACTTCAAGTTTCCTGAGACCAAGACGTCCGGAAACACGAAGAAGAACGGCGACTGAAGAACTGCATAGAACGGCCATGAACAGATGGAACAATGTACTTCTCCCGCCCGGAAGAACCTGGTGCGGGCGCCCGACACCGCACCAGTGAAAACACACTGAATATGCCGGGACATGCCTGTCGCAGAAAGACGTGACAGCTTCAGTCAGGGTTCTGACACGGCGTCGCTGTCACACGGACGGGCAAGCCACCCTTTCCCGGAAGCCGCCATCCCGGGGAACAGGAGGGGGGGCGTCACCCGGGCTTTTCCGCCATGAGGCTGAAGAGAAGCGGTATCATGTTCAGGGGCTCAGGCAGGCGCCAGAAGCCGTCCCCGCAGGGCTCCATGCACTCTAGGGCCTTCCAGTGCAGGAAGTCGAATTCGTGTATCCACTCGATCCGAAGCCCGGCATCGACGAGTGCGTTGTGCACGTTCCCCAACGTCCAGGTGAATTCTCTCGTCGAGTTCCTGACAATGTAGCTTTCGTCGGCGTAGTCCGGAGACCCCCCGGGCCAGTCCCTGGGTTTTCCCCCCGTGAAATAGGGGTTGGAAACAACGAGCGAGCTTGCTTCGTCGTCGAATACGTTCAGGAAGGGGTGTGACTCCATCAGGTAGAACTTTCCCCCCGGCTTGAGGAAATCGGCCACGATGCCGGCCCACAGGTTGATGTCGGAGTTCCAGCAAAGAACGCCGATGGAGGTATATACCAGGTCGAACTTCTCGGTGAGATGATCACGCAGGTCGTAGATCGGGGAAAGGATGAACCGGGCTTCAAGCCCCGTCTTTCTCGAAAGTTCCACCGCGGCCTCCAGTGACCCGGCCGAGAAGTCCACGCCCGTGACATCCGCCCCCAGCCTTGCGAGTGAGAGCGTGTCGGTCCCTATGTGGCATTGAAGGTGAAGCACCCTCTTTCCTCGCAAATCGCCTATCTCGCCGACCTGCACATGGTCAAGCCTGTGCCCCCCCGCGAGGAGCGCCGACATGTCGTAGGACCGGTCATGGACAGGCGCCATCTCGTCCCAGCAGGCACGGTTGATCCTCTCCGCCTCGTAGTCCCTTGTCATATGGCACCAATCGTTTTTCTGATGAACTTCCCGGAGTTTCTCAGAAAAGGAAAGGGTTGAAGAGCCTGAGTCCTGCAATGGTCTGATACTGGCTGAAACCCAGCAGAACCATGTCTGAACTTACGGAATCAACGCTCAGCATTGCGTAATCACCACTCTCAAGGGAGACGAAGTAGGAGGCTCCGCTCTGGGCGGCGATGGTGCTTTGCCAGGCCGAATCACCGGGACCGGGGGCAAGGGTGTTGGAAGCCAGGGCGACATGGCTGTAGGTGCCGCCGGGGTAACCCTCGGGATCGTAGTTGCCGCGGCAGAACAGGGCGGTGTCACCTTCCCACCTCACATACAGGTCCTGCCTGAACGACGGGTCACTCGCGTCACCGAAAGCCACATGGGTTGGAAGGAACCGTATTCCGTTGTTCCCCGAAGCGTGGAGAGTATCGTCGAGCGCGAACATCTCCGCCCTGTCGTCGGCCTTGTTTGACTGGTCCTCTGAAGAATTGATGCCGTCAATGGCATCCACGCAGTAGTAGCCGGTGCTCGAGGCGATGTGCACAGCCGTGGTCGCTTCCACCTGGGCAATGATCTGCCAGTTCCCCGGGTTCGTTGTCGAATACCAGACCCTGTAGCCATCCACCTCCACTGAGACGGGATCCCAAGCCACGGTTACGGTGTCACCCCTGCACGCCCCGGTTACAATCCTGCAGTTCTGAACGACAGGGAGGGTTCCAGCCGGGGCGCCGGGTGAATCGGAGCAGCCTGAAACAAGAAGAACCAGGATCGCCGTCGAGATAAGCCGTTTCATATCGATCACTCCTTCTGAATGGAACAAGCCCGAAACTCTACCTCCCTGACCGGGTCCTGTTCCCGCACGTGAACAGGCTGGGCGGGGGAACAGGCCCTTCATCGCCGCCGGAGGAGTATGTGCAGCGTGTCCATGCCGTTCCGGACCGGACCCAGTAAAATACACTGCCGTCATCACTGCCGTACCACCACAACCTGTCGTCGTCGTCCCAGGCCAGGTACGCCATGAGCGAGGCGGGGTGGTCGGGCATTACTTCAGCCAGAAGGACCCTGTCTTCACCGCCGGTTACATTGACGACCCAGACACCGTATCCTTCGGGAAGAGACTGGATCGAGAGGAATGCAACGTACTCTCCCGAGGGGGAAACAAGTACGCTTTCCCCCGATGAGCATGACGGCGAGAAGAGCAGACCGCAAGCCATAACGATGGGAACGGTCAACCGGTCTGCCGTGTCCGGAACCATCCAGCAATTCACATCAGCACCCACTCTCACTGACTCTGATTCGCATGACCCGCTGCGAGTGATTTGCATATTCGCTTCCCGTTGTGTATGATACGCTTCAAACCGGGGGAAACAAGGTTTTTGTAAACCCCCTTCACTCAATACCGCAAAAGTTGCGGTCCTTTCTTTCCCACGCGTCCGGCGGGTAGAGATCGTATTAAGCGCCGGACCAGGAAAGTATCATGAAAGAACATACCTGCGCGCCCTCAAAGCGCACCGAGGGATCCACGGATTCCATGCCGCATTCCCACAACGCATTCGAGGCCCTCATGCCCGAGCTTCAAAAGGCTTTGGCGGCTGAGGGTTACGAAACACCCACTCCCATCCAGGAGCAGTGCATCCCGCACCTGCTCGACGGACGTGACCTTCTGGGGACGGCTCAGACCGGCACGGGGAAAACAGCGGCGTTCGTGCTTCCCCTTCTTCAGAAGCTGTCGCGGAACACGACCAGGCCGTGGCCCGGCACTCCCAGAGCGCTCATACTCGCTCCCACGCGTGAGCTTGCCGCCCAGATCGGCGCAAGCATAAGCGCATACGGCAGTTTTCTACGCCTGCACCATACCGTTGTGTTCGGCGGCGTCAGCCAGTTGCCCCAGGAGAAGGCATTGAAACGTGGTGTCGACATACTGGTGGCAACCCCCGGCAGGCTTCTCGACCTCATGGAACAGGGAATCATCCACCTGGAGAAGGTGGAGGTCTTCGTGCTCGACGAAGTCGACAGAATGCTTGACATGGGGTTCATACCCGACATAAGGAAGGTGCTTGCCCGTATTCCCGAGCGCCGTCAGACCCTTTTCTTCTCGGCCACCATGTCACCGGTGATGGAGGAGCTTGCCCGGACCATGGTCCGGGATCCGCAGAGGGTTTCCATCGAACCCGGAAAACCCACCGTGGAAAGCATCGACCAGAAGGTTCTCTTCGTTGGCAAAGGAGACAAGGACGCCCTTCTCGTATCGCTTCTCAACAACCCCCAGGTCGGCAAGGCGCTCATCTTCACCCAGATGAAGCACACCGCGAACAAGGTGGTCAAGAAGCTCCAGGCAACCGGAATAAGCGGCATCGCGATCCACGGGAACAAGAGCCAGTCTGCGAGGACCAGCGCCCTTTCCGGGTTCAAGGGGAACCGCTTTCAGGTCCTGGTTGCGACCGATGTCGCCGCCCGTGGGCTTGATGTAGACAACATCACCCATGTGATCAACTACGACCTTCCAATCGAGGCTGAGACCTACATACACCGGATAGGCCGAACCGCCAGGGCGGGAGCGTCGGGCGATGCGATATCATTCTGCTGCGCCGAGGAGAGGGAATGCCTTACTCAGATCGAAAAGCTTCTGGGCAAGCCCGTTCCCGCGGAGATGAACCACGCGTTCCACTCTGACGAAGCTTTCAGGTCCTGCCAGCCGGCGCCCGTGAACTTCGGACGGAACACCTCAAGAGGCACCCGGGGCAGTGACGACAGAAGAAAGCCACGCTTCGGAGGAAGGCCGGGCTCCAGAAGGAGCTGATCGGACGAACCGGTCAAAGGAGGAGGGATCGTCTAGGCCCCCCGGAAGATGACCTCCTCCCTCCTGAACCAGCGGGTGCAGAAGAACAGGCCAGCCACAGCCATGGCGAGCAGCACCGAAAACACCTCCAAGAGGTGGAACGGGTTGATCGTTCCCGCTATTATCTCTTTGGTTGCCAGCGAGATGTTAAGAAGCGGGATCAGCGCGGTGGCCCAGTTGAGCCCAACCCCTGGAAAGATGCCGATGAGAAGCGGGATCAGCACGATGAAGTTCAGGGGTGCGATAATGCTCTGGGCTTCCTTGTAGGTCCTGGCGAAAATGGAGACCGAGAGTAGCAGAGCCCCGAAGAAGGCACACAGGGGGATGAGCATGGCCAGGAAGAGCAGCATGCTTCCGGGTTCGATGATGTTCATCACGCCGGCGACCATCTCCCCCGGCACCGGGCTGCCGTATCTGAGAACCAGAAAGAGCCATGTGAAAGAAGCCGCCGCGGTGAACACGCCCGACAGAGTTACAACAAGCCATTTCGCAACGACGATCTGCCCCCGGGAAGCCGGCGAAATGAGCAGGGTTTCGATCGTTCCCCTCTCCTTTTCGCCCGCTGCAAGGTCGATGGCCGGATACATGGCTCCCAGGAAACAGAAGAGGATGATGAAGTAGGGGATCATTCCGCCAAGGCTCTCCCCGATCCTGGCCCGGGCCGAGGAAACATCCTTTTCAGTTATGCTCAATGGCATTGCGAAATCCGACGCCAGCCCCCGGTTAACGAGACGCTGCTGGAGAAGCGATTCACCATACCCTTCAATGATCGCCCTGATACGTGGAAGCGCCCCCTCGTTCTCCGATACCGATCCCATGTAGTAGAGATCCACTGATCCCGTACCTTCGCGGGCCATGATGCTTTCAAAATCGTTCGTGAATCTCACCACGAAGTCCACCTCACCCGATTCGAGAGCCGGGGTGACACCGCTGTCCGCGATGGCTTCAGCCACCTCGACCTCTCCCGACCCCTCGAGAAGGCTCATGAACCCGGGTACGGGCGACCGGGATATCACTGCCACCCGCATGACTTTCTCCCTGGCCCTGCTTTCCATTTCCATGCCCATGCGCATCGTCAGGTTGAAAACCAGGAAGATGGCGATGAAGGGCATGAACACCATGAAGAACATGGTCCTTCTGTCCCGGAGCATGTCCTTCATTTCCTTCCTGAAGATAATCGAGATCATCCTCATGCCTGCGCCTCCGCCGCTTCGATCATTCCTATGAACTCGTCCTCGATGGTCCTGGATCTCATCCCCTCGGTGAACCTGCCGAAGGTGTCACAGAAGAGCAGCCTGCCCCTGTGAATAACTGCCAGATCATCGCTGAGAAGGCTCACCTCTCCCATGACGTGGGTGGAGAACACCACCGTTCTTCCCCGGTCCCGGCATCCCCTGATCAGAGTCATGATGGCTTTGGACGTTACGACATCGAGCCCCACCGTCGGCTCATCGAAGACAAGCACTTCGGGGTCGTGTATCATCGTTCTCGCAATGGAAACCTTCTGTCTCATCCCGGATGACAGGCTGCCTGTCCGGCGATTGGCAAACCCTTCCATGCCCAGGGTGAAGAACAGCTCTTCCCTTCTTTTTTCGAGCTCCCTCCTGCCGATGCCGTGAAGCTCACCGTAGTAGGAGATGATCTCGTTCGGGGTAAGCCTTGCGTAAAGGCCGGTGGTTCCCGTAAGGAAGCCGATCCTCCTTCTGACATCCTCCTGCTCCTTCACGGTGTCACGGCCGCTGACCGTGATCCTTCCGGAGCTCGGTTTCAGCATTGTCGCTATCATCCTGAGCAAAGTCGTCTTGCCGGCGCCGTTGGGACCCAGGAGAGAGAAGACCCGTCCCGGCCTGCAGACGAATGACACGTTGTCCACCGCAGTCAGATGATCCCCGCATTTCCCGGCCTTTTTTACGGGAACCAGCCCGGGTTTGAACCGCTTGGTTACGGAATCGACCGTTATCATTGAACCCCGTCCCTTTCATGGGGTGCCTGGCGCAGGCTCGTGCTTTGAGCACACCGGCTTCATTCTTATACTATAAGCAGGAAACCCGCCTTCATGGGAATCGGTACGTTTGCACGGGAGGTTGGCATTGTCCGCTGCTTCAGCCCCAATGACCGGGAATGGGGATATCGCCCCGGGAAGAAGCCTTATGATCGTGGGAGCCGCCAGCGGTATAGGCCGGGCCCTGACTCCGATCCTTCTTAGCAGGGGCCTGGAGGTGTTGGCTGTCGACCGCAACGGAGCTCTTCTGGAGACCATACCGAATGATGGAGAAGGGCTGCTGGAAACCATAAGGCTCGACATGACAGACAGAAGCTCAGTTTCCGGTCTGGCTTGTGCCATGGCGGAAAAGGGCCGAAGCCTGAACGGACTTGTGATAACAGCAGGGGTTCACAGCACCCACCCGGTCCAGCACCTTTCCGATGAGCTCGTGGACAGGGTTCTCGACGTGAACCTGGCCTCCCACATCAAACTCGTGAGGGACTTCCTTCCCCTTGTCAACGACGGCGGCTCGATCATCGGTGTGAGCTCCATCGCTGCGTGCGTGGGGGTGCCCATGTCGTCGATGTACTCTGCCTCAAAGCGCGGACTTGAGGGATTTTACGAGTCTCTCGCCATCGAGATGAAACACAGGCGGATACGGGTCTCAGTCATCCATCCCGGAAATGTGAACACGGGCTTCAATGAGACAGGTAACACCTACCTCGCAACGGGGGATTCATACACCGACACCCGCTACGCAAGGGTCGTGGAGAAGATAGACAGCAGGCACGGAATACCCCCTGAGCAGGTTGCACGGGTCATCTCCAGAGTCCTTTCAAAGGACAGACCCCGGTTCTGTTACGTTGTGGGGGGCAACGCCCGGAAGGCGAACTGGGCGCTCAAGCTGCTGGGGCGCGACATGGCGATAAGGCTCATGGGGAAGTTCTTCGGCTTCTAGTTCCCATTCCTCTGCGGCCGCCGTTACCGTGGCCGGGCTCGAATTGCCTATTGTATCCCTTGAGGGAGGGCGTTTCGCATGAAAACATCCCCGGCGAAATCGGTTCTGAGGGCAGTATCGACCCTTGTCGCCGGTATCGGGGTGGTCCTGTCAGCGGCATTCCTTTACAAGGCCCTTACGTATCACGAGGAAGTTATCCTGTTCTTTTCGGAATGGGGGTACGAATGGGACGAGTTGGTCGTGAGGTATGTCGTTGAAAATGGGCGAAACCCCTGGATCGCTGTCGAATACGAGATCCATGCCGGGCAGCGGACATCTTCCGGGGCCAGCATAGTCAGTTCCGATACACTGGTCCTCGTTGTGACGGGTCCCAGACAGGACGTTCTGAGGGCTGCTCAGATCTATGAGGACAGGCTTTGAAAGCTCCCGCCTGAGCCGGTCCGCCCTGTGGACGAAAAGGAGAACACTGATGGACACACTGCCGGAGAAGGGCGCCATTGCGCCGGCTGTGAGCGCGCCGGACCAGAACGGAAGGGAGTTCTCCCCCCGCGACTACGGGGGAAAGTGGCTGGTTCTCTACTTCTACCCGAAAGACGGCACCGGCGGATGCACTCTCGAGGCGAGGGAATTCTCGGGGCTCAAGGAAAGCTTTACCCTGCTCGGGGCCGTGATTGCGGGGGTAAGCCGTGATTCCATCGAGTCCCACAAGAGGTTTGAACAGAAGCAGGATCTTTCCATCACGCTCCTCAGTGATCCCGGACGCCTTCTGCACGAAGCCTACGGGGCGTGGCGGATGAAGAGGATGTACGGACGGGAGCTGATGGGGACCGTCCGTTCCACTTTTCTTATCTCACCAGACGGCAGGGTCGCCCATGTCTGGCCGAACGTCAGGGCAGCCGGCCATGCCGCAGCTGTTCTCGAAAAGCTCGGGGAGTTCGTGAAGCCTTCGGGGAAGAGCGGTGCCCCCTCCCGATGACGACCCATGTCCTTTTAGACCTTGACGGTACCCTTACCGCCCCGGCTGAAGGGATAACCAGGTGTGTTCAGCATGCATTGGAGCGGCTTGGCAAGCCGGTTCCCGATGCAGACGACCTCTTGTGGTGCATCGGCCCGCCCCTTTCGGAATCCTTCTCCCGGCTCCTTTCCAGCACCGATGGGAAACTCGTCGGAAGGGCAGTGGAGTTTTACAGGGAGCGGTACGTGACCACAGGCATCTACGAGAACGTTCCATACCCGGGAGTCGACAGCGCCATGAGCAGGATCAGGGAGACGGGCCGTTCACTGCTGCTTGCCACAAGCAAGCCAACGGTGTTCGCCTCCAGGGTGCTCGACCATTTCGGTTTTTCCAGGCACTTTCTCGGGGTGCACGGAAGCCATCTCGACGGCAGGCTTACCAACAAGGTCGAGCTTCTGGCCCACATTCTCTCCACCAGGGCCCTGAACCCCCGCCATGCGATGATGGTGGGCGACCGCCGCCACGACGTGGAGGGTGGCAGACAAAACGGTACATTAACGGCGGCAGTCACATACGGATACGGAAGCCGGGAGGAGCTGGAAGAGGCCCGCCCCGACCATTTCTTCGATTCCCCGGAGGAAATCGCACGGTTCTTCGAGTCGGAGCGTTCCACCTGAGAGGGGAAATGCCCGTACCAGCCTGCTCCCGATCAATCGAGGGGAGGGGTGATGAGGTTATCGACCGGCGCTCTGATCGTTCTCTGCTGCGCAGCGCAGGCATGCACGAGTTTTGTTGACTACAGCTGCGGTGCTGCCTGGTATGGCATGAACTTCGACTGGTACCCGGAACAGGACATCCTGTTAAGACTGGAGAGCGACAGCAGGGGAGGAACGGTATTCACGATGTCTTTCATGTCCGACGGGAATCCCGTCCCGACGGTGGGGTTCACGGCGGATGGCCGCTTCTCGACCATGCAGGTCATCGATGCTCCCTGGACAGGTCCTTCCGCCGGCTCGGACAATCCCCTGATATTCATTCCCTTCTACGCCATGATCTACAACGGCGCAACCGTTGCTGATATACAGGACATGGCCGTGGCCGCGCCGTTCCGGCAGTACGACGACCCCCCGCTTCATGTGCTTGTGGCCGACGCCACCGGCTCCGCCTCCATAATCGAGGTGGGTGAGAACGGTAACCGGGTTCTCGATCTGGCCGGTGGTGACGTTCTGGTGATGACCAACTTCAGCAACTGCGAGTGGCAGGGCGCAGACCCCATGCAGATCCGGGGCGTGGGAGCCGACAGGTTTCGCGCCGCGCATGCGGCGCTCGAAGCCTGCGAAGGAGTAATGGGGCCGGCCGCAGGCATGGCCGTTCTCGAGGCGGCCGTGAACACAACCGACGCCTTTCCCACAAGGGCTTCAATGGTCTTCGACCCATCGGAGGGACATGTCTACATTGCGGTTGCGGGTGATTACGAGAAAATGTGGTCGCTCGATCTCTCCACTCGCGAACTCTCACCGTGGCCTGGTTCTGGTGGAGGCGAACACATGACGGTCGACTCCACGGGAGTTACGGCATCATCCCTGTCCGGCAGGTGACAGAGCTCTCGCTTCGGCCTTCCAGTTCACGGAAAGCGAAGAGTGACTTCACCTCACCCCATGATGCAGTACCGAACTCCCCGGTCTGGGTGCTGAACCATATGTCCAGACCACCAAGGCCTCCAGCTCTGCCCGATCCGAAAAGGATCATCCCTCCGATCCCCCCCTCGTTGTCCAGGAACCAGGCTCCCCACTCCGCCGCAGGGCTGTTCAGTTCTGGGCCCAGGTTTTCGGGAACTCCCAGACTGTCTCCTTCCGCGTACACCGAGTACATGTCCGCTCCTCCGTAACCCCCCGGCCCTGTCGAACAGAGAAGAACAGTGTCCCCCCCGTCTGAAATCCATCTGGGACAGTCGGTTCCGGTGCCGTTGACCCTCGAGCCGGCATTGTACGGTTCACCCCAGACGCCCCCCGATCTTTCCGATATCCAAACATCGACGCCCCCCGCGCCTCCGCTCCTTGTTGAGCAGAAGTAGAAACGGCTTCCGTCAGGCGAAGGAAGAGGGCAGCACTCCAGGACCGGGCTGTTGATAGGAGTTCCCAGATTCTCGCGAGGTCCGGGAATACCGCCCGAGATGGGACAGAACCAGATGTCGCCGCCGCCGAAGCCGGCTGGGTCGGCTGAAAGGAAGTAGAGCTTCGTGTCATCTTCGGCAAGGAATGGGGCCGACTCACCGAACGGCGTGTTCACATTTGAGCCCATGTTCTCAGGCTCCCCCCAGACGCCATCCTCAAGGAAGGTTATCCAGAGGTCGGCGTCTCCCAATCCGCCCGGTCTGTCCGAGACGAAGATCATGTACGACCCGTCCCCGGCAAGTACGGGGTACCACTCGTTGTGATTGGTGTTCACCGGCTCGCCGGCGTTCACGGGAGGTTGCCATGCCAGTGATGAGCTTGCCGTGAATGACAAAGCCACAAGACATATCGGCGTTTTCATTCTTCACTCCATTCTTGAGCTACCTCAGGAGCACAATGTTCGCAACGGCGCATCTCTGAGGAACCGTGAGCACGACAGTGTAGACGCCCGGGGGAAGCGCTGCGCAATTCCATGTAAGGCAGCGGTTTCCCGCAGGAAGTTCGCCCCTGAACATCTCGGTGACGATCCTGCCCGCGAAGTCATAGACTCGAATGGACGCGGCTGATTCCCGGGCGAGGCTGACGTGAACGGGAACCGCCCCGGGGCTGCACGGGGAGGGTGCCCACAATCCGGGGGATTCCGTGGAACCGCCGGATTCGACACCCATGAGATCTGCGTTGAGCGTTACCTCGGAGAATACGGGGGATTCGTCCGGATTGAAAGAAATCAGAGTCACCCGGTACTGAAAGTATCGCACGGGGTCGGGAATGATCGTCGAAAGATCGTCCCCCGAGTATGCAACGGTCTGCCAGGGGCCCAGATTGCCGGGATTCTGACCTGCCCTGACCTCCATGACCAGGCCGGATGATCCGGGCAGCGCGCACTCCCATGTGATGACACCCCATGCGGCATCCTCCCCCGCGTCGAGGATCGAACTCGTCAGGGAACCCTGCGTCGCCTGGCTTTCAGTGAGTTTCCACCAGAGTACCGAGTTGTCGTTGGCAATCGACCCCACGGGATCGTCCATCCCGTCTCCGTCCAGATCGGCTGCTATGACATCGTTTGGAAGTGCGTATCCGTCTCCGAGAAGGCAGCGGACCCATTCGCTGCCGTCCCCCGCGGCATTCGAGTACCAGTGGACGAAACCCGCGGTTCGATCGTTGGCGATGACGTCGAGGTCTCCGTCTCCGTCGAGGTCGGCCGCGCAGCATGACCACGGGCCGGCAAGGTCGATGTCCATATCGAGGGAAACCCACGCCATACCCATCCCCTGATTCTCGTGAAGACAAATCCTGCCGGGAGTCATGGAAGCGCTGGCGATGTCAATGTCGCCGTCAGAATCCATATCCCCCGCGGCGAAATTCACAAGTCCCGACAATCCCGATGCTATGGGGTGCTGCTCCCAGACGCCGGTCATGCCGTTGTTCTCGAACCAGCACAGCTCGCCGGCGTACCTGCAGGCGATAATGTCCCAGTCGCCGTCCTGGTCGAAGTCGGCGCTCTCCACCCACCATGCGCCCGGGAAACCTGATTTTACCGTTCGCAGTGTCCATGTGGTCCCCGCCCCGTCGGCGTTTTCCCACATAACGATCCTGCCCGACCCGTAAAGGGCGGCACAGACGTCAGGATCGCCGTCTTCATCGTAGTCACGCACCTGGAGGCTGAAGGGGCTGCCCCCTCCGGCGCTTATGACATGCTTCTGCCATCCGCCGCCTGAGCCGTTGTTGCGGTACCATGAAACGGCGCCCGATGCCTCGGCGGCGTTTATGATGTCGGGGTGCCCGTCTTCGTCCATGTCCCATACCTTTGTCGCACAGCATCCCGGAAGGTTCTGGTCCACGACGTGGGAGAGCCATCCGGCTCCGCCAGTGTTCTCAAGCCAGATCAGAAGGTCTGCCTCGAATCCCGAACAGACGACATCGATGTCACCGTCGCCGTCAAGGTCGGCGGCATCCATGCAGGCAGGGTTTCCCAAATCGTCCGTCATGACTTCGGCAACGGCACTGATCGGGACAAGGGACAGTTGACCGGGCGTGCCGAACCAGTCGGTACCCATGCTTCCGAGGAATTCGCTTCCCCAGACGGGAACCGGTCCGGCGGAGCAGCCTCCCCCTGACCAGTCGGACTGGCTTTGATCGTACATGGGCAACGCACCGGGAAGGGAGAACAAAGTGATGAACGCCACTGTGAAGAGCATTGCATCCTCCTTCTTCGTTGTTTGCTTTTTCGTGGACTTGCATCATAATAGTGCTAAAAGATAGATTGTCAAGATGGAAAAATTCCCCCATGCTTCCAGAGGATACCGCCAGGGAGGGACAGGTATGGCAATGCGAAAAAAGGACCCTGAATACACACAGTCCATGTACGGTCTGCTGGCAATTCTCAGCCAGGGCCCCATGTCGGGATACGATGTAAGGAAGACGCTGGACGACAGGGAGATGTACTACTGGCGCGAGTCCAGCGGGAACATCTACCCAATGCTCAGGCAGCTGAATCAGGATGGTCTTCTGGAGAAGACCGACGCCTACACGAAAAAGAAGAAGAGGGTTCTGTACAGCCTGACCGGGAAGGGACGGGAGGAACTCGACGCCTGGCTCAGTCAGCCCGCTGGCCTCTCCCGTTTCAGGGTGGAGCTGCTCATGAAGCTCCGTTTCGGAACGAGCCTCGGGCTTGAAACCCTCATGAGCCATCTCGAGAACTACAAGCACAGGATTCAGGAGCAGTTGAACGAGGTCAGGGAGATCCTGTCCGACATCGACGAGTCGGGGGATTCTCTGGAAAGCGACCTGAGGCGGATAGCAGTGATGAGGTTCAGCCTTGACATGGAGGCCATCTCCAGGTGGTGCGACCTTTCGAGGGGCATCCTTCTCAGGCGCCTGACGGGGAGATCGACCGAAACCCGGTTCATACCCTGGCGGAAGGGATCCGAAGAGGCCGCAAGAAGCTATCAGGGATTCTACAGGGCTGACCCCTGGGGGGTTCCGATGGGGATACCCTCCCGAAGCGTTCTTTCCTTTGAGGCTCCATCAGGGTGACGCTGTCGTCCGCTTGACCATGAACATCGAAGGCAACAGGGCTCAGGGCAGAAGCATCACCCTCTGCGAGAAACGGTCCGAACCCGCAATGACCGACAGCGTGTACACTCCCGCCGGAAGTTCTGAGGGGAGCCAGTGAAAGACATGCACTCCCGGTGAACCGTCAGGCGTGAAAAGTGTTTCCACCAGGCGCCCCATCATGTCGTAGACATTCACGCCCTCCGTACACCCGTCCGGAAGTTCGACGCTGACTGTGAATGCTTTCCCCGGGTTCGGCGAAACTGTGAGCACAGGCACCTGCTGAACGGGGGTTTCACCTCCGTCTTCGATACCCGTAAGTCCTGGCTCGAACCGGACCGCATCGGCAATGACAACCCTGCCGGGAGTTGTCCCTTCCTCGCTGAGTGCCACCCAGCCGCCGGTTCCCCCGTTGAAGAAAAAGCTGCCCAGAAGGTTCCACTGTCCGCCGTCCTGTGTCTGGTCGACCGTGAACTGGGTTTCCCCGTTCTGGTGATGCACCGTGTAAACCGCATCTGGTGCCCGGTTCGTTCCGTCGGTGTACCACACCGACACGTCATGCCAGCCCGCCTGCGGAAGGTCGGGCGTCCACCTTGCCCAGTCCGACCCGTTCGATGTCGTGCTCCATCTGTAGTCAGGTCCCCATGGCGCTCCGTAGTTGCCGGTGTTCCACTGGCTGCCCTGGTTGACCGAGAAACCGGCGGAAAGGTTGTCGACAACGAAGCCCTGAGGGCTGTACGGCGGTGGAGTCGAGCCCAGGTGAAGGCAGATGGCCTGGGCGTAGGCCCATCCCTGCCTTCCCTTGTGGTCGTTCCAGTTCGTGAAATACCTGTAGGATTCGTTCCAGGCGCCGTCATAGTCGATGAAGGATCCCTCCCCGAGTATGGCGGGCATGGTGGTGTTCGCGATAACATAGATCCAGCTGCCGTCCTTGACGCCGCGGTCGGGGTAGCCGTGGGCCCAGAGTATGCCGTCAAGCGCTTTGGATGCGAGGTCGTAGCCCTGGTTTCCCGGAACGGGGGTCTCGCAGAAGGTCTCGGTGCCCTGCGTCTGTGTGTTGAAGGCGTTCTCGTGGACCGACATGAACCTGTCGAACCCGTTCTGGTTCGCATACGACACGCGGTTGGCCAGAGAGACCGTGTAGTCGCCGGTCCGGGTCATTCCCACCCATTCGCACTCGGGCACCGCTTCGAGGAAGCTTCTCGCAAGGAAGGCAACCTCGAGGTTCACATCCTTTTCAAGGCAGTACAAGCCGCCTGCACCGGGGTCCGTCCCCCCGTGGCCGGGGTCGAGGCATACAGTCCAACCCCTGGCGCCCGGGGACACAAGCAGCAGGAGCAATGCGCAGGTTTTCACCGGACAGCCCCGGCACACCCAACAAGCCCGCTGAAGGCGTCCACGTAGTAGACACCCCCGGGCGCGGGTGAGGGATACACCTCAAGGATGTAGGGGGTGTCGGTGAGCTGCTCCACACCTTTCTCACCGGTCCAGAGCCATATCTCCGACGAAGTAAGGTTCATTCCGTCATCGGTGCTTCTGATGTAGACGAGCCCGTTCCGCTCCCGCCACCAGGCAGGGTGTTCCCCGTTGTCCACGAAGAGGGCATCAGAGTTCCTGAACATCCAGATCCCGCCATCGAGCGAGGGGGAAACGATGTCGCCGCCGGGGGTGAAGAAGGGGCCGTAGAACCTGTACGCCGTGGAGACGGTGTCAACGGCTCCGGTTTCGATGTTCAATGCAAGTATCCTGTCGTCCCGGTCCGTGAACACGACCGTGCCGCCTGCCTGATCGATGCTTATGTGGTGAGCTGAAAGCCCCGTGCGCACAGTGTCACCATTGCGGAGAAGAGATCCCTCCGCAGTGAACCAGAGGTTCCCCGCACCGTCCCAGCATGGAAGACCTGCCTCGGCATATGGCCCCATTACCTCGAAGCCCGAGCAGGTAAGAACCACAACGCAGTTCACCGCATCGGACCCGGCCCAGACCGCAACCGTTCGCATGTCTGGAGATGAGACGGGCCTGAAGAAACGGTCGCATCCGACCTCCGATGCACGAAGGACACCGGGAGTCCCGTCCCACAGAAGGTAGTCACGTCCGGCGACCAGGGTGCCTTCCTCGAGTGGAGCCACTCCCGTAGCCGGCGGCACGAGACCGCCGAAAACCAGGGGAAAGGGGAAGAGAATACCGGCAACATAAAAGGGTTTCATTGACATTCGCCGTTCCTCCCGTGTGAGATCGAGTGCCTGCGGAAGCATACACAATCCCTGCCAGGGAGGATATCGCCGGATCAGCGGCCAAGCAGTCGGTTCATGGCCTCCAAATGGCTCAGTAGCCCTTTCCTGCCGGCTTCGGTAAGGCTGTACCAGCTCACCGGCTTTCTTTGTACGAACTCCTTGTTCACATTGATGAACCCCTCATCCTCAAGTTTTCTGAGCTGTGCGCCGAGGCTTCCGTCGGTTTCCTCGAGAAGCTGCTTCAGTCTGGAGAATGAAAGGGCTGTGTTCCTGGAAAGCAGTACGCATATGCCCAGCCGGATCTTGTGGGAGAGCAGGCTGCTGACGGCTTCCAGATCATTTTTGAGCCTTGCGTCCCGATCAACGGCCATTTTCCGCTTCGCCTTTCCTCCTGCGGAGCGCCGCGACGACAAGATTGACGGCCAGAAGGACCCCGATGACCGTCCAGGTGTAGTTCGTGTCGAAAATGGTTCCAATGAAGCCGAAAACCATCACGGCAGCGAACCACAGGAAGTTGCGGTCGAAATGCACTCCCGCGGTCCACCATCCCAGTGCGACAAGAAGAAGAATGACCTGACTCAGGACCGTTCCCTGGATGAATCCCGTCACGGCCAGTACGACGGCGAGCATTATCACCACAAGCATCCCGCCCCAGTGGAGCGCGTGGCGTATGCCGATCCCCCTGTCGATCTGCCCCATCCTCACTCCCGCCCTGTGGCCCAGGATGCCGCTGAGTATTCCTCCCCCGGGACCCGCGACCATCCAGAACGGACCGGTCCAGTTCGGAGCGAAGTCGATCATGCCGAAACCCAGAAGACATATGACCGCCCACAGTACGTAGACAGACCTCGGGAACGACCCGCTTCCCGATCTCTCGACCAGTGCACGCACATACCGGATGTCCGATTCAAGGGTTTCCTGTACCATCTTTCTCTCCTTTCACAGAGTACTCTGAATATTAGAGTAAGTTTCCCAACCGTCAAGGTCCTGCCTGTCCGGGCAATTGACCCCGCGTTCTTCCTCTGTTAGCATGCGGCTGATTTCTTCGAGCAGACGGGAAAAGCATTGGCATGGTCTTCCTGACTCTTCTTGCCCTGGCGCCGCCCATCGGGTTTCTCATCTACATCCTGCGGTACGACAGGATAGAGCCCGAACCCATGGGCTTTGTCACCCGCATGCTTTTCATCGGGATCCTCTCCGTCGTTCCCGCAGCACTCATCGAGGGCATTTTTCTGGAGAGTTCCCTTTTTGCCGGTGACGGTCTTGTTCAAGCGGGTCTTCAGTCGTTCCTTGTGATCTCGCCCGTCGAGGAAACGATGAAGCTGCTGGTGGTCCTGGTTTTCGCCTGGAAGAGCAGGAACTTCAATGAGCCGAACGACGGTATCGTATACGCCTCAGCCGTATCCATAGGTTTCGCCATGGCCGAGAACGTGCTTTACGTTCTTGGGCACGGCATCGGCGTCGGCATTGCCAGAGCCCTTACAGCGATCCCCGGGCACGCCTTCACGGGGGTTCTGATGGGCCGTTACATGGGGATGGCCAGGTTTGCCCGATCGCGCAGCCGCCGGAACGCAAACCTGGCAGCCGCCCTGCTCCTTGCGTGGCTGCTCCACGGTCTTTACGACAGTTTCGTTCTTTCAGGCACTGGCTGGGCGCTCATGGTCGTTCCCATGGTGGTGCTCTACTTCGTACTCGGCATTCGTTTTCTGAAAAAAGGGCGTGCCCTGTCGGCGCAGAGATGGGGTGCGGGCGGTAAACCCACACCCTTACCCGTCAGTACTCCCTCCCCGCGACGGACTGGTTTCAGAAGGGTGATGGGTCGGGTTCTTCTGACCCTCTCGGGAGTGTTCTGGCTGCTGATAATCGCCGGGGTGATCCATGACGCAATGGTTGGAGCCCGGGATTCGGGTCACGCCGTGCTTGGCGGGATGTTGATCACTGCCCTGCCGATAACGCTTGGCGTGCTTCTGGAAGCCTCAGGCAGAAGGGCGGCGAAGCTTCGGGAGAACACGTTCTGAACGCAGGCTATTGAACCATTTCAAGTATGTAAACCTTCTGATACCCATCCATCGGATCATCAGCGTATGCCAGCACGCCCGTGTCACCGATACAGAACTTCCAGGAGCCGGCATCGGCCGCCGGATTCTGGAGAAGGACTGTGTAAAGGAAATCACCTTCCGGTGAGAACACCCTGAACTCGGGAACCGCCGGACCACCGAGTTGGACCCAGAGATTCCCCTCGCCATCGGCATGAAGCCCTGTGATCAAGGGCTTGTACGGATCGGGCTCCAATGGCGGAAGCTGGTCGAAATCCATGATCATGGCTTTTGTTGTTAAAATCAGCCGTTCCGATTCCAGCTCCTCGGGGGTTCTGGGCACAGGTTCGAGGTCGAGCTCGATCCTGTCGGCTTCCATGCCGTTCGGACCGTAGCGGACAACGACTGCCTCGGTGCTCGACCTATGGGAGATCCATGTGTTTCCATTGAAATCAGAAGCCATGTCGATGCCGAACCATATGGCATCCACCAGACCGGCAATGTCCTGGGGATCGTAGGGGAAACTGGTCTCGAAGTATGTGTGCACTGGTTCCTCCGAGCCGAAGCGGTACTTCGAGGCGCTCATGAAGACAATCGGTTCTCCCGTGGATACGTCCAGCCGAAGGTCCTTCCGTACGTGGCAGTCTTCCTCGGCCCCTTCGATGCACGTGGGCGGGGTGGTCATGGAGGGAATGGACCCCAGCCACTCCCCGGAGGCGTATTCGTACTGGTGAAGACCAAGAATCTCGCTTCCCTCTCCCGCCAGCAGAATGTGCCCGTCCTCGGTGATGGCCAGAAATGCCACGTTTCCCAGTTCGCCCGGACCGTTGCCCCGTTGCCCTATCCTTCGCAGGTACTCGCCTTCCGGGGAGTAGATCATGAGCCCGGCCCTTACGCAGTCGAGAACCGCGATGTTTCCGTCCGGGCAGTACTCCACACCCTCTATTCCGCCGAAGGTGTAGCATGAGTCACCCGTCTCCACTCCGATCGAATCAACCACGACGAGATATCTCACATCAGTTGAAGCATCCGCAGGCGTTTCAGCGGTTCCACCGCATCCAGCCGCCAGGGCCGCGATCAGGGGAATGGCCGGGAACCTTTTCATTTTCTCCCTCCTTCTGTTCGCTTTTCCATAACTCCCTTGCGAATGTCTTAAAAAGAAGAGGACACTCATTCCATTGAAAAAGTTACACCCTGTAGATTAAAGTGGAGGGCGTTCCGATTTCAGCGTGGAAAGCTTTGACGGAGCGCCCGATACGATGCCGGCCACTTTACTTCCCGTTTGACCGGGACTATTATCCAAACCCTTCAGGCAAGTGTTTTTCCCCCAGCCCGTATCGGAGCGGCATGGTTCAGCCCCGGGATGACGGCCCGTACAGGATCGGCATACTCATGGTCAACTTCCGTCAGTGGGAATTGACGGAGAAGTGTGTCCGGTCAGTGCTGCGATCCGAGGGTGTCCGGGTTGTCATCGGTCTGGTGGACAACAACACTCCCGGCCCCGTACCCCCATGGGTCGGCGAGATCCCGGAGGTGGTCTTCCACAGGAATCCGGGAAATCTGGGTTTTACCGCCGGCAACAACAGATCCTACGAAATGCTTGCCGGCCGTGATCTTGAGTATGTGATCATCCTCAACAACGACACCGAGGTCGCTCCCGACACACTTTTCCTTCTCGCCGACTTTCTTGAAAAGAATCCCGGAACCGGGATCACCGTTCCCGCGATAACGTACGCTTCGAGGCCGGACATGCTCTGGAACGCGGGGGGTGTGTTCATCAAGTGGAGGATGAACCTGAAACCCCTGTACAGGTTCGTCCCGGAACTGCCCGGGCAGCCCTTCGAAGTCGACCAGGCAACCGGGTGCGCGATGATGATGAGGTGGAACACCTACAGGGATGCGGGCATGCAGGATACCGATCTCTTCATCTACTACGACGACGTCGATCTTACCTTCAAGATCAGGAATCTCGGGTTCACCACCCACCTTGTTCCAGGCTCGATAGTACGTCACCACGTCTCGATCAGCGTGGGAGGGGTTTTTTCACCATTCGCCATCTACTTCACCCACAGGAACCGTTACATAGTGGCCCTGAGGCATCTGAAGCCGCCGGTGTTTCTTGCTTTTCTTTTCTACTATTTCGGGATAACCCTGCTGAAAACGGTCATGTATCCCCTCAGGAGAAATGGCAGACTCGTATACTGGATGTGGCTGGGAGTGCTTCACGGCATCCTGAGGCGGCCCGAAATGAGGCCTGAAAGGCTTTTCCCGGGCTGATCGCATTCGTGACCCCTTCCCCCTCACACATGCTTCAGGTATCCACGGACCGGGCGTGACCCTGTCTGAAAATGTCTCCGACATGTCCCTTCGGAATTCCGGCGCACGTTTGCCTTTCAAAGATGTACGCGTCCTGCCCTGTATCCTCGGAGCCCATGGGTACGTGAAGGAGAAGGTCGAACCCTGGGGCCATGATCCCCGCCGCGAACTCTCGGGGATGATATGCAAGGCAGTACCTTTGCGTTGAGTAAAGAGGCTCCCTCACGACCGGCCGGCCCGAATCGAACATTTCCCGCTCCTCGAGGGAAAGCTCGCTTCGGCGGTGATGGCCTTTCAGGGTGAGAAGAAGCGTTCCTCCGGGTTTCAGCACCCTTTTCAACTCACCAAGGTAGAAGCCCTGGTCTTTCAGGTTCATGTGCGGGAAGACGGCTATCGCCAGAACCATGTCAAAAGTGCCATCCTCATACTCAAGAGGACTTCCGGGCGCATTGCTTCGACAATCCATACCCAGGTTCTGCCGGCACCATCCTGAAGCTGCAGCGTCAACATCCGTTCCGTGGAGTTCTAGACCCCTCTGGTGAAGCAGGTATCGGGCCAGTCTCCCCGCCCCGCAGCCAAAGTCAAGACAGACAATGTTTTCGAGCGGCCTTCCGGCCTTTTCAAGAAGGGAGATTATGCATGCCGCGCCTCTGGCACCTGTTGAGAGGAAGTGCCGGGTGTCGTAACACGCTGCGGACCTGAAACATAGATGGGGGGGAGGGCACGGCTGACCATCATGATCGGCAGACTGTCCTGAAGCTTTCCAGACCAGTGTTTTCAGGCACCCGAGAGAAGCCCTGAAAAGTGCCCTAGATGGCCTCAGGAGGCCTGTTTGCGCAAGCAGACCCCTCAGGGACACGGGGTTTTCCGGACTGATGCACGCAGGGAGAATAATGACTCACCAAGGAACGCGAGCACCTTCTCCGGTGAGTATGCCGGATTCCTTTGGCGGGGCTTTTCCACGATCTCCTCCACATGTCTGAGCAGGGACCGTGCCTCGTTGTTCCTTCCGGCTCGAAGATGACGGCGTGACTCGGAAAGAGCCAGCTTCAGCTGGTGCTCACCGATCATGCAATAGTCAATGCCGACTGATGGCATGCCGTTTCCAGGTGGACCGAACCTGAAGGAACGGTACGTCCGGGAGGCGAGCCTGTAGAATGGCTCGAAACGCCTTATTCGATTTTTCAGCCTGTTCCTTCGATCCATGGTTTCACGTGATTCGAGCCTGAGGCAGGTTTCGGGCACCCCCGCCCTTTTCAGGGCGTTCGACAGATCGGCAACGGTTTCGATGGAGGTGCTCCATTCGCCCCTTCGGGTGATAATGAAACGAAGCTCGTCGACTCCCGTGTCGCATGCCATTTCCCACGCCAGCGCGATGTGTCCGAAATCGGAGTTGTGACTGAAGAGGATGTACCTCCAGATCACACGGGCTGCGGAAGCATCTGACGCTGCGGACTTCAGGAAGCTCAGCGCATCGCTGAAGCTGCCCCCCACCCTGTAACGGCCGTAACTGCATTGGTCTATGCCGTCCAGCGCGACATGCAACTGGTCAATCCCCGAGCGGACCAACTCCGACGAGTACCGAGTCTGGCCATTCGTACCGAGTATTATCAAGGCTTCAGGATAGCTGCGTCTGGCAACGCGGATCAATTCGGGAAGATCGGGGTTGAGAGTCGGCTCCCCATGACCGGAAAAGTCGAAGGTCAGTATCCTGATCCCTGCCCCGGTGAAGTCGTTCAAAGTTCGTGCGAAAAGCCCGGGTGAGAGAAGGTGGGGCGGTTCAAGTGCCTCTCTTTCTTCGGAAGAGGCGCACGCAAGGCACCTGAGCGTACAAAGGGCGGAAGGTTCCACCTGCATCACGCTGACCACTTCAGGGTTGAAAACAGGGTTACCGGTCATTGACAGGCATACGCAACCAGGGCATGTCAGCGAATCGGGCAGCACGCGGGCACGAAGGGCTTTCGCAGCCCGGGCACACGGGCCTCCTGGCTCGTAGACACCGGACATGTCGGAGTGTTCCGATGGGTGATACAGAACCTTGTCGCTTCCAGCATCGTCCCAGCAGACAAACCTGCCGTTCGCCCGCAGAAACAGGCTGTCGACTGTCGGGCATCTCATTGCGGCAAGTGACCCCCGTCTGACAGGGAGATACGATTGCTCGGAAGCTCCATCGGGGTCATTATATACAGGTGATGCTTTTCACAGCCAATCGTCGCTGTTCCGGAGGGTTGTCATGAGTGTTTTTCCGATGCTGATTCTCATGTCCTTCAAGGGTGTCGAAGTACCGTTCACGATACTCGGGACAGCTTTTCAGGTCGAAGAGCCCGTTCAGGCAGTCGTTGGAAGCCATGCCGAATGGGCCGGTCTTTTCGAACACCTAACCATTCCATCCGGGATCGGAATGCTCGAGTACCCACCAGTCCTTCCTGCGTTCGTCGACTTCGAAACCCGGATGCTCGTGATTGTCGGGCTTGGGAAAACGGCCGACGTCGGGGCCGGAAACAACCGGTCCATATGCATCGATTCCCTGTTCGTGCTCGAGGACGTGCTGTATGTGCACTACAGTGCCAGCGGCCCTGAGGATTGCGGGTACTCCACACTGGGAGGGTTTGTCTACCCTTCGTGCATGGCTGTCATCGAAAGGGCCTTGGTGACCCCCGTTTTCATCTCGACCCCCGGTTCCGGGATCTGATCGCTGCGGAAAGCACGCCGTGCTTCCGGCCGGGAACCCAGCGACGTGAGTGGTTGCCGGCGGGACTGCCATACCGGGCTGTCTCACGGGACACGGGCAGAAGACCCGGCGGGATTGCAGGCAGCACCTTTTCTCCCTATTGTCCAACCGCTGCGGACCCGTAAAACTAACAGCTGGAGGCAATCCATGACCGAAGACCGTTCAAAGCCGTTTTCCACCGGGGGGTTCTTCCTGGTGCAGCTTGCGATGTTCGTACCCCTTCTGAACATCATCCTTCTTCTTGTGTTCGCCCTGAGCAACAGCACGAACATGAACCTCCAGAACTGGAGCCGGGCCATGCTGATATTCGTGGCCATAGGCCTGCTGGTTTCCATTGTCGGCGCCGTCCTTGGAGTGACGGTCATCGGCGGGGTGCTGGAAGCCGTCAAAGGCATGCTTGAAAACGTCGACGTCCAGAACAGCCTGACCATTCCGAAGTAGAGGAACGGAAAAATACCCTCGGGCGGGAGTCTCAAGGCTCCCGCCCCTTTTTGCGTCTTCTTCTTTATCGTGTTGGCTCGAGTCGGCATCTCTCCATTGACATGACGGCATATCCGGACAATTATCGACGATGCTTCCATCAGGAAGGCATCCAGAACAGGAGAGCCTTGAAGAAACGTGGAGGGGAAACATGAGAACAATGTGCCTTCTGCTTCTCTGCTTCGGATTCCTTTACGCCGCCGACCCCGACGCCGGTCCGTCAGTTGCTCCGGGAGACCCTTATCCAGGCAGGGCCGACATCACCATCACACAGGTGAACACCTACACGGTCACTCTGGGCGGCAACCCAAGGGGATGCGATTTCGCAGACACCTTTGACGCGCTTCTCGTAACCGACTACACATCCGACCTCATCTACAACCTCGACCCCGACAACGGAAGCATCGCGAGCACCCTGCCAAGCCCGACGGGTCTGCCCGACATTCTGGGGATAGTCTACCAGCAGACTCCCGGTGGCAACTTCATCTACGTTAACAACTGGAATGCGGTCACCCCCATCTACAAGTTCGACGTGAATTCCCAGACCTGGAGCACCTTCACCAACCCCGTGTCCGGCGAGCCCCGCGGGATGGACATGGACGATGACGGGATGATCTGGTGTTCCGAAGCCACCTCGAGATACCTTTACCGCTTCAACACGTCGGGCGGAGGCGTAAGCTCCTGGAGCCTCCCCGAGCTCCCGGCATCCTATTCCTGCGCCTGCGCGGTGTTCCCCTACGAAGGCAACGTGGGCATTCTCGTGGGCGGTTACACCTACGGCAACTTCTACTTCTACGAGTATGACGGAGCCGGCCTAAGCTACATCGGCAGCGCCCCCGAGCCCGCTTCGGTGACCTCCTCGTACGATGTCTGCTACAGCGCCGACCGCGACACGTTCTTCTGGGTCTCGAAGACCGGCAGCGTATTCTCAATCACCGAGTTCGAGGTCGACTTCGATGTGGCGCTCACCCGGGACACCTGGGCGGGTATCAAGGCATCCTTCTAGCGCCTGCGTTCCCTGTCTTTTCACCCCCCGGGCAATCTGCCCGGGGGGTTTTCCGATAACCGGGGCGGGCCCCTGGTCCCTGGCTTGCTGCCGTGCCGTCCATTCCAGATAATCCCACGAACGCAGACAGGAGGGTTTGATTGCCGCTCGTCACCTGCCCCGATTGCGGGAACATGGTTTCCACGAGTGCCAGCGTCTGCCCGAAGTGCGGCAGACCGGCCATTCAGAGGGTAAATGGCGGCAAGTGCCGGGATTGCGGGGCGCCTCTCAATCCGGACGGGACCTGCACGTATTGCCGTCCCAAAGCTGCTCCCGTCCACCGGGAAGCTCCCCCGAAGGTACCCAGCCACATCGTGCTGTCGGTTCTGATGACGGCTTTCTGCTGTCTGCCCTTCGGCATAGCCGCCGTGATAAGCGCGACCCAGGTCGACGCGCTGCTGAAGTCGGGCGAGTATGGGAAGGCAAGGGCAGCTTCGGAACGGACCAAAGCCCTTCTCATCTGGGGATTCGTCATCACCATGCTGACATACCTGTCATACGGGCTCATGTGCGGAAGCCTGAGAAAGCTCTTCTAGCCGCGGGAGGGATCATTGTTGCAGCCGGTGCGGTGTTCCTGGCCGGGCACGACCCCGGGGGCTGGAATGTGCCTCTGTTCTGTCCCTTCCACGCCGTCACGGGGCTTCTCTGCCCGGGATGCGGAAGCCTCAGGGCCATGCACGACCTCCTGAACCTGAGGGTGTCCGACGCATTCCGCCACAATCCTTTGTCGACAACCCTGGCGATCCTGGCTCCTTTCGCCATCCTTCTGAAGGGGCACCTGCGCCGGTCGCCCCTCTGGGGGGCGGGGTTCGCTCTTGTGATCACCGCGTTCTGGGTTCTGAGGAACCTGTGATGCCGGGGGACTTCTTCAGGCTCGTCCATTCGGTTGTGCTTTCGATACCCCGGGGCAGGGTCATGACCTACGGAGGGATAGCGCGGTTCCTCGGGCGGCCCGGAGCCGCCCGCATGGTGGTCTATGCACTGCGAAGCACGCCGCCGGGAGTGTCGATACCGTGGCACCGCGTGGTGGGGGCGGACGGCCGCATCCCGACGAGGAGTTCGTTCGAGGATGCCGATGAGCACCTTCTGCAGGAATCGATGCTTCGAAGCGAGGGAACGCCTTTCACCATCCGGGGCAAAGTCGACCTGGCACAGTGTCTCTGGGAGCCGGACGACACGCTTCCGTGAGGCCGGCTTCCACTCACCGTGCGGGCAGGGAATCGATCCCTGCGACTTCATCGATCGTGAAGTACACCTGGTAGAGCCTTGCGGAGGAACCACTCCATATCGTCTGCACGGTGGCGGGCTCACCGGGTATCAGGGTGACTGCCATGGTCATCCTTCTGAAGTCATCGGGAACCGAGATGCCATTGTACCACGTCCACACCCCCGTGATCAGGAAAAGCCCCTGGCTCTCGAAGGTCCATCGTCCTTCGATCGCCCTGCCGCTCAGGGAGAGGGGCTCCATCAGGAAAGTTCCGTCTTCCGAGAATGTGTAGACCGATGATCCGTCGGTGAAGGCGAACTCACCCTCAAGGGCGATTATCTCGGGTATGGACAGCGGCGTGCCGGCCCGGAGTGAGGATGCCGCGATCAGGAACAACATTGCCTTCATGAGACCTCCGTCTCCAGTTGCGATCAACACCACTCAGGTGAAACACCACTGTGTCAGGAGTTATTCCCCGGCAGCGCCGCATCTTCCAGGACCCTTACGACTCCGAAGGCCTCCCGTGCGTACAGGGCCCCCATTCCGGCGGCGAACTCGCCGGTAACCACTGCACCGCCGATTATGACCGGGGTTATCAGCCCGCATTCACGCATGAGCCCGACGACCTCCTCCATCCGCGAAGCCGTACTGCTCATCAGGGCTGACAGAGCAACGGCGACGATTCCTGGTTCCCTTGCGGCTGCGACGATACGCGCTGCCGGAACGTCCCTTCCAAGGTCAATGACATCGTATCCTGCCCCCTCGAGGAACAGGGCCACGAGGTTCTTGCCGATGTCGTGAATGTCGCCCTGCACGGTTGCCAGCACCACCGTGCCGCGGGATCTATCCCGGCCTGTTCTCAGAAGTGGACCGATTATCCCGGTAAGCACCCGGGCGGCTTCTGCTCCGGCTATGAGATGGGGCAGGAACGCCTTTTTCTGCTCGTAAAGCCTTCCGAGCCTAGTCATGGCATTCCGGAGGTGTCCTTCGACCAGGACCGAGGGTTTTTCCCCACCAGCCAGAAGGCTTTCAGCCTGTCCGATGGTTTCCCTGACATCTCCCCGGATGATGGCTTCCTCGAGTGACCCGGCCTGCGTGGGGGAATCTTCCGTCAGTTCGATGTCCCCGACTGCAGGCACCCTTCCTCCGAGGACCTGCCCGCCCCTTGCGGCAAGCAGAGTCTCGGGCCTTGTGGCGTCCGCGATCGCAAGGTCCAGCCCACCCTCCGCCAGGCGGGAAAGGAAGGCCATGTTAACCGCACGTCTTCCGGGCAGCCCGTGGGATACGTTCGACACGCCGGCGATGGTCAGCCATTGTTTTTTCTTCATCAGCGCAAGGGTTCCAAGCGTCAGTGCGGGATCGGCTCCCGAAGCCAGGGACTGCACGACCGGGTCCGCGATCACCCTCCAGGCGGGAAAGCCGTGTTCGGAAAGGACCGCCATACCCTTTTCGATCATGGCTACACGGCCGCCGGGTGATTCAGGAATGCCATCGGGCCCCATGGGCAGAAGAACGGCGTAGCCACCGTGGCGAAGCAGACTTCCGACCCTTTGCCCAATGAAATCGGGATCGCAGGTCAGCGAGTTCAGCATGCCCACCCCCCCGAGTTCCCTGAAGGCGAGTTCGATGTTCCAGGGATCGGAAAGGTCCACCGATATCGGCGGTCCCGTGCACAGCCCGGCGAAAAGATCGGCAACGAACCCATCGGGGATCATCCGCTCCAGTCCCAGATTGATGTCGAGCACCCGGGCTGCGGGTTGAGCTGCGGCAGCGGAGAGGACGAACCCGGTCTCACCCTCGCGGATCGCTTTCTTCAGCCCTTTCCTGCCCGTTGGGTTGATTCCTTCACCAACGATCACAAGTTCCCCGCCAAGGGGTACGACGGCGGTCATCGATGTCAGAAGGCGGGGAAGAGGGTCCGGGGCTTTCCCGCTTTCCCTGTCCCCCACAATCGCACGCATCGCGCGTACGTGTTCGGGTCCGGTCCCGCAGCAACCGCCTATCATTGAAGCCCCGCTCCACACCAGGTCTTCGCACCGCGACGCGAACGCCCCGGGGGACATGCCGTGCCTCCCCGAGCTGTCGGGCATTCCTGCGTTCGGTTCAATCGAGACAGGCTTTGAGGTGTTGGCTCTGATGGCCCTGACAACCGAGACCAGTGAATCGGGACCCACCGAGCAGTTGGCGCCAACCGCGTCGGCCGGGAGCTGTTCCGTGAACGCCGCAAGGGCTTCCGCGGAGGTTCCGGTCATGCTGAAACCGTCCTCCCCGAAGCTCATCTGGGCGCTTATGAAACCGTGGGGACAGGCGTCCCTCACGGCGAGTACAGCGGCCTTAAGCTCCCTCGGGTCCGAGAACGTTTCCAGGAAGAACACCTCGATGCCGGCATCGACAAGCGCTTTTCCCTGTGCGTGAAACTCGTTGTAGGCATCCGCCCATCTCAATCCGCCCAAAGGATGCATCATGATGCCGGTTGGTCCAATGCTCGCCGCCGGGATCGCCCTGCCTTCCAGAGCCTCCAGCAGGCACTCCGCAAGAACGGAGTTCAGCCTTTCCGGAGCCTCTCCCAGCCTTGACCGTGTTCCCCCGAAAGTGCAGGAAAGGACCACGTCGCTTCCCGCCAGGACATAGCTTTCGTGAATGTCCGCGAGCGTTTTCAGGTTATCGGCGGCCCATCTTTCGGGACACGCGCCCGGGGGCATTCCTTTGTTCATGAGCATGGTGCCCATTGCTCCGTCGAGGTAAACGACTCTCCACGAAAGTAATTCTAGAAGCCTTTTCGCAGCACCCATCCCCATACTCCCGTCAATGTTTTCGATGGAACCAGGTAGCAGCTCTCGGTGCAGGTGACGCCAAGCCCCGGGAAAAGCCCCACCACCAAGGGCTGCACCTCGAGAGGCACTCCGTTGTACCCCGGTGCGAGCCTTTTCGTGGGATCCATGCCAGGGTGCGCCAATGCCTCCTGCATTTGTGCCCAGGCTGCCAGGAGCTCGACCGATTCGCTTGCGGCGGAGTTGAACATGTGTGCCTTGAGCGTTTCCTTCCGGCTCAGGAGAAGGTCAATATGATCATCAACCCCCTGCCCCAGGGTTGCCAGCAGCACTGTGACATCCCCAGTCCCGCCCAGGTGATGCGCGAAGCAGCCTTCAATTGATGCCGGAAGCCGTCTGCCCGTGAGTATCCCGACGCGCGGCCTCATAAAACCCGCGAGATCTGAAACGGCTTCCTGCGCCCTTGTTTCGAGGTCGCGCCCCGCTTTGGAAGGAGGGGTTCCGGAACGCCAGAGCACCCTGTCCACATCCGGAAGAGGGCCCGGCGGCTGAAGGACCCGCACCATCATGCGGTTGACTCCATCGACTCGATACCGCAGTCGGCGACTATCCTTCGTGTCTCATCAACCCGGTTCATCGTGTAGAGGTGAACCCCCGGGACTCCGTGGGATAGAAGGTTGGCGATCTGCTCCACCGCGTACTCCATTCCCGCCTTCTGAAGGTCTCCGCTGTTACCGCCGTGCCTCTCGAATATCCTCAGAAGCCTGGCGGGGATCGACACCCCGCACATGTATATGATACGCTTGATCTGCCGGAAGTTGAGAACGGGCATTATGCCCGGTATCACGGGAACGTCTATCCCCCGCCAGCGCGCCCTGTGCAGGAAGTCGAAGAATACCCTGTTGTCGAAGAACATCTGTGTTATGAGGAAATCGGCTCCCGCATCCACCTTCTGCTTCACCCTGTCGATGTCTCCGTGGATGCTGGGCGATTCCGTGTGTCCCTCGGGGTACGCCGCCGCTCCCACGGAGAAGCATCCCCTTTTTTTCACCTCCCGGATGAGCTGGAACGCATATCTGAAGTCAGTCCCGGTTCCTGGTGCATTCTTTTGAGGGTCGCCCCTTAGTGCCAGGACGTTCTCCACACCGCCACCGTTCAATCTGTCTAGGATATCCCCTATTTCGGTCCTTCCATGGGACAGGCAGGTAAGGTGGGCAAGCGATTCCAGCCCGTAGTCCCTCCTGATACGGAAGGCGATCTCTTCGGTGCGGCTGCCGTTGTCGCCCTGTGGGTTGTACGTGACGCTGATGAAGCCCGGGGACAGGTCCGCCAGGCCGTTCAATGTCTTGAAAACCGAATCGATGGGGTAGCCCGGTCTGGGAGGAAAGACCTCGAGTGACAATACCGGACCGCCTCCGCCATAGATTTCCGCAATTCGCATGGACAAAGCCTTTCAGAGATTCTGGGTGAAATGCGGAAACGCTTCCGGGAACCCGGAAGAACCAGCGGAGATGAATGTATCATTGCACATCCGCTTTCGGGGCGCAAGAGGTGTTGACGTTGCCGGGATCACGGGGAATAATAGGCGTGCATCAGGAGACCTCTTCGGGGGTCGCCAACCGAGACTGCAGGTCCACGGTGGCAAGGCTCAGGCCGATGTGCGTGAAAACGAAAAATACCTGCAACTCACCGCCTGATGCATAGGGCGGTTTTTCTTTTCTCAGGGAGGTGTGCATGATGCTTCTGATCAAAGGGCTTTGCGGCCACTTCCCTGCCTTTGCGCTGGATTCCCACTGCGTGCACATGACAATGCCCGGGCCCCTGAAGGGGTGACGGCGGTCATTCCTTCGGGGGCCTTCACGGCCAGGTGGCAGGCAGACAGGGAAACGACTTAACCAGCGGAGACAAAAGTTGTACACCCAAAGATTCTATCGCGGCTGGACCGCAGGCGGAAAGTTGTACGCCTGGAAAACGGTCCTCGGGGAGAGCGACCTCGAGATCCACGCCTCGAAGCCCATGAAAGGCTTCACCGAGAAGGCCCTTGCCAGGTGCAGGCGTGACATCGAGGCCCACATGAGGGCATTCCCGGTTTTCGGGGAGACAATGGTTCCCGTGGTAACATCACCTGAAGGTGGTATTGCCCGGGAGATGGAGGCGGCTGCCGAAGCCTTCGGTACGGGACCGATGGCGGCGGTTGCCGGCGCAGTGGCACAGGGTGTGGGGGAACAGCTCCGGCTGTTCTCCCGCACCGTCATCGTCGAGAACGGGGGAGACGTGTGGGCCGTCCATCCGGGCAGGCTGCGCTTTTATGTGTACCCCGGCGAGGACTCTCCCTTCAGGGGTAACCTGGCGTTCAGCGTTGACTGCAGCAGGGGGATGGCTGTGTGCACCTCCAGCGGCAGGATGGGTCCCTCCTTCTCCTTCGGCAGCGCAGACTCGGTCACCGCGGTTCATCCCTCGGGGGCCATGGCCGATGCCGCAGCCACGGCACTTGCCAATACTCTCAGGTCGGAGACCGATGTGGAGAGGGTGATCTCACTCGAGTCCTGCAGACGAAGGCTCAAGGCCCTGGTGGTCTGTGCAGGCGGGTGCCTTGGCGTCTGGGGGGATTTGCGGATGGAGGAGGCGTGATGGCGAAAAGCCTTGAAGAGATAAACGACAGGATCGTCAGGGGAGATGCCGTGGTCCTCACCGCTGGCGAGATGACCCTGCTGGTTCGGGAACGGGGTGCCGGCGCCGCGGCGAGGGCGGTCGATGTAGTGACGACGGCGACGTTCGGCGCCATGTGTTCCAGCGGTGTATTGCTCAACACGGGTCACACGAGCCCGAGGATAAACTTTCGCGAGGCCTTCCTGAACGGAGTTCCTGCGTACGCCGGCATAGCGGCGGTCGACCTGTTCCTTGGCGCGACCGCCAGGGGGGAAAGGGAAGACTACGGTGGTGCGCACGTTATCCATGATCTCGTGCGGGGGGACAGGGTGAGGCTCACCGGGTCCGGCCACGGTTCGGACTGCTATCCCAGGAAGACGATGGACATGACCATGGCTCTTCCCGATTTCAGGAGCGCGGAGCTCTTCAACTTCCGCAACGCGTACCAGAACTACAACGTTGCCGTTAACACCACCGGGAGGACCATAAGGACTTACCTTGGAACGCTGCGGCCCCATCTGGGCAACGCGGGTTTCTCCAGCGCGGGCGAGTACTCGCCCATGCTCAACGACCCCTTCTTCAGGACGATCGGAGTGGGTACAAGGATCTTCCTCGGCGGTGGGACGGGGTATGTGATGGGCTGCGGGACTCAGCACGACCCCGAACCTCCGAGCGGGGCGGGAGGCCTGCCTCTCTGTGGCGCCGGAACCCTTTCGGTGAGGGGCGATCTTTGCGGGATGAACTCACGGTGGCTTCGGCCCGTGGTGTTGGCGGGGTACGGTGTCTCCCTGATGGTGGGAATCGGGGTTCCCATCCCGATCCTGGATGAAGAGATGGCTGCATTCACGGGTGTTTCGGACGACATGATACTCTCACCGGTCGTCGACTACGGTGTGAGCTACCCTGAGAACTCGCCCGGCACGCTGGGACTGGTTTCCTGCGCCGACCTTCTCCGGGGTTCGATCGATCTGGGGGGCAGAACAGTGCCCTCCTACAACCTGTCGAGCCGCCCGGGCGCCGTTGAGATCGCCGAAACTCTCAGATCGTGGATCAGCAGCGGCTCGTTCACCCTGACACTGCCGGGAGGGAGGATTCCTGCGGCATGATGCGGTGCCTCGGAAGCCTTCATTTGACAGAACATATGCCAAGACCTATAATAACACGTTATTCTGGTATGTAATTACTATGTTGTTGCCAGATATCACTTTAGAGAGGGGAAACGATTTTGCGCAGTGTTCTGTTCATCATGCTTGTTCTCGTTGCGGGAACAGCCGCCGCCCTTCCTTCATGGTGGGGTGTACGGGGACTCAACAGGATTTCCGATGCCCGGACGTTCGGCGCGGGCAAGTTTGCCGTCGGCCTGTTCACAGATCTCGGGATCTCCAGCGACACCCGCACGGGAGTCCTCTCGGGTGAGGTCACCGACATCACCAACACCGAGTTCGATGGAACAGCCCATTTCATTGCCGGTCTGGGCCTCGGCCGTGCAGCAGAAATGGGTGTCAGCGTCACCTACCTTGTGAATCAGATGAAGCGCGACAGTGAAAGCGCGGAGATCTCCGGCGACTGGGAGGGTGATGACGGTTTCAGCGAGGCGAGGCTTTCCCTGAAGTACAACGTGAACCCCTCCTCGACCGGCAGCTGGTTCAGCATCATGCCCTGGGCGGCCTTCTCGATCCACGACGGCGGATACAGCAGCTTCGTTGAGAACGGCGACGGCTGGGACGGTGTATGGGAGCACGGTCAGCCCATGTTCAGCCTCAGGCGCCCCATGATCAACGCCGGCAGCTTCAGCTACGGTGCCGACCTTCTTGCTTCCTTCGACCTCAGGCCTGTTGTGCTTACCGCCAACGCCGGCTACCATCAGTTCAACCAGACCTTCCAGTTCACCGACTCGAGGTACGATGCCAACCACAACGTAGTCGCCACAGAGGTCGTTGACATGGAAGTCAGCGATCCGGTGCTCAGGGCAGGCGCAGGCATCGAGTACCCCATCGGCACCACCACCCTCTTCGCCGAGGTCGAGTGGAACCACTTCCTTGACAGGAACTTCGACGCAGGCGACGGCGAGGATTACGACGACCACATACAGGTCTCCCCGGGCGTGCGCTTCAACACCACCGGCCTTGCGGTTGACGTGAAGGGCACGTTTGCCCTCTCCACCTTCGACCCCCAGTGGTCGGACCTTGGCCACAGCCTCTTCCAGGCCGGCGGCACCCCCACAGAGGAGGACAGGGCCAATTACGCCCCGTTCCCTGGTGGGTACGCTCCCAGCATGGGCATCGGCGTGAACTTCACCTACGTTGGAGACATCAGGAGCGCAAAGGCCACCATCGGCGGACGGATCTACGATGCGGCCACCGGCCAGGCTCTTCCGGGAACCGTCAGCATCGACAGGGCCGGTGTCGGCCCCGTGACCGCCAATGCCGATGGCGTCTACTCGGTCGAGGTCTCAAGGGGAGAGACCGGCCTCACCGCCTCAGCCGAGGGCTACCTTCCGATGAGTTCGACGGTTGCCGCGGTATCGGGTGGCACCCACCAGGTCGACTTCCCCCTCGAGCGCGTTCAGACCACCGGGACCGTCAGCGGAACCGTAACTGATGCCTCCTCGGGGCTTCCTCTTGCAGCCACGGTCACCTCCGGCAGCGTGACCGCCCAGGCCGACGCACAGGGCTTCTACACAATGGAACTGGCATCGGGCAGCAGGACCCTCACGGCCTCGGCAGCAGCCTACGGGTCCGAGAACGCCACAGTGTCGATACCCGCGGGAGCCTCCGTCACGCAGGACTTCCAGCTCGATCTCGTCGTGGACTTCGACAAGGTCTACTTCGACCTCGACAGCGATGTGATAAGGGGCGACGCCAGGACGGCACTCGACAACATCGCCTCGTTCCTTCTGGCCAACCCCGGTGTTTCCGTCACCATAACCGGCAACACCTGCGACCTCGGCGAGGAGAACTACAACCAGAACCTCGGCGAGCGCAGGGCCGAAGCCGTCCGCAACTACCTAATCGCCAAGGGCGTCGGTGAAGCAAGACTGGGCACCGTGAGCTACGGCGAGTCCCGTCCCGATACCCCCAACACCGACGAGACGCACCGGTCACAGAACCGGAGGGCCGAGTTCATCATCCTGGGCCGCTGAGCCAGGCATATCTTCGAAAGGGGGGGCGGGAGCGATCCCGCCCCCCCTGTATCCGGGGGGAAATGCGTCCCCGGATTAGAGTATTGCGTTCCCCAATTGCCGGGCGGCAAAGGCGGGGTCGGGGGCGGACATGATGGCGGAGACCACTGCTATTCCGGCTGCCCCCGCATCGATGACGCTCCGGGCGTTCGAGATGTTTATGCCTCCGATTGCCACAAGGGGCAGGGGGGTCGCGCCTGCAAGGAGCGTTACCCCGGAAAGGCCCAGTGGTTCGCGCGGGTCGGGCTTCGTGGGGGTGTGAAAGACGATGTTGGCCGCCAGGTAGTCGGCACCGTCCTTCCAGGCACCCACAGCCTCTTCGAGTGTTCTCACCGAGGCTCCGATGATCGCTTCCGGTCCCATGAGCCTCCTCGCTGTTGCCACGGGCATGTCGTCGACGCCCAGATGAACTCCGTGGGCGCCGGATGCCATCGCCACATCGACCCTGTCATTCACCACGAAGACGGTTTGATGATCGTTCGACATGCGGACCATGGCTTTCGCCTGTTCGAGGAGCTCACGTGTCGACGCGGTCTTGTCACGGAGTTGAAGGAAGCCCACACCTGCGGTCAGCGCTTTCCCGCATACCTCGAGCACGCAACGGGGGCCGCACATCACGGGGTCTGTGACCAGGTAAAGCCTTAGGGCGTCCCGAAGACCGGTTCTCACGGGCCGGTTTCCAGACGCACCGAGTCCCACGGCAGGGAATCGGGGTCCGCCAGGGCGTCGATGAACAGGGGAACGAAACTTCCCGGGCCGGATGCCTTCCCTCCCGCCACCTCACCGGCGAGAGCGTAGGTGACAAGCCCCGCAAGGGTGGCATCGAACGGGGGTATCCCCGCTGCAGCGAAACACGCGACGGCTGTTGTGGCGCCGCACCCGGTCCCGGTCACCCTGCCCATTGTCCTGTGGCCGTTTCCGCACCTCGCCCACCGGATTCCGTCGGTGATGAAGTCTTCGGCCCCGGTAACCGCGATCACGGAGCCGGTTTTGCGGGCGTGATCCTGAAGGAATGCTTCCCGGCCTGCGCTGCTGTCCAGCGAGTCGACTCCCCTCACGGCACCCTGTGCACCCGCCAGACCAAGTACCTCGCCGGCGTTGCCCCGGATCACGGCTATCCTGAGCTCTTTCATAATCTCAAGGCCGACCCTCGTGCGGAAGGTGGTTGCCCCCACGCCCACCGGGTCGAAGATGATCGGGATTCCCAGTCGCGCCGCTTCGGTCCCCGCAGCCTTCATGCTCCCCACCAGTTCAGGGTTCAGGGTGCCGATGTTGAGGACGAGCGCACCCGCATGGGCTACCATTTCCGGTGATTCGAGGATGCAGGGCGCCATTACCGGCGAGGCGCCCAGAGCGAGGGTGATGTTTGCCGTGAGGTTGTTCACGACATCGTTCGTGATGTGGTGGACGAGCGGACGCCGCTCGCGGACAAGCCCCGCGAGTCCGGGGAAATCGGGCAGTGCTTTCATGGGTTGCCTTCCAATTCCGTGCGGCAGGATTTCCTTCCGCGGATGCTAATCCGTTCAAGTTCCAAGGGTATGTTCTCAGGCCCCGGGAGGCCACCCCCAATCCTTGCGGTAAACTATGGGGTTATATTCGGCGCGTCCAGGCATGTCAGGCCTCCCTGAAGGCCACCCAGCCTGACCGAAAACTTCAGGGAGGAATGCAGTGATCATCGTTTCACTTTACCTTGTCGTTCTTCTCGCCCTGGGCTGGCTTGCCCGGAAGGGCGCAGAAAAAGGGGATGAAGCCTACTTCCTGGCTTCACGGAAGCTCTCCCCGGTCGTGACGCTCCTCACCCTCTCCGCAACCAATTTCAGTGCCTTCACCGTGTTCGGCTTCAGTGGGCAGGGGTACTCAACGGGATTCCAGTACTACCCGCAGATGGCTCTTGGAACAGGTTTAATGGCGGCCATGTTCATCGTTCTCGGGCTGCCCGTGCACGGTCTTGGGAAAGCCCGAAGACTCGTCAGTCCGTCGGAGGTGCTGAGGGCCCGGTATGGCGGAAGGGCAGTGGGGACGGCGTCTTTCGCCGTCATGGCAGCCCTCACGCTTCCCTACCTGGCCATGCAGCCCATGGCCGCCGGATACGCCCTGGAAAGCCTCTTCGGCATCAGGTACGCCACGGGGGCATCCCTTACGGTTCTTGTCATGGTCCTTTACACGTTCCGGTCCGGCCTCCGGGGCGTGGCCCTCACCGACTGCTTTCAGGGGCTCCTCATGCCGCTTCTCATGGGTGTCGTGCTTCTCGTCCTGCTTATCCGGGGGGGTGGGGCCACACTTTTTCAGGGACTGGCTGTTTCCCATCCCGGACTTTTCAGCAGAAGCGCGGCTTATTCGCCGGGAATCTGGCTGGGCTACATGCTTTTGTGGCTATGGGCCGACCCCATGTTCCCGCAGCTCTTCCAGCGTTTCTTCGCCGCGTCGGGACGCCGGTCGCTCGCACTGTCCGCCAGGATGTACCCGCTTGTCACCGGTGTGCTGTTCCTCATACCCGTCACGCTGGGAGTGATCGCAAGGCACTGGATACCGGAGCTTCCCGAGGGGGCGGGTGTCGACCGCATCCTGCCGATGCTGCTGGCCAGGGCGTGTCCGGGGGTTCTTGAGTCGCTGCTGGTGACCGCGGGGCTCGCAGCCCTCATGTCCACGATGGACTCCCAGCTTCTCACCCTCTCATCAATGTTCACCCGTGACGTTTGGGAGCCCCTCTCCGGCAGACAGGCGCCCCGCTGGGCTGGCAAGGCACTGGTACTGGTACTTGCTGCGGGGGGGCTTCTGCTTTCGTTCAGGCCTCCCGAATCCTTCCTTGTCCTTGCGCGGGAGACCTTCACGGGGCTCGCCGCGCTGTTTCCGGTCTATCTGGGCACTCTGTACTGGAGGAAGGCATCCGGTGCCGGAGCCCTTTCGGGGATCACGGCCGGTGTGATTCTCACTGCGCTCTTCCATCTGGGGGTTTTTAAGACCGCTTTCACGCTTCCCGTGGTGTTCGTCGTGTCGGGAGCCTCCATCGCCTTCATCGCGGCAAGCCTTCTCCTTCCCGACGGTTCCGAGAGGCTTGTGAGGGCGCACTTTCCCTTCAGGCGTCTTGTGTTTCCCGGTGTCATCATGCTTCTTGGGTGGGGACTGAGCCTGCCCGCCCTTCCCGAGGGGCTATTCCTTCACCTCCCGTGGTGGGTCTGGGCCTCGCTTGCGCTTTGCGTTGCCGCATCGTTCTCCATGGCGGGGCTTGGCTTGTGGACACCGGAACTTTCCGGGAGAATAGTTTCCCATCCCGTGCATGGAGGTAGAGATGTCCTTTGCCGCAGTTCTTCTGATGCTGCTTCCCCCGGAGGTGACAACAGCCGCTGAACAGGCGCTTCTGCCCCTGGGAATGACGCTTTCCTCGATGAACTTCGAAAGGCATTGGTCCACAACGGTGGCCATGCCCGATTCGCTCGTACTGTCCGTTCTCGATGACGTTTGGCTGCTGCCTGAAGTGGCATTCGAACGGCTGGAAACGTGCCGCACCATCGCGCAGCCCTCCGGGCCGGGCGGCGGCTTTGACGGACTGCTCGAGTTCCTCCGGGCCGAAAACCGGAGGTTCGAGACCGTGTTCGAAGGAATGGGGGCGGAACTTGCCGATTCGCTCTCCCTGGTGCTCGGGTCGCTCTGGGCAGAGACGGACACGGTCCTTCCCGGAATGGAGTGGGGGGCGGTGTTCTCCTGCCGGGGCCGCGCCGTTCCGTGGGAGTATTATGAAATGCACCCCGAGACACTGTCGCTGATGCTTCAGAAGTGGCCCGGAACACCCGCGGCCAACGTTTCGGACATCATTGCACTGGCGGTGTCGTCACCGGACCGGTGGCTCGGCACTTCATGCATTCCGGCCAGCCTTCCCGGCATCGAGGGCGACGTGGCCGCCTGGTCGCTCGAAGACCCCGTTTCCTGGGTAGTCGGGGGAACCGGCCCCAACCGCTACCTTGGGGATTGCCCCTTCGCCCTCATCGTCGACCTTGGCGGGGACGACTTCTACGGACCGGGTGTGGGTGGAGTGGTGGGTGCCGCCGGACGCGGGTTCGTGACCATGGTGGTCGACCGGGCCGGCAACGACACATGGGAATCGGTGAACTGCCCCGTGGCGCAGGGCGGCGCCGTTCTGGGCTTCGCATGCGTGGTGGACATGGAGGGTGACGACACCTGGCGGGCTTCGGGGATGTCGCAGGGCAGCGGCATGATGGGCCGTGGCATCCTGGCGGACCTTGCGGGCGACGACATCTTTCAGGCAGCGATTCACGCACAAGGGGCAGGAACGCTGGGCAGCGGTCTTCTCGTGGATGCTTCGGGGGACGACATGAGAAGGGTTGCCTCGTACGGTCAGGGCTTCGGCGGACCCGGGGGACAGGGCGAACTCGTCGACAGCGAAGGCCACGACGTGTACATGGCGGGATTCTGCTTTCCCCACGAGCCGCTTCTTCCCAGGGACAACAGGGCGATGAGCCAGGGGTTCGGCATGGGGCTCAGGCCCTTCATCGCGGGCGGCATCGGAGCACTGCTGGACTGCGGTGAAGGCAACGATACATACAGGGCCGAGGTTTTCGGCCAGGGCTGCTCGTACTGGTACGCGCTGGGCATCCTGGTCGACGAGGGGGGACAGGACGTCTACTCGGCGGCACAGTATTCGCAGGGAACGGGCATCCACCTTTCCGCCGGCGTGCTTCTCGACCTTTCCGGCGATGACCAGTTCATTTCACGGAACGGCCCTGCGCAGGGCAGCGCACACGACCTTTCCACAGGTTTTCTTTTTGACGGGGAAGGCAGCGACGTCTTCGTCACCGACGGGGGTCAGGGCCTTGCACTCACCAACTCCGCCGCCGTATTCGCAGATATGGGTGGAAACGACCTGTTCGCCGTGAGAAACCTCGGACAGGGGCAGGCCACATGGGCCAGGGGTTCCTCGGGAAGCGGGCTGTTCCTTTCCATGGCTGACGACGACCGGTACCTCGGGGCGGGAGATGACTCCACGGCATGGGGCGCGGAGTACTCCGCCGGGGCCGACCTTCCGGCAGTATCACCTGTGGACCCGGAGTTCATCGAGCCGGTGGGCGACCCGGCGTCACTCGACCTCGACTCGCTTTTCAGCGTTGCCTCGGAATGGGGTGTGGGGGGGAATGCGGACAGGGTCACCGCTCACCTGGAGGAGATGGTTGCCCGCGGGGATGAAGCGGTCGCCTACGTTCTGACGGAGCACCCCGACTCGTGGGACGGCCTGGAACACAGGGCCATCATCGCGGTACTGAAAGGCAACCGGAGCACTTCCCTCTCATCGCTTCTGGGCCTTCTGGAGGGGGGGGAGCTTTCGGGGAGGCGGTTCTCCAACACTGTGTCATGGCTTGGCGAGGTTGGCATGGACGAGGCGAGACCGGTCATAGAGGGGCTTCTTTCAGACACGCTGCCCACGGGCAGAATGGTCACCGTTATCAGGGCGCTTGGGGGTATCGGCTCGGAAGCTTCGGTTCCGGTCCTGCTGCCATTCGCCGGTTGGGAAAGCAGCCTTGTGCGAAGGGAGACCGCGGTGAGCCTTGGTCTGATCGGGTCGCAGTCGGCCCGGTCAGTGCTGGAAACCCTTTCCGAAGACTCTGAACTGGATGTTCGAAGCGCGGCGTGCCGCGCAATTGAACTCCTGGATGAAGCCGGGGGTGGTTTGACAAGGCAGTGAAACGTGCATATTATGGCAACATGGGAAGCGTGCGCTTCCATCTCCAGAGAAAGGGGAAAACGTGAAAAAGCTTCTTGTTTCCGCATTGGTGCTTGGCATGATCGTTATGTCGGGCTGCGCCGGTGACGACCCCGAGGGCCCGGAAGGCGACCTTCCTATCGTTCAGGACCTCGCCATCGGTGCAGCCAGCGCCGGTAACAGCATCGTTCTCACCTGGTCCGCAGTCGAAGGCGTGGACGGCTACAGGGTCTACTTCCGCGAAACCACCGGCGGCTCCTGGGCCGAGGTCGGCGACGTCGCCACGACCACATACACCCACACCGCAATGGCCGCGGGTTACTACACCGTCATGGCCTACGAGGGCGAAAACACCTCCGAGGGCTACGCCACCGAGGTCAACACCCTGCCCAACATCATCACCACTGTATACACCATCTACGACAACTACGCCCCCGCAGAGTATCACAGCGGCTTCATATTCGGCCCCACGGGCGGTCAGACCGGTTTCGCCAGCCAGACCGGCTTCGTGCAGGACATCTACGCCTACGACCTCAGCAAGGGTGACTCCGAGGTCTGGCTCTTCTCCGGTGCCTACGGCCAGTTCGGCAACGGCAACCCCACATACATGGCCGACCCCGCCGGCGCCTACGGTTACTGCAACCAGTACGGCACCGGCACCTGGTACGAGAGCTACCAGCTCTACGCGTCCGACAGCGCAGTGTTCTGCGCGCTTCCCTTCACGGGCGGGGAAGTCTACTACGTGAAGATGTTCGACCTCGCGATCGCCCCCGAGCCCATCAGCCAGAACGGAACCATGGTCAGCTTCCAGTACGAATACCAGACCATGGCCGACGTCACCGTCTTCACCAGCAACTACTAGAACATCCTGCTTCACACCGGGGGGGGCTTCGGCTCCCCCCTTTTGCTTGGAGGATTCAGCACATGCTACACGTAATGCTTGGCTCACTGGTTCTCCTGGGTCAGCCCCTCGTCCTCCAGAACCCCGACACGCTTGTCACACCTTCCACAGGGCTTCCGGACGGGGTGGCCGGGGCGGTTTCGCGGGCTGCAGACCTGGACGGAGCAGTCTGGGGGATAGGAGTGGTCGACCTCCGCAGCGGCGAAAGGGCAACCCGGAACCTTTCCAGAAGTTTCAGGCTCGACATGCCCTCGCTTCCCATTGCTGCCATCGGGATCGAGCTCTCAAACTCAGGCGAGATTCCGCTCGACAGCATGATCGCCAGGAACGAGAGGTTCTGGGAGAGGCTTCACTGGGCCCAGCAGGGAGGCAGGGGCATGTGCGCGGCGGCCATCTGGAGCATCCGCGAAACCCGCATCGCCGAGTGGCTGAGCGAGGAAGGCTTTACGGGAACGGTGGTCAACGGTGTATACCTCGACACGCCGATTCCCTACGAACCCGATCCCAACTACATAACGGTGGACGATGCCCTTGGTTTTCTGGAGATAGTCTACCGGAACATCGAGAACAGGAACGCACGCCGCATAGGCGACAACCCTCCCCTCTCCCAGGCCAACCGGGAAACCATGGGAACCTCGAACATGCTCTACGGCTGGTTCGATGAGACCGGTTCCTCGCGGCATATATTCCTGATAGTCCGGAAGCCGTCCGGGGAGGACTACGGCATCGTGATCCTCACCGAAAACCTGTGCTGCCCCGGGAAGGCCGACCTTGCTCTGAGCATAATCTGGGATTCACTCAAGAACTGATAAGGGAGGAACAATGGCAATCAACCTCAGGGGCAAAAGCCTGCTGACGCTTCTGGATCTGAGCCCCGAGCAGATCCGGTACCTGCTCGACGTTTCCCACAACCTCAAGGCTGAACGGACCGGCTTTCAGGTCTACCAGCGCTTTCAGGGCAAGACCCTGGCCATGCTTTTCGAGAAGCGCTCGACCCGCACCCGCTGTGCCTTCGAGACCGCCTTCGGCGAGGAGGGCGGCCACCCGGTCTTCCTTTCCAGCGCCGACATCCAGCTCGGCGTGAAGGAGAGCATCGAGGACACCGCAAGGGTCCTCGGGCGAATGTTCGACGCCATAATGTTCCGCGGGTTCAGCCAGGAGATGGTCGAAGCGCTGGACGACTATTCGGGTGTTCCGGTCTACAACGCCCTGACCGACATGTTTCACCCCACCCAGGTCCTGGCCGATCTGATGACCATCGAGGAACACACCGGCGAGCTTCCCGGCCTTTCACTGGTCTACGCCGGCGACGGCCGCAACAACATGGCCAACAGCCTGATGATCGGCTGCGCCAAGATGGGGTTGGACTGCACCATCCTGGCCCCGAAGGAACTTCAGCCCGAGGGCGGGCTTCTTGAGCGCGTGCGGGGCGTGGCGGCAGACAGCGGCTGCGAGATAAGGGTCACCGACAAACTCACCGAGGCAATCCCCGGCGCCGATGTGATCTACACAGATGTCTGGGCCAGCATGGGCGAGGAGGAGAAGGCAAAGGACAGGATCAAGCTCCTCACCCCCTACCAGGTGAACCAGGAGATGCTGGACATGGCCGGGAACGACGTTCTCTTCATGCACTGCCTTCCGGCCGTGAAGGGACAGGAAGTAACGTACGACGTCATTGAGGGCCCGAACTCGGTTGTATGGGACGAGGCCGAGAACAGGAAGCACACCATTAAGGCCCTCATGGTGGCCACCCTTCTCTAGCTTCCCCGAAACGGCCGGTAACTGATGAGGGCTTCGCCGGGCGACATCACGGTTCTCACCGTGGCTGCCAACAGCGGCGGGGCCCTCCTTCATTGGCGGGACGCCTGGACCCCGACGGGGTGCCGCCTCCTTGTGGCGGACAACGGCTCATCGGACGGGTTTCCCGGAAGATCGGACGTTCCCGTGATCCGGACCGGTGGCAACCTGGGCTTCGGTTGCGGCGTGAACATCGCGGTTGCGGCCTGCGCCACCCCTCTGGTACTCGTCACCAACCCCGACACCGTTCCTGAAAACCCCCGCTCACTTGCGGCGCTGCTTGATCATCACCGCGAAGGCACCCTGTCGGGAGCGGTCCTGCTCGACGGCACCGGAAAGCCGATCCCTTCCGGCGGCCGATGGCCCACGGTTCCGTGGGTAGCCGCCCAGGTGTTCCGAAGGGCGAAAACCCTATGGCAGGGAACGCCCCCGAACTGGGTCCAGGGCGCCCTCATACTTGTGGAAAGATCATTGTTTCTGGATACACTTGGGGGTTTTCACAGGGATTATCCCCTGTACTTCGAGGATGTAGACCTTTGCGCCAGGGCCCATGCCAAGGCCATCGAGACCCGTTTCTGCGAAAAGGCGAGGTTCGTCCACCGGGAGGGCTCCGGTGCCCCGTCGGCGGGCGAGGTGAGGCTGGCGTGCTTTCACTGGGGGATGTGGAAGTGGTTCGACCTGAACCGGCCGGACTCCTCCGAAGCGGTGCGCCGGCTCGTCATGCTGAAGTGCCTTGTCAGGATGGGCATCTTTCCGGGGTCCTCGCCGGAACGGAAAGGCTACGCTGCGGCGCTATCCTCGCTCAGAACCCGGGTCGCCCCCGGGCTGCCGCGTCTGTGAGAAAACGAAAACACCGGATAACTTTCTTTTTTTCATTCCCGGACGCCCACGGGGCGTCCCTCCCGTATCTCACCAAGAAGCTTGAGATAAGAGTCGTAACGATCCCGGTCTATCGAGCCGGATGCCACACCGTCACGCACGGGACAACCGGGTTCTGAGTCGTGCAGGCAGTTCCTGTAGCGGCATGGTTCGAGACCCCTGAACTCGGGGAAACACAGCCATAGTTCATCGTCCGGTATGTGCTCGATGGAAAAGGCCCTGAGTCCCGGGGTATCCATCATCCATGTGTCTCCCCACAGGTGCAGGAGCCTGGCAGCAACGGTTGTGTGGCGCCCCCGCGAGGTTTTCCGATTCAGGGCGCCCACCGCCAGATCCAGCCCGGGGTTAAGCTTCATGGCTACGGACGACTTGCCGGCCCCGGAGGGACCTGTGAGGACAACGGTCTGCCCTTCTATGAATGCGGAAAGCTGCTCCATGCCCATCCCGGTTTTCGCCGAAACCACAAGGACCCTGTACCCCGCCCCTTCGCCATACACCCTTTGTATCTCGGGCAGCGAGGCGGCCTCGGGGTGGTCGGCAAGATCGGCCTTGTTCAAAACGACCGAGCAGCTGAGACCGCTGTGTTCAGCCGAAGCCAGGACCCTGTCGAGAAAACCCCTTCTGAGGGCCGGGGAACAGATGGATGCCACCACCAGGACCCTGTCGATGTTGGCGGCCAGTACCTGAGGCTTTCCCAGGGGGGAGGTGCGGGTGAGAACGCTGGTTCTTTCAGAGATGGCCGTCACGCGCCATCTTGGGCTTTCAGGTACGGCCTCGACCACATCGCCGCACACCGGTCCGCCCGAATCGCGATAGACGATCCCCGAGACCGAAGCCTTGACGGTCTCACCGCCGGGCAGGGCCAGTACGACGCCCCTTCTTCCGGCGGACTGCACCCGTATTCTTGCCGTCATCGAGACCGGGGTGGTGATATGTCGAACAAAGGGATCCTTCCCGACAGTGTGTCGATCCATGCTGCGGCATGGTCCGAGAGGTAGAAGTCATCCCTGAAGATAACGATTGCGGTCACCCCGTGGCCCAGAAGGTCGTCCTCCCCGGCGCCCTCCCAAACCGCCCTGTCCAGTGCGACATACCTGTCCGGATAGCCCCTTCCTCCGTCGAGAATGGCCAGTCTTGGAATGACAAGTTCGTTGGCCGCGATAATGCCGTCAGGCAGTGATGCCGAGACGGCCCCGAGGTTACGGTCGAGCGCCGCCTCGGTGCCCCAGGAATCGATGGTGTCCGCCCATGGAAGCGCCGCTCCTGCCAAACAGAGAGCAACCGCCGCCACCGGGCCCATGCCGCGGAACGAGCCGAGCACAGCGCCCATGGCGAAGGGAACCGCAAGAAGCAGTATCTGATCGGCGTACCGGGGGAGAACGAGGCTTCCGAAAGCCAGCCCGACCCAGAGAAACAAAAAGTTGAGCAGGACGGGACGCCCGAGGTCCCAGCTCGCCGCCCTGCAAAGCAGTGCCGCGAGGGGAAGCGGGCCGAGAACCGCCACCGCCCTCAGGAAGAGCCATGGAACGTAGGTGATCACGTTCGGAGTTCCGTAACCCATTGCGGCAACGCAGTAACGGACCTCCCGCCCCGACCAGAAAAGGTCTCCGCACGCCTGTGAGTTCAAAAGAGCCCATACTCCCGCAGACAGGACCAGGATGGGAACTGCCTTGAAACTTCTCGCCCTGAGTGCCTTCCATACCCCGAAGATGAACCCCTCGGGGCGCACCAGGGATGACAGGGCGAATGCTGCGGGGGAATTGCCCGAGACGCCGGTGTAAATGAGAGCCATGAAAGGCACTGCGGGGCTTCTTGTCATGCAGAGGTTCAAAAAGACCGGGTTGAGACCCAGGAACACCCCCGTAGCGGTACCTGGCAATCCGCCACCCGCAGCTTTCATGGCGCCGAAGATCGCCGCCCAGGAAAGCGCCGTCCATAACATGCCCTCAAGGAACGGCCCGGACAGGGTGCCCATGACACCGAGAAACAGGTCGGCGGGTTTTGGCACCGTGTTGGGGTAGAATGCCTTCCAGTCGTCAACCACGCCGTCGGGGGAGATCGAAAGGCTGCCTTCCCGCAGGAGCTGCCCCGCCCACAGGGAGTGGGCGGCCCTGTCGGAGTCGGGCATGAAGCTGGCAGAGAGGATCATCACCACCAGGGGTGCCGTGCATAGAATCGACAGCAGCGGAATGGAAAGGGATGTCTTTTTCACTCCGGTTCCACGAACCTCACGATGTGCTCATCGGGTCTTCCCCACCCCAGCACTTCCCGGACGCGGGTTTCCATGAAGAGGGAATCGGTGGTCAGCCTTCGGGCACACTCCTCCAGCGAGTCAAGCAGGGCCGCCCTTGAATCGATCTCTCTCGCCGTCTCCTGCATCTGGAGCTGCAGCCGCCTGTTGGCGAGGAAGCCGTTCCGGTTGAAAAGTACGAGGGCGGCGGTCACCAGCAGCAGAACGGCGAGGAGAAGGGCGATGTAACGCCCCCTCCCCGTTTTCTCCATTCCCGGTGCTGAAAAGGCCAAGCTCAGCCCCTGCCTGCCCATGGTCCGGCGTAGAGGGCGGACCCTCCCAGCTCTTCCTCGATCCGGAGGAGCTGGTTGTACTTTTCCGTCCGCTCGCCTCTGCATGCCGAACCTGTTTTAATGAAACCGGTTCCCGTTGCCACGGCGAGGTCGGCGATGTACGAGTCTGACGTTTCGCCGCTGCGGTGGCTGACCACAGCCCTCATTCCAGCCCTGTGAGCCATTTCGATCGCGCCCAGGGTCTCACTCACCGTGCCTATCTGGTTCAGCTTGATGAGAATTGCGTTCGCGGCTCCGGTCTCGATGCCCTCTCTGAGCCTTTTCGCGTTGGTGACGAAAAGATCGTCGCCCACGATGTGTATCTTTCCGCCGAGCTTCCCGTTCATGAGGCGCCAGCCCTCCCAGTCATCCTCGGCAAGGCCGTCCTCGATGCTGAGGATGGGAAACTCGCTGACAAGTTCAGCCCAGTAGTCGACCAGTTCTGCGCTGCTGAAACCGTCGGTCCGCTCGCCGTTCATCGTGTAGCGCCCGTTGCGGAAGAAGCCGCTTGCAGCGGGATCGAGGGCGATGAAGATGTCCCTGCCCGGAGCGTATCCGGCTTTCTCGACCGACTCGAGGATGAAGCTGAGGACCGCCCGGTTGTCAGGAAGGTCGGGCGCCAGCCCGCCCTCGTCACCTACAGATGTGGGCATGTTCCGGGCGGATGCGAGTTTTTTCAGTGCGGCGAAGACTTCGGCGCCTGCCCGCAGGGCTCTGCCGAAGGTCTGAAAACCGGCCGGCACTATCATGAACTCCTGAAGGTCGATCATGTTCGAGGCATGCGCCCCCCCGTTCAGAATGTTCATCATGGGCACCGGAAGCACCCTTGCCATGGGTCCGCCGAGGTACCGGTAAAGGGGCACGCCAAGGCTGTCTGCGGCGGCCCGGGAGACAGCCATGGAAACGCTGAGGATTGCGTTGGCGCCCAGTTCGGACTTGTTGGCGGTTCCGTCCAGATCGATCATGATCCTGTCGAGCTCGTACTGCTCAAGGGCCGACATTCCAACCACCGCGGGTCCTATTCTGTTGATGACATTGGAAACGGCCCTGGAAACCCCCCTGCCCCCGAATGCCTCGCCGCCGTCACGAAGCTCGCAGGCTTCGTGCTCGCCCGTGGAGGCGCCGCTTGGCACGGCGGCCCGTCCGAACGAGCCGTCTTCGAGGTAGACATCCGTTTCAAGCGTCGGGTTGCCCCTGGAATCGAGGATCTGTCTCGAGTGAACAACTGCTATTTCGGACATTTGCTTTTCCCTTCACTGTATCGTTCGTTCGAAGGAGGGGCTGGTCCGGGTTGCCCGTCATGCAGGCGGAACCGGGATTCCCTCCCCCATTGCCCTGTTGTAGCTCTCGAGGATCGCCTCGGGTGAGCGGCTTCGGAGTATCCTCATGAACAGGCCGGCTATCTCGGGATCGAACTGGGTTCCTGAGCGCTGAACGAGCTGGTCGATGGCGTAGTCTGCCCCGGGTGACTTGCGGTATACCCTGTCGCTGCTCATTGCGTCGTAGGCGTCGGCGACTGTCAGGATCCTGGCCTGGCGGGGAATGGCCTTCTCCCTGAGACCGTCCGGATACCCGTTGCCGTCGAACCTCTCGTGATGGTGTCTCACTATTTCCAGAATGCCCTGGAAGGCGGTCACCGGTTTCAGTATCTGGCAGCCCTTTTCAGAGTGAGACTTGATGATCCTGAATTCCTCTTCGGAGAGGCGGCCCGGTTTGTTCAGTATTGATTCGGGGATGCCTATCTTGCCGATGTCGTGCAGAAGGGCCGCGCTCCAGAGGAGTTCGCGATCCCTGCCCGAAATGCCCATGCCGTCAGCAATGGCAAGCGTGTAGGCCGTGACGTTCCTGGAGTGGTCGTGGGTGTAGGGGTCTTTCGCGTCAACAGCCTGTGCCATTGCGACAATGGTCTGCAGATAGTTCCGTTTGCTGTCCTGGTGGAGAAGCGCGTTGTTCAGGGCCGCCAGAGCGTTTCTGATGAGGATCGGAGTGAAGCGGGACTGGCTGGTCAGCCGATGTTCACCGCTGAACGTTCCCATGAGCATGTTTCCCTGGATGCTTCCGTAATCGGGAAGGGACAGCACCTGGAACTCGGGGGGGCGGTCGAACTCCTTCTTCCTGCCCGCAGTGAAGGTATGGTATACGGCCCTGCACATGTACCGTTCGATGTCATCGGCGTGAACCATGGCTGAAAGCTCTTTCCTCACCGCTTTGACAACCCTGTCCGGATCGAGAGACGCATCGGCGGAGATGTAGCTGAAGTGGGAGGCGTCGCTCCAGGGAATGAAAAGAGCCAGCACATCGAAGGGGGCGAAGCACCGGATCCCAGATGCGGCGAGCCGGGCCACCTTTTCCGGGTTGAGGTCGGTGCTGAATTCATGGGTGAGGATGTTGATCTGTTCGAGTTCCCTGTTCTTTCGAAGGAGATCCTGTGTCATCCTGAGGTTGTGGAGCTGGTTGCCCATCTGGGCCGAATAAAGCTCAAGCATCTTGAGGTCGCGGGTCTTGAACTTGTCGCGGTGACCCTGCCTCGACGCGAGCACAACCCCGAGGTGGATGTCTCCCGCGGGGATTACGATTCCCATGAAGGCCGAGCTGTTCCCCGCCAGATCTGGGTTCTCGGCCCCGGGATCGATCATGACCTCGCCTCCGGCCTGCATGGTCCTTCCGGCAAGGAAGTACCACGAGACCTCGTCGGATATGCCGCTCATACCCGACTGGGCCATGAGCTTCAGCCTGGTGCTCCGGGGGGATTCGGTAAGATAGATGCGAACGGCATCGGCGGAGAAGCTCTCCTGGATCTTTGCGGCGTATACGCCGAGGAAGGAGCTTACGGAGACATCGGACAGCCAGGTCTCCGTGGTGAGTTCGTAGAGCATTTTCAGCTCTTTGTAGGCGATGTCGCTGAAGAGGCTTCTCTGGGAGATCTCGGCACGCCGGACCGTGTCAAGCAGATCTCCCATTGTGTATGGCTTCGAGATGAAATCGAAGGCGCCCTGACGCATCGCCTCTTTCGCAAGATCGATCGAAGCGTGACCGGTCGTTATTATCACAAAAGTGTCGGGGAAACGGGACGTCATGTACTCAAGCAGTTCAAGCCCGTTGGTGTCCGGCAGGAGAACGTCGCAAAGAACCAGTGAGAACGCCGTTTTGGACAGGGCAGCCTGAGCTGCGGAGCCTGTGGCTGCGGTGGTAACCTCGTAGCCGCCGGCAAGAAGCCCTTCACGGCACACATCAAGGATCTGGGGGTCGTCGTCGATGACAAGTACACGCGTCCTATTGGGGCTCATTCCGGCGCCCTTTCCAGCTCGTGCTCGAGCCCAAGCCTGCGCATCCTGGCCAGAAGCGTGGTCCTTTTGATGCCAAGCAGTCTGGCTGCCCTGGATCTGACCCCTCCACAATTCCTGAGCGCGTTGAGAATATAGACCCGTTCAACCGCAGCGACAATTTCGTCCAGCCCGCCGCCTTCAGACGGAAGGGATATCTCCCCCGGAAACTCCGCAGCCAGCCTGGAGGGCAGATGTGAGGGCAGTATCTCGCCCGGAGACAGCACCGATGCCCTTTCCATGGCGTTTTCCAACTCCCTGACGTTTCCGGGCCAGGCGTATGTGGTGAGAAGGGCCGCAGTCTGCGGTGAGAGGAAGAGATCGATGTCCCTGCCTGCCGAATGGGCAGCAAGGAAGTGCTCGGCCAGGGGGATGATGTCTTCCCGCCTCTCCCGCAGGGGAGGAATGTGGATGTCGATGACGTTGATCCTGAAGTACAGGTCTTCCCTGAAACTTCCGGCCCTCACTCCGGCTTCGAGATCGGAGTTGGTTGCCGCTACGAGCCTGACATCGATGTTGACCGAGTTGTTGGCCCCGACCGGAGTGATCTCACGTTCCTGAAGCGTTCGAAGAAGCTTGACCTGCATGGCCATGCTCATGTTTCCCACTTCGTCGAGGAACAGTGTTCCCCCCTCGGCGGCCTGAAACCTGCCGATGGTTGTCGAATGGGCGCCGGTGTAGGAACCCTTGATGTGACCGAACAGCTCGCTCTCCAGAAGCCCTTCGGGTATGCCTCCCGAGTTCACGCTGACAAACGGCATTGCCGCCCTTCTGCTCTGGCGGTGAAGAAGCCTTGCGACCAGTTCCTTGCCCGTGCCGCTCTCTCCTGTGATCAGTACGGTGCTGCCCGTATCCGCAACCTGGCGGACCAGATCGAGCACACTTTTCATCTTCCGGCTGTGGCTGACCAAGCCCTTGCCCGCAGTTGAGCCCCCCTGGCCGCCGGATGAGGCAATGGCTCTTTCGACTGCGCTCAGCAACTGCGATGGCGTGAATGGTTTGGGAATGTAGTCGACTGCCCCGAGGTTCAGTGCCTCCTTCGTTCCATCTATGGAGGCGTAGCCGGTCACCACGATCGCGGGGAGATTGGGATACTTGTCACGTACGATCCGGAGCAGGTCGATTCCGCTTGAGTCGGGAAGGCGTACGTCGGTTATGAGGAGATGGAACTGCTCGCGGCGAAGGTTTGCAAGCGCCTGCCTTGCGTTCATGGCGGAAGCGCTCTGGAAACCCGCCATCCGAAGGACCTCGCTGACAAGGTCGAGAACCTGGTGATCGTCGTCGACCACCAGAACCCTGTACCGGTTGGTGGATTCCTCGTTCATATTTCAACGATACACGCAACCGAAGGGACAGTCAATATTATGACATCCTCTCCCGCATTTACCACCGGACTTCTGTGCGTATTATTGACGACGGTCATCTTCTCCGGCTGCGTATCCCCGCCCGAAGGGGATGATGTGCTTGTTCTGCGGGCCGGTGACTATGTGGGAATCCCCGACGACCCCCAGGTCCACGAGCCCATTTTTCACCAGATAACGGATTCCACAGCCATGCTTCTCCCGGACTTGCTCGCCTCTGACACCACATCATCGATTTTGGCGGATTCCACAGGTCTCCCTCCCGATTCCGCCATTACCGATTCCCTTCCGGAAACGCTTCCCGTGCTGCCGGCGGATCTGAACCTTCTGGCCGTCGAGATAAGGGGTTCCCTGTACGGAAGCCTTCAGGGCGCCACCGGGGTTGCTCCCGACGTCCTTGGAGCGCATTGCGTGAGATACCTCTGGTGGGACATAAACCCCTGGACAGGCCTGATTGCAGGTGATTCGCTCAGGATCCTCTACTCCACCCGGCCCGGCTCCAGGGAGAACACTGTTGCGGCCCTGCGGTACATCCCATTGGCGGGTTCAACGAACAGCGGCTTCAGTGTCTATGTCTTTCACAAGACCGGCGACAACTTCCCGAGCATCTGGTACGCCAACGGAACCGAGGTGGTGAGGCTTCTCAACCGCATGCCACTTTCGACCTTCGAGGAGGTCACGGGCATTTTCGGAGAGATCCGGGGTTCGGGAACGCACCACGGGGTTGACTTCAAGGCGCCCACAGGCGTTCCGGTAAGGACAACCCTCGGCGGGCGGGTGAACAGGGTGGACTGGAACGCCGACTACAACGGTAGATGCGTGGAGATAGACTTCTGCGGCTACAGGGAGGTGTTCCTTCATCTTGATGAGATCTCGGCAGGGGTCTCTCCGGGAAGGACCGTCGAGCAGGGCGCCCAGATAGGAACAGTCGGCAACACGGGCAGATCCTACGCCAGCCATCTGCACTACCAGATAAACGACCCGAACGACAACCCCGTCGATCCCTACATCTATCTCGGCAGCAGGCGCCGGGCGCTGGAGGGAGACGAGCTGGTCCGTTTCCAGGCCGTCAGGGACAGCCTCGATACACTTCTCAGGGGGGTGTGATGCACGGATACACCCTCCTGGTGCTGAACTGGAACGGCAGGGAAATACTGCCGGGAATGCTGGGATCGGTCCTTGAACAGGTTGCAGCGTCCGGGGGGAAGCTGCTCGTGTTCGACAACGGATCCGAGGACGGATCGGATCGTGACGCGCTGGAGCTGATGGGGCGGAACCCGGGCTTCAGACTGGTCAGAAGCCCGGTGAACCTTGGTTTCGCAGCAGGCGTGAACGAAGCCATGCGTGGCGTTGACACCGATGTCACGGTCATTGCCAATTCCGATACGCTGTTCCGTGAGGGCAGCATCGCAAGCCTTGTCGATGGACTGCTCAGACATCCCCGGGCCGGCCTTGCCGGGCCCAGGCTGCTCTGGCCCGACGGAAGCCTCCAGCAGTCCATGCGTGACTTCCCCTTCCCCGGAAAGGTGATCATCGAGCACCTGCCGCTTCTTCGCCACCGTTCATACAGGCACAACGCACATGACACGGAAATGAGGTGCGACTGGCTCGTCGGAGCGGTGATGGCGGTGAGGACCGATGCCCTCAGGGCTGTGGGGGGGTTCGACGAGGATTTCTTCTTCTACCACGAGGAAACCGACCTTCAGTACCGCCTGCTCAAGGCGGGCTGGGAAACCTGGTTCATCCCTTCCTCACAGGTGGTGCATCTGGAGGGAGCTTCCGCGAAACGCAAGTTTGGTGAGAATGTGTACCTGCGGTATATTCCAGCGAAGATCAGGTTTCTGTCCAAGCATGCCGGCGCCGGCTCCCGGGCGGCATTCCGGGTGTGGATGGCGTTGCTCATGCTGGGGCGCATGGCTGCCGGATCACTCAACCCCGCCCTTCGAAGAAGGGATGGAAGGTTCAGGGCGGCATACTGCACAAAAGCCCTGAAGCTCCTGTTCGGCAATACGGAACGGAACAACGCATGAAAGCCATTCTCGGGATCAACTGCCACAAACACGATTCGGCGGCATGCCTCCTGCTCGACGGAAGGCTCGCGGGCGCTGCTGAAGAGGAACGCTTCACCCGCAGGAAGCATGATTCTTCATTCCCGTCGAGAACCATTGCCCATCTGATTTCCGAAGCGGGTCTCAAACCCCGCGACATTGCTCACGTGGCCTATTACATGAAGCCATCCATGGTTCTTGGCGAAGCCTTCCGCATGCTTCCACGGTACCTGGGCAAACCGGGCGCAATGGGTTTCTTCGCGGGGCAGGTCGGCGGGGCCAGACGCATGGCCGGCGTTCCCCGGGTTTACCGTGAAACATTCGGCCCCGATGCGAATCCCTCCTTTCACTTCATCGAACACCACGACGCCCACGCCTGGTCGGCATGGTTCGGAGCGGGTTGCCGCGACGCCGCGGTACTCACGCTCGACGGCGCCGGCGAGATCCACTCGGGCATGCTGGGTGAGATCGTTGCGGGGCGCCTCCGCAGGTTTTCCGCGACAAGGCTTCCCCACTCCACAGGGCTTTTCTACAGCGCGGTCACGACCTTTCTGGGCTTCAAGCCCGACAGCGACGAGTACAAGGTAATGGGTCTGGCCAGCTACGGAAAACCCGTGTATGCAGACCTTTTCCGCCGCATCCTCATATCGCGCAGGGATTCGGTACGCATAGACCACGGGCTTCTCGACATTTGCCGCGGGGTTCATCATTCGGTTTTCTCCAGGGAAGTACTGAACATCATAGGCGGGCCGCGCAAGTCCGGAGAACCCCTCGACTCACGGCACGAGAACATAGCCTCATCGGCCCAGAAGGTTTTGGAGGAAGCGGGGCTGGCCATGGCGAAACACCTTCGCGGGCTCTCCCGGACCGATATACTGGCCATGGCGGGCGGCACTGCACTCAACTGTGTGATGAACGGCGTCATCGAAAGGGAAGCCGGTTTCCGGCAGGTTCACCCGTTCCCCGCCTCGCACGATGCCGGCACGAGTGTCGGTGCAGCTGTGGCGGTGCACATGGAAGTGTACGGCGGCGTTCCCCTCACCCCCCCGGAACATATGTTCCTTGGCCCCGGCCATACGGCAGAGCAGGTCGAATCCGCGCTGGTGGGTTCCCGGGTCGGTTACTCACGCCCGGAAAACCTCGAGGCGCTCACCGCCTCCCTTGTGGAGAGGGGCTTCGTGGTCGGGCTTTACCAGGGCAGGATGGAGTTCGGCCCCCGGGCGCTTGGCAACCGATCCATTCTGGCCGACCCCAGACGTCCGGAGATGAAGGACATAGTCAACGAGATCATCAAGCTTCGCGAGGGGTTCAGACCGTTCGCTCCGGTCTGCCCGGTGGAGGACGCGCCCACCTATTTCCAGGGCTGCTCGGAGAGTCCCTACATGATCAAGACATACCCGGTCGTACCGGGCATGGAGAAGGTCATCCCCGCCGTAACCCACGTCGACATGACGGGCCGTGTCCAGACAGTGTCGCGGGATGTGAACCCCTTCTACTACGACGTGATGAGGGAGTTCGAGAAACTCACCGGGGTTCCGGTGCTCATGAACACCTCCTTCAACGTCAGGGGAGAGCCCATCGTCAACACGCCGGCAGACGCCCTCAGGTGTTTCTACGGCACAGGCATCGACGCCCTGGTGATGCCTCCGTTTCTTGTCATGAAGGAAAGGGCCAGGGAAAGGAGCCGGGTTTGACGACAAGCCTTGGCCGTGGAACCGTAATGTTCGTCGACCCCGACAAGGACCGGGTCGCCAGGCTCAGGGCGTTGGTTTCCGAACTCGGGTGCACCACGACCGAGGAGAGGACCGCCCGGGGTGCCCTGAGAAGGGTCCGCTCACGTTCGGTCAACGTTCTGGCGGTCAGCAGCAGCACCGACGACCTTCTCATGTCAACGTTCCTCGACACACTTTCAAGGGCCAACACCGACGCCAGCGTGATAATCTACGGCAGGATGATAAGCGCCCAGGAGGCGGTGGCCTGGATGAAGGCCGGCGTTGTCGACATCCTTCTCGATCCCGAGTCCCGCGAAGGCTGGAGGCAGGCCGTTCAACTGGCCTTCTCCCGCTCTTCCCGCAGCCTCTTTTCCCGAACCGCCGCGGCGAGACCCGCGAGAGCGGAAGAGCCATCCGAGATCCTCCACCGAAGCCGGGCCATGGGAGACGTTCTTCAGATGGTGAAGCGGGTGGCCCCCATAAAGGCAACGGTTCTCATCACCGGTGAAAGCGGCACGGGAAAGGACATACTCGCCCGCAGGATCCACAACCAGAGCGGCAGGAAGGGCGAGTACCTCGTCATGAACTGTTCGGCCATCCCCGAGACCCTTCTCGAGGACGAGCTCTTCGGGCACGACCGCGGCGCCTTCACCGGGGCGGACAGCCCCCGCGCCGGGAAGTTCGAAGCAGCCGACGGCGGAACACTGATGCTCGATGAGATCGGTGAAATTCCCCTTCCGGTGCAGGTAAAGCTTCTGCGGGTGCTTGAGGAGGAGCGGATAACGAGGCTCGGCGGCAATCGAACCACACCCGTTGATGTTAGGCTCATTGCCGCCACCAACAGGGACCTGATGGCGATGGTCAGGGCCGGCACGTTCCGCGAGGACCTGTACTACCGTCTGAAGGTGGTGGAGATACACCTTCCTCCCCTTCGCAGGCGGCGGCCCGATATTCCCCTGCTTGCCCTTACACTTCTCCGTCAGGCATCGGACAGGCATGACCTTCCAATGCCGGAGATCGCCCCCGAGGTCATGGAATCACTCAAGGCCTACTCATGGCCGGGCAACGTCAGACAGCTCAAGAACATGATGGAAAGCCTTCTCATCATGTGCCGGGAAAGGATAACGCTGGCCGACCTGCCGCCCGAGATCACTCCTGCTTCGGGCGAGGGAACCGACCGGCTCGTGCTGGAGCTTCCCGTGACCATTCAGGAAGCTGAAGACATGCTTGTTGAGCGTACACTCGCGATCACCGGGGGCAACCGCACCCAGGCCGCCATGCTGCTGGGCATGGGAAGGCGTACCCTTCAGCGGAAACTTGGATCCCCCGGCGACGAACAGGATTGAAAGGGGGTGCTCTTTTGAGGGGAAACCCACTGGAGTTCATGCTTCCGAAGTCCACAGGGAAGATCATCGTCGGAGTTATTCTGCTGATCTGGCTTCTCACCGCGGGGCCTTTTTACATCGTGGGCCCTGAGCAGGAGGGTGTGATCCTCACGTTCGGGCGTTTCACGGCCACAACCGGGCCGGGCTTCCACCTGAAGTTTCCCTGGCCCATCCAGACCGTTTACAAGCCCGACGTGAACGTGGTCCAGCGCATCGAGTTCGGCTACCGGTCCATACCGAACACCGATCCCCAGCGTTACAGGGGCTTCGACAACGACGCCGAGATGCTCTCCGAAGCCCAGATGCTCACCGGCGACGAGAACATCATAAACGTCTCGGCCATCGTTCAGTACCGCATCACCGACGCAAGGGCCTATCTTTTCAACGTAAGGGGTCCCGAGGCCACGCTGCGTGACATCACCGAGGCCAGCATCAGGCAGGTGATAGGCGACAACGCAATCGACGCGGTGCTAACCACCGGCAAGCTCGACCTCCAGATCCGCATCCAGGCGCAGGTTCAGTCCCTGGCCGACCTTTACGGCATGGGTGTGAACATCGTGGCGGTGCAGCTCAAGGACGTTCAACCTCCCGACCAGGTCTTCTTCGCATTCAAGGACGTGGCCACCGCCAGGGAGGACATGCAGGCCTACCTGAACGAGGCCGAATCCTACCGGAACCAGGTTATACCCGAAGCCAGGGCCGATTCGGTGACGATGGTCAACGAAGCCATGGGCTATGCCGCCGTGAGGATCAACAGGGCTCTCGGCGACGCAGACAGGTTCATTGCCGTTGCCGAAGAGTACCGCAAGAACCCGCAGACCACCGCAATCCGGCTCCACCTCGAAACCCTCGAATCCGTCCTCGCGCAGATAGACCTGACCATCGTGGACGGCGACGCCGGAGCGCTTACCCACTACGGTCTCGGAACGGGGGGCGTGAGATGAGGAAGTTCAGCGGATGCCTGATCGTGATCGTTGTCACGGTCGCGATAATGGTGCTCACCGGTACCCTCTTCATAGTGAACGAGACACAGCAGGCAGTGGTCCTGCAGTTGGGAAAACCCATCCGGGTAATCGTGGGCAACCGGACCGATGATGAACTGGCTGCGCTTCAGCAGTGGATGGACGCCAACGCCCCCGATGTTTCCCTGACCGAAGGCGCCGGGCTTTACGTCAAGGTTCCGTTCCTTCAGCAGGTGACCATCCTCGACGACCGTGTGCTCGAATACGACGACGACCCCGCCGATGTCGTCACCCGAGACAAGAAGCACATTCAGGCCGACTGCTACGCCAGGTGGCGGATTCAGAACCCCCTTCTTTTCCTCCAGAGCGTGCGAACGGAGAGGGAGGCGCTCGACAGGCTGGATGACGTCATCTACTCCGAACTCAGGCAGGAACTGGGCAAAAGCGACCTCATCAACATCGTTCGCAGCACCAACGACCCTGTCGGTCTCAACTCCTACGTTCAGCTCGTGAACAGCATGACCCTGTCCGACTCCACCCGAGACATCATCATGGCCGACGGCGAGGTCGTCGAGATCATTCCCATGCTCAGGGTTCCGGCAGGCGAGGGCCGCGAGGTGATACTGAACAGGGTCACCGAGAACAGCCGCAGGCTGGCCTCGCAGTACGGCATCCACATCGTGGACATTAGGATCAAGAGGGCGGACCTGCCCGCCGAGAATCAGGCCGCGGTGTTTTCAAGGATGCAGGCGGAGAGGAACCGCATCTCCACAAGGTACAGGGCCGAGGGTCACCGCATGGCCAGAACCATTCTCGCCGAGACGGACCTGAAGGTGGACAGCATCTCGAGCCAGGCCCAGAGGCTCGCCCTGGCAATCCAGGGAAGGGCCGACAGCACCGCCGCTGCCATCTACGCCAGGGCCTACCAGGCCTACCCCGACTTCTACAGGTTCACGCGGTCACTCGAAGCCCTCGAGGCGGTCATCGATTCCACCGATGCCGCGGTACTGAGCACCGAGGGTGTTTTCAACCTTCTCCTCTCGACTCCCGGGCGCTTCCAGGACTAGGGTGACAACGGTCCTCTTCGGCGCCACAGGCAGACTCGGCACCGCCCTGCGAAGAACATCGCGGGGCGGCAGCCTTCTCTGCCTGAGCCGAAGCGGTGATTCGGGAACCATTGGGGCCGACCTCACGACAACCCCTCCGGAAGCCCTGCTGCCGGAAGGCGCCGGTGCAGTGATAAACTGCGCTGCGGAAAGTTCCACGGGCGGATGCCTTGCCGACCCTGTGCGGGCCTTCCTGCTCAACAGCGTCTGGCCCGGCGAACTCGCTTTTTACTGCAGGGAGAACCGCATCAGAATGCTTCATGTTTCCACCGACCTTGTCTGGTCGGGCGGCATTCCTCCCTACAAAAGGAACTCGCCGGCAGTGCCGATGTCCTTCTACGGCTGGACCAAGCTTCTTGGGGACATCGCGGTTACAAGGCACAACCCCGACGCCCTCGTGGTCAGGACATCGGTTCTCGTCGGCGATGTTGGTGCACGTCAGACGACATTCTCGGAAGACATCCTCTCGGGCCGGGCCAGAAGCTTCTACGCCGACTCCATCAGGCATCACACCGGCATCATGCCGCTCGCCGCGGAACTCCACCGCCTCGCGGCCGGCAGCCGGAAGGGCGTTATCATTGTCGCTTCCCCGCTCGCAATGAGCAGGCTGGGCTATGCCACCGGCCTGATCCCCGACCCCGCCCAGGCCCTGGCTCCCCGGGGCGTGCCCCGCAACCTCACCATGCTGCCGGACATCGAGGTCCAGGGCGATCCGCCCGTCTCCATCCCCGTCTGAAACGACAGTCAACTGATTCCCGGGAAGGAGCGGGTACCGGATTCAGGTCATATTGTCTTTGAAGACATGTACAACTATAAATACATAGTATATGATTTACGAACGATTATTGCCGTTGGTGCGGTTGAACGGAGATCCGCTTCTTCCTGAATGGAGAGTGTGATGAAAACCGTGAGCCGGCTGCCCCGATTCATGATACTTGTCAATTTTGCCGTCGGAATGCTCATTCATGTCGCCCTGATTTTCAGACCCACTGAAATGCTTGCGGACAGGCCTTTTCGGGATGACGGATTCTACGGGCTCACCGTGTCCAGAAATCTGGCCATCGGAAAGGGGCTTTCCGTATCCGACGGCGAGATCCCGACGAACGGGATACAACCGGTTTTCGTCTTTCTCTGCTCACTGCTCTACCTCGTGACACCGGACAGGTACCAGGCTCTCAGGCTGGTGCACGGCCTTCATCTGATGATCCATCTATTGGGAGTTGTGTCGGTGTTCGGCCTGATCCGTTACCTGACGGGCCGCAGACGGGCCGCATGGATCGCGGCCGCACTCTGGGCCTGCTCGTACAACATCATGAAGGAGAGCACCAACGGTCTTGAGACCGGCCTTTACCTTCTGATGCTCATGCTGGCAGCCATTCTCTACCTGCGCTTCGCTGCCAGGGCCAGACCCGGTCTTCCTGCAGGTGTCCTGTTCGGCGTCTTCCTTGGAATCGTCACGCTGACCAGGATCGATTCGGGCCTGTTCGCCGCCGCACTGGCCATACACTACGTGTTCATTGCGGGACCGGCGGAAGGAGGGGGGGAGAGAGGGGCCTTCCGAAGGTTCGTTTCGGGACCGCTACGCTGGGCTGCCGGCTGGGCGCTTGCCACGCTGCCCTGGTGGCTTTACAACATCGGGCTCACCGGCAACCCACTGCCGATCTCCGGGCTGGTGCAGACAATGGGCCGCACCGCTGATGCCTCGACAATCATTCCCGAGATCCTGAGAAACCTGTGGTACGCAGCGCATGTAACACTGGACAACCTCACGTTCGTACTCTGGGTGCCGTTGCGCGCCATATATTCCGTCACGGTGAGATCGGTCGCCCTGCTTGCCGTCAAGGCCGCTGCAGTGGCGGTGTTCGCGTTCATGGCATCAAGGACCATCAAGGGAAGTGAGTTCCGGAAGATGCTCCCATGGAGGGACCTTTCGTTCTTCCCATTGTTCCTGCTCGGGCTGTTTCTGTTCTACGTGCTTTTCTTCAATGTGGAGTGGTACATGAACCGGTACCTGATACCTGTCTCGATAGCGGCGGTCGCCGTTCTTGCCTCCGTTCTGGACCGTCTTCGCGACAGGTACACCGTGGTAGTGCTCGCCGGCGGGATTCTGTTCAACCTTGCGGTTACCGTTTCCACCTATTCAGAGCCATACAACCCCATGTACCTGTACCACTGGGGCTGGGTCAGGGAGAACGTCTCCGTGGACACATGGGTCGGGGCCAGCCAGTCGGGCACGCTTGGCTATTTTCATGACAGGACCATCAATACCGACGGAAAGGTGAATACCGAGATACTCGGGCTTCCCGCGGGGCACTACGGGCAGTACCTCGAATCCCGGGATGTGGCGTACTTCCTGGAATGGGAGGAGAGCTTTGTCTTTCGGGACAGCAGTTTCCTTGACAGGTACGAGTACGTATGCGATTTCGGGACCAACCAGGTCTGGCAGCTGAAGTCGTTGTCGGGTCTGGCAGCATACGGTGAACAGCCGGCAGATCCTTCAGGAAGGACGAACTCAGGGTAGCTGGTTCAGAGTGAATGACCAGATTGCCGACCACGGCGTGTAGGTGGATTGGCCCGATACCGAAGCACGAACCCTCCACCACCATGTTCCGGCAGCACCCGGACTGACAGTCGCCGCTGTCGAGGTGACAACGGTTTCCAGAGGATTCTGCATCGAGGCGTTTGAAGCAACCTGGTGATAGTACTTTGTGGCTCCTGTCACCGCATCCCAGGCAAAAGTCACTTCGGGACCGGTCTCGGAAGCCCCGTCAGTGGGGCTGACAAGCGCGGGTCCCTGTTCCTGGGTTCCCGGGTCACTGGGTGAACTCCCGCAGCCGGCCGAAACAAGAAGAACACCAAGAAGGGCAGCAGTTCTCGAGATCATTTCGTTCCTCCGCACGATCAGTGGTTGCCCGGCCAATCCCCTCACCCGGGAAAGCGTAAATCCTCAGCTTCCCCGTTCAAGTCATCCGCCACGAGGCAATAGTCATGAAGAGGCTTTCAATGTTCCCGTTCGTCGCTCCATGAAACAGCGGATGAAGTGGGAGCCTGTTTTAGACTTCCGTCTTTGACGCGCGCTCGATGACCCGGGCCAGGTAGTGGCCGGTGGGCGACCCGGGGTGCGCGGTAATGTCTTCGGGTGTTCCCGTGGCGATTATCATTCCGCCGCCGTCACCGCCTTCGGGGCCGAGGTCCACTATCCAGTCCGCGTTCTTCACCACATCCAGGTTGTGCTCGATGACTATCACGGTGTTGCCGGCGTTCACGAGACGGTCGAGCACGATGAGGAGCCTGTTCACGTCGTGCGGATGGAGGCCCGTGGTGGGCTCGTCGAGGATGTAGAGCGTGTGGGTCGTCGAGGGCCTTGCCAGCTCCCTGGCCAGTTTGACCCTTTGCGCTTCGCCACCGGACAGGGTCGTGGCGGGCTGCCCCAGCCTGATGTAGCCAAGCCCAACGTCCGAAAGCACCTTTATAGTGCTTGACACCTGCGGGATGCGTTCGAAAAGGGTCATGGCGTCGTCGACGGTGAGGTTCAGGATGTCGGATATGCTGTAGTTCCTGAACCTGACCCTGAGCGTCTCCCTGTTGAACCTGAGGCCGTGGCAGGTGTCGCATTCCACGTAGACGTCGGGCAGAAAGTGCATCTCTATCCTTTTGACACCCGCTCCCCCGCAGTCTTCGCACCGGCCGCCCTTCACGTTGAAACTGAACCTTCCGGGCTTGTATCCGCGCACCTTGGATTCCGGAAGCTCTGCAAAGAGGTTCCTTATGGAGTCGAAGGTTTTGGTGTATGTGGCGGGGTTGGACCTGGGGGTCCTTCCTATCGGGTCCTGGGAGATGCAGATCACCTTGTCCACCTTTTCGATTCCGGTCATCTCAGTGAACGGGCCCGGTCTGAGGCTGGCGGAGCCGGTTCCCAGGGCCGAGGCTACGGCGGGGTAGAGCGTCTGGGTTATGAGGCTGCTCTTGCCTGAACCTGAAACACCCGTGATGCACACCATCTTGCCCAGGGGAATTGACAGGTCGACGTTCTTCAGGTTGTGAAGTGAAGCGCCCCTGATCTTAAGAGTGCCATGGGAATGCTTTCTTGGTGAAGCGAGCCTGACGATGGTCTTCCTGCCCGAGAGGTAGTCGCCGGTTATGGAGGCCGGGTTGTCCATTATCTCGCGCGGCGTGCCCTGGGCGATCAGGTTGCCCCCGCTTGTTCCGGCTCCGGGGCCGAAATCGAGTATGTGGTCGGCCTTCAGCAGTGTCTCGGGATCGTGTTCGACGACAAGAACCGTGTTCTCGAGGTCTCTCAGGTGTTCAAGGGTGGACACCAGTCGTGAGGTGTCGCGGGGGTGCAGCCCCACGGTTGGCTCGTCCAGAACGTAGAGCACACCGGTGAGCCCGCTGCCGATCTGGCTGGCCAGCCTTATCCGCTGGGATTCTCCTCCTGCGAGGGTCGGGGCCGGTCTGTCGAGTGCCAGGTAGTGCAGGCCCACGTCCCTCAGGAAACCGAGCCTGGCGGAGATCTCCTTGAGAAGGCCTGTGGCGATGAGCGCCCGTGCCGGGTCGAGCTTCAGCGAGCCGAAGAAGGCGTCGGCCTCGCCGACGGTCATGGAGGAAACCCGGGCCATGGAGACTCCGCAGAAAAGGACGGCACGGGATTCGGGACGAAGCCTGGTGCCACCGCATTCATCACAGGTGTAGCGCCTGAAGTATTTTTCGTACTGCTCCCTCATGCCCTCGCTGCTGGTGCTTCGCTGAAGCCTTTCCAGTCGGGGGATGACGCCTTCGAAGGGTCCGGTCCAGCTGCCCTGGCTTGACGAACCCTGCCAGTCGAACCTCACTGGCCTGTCACCCGAGCCGTACAGGATCAGGTCTTTCGTCTCCTGTGAAAGCCTTTTCCAGGGAGTGCCCACGTTGAAGTCGAATTCGCGGGCCAGGCTCTTCAGTGCCGCCGATACCCACCCGTGTGGAATGCCCCAGGGCGCAACTGCGCCGTCCCTTATTGAAAGGGCGGGCCGGGGGATGACGAGATCGGGGTCGACCCTTATCTGGAAACCCAGCCCCGAACAGCTCCGGCACATTCCCGCGGGATTGTTGAAGCTGAAGAGCTGGGGGGTCAGCTCTGGCATGCTGACGCCGCAGACGACGCACGCGCTCTTCTCGCTCATCAGGGTCTCCTCGCCGGTGTCGGCGTCGATCACCGCAAGTATCCCCTCTCCCTCCTTCACGGCGGTTTCGACCGAGTCGGCCAGGCGGCTCTCGATGCCGGGACCCACCTGGATCCTGTCCACCACGATGTGCAGGGAGTGTCGCTTTTTTGGGTCGAGCTGCCTGAGGTCGTCTATCTGGGTCACAACACCGTCGAGGATGACCCTTACGAAGCCCTTTTTCCTGATGTCGGTGATGAGGTCGGCCCGGGCGCCCTTCCTGTTCAGCACTACAGGGGCTGCAACCATGATCCGGGTGCCCTGCGGCATTCTGAGGATCGTGTCGGTCATCTGCTGAACGGTCTGGGAGGAGACCGGCCTTCCGCATGTGGGACAATGGGGTTCGCCCACCCTGGCGAAAAGCACCCGAAGGTAGTCGGCTATCTCGGTGACGGTACCCACCGTTGAGCGGGGGTTGTGGCTCACCGTTTTCTGTTCGATGGCAATGGCGGGGGATAGGCCTTCGATCGAGTCGTAGTCGGGTTTGTCCATCTGACCCAGGAACTGCCGGGCGTAGGCGGAGAGCGACTCGATGTAGCGGCGCTGCCCTTCGGCGTAGAGAGTGTCGAAGGCGAACGAACTTTTGCCCGAGCCTGAAACGCCGCTCAGTACAACGAGCCTGTTCCGGGGAATGTCCACTGAGACGCTGTTCAGGTTGTGAACCCTGGCGCCCCTGACCCTGATGGTGTGTTCATTCAAAAAACCGGACCGCCTTCCCGGGATAATCGGAAAAATATACCCCCGATACGGAATTGCGTGCCACAAAGACCCCACGAAAAAGCGGCGCATGTGCCGGGGAGAAGCTTGTTGCCGCATAAAACAATACAGCGCAATCTTATGCGCCACATTGCGGCAAGTGGCAAGCATGTTGCTTTTATGCATGTCAGTAATCGTGCCGTCAGGAGCCCCCGTGCTTCCTGATATGGCGAAGATTTTGGAACCCGAAGGAACGGAGGACTGAAATGGCAAAGGTCATCGGAATTGACCTTGGCACCACGAACAGCTGCGTAGCCGTGATGGAAGGCGGAGACCCCGTGGTCATCTCCAACGCCGAGGGCACCAGGACAACCCCTTCGGTCGTGGCTCTCAACGAGAACGGTGAGCGGCTCGTTGGAATAGTTGCCAAGAGACAGGCCGTTGCCAATCCCGGCAACACGGTCTTCTCCATAAAGCGCCTCATGGGGCGCAAGTTCAGCGAGACCGGGAACGAGGCCAAACTTGTTCCCTACAGGATAGTCGAAGGGAAGAACGGAGACGCCTGGGTTGAGATCCAGGGCAAGAAGTACTCACCGCCCGAGATTTCCGCAATGGTTCTTCAGAAGATGAAACAGACCGCGGAAGACTACCTTGGCGAGGAGGTGAAGCAGGCCGTCATAACCGTTCCGGCATACTTCAACGACAGCCAGAGGCAGGCCACGAAAGACGCGGGCAAGATAGCGGGCCTCGAAGTTCTCAGAATAGTGAACGAACCCACTGCCGCTGCACTGGCTTACGGTCTGGGCAAGGGCCACGGGAACACCACCGTTGCCGTGTACGACCTGGGCGGCGGAACCTTTGACATCTCCATATTGGAGATCGGCGACGGCGTGTTCGAGGTCAAGTCGACGAACGGCGACACGCACCTGGGCGGCGACGACTTCGACCAGCTCATCATCGACTGGCTGGTCGACGAGTTCAGGAAACAGCAGGGCATCGACCTTTCGTCCGACCAGATGGCCATTCAGCGGTTGAAGGAGGCTGCCGAAAGGGCAAAGTGCGAGCTTTCCACAACCCAGAGCACCGACATCAGCCTGCCCTTCATAACCGCCGACAACACTGGTCCCAAGCACCTCAACATGACACTCAGCAGGGCAAAGTTCGAACAGCTCAGCACGAAGCTAGTTGAGCGCACCGTACAGCCCTGCCTCGACGCCATGAGGGACGCAAAGGTGAAACCCGCAGAGATAAGCGAAGTCATCCTCGTGGGCGGCATGACCCGCATGCCAATGGTGCAGGCGAAGGTGAAGGAGCTTTTCAACAGGGAACCGCACAAGGGCGTGAACCCCGACGAGGTCGTGGCCGTGGGCGCCGCCATCCAGGCCGGTGTACTCGCCGGCGACGTGAAGGATGTGCTTCTGCTGGACGTGACACCCCTCACCCTCGGCATCGAAACGCTGGGAGGCGTTTCCACGCCGATAATCGAGAGGAACACCACCATCCCCACCAGGAAGAGCCAGATCTTCAGCACGGCGGCAGACAGCCAGACCAGCGTGGAGATCCACGTTCTCCAGGGCGAGCGCAAGATGGCGGCAGACAACAAGACTCTGGGCAGGTTCATTCTCGACGGAATTCCACCGGCGCCCAGGGGGCTTCCCCAGATCGAGGTCGCCTTCGACATCGACGCCAACGGCATTGTCAATGTGTCAGCAACCGACAAGGCCACGGGCAAGGAACAGAAGATCCGCATCGAGGCCTCAAGCGGCCTCTCCGAGGACGAGATCAACAAGATGGTGCGCGACGCCGAGATCCATTCCGACGAGGACAGGAAGCGGAAGGACGCGGTCGAGGCCAGGAACAGGGCGGAGAACCTCGCCTACCAGGTCGACCATCAGATGACCGAGCTGGGCGACAAGCTTGACCCTGTTGACAGGAACAGGCTGGAAAACGCCGTGAACGACGTGAAGTCGGCCCTTTCCGCCGAAGACGACACCCGGATCGAAGCCTCCTCCCGTGCACTCGAGAAGGCCTGGCAGGAACTGGGCGCCAAGCTTCACCAGCAGGCGGCCCAGCAGCAGCACGGAGCGGGAACCGGTCCCGAGACCGCCGGCAGCGCGGCTGGCCCCGAGGTCGAGGCGGACTACGAGGTTGTGGACGACCATGAGCAGGCGTAGCGGTAAGACGAAGCTCTCCGGCGACGACCCCAGAAGGAGCACCGGACCCCAAAGGCGCGGCGCCGAGAACGATGAGATGATCGAGGCGTTGCAGGACCTTGCCGCCGCGCCGCAGGCGGAGCAATCCCACGAAGAAGGCGCGCCGGTCTCCCTCGAAGACTACAACAGCCTCATGGAGGACTACAAACGTCTGGCAGCCGAGTTCGACAACTACAGGAAAAGGCAGGCCCGGGATTTCAACCGCCTCATCAGCCAGGGCAGAAGGCAGCTGATGACCGAGCTCCTCTCCGTTCTGGACAACTTCGACAGGGCCCGTGAAACCCTGGACGGAAGCCACCCCGAGAGCGAGATCATTGCGGGGCTGCTTCAGATAGGCACCCACCTCGAATCCCTTCTTCAGAAGGAGGGGCTCAGCGAGGTCGAAACATCGCGGGGCGATCCCTTCGACCCCAACATCCACGAGGCCATGATGGCTGAAGACTCCGAGGAAGAGGCTTCCGACGCAGTGAAACTGGTCCTTCAGAAGGGGTACAGGCTGGGGCAGGACCTTATCAGACCGGTCAGGGTCAAGGTCATCCGGGGGCTGAAGAGGGAGGTCGGAGGGGACGGTGAATAGGGATCCCTATTCGATCCTCGGGGTTTCGGAAGACGCCGGTCAGGACGAGATAAAGAAGGCCTACAGGAAGCTCGCAAAGAAGTACCATCCTGACGCCAACCCCGGGGACAGGGCAGCCGAAGAGCGCTTCAAGGAGATCCAGGACGCCTACGACGTCGTTGGTGACCCCGGAAAAAGGGCCAGGTACGATGCCGCCAAAAAAGGCGGTGGAACATTCTTCGGCCAGGACGGGATGCCCGGGGGGGACTTCGAGGGAGGCTTCGGGGGACTCGGCGACATACTCAGCGGCATATTCGGAGGCGGGTTCGGCAGCCGGGCCAGACGGCCGCAACCCACTGTCGACCTTGCCGTTCCCTTCGCCACGGCAGCGAGGGGAGGTTCCGTCGAGGCGGTGCTCAACGTTCCCGTTGAGTGCAGCGCTTGCGGCGGAGTCGGCGGGACGGGCCGCGAAACCTGTGCCTCATGCGGCGGAAGCGGCAGGATGACCAGCGGCCATGGGCTGTTCTCCACCAGCCACCCATGCCAGAACTGCGGAGGCAGGGGGTACACGCTGTCGAATCGCTGCGCAGCCTGCGGGGGAACCGGCATGGCGGGCTCGAACGACAGGGTTACCGTCACCGTTCCGGCAGGCGTGGAGGACGGAAGCGTCCTGCGGATTCAGACTGCCGGCGGTACCGTGCAGGCGATGATCAGGGTGCTTCCCGACAGGTTCCTGCGCAGGGATGGACGCGACATTCACTGCGACGTGCGGATCACTGCCGCGCAGGCCGTCCTGGGAACCAGGGTCATGGTAAGGACGCTTGACGGAAAGGTGCGGCTCAAGGTTCCCGAAGGAACCCAGCCCGGCACCGTAATGAGGATCAGGGGCCGCGGAGCAGTGCAAAGGGGCATTCAGGGCGACCAGCTCGTTCACGTTGTCGTGGGCATACCCACTGGCCTGTCACCCGGGGAGAAGGCTCTCTGGGAACAGGTCAGGAGCACGGGCAGGTAGCGGGTCACGGGAAAAGGCTATATTTCGGATCGGTCAGTTACACATGGAGGTCTGCCGGTGAATCTCGGATACCTTGCCCTGGTTGTCCCCGGGCTTGCAGCTGCGTCAGTGGGCTTTGTGATGATGGGCAGGAAGCGTTTTCACGGAGTGCTTGCCGGCGCCCTGTTCGTGGCCGGGGTGGCGGCCCTGGTCGTTGGAGTGCTCCTCACCTGCGTGCCGGGTTTTTTCAGCGGATAGATCCCGATCCGGGGCTTCGTGGAAGGCTCAGGTCAAAAAGCCCAGACGCTTGAACTTGACCTTGAACGTTTCGAGAAGCTCGTTGTCCGGGAAGTCTGCAACGCCCTGTTCCACGAGGATTGCGGCCTCGTCCCAGCGGTCATCCCTCACCAGCTGCCTGATCCGTTCAATGAAGTCATCGACCGAGTCCTGTGTGTCGTCGTAGTCTTCAAGGTCTTCCCCGTCGTTCAGGTCTATGTCGTGGCGGTACTCGCCTTCGAACTGCACGTTGGGCGAGTTCCTTGAAATGGCCTCGAGGTCTGTAAGAAGCTCGCATAGCCCGGGAGCGTCGGGAAGAACGGCAAAGGCCTGCCTCGCCGCCATGACGGCCTTCTGCATCTCCCCCTGGTCCATGCGTTTCCTGGCGACGCAGATGAGTGTCTCGGCCTGCAGGCACGATGTCAGGGCCGTGAGCCGCTCCTCCACGACCGGGTTGTCGGGGAAAAGGACCTTCGCCTTCTTCAGGTAAGCCAGCGCTTTGTTGTTTTCGCCGGACCGCCGGCATTGTTCGGAGAGGTCGAGTGCTTTTTCCAGCTTTGGATCGATGGCCATTGGATCAGTCCTTTCGGAAAGCCTGACAGGGTCCGGTATGACCGGCGCGGGGCGGGGTTTCGGGGAAGGTTCGCCCTGCTCCATTGCGAGTATGGTCTCGGTGATCACGCGCTCATCCGGATCGAGGGAAAGAGCCTTTCTTATGAGCTCGAGTGCACGCCCGCGGTTTCCTGACACAGCGTTCCTGTGGGCATCCCTGATGAAGTCACGCACTTTGTCCTGATCCGCCATAGGCTCGCAACCCCTCGGAGAGTCTCTGTTAGATGAATACCACGCACATGACAGGATGCAATATAATCACGGTGGTTTGAGGAAAAAGCCCCAACCCCCCGGAGAGGTTCCCGAATGCGTCTATCCAGGCTTCTTGCAGGGTTGAAACCCGCCCCCAGAATGGTGGGCAGCGGTGCCGGAAAGGTTCAATTCATCGACCTCTCCCTTCGTGACGGTCAGCAGTCACTTCTGGCGACAAGGATGTCCACCGCACAGGTAATGAGGCTCATGGGGCCCGTGCTCGACACCGGAGTCAAAACACTGGAAGTCTGGGGAGGCGCAGTGCTTGACAGCGCCATGCGGTTCCTCGATGAGAACCCCTTCGACCGGCTTGCTCTCATGAGCGAGAAGTCACGCCCCTACGGAGCCGGGCTCAGAACCCTTTCACGCGGGCAGAACCTGTTCGGTTACGATCCGTACCCCGACGACATAGTTCGCGACTTCAACCGCGAGGCTGTCAAGGCGGGCACCACCATCATGCGCATCTTCGACGCGCTGAACCACGTTCCCAATTTCAGGGCCGCGCTGGCGGGAGTCCGCGAGGCCGGGGGCACGTTCGACGCCGCGGTGTGCTACACCACCGGCACCCCCTACGACACCGATCACTTTGTCAGAAAGGCGCTCGAACTTCAGGAAATGGGCGCCGACATGATCAGCGACAAGGACATGGCCGGTCTTAAATCGCCTGTCGACGCGTGGGAATACTACAGCGGGCTGAAGGCGAAGCTGTCGGTACCCGTGGTCAGCCACACCCACTGCACTCCCGGCTACGGCCACATCTCAGCGGTGATCGCCATGCTCTGCGGTGTGGACATGATCGACACGGCGTTCCTTCCGCTTGCCGGCGGCAGTTCCCACCCCTCCGCCGAGCTTCTTGGGGTTTTCGCCGAAGTTCTGGGGATCGAAACCGGGCTCGATCTTTCGGACGCAACCCTCGAACCCCTTCACCGGGAGATGCGCGAGGTCGTCTCCGAGTGCGAAGCGCAGTTCAATCTGAAGGTTCACCGTTCGGTCTGGCCGGGTCGCGAGGTTTTGCTGCCCATGGCTGGGGAGGCCGTCGAGCACCTCGCGAAAGGGCGGATCGAGAACGCCCTTGCGGTTGTTCATGAAATGGAGGCCCTCTGCGGTTTCCCTCCGCCGAACCTCAAGGTCCTGGAAGCACAGATCCCGGGCGGAATGTACTCCAACTTCGTGAACCAGCTTGCCCGCGACAACAAGTCCGAATACCTCGGCAGAGCCCTCGAAGCCGTTCAGGAGGTCCGCCGGAAGGCCGGCTGGTGCCCCCTTGTCACCCCCACCAGCCAGATCGTAGGCGTGAAAGCGTATTTCACGGCAATGGGCAAGGATGTCAACCCGGTGCAGTTCGTGAACCTGATCGCCGGATACTACGGAAAGACGCCCTTCCCGGTCAGCCCCGACTACAGGCAGCAGGTCTGCGGGTTCAGGGATGAACGCCAGTACGATTCCTCATCCTTCAACCGTGAGATCCCCCTCGCCCCGGGAACCACCCTCCCGCTGGCCGGGACCATGCAGGAAAAGATGCTTTACTACCTGTTCCCCGACAGCTCAGGCAAAGCCTATCTGGAGAAGAAAAGGCTCGAGCAGTGGGGTGAAATGGAAGCTGAAAGAAGAAACGAAGAACTCCGAACCCTCGAAACCCGCCGCGAGACCCTGAAGAACAACGCCCTGGTGAACAGGTATGCGGGTGACATGGATGCCCTCAGCGAAAGGCTTTCCCGAACTGTAAGCGCCTCGGGGGAAGACCTCGACCCCGACAACCTTGATCAGATAGCGGGGCTGGCAGAAGACACGCGGGATTGACCGGGCCCGTGATCTTCTCAATATTCCGGTCAACGTGGAGTGATTTGAGGCGTATTGCAACCACGCTAAAAAAAGTGCTAAAATGCCGCCAGCTGTGCCTCAAGCCGTCGGCCGACGGCTATTTTTTTTCGGGAGGTAATCGATGAGAAAGCTCTTCACCAGTGAATCGGTGTCCGAAGGGCACCCCGACAAGGTGTGCGACCAGATATCCGACGCGGTTCTGGACGCCCATCTCAGGCAGGATCCCGACAGCCACGTCGCCTGCGAGACCCTTGTCACGACCAATTTCTGCCTCGTCGCCGGCGAGGTTCGCGCCAACGGACAGGTCGACTACCTCGATGTGGCCCGTGAAACGATCAAGTCCATCGGCTACGATATCCCGGGGATAGGTTTTTGCGCAGACGAGATCGAGTACCAGGTCAGGATACACTCCCAGTCCCAGGACATCAACAACGGAGTCACGGCGAATCAGGGCGCCGGCGACCAGGGCATGATGTTCGGGTTCGCCTGCACCGAGACCAAGGCCCTCATGCCCTACCCCATCCATCTCGCTCACAGGCTTCTCGAAAAGCTGTCAACAGAGCGCCGCCGCGGAAATCTCTCCTGGGCCAGACCCGACGCCAAGAGCCAGGTCACGGTTCAGTACGAAGGCGACCGGCCCGTTGCGATAACCGAGATACTCATGTCGGTTCATCACTCGGAAGACGCCACGAACGATGAGATGAGCCGCGAGATCCGCAGCAAGGTGGTGGACCCCGTTCTTGAAGTGATAGTGCCAAGCCTCGAATGGTCCGGGAAGCTTCTCTACAACCCCTCGGGCAGGTTCGTCATCGGCGGCCCCAACGGCGACACCGGTCTCACGGGCCGCAAGATAATCGTCGACACCTACGGCGGCGCCGGGCGCCACGGAGGCGGGGCATTCAGCGGGAAGGACAGCACCAAGGTCGACCGATCGGCCGCCTACATGGCAAGGTACATTGCGAAAAACCTCGTTGCCGCGGGGATAGCCGACCGCTGCGAGATCCAGCTGGCCTATGCCATCGGGTACCCCGATCCGCTCAGTGTTCGCATCGACACTTTCGGCACGGAGAAGGTTGGCGATCTCAGCCTGGTCGAGAAGGCCGTGCGCGACATCTTCCCTCTCAGGCCTTACGGCATAATCGAGGAACTGGGCCTCAAAAGCCCCATTTTCGAAAAAACGGCTTCATTCGGCCATTTTGGCAGGGTGAACGGCGGCGACGGCTCGTTCAGGTGGGAAAGAACCGACAAGGCTGGCGAGCTTTCGGCACTGCTTCTGAAGTAGGACAGTGGTCCTGCTCGGCCTTTTCCTCGCGCTGCTTGCGGGAGCATCTCCCGCCGACAGCCTCGACCAGAGGCTCGAAGAGGCAAGGCTGCGGCTGGAGATGCTTTCGAACCGGGATTCCGACGCTCGCGAGGTGCTTCTTGCACTGCATGAACACCTTGCCGCCGCCCGTGAGTACTACAACGAACTGGTCCTCAGGGAAGCCGGGTTCACCATGTCGATAGACGAGATCAACGGGAAGTGGATGCTCGAGGATTCCGCGCGGGCAATCCTTGAACAGGGATTGTCCGACTACCTGGTGTACCTGTACTCACAAAGGTCGAGGGTATCCCAGGCCCTTCTCTTCTCCAGGGGCGGGATCCAGACGCTGGTGCGCAGGAGGGTGTACCTCGATCACCTGGCGAGAAGGGCCGGCGCACAGATCGAATTGCTCACACAGAGCAGCGACAGCCTGGCCCGTTACCGCGACTCGCTCGAAACGCTTCGTTCCGGTGTTCGCACACTTAGGATCGAGATGGAAGAGCTTCAGGAGAGGATCTACCGTGAGGAGGAAAGGCAGGCGATGCTGAGGCTGAGCCTCCGCGACGAGATATCCGCCGCCGCGGAATCCGCCGCGGCCCTCGAGACCCAGCGGAGAGAGCTTTCTGCCCTTGTTGCGGACCTGCGGGCCACATCCCCCGGCACGGCGGGTGTCTCAACCGGGCTGCCCGAGCCGGGGGGAGACTCGTTTTTCGACAGAATGCGTGGAAGCATCCCATGGCCGGGCCGTGGTTCGGTTGTCAGACGGTTCGGCGTAGAGAGGGACCCTGTCTACGGAACCGAGACGGTCTGTGATGGCGTGAGCGTTGCCACGGCGCCCGAGGAGACCGTCCGGGCCCTGGCCGGCGGGTCCGTCGTCTTCTCGCGTGAGTTCATGAGCCTCGGGCGCATGATAGTGCTCGACCACAGGGACGGCTGGTTCTCGATCTACGGTCACCTCGGGAACCTTCAGGTGGCTCGGGGCGACTCGGTTTCCCAGGGCGGGATTGTAGGCACGGCCGGTCCGCTGCCCGGCGGAAGGCCGGGCTACTACCTCGAAATGCGAAGGGGCGCTGAACCCGTTGATCCCGTGCAGTATCTGGAGCCGGGACCGTGAAGCCCTTCGGCTCACTGACCGGTCAGTCCGGGGCGAAGAGCCTCCTTTGCTCAGCGGTTGCCGCAGGCAGGCTTGCACACGCCTACCTGATCGCCGGTCCGGAAGGTTGCGGCCGATTGTCCATGGCCCTCGATCTGGCGGCGTGCGTGATCTGCCCTGAAGACCCCCAGGGTTTCTGCGGCGAGTGCCGGCACTGCAAAAGACTGTTCTCGATGAACCACCCCGATGTCAGGCTCACGATTCCACGCACGGCAGCGGTCACAGTCGATGACGAGGCGGCCCTTCTGGCTGCAAGGGCCTCCGACGGGGTCACTCCCCTCAGGTTTCCGGGGAACACCGGGATAAGCATAGGGCAGATCCGTGAGATCGAAGCAAGGCTGTCCAGAAAATCCTTCGAGGGCAGGGGGCACGTGGAGATCATCATCGATGCCCACCTGATGAGGAGAGAGGCTGCGAACGCCCTTCTGAAAACCCTCGAGGAACCGCCCGAAAAAACCCTGCTGATCCTTACCACCTCCTTTCTCTCGGGCGTGCTGCCCACGGTAAGGTCACGGGCGCATTGCGTCAGGCTCGGTACCCTTGGCATGAAGGACGTGAAGGGCATCCTCGCGAAGAGAACCGGGCTGGGTCCCGAAGACATCGAGAGCCTGGCCCTTGCCAGCGGAGGCAGCCCTGGCAGGGCGCTTGCCGCGGCGCCGACCTGGGTTGGGCGGGACGGTGGCAGAGCCCTTGAACTTCTGGAGACGCTGGCAGGCACGCGGGACCAGGGCGGTCTGCTCGAGTACGCAGGCGCTCTCGCCCGGGAGCTTGGAAGGGACGGTCTTCTGGCCCTGTGTGACGAGATGGCAGCCGTGTGTCATGATTCACGCAGGAGCCTTGCCGGAAGGGCGCCCGTCAACAGCAGTACGACGGGGCGGAACGTCTTCACCGACGAGTATCTGGAACTGGCCGGAGAGCAGTTCATTCTGTGCGGTACAAGGCTTCGGGCAAACGGTTCACCGACGATGGCGTTCGAGGCTGCGGTTCTCTCTCTTGGCGGACAGGGACGGAAATGACGGAGCAGTTCACACTGGAGATACTCCAGGTTGTCTTCAAGGCCGGCAGGAAGGGGTACTACAGGAACGGGGGCCCCCTTCCCGTAAGCAACGGCAGTTCGGTCGTGGTCGGAGTGGACAGGGGTTTCGACCTCGGAAAGGTCGTGGCCAAGCTTCCGGTGACGGATGAACTGCTCGAGCAGTGCTCGGGTGAGTTCGTCAGGGAGGCCACCGAAGAGGATGTACTGCAGCAACGGTCAAACGGTGATTTCGAGCAGTCGGTCCTCGACTACTGCCGTGAGCGGATAGAAGCCAGAAAACTCGACATGAAACTGTCGGACTGCGAGGTACAGCTCGACCGGAACCGGATCAGGGTTTTCTTCACGGCTGACCAGCGCACCGATTTCAGGGGGCTCGTGAGGGACCTGGCGGCATGCTACAGGGCCAGGATCGAGATGAGACAGATAGGCATCCGCGACGATGCCAGGCACAAGGGCGGCCTGGGTATTTGCGGAAGGGCCCTGTGCTGCGCCGAGTTCCTTGACGACTTTCAGTCCGTCACGCTGAAGATGGTTCGCACCCAGAACCTTTCGCTCAATCCCTCAAAGGTTTCCGGAACATGCGGAAGGCTGATGTGCTGCCTTGCCTACGAGTCCGATTTCTACCAGCAGGCGTGCAGGCTGTATCCCGCTCCGGGCCAGAGGGTTCTGCTCATGGGTTCTCCCTTCGAGGTAGTCGGCTCGGACATCTTCCATGAAACCGTAACGGTCAGGGGCGAAGGCTCTCAGGAACCGGAAACCATGACCCTTGAGGAGTTCCAGAACAGAAAGAAGATGGAGCAGCCCGCTCCCCCTCCGAAACCGGCTTCAGCACCACCACCGGCCGAGAAGGAAGCGGCTGCCCCCGAGGCGGTCCGGAAACGCCGGAGAAGAAGGCGCAAACCCGCCGGCGCCGAGAAGGAAAGGACCCCGTAAATGGCCCGGTACATGGTGACAAGCGCCCTTCCGTACGCCAACGGCCCCCTGCACCTCGGGCATCTGGCCGGCGCGTACCTTCCCGCAGACATCTTCGTAAGGTACCTTCGAATGAACGGGCACGACGTGGTTTACGCCTGTGGTACCGATGAGCACGGCGTTCCCATAACGATAACGGCGGAGAAACTGGGACTCACACCCCGCCAGACGGTTGACAGGTTCCACGGGGTGATCCGCCAGGATTTCAGCGATTTCGGGATCTCTTTCTCCAATTTCTCACGCACCACCACCGATGAACACAGGGAATTCGCGCAGTCAGTGTTCCTCGAACTGCTCTCCCTGGGGCACATCGAACCAAGAACGATAAGCCAGCTCTACTGCCCGAGCTGCGCGAGGTTCCTTCCGGACCGCTACATAGGCGGAACATGCCCCAAGTGCGGCTGTACTGGCGCAAGGGGCGACCAGTGCGAATCATGCGGCACCTGGACCGAGCCCCTTGAACTCATCGAACCGAAGTGCAGCATTTGCGGGGCGACCCCCGAGGTCAGGGAGACCAGACACTGGTTCCTCCTTCTCGAGCGGTTCCAGGAGTGGATCACGGGCTGGCTCGAATCCAGACAGGACTGGAAGGACAACGTCCTCAACTACTGCCGTGGCTGGCTGAAGGACGGCCTGCGGGAACGGGCCATCACCCGCGACCTTGACTGGGGGGTTCCCGTGCCCCTTCCCGAGGCCGCCGGAAAGGTCCTCTACGTCTGGTTCGAGGCCCTTCTTGGATATGTCAGCAGCACCCGCGAGTACTTCAGGCTGAAGGGGGAGCCCGATGGATGGGAGCCCTACTGGAAGGACCCCGAAACCCGTCTCGTTCACTTCATAGGCAAGGACAACATCGTCTTCCACTGCATCATCGAACCGGCCATCCTTCACGGAACGGGAGGCTTCATACTCCCCTGGAACGTCCCCGCCAACGAGTTTCTGAACATACAGGGACAGAAGTTCAGCACCAGCCGGGGCACGGCGATCTGGATGCGTGATTACCTCAACCACTTTCCCGCCGACCCCATGAGGTACGCCCTGGCAGTGAACGCCCCCGAGACCCGTGACACGGACTTCACGTGGGACGAATTCCGCTCCAGGAACAACGAGCTTGCAGACGTTCTGGGCAATTTCGTGAACCGCACGGTCAGGTTCGCCAGTTCCAAGCTCGGCGGCCAAGTTCCCGAAGGCGAACCCATCCCGGAACTCATGGATATCGCCGTGCGTGGCGCGGCCCAGGTTGGCGAACTCATTGAGAAGTTCAGGTTCAAGCTTGCCGCATCGGCAGCCATGGAGGTCGCCCGCGAGGGGAACCGCTTCTTCGACGCCAGGCAGCCCTGGAAGACCCTGAAGACCGACCCGGAAAACTGCCGCCGCGACATAGCGGCCTGCCTGAACCTCTGCGCCTCCCTCCGGACCATTTTTTCGCCCTTCCTTCCCTCGACGGCGGAGAAGATCGGCGCAATGCTGGGCATTGCACGATCGAACTGGGGGGATGCCGGAAGGGTCCTTCTCAGACCCGGTTCACCCCTGGGAACACCCGAGATCCTCTTCAGCAAGCTTGAGGAGGGCTTTCAAAAGGTCATGGAGCCTGCCCCCGACAGGCAGCCCGAACCCTCACCCGAACCCGGGCCGCTGGTAGACTTCGACGACTTCATGAAGATCGAGCTCAGGGTCGGCGAGGTGCTGGAAGTCAGCCCTGTGAAGGGCGCCGACAAGCTCTACAGGCTCATGGTCGACCTGGGGGAGGGTGAACCAAGGCAGATCGTGGCGGGAATCAGGCTTCACTACGAACCCGAAGAGCTTCTCAATACCCTGGTTGTAGTGGTGGCCAACCTGAAACCCGCACTTCTCAGAGGCATCGAGAGCCGGGGCATGCTTCTCGCCAGCGACGGGCCGGGCGGGGTCAGAGTGGTGAGGCCGTCCCAGGGCGCCGCCCCGGGCGACAGGATACGCTGAACCATGCCAAAGCCCCTCAGGGTGCTGGACATAAACAATTTCTACAGCCCAACCGGGGGTGGCATAAGGGTCTACCATCATGAGAAGTTCCTCTGGTGCAGCAGGAACGGTGTCGAATGCGCACTCATCCATCCCTCCGGCACCGACAGCTCGACACCCGTCGAAGGGGGAACCCTGTACGGCGTCAAGTCTCCGCCGCTTGCGAACTCGGGTTACAACTTCTTCGTCAGGGGAAAGGCCATCCGTGAGATAATGGCCGCATTCAAACCCGATGTCGTCGAACTGGGGAGCGGGATCGTGGTTCCCGGCATGGTGAGGAACGGCATTCGGGACATCCCCTCCCTGGGCTTCTATCACTCGAACTGGCCGGTCGCCCTTCCTCTGAGCGTTTTTGACATCACACGGGGTCCCTTGCCCGGGCTTTTCAGAAGGTTTGCCGTTCCCTGGATGGGCCGGGCATACCGTGACCTCGACATTGTCATGGGTGCAAGCGAAACCTCACTGTCCGTTCTTCGCGAGGCCGGGGTTGAAAACGTCAGGAAAGCCCCTCTCGGAGCCCACCCCAACATTTTCACCCCGAAAGCGCGCAGCGAGAGCCTCAGGGCAGAACTGGGGGTCCCCCCGGGCGGCACGCTTATCCTTTACATGGGCCGTCTTGCTCCGGAGAAGGGGATACACGTCCTTCTGGAAACCTGTCCCCTGCTCTTCGAAATGCCCGGAACGGTCGTAGCAGTCGCCGGCAGGGGTCACTGGAGGGGCAGGGTCAAGAGGGCCGAGGCCCGTTTCGGGGGACGCCTGAAGCTTCTCCCCCATGCCTCTCAGGCCGGCAGGGGTGCCGCCCTCATGGCAAGCGCCGACGCATTCCTTTCCATGGGCCCCTGCGACACGTTCTCCCTCGTCACCCTGGAGGCCCTGTGCTGCGGAACCCCGGTGGCTGCGTGCCGCGAAGCGGCGGCGGCCGAACTGGTGAGGGGCGCCGGAGGCAGTTCGGTGTACGGTCCGTGGAACGATCCCCGCGCGTTGCGGGATGCCGCTTTCACAGCCCTTGCCGAACCTCCCGAAAAAAGGGCGGAATTCAGGCGCTTCGCGGAGAGGTTCACTTGGGATGCGTGCTTCGGGAGGATATTTTCGATCTACCGGGAAGCCGGGGCGTGATGGCGCGCCGAAAAGGCCCAGACCGGATGTTGTTGCAGGATAAGGCCCTATCCTTCATGCACTTGCCAAAGGAAAGGGAATTGCTTTATATGCTTCCTGCAGGAGGAAGGAACAGAGGTGTGAAATGCTTTTCTACATGATGGACATGAACCCCGGACTGGTTGTGATAATCGTGGCAATGGTGCTCGGGATGATCGCATCGGGTGCCGTGAAGGCCGCATACCGCAGGTGGAGCAGCGTACCCAACAGCCGTGGCATGTCGGGCGCCCAGATGGCCAGGGCGATCCTCGACGGCTACGGCCTCGCCCAGGTCGGGGTTGAGGTCACCGGCGGCACGCTGAGTGATCACTACGATCCCCGGTCCACCACTCTCAAGCTGTCGCGTGACGTCTACGGCGGAAGCTCGGTCGCGGCCATAGGGATAGCGGCCCACGAGGCCGGGCATGCGGTGCAGCACGCCATGGGCTACTCCCCCCTCAAGGTCAGGAACGCTCTCGTTCCGGTTGCCAACCTGGGTTCACAGCTTCTCTTCCCCCTGCTTATCGGCGGGTTCGTCTTCAGGATGACCAACCTCATATACATCGGCGCCGCGATCTATGCCGTCGCGCTGCTCTTCCATCTCTTTACGCTGCCCGTGGAGTTCAATGCCAGCGCAAGGGCCGTGTCATGGCTCGAGAAGACGCACGGTTTCTCCCCGACCGAGGTCGGAGGCGTCCGCAGCGTGCTTCGGGCCGCGTCGCTCACCTACGTGGCAAGCGCCCTGGCAGCACTTGGTCAGCTCGTGTGGCTGCTCATGGCGGGCAGGAGGCGCTAGTGCTTCTCGAAACACCACTGGTCCTGGTCCTCATATTCTTCAGCGTGGTCTGCCACGAGATATCCCACGGACTCGTGGCCTGGAAACTGGGCGACCCGACGGCATGGCGTATGGGAAGGCTCTCATTCAATCCCCTGGTTCACATCGACATCTTCGGAACCATTCTTCTTCCGCTCTTTCTTCTTTTGATGGGCAGCAGGTTCCTTTTTGCCTGGGCGAAGCCCGTTCCGGTCAATCCAGCCTACTTTCGCAACAGGAAACAGGGAATGATGCTCGTGGCCCTTGCGGGTCCGGCCACCAACCTTGCCCTTGCCATTGCGATGAGCCTTCTTCTCAGGTTCGGCGGTTCGATAATGCCGGCATTCCTTGCAAGTGCGCTTGCCACAACCGCTCTGATGAACGTCATTCTCATGGCCTTCAACCTGATACCCATCCCTCCTCTCGACGGCAGCAGGATCGTGGCGAACTTCCTGGGCGGGAGGCTCTACTGGAACTACATGCGCCTCGAGCGCTACGGCATGATGATAGTGTTCGGGCTGCTCTTCCTGGGTGTCATATCCCGGTTGTTGTATCCCGTGATGATCCTTGGAATAAGGTTTCTGGGAATAGCAACGTACTTCTACTAGAACGGGCAGGGTTTCGGGAAAGGACTGGAAATGACATTCATTCTTGCGATGGTTCTTCTTTCATCGGGGGTGTACGACTACACTCCCATCACCCGCAACCTTGATCCCGGCTACGTTCCGGACACCCGGGAAGAATACCTTTCGGCAAGACCGCCGTTTGTCCCGCTTCAGGTGACACCCGTTTCCGGCGAAGCAAGGGGATCGCAGTTCCTCGTGGTCCTCACTGAAAGCGTCGCAGACAGTCTTGCCCCGGGGCTTCTGGACCAGTGGATGGCGGACATCCAGGCTCAAGGCATCACGGTTTCCGCGGTGGAACTCACCTGGAGCACCCCTGAAGAGATCCGCGCATGGCTTTCGGGCCTGCACTCCGAGGGCCTCGAGGGAGTCGTCCTGGTGGGGGACGTGCCGTCGGCATGGGCAGCCCTCGAAGACTACGCGGACGAGCGCTCGGACGAGACCTTTCCTACGGACTACTTCTACTGGGATCTAGACGGCGAATGGTCCGACGACTGGACTGGCTACCCGGCGGGCGGGACTCCCGGACCTGACGGGGTGTACGACGGCTGGACCGGTGACCTGTTCCCCGAGATATACGTTGGAAGGATACTCACCCATGTGATCCTCTACGGCAACCAGTACCAGCTCATGAACGACTACCTGACAAGGCTTCACCAGTGGCGTCTCGAGGGCGACCCGGAACCCCACGCCCTGTGTTACGTAGACGATGACTGGAGCGGCTGGGGCGTGGGCTACAAAAACTCGATGAAACTGCTGTACTCCGATGTTGAGCTGGTGAGCCAGGTGGATTCCACCAACGGTACCGACTACAGGCAGAACAGGCTTCCCGCGGGTTACACCTGGATCAGCCCCTTTGTCCACTCCGGCCCCACGGTCCATCAGTGGAGCCCGGGCCCCTCCACCACCAGCGGGCACATCTGGACCGATCAGCCCCCCAGCAGGTTCTACAATCTCTTCGCATGCTCGAACGCCCGGTTCACCAGCAACTGGTGCATGGGCTGCGTTTACGTTTTCGGCACCCAGACCGGGCTGGCTGCCGTCGGCAGCACGAAGAGCGGCGCGATGCTCCAGTTCAACCAGTTCTACGGCCCGCTGGGGCAGGGTGACACGTTCGGAACAGCGATGTTCAAGTGGTGGGAGTACATTCAGGAGGGGGGATTCTCCCAGACCGAGATGTACTGGCACCTTGGCATGACGATCCTCGGTGACCCCACGTTGGTTCCGGCGATGCACTTCCTTGGCGTCGAGGGAACCCCGGCACCCGTGCCGGCACTATCCATCGGCCCCAATCCCGTTTTCGGCCCGGGGAGCGTCAGCATCACGGGAACGGGTCTCATATCGGTATTCGACATCTCGGGAAGGCGCGTTGCCCATGGCCTCTCCACCCTGACGCTTCGGGGGTTGACCCCCGGTGTCTACCTGGTGCGGGCGGAAAGCGGCGGAGATGCGGTCACTGGAAGGTTCACAGTGTTGCGGTGAGGTCTTCGACCTTCTCCCGCTGATCCACGGGCACGAGTTCCCTGAAGAGCGGGTAGCACCGCGAAGCTTCCTCTCGGAACCGGCTCCATGCGTGTCCCGGGTAGTACCCCATAAGGATAACCGCCCTGGCGAAGAGCGCACCCGAGAGCCCGGGTTCAACGGATCTCAGATTCCCGGCCAGCTCGAGATATCTCAGGGCTATGTCGGCATGCCCCTCATCCGGTATCGCGGGGAAGGCGGTATGCCATGGGATCTCGCAGGCCAGGCGGTTGCCCAGAAGGACAAGCGTGTCACCGGAGTTCTCCGAATACGGGATACCGTTGAGGGCGAACAGGAGCCTGTCATTCAATCTCTCCGGAGCCAGGACGAAAGCCCGTCTCCAGGCTGAAGCGGACTCCTGAGGCCTGTCCAGCCGACCAAGCACTCCGGCCTGGAGCTCCCAACCGCCATGGTAATGCGGGTAGAGTTCAATGAACCTCTGAGAGTATTCCCTGGCCTGCAGTGCCGAACCCGAGCGCAGCCATGCCCATCCGGCATTCAGGAAGGCCCTCTCCTCGAAGGGAATGTACCTGCACGCCTCCGAAGCGCTTTCTGGGTTTTCCGGGCGGTTCATCGCCCCGTAGCCCCTGATCAGTGTGTACGCCCACGGTATGGAAACCAGGGCAAAAGCTGCGGGAACGAGGATGGGTACCCGCACGGTTCGACCGGGCTTGAGGCAGCCCCCGATGACGAGTGCAGCGGGAAGGGCTCCAAGGGGTGTCGCCAGGGGAAGGTCGGTCGAGAAGACAAGCCAGAACGCGGAAAGGAGAGCCGCCTGAAGAGGGTCCCAACGTGACCGGAACACCCAAAGCAACATGAGCACAAGCATGCTGAGCCCCACGGCGCCGAATTCGGTGAAGAGGGTGAGTGGTTCGGAGTGAAGGAAGTCAACCCGTCTGTCCGTCCCCGCAAGTTCCTGCAGGACGGGTCCCCCGTCACTGTAGACGGAGAGCCTGGCCTGCCCGGTTCCGGTTCCCGCGGGAAAGGAGTTCAGGCCAAGTGTTGCCGAAGTGCGCCACACGAGGGTTCTGAGTTCGACCGTGGGGCCGATCCGTCGCGCAGCCACAGGCAGGGAAGTAAAAAGAACCTGGCCCAGGATCATCAGGAGCAGAAGCCAGCCCGGGTTCACCGGGAACCGCCTGTGGATGAACAGGACTGCGGCCCCCAGCAGGAAGGCAAGCCAGGAGATGTAGAACGCGGAGACTAGTAGCCCTGGAATGATAACCGCACACTTGACAAGTGCCCTTGTGCGGTTCCCGTCGGAAAGGGCAGCCACGGCTCCCAGGGACAGCAGCATTCCGGTGCGGTTCGGGTTGCCGCTGACGGCATCGGGGCCGAGAATGGTCATCAGGACCGAAACCAGTGCCGCCGCGGCCACAAGGCCGTCGAGGTGTTTGCCGGGTCCCCATTTGGCGGTAGTTCCGCTGAACCCGGCAAACATGAGCCCGAACGATACCCAGCGGACTGCGTAAGGCACGCCTGTAATGGGTTCGGGAGCAATGAGAAGCCCCAGGCACGCCGTCAGGGCCAGGGCGACGCCGGCGATCAGGTGTCTGATACCGATGCCGCCCCTGCCTGCAAGCAAAGTGAGCGCTCCCAGAAGAGGGAAGAACGCGAGCCTGCTGGTCATGGTCGTGTCGTACAGCCCCGGAAACACAATGAAAAGGGCCAGCACGAAGGGAAGGAAGAACGCCGCAAACCCCGATGGGATCAAAGCTCCGTCCAAAGGGCCGGGTCCGCTGGCAGACCGGGAAGCAGTTCTTCATTCAGCTCGAGCCCGTTCTCCGTTTCCAGCTCAGCCATCCATTGTCTGGTCCGGTCTTCCTCGAGCCGTGATCTGACACTCATCCCGAGCCATTCCCTGGCCTCGCCGAAAGTGGCTGGCCTGCGGGGAAGCGTTCGAGCGGTGCGGTAGACCATGAGGGAGCCGTGTGAGGTCTCCATTGGACCGTACCAGGTGACTGAGTCTGACGGGTCGGCCGAGAAGACTGTCCCCCCCATGGCTTCCGGAACCTGTGCGGCTGTGACGGGGACGGATACAAGTGAGCCGGTGTCGAAGCCGGGCCACGTCGAATAGGGTTCCAGCAGGCTCCTCACCGCTGCATGATCCCCGTTCTGAAGCGCCAGCCGCAGACCGGGCAGGTTTTCCGCCCTCACGCGGCCGATCTCGAGAACCCTTTGCTCGGGGTGGAGCAGTGGTTCCGCAAGCCCCTGGAACTCGGCTTCCAGCATGGAATCGGTTACCACAACACTGGAACGGACCTGCTCATCGTAAAGGGCCTCGAGGGCCGTCTGCCTCCCGAGATCATGCGCTGCAAGGGCGATTCCTTCGCTCTCCGCCGGCCACTCGCCGGCAAACAGCCCGGCACCGGCCGAGAGCCTGACCAGGTTGCCCAGATAGTGGAAAAGCCAGCTCGTTGAGCCCGGGGAAACGGGGGTGCTGAGAGAGGTGAACGATATCTCCCAGTAGAGGTCATTCGCGGTCAGGCTGAGGATTGGAGAGTCAAGGATCACAAGGCCGGGGTCGAATGCGCCTGACCCGATGTCGCCCCCCGCCGCTGCAAAGGCGAGCACCAGGGACGTGTCGACAGTGGTCTCCGAAAGGGCCTGCTGCTCGGCCAAGGATATGGTGCGCTGCGCCTCGGCGGAAGACAGCCTGGCGAGCGCAAGCCTCCTTATGTTGGCGGTATCTGCCAATGCTTCCGAAAGGAGGGTGCTGTCTGTTCCCTCGAGGGAATCCAGCCTGAAGACGACGCCCCCCGCCGTGACCGACTCGCCCCGGGCCGCGGTTGAGAGAGCGATCGTAAGTTCACGGGGAAGCTCGGGAAGGTGATGCGGGCCGCTCGGTGTTCCTGTGGACATGTCCGTGAACCAGACCGTAGTGCCCATGTGCTCCCTGAAGAAGGCTATGTCGTCTTCCCCCAGGCCCCGCAGGATCCTGGCGGGAAGGGAGTCTGCAAGGGCCATGAACCGTGTGGAGCGCTGCCACGCCAATTCGTACCTCAGCACTTTCGGAGCGGAGAGAAGCCCGGATTCCGCAAGCTCATGGTTGAGCATCGACCTGCGGGCAAGGGCCAGGACGAAATCCCGGGCCGGGTCCTCCCCGCTGGTGAATGCCGCCCTTTCTTCACGCCCGAGTCCCGACCAGAGCTCACCGGCTTCACGGACGGTCACGGTGTCGTTCGCGGTCCTGAAAACCCAGTCCGTACCCCTGGGATTCCCGCATGCCGCAAGGGCAAGAACGAGGACGAAAAACAGTGCTGTGATCTTCATTGTCACAATTGCCTTTCCGGGAGTCGTCCCGAACTGCAGGAAGGCCCCCGCAGGGGCCTTCCGCCAATTCAGCTGATCGGGGCCTTCTTAGAACACTGCCTTGATGGCGCCCCATGTGTCGCGGGTGAGGGCGGTGGGAGTGACCTCGAAGCCCAGGAGGGTGTCGGGGGTGCCCTGGTTCAGAATCCAGAGCGTGCTGGTGACGTCGGTGGTGCCGGTGCCCATGCAGGCGCCGCCGTAGGTGCCGCCCGAGACCAGGATGTGGTTCTGAACGAGGGCGCCGGAGGCGTCGATCTCGGCCACGGTGCCCGAGGCATCGGCGCTGGTAACCCACATGCAGTTGTTGAGCTCATCCCACGCTGCGCCGTAGACGCTGGTGGCCGCAGTGGACCAGACCGTGCTGGTGGCTGTGGAACCGCTGACGCCGTTCCAGGTGAGACGGTAGACCTCGCTGCCGAAATTGCCGGTGTAGAAGTAGGTGCCGTCCCAGGCAAGGGCCCTGTTGGGGTTCTGGGGGCCGATGAACGATCCGACCTTGAGGTGGGTGCCGATGTCGTAGTATTCGATGGCTGTGGTGACGCTGCCGTACATGTAGGTGCCGTCGCAGGTGAGGTCACGGAGACCCCAGCCCGAACCGCCGTTCTGGTTGTAGGTGGCGTAGTAGGTGCCGTCCTCCTCGAACAGGATGAACAAGCCGTTGGTGCCGCCGCCCTGCATGGCCCCGTTGGTAACCCAGAGGTAGGTGCCGTCGAAACCGCAGCCGACGCTGTAAACGTTCCCTGCCTGGGCTTCGACATCGATCGTGGCGATCTGCTCAAGCGATGTGTCGACTCCCTGGGGCGCAACACCGATGGTGGGAGCCATGTCCGCATTTGCAAGAACAATGCCCGCCAGCATGAGAAGAGTAAAAACAGTTTTCATCCCTCACTCCTTCCAAAAAACAAGCTGTGCCGAAATGGCAAGTTATGTATATGCCCACGGACTTCCGGTGTCAACATCCTCTTCGGATAAAAGACCACAGCCCCCTTGTTTTGTGCCGGAGATGATGTACACTAAGGCTTGTTATTCGGTTGCCGCGGAGGTGAAGACGGTGACGATGACGAGGATGGCAGCGGGCATCGCCGTGTTCCTCCTTGTGAACGAGGGGATGGCGGACCCCGTTTCGGGCTCGATAACGGCCTGGGGCTGCAACTTTTACGGTCAGTGCGCCGTTCCTGAGCCCAACCAGGGGTTTGTCGCCATTGCCGCAGGGGGGTTTCACAATCTTGCCCTTCGCGAGGATGGCTCGATAACGGCCTGGGGAAACAACAGGTTCGGAGAGTGCTTCGTCCCGCTTCCCAATACCGGGTATGTCGCGATCGCTGCAGGCAACTTCCACAGCATGGCGCTTCGTTCCGACGGCAGCATCTCAGTCTGGGGCAACGAGGGTGCAGGCGTCTGCGAAATCCCCGAGCCCAACTGCGGGTTCATAGCCATTGCCGCCGGAGGTGGTCACTGCCTCGCCCTGAGGTCGGACGGAACGGTTTGCGCCTGGGGCTCGAACAGTCATGGCCAGTGCAACGTGCCCGAACCCAATCAGGGGTTCTGCGGAGTGGCTGCCGGCAACTTCCACAGCATGGCGCTTCGTTCCGACGGCAGCATCCTGGGGTGGGGCGACAACGGCGACGGCCAGTGCAACGTGCCGCACCCGAACAGTGGTTTTGCCGCCATGTCCGGCGGAGGACTGCACAGCGTCGGGCTGAAGGCCGATTCAACGATCGTTGGATGGGGTTACGACAACTGGGGTCAGTGCCAGGTTCCCGAACCCAATCAGGGTTTTCTGGCACAGGACTGCGGAGGCAAGCACACACTCGCCCTGAGATGCGGCGGCTCGGTCGAGGCTTTCGGTTACGACAACTGGGGCCAGTGCCAGGTTCCCGAACCGAACACCGGGTTTGTCGCAGTGTCCGGCGGCGCCTTCCACAGCATCGGTCTCCGGGTCGATCCCTCGGGTGTTCTCCACGGTCAGGCCGGCAGTGGCATCACGGCTGTTCCAAACCCCTTCGGATCGGTCGTTACCCTTGAACTGGATCCGTGCTTCGCGGAGGGGTCCGTCGTTTCGGTGTACGACCTTTCGGGAAGGGTCGTGGCGGTCCTCTCCCCCCTGTCCGGGCAATCGGTCTACCTGTGGAACGGAGCAGGCGCGGACGGATCGCGAAGGGCAAAGGGTGTGTACTTCGTACGGGCAGTGTGCGGCCGCCTTTCCGCCACCGTCCGGGTCATCATGCTGTAGAGGGGCTTCCGGCGCAGTACGCCCCTTGCGGTCAAACGACCGTTCTGGGCTGGTACTCCCCGAACTCCTCCCTCAGCACTCCGCAGATCTCGCCAAGCGTTGCGTAACGCCTCACGCACTCCAGTATCGGGGGCATGAGGTTGTCCGAACCCCCCGCGGCGAGCCTGAGGGTCGAGAGTGAGGCGGCTGCCTCGGATTCCCCTCGGTGTGCCCTTACTGCCGCAAGCTTCTCTCTTTGAGAGTTCTCGACTTCGGGGTCTACCTTGAGAAGGTCGGCCCTGCCGGTCTCCTTCTGCTGGAACTTGTTTACGCCCACCACTACCCTGTCACCCGACTCCACCTGCTTCTGGTAGTCGTAGGCGGCGTCCTGGATGCGCCTTTGCGGGTAGCCTTCCTCTATTGCCCTTACCATGCCGCCCATGGCGTCGATATCACGGATGAGCTCCATGGCCTGTTTTTCGACGGTGTCCGTCAGGTCCTCGAGGTACCAGCTTCCGCCCAGGGGGTCGACAGTGTCGGTCACACCGCTTTCGCAGGCGATTATCTGCTGCGTTCTGAGGGCGATGGTGACCGCGTGTTCGGTGGGAAGAGCAAGGGCCTCGTCGCGGCTGTTGGTGTGCAGGCTCTGCGTGCCCCCGAGCACGGCTGCAAGGGTTTGAACCGCCACCCTGACTATGTTGTTGTCGGGCTGCTGGGCCGTGAGGGTGCTTCCGCCGGTCTGGGTGTGGAACCGGAGCATCTGGCTGCGGGGGTCGGCAGCCTTGAAGCGGTCCCGCATTATGCGTGCCCAGAGCCTTCTGGCGGCCCTGAACTTGGCCACCTCCTCGAAAAGGTCGTTGTGGGCGTTGAAGAAGAAGCTGAGCCTGGGACCGAACTCGTCCACTCCCATCCCGGCCTTTATGGCGGCCTCCACGTAGGCTATGCCGTCCGCAAGGGTGAAGGCCACCTCCTGGGCGGCGGTGCTTCCCGCCTCCCTGATGTGGTAACCGCTGATCGATATGGTGTTCCATTTCGGGACATCGCTTTTGCAGAACGCGAAGATGTCGGTGATGAGCCGCATGGATGGGGAAGGGGGGAAGATGTACGTGCCGCGGGCCATGTATTCCTTCAGTATGTCGTTCTGGATTGTCCCCTGAAGCCTGTCACGGTTGACCCCCTGCTTCTCCGCCACCGCGATGTACATTGCCAGAAGAACCGAAGCGGGCGCGTTTATCGTCATGCTTGTCGAAACCGTGTCGAGCGGGATGCCTCCGAACAGGATCTCCATGTCCGCCAGGCTGTCTATGGCCACGCCGACCTTGCCCACCTCACCGGCGCACAACGGGTGATCGGAATCGTACCCGATCTGCGTGGGAAGGTCGAACGCCACTGAAAGCCCGGTCTGACCGGCTTCCAGAAGATACCTGTAACGGCGGTTGGACTCTTCGGCGGTGCCGAAGCCAGCGTACTGGCGCATGGTCCAGAAACGGCCCCTGTACATGGTGGGCTGGACGCCCCTGGTGAAGGGGTATTCGCCGGGGAATCCATGGGTTTCCATGAAATCGCTGCAGGGGCAGTGCGGATTGTACACTCGTTCCACCGGGATGCCGCCCGGAGTTCCGAACTCGCTGCGCCGCTCGGGGAACTTTTCCAGCGTCTTCCTGACAAGCCCCTCTTCCCATGCGGCCCTGGCCTTTTCGAAATCACTGCTCATTGCTTCCAACCTCCCGTGGATCGGATCCGTAGGTCCGGGGTGTCTCCTGGCCGCTCAGGACCCTCAGGGCGCCCGTAGCCAGGGCTTCCATCTCCATCTCGCCGGGAATGACCCGAAGAGGGGCGAGGAAGCCTGTCATTTCCTCCAGCCACTTTATGAACTGCCTGTCGTAAGCGATTCCGCCGGTCACTATCACAGCGTCGATGTCGCCCTGAAGCACCGCGGCCATGGCCCCGATCTCCTTCGCAACCTGGTACGCCATGGCGTGGTAGACCTTCCGCCACTCGAGGTCGCCGCCATGAATGCGGTCCTCCACCAGCCTCATGTCGTTGGTGTCAAGGTAGGCGACGATGCCGCCCTGGCCCTTGATCATCTTTTTAACCTGGTCGAGCGTGTACTTCCCGCTGAAGCAGAGCGCAGCCATCTGGCCCGAGGGAAGACCGCCGGAACGCTCGGGGGAAAACGGACCGTCACCGTCGAGGGCGTTGTTCACGTCAATGACCCGTCCCCGTCTGTGGGCTCCGACACTTATCCCGCCCCCGAGGTGAACGACGACGAAGTTGCACTCGTCGTAGCCCTTTCCCATCTCGCGCGCCACCTTGCGTGCAACAGCGCGCTGGTTGAGGGCGTGGAATATTGAACGCCGGCTTATGGCGGGATGACCCGAGAAGCGGGCCGGAGGCTCCAGCTCGTCGACAACCACGGGATCCACCATGAAGGCGGGGCACCCCGCTGTCTTCCCCAGTTTTGCCGCTATGGGCGCCCCGAGGTTGGATGCGTGTTCGCCGTAGACCCCGCTCTCCAGATCATCGAGAAGCCCCTGGTCGACGATGTACGTCCCACCGGGAATCGGTTTGGACACGCCGCCCCGGCCAACGATGGCTGCGAAGCTGCCTATCGGGTACCCCGCCCTCTCCAGTTCCGAAAGGATCACTCCTTCCCGGAAATTGTACTGGTCGAAGATCTTCTCGTAGGGGGCAAGTTCTTCCGATGAGTGGTCAAGCTTGAGCTTCCAGACTTCCTTCTCCCCCTCGAAAACGGAGATCTTCGTGGATGTGGAGCCTGGGTTCACGACAAGTATTCTCGTTCTGGTCTCGACGGACATCTTTCCTCCCGGTGAGCCTCTGAATGGGGACTGTGTTCGAAACTGGAATGTCGTTTGAAATCTATCCCAGCGTTCCATGTTGCGCAACCGATGAATTTCCATGAAGGACTGTTTTTAGTATCTTCCAGGGCGTCCGCAGGTGAAAGACCGGATGAAATGGGATCGAACTCACATCCCGAAGGCACTGAATCCGAACTCGGGCTGCTGTCCCGCTTTCTGGACAGGCTCGAGGAGGGTTTTCAGCTCGAGAAGGAAGAGGCCCTGAAAGCCGGCCTTCCCGGGTTGATCCTGTTCCGGGAGCGATGCAGGGCCCATTACCAGCTCAGGGTCACCGAGATAAGGACAAGGGTCAGACAGCTCTGCTACACGGCCAGGCGGGCCGGTGCTCTCACACCCGAGACGAATGAGCTTGCCGGGCTTCTCGAATCCCGGTGCGCGGATGCGCTGGCCCGTTACGAGGGAACGCCCAACAGGCTCATAAGGGTTGCCAGAAGCACCCTGAACGAAAAGGAGACGAAATGACCACGGTACCCGCCGGAGAGAGCAGAGCGCCTCTTTCATCGGGCGAACTCGCCGGGAAGGCGGGACAGACCGTAACGCTTTCAGGAATGGTGATGAGGATCAGAAGACTTTCCTGGGGGGCTTTCGTGATACTCAGGCGGCACGACGGGCTTGTTCAGTGCATCGTGTCGGGAGAGGGTTCGGAAGCAATGCTTGAAAGCCTTGCCGAGGAACAGGCCGTGGTGGTCACCGGGCTGGTGAAGGAAGCGGTCATCAAAGACCCCTCCATAAACCCCGGCAGCATAGAGATACAGGTGGAGAGCATGAAGGTCGTCTCCTCCCCCCGCAGCCGTTCCCCTGTGGATCTGTCCAAGAAGGTCCTCGACCTTCACATCGACAACAACCTCGACCTCCGGCCGCTCAGCCTCAGGCATCCCGTTGAACGGGCCAGGCTGAGGATCGCCGAGGGGTTCTGCAGGGGCTTCCGGAGCTTTCTGCACCTCAACGGTTTCACCGAGATACACACGCCCAAGATCTGCCTCGCCGGTGCTGAAGGCGGCGCCAACATCTTTCCGGTTAAGTATTTCGAAAGGACAGCCTTCCTGGCCCAGTCACCCCAGTTCTACAAACAGATGGGCGTCGGCATCTTCGAAAGGGTGTTCGAGACTGGCCCGGTGTTCAGGGCCGAACCCCATCAGACCAGCAGGCACGTCAACGAGTACACCTCCCTCGACTTCGAGATGGGTTTCATCACCGACCACACCGATGTGATGAAGCTGGAAGTGGAGCTTCTGCGCCACAGCCTCGAACTCCTGCGCACGGATTACTCCTCCGAGCTCTCCCTGCTTGCCGTCGAAATGCCCGAGCCTCCGGCCGAAGTCCCATGCGTCACACTCTCGGAAGCCCACGCCATAACTGGTGCGCTGGGCGGGCGCGACTACTCGGGTGAGCCCGACCTCGACCCCGAGGAGGAGAGGATCCTTTGCAGACATGCATCACTGGAGTGGGGGTCTGAGTTCGTTTTCGTCACACACTTCCCCACAGAGAAAAGACCGTTCTACACTATGGAGGATCCCGACGCCCCGGGAACCACCAGGAGTTTCGACCTTCTTTTCCGGGGGCTCGAGATAACCACCGGCGGCCAGCGAATCCATGACTACGACATGCAGGTGGAGAAGATGGTCCGTTTCGGACTGAACCCCGATGACTTCAGTGACTACCTGCAGGCCCATCTGTACGGCCTTCCGCCCCACGGGGGGCTGGCAATAGGCCTTGAAAGGCTGACGGCAAGGCTGCTGGGCGTGGAGAACATAAGGTACACCACCATGTTTCCCCGGGATGTGAAACGGCTGACGCCCTGACGGGAGCTTCCTAGTCGAACAGCCTGACCCTCGGGATGGGCTGGTACACGAAGTTGACCTCGGCTATCTCACCCTGAACGAGAGTGTCGGGGTTATCGTAGACCATGGCCGTGAACCTGCCGTAGTGACCGCTTTCCAGTCTGATGAAGAACCTGGGAGAGGTGAAGAGGGAAAGGGTGTCGGACCAGTTCATGCTGTCGGGTTCGGGAGCCTTGAAGCCGTCGCCGAAGGCGGGGGCCAGCTGGGCCCAGCGGCCGCCCGGGCATGTCCGCGGGTCGGTGTGACCGCCGCAGATGATGTAGCCCATCATTTCCCGTCTGAGGAAGAAGTCCTGAGCGAAGTCGGGGTTCGAGGCGTCGCCGCCCACAATGGTGTCGGGGCTCACGGAGAAGCCGGCTATGGCCTTTTCCGAAGGGGTGGTGGCTGTGCCGAGGGGCGTGGTGCCAACGATGACCCTGGCGGATAGAGCTGTGGAATGCTGGCTTCCCGACTGGGCCCACACGCTGTAGGTGTAGCAGCGGTCCGCCACGTGGGTGCCGACAAGCCCGGGGAAGTCTCCCGCCTTCATCCAGACGAAGAGAGGGTTGTCCGAGAACCAGAGCGTGTATTCATCCACGGGAACGGTAAGGGAATCCCATGTGAAAACAAGGGTGTCTCCCCTGCAGGCGTCCGTTGAAAGTGTAAGTCCGCTGACGATCGGCAGGGTGCCGTCGGGGTCTATCGGGTTCTGGGATGTGCATCCCGAAAGCAGCACTGCAAGTGCAACAACGGAAAGAACGCATATTCTCATCGGGTGCCTGTACCTTTCGTATGAAAAAACACCTCGCGCAACATTACAGCATGATATAGCCCGGTTTCGGGCCGGTGTCCACAAGCACGGGAACCGTCATTCCCTGGCCAGGTCATCCCGCAGGACCTTGAGTTCACGGTCCTTCAGGCCCTGGAACCTTCCGAATGCGTTCATCTCCATCAGCAGGAGCACTGCGGCTTTCTCCGCCAGTTCAACGAAATCGCACGCTGCTTCTGGGTCGGGCCCGAAGGCCAGTATGCCGTGTTTCCGCCAGACCACAACATCGGAGTTGGTGAACAGCTCGGCGGTACTCCGGCCAAGCTCCCAGGTTCCGGGGGTCTGGAAGTCGAGGAAGTGAAGCCCCCTGTCAAGGAGTTGGGAAAGCTCGGGGTGCGCCCTCCACATGGCGTCCTCGAGGGTCTCCCCCGGAAGGTCGCTGGATGAAAGGGCAAGCATGGATGTTGAATGGGTGTGGACGATCGATGCGGCGGGCCATCCCCGCGCTTCGGCCAGAGCAAGTACCTGGAGGTGGGTCGATAACTCGCTTGAGGGCCTGTTGTATTCCTGTGGCCACAGAATGGAGTTGCCGAACCGGGAGACGGTGACGGGGACGATGGCCGACTCCCGGTCCAGCATCATGCGTCTGAAGCGGCTTCCGCTGGTTGTGATGAGGATCGTCCTGCCCGCAAGGGGTCTTAACTGCTCGGGCAGGGGCATGGAAGCCTGAAGGTTGTCTTCGGGCGTGTACTCCCCCCTCGGCAGCAGCATGGAAATGTTGCCGGCGTTGCCCTCGCACCAGCCCATTGCGGCAAGATGGTGCGCAACGCGCGCTATCTCGAGCTTGTGGTCACGGAAGGGGTCGGGCGTCATGGCTTGCTCATCTCCGGTCGTACGGCTTCACGCAAAGACTTCCTCCATCGACCTTTCGATTATCGAAAGAGCACTTGCCACCTCGGTGGAGGAGATGTTTAGAGGCGGCCTGAACCTGATGGATCTTGTGCCGCATGGAAGGATGATGGCACCGTTTCTGAAGATTGTTTCGACGAGGGCGTTGCGGATGGTTCCGTTCTCGAGGTCGAAGGCGCACATGAGGCCGCTTCCCCTGACTTCGGAAACCCTTCCAGGGAACCGGGTTTCGAGCGCGTGCAGCCCTTCAAGAACCGTCCTGCTCTGTTCACGCACGTTCTGAAGGGTGTTCTCCCTTGTCATGATGTCTACGAAGGCCGTGCTGCGAACCATGTCGACCAGGTTGCCACCCCATGTCGAGTTGATCCTGCTGGATTCCCTGAACACGTTTTCCGGAACTTCGTCAACCCTGTTGCTGCAGGCGATTCCGCAGACCTGGGCCTTCTTGCCGAAGCAGAAGATGTCGGGCGGAACCCCCAGTCCCTGCCATGCCCACCAGTTCCCGGTGAGCCCCATCCCCGTCTGTATCTCGTCGTAGATGAGCATGAAATCGTGACGGTCGGCCCTTTCCCGAAGTGCCTGAAAGAATTCGCGGCGGAAGTGGTTGTCGCCGCCCTCGCCCTGTATGGGCTCGATGATGAGGCAGGCGATGTCGTGGCCGTGCTGTCCGATCGCACTGTCTATCTGGGCCAGTGATTCGGCTTCGGAGGCCTTCACCCTCTCGAGGTTCCGGTCCAGCGGGAACACGATGCGGGGAGTGTCGATGCGCGGCCAGTCCACGAATTTCGGAAAGTACATGTATTTTCTCGGATCGGCGGTGTTCGTGAGGCTGAGAGTGTAACCTGATCGTCCGTGGAATGCGTTCCTGAAATGGATGACCTTGGTGCCGATCTCACCCCGGCCGGCTGCGAGGTTTTTTCTTATCTTCCAGTCGAAGGCGGTCTTGAGGGCGTTTTCGACCGCGAGCGCCCCGCCGGAGATGAAGAAAAGGTGGGGATGGCTCGCCGGGATCACGCCTTCGGCGAACGTCTTGACGAAAAGCGCCATTTCTTCAGTATAAAAATCGCTGTTGCTGGGGTTGTTGACTGCGATCTCACCGAGGTGCCTTATCCACTCCGGGGTCGTGAGCTCAGGGTGGTTCATTCCCAGCGGAGCGCTGGCGAAAAAGCTGAAAAGGTCAAGGTAATCCCGGCCGGTTACGGCATCGTGAATGGTTCCGCCACGGCTTTTCCTGAGATCAAGCGCAATGTCGTAGCCATCCGCGAGCATGTGCTCCGCTATGGTTGCCTTCACCTTGTCAGCGGGTATCCGTTTCATGTTGAGATCCTTCCAGGGGTTGCAGTACGAATGTGCATTTTATGTAAGATAGAAAGTATCAAAGTGATACAAGAGCATTCGTCCTCATGCTAATCTCACCACGGCCCCGGTACTTGTCAACTCGGAGATGCTTGTTTTGGTGCGGCGAGGCCGCCGGGATATATTTCATATTGTATTTTGTCTCTTCGCACATCAATCACCTTCAGGAAAGAGGAAAACATGAAACCCATCAGTTCTCTCTCGCAATTGAAGCAACTTGCCCGTGAACTCCCATCCCAGACCGTTTCCGTTGTCAGGGCGGACGAGGTGGAGACCCTTTCCGCAGTGAACGAGGCCGTCACGGGCGGCATGGTGGACTGCGTGCTGGTGGGCCCCGAGGACGGGATCCGGGCCGCCGCTGAAGAAGCGGGATTCGACCTGAACGGTGTGCGCATCGTCCCGGCGAAGGACGACTATGAGAGCTCCTTCCTTGGTGTCGACCTCATCAGGAAGGGCGAAGCCGGTGTTCTTATGAAGGGGCTGGTTGCCACCAGTGCTTTTTTGAAGGCGATCCTTGACAAGGATCACGGGATCCGCGGGAATGGTCTTCTGAGCCACGTGGCCGCTTTCGAGGTCCCAAGCTACCACAAGCTCATCATCGTGACCGACGCCGCCATGAACATCGCCCCCGACTTTGACCAGAAGACCGAGATGCTGAGGAACGCAGTCACCGTGGCGCGCTCACTGGGGATCGACCCTCCAAGGTGCACCTACGTGTGCGCCAAGGAGGTTCCCTACGACAAGATGCCCTGCACCCTCGAGGCCGACCGCATGCAGAAGATGGCCGATGCCGGGGAGTTTGGCGACATCCTGTTCCAGGGGCCTCTCGCACTCGACCTGGCAGTCAGCATGGAGTCGGTGAGGATCAAGAAGGTAGGGGGTCCCGTGGCGGGCAACGCCGACCTGATGCTCCTTCCCGACATCGAGGCGGCAAACGTTCTTTACAAGACGCTGATCTTCCTCGCCGGCGGTGAGCTGGGCGCGGTGATCATGGGCGCCAGGAATCCGGTGGTTCTCACCAGCAGGGCCGACAGCGCGGAGAGCAAACTCTGCAGCCTGGTCCTGTCCGGGGTCGTCGCATCGTACATCGGGGGGCTCTGAGTCCATGATCGCTGCAGCATCGGACCACGCGGGCTTTCCCCTGAAATCCTTTCTGGTTCAGAGCCTTACCGAAGCCGGTCACCAGGTGCTCGACCTCGGCACGCATGACACACGCTCGGTGCATTACCCCGACTTTGCCCGCAGCCTCTGCAGGCGAATCCTCTCGGGGGAATGCGATCGCGGCATTCTGGTCTGCAACTCTGGCATCGGGATGAGCATCGCCGCCAACAGACACAGGGGCATCAGGGCCGCCCTGTGTTTGAACACGACCATGGCAGCCTTCTCCAGACGCCACAACAACGCCAACGTGCTGGTTCTGGCCGGTGGGTTCACCGCCCCCTTCCACGCGCGGGAGATCGTTCTGGCGTTCCTTGCCGGTGATTTCGAGGGGGGACGCCACGCTGAGAGGCTTGAACTCATCGAGAAAGGGTGCGGGCTTGATTGATGTCGTCTGCGGCGCAAGGCCGAACTTCATGAAGATCGATCCCCTCGTGCGGGCCGCATCGTTCCCTTACAGGATCGTTCACACCGGGCAGCACTACGACCATTCAATGTCCGGCAGCTTCTTCGAGCAGCTCGGGCTGCCCATGCCAGACGTCTCGCTGGGGTGCGGCGGAGGGTCCATCTCCTCCCAGACCGCCCGCATCATGGAAGCCTACGAACCCGTCATGCTCCGCAACCTTCCCGAAGCGGTGGTGGTGGTCGGCGATGTGAACTCGACACTGGCCTGTTCCCTGGTCGCGGTGCGTCACGGTGTTCCCGTCATCCACCTCGAAGCGGGGCTCCGCAGTTTCGACCGCACCATGCCCGAAGAGATCAACAGGCTTCTCACCGATCAGATCGCCAGCCTTCTGCTCATCACCAGCCCCGAAGCCCGTGACAACCTTCTCTCCGAGGGAAGGCCCGAAAGCTCGGTGATCATGACAGGCAACACCATGATCGATACCCTGCTAAGGCTGCTTCCCCTCACCGATGACATTCCCGTTCCCTCCGGCGACTTCGCTCTGGTAACCCTGCACCGCCCCGGGAACGTTGACGACCGTTCGAAGCTGTGCCGCATAATGGCCGCCTTTGGTGAGCTTGAGCTCCCCCTTGTGTTCCCGGCCCACCCCCGGACACTGAAAAACATCCGTGAATGGGGGCTTGCCATGCCGACCAATCTCACACTCGTCCCCCCCATGACCTACCTTGCGTTCATAGCCCACCAGAGGCGTTCGGCGGTGGTCATCACCGATTCGGGAGGCGTTCAGGAAGAGACCAGCGTGATGGGGATTCCCTGCGTCACGGTGAGACCCAACACCGAGCGGCCCATAACCTGCCTGATCGGTACGAACGTTCTCTGCCCCGAACCCGGGGATATTCCCGCAGCAGTTGCGGAAAGGCTTGCGAGCCGTGGTTCCGCACACCGCGACATCCCGTTCTGGGACGGCGCCGCCGGCAGGCGTTCCGCCGATGCCATCGAACGGTTCCTTCAAGGAGGCAGATCATGATCGCTCTCTGTGTTCTCCTGTCATTGCTGGTTCTCTGTGCATGCGGCGCTCCCGTGCCCAGGGCCACCTTTGCCTCCGCGGACCTGCAGAGGTTCGCGGTGAGCCTGCAGGGCCAGAGCGTCGGCTACATGACCATGTCCGTCGGGCAGATGGGCGCCGATTCGCTTCTTGTCGAACAGGACATGGAATGGGTCATAGTGCTTCTGGGGACCGAGCGCCGTGTGACCATGACCTCCAGTGCCAGAACAGGCACCGATTACGACCTCGGAACCCTTTCCATGGTGATGAGCGACGGCACCAGCGAGATAAGCGTGAACGCCGTAAGGCGCGAAGGCGCCGTCGAGACCACGATAAACACTTCGGGACGGGAGATATCCCGCAGCGTGGAGTTCGAGGGCGACTACCTCCCGGCCTTCATGGACCTGGCAGCCGCCGGCATGCAGTGGTCACCCGGCGAGGAGAGGGTCTACCAGACATTCGACCCGTCGACCGGAACGATCCTTGAAGCGACCGTCACCTGTCAGGCCACGGAAGACATGGACCTTCTGGGCGACACGGTCCCGGCGTTCCGTCTGGAGATCAGCCAGGCCGGGATGAGGAACATGGTCTGGGTGCACGAGGGTCAGATCATACGCGAGGAGGAGCAGGGACTGGGCATGATACTCACAAGGGTTCCGCCCGGCACCAGCGCCGAAATCGACCCGGGAAACGATCTCTACATGCTCTATTCGGTTGCCTCCACGGTCGTAACCGACCCCAGGTCGGGCGGCGAGCGCACCTGGCTTCTCGAGGGCGACATCGAGTGGAACATGTTCGACCTCGACTACCCCGGGCTCCAGACCTCAGCCGCCGGCCCGGTCGTGCATGTCTCTGCCGTGCTGCCATCCCCTGAGGAGACACCGCCCTTTCCCATGACTGAGGTACCCGACAGCCTTCTTGCCCATCTGGCCGCCGAGCCCCTGCTTCAGTCCGACGACCCGGCGATCGTGGCGCTGGCGGACAGCCTCACCCGGGGCTGCACGGATTCGTGGGAGGCCGCCTCGGCCATCTGCCGCTTCGTGGACATGGCCGTCGAGGACGTGCCCACCGTTTCACTGCCTTCAGCTGTTGATGTTCTGGACGCGATGAGGGGCGATTGCAACGAGCATACGGCGCTTTTCGTGGCCCTTGCGAGGGCGGCGGGGATACCCTCGGCCGTCTGCAATGGAATAGTCTACATCGACGAGGGCAGGTTCGGATATCACGCGTGGCCGACCGTCTGGGTGGGGCGCTGGGTTCCGATGGACCCGACGTTCGGCATGCTGCTGGCCGACGCCACGCACATCATTCTCGCAATGGGCAGCCTCGAGGATCAGTACACCATAAACGCGGTCATCGGAAGGCTCAGTGTAAGGGAGATCACGGAGTGAACCGGCGGGCAGCCGAACTCGCAGCCATGAACAGGGCAATTGCCCTGGCCCGCGACGGCTGGCCCGGTGTCTTTCCCAACCCCATGGTTGGCGCCGTCATCCTCGATCCCCGGGGCAAAACCCTGTCCGAAGCCCATCACAGCTGCTGCGGGGGTCCCCACGCCGAAGCCGCGGCAATCGGGAAGGCCTCCGGCAGCCTCGAGGGGTCGACCCTTGTCGTAACGCTCGAGCCATGCGTTCATCACGGCAGGACCCCACCGTGCGTGGAAGCCATCCTGGCATCGCGGATAGGGCGTGTCGTGGCAGCCATGGAGGATCCCGACCCCAGGGTCAGCGGCAGGGGAGCAGCCCTGCTTCGTGAGCACGGGGTGGAGGTCGAGATCGGTCTTCTGGAAAACGAAGCGCGGGAGTTGAACCGTGTATGGATCCACTGCCTGAATTCTCACAGGAGCTTTCTTCATCTGAAGATGGCGGTCTCACTCGACGGCAGGGCGGCGGCATCCGACGGCAGCAGCCGCTGGATCACCGGCGCCGCGGCCCGGGAGAGGGTGAGAGCGATGCGGGAATCCGCCCACGCCGTGATGGTGGGAGCCGGAACCGCCCTGCGCGACAATCCGACCCTTTCGACGGGTCGGCAGGGTCCCCTGCCGGTTCGCATAATAGTCGCCGGAAGCCCCCTTCCACAGGAACTGAACGTATACTCAGACGGGGCGCGAACCATCACGGCCGTTCAGGATGGGTGCCCTTGGGACCCTCCTGGAGAGGTCATCAGATTCAGCTCGCTCGAGAAGCTTTTGTCACGCACTCTTTCGATGGGTATCGGACTCGTTCTCTGCGAGGGTGGGCCCCGTCTCGCGACTGCCCTTGTCAATGAGGGTCTGGTGGACCGGCTGAGCGTGTTCACTGCACCCAAGCTTCTGGGAGGGAGCGGGGTGCCGGTTTTTCACGACCTCTGGGTGACCGACGTTGGCAGCGCCCTGACGCTCGAAGACCCCGTGGTGGAAGCTCTTGACGGAGATGTACTCGTGGAGGGCAGGCTTGTTTACAGGGCTGATTGAGGACTTGGGCAGGGTGGTTTCCGCAGGGAGCCTCCTGGTGCTGGAAACTGCTCTCGCGCCGGGGCTTCTCCCGGGAGAGAGCCTAGCCGTTGACGGCTCCTGCCTCTCGGTGGAGAAGGTGTCCGGCAAAAGGGTGTCTTTCAGGGTAAGCCCCGAAACACTTCGAAGAACGGTGCCTTTCAGGGCGGGCGCTCCCGTGAACCTCGAACGGCCCCTGAGGCTGGATGGCAGGCTTCACGGCCATCTCGTCACCGGACACGTCGACTGCACCGGGACGGTGGGCGCCGTTCGCAACCAGGACGGGTTCGCCACGGTCAGGATCACCTGCCCCGGTGAGTGGCACGGTTTGCTTGTGGAGAAGGGTTCCGTGGCAGTTTCGGGGATCAGCCTCACGGTGGCCGGCCTCGTCCCCGGGGCGGGCTTCACGGTTGCCGTCATTCCCGAAACACTTTCACGGACGGGAGCCGCCCACTGGAAACCCGGAACGCAGGTGAACCTGGAGTTCGACATCATCGGAAAATACGTACAAAGGGGCATGGATTGCCTCGAAAAACAGCACGGATTGAGGCGCAAGATTGAACAAGGCTGAATTCGCCACCGTTCCGGAAACCCTTGAGGTTCTGCGTCGCGGCGGCATGGTCATCGTTGTGGACGACGAGAACAGGGAGAACGAGGGAGACCTTCTGGTGGCCGCCGAACACTGCGGCACGGCCGCTGTAAACTTCATGGCCAGGCACGCCAGGGGTCTGGTCTGCCTTGCGATGGAGAAGGCGGCACTGGAGAGGCTTGATCTCAGGGACATGTGCCCCCGGAACACATCCCTTCACGAAACGGCCTTCACCGTGAGCATCGATGCCGTTTCGGGGGTCTCGACGGGCATAAGCGCGGCGGACAGGGCCCGGACGATCTCCGTTGCCATCGACCCCGCCTCACGCCCCGAGGACCTGGCCCGGCCCGGCCACATCTTTCCCCTGGCGGCCCGCGAAGGCGGCGTCCTTACACGTGTAGGGCACACCGAGGCCGCTGTGGATCTCACAAGGCTTGCCGGGCTTTTCCCCGCCGGGGTCATCTGTGAGATAATGAACGACGACGGCACCATGGCCCGCCTTCCCCAACTGAGGGAATTCGGTGAGAAACACGGGCTCATAATCACCTCCGTTGCCGAACTCGTGAACCACCGGCGCAGGACCGAGGTGCTCGTCGAGCTTCAGGCCCAGGCCGTCCTTCCGACGGAGTTCGGCGAGTTCCGCATGATGGTGTTCCGGAGCCTTGTGGACGGCGCGACCCATGTTGCCCTTGTGAAGGGTGAGGTGAGGGGCGCAGAAAACGTACTGGTGAGGGTACATTCACAGTGCCTCACGGGAGACGTCTTTCAGAGCAGGCGGTGTGACTGCGGCTCACAGCTTCACGGCGCCATGAAGCGAATTTCGGAAGAGGGACTGGGCGTGGTTCTCTACATGGCCCAGGAGGGCAGGGGCATAGGGCTCGCCAACAAGATCAGGGCCTACCACCTTCAGGACCACGGCCTCGATACGGTGGAGGCCAACGAGAAACTGGGATTCGCCCCCGACCTCCGCGAATACGGCACGGGAGCGCAGATACTCGTCCGCCTGGGGCTCACGAGCATCAGGCTTCTCACCAACAACCCCAAGAAGATAGTCGGGCTTTCCGGATACGGTCTGAACGTTACGGAGAGGGTGGGCCTCGAGATCTGCCCCACCGACGACAACAGGTTTTACCTTGCCACGAAGAAGAACAAGATGGGCCACATTCTGAAGGGAGTCTGCGAAGATGGCATGGATTCATGAGGGACAACTCGACGGTGAGGGTCTGAAGGCGGCCCTCGTAGTCTCGAGATTCAACGGATTCATCACCTCGAAGCTTCTCGAAGGCGCCACCGACTGCCTTCTTCGCCACGGCGTTCAAGACGGTGACATGGACGTCTTCATGGTTCCCGGCGCATGGGAGATACCGGCAATGGCCGCAAGGCTAGCAGATTCGGGCGGTTTCGACATGGTCATCTGCCTTGGCGCGGTGATACGGGGTGAAACCCCCCACTTCGATTTCGTGGCGGCGGAGAGCGCCAAGGGAGTCGCAAAGGCGGGAATGGACGCGAAGATCCCCGTAGCCTACGGCATCGTTACGGCGGACACCGTTGAACAGGCCGTAGACAGGGCAGGTGCGAAGAGCGGGAACAGGGGCTTCGACGCGGCGCTCACCGCCCTTGAGATGGTCAACCTCTACCGTCAGGTCTACGGTTTCTCCGACCTTGACGAATCAGGGGAGGACACGATGGAAGAACCGGCGGGCCGATAACGTGGGGATGCGCTCGAGGGCACGCAAGTTCCTTCTTCAAAGCCGGTACGCCGCCAGCCTCAATGGCGCCACGGTGTCCGGCAATCTCGACGATCTGGGCTTCAGCGGTCTGTTCGACAACGAGACCAGAACCTGGATCAGAAGCATAGCCGAGGCCTCTGTGAAGCACAGCTCGGATATCTCGCGTCAGATCGGGGCGGCGCTGTCGAACTGGTCGCTGGACAGGCTGTCGCTCGTGACGAGGCTCTTGCTTGAACAGGCTGTTGCTGAGGCCCTTTACGTGGGCACTCCGGCTCCGGTGGTAATCAGGGAGTCGGTCCGCATCGCCGAGGAGTTCGACCAGCCCGGAGCGGGCGCCTTCGTGAACGGCGTGCTTCACAGGGTACTCGTGAAGGACGGGGGGAAGGGCACTGAGGCTTCGGATAGTCAGTGACATACACGGCAACCTGCCCGCGCTGGAGAAGGTTCTCGAGCACCCGGCCGGGACCTGCTGCGACAGCACGATATGCCTCGGCGACATAACGGGTTACGGACCATGGCCATCCCAGTGCATCGCCCTTGTGCGGGAGTCGTGCGACGGGGTGGTTGCCGGCAATCATGACCACGGCTGCGCGGGGCTCCTTCCGCTTTCGAGGTTCAACGTGTGGGGAGCCGCAGCCATTTTATGGACGAACACGCAGCTCGGCGAAGCCGAAACCCGGTGGCTTGCCGGTCTTCCCCTGACCCTCGTCAGGGAAGAGATGGGATTCTGTCACGCAAATCCCGTTGCTCCGGGATCGTGGGAGTACATACTTGGGGCGGCGAGTGCCCGGGAGGTCCTTCTGGAAACCCCCGGCGAGACATGGTTCTTCGGCCACACCCACCGCCCCTGCGCATGGGGGCACGGGGCCATCCGGACCACTCCCGGCTCCGTCGACCTTCGAAAGTACACCCTTGTGAACTGCGGCAGCGTCGGTCAGCCACGAGACGGCAACCCTGCAGCGTCGTTCATGGTGGTGGACACCGAAACCCTGACGGCAGAGGGATTCAGGGTTTCCTATCCGGTTGACACCACCGCGAAGGAGATCCGCAGGTGCGGTCTGCCGCCATTCCTTGCGGAAAGGCTTCTCACCGGCCGCTGACAGCGGCCTCCATGACCCTGATCATGTCCGCCCCGGTGCGGTCCCAGTGGAACGACCTCCCCCATTCGAGCCCTCCAGCAGAGAGACTTGCCCTTTTCTCAGGGTTTTCCAGCAGGTCCTGCATTGCATTCGCCAGTGCGGCCGGATCGCCGTGGGGTACAAGAACGCCCGTTTCACCGTCGCGCACCGAGTCGGTAAGGCCGTCGGAACGGCTGGCTATCACCGGGGCTCCGCAGCAGTTGGCCTCGATGACGGTTAGCCCCCACCCCTCCTTCTCGGAGGGGAACACCGCTGCATAGCAGGTTCTGAGCCAGTGGAGAGCCTCCGATATTGGTACGAAGCCCGTGAACGTGACGGAATCCCCAAGACCGAACCTCTTTGCAAGGTTTTTCAGCTCTCCCGCGTATTCGCCGTCGCCAACAACAGTCAAACTTGCGGCTACTCCCCTGTCCCTGAGGATGGAGATCGCCCTTATGGCGTGCTGAACGCCCTTGTACTTCCTGAGCCGCCCCAGGTACAGGAACACCCCGTGCGAGACTGGCACTCCGGGGTCTGGGCTGTAGGTTCCGGTGTCCATCCCGCACGGTATGACAAGCACCCTTTCCCCGGGAACCCCCCTTCTCACAAGGTCTCGCTTCGTGCTCCCGCTTATGGCCACGAAGGTGCAGCCCCTGTAGACCCGGGGGATCATGCTTTCAAGAGCGTTCACGTAAAGCGCTTTCAGCGGACCCACCTCGCGGTAGGCCGTTGTTCCGAAAAGGTGGGGAACCACTGCCAGCACAGGTGTCCGGGACCACCGGGGCGAGAAAACCGGCACCTTGCAGATGTCCTCCACGATGAGGTCGAAGGAGGAGAGCCCCAGTTTCTCGCAGTAGCTCCGGACCGTGAGGTTGTAGGAGTACCAGCGTCCCTTTCTGTGGACCTCCACCCCGTCTATTCCCTGGATCGGGGCAAGGCCCTGCACCTCGTGCGAGACCTGCAGAACGCTGTGCCCTGCGGCGACAGCGCGCTTCAGTACCTGGTGGAGGTGGATCTCCGCGCCTCCCGCTTCGGGGTTCAGCGGATCGCGCCAGTTAAGGGCGAGTATCCTCAAGCCCGTGGCTTTCTGGCGAAAACCCCGATCACGCAGCCGGTCAGAAGCCCCAGAGCGCTGTTCTCGACCGATGACCGAACCCTGCTCCTCAACCGGTGCACGGGAGGGATCAGCACCGGACGAAGCGGCATTCGTGCTCCCAGGCGCAGCAGGACTTCCCTGAGCAGCCTGTAGGCGAGGGAAGGGGCGAAGTAACGGGCGTAAGCGCTTTCAGGAACGAGACCGTGGCGTTCGAGGAACCCCCTGAGCCTTCTGACGGTGTACTGGGTCTCCCATCCCGCGAACCAGATCCCCAATGCCATGAGTGCCTTCTTCAGGATGGTGTAGGGGTGGAGTGTCTGGGGAACGTCGACGAGAAGGACCCCTCCCGGGGCGGTGACCCTTGTGCACTCGCGGGTCATGGGTTCGGGGTCTCTGAAGTGTTCCATGACCCCCTGGTGAAAGACGAGGTCGAACGCACCGTCACGGAACGGCAGGGCCTCGGCATCTCCGCACACCAGCATGACCCCGCCCCCGGCTTCGGAGGCCCTGGCGAGCGCTTTGTGCGAGTAGTCGAGCGCCACGGCCACTGCGCCGTTCTTCGCCAGTGAAGCGCTGTCGCGGGCGGTTGCGGCTCCCACCTCGAGGGTGCGAAGACCCCTGACTGGGAATCGGCGGGTCGCTTCACGGCAGATCCTGTCGTCGTTGTCGTAAATCTCTTCCAGGCGCCTTGGTCTGCTCCAGAACCTGTCCCAGTGTCCCTTGTCCGATGATCCGGCCAAACACCTCCCCCTCTCTCTCGAAGGAATCTACCATGATACCGGCCGGGTGTTCAAGCCTTGGTTGACAAAACCGGAGGCGTCCGTATGTTACGGCCAAATTTCGAGGTTACCCGCGGGTAAACAAAACGCATCGGGGTGTCATGAAGGTCTTCATCCGACGGATCACCGAAAGGGATCTTGGCAATCTCCAGGCCTGGAGCGACGCCATCGGCTCCCATGAATACATGGAGAAGGTGAGCCCCCAGTCGTTCAACGGTTCCGACCTCTCGGGCTGGGGTGACGAATACGTCTGGTTCATCATAACCGCCGACGGCCGGGATGTTGGCGGCGTGTGGGTGGAACGCCGCCGCTGGAATTCCGTCGAGGGAACCCTTGGCATCATCATCGGCGACCCCACACTTCTGGGTCACGGGATCGGACGGAGGGCCATCGATCTGGCAACCCGCGAGGCAAGGTTCATAATGGGTATCGACCATGTCCGCCTCACCGTGCGAATGTCCAATCTCCGTGCCATCCGCGCCTACCAGAGCTGCGGCTTCGCCGTCACCGGTTCAGGCATCCTCCGAACGGCCGACGGCACACCCATCCCCTTTTACCGCATGGAGGAGTGCAGGTAATTCGGGGGACACGATGCCAATCCCGGGTGAAACGATGCCAATATCCTGGATCATTCGGTCTTTTCCGTTGCCTGCCCGTATTCACTGACGGCGCACTCCCATTGTAAGACCATGTGCTGCATCTCTTTGACTATGGTCACTCATGCCGTGTCCGTTCACTGTCGTGCTTTGTTGAATGCCTTCCATCAAGTACCGTGTCCCCAGATTGCGTGTCCCCCGATTGCTATAATCGGGAATGGCGATTCCCGGGTGCCTTTTGTGGGTGAAGAGTGCGTTCAGTTTCAGGTACGGCACCGACACCCCGGAAACCCTCGCTGAAGCGGCTTACAGAGCGGGGTTTCAGGGCGTCATGATGGCGGACCTTGGGGGTGTGTACGGTCTTCACAGGATGGTCCTGGCCTGTGGCAGGCTAGGGTTGAAGGTGATTCCCGGAGCCCATGTCACACTCCCGGGGGGCATGCTTGTCACGGGAGCACTTGAGGGAGGCTGGGGACAGCTCTGCCGTCTGATCACCTCGACCCATCTTCCCGGCAGGGTTCCGCCCGAGCAGGCGATCGGAGATTCCGACAGGCTGTTCGCCTTTGTCTCAACCGGGTTCGAGGGCGCCGCAAAGCTCAGGGCAGAGGGCTTTCGCGGCCGAATCTACCATCCTGTGCTCCCCGGTGAGACGTCTCCCAACCTTTCCGGGGGCGTTCTGCCCGTCGCGGCGTCTCCCTGCATGTTCGCAGGCGCTGATTCGAAGCTTGTCCACCGCATGCTCAGGAAGGTCGATCTCCTCCTCGACGAACCATGGGTTGGCCACGATGTGATGCCCGATCACCTCAGGATGCTTCCTGAAGGTGGTGAATGGCCGCGTGAGGCGGTCAGGGCCAACGAAGCTCTTCTCGAGGAAGCCGCTTGCGAGCCCCGGGAAAGGCCCTACGATCCCCCCGTCATGGGCCCCGATGATCCGGAGAGGCTGCGGGGGATACTGCTCGCCCGGCTGGCTGACCTTTATCGCGGTTCCGGGGCGGCATCGGCGAGGCTTGACCAGGAGTTCACGGATCTGGCCGGCGCAAACCTCTGCGGGTATTTCCTGGCCTTTCACGAGATCATCACTTACTGCCGTGAGAAAGAGATACTCGCCGTTGCAAGGGGTTCGGCGGGCGGAAGCCTCGTGGCGAGGCTTCTTGGGCTGTCCGCCGTGTGCCCCGTCCGCTTTGGCCTATCCTTCCCCAGGTTCTTCAATCCGCTCCGCAGCAGACCGCCCGACATAGATCTCGACATCGACAGCACAAGGAGGGACGAGGTGTTCGGCTGGCTGATGAACCGCTGGGGCGGACGGGCCGCGGCGGTCTCCGCCATTGGAAGCTACCGCTCCCGGTCCGCTGTCAGGTTCAGTGCCACGGCGTCGGGTCTTGGCCCCGACGAAGTCGAGGTTCTGGCCCGGGCTGCCGGGAACCCTTCTGAACCGGTATGGCGCAGGGGTACCAACGGCTCGATACTGGAGAACGCCGGGCTTCTGAAGGGGCTTCCCGCAGGGATCGGCCCCCACCCGTGCGGGCTGGTGCTCTGCAACGGCTCGGCTGCCTCCAGGATACCTCTTCAGGGGTGCACTGGCGGACTGGAGGTGACACAGTTCGACAAGGACGGGGTTGAGTTCATCGGTCTTCTGAAGATGGACCTGCTTGGTCACAGGGGTCTTTCCGCAATTGCGGCCGCTTCGGGGGGTGAGATCGGTGGACTCGCGGGAGAAGTGGAATCCCTCGACGCTCCGACCCTCGCCCTTCTCAACAGAGGCGCCACGATAGGCGTTCCACATGTGGAAAGCCCCGCCATGAGAGCCCTTCTCAGGGAAATGACGATACGGGATGTCGAGGATGTGGCCCGCGCCCTGGCCCTGGTTCGCCCTGGAGCCTCTGCCGGGGGGGGGCGGGCCGCATACAGGAGCGGCGGTGACTCCCGGACGCCTGACTGCCTCAGGAATCTGCTCAGGGAGAACAGGGGTGTAATGCTGTACCAGGAGGACGTGTCCGAGGCGGCGTGCATACTCCTCGGACTTCCGTCGGCCCGGGGTGACCTGATGCGAAGGAGGCTGAAGGCCGGGCAGATAGAGAGGGAAGAGGTCGTGGATCTGTGCCTTGCCGCCGGGCACTCCCCGGAAACTGCGCAGAGGGGCTGGGAGCTTTTATCGGGTTACGCAGGTTACGGGTTCTGCAAGGCACACGCCATGACCTACGCGTTGGAAGCCTGCGTTTTCGCCGGCCTGAAGGCCCGCAGTCCCGCCCGTGCCATGGCGGCCTTCATGGCAGCGGGAGGGGGTTTCTACTCCCAGGCGGTCTATGTGGAGGAAGCCAGGCGCATGGGCATCAGAATCGTTTCCCCCGGCGTGAACACCGGCGGGTGGCTGTGCCGGGCAACGGAGGACGGCGCACTGATGCTGGGCATGTGTCTGATACGGGGGATGGGCGAGAGCGAATACGGCAAAGTGAGGGAAGCCAGACCCTTCAGGAGTCCGGCGGGGATCAGGGACGCGGGGATCGGCCCGGTTCTGGCCTCGGCAATGGCGGTTGCCGGGTGTTTCGACGAACTGGGTCTGGCCCGCCCCGAAGCCGTCTGGGCAGTGAAGAGCCGCGGAACCGGTCTGTTCCCCGAGGGGGTACCCCCCCCGAAACTTCCCGAATACACGCCGGCCTACAGGGTCAGGGCCGAGATGCAGGTCATGGGGATAACCACCGTCCTTCATCCGCTCGAGGTGCTGGAAAGACCCCCCGATACGCTTCCCCTTTCCGAAGCGTCAAGGGCGGGAAATCTGCGCCTGTGGGGCAGGGTCATGGCGGGCCGTTCCCTTCCCGGGGGCGCCGGATTCCTGATGCTTGAGGATCCGACCGGCGTACAGGATGTCTTCCTGCCTTCCCCCCTCTATCGTGACGCCGAACTCCTGCTCCGGCGGGAAGGCTCAACGCTGGTGGTCGTCTGCAGGGCCGAGGCCGGCGCCCGGATTGCCGCCACAGGGGTCCTGCCCGGGCCGATACTGGGCTGAAGCCGTTTCTTTTCATATTCTTACCGATGCAGGTCCGCACAAACCGGGAGGTTCACATGCCAATCAAGCCCGTAAAGCCCGCCGATCTCAGGTGGAGGTGCAAACCGTCGCGCTTCCGGTTCAAGACGAGCGGAGAGCTCAAGCCCACCGAGAGGATAGTCGGCCAGGACAGGGCTGTGGGGGCCGTGCGGCTGGGGCTGGAGATCCCGAGTTCAGGGTACAACATGTTCATCACCGGTGTTCCCGGAAGCGGGCGGGAAACCACCGTGAAGCGGATACTCGACAGGATCGACATAACCACCGACTCCCTGCAGGACATCTGCTACGTCTACAACTTCGAGGACTCGGCGAAACCGAGGGTTCTCCTTCTTCCCGCGGGATGCGGAAGGAAGCTCAGGGAAACCATCGACAGCTGCGTCGAGCTTCTGAAACGCAACATTCCCGCCGTCCTGCAGAGCGAGCGAACCGCCGGAGAGCGAAGCCGTCTTCTGAGGAGCTTTTCAGAAAAGAAGGAAGACCTCATGAAGGCAGTGACCATCGAATCCCAGAAAGCGGGATTCGCCCTGGTGAGCATCACGACTCCCTCAGGCCAGGTCCGCCCCGAGGTTCTGCCCGTCATAGACGAAAAGCCCGTGACCCACGAGCAGCTCCGCGAGATGCTGTCGGCGGGCGCGCTGACCGAAGAGAAAATGGCCGAGATCAGGGAAAAGCACGAGAAGCTGTTCCAGAAGCTCAGCGAAGCGCTCAGGAGAAGCCACGACAACGACATGCAGGCCAAGACCGCCCTGGATGAGCTTCTTGTGGAGTTGGTGAGGCCAACCGTTGTCGGCATTACCGACCAGTTGAAACACCTAGGGGGAGGCGAAGCCCTCGAGGATTTCGCCGAAGGCGTCGCTAACACGATCCTGGAGAATCTCGAGGCGTTCGCCGGGGAATCCTCCGAATCTGATCCCTACTACGTGTTCAAAGTCAACCTCCTCGTCGACAATTCGGAGAGGAAGACCCGCCCCGTGGTTGTCGAGAGCTTTCCCGACCCGTCAAGCCTTTTCGGCACCATCGACCGCATCATGGTGGAGAACAAGCCCTACAGCGACCACATGATGATAAGCGCCGGCTCCTACCTGAAGGCGAACGGCGGCTTCCTCATACTCGACGCCATGGACGTCGTGCGCTACCCCGGTCTCTGGCAGACGCTGTCCCAGACCCTCAAGAACCGGACCGCGATCATCCGCGCAACCGACATGATGCGTGTCTTCGGCGCTGTGGAACTGCAGCCCGAACCCGTCGAGGTCAACGTCAAGGTCATTATGATCGGGTCCGCCTGGCTTTACATGATGCTGGCCGGCAACGATCCCGAGTTCGGCCTGCTGTTCCGTATCAGGGCCGACTTCGACGACAGCATGGTGCTCAGCGACGAGAACCTGATGGATTTCTCACGGGTGATCGCCTACATAACCAGCCAGGAGCAGTTGCTGCCCCTCGACCCTTCGGGAATGGCCATGGTGTGCGAACAGGCGGCACGGTTAACGGGCAGGCAGGACAGGCTGAGCCTCGAGTTCAACCATATCGCAGACTACGTCAGGCAGGCCTCCTACTGGGCGTCACGAAGCGGCAGGACGGTCGTCACCGCCGAAGACGTGAAAAGGGCCATATCCGAGAAGAAACTCCGCCTCAGCCTGTCCGCCGACCACGCCCTTCAGGGCATACTGGACGGCCAGGTGCTTGTGGACACTCAGGGCTCCAGGGTCGGAATGGTGAACGGGCTGGCCGTCTACCACGGAGTTGACTACGCCTTCGGGCTTCCCGCCCGGATAACGGTCAGCGTCGCCCCCGGCAGGGAAGGGCTGGTGAACGTCGAGCGCGAATCGGAAATGTCCGGTCCCACACACACCAAGGGCATCGAGGTCATCGCAGGCTATCTCAGGAACCGCTTCGCCTCCGACTATCCCCTCAGCCTCACCGCCGGGATAGTATTTGAACAGAGCTACGGCGGGGTGGACGGAGACAGCGCCAGTTCGACCGAGCTTTACGCCCTGCTCAGCGCCCTTTCGAACCTGCCTCTCCGGCAGGACCTTGCGGTGACCGGGTCGGTGAACCAGTTCGGCGAGATTCAGGCGATAGGGGGTGTGAACGAGAAGATCGAGGGCTTCTTCAGGCTCTGCAGCGAGAGGGGTCTGACCGGAACGCAGGGCGTGCTCATCCCCACCTCGAACCTTGTAAACCTTCAACTCGACATGGAAGTGGTTGACGCTGTAAGGTCCGGCAAGTTCAGGATATACCCTGTGTCCACGATCTGCCAGGGCATTGAACTGCTCACCGGCCACCCCGCGGGGGTCACCGATGAAGGCGGCAAATACCCGCCCCGGTCGGTAATGGGGCTTGCCGACGCCCGTCTCCGTCAGATGGCCAACACCCTGCGGGAGTTCAACTGCGCCCGCTGAAGGTCTTTTCAGCCAGTTGGGGCGAGTTGGAGGCGGGCGGGTCGAACCTGGGCGACAGCGCCATCCTCCTCTCGCAGTTCCGCAGTCTTTCCGCCATGAACGCCCTTGTGGGAGTCATGTCCGCCGATCCATCCCGCACCGGTTCCTGCTATCCCGGTGTGAAGGCTTTTAACACGGGGCACGGAAGACTTGACGCGATGCTTTCGGGCGTCAGGTGGGCCGATGTGGTCGTCGTGGGGGGAGGCGAGCTCCTTCAGGACAGGTCCAGCCTTCTCTACTCGCCCTTCAACCTGATGCCCCTCGTTCTGGCCCGGCTGTTCCGCCGCCGGTCCTTCTGCTGGGCAGTGGGCATCGGCAGGAAGGGAGAACTCGCGCGAACCACCCCCCCCTGTGCAAGGTTCGCGCTCGCTTCGTGCGAAGGGATAACGGCCCGCGACCGGGCAACCTACTCCACCCTTATCGAATGGGGCTTCACATCCCCCGTGCTGAAATCAGCCGCCGATTCCGCCCTTCTGCTCGGAAGCGATTTCGAAGCCGGGCCGGTGGATTCACGGATACTCGGCGTTGCCCCCAGGAACGTCATGAACAGGAAGGGGGCCCTGCTGCCCCTCGAGTTGAGAAGGAGGATACCGGGCTACCGTGCGGAAGACCCTTCACCCGCAGTGGCGGCATGGGCCGGGATGCTCGACCGGCATCTGGACGCAAACGATGGAACAGCACTGCTTTTTCCCTTTCACACCGGCACCCTCTCCAACGACGACCTTTCGTTCTGCCGGCTTGTTCTGGGCGCCATGGAACACCATGGCAGGGCATCGATCGCTGAGTTCGATACAGTCGAGCATGCGCTTGTGCTTATCGCGGGCTGCCGTGTGATGGTGACCACGCCGCTTCACGGGGCGATACTGTCTGTAGTCGCGGGAGCGCTTCCCGTGGCCGTTCCCTACTCCAGCAAGTGTTCCCGCTTCATGGAGATGGCCGGGCTCGAGACGCTCATCGAGCCGGGTAACGCCGCCCTTCCAGGTCCCTCAACCCACAGGGCGCTCGATGACGCCTGGCGCAACTGCGGAGCGTGGTGGGAAGGGCTAGGGAGAGTCAGGGCCGGGCTGACGGCGGCCGCGCACGTGACTCCGGAACACTTTCGAAACAGGTTCATCGCTTGCTGACCGGCATCCATGCCTCGGCGGCGGGGGGTCTTGCCGCATGTGCGGCAAGGGTTTCAGCAATGGGCATACCGTCAGCCCAGATCTTCACCTCGAACCCCAGGAGATACAGCGAAGGCCCCGTGACCGGCGCCGTGGTTGAAGAGTTCAGAAACCTTTCCGCGGGAGTCGTTTACATCTCCCACTGCTCGTACCTTGTCAACATGGCTTCATGCAGGCCCGACTTTCTCGCACGATCTACAGATGCGCTCGGTTCGGAGCTCGCCCGGTGCTCGGCGCTCGGGATTCGTCTTTGCGTTCTTCACCCCGGTTCCGCGACCGGTCATGAGAGGGGGGCTGCCATCGCGCAGGCCGCAGCAGCGATCCGCGCGGTTCTCGAGAACTGCTCCCCGGACACGGTGCTTCTGCTCGAGAACACTGTGGGGGCCGGAAACTCCCTTTGCGGAGATCTTTCTGAACTGCGGGAGATGCTCGCTCTCATTGGCCTTCCGGGCAGGACAGGCGCCTGCATCGATACGGCCCACGCCCACGGGCGGGGGTACGAACTTGATACCGTGAAGGGGGCCATGGCCTTCTGCGGAGTGCTTCAGGACATCTTCGGCACTTCGCTGAGGGCGTTCCACCTCAACGACTCGAAGGTGGAGAGGGGAAGCGGAAGCGACAGGCATGAGAAGCCCGGCGAAGGATTGATCGGAATCGAAGCCCTTGCAGCGATCGAGTCGTTTCCCGGTTTCAGCGGTCTGCCGGCGGTTCTCGAAACGCCGGGGGACGACTGCGACAGGCTCTCCGGCCTTCGCAGGATCAGGGAACACATCCACGCATTGACCTGACCTGCGCCGCGGATATATTCAAAATGCTCCGGGTTGAACGGTATGGATTCACCGCGTGATCCGGAGTGTTCCGTTTACCTGGCGAAGCCCTAATCTGTTGGAGGTTCGAGGGATGTTGAACGACATCTACAGAAGCGTAGTTGAAAAGGATCCCAATCAGCCCGAGTTCCACCAGGCTGTACAAGAGGTTCTCGAGAGCCTCGAGGTAGTGCTTGAGAAGCATCCCGAGCTTCGCCGGATGAAGATCGTCGAGCGTCTGGTCGAGCCCGAGCGCGTCATCATGTTCAGGATCCCCTGGACCACCGACGACGGCGAGATAATGGTCAACCGCGGTTTCCGCATCGAGTTCAACGGCGCCATCGGCCCCTACAAGGGCGGAATGCGTTTTCACCCCTCGGTGAACCTTGGCATCCTCAAGTTCCTGGGATTCGAACAGATCTTCAAGAACGCGCTGACCGGCGTCCCCATGGGCGGCGGCAAGGGCGGCAGCGACTTCGACCCCAAGGGCAAGAGCGACCTTGAGGTCATGCGGTTCTGCCAGAGCCTCATGAGCGAGCTCTTCCGCCACATCGGTCCCTACACCGACGTTCCGGCGGGTGACATCGGCGTGGGCGGCCGCGAGATCGGCTTCATGTTCGGCCAGTACAAGAAGCTTCGCAACGAGTGGAGCGGCGTGCTCACGGGCAAGGGCCTCGAGTACGGCGGAAGCCTCATCAGACCCCAGGCCACCGGCTACGGTTCGGTCTATTTCGGTGAGGAGATGCTCAAGACCAGGGGCAAGAACTACCAGGGCCTCACCTGTCTCGTCTCGGGCAGCGGCAACGTGGCACAGTACACGACCGAGAAGATCAACCAGCTCGGCGGCAAGGTCGTCACGCTCAGCGACAGCTCCGGCTACATCTACGATGAAGAGGGCATCACCGCCGAGAAACTCGACTTCGTGATGAACCTCAAGAACGTCCGCCGCGGCAGGATCAGCGAATACGCGGACAAGTACCCGAAGGCCGTCTACACCGCCGTCGACCCCGACCTCGACTACAACCCGCTCTGGAACCACAAGGCGGACTGCGCCTTCCCAAGCGCGACCCAGAACGAGATCAACGGGAAGGACGCCCGGAACCTCGTGAACAACGGCGTGTTCCTTGTTTCCGAGGGCGCCAACATGCCCACCACCCCCGAAGGCGTGGAGATCTTCGTTGACAAGCACCTTCTCTACGGCCCCGGCAAGGCGGCGAACGCCGGCGGAGTGGCCACCAGCGGTCTCGAGATGGCCCAGAACGCGGCATTCACATGCTGGAGCAAGGAAGAGGTGGACAAGAAGCTCCACCAGATCATGATCAACATCCACCGCCAGGCCTACGACGCCGCCGAGAAGTACGGCAAGCCCGGCAACTACGTCCTTGGTGCGAACGCCGCCGGCTTCATGAAGGTCGCCAACGCCATGATCGCCCAGGGCGTCGTCTAGGGGACGGACTTAGTTAGTTTAGTTTGCTGATGTAAGCTAAAGGGGGCGCTGCTTTTGGTGGTGCCCCCTCTCAGTTTCAGGACCGTTTTCAGTTGTTTCGGATGCCAACGGAAAGGAAAGTGCATGAAGCGATCCTTCGCTGAACTGGCCCGCGAATCCCGGGGAAGCTCCGAGGCGGTGATCCCCCTGCTTCAGGCGGCCCAGACAGAGTTCGGGTTCATTTCAAGGGATACCATTGCCAAAATCGCGGAAGCCACGGGGGAGCCTGAAGCCCAGATCTACGGGGTGGCCTCGTTTTACAGCCAGTTCTCGTTCACCCCGTCCGGCAGGCACATAATCCGGGTATGCACGGGAACCGCCTGCCATGTGGCGGGTGCCGGGAGAATCGTCGAGGCGCTCTCCATAGAACTCGGGGTGGCTCCGGGCGGCACCACGGAAGACATGCTTTTCACGCTGCACACGGTTGCCTGCCTGGGCTGCTGCTCACTGTCTCCCGTTATGATGATCGACGGGGAAACCTTTGGAAAACTTACCCCTCCGGGAGCCGTCAAGGTTCTGAGAGAGTTCGCCGCGGGAGGTCCCCGATGAGGAAGCTGCTTGTTGGAACCGGCACCTGCGGCCTTTCCGCAGGAGCCGGAAAAGTCATCGAAGCCCTTCGGAACAATCCCGGGGAATATGAGCTTTCGGGCACCGGATGCATCGGAATGTGCTTCGTCGAGCCCCTGCTCGAGGTCAGGGACGGGGATTCACGCAGGATATACGGAGAGGTCACTCCCGAGATGGCCCTTGAAATCGCGTCGGGAGCCGACCCCGCAGATCACCTGGTGTGGAGTGACGACGGCCGGGGCAGCCATGCCGACTTCCTGGAAAAGCAGGACAGGCTGGTGCTTCGCAACTGCGGCATCATCAACCCCGACAGCATGGACGACTACATCGCCAGGGGCGGTTACGAAGCCCTTCGCATGGCTCGGGAAATGACGCCCGTGGAGATCATCCAGCTCATCAAGGATTCAGGTCTCAGAGGAAGGGGCGGAGCAGGTTTTCCCACCGGAATGAAGTGGTCTTTCGCCGCATCGGCTGCGGGGGAGGACAAATACATAATCTGCAACGCCGACGAGGGTGACCCCGGCGCCTTCATGGACAGGTCGATCATCGAGGGCGATCCTCACGCCGTCATTGAGGGCATGCTAATAGCAGCCCGAGCCATCGGGGCGGCCAACGGCTACATCTACTGCCGGGCCGAGTACCCCCTTGCTGTGAAACGGCTTGAGAATGCCATAGCCCAGGCCGAAGAACGCGGATTCGCCCAGGGCGTGCACCTCAAGGTCAAAATGGGCGCGGGAGCCTTCGTCTGCGGCGAGGAAACCGCCCTCTTCCGAAGCATCGAGGGCAAGCGGGGCATGCCCACGTTCCGTCCGCCCTATCCGGCGGAGAAGGGGCTTTTTTCCAAACCCACGAACAACAACAACGTGGAAACCTACGCGTGCGTTCCATGGATCGTGAGGAACGGGGTCAAGGCGTTCCGGGAGAGAGGCACGGAGAAGAGCCCCGGCACCAAGGTCTTCGCGCTTGCGGGCAAGGTGAAGAGGGGCGGCCTTGCCGAGGTTGCCATGGGCACACCCATCCGGCACCTGGTTTTCGGCATCGGCGGTGGCATCAAGAAGGACAAGGCATTCAAGGCCGTTCAGATGGGCGGCCCGTCCGGTGGCTGCATACCCGAGCATCTGGCCGACACTCCCGTGGATTTCGAATCCATACCCGCCACCGGTGCGATAATGGGCTCGGGCGGCATGGTGGTCATGGACGAAACAAGCTGCATGGTTGACATAGCGAGGTTCTTCCTTAGCTTCACCTGCGACGAGTCGTGCGGAAAATGCACCTTCTGCCGGGTGGGGAACCGCCGGCTGCTTGAAACCCTCGAACGCATTACTGCCGGCGAGGGGCGGGAGGAGGACATTCCCTTCCTTGAAACGCTCGGCAGGCAGATCATCGACGGGAGCCTGTGCGGCCTTGGGCAGACGGCCCCCAATCCCATCCTCACGACCCTGCGCTACTTCAGGAACGAGTACGAGGCCCACATTCTTGAAAAGAAGTGTCCGGCCGGCTCCTGCAGGGCCCTGATCAAGTTCGCCGTGAACCCTGAGACATGCCGGGGCTGCACCCTGTGCGCGAAGGCCTGCCCCGTGAATGCCGTGAGCGGACAGAGGGGGCAGGTTCACTCCATTGACGACCACAAGTGCACGAAGTGCGGCGCGTGTTACGATGCATGCCCCTTCGATGCCATCATCAGGGAATAGGAGGTCGGTCTTGAAGGTTACCATCAACGGCGCAGCGGTCGAGGCGAAACCCGGCAGCACAATACTCGACACAGTGCGCGAACACGGCCTCGACACTATTCCAACGCTCTGCCACATGAAGGACACAGAGCCCTTCACTTCGTGCTTCGTTTGCGTCGTGGAGGTCGAGGGCAGGCGGAACCTCGCCCCGGCATGCTCCACACCTGTAAGCGAGGGCATGGTCATCAACACCAATTCGTCCCGGGTGCGGGCCGCCAGGAGGACCGCCCTCGAGCTTCTTCTTTCCAACCACTGGGCTGACTGCGTCTCGCCCTGCCTCACGGGATGTCCCGGCAACGTCGACATCCAGGGTTACCTGGCCCTGGCTGCCCAGGGGAAGTACGCCGAAGCCGTCGAACTCATAAGGGAGAGGAACCCTCTTCCGGCGGTATGCGGAAGGGTCTGCGTAAGGGCATGTGAAGACCAGTGCTACAGGGCAGAGATCGATGAGTGCGTCTCCATAAACTGGGTTAAAAGGTTCCTGATGGAACAGGAGGGTGTTTACGACACACTCCCGCCCAGGGCCGAACCATCGGGCAGGAAAGTGGCCATTGTGGGCTCCGGTCCCGCCGGCCTCACCGCTGCGTACTTCCTTGGCCTCTGGGGGCATGAACCGGTGATCATCGAGGCAATGGAAAAAGCCGGTGGAATGCTTCGCTACGGCATTCCCGAGTACAGGCTGCCCGACGAGGCCCTCGATCGCGAGATCGACTTCATAAAGAAAGCCTCCGGATGCGAGATAAGGCTCAACACCAGGGTAGGGCAGGACGTAACGCTTGCCGAACTCAGAAAGACCCACGATGCGGTCCTTCTTTCACCGGGTGCCTGGAGCGGCAAGGCAATGAGGGTCGAGGGCGAATCGGACACGGTGGGTGTCGTGACCGGTGCCGACTTCCTCGTCGCAAACGCCCTGAACCGTTCCGCCCTGAAGGGGACGGTCGTTGTGGTTGGCGGCGGCAACACGGCCATGGATGCCGCGCGGACCGCATGGAGGCTTGGGGCAGACCGCGTCATAATCCTCTACCGGCGCACCAGGCTGGAGATGCCGTGCGACAGCCTCGAGATCGAGGAAGCTCTCGAGGAAGGCATCGAACTCATGGAGCTTGCCGCTCCGGTGGGCATCGAGCGCACATCCGACAAGGTTCTGAAGGGTCTTCGCTGCATCAGGATGACACTTGGCGAACCCGATGCTTCGGGAAGAAGAAGCCCGGTACCCATGGATGACAGCGAGTTCATCCTGGATTGCGACCTTGTCGTCAGCGCCATTGGCCAGGAACCCCTTCTCACGGGTCTGAACGAAGAGCTGAGAGTGACTCGCTGGAATACCATCGACACCGGCAGCGACACCGGAGTCGAAACCAACCTGGCCGGGGTCTTCGCCGCAGGCGACGCCGGTTACCACGGCCCCACAGTCGTCATCGACTCCATCCGCGATGGCAGGAACGCCGCCGAAGCGATTCACGGACACCTCACGGGAGTCAGGAAGAAGACCCCTTTCAGGGCGAGCAAGGGTTTCTGGGAGAAACCCGGGCGCGACCTTCTGCCCGAAAGGGAAGAGAAACCCGCGAATCAGCAGGGAGCTGTCCATGCCGGGCAAAGGCGGAGCATGGACGTGGAGGTGGCTCTGCCCATCGACGCAGCCCAGTGCTCGGACGAGGCCGCCCGCTGCCTCTCCTGCGGTTGCGTCCGATACGATGACTGCGACCTCAGGCTGCTGTGCGAAGAGTACGGCATGGACATGGACAGGTTCAGGGGCAAGACCGCCCGTGAACGTGTGGACGAGAGCCACACCCTCATGGTATACGACGCGAACAAGTGCATACTCTGCGGCAAGTGCATAAGGACGTGTACCTTCATACTGCAGAAGCCCGCGTTGGGATTCGTGGGCAGGGGCTTCGAGACAAGGGTCAGGCCCGCCATGGACCTGCCTTTCGGGGAAACCGACTGCACGGGCTGCGGCAACTGCACCGACGTCTGCCCGACGGCTGCCGTCAGCGTGAAGCTTCCGTGGCCGGGACGGGCCTGTCTTCACCATGATGACGAAGATGCTCTCTGCGACATTTGCTCGCTCAAGTGCCCGGTAACACTCAGGCACTATTCCGCGGGCACGATCGCAGTTGGCCGTGACAGCTACCTTTGCCCGAGGGGAAGGTTCCAGACTCCGGGCGGACCCGACATCAGGGTCGAGGGAAACCCCGACGAGGCCGATGTAATCGTTCTCAGCCCGGGTGACAGAAGGTGGCTTGAGCTCGAGTTCACCCCCATGGCCGCCCGGGTGAAGGCCGCCGAGTCAAGGGGCGTCCGGGTTGTCGGCGCCGGCAGCTCCGCACCAGTTGCGGGAAGGGTGTGCAGGCTGACGAGGAAGTAAAATGGAACACGGGTGAGATTGACAATCCACCCCCTGAACTGGTAGTAATATTTGTCAGGCATTCCAGAGGGGGGAATGTTACAAACTCTCTTGAAAGGAGAGGAAAATGCGTCTGTTTCTTGGAATCGTTCTTGTAGCATCTGCACTGCTCATCGCACAGGATCCAACGAACATCCTGGTTTATTACGATGCCAGCGGTGCCTACGGTACTGCGGTTCTCACCGCCTGTGACAACCTCTGGCCTTCGGCCAACGTCTATCCGGCCAGCGGGAACCCCGGCGGCATGTACACCCAGTTCAATGACGCGCTTACCACTGGTTCGTGGGACATCGTCGTAGTTGAATCATGGTACGCAGACTCCGATCAGCTGAGCTGGTCGGGCATTTCCAGCTACTACAACGGAGGCGGCCGTCTCTACGTATCCACCTGGGAGTGGCTGAACGGAACCTCCGGTCAGATGACCCTTGCAAACGCAATGGGCGTCACCGGGGCGTCTCCCTTCGGTTCCCCCGTTGTCCCCCACTACGCCTGGGAAACCGGGCACCCCATCTGCGAAGGCATCTCTGACTGGAGCTGGAGCGATCCCGGTCTTGGAATCCTTAACTGCAGGTTCACAGTTGGCTCAGCAACACCGGTCACGGGCTGGTCTTCATCACCCACCGCCGGTCAGGCAGGCATCTGTGTCGCCATTGACGGCAAAAGCGTAATCAGCGGTTTCACACCTGCTTACGCCACCCAGAACGTTGCTATCTGGGAGAACATCCTCGAGTTCATGTGGGAAGGCACCGCCCTTACCCGCAGCACATGGGGCGAGATCAAGGCATCATTCTAGACCTAGTCTGATCCCGGGGGCGGAGGCTTCAAAACCTCCGCCCCGTCCTGTTTCGGCCTTTCCACTCTCATCTCAGAACCCCCGGGAACACTCCATGCGTTTTCGGGGTATTGTATGCCGGGAGGGGTGCCGCACACATCGGAAAGGATGTTCATCGATGACCAGAGTCCTGCTGCCCTTCCTGCTTCTTTACACTGCATCTGCGCTTTCGGCCGACCCCGTCCAGGTCATGGAAGGATTCATCGACGCCGTTTACAGGTACGATGCCGAAACGGTTTTCCGCATGCTCAGCTCCGAGAACCAGGCCTCGCTTTCCATGATGATAACGATGGCCAAAATGCAGCCCGCTCAGGCCGCGGAGCAGATCAGCCGATGGATAGGCAGACAGTGCAGCAGTCAGGAGGTTTCCTGCCTGACAGAAACAAGCTTTGTGAGGGTCGTTCTCGATGCTCCGGTGCTCGTTTCCCAGCTTCCCGACAGGAACCGGATCAGTTGCTCAATGGGTCCGATGCGTGGTGACACGGCCATAGTGATGTGTGAGGTCGACCTGGCGTCAGGGGAAACGGAAGAAACCTGCTTTGCCCTGGTTCTGGAACAGGGTGAGTGGAGAATCGGCCAGCCCTTCCTTTAGGCCATTGCCGTCAGAATCCCCAGTACTGCCATTATCACTAGTGACAGCCTCCTGAATGATTCCCCGTCAGATCTGCGCGCAATCAGCGCCCCCGCCGCAGCGCCCCCCACGGTGAAGGGAAGCGCGATGCCTACCGATCGCAGGGTCTCGGTTGTCAGCACTCCCATCGTGGAGTACGACAGCGCCCCTATGAGCCCCAGAAGCAGGAAGTAAGCCGCAAGGCACGACCTGATCCCATCCCTGCCCTCGCCGCTGGCGGAGAGCAGAAGGACGACGGGGGGACCGCTGAAGGTCGCGAAGCCGTTGAGAATACCGCTTACCGCGCCTGCAGCCAGCAGCCCCGGGGTTGTCTTGCGCAGCCCGACCCTGAGTTTCAGAAGCATTGCCATCGAAATAACAGCCACACCTGTCCCTATCGCTGTTTTCGCGGTTTCAGCGGGAACCTCCCTGATCAGCCAGACCCCGACCGGGGTGAACACAGCACCGGCAATGGCCAGGGGTGCCAGCCCCCTGAGGTCGAGATGCTTCCTTGTCATGATCAGAAGCACCACGTTCAGCGCGATCCCGGTGATGCAAAGAATGGGAACGGCTGTTCCTGCAGGCATCATGAGAAGCAGAAGGGGCATGGCCAGCAGTGAATACCCGAAACCGCAGAAGCCCTGAAGCGCTCCTGCCACGAACACTGCCAGCAGCGGAAGCGTCGATTCCAAAAGCGTCACTGCACAGATGCGGGAACGAAGGCCAGCTGGAACCTCAGTATCCCGACCGTATCGTCGTTGTCGGTTGTCACCTCGATCGTGGCGAAATCGTCAAGCACCCTGCGGGGGATCATGTAGATGACATGGGGCCCCTGAAGGGGGGTGTCGGTGAATGTCTGCCCCCAGGTCGTCCAGAGGGCATTGAACTCGTCCGGCTCCAGAACTCCTTCACTCCACGATGCCACTATCCCCCTGATCCGATCGGGGCAATCCATGGGTTCCCAGTGGTGCCCCGCCCTTCCTGCAAGTGCCAGAAGCGTCGTCACCGCGAACTGTGGCTCACCTTCATGGTACCTGAGGAGAACACAGGGGACGCCGGAGAACTCCACCCTCAGTGAGGGGTTCCCTCCCTCCACCACGTAGGGCAGTATTCCGGGCTGCGGCAGGGCGCACTCGTAGAACAGATAGCTGTCTCGAAAGAAACCCGACCCTATGCGGAGAGACTGCACGTCGGACCAGAGCCAGCCCCACTCCCGCGAGGGTTCTCCGGGCCAGCGGTTCCAGGTGCCTTCGGTTGAAATCTCGAGGCCGCTCCAGAGAGCGAAGTCACTGCCGGCCCCTCCCGCGGCGGGCTCGGGGAGAACGGCTGTCATCATGCCACCGGCCGAGGTTACCCGAACAACCGCCGTGCAAGGGTCGCCATGGAAGTATAGCACCGGAGCCTTGGCCTCGAGGGGCCATTCCTGAATGTCGACCGGTGATGAGGACATGGAGAAGCCGGTATCACGATAAGACACCACACCCCACTCATGCACCGACAGGCCGGCCGCAAGAAGCAGCAGAAGAGCGGTCACTCGAGCCTCACCAGCCCGAGGAACAGCCTGTGGTACTCCACCGTGGCCGCATAGTAGGGGCTGTCAACAGAAAGGCTGATGTTGCTGATGCTTTCCACGGTTTCGGGGGGGAGCGGGAAGAGCAGCCACCTCTCGCCGGCAGGTCTGTCCCGGAAGAATGGCTGCCAGGTGTTCCACAGCGCAGCGATCTCCTGGGACTTCAGGTTTCCCCCCGCCCAGTCGCAGAGTTTCTCGTGGACCTCGGTGCTTTCGAGGGGGAGCCTCAGGGCGTCGGTCAGCACCGGCAGGGGGATGATGGTGTAGACATGGACTTCCGATCCTTCGCCCGTGGTAATCAACAGCCCTTCGGGGGAGAACAGCCCCGCCAGATGCCTGCCGTCCTCGACGACCGTGTTCATCCTGGCCTGGATACCGTCCGGGATGAGGGTTTCGTAGTACAGAAACCTGTCCAGATAGTTGCCTTCGCCGTCGAACAGGTCAAGACATGGAACATCCCTCCAGTTGTCCATGGCCCAGAGGAAGGGTGTGTTTTCGGGAACGTGGGGAATCGGCGCCTCGTCGAAGGGCACGGGATTCCTGCCCTCGATCCTCCATGAAACCACCTGCGGGGTTGCTCCCTCGAAGCCTTCGGTTGGTTCCGGGTAAGCCACTGACACGAAACCCATTCCGGCCCTTGCTGTGAATGTGCCGGAGAAAGGCGACCCGTGGAACCACACCACCGGGGCATCTACGCACACCATTCCGAACGGGTCGAAGCCGTAGGTGTCGCCCGGGGCTCCCGCGGCCTCGGTGCCGAACGAGGTGAATGACACCACACCCCATTCATGGACCCTGATCAGCGTGTCGTCCACAGGTACGACCACGGTGTCGGCGAGGAAGGGGAGAAGAAGGGTAAGCATTTCTGAGCCTTTCTTAAAGGGGAACCGCTGCGAGGATCAACCTTCTCACGCGGGTTGGATACTGCGAAGGACCGTCAGGAACGACCTCGATGGTGCTCAGGTTCGAGAGCAGGGTTTCCGGGATCGGGTACAGCAGAAGCCCCCCGGGGTAGCTCCCGCCTTCAGCGAAACCGCCGGAGAACCAATCCATCCAGGTTGTCCAGAGGGCGTCCACCTCCTCGATGTCGATCACGTTCCGGGACCACTGGCGAAGGGTGCGGTGGATAAGGTCGGGGGTCATGGCCACGAACGTTCCGTCATCGGGGCCGGGGATGTCTCCCAGGCTGCACTCTGCGTAAAGCAGGCCGCTTCCCGACCAAGTCAGGGCAATGGCGGGAACCTGCCCCCACTCTTCCGGCACTGATTGCCCGCCACTCGAACAGGGCAGGAAGCCCAGGTCGGCTGGTTCTGTTTCGTAGTAGAGAAAGCTTTCGGTTGCGCAGAATGTGGTCACGGTCATGCTTTCGCCGGTTCTCCACAGGTGGTACGGCCAGCGCGGGAAGGGGAAAGATGAACGGCGATCATCGATGAGGACGGTTGTTTCCCGAAGGGAGGGGTCATCCTCCTCGTAACTGAACGAGCCGGTCCAGGAGCAGAACCCGCTGCCGATACTCCCGCCGGAAACCTCGGGGTATGCATGGGAGATCTTGCCGTTGTCCGTCCTCACCGTGACAGTGCCGGTGAACTCGGGACCGTGAAAGTACAGGACGGGCGCCCTGACAAGCATGGCGTCATCATCGGGGATCATGGATCGGGCACCGGGAGCGCCGGAAAATGAAGACTCGGGGCCCGACCAAGAAAGCACCCCCCATTCGTGAACGAATATCGGCGGCAGTTCCCTGTCCCCGGCGGAAGACAGACCGGTAATGCATGCCGCTACTAATGCGGTGACCGCCAGTCTCATTCTGACCTCCCTGTATGATCGTTTTTAATGATACGCATTCAGAGTCCCCATCATTCCCGGCTCATTGGAGGGGTCAGCCGGAACACTACCGGTGCGTGGTCCGAGGGTTTTTCCCAGGTTCTGGGGAGTATTCTGGTCTCAACCGAGTCGAACATCGGCATGGCCTCACGCGAAGCGAGCACCAGGTCGAGGCGCATGCCCATGTTCCTTCTGAAGGCCCCTGCCCTGTAATCCCACCAGGTGTAGGCCTTCCCGGCGGGGTTGAAAGCCCGGAACGAATCGGTGAACCCGGCTTCGAGGAATGCCCTGATCCTCTGTCTTTCCAGCGGATGATAGCACACCGTGCCATCCTGCTCCTGCGGTGAATGGGTGTCGTCGGCACCAGGAGCAACGTTGAAATCACCGAGGACCACCACGGGGTCCGGGAAGGATGATGCCAGAGCCAGAAGCTCATCAAGCCATCGCAGTTTGTTCCCGAAGGAGGGGAGGGATACGTCTCCGCCGTTTGGAACGTATGCGTTGAGGAACCTGATCCCCGCAAGGCGGAACGAAAGCAGCCTGGCCTGGTCGGCAAGAAAACCCGACGGCAGCCCCCTTGAAACATCCTCCAAAGGGCTTCTGCTGAGAACGGCCACACCGTTGTAGGTCTTCTGGCCGTGGGTGGTGGCTGTGTACCCAAGCTCGTTGAAGGGCTCTGAGGGGAACAGGTCGTCGGTGACCTTGGTTTCCTGCAGGCACAGCACATCAACAGGATCGGCCTGCAGCCAGTCCCGCACATGGGTCAGCCTTGCCCTCACCGAATTCACGTTCCAGGTGGCGCAGGTCAGCGTCATCTCCCCGTCCTTCCCTGTGGCCCCAAACTCCGTGTTGAAGTAAAATACAACCCTGATGCCCGGAAGGAAGGGTGGAAGGTTGAAGGGAACATCAATGCGCTCAGGTAACTTTCTGGCGCTGGCAGCTATCCTGCTCGCCGCACTGGGTGTCAGGTTCGCAACGGCACTCCGTCACCCTGCGCCGGAGGGAGACGGTATCGCTGCCAACATCCTTCTGGCGGACAACCTGAACAGGGGTCAGGGCTTCACCACCTTCCTCAAGTGGACCCTGTACGACCGGTCCATGGATCACCTGCGGCCCGAAGCGAACCGTCAGCCCCTTCTTCCGGTGCTTCTTTCAGGAGTGTTCAGAATCACGGGTCCGGGTATGAGGCCCGCACAGGCACTGTCAATAACACTTGGCCTGTTGTGCATCATGGCTGTGTACTTCTGGGCTGAAAACGCTCTTGGCAGACGCACGGCAATCCTGACCACGGCCTTTCTGGCCGTGTCGCCTCCCTTCATCTGGTTCAGCACTCAACCTGACTGCCTCCTTCTTTACACGACCCTCGTCTTTGTTGCGATGCGGATCGCCGGAAGCGGTGATTTGGGGTGGAGAAGGACAGCCCTGCTGGGAGTTGTCTCGGGAGTGGCCTATCTGACGAGAACCCAGGGCATGATCCTTGCATTCTCGCTTTGCATGTGGGTCCTCCTTCGGGGAGGCAGGGCCAGATTTCCCAAGGCCCTCCTTTTTCTGGCTTTTTTCCTTCTCGCGGCCCTTCCGTGGTTCGCACGCAACATCCGTGTTTTCGGAAGCCCAACGCACAGCCAGAACGGCCAGTTCGTTCTCAATGAGAACCACTGGTCGGCGTGGAGCGTCAGGTCCACCCCTCCCGGTCCGGCAGACATGCTGGAGAACCAGGGGCCAGCGGCCTGTGCATCATTCGTTTTAAGGGGGGTGGCCAGGGTCCTCGAGCCTTTCGGCCCGGGTTCATCCCACAGGGGAGAGCCGTTCGCCCAGCCCACCATGGCTGTGTTCCTTCTGTTCGTGGCACTGGGTCTCGGTGACGGTGAAATGAGGCGGAAGATGGTTCTCCCGGCCCTTGTCGCCCTTCCCCTCATGGCGGCCCTGTCGGTGCACCAGCATAGCGGACGTTACCTGGCGCCGGTGTACGCCATCGTCGCTGCGCTGGGTCTTGCCGGTGTCGTGAGGGTCGAAGGCAGGGTCAGGGGTCTTATGACCGGTTTTATTCTTGTCAACGCGCTCATCCTGATCCGGCCAGTCGGGGAGGTCCTCATGCATGAAAACAGAGGGAGGGCCGCTGAGGCGATGGAGGGCGCCCGATGGATCAGGGACAACGTACCCGAGGGCACGTGGGTCGTGACGTACCCCAACGTTGAGCTTTATCACTGGGTTTACCGAAGACCCACCGTGACATGGCCCAACGATTACGAAATGCTTCTCTGGCCGTTTCTGGAAGGTCATGGAGCAAGGTTTCTGGCGGTTGACCCTGATCTTCCCCAACTCAGACCCTGGCTTTCAGGGAGATGGAGGAGAACACCCGACGGCAGAAGCTGGGCTGTGCTGGACCCGCCGCCGTTCCTGACCCCTGTCTGGAAAAGCGCTTCAGGAAACACGATCATCTACGAGTTCACCGGATCGGTTCCCCCGGGATTCATGGCTGTTGACAGCCTTCCGCCCGACAACATGAGGGCACTGGGTCCTTAGACGGGGTTTGCCTGATCCTACCCAGGGGCGGAGCGCTTCGCTTCCCTGTAAAGCGTTCTTCTCTTCCCGGCGATCATCGTGCGAAGGTCCGCGTTCGAGAGACCCGCGCCGGTGGTGTAGCTCTCGAGGAATCTCATTTCTTCGGGGCAGATAGTGCCGTCTGCGAGGGCCATTCCCACCATCTCGGACAGGATGGCCTTCGCCTCGGTCCGGTCCTTCGCCCCGGGCACCCCGGCGCCCTCTTCAAAGGCCGCGACCATGGCGGCAACCGATTCACGCTGGATCCCCCTGCCTGCGGCGAAGGCATCCAGAAGCCTGCGTTCCTCCACGCCGGGGGTTCCGTCAGCGAACATGGTCGCCACCATTGCCATCAGAACCATTTCAGGGTCAGCCGCAGGTGTGCCCATCCTGCTTCCGAGCATGGACGCGGAGAAGGCGGAGATGTCCTCGAGTATCCATGCCCCCGAGCCGTCGTTGAGGGGCCTGCCGCAGTACTCGCAGTTTCCGCTCGAACCGCCGCTGTAGGGAGCTCCGCAGCCGGGGCAGTGTGCCGAATGGAAGTCATGCTCTTTCCTTGTGGTGACTTCGGGACGGCGTGCCAGAGTAAACACCTGCGGTCTTATGCTGCGGTCCCCCGTGCCCTTCACCTGCCCTGCCCCGTTCCTGTAACGGCTCCAGGCCGACCACTTCACCAGCACACGCACCCTGTCCATGTCGGCTCCCGGAATAATCTCGAGTACGTTCACCGAGCCGACTGCAGCGTCGTGGAAGTAAAGGTGCCAGTCCCCCTCGGCGGTCTGGCTGATGTTCCGCTTCAACGTGGGCAGGAAAGATGTCGAAGCCACTTTTGTCATGGGAGCGGTTGATCCTTCGAAGTAGCTCGAGACGTACCTCCAGAAAACAACCGAAGCCGTGTCCGACAGAGGCTGCAGGTTGAAGCCGGGATCCTTGCGTGTCATCTCCGGCAGCCCGGGTACTGCTTCCGGGGATACGGCCGGTATCCATTCGCTTTCCTGCGTGATCCCCGTCAGGATCCAGTCGTAGGCCCCGCTTGTGATGTAGGCTCCGCAGTAGCTGCATTTGCCGGCATCGCTGATATCAAGGGAAGCGCCGCAGTTGGGGCAGAACCCCTGAACGATGCCCCCCTTTTCCGGAGTTCCCACGCCGGGCCTTCTCAGGAAGGTCCAATACTCGTGGAAGTCGCCGGTTGCGTTGGTTCTCAGTTTGCGGCCGTCCGAGAGGGAAACGTCGGTATCCTCAGCTGTGGCATGGATCTCGACGTGAACGGTCTGGAAGCCCGTGTCGAGTTGTGCGCCTGCAACCCTCACGCCAAGCACCTCGAGGCCCTCCATGTTGTTCCTGTATCCCATGGCCCGCTGCATCCCGAACTGAAGGTTGAACCTTTCCCGCACGCCGTCCGAGATGTAAGCCCCGACAGTGGACAGGTCCTGACGGCTCCAGGCGTTTTGAACCGCCGTGAAGGCGGTCCTCACCATCGCTTCGAAACCGGCCTCGGTGAAACCGGGGTCAGCCGCCTTCAGGACGGCAAGATCGGCCGTGCCCCTTGATGCAGCTGCCTCGCGACGGACGGCGGACGTGCGGGCTATATACCTTTCCTGCATTTTCCTGCGCTTTTTGTTGTAGACCACGATGGCGATGATGATCGCCGTCGTGAGAGGTATGCCTATGCAGGGCTGCTCGATGCACAAGCGTATGAGGAAGTAGACCAGGAACCCGAGGCCGTCGCCGCCCCCATCCCCTCCGCCGCTTCTTCCGCCGCCGTAGCTCTGGCCGCCTCCGGCCCTGGCCAGCGCGGTTCCCGTGACAAGGACAAGCAGGAGCAGTACTGTAACGAGAAGAGGGGTCAGGTGGCCCCGTGCGCGCCCCGTGCGCCTTTTCCCTGAAGGCATCTGTAACCCCCCGAGGGTCGTTTGCAGGTGCATGATCAACAAGGTGACGGGTTAGTCTATTTCCGGGAAGCCCGGATGTCCATACCGGACCGGATCTGCGCGGGAGCGGAATCGTTGCTAACACAGTCATCCCATGACTTCGCCCCCTGACCGGGCGACGGCGGCTGCCGATGTTTGACACCGGACCGTCATTGAACGATTATGCCCTTTTCCAGGGGTACCGGCCGGATGGCCATCGCGGGGGGCTGCAGCAGGCAGTCCGCCTGACGGGAGACATGTGACACTCACATTCAGAAGGCGTCTTCTGATAATAGTTTTCGCCACCATGGTCTCGTGGCTTCTGGTGTGGTACACCCACAACCTTGTGGAAAGGCTGCGCAGGTCGAACCGGATCGCCAACGAAACGATAGCGTGGTTCTGGGCCGGCATTCAGTACCCGCTCAGCTTCATCGCAGGTCGCGAGGGTCTTTCGGTCTGCACCGAGTGCGGGGCTTCCTTCCCGCTCGAGAGCATTCCGGAGGAAACCCACATGTCCAGTTATTGCCCGGATTGCAGAAGGATCACCAGCTTCGTCATCACATCGGAGATTCCCGTCGAACAGAGGCGGGAGATACAGGCAATGGCCCGGCGTCTGTACGCCGATCTGGTCCACAGGCTCCCTTACTCGATCATCTTCACCGACATTTCCGGTCGTCCCCAGGTCGTGGACGGAAGACCGATCAGCGATCAGACCCCGGGCGACTCGCTCATCAAATACAAGATGAGGATAGCGGCCCTTGACAGCATAAACTCGCCCATTCCCATCTCCGGTCCCGGCGGGACGGAGCTGGGCCACCTTCATTACGGCACCGATCCCATCTTCCGAGAAATCGCATGGATGCCACTGCTGGAGCTGGGGTTCGTTGTACTCATCGGCGGGCTGATGTTCCTCTTCATGAGGGGGGAGAGGAAGCACGAAAGGGAGATGTCCTGGGTGGGGTTCGCCCGAGAGACGGCCCATCAGATAAGCACTCCCCTTTCCTCGCTGATGGGCTGGCTCGAGCTGATATCCGAGAATCCATCGATCGAGTCCGATGCCGAAACGCTTGAAGCCATGAGGGCCATGAAGGTAGACGTGGAGAGGCTTCAGCAGATCACCCAGAGGTATGCGCATGTCGGCAGGAAGCCCAGGATGGAACCTGTTCAGGTCTCGGGGGTCATATGGGATACCGTGTCCTACTTCTCGGAGAGACCCGGGCTCGTGGGCGGCGTGTCTGTAGAGGTGGGAAAGCTTGTGGACGCTGTTGTGATGGGGAATGCAGTGCTCCTGGGATGGGTCCTTGAAAACCTGATTAAGAACTCGGTGGCTGCCTGCGCCACGGGGGACAGACCGGGCCGGGTCGAGGTCGTCTGCGAGTTCCCGGATGAAAGCCGATCCATTGTCGAGATACAGGTCAGCGACAATGGCAGGGGAATTCCACCTAAGGAGCAGGGCAAGGTTTTCAAACCGGGCTTCACAACCCGCAAGGGAGGCTGGGGGCTTGGTCTTCCCCTTTCGAAACGGATCGTGGAGGAATACCACCAGGGACGCATACAGATGCTTTCGAGCGTACCGGGCAAGGGTACGACCTTCTCGGTAGTCCTTCCCGTGAAACAGGAGGAAACCTGATCTTGCTGAAAGTACTCTGGGTGGATGACGAGATAGGCCACCTCCAGCCCCACATAAGATTTCTTGAGAAGAGGGGCTACACTGTCTATACAGCGGAGAGCGGCAGGGATGCCCTCGAGATCCTGAAAAGCCGAAGGGTCGACCTTGTCCTTCTGGACCAGATGATGGTGGGGATGGATGGGCTGGAAACGCTGAGGGAGATCCGTCGAAGCTACCGGGAACTGCCGATAGTGATGGTCACGCAGAGCGAGGAAGAGGAACTGATGGACCGGGCGCTTACGGGCTCGGTCGCTGATTTTCTGACCAAACCCGTGAACCCCAGCCAGATACTGCTTGTGGTGAAGAAACTTCTCACCACGGGCAAACTGAGGCTTCAACAGGCCGCCATGGAGGTCATGCACGAGGCCGAGACCCTCCGGCTCTCACGCGACCGTTCGCTGTCCGACTGGACCCACCTCTACTCAAGCTGGATGGAAAAGGATATAAGCACAAGGGGCCACCTGACATCCGATTTCGGCTCGTTTCAGGGCGTCGGCCTCGACCAGCTCCAGATCGATTTTTCGCGTTTCGTCGAAGAGAATTACCGCGATTGGATAGGGTCAAAGGACGGCCCGCTGATGTCCCACAACTTCCTGGAGAGGGTCGTGGTTCCCAGGCTCGACGAACCCGGAGAGCTGGTGGTTCTTGTCATCGACTGCATGAGGTACGATCAGTGGCTTCTCATGACCAGGGAGATAGAGCAGTGGTTTCACAGGGAGCCGGGTTTCATGCTGGCCGGCCTTCCGTCGGCAACTCCCTACAGCAGGAACTCCATTTTCAGCGGGCTTCTTCCCCGTGATATCAGCAGGTTCTACAGAAACGACTGGATCGAGGAGTACGGGTCCCCCGGCCTGAACAGGAACGAGCCGAGGTTGCTGGTGGACGCCCTGAAAAGGTACGGGTGGAGCGGAGCTGATGACGCCGTCTATCTCAAGGCGTCCAACAAGCGCGAGGGCGACAACATACGCAAGGGGCTGTCCCATTTCATCAAGAAGGGCTTTTTCGCCCTGGTCGTGAACTACATCGACCACCTGACCCACGGAAGAAGCGAGCTGGACCTGATACGCGACCTGGCACCCGATGTCGGGAGCTTTCGCACCCTTGCCGAGTCCTGGTTCAGAAGCTCCTTTCTCAGGGACATGCTGCTCACCCTCAGCGCCAGGGGCGCAACTGTGATCGTCACCAGCGACCATGGGAGCGTTCAGGCCGGAAGGATCGCCTGGGTCCGGGGGGCCAGGGGGATGTCGAGCAGCGTCAGGTACAGGTTCGGGCTCTCCCTCTCAAGCGACCCGCGTCATGCCCTTGTCATAAAACAGCCGGCCCAGTGGGGTCTTCCCGACGAGAACCCGAGAAAATCCTATGTTCTGGCCAGGGGTGACTACCTGCTTTTCCATGAGCACCTCGCCCGTGAGGACATGCACAATTTCAGGGGTTCATTCCAGCACGGGGGGATTTCCCTGGACGAGATGATTGTTCCGTGCGATGTGCTGACCTCGAGAAAGAACATGTGACACACGAGCGGTTCATTCTGGACGAGCAGGGGATGCTTGACCTCGGCGGCAGTATTGCCGGGTCCCTTGGCCCGGGTGGGCGGGTGTTTCTCGTGGGTGACCTCGGCTCGGGAAAGACCACCCTGGCCAGAGCGGTGATCAGGGCGCTGGGAGTGTCGGGGGCCATTCCAAGCCCCTCCTTCATTCTTGACGCGGTTTACGCCCTTCCGGATTTCGATGTGCACCACATGGATTTCTACCGGCTCGCCGGCGGTCATGATGAGCTGACGATGCTGGGTTTCGACGAGATACTTGAGTCATCGGCCGTGGTGATAGCGGAGTGGGCGGACCGCTTTCCGGACCTCGCCTGTCATCCCGGTCTGCACATCACGATCAATTGTCTGGAAGACCCTTTACTGAGAGAGGTAGTTGTTGCGCGGCTCATGGCTGGGGTTTGATACTGTGTTCGGCAACGGGGGCGCCGCGCTGGTCGCGGACCGGGCCGTCATATCCGTCGATATGATACCCGTGGGAGTTCCCACGTCGGGAGGGTTGCTGCGTTCCATCGGGAAAGTCCTCGGTGATGCCGGGATCGAAGGAGCATCCCTCGAGGGCGTCGCTTTCACGCTGGGCCCCGGCTCCTACACCGGGCTCAGGATCGCCGTTGCAACGGCCAGGGGTCTTTGCGCCGGATGGGGAGTTCCACTGAAGGGAGTTCCCACGCTGAGGCTTCTGGCGTGCGGGGTCGATACCGGCAAGCCCGTCCTGGCGGCGGTACGGGCCAGAAACGACGAGGTCTTTGCGGCGCTGTACCCATCATCCGACCCCCTGTCCCCCGAATTGGTCCCCGCGGGGGTGTACAACGGAGCGGACATTGCGGGACTGGCCCTGCAGTACGGAGCGGTGGCAGTGGGGTCTGGCAGGTCCGAGATCCACGAATCCCGGCTTGTCTGGACGGACAAAACCCTCGATACGCCTGATGCATCGTCGTGCGCGATCCTCGGCAGCATACTGGCAGGCGCCGGAGGCTTTGATCCGAACCCCGAACCCCTTTACCTCAGGGGTTTCATGCAGAAGGCGGATTCGCTTGGCCGTTGAGCTGAGAAGGATCGGAACCGAAAGCCTGACGCGTGTCGCAGCGCTGGAAAAGGCTTGTTTTCCGGGTGACTTCTGGAGCCGCGCCACGTTGAAGGGTGTTCTTGCCCGCTGGTCCGACAGCGTGTCGGTAGGTGCGTTCGCGCAGGATGAGCTTCTCGGATATGTCTCCGCCGCACTCGATGAGCCGCATGAGGTTCATCTGCTTTCGCTGGCCGTGGCCCCGGAGTACCGAGGGAGGGGGATCGCCTCCCGGCTTGTTTCTTCGGTTCTGCACTGGGGACGCATGCGGGGATGCAGACGTGCGTTCCTCGAGGTCAGGGCGAGTTCGGGAAGTGCCAGGGCTGCTTACGAACGGCTTGGTTTCAGCGTCCGGGCGAACTCGGACGATTACTATGAAGACGGCGAGGCAGCTCTGCTGATGTCAAGAGGGCTTGCACCGGAACCGGAAGTCGCCGGCATGGCTGCGGCGATGCGGGACATCCTTCATGGCAGGGTGCCAAGGGTCGGCGTCGTTCTGGGATCGGGGATCGGCTGGCTCGCCGGGATGGATGAACCAGGGTTCACAGTACCCTACGGGCGCATTCCCGGGATGTCGGGAAGCCAGGTTGAGGGCCATGAGGGCACCCTGCTGGTGAACGCTGAAGGAAGCACCGTTTACCTGATGGGCAGAAGGCATCACTACCAGGGATATGACGGCCGGCAGGTTGCCGCTCTGCCGGCGGCGCTCGCATCCCTCGGCGTGGATTCGTGGCTGCTTACCACCTCGGCGGGTGCCGTTGTTCCGGGCCTGAGAACGGGTGACATGGTCGTGATAAAAGACCATGTGAACCTGTCCGGGTGCATTCCCTCAACCGCCATGCGGCCAGTGGGAACCTCGGTATATTCACGGCGCCTTGGGGCGAAGGCGGTGGAGTTGGGGGCCGGTGCGGGGGTTCCTGTTCTTGATGGCGTTTTCTCCTGCGTTTCCGGTCCCGCCTACGAAACCGGCTCCGAGGTTGAACTTCTCGCTGATTCAGGTGTGGACGTCGTATCCATGTCCACGGTGCAGGAAGCCCTGGCTCTTGTCTCCCAGGGTTGTGAGGTGATTGGGATAGCGATTGTCACGAACGATGTTGGATCCGGGTCTGGAGTGAACCATGCCGAAGTGCTGAGGGCCCAGACCTTTGTAAGGTCTTCCCGCGGCGCTTTGCTGAGGGAGCTTGTGAAAACACTGGTGAAGGTGAAATGAACTACTCTACCGCAGAGAGCTGGCTTTTCAGCAGAAGACGCCTTGGCATGAAGTACAACCTCGACAGGATGCAGGCCATGATGGATGCCATGGGAAGGCCTCAGGAGGCATTCAGGACAGTGCATGTCGTGGGGACCAACGGCAAGGGCAGCACAACGGCGGTGCTGGCTGCCCTGGGACGGGGGTTGGGGCTGAGGGTTGGACACACCACCTCGCCCCACCTATTAAACTTCAGGGAGCGGATAAACCTCGATGATGCCTGGATTCCCGAGGAGGAGGCCGCCCGTTTCGTAACCGACCATCGCGCCCTTATACAGAAGTACTCGGCGACTTTCTTCGAGATAACGACCGCCATGGCTGCGTGGTACTTCGCCGGGAACGGCGCGGAATGGGTGATAGCCGAGGCAGGCCTGGGAGGGCGTCTCGACGCGACCAGGGTCTTCCGGGGCGAAGCAACGGTTTTCACCGGAGTGCAGGTGGAACACAGCAGGATACTCGGGGCCACCAGGGCACTTATTGCCGCCGAGAAGGTCGCCGTTGCCGAAGCAGGAACACTTCTCGTGGCCTCCGTCCAGACCCCCGACGTTGAATCGGTGGTGACCGATGCCGTGGAACGCCTGGGCCTCAGGCGCATCCAGCCGGTGCCCGTCGACTGCGCACCCCTTCCGGGTCCCCATCAGAAACACAACGGCGGGCTGGCCCTTGCAGCTGCATCCGAGGTATTCGGACGCCCATTCGAACTGGTAAGGGGCGTCTATGCCGACCTTTGCGCGAGCGGTCTCAAATGGCCCGGAAGGCTCGATGTCAGGGAAGGGTCACCCACCATCCTCTTTGACGTGGCGCACAACCCCGAGTCGATGGAGGCTCTGCTTGACTTCGTGAAGGATTGGGGGAAGCCTGTTCCGGCCGTGATCGGCTTTCTTTCGGACAAGCCGTGGCAAACCATGGTGGATATGGTATCGGGCACCGTGAGCCCCGTCTTTGCCGTGACCCCTCTGTCCGAACGGATGCTTCCCGCCAGTGAACTTTCGGAGGCTTTCAGGGCGGCGGGAGTGCGGTGCATGCCCTTCGAGACGATAGAGGAAGCCCTTCTTGCATGCAGACGATTTGCCGGGGCAGGCAGGATGATCGTAACCGGCAGCTTCTTCGTCGTGGGAGAGGCTATGCTGCAGGCGGAGCGGCATGGATGGGTGCAGCCCTGACTTTTTCGCGGAAAAATGGTAAATTACATGTTGAGCGTGGCTAATCGAACCGATCCGAATGTGGAAGGAAGGACTATGGCTTCCGCTAAGAAGAAGGCCTCCGCAACGGGCAAGAACGACAGGGGAAGCATTGAAGAGGCCCCCCTCACAACCCTCAACTACATCCTTTTCATTGCGGGACTGGTGGTTATAACCGCGGGCTGGTTCCTCCTCAGGGCCGGTCATGTTTCCATCTCTCCCATTCTGCTCGTTCTGGGGTATTGCGTAATGATTCCCCTGGGGATAATTGTCCGTCCGGGGGGCGGGAACGAAAACAGTTGAAAAAGCGGTGTTTCCATTCTGTTCCCTTTCTTGCGGCCGCACTGGCATGTGCCGTAGCATGCGGAGGCGACGAACAGGGCGACGAGCACTCTTCAGCGGTTGCGGTGACCACTGAAGACACCCTTTTCCAGGTGATCCATGGCGGGACGTTCGTGAATTCCTCCGGCGAGACCGTTCGGGTCGAAACCTTCAGCATCATGGTCCACGAGGTATCGAACAGACTTTATGCGCACTATGCCGGAGCCTTCCGGATCGAAACGCCACCCGACCCATGCTTTCCCGGCATTGCGGACAACATTGCCGAGCAGCCCGACCATCCCGTTGTAAACGTCAGCCCCTCCGAAGCCGCCGAGTTCGCGTCATCCATGAACCTTCGGCTTCCCACCCGGAACGAGTGGGAGTATGCTGCCTCCCAGGGGCTTTCAGGATCGATTGCGAACCAGTACCCATGGGGAGATTTACCCCCAACCGAGGCGGGGATGCCCGGGAACTACCTCGCGCAAGACGACTGGCTTCAACGGGATGCCGACGGCTACGCATACACATCCCCCTGCGGCTCCTTCCCGCTTTCACGGGCCGGTATTGCGGACCTGGGCGGCAACGTCGCCGAGATGGTCTACGATGATTCGGTCTGGGTTCTCAAGGGCGGAAGCTGGGCACAGGGAGAGGACGCCATGACACTGGGCTGGAGCAGGGAATTCGCGTCTGGCGACCGATGTTGGTACGCCGGCTTCCGGCTTGCAAGATAACGGGGGGTGAGCAGCCATGACTCACCCCCCTTGCATTGGTGGGCGAAGAGGGACTTGAACCCCCGGCATCCTGCTTGTAAGGCAGGCACTCTAGCCAGCTGAGTTATTCGCCCGCAGCGGCTGGCATACTAAGGCCACGAACCCTCGGCGTCAAGGAAGGAACATGTCTCCGAACAGCTTCTGCAGCATATCCCAGGCTTACAGGAGGCAGATCTACACCGACCTCGCCGCTCAGCCTGATGACGGGGAAGTCAAGGTCATAACCCGGCAGGCAGGGATTCTCTCCCTTGTTGCGGTTTCCGCACGGGACTGGGCCGGGCTGGCGTCGATTGTCATCGGCGAGCTTCATCACCTGGGCTGGAACCTCGATTTCATTGACGGTTTTGCCCACGAAGTCGAGGGCGCGCGCCAGGGCGTGATAATCGCCGGTATCCGCACACCTGACGAAGCAAAGCGGAATGCCTTCAACCGCGACACCGAGAAGCTGGAAGCCCTGCTGAAGAAACTGGCGGTGGGCCGTGAGGGCACCATGAGCCTTCTCAGCCGGGCAGCCGAGCGCATCGAGATATACGAGGCGGTGAGGGAGGAGCTCGAGGCCATGTACCGGGGGGAGGTCCCCAGGGACATCACCGGAGCAAAGGGAGAGCTCGTGCTTTTCATCAGTGCCAGAAGCGACCAGTACCTTGGTGAGAGAAAGGCCTTCGATCTGGCCTGGATGGTCAAGACCAACAACGATCTCATAAGAAAGGTTCGCCGAAGCCGTGGGCGGGCGGCGTTCAAGGTCAAGAACCTCAGAACCGAGTCGGAACATCTGACAGGCATCAACCTCGTTGGCTACGAGCGGGACATTTCGTTCCAGAACCTTCTTACGGCCCTGAGCTACGCCTGGCCTGGATCCACCATCAGACATCAGAGGCGGTATACCACTCCCGACGGCATCGTGTCGGTGCGGGTCGAGATGTCCGGTCCCTCAGGGCTGCCCGCCACGCGTCAGGAGATGAGCTGCATAACTTCAACGCTTAACAGCCTGCTGGTGTCGAACCGTCTCGAGAGGCTTGTCAGGATCCACAGGTACGGCGGGCGTGAGAACTACGCCAGGGCGCTGATCCCTCTTCTGATGAAGGAATGCCGTGAGACAGGCATCAATCAGGCCTACCTTGCCCTTGAAACCACCGAGACGTTCGCCGCGAAACTGAAGCTTCTGGTGGTGACGCTTGGCAGCAGCGACACGCGCGAGCATGACAACAGGGTCCTGACCATGGTGGACAGGATAAACGAGAAGACCGGGCTTTCAGTCGCAAGCTTCAAAAGCCCGTCCAACTACGGCGACGTTTGGGTTGACGTGATCGACATCACTGTCCAGCGCAGCGTATTCATGGACATGGAGGATGCCTACCTTGCCGTGAAGTCCGGGATCCGGGAAGCCTACGGCAAGTTCAGGGACTTCGATCAGGGCATGCGGCTCAACGACGTGAAGCAACTCGACATAGTCAAGGGCATCCTGCGGGACATTCCGGACGGGCTTGTAACTGACTTCTACTACCGTCTCGAGGATTTCCTTCGTGCCTCGGTCTCATCCGAGGAGCTTGCCCAGCACATCCAGCTGGCCTTTGAGACCATACGCCGGATAATCCAGGATTCCCAGGGAGTGGAGAAGCCGGCCTGGGTGGACGTTGAGACCGAAGGCCGCCGTGAGGCCACCATCATCTGCTGCGGAGGCAAGGGGGAAGTTCAGGGTTTCAGGGGCTTTCTCGACGTCGTCAGGGATTACAAGGTAACGGCGAGCATGATAGAGTGGTCGGGAGCCACTGCGTTGCTGCTGCGTCTTCAGAGCGGGGGACACGCCCTTGAGGCCGAAGCCCGCGAAAAAGTACTCGAGTTGCTTGAGGAAAGGCTCAGAAATGATCGGGACAGATGAACAGGTGAAGCGCACCGAGATGTTTCAGCGCTGGATGGAAAAAAGGGGCCGGATACAGAAGAGCATTGCGACTCTTCTGATTCTGCCACTGATCCTTTTCGCCCTTGCTGCTGCCGCGTTCTGGTTTCAGTACTACCTGCCGGTTCCCCTGATCGCCGCTATGGCGTTTCTCGGGGTCTCTGCCGCAGTGTTTCTGCTGTGCGTCATTCTTGCTCTGGTCAAGTTGAGGAAGCTGTCCGAGGGCGACAGGCTGATGTGGAAGATGAAGCTTGTCGACGAGCCGGAAAGCTCTTGACATGCATCACCCTCCGTAGCTATTCTTCCGGCTCTCGATGGCGGTGTAGCTCAGTTGGTAGAGCAGCGGAATCATAATCCGCGGGTCAGGGGTTCAAGTCCCTTCGCCGCTACCATATGCAAAAGGCAGCCCTTTCCCCCGGGCTGCCTTTTTTCTTTGGGGGACGGACTAAGATTGTTTAGTTTGTGGCGCTAACATTATGGCCACCATGATAATACATAAGGATAGCAGTTGTGTTGCATTGGTGTTCTTTCATAATGTTGTGCCGCATTACCTTAAGCGCACAAACTAAACAATCTTAGTCCGTCCCCATATATTTGCGGGGTGGACACAGTTGAAGGAGTGTTTCTTGGCACCGTTAAGCGGGAGGGCCTGATCCCGAAAGGGGCGTGCGTTACCGCTGCGGTCTCGGGCGGGGCTGACTCCATGGCCATGCTTTACCTTCTGGACAGGTTCGCTCCGGCCAGGCACTGGAACATCGGGGTCCTTCACATCGATCACGGAATCCGGGATTCCTCGGGGGAAGACGCAGCCTTCGTGCGGGAAACCTGTGAAAGGCTTGGGATTCCGTGCAGGATCGAGAAGCCTGAAGCAGCGTCCGGCGGATCCCTCGAAAGCGGATGGAGCCATGTCAGGCACAGTCTTTACGTCGAAAGCGGCAGTATCGTGGCCGTGGCCCACACCAGGAGCGACAGGGCGGAAACGCTTCTGTTGAGGCTTGTGGAGGGCTCGGGTCTCAGGGGACTTGGAGGCATGGACTATCGCGGTCGTGGACCCGTAGTGAGACCCATGCTCGATCTCCACCGTGACCAGGTCAGGCAGTTCCTGTCGGAACGGCGGCTGCAGTGGCGGGAGGATCCCACGAACCAGGACCGGTCCACTCCCAGGAACAGAATGAGGGCTTCGGTGATGCCGGTGCTTGAGGAGAACTTCCCGGAGGCTGCAGACGGCCTTTCCAGGGCGTCAGCCGTACTCTCGGCGTGGAGGGACCTTCAGGCCGTTCTTGCAGGCACCGCATGCAACCCGATGCCCAGAGCCGAGTATGCTGCTCTTCCCGAAGCAATGAGGCTTTCAGTTCTGTGGTCCCTGGCGGGGCAGCCGAGATCCGGGGCGGATGAGCTCTTCAAAACCGATTCCTGGATCGTCTCCGGCGGCACCGGAGAGCATATCCTTCCGGGCGGGATGAAGATCCTGGCCGGTTCCGACGTCCTCTGCGTCAGGACAAAAAAAGGCAGGTACGATTGAACACCCTCATAACCGCCGAAGAGATAAGGACGCGCACGGCACAGCTGGGCTCTGATCTGAGCCTCATGTACCATGACAGTGAGGTGGTTGTCCTTCCGGTGCTGAAGGGATCCTTCGTGTTTGCCGCCGATCTGGTGAGAGCGATGACATGCAGTGTCACCGTCGATTTCATCGGCGCCGCCAGTTACGGGGCCAGCACCGTTTCTTCGGGGGAGGTCAGGGTGACCCATGACACAACCATTCCCCTGGCCGGGAAACAGGTTCTGCTCGTCGAGGATATCGTAGACACAGGCCTTACGCTGGCGTATATTCAAAAATTGATCATGTCAAGATCACCTGCCAACCTTCGTACGGTTGCGCTTCTCGACAAACCATCAAGGAGGCGGGTGACGGTCGAGCTTTTCAGGGCTCTCTTTGAGATCCCTGACCGTTTTGTAGTGGGCTACGGCCTGGACGGCCCGGGTGGGCTGTACCGAAATCTGCCATACGTGGCTGTTCTTCAATGAAAGGTCCCTGATGGATATAAACCGAGGGAACGGAAAGAAACCGGACGACAACCAGCCGCCGCCCATTGCGGGATGCTCCCTGAAAACCCTGACACTCTGGCTGCTGCTTGGTCTGATGGCGTACGCCCTCGTATTCGTGATGAATCGCGGCAGCGATACGGCGGACATCACCTATTCGCAGCTCATGAACTTTTCCGAAAGGGGAAGCGTCAGATCAGCCATCCTCTACACCGGAGGCCTGGTCGAAGGCGAATTCCGCTCACCGCAGACCGTCGAAGGCGTGGAATACCTGAAATTCAAGAGTTTCATCCCCTTCGAGGACCAGGCCGCCATCGCGGCCCTGACCGGAAGCGGGGTGATGGTGGAGGGGAAGCCGCCCAAGGTCGATTTCTTCACGTTCCTCTTCAACCTTGGTCCCATGCTGCTGCTGCTCGTGTTCTGGCTTTTCATCATGCGGAACGCCATGGGAGGCGGCAAGGTCTTCAGCTTCGGAAAGAGCCGCGCCAGGGCAGTGGGCGCCGACCGGCCCAAGACCACATTCGAGGATGTGGCGGGTTGCGACGAGGCCAAACTCGAACTGGAGGAGATAGTCGAGTTCCTCAGGGAACCCGCGAAGTTCCAGAGGCTGGGCGGAAAGGTGCCAAGGGGAGTGATCCTGATGGGTTCCCCCGGCACGGGTAAAACGCTTCTGGCCAGGGCTGTTGCAGGTGAGGCGAAGGTCCCGTTCTTCTCACTGAGCGGAAGCGATTTCGTGGAGATGTTCGTCGGCGTCGGCGCCAGCAGGGTTCGCGACCTCTTCGTGCAGGCCAAGGCGAAGTCTCCCGCCATCATCTTCATCGATGAGATCGATGCGGTGGGAAGGCACAGGGGGTCCGGGCTCGGGGGCGGGCATGACGAACGCGAGCAGACCCTCAACGCACTGCTCGTGGAAATGGACGGTTTCGAGTCCAACCAGGCCGTCATCGTCATGGCGGCAACGAACCGGCCCGACGTACTCGACCCCGCGCTTCTCAGACCCGGCAGGTTCGACCGCCGGGTCGTGGTGAACCTTCCTGATATAAAGGGCCGCACCGCGATCCTTGGGGTGCACACCGCGAAGAAGCCCCTGGACAAGGACGTGGAACTCGAGAAGATAGCCCGCAGGACACCAGGGTTCAGCGGGGCCGACCTCGAGAGCCTTGCCAACGAAGCCGCCCTCAAGGCGGCCAGGCGTGGCGTCAAGACCATCCACCAGGCCGACTTTGAATACGCGGCAGACCGGATCCTGATGGGTGTCGAACGGCACACACTTGTCATGAACGCCGAGGAAAAGGAGCTGACCGCTTACCACGAAAGCGGCCACGCCATCGTCAACATCTTCGTCCCACACTCGGACCCCGTCCACAAGGTCACCATAGTCCCCCGTGACAGGGCGCTGGGTCTGACCAGTTTCCTTCCCCGCGACGACAGGCACAACTATTCCTTCGAGTTCCTGCTCAGCATGCTTGCAAGGGCCATGGGCGGCAGGGCTGCGGAAAGCATCTTCCTGAACACAAGGAGCACCGGCGCCGGGAACGACCTGATGCAGGCAACCGACCTTGCCAGAAGGATGGTTTGCGAATGGGGCATGAGCCCTGTTCTGGGTCCCGTCGTCCTTCATGAGCAGACCGGCCCCATCTTTCTGGGAAGGGACATGACCCGGATCAAGGACTTCAGTGAGGACACGGCGCGCCTGGTCGACGCGGAGGTCAAAAGACTCCTTGACGAAGCGTACCTGAAGGCCGAGAAGATCCTCGAAGAAAACCGCGACATCGTGGAAAGGTTGACCGTGCTGCTCCTCGAGAAGGAAACCCTGGGTGCGGAGGAGATCGGTGTGCTTTTTGCCGAACTCAGGCCGGGAATGGTGTACCCCGGGCTGGACCTTGAACCGAAGGAACCGGAAGGCGATGCAGGCGATGCAGGATCCGAAGAAGATAGCTGAAGGCGTCCGCCTCCTGCTCGAGGGCATAGGTGAGGACCCTGACCGGCCCGGTCTGAAAGACACACCGGCCAGGGTTGCCCAGTCCATGACCGAGCTTTGCCGGGGGCTTGTGGGAGGGGCCAGAAAACCCATTTCCACAATGTGCGTCGCTGACCAGAACGAGATGATAATAGTGAAGGACATAAGCTTTGCCTCCCTGTGCGAGCACCATCTCCTTCCTTTTCTGGGCCGCTGCGACGTCGTATACATTCCGGCGGACGACAGGATCGCGGGCCTCGGTTCGATCGTTCAACTCGTGGAAACCCTTTCTGCAAGACCCACCATCCAGGAGAGGCTCACCACTGAGATAGCCGACACCCTGATGACCGAAATAGGCGCCAAGGGGGTCATGGTGGTCATGGAAGCCGAGCACATGTGCCTTGCCATGAGGGGGGTCAAGAAGCGGGATTCCCGGATAGTAACAAGCGCCATGCGGGGTCATCTTCGCAGACCGGAGACCAGGAGCGAAGCACTGTCCCTCATCGGCAGGAGAACACGGGGAACGTGATGCAACAGGTCCGCCCCGTTCTTCTTGAAAACCCCGGGCACTGGCGGAAGGCGATGGAAGGACTGGGCTGCGACCCCGAGGCGTGGCTTCGCGTAAGGGAAAGATCCGACGTCGTGGCGCTTCTGACCGGACCGGTCCGGTCTCCCGCCGCCTCGATCCTCAAACAGGCAATGCTGGCCGCCGGTGCCGATGCCCTCGTCCACAGGCTCGTTCTGACCTGTGGCGTCGCGGAGAGCGCTGTGCTGGTCTACGGTTCCCCGAAGAACATCAGGGCCGGGTGTGATTCCCTGAGGGGACAGCCCTTCGGTCTGGACCCGATCGCCGACGAGATCCTCTGTTTCCTTCAGGTTCCCGACGCCCCCGATACGCTGGTCCTCGGCGACAGAACACTGGCGTTCGGTTCACGGCCTCTTTTCATGGGAGTATTGAACTGCACGCCCGATTCATTCAGTGACGGCGGAAAGTGGCGGGACCCCGCCAAAGCAGTCGAACACGCTCTTGAAATGCATGACCAGGGTGCGTCGATAATCGATGTGGGAGGAGAATCCACAAGACCCGGTGCCCTTCCCGCATCACGGGATGAGCAGCTCGAAAGGGTCCTTCCGGTCATCAGAGGCATCAGCCGGGCATCGGACGTTCCCATCAGCGTCGACACGGTCGATACCGGCGTTGCCAGGGCCGCGATCGCCGCCGGGGCGCGTATCATCAACTCCATCAATGGCATGGAAACCCCCGGAATGGCCGAGCTCGCCGCGGAAACGGGAGCGGGAGTGATCCTGATGCACATGAGGGGCGTTCCCGAAACAATGCAGCAGGATCCCCGGTACTCCCACGCTCCGTCCGAGGTCGCCCTCTACCTTCTGAACAGGGTGAACGCTCTGGTCGAAGCCGGGGTCGAACGGGGCAGGATAATGGTGGATCCAGGAATTGGCTTCGGCAAACGCCCCTGGGACAACCTCGGGCTCATCAACTCGGCTCCATGGCTCAGGAGGGTCACCGGTTGCCGGGTGGTCCTTGGCCACTCCCGCAAGAGCTTCCTGGGTCTGTTGAGCGGCGAGACCGAACCTGCCCGGCGCGATGCCGTCTCAGCTCTCGTCTCGGCGCTTTCCGCCGACAGGGTGGACATCCTGCGGGTACACAACGTCAAGCAGTGCTCGGATGCCGTGTCTGCAGCACTCGAGGGGATGGATCCGTGAGTTTCAACCTTCTTGGACACCCCATCCTGAGCTTCTTCTGGCTCACTCAGCTGCTGGATGTGTTCTTCCTTTCGGTGATTGTCTGGTTCCTTCTGAGATCCATCTGGAACCAGCCCGCCATGAGGGTGGTGATAGCGGTTGCCGGCTTCGTGATACTGGCGATCGTACTTCAGCAGATACGCTTCCATGCCATGGGCAGGATCCTCGAGGAGGCTGCCAAGATACTTCCGGTGGCACTGATAGTGATCTTCCACGAAGAGATCAAAGACCTTCTCAGCAGGCTTGGCCGCTGGCTTCAGGAGATGGAGTTCCTGAACAGGAGCAAGCCGGGTCAGATACAGGACGTCTTCATCGAGAACCTCGTCATAACGTGCGCCACGTTGAGCCGAAAGCGAATGGGCGCGCTGATCGTCATAGAGAGGGACGAGGACCTGACCCGGTTCTGCAGCGACTACCACCCTCTTCCCGGGATCGAGTTCGTTCCCATACTCGTCGAGGCTATACTGACCTCCCCCGGCCCCCTTCACGACGGCGCAGTGGTCATACGAGACAAAAGGATCGTCATGGCGCACGCTTTCCTGCCCATGCACGTGGGTCTTGAGGGTTTTGGCGGCAGGCACCGCGCCGGTCTCGGGATAAGTGAGCGGACCGACGCCATAGCCGTTCTCGTAAGCGAGGAGACCGGCGCATGCAGGCTTGCCACCAAGGGCGTGCTTTCACCGTCTCTCAGCGACAGGGGTCTGAAAAGGCGGCTCTACAACTCCTTCTACCCGAACCAGAGCGGAAGGAAGGGCGAGCGTGAGGGCGCTTAAGGAAAGGCTGTCAGCACTGATAGCAGAAGCCGTGAGTGAAGAGACCCGTGGTCTTCCGCCGGTCTGGGAGAACAGGCTGATCGAAGCCGTCCCCTTCCGCCAGCTCTGGCATCTTTCCCTGCTGTCCTGCGCTTCGGCACAGTGGTGCGGCGCTCCAGCGGGGAAGGGGCTGCCTGTCTCGGCAGCTGTGCTCCTTCTGGCGGGGGCAACGGCATCGCACGGGGTGCCTGCGGTAGGGGTAAGCTTGCCGTGGCTGGAAGACTACGACGCGGGAGGGCCACCCGAGGCAGGCCGGATCCTTGCCGGCGATGCCCTTCTTCCGCTGGCCGTGAAGGTCATCTGCAGGCTCGATGCCCCTGGTTCCCTTGTCCTTGCCGACCTTCTCCTCAAGAGCGCTTCGGAGATGCTGGATGCAATGAGCTTCGGCAGGCATGCCGACATGACTGGACGATGGGCGGGAAGGCTTGCCGGTCTTGCGGCCAGGATGGGCGCGGTTGCGTCGGGTGCGCCGTCCCATTCGGCAGAAACCGCCGCGCTTGCGGGCATGGAGACGGGAAAAGCCGCCGCCATGCTTCAACTCGCCCCCTCGAATGACGGGAAGCATGAGGCCGAGACCATGCTGAAGGATGCCATGGGTTCCCTCAGGCCGGGTAACGCTGAACTCTTCGGCGAGATCTGCGGATTCGTCTCAGCACTCGGCACGGGAGGATCGGACAACCTGTTCTCCGGTTTCGAGCCCGATTAGAGCATGTCCTGAGGGTCCACATCAACTGTCATCCGCACGCCCCCGTGGCTTTCCGTCGAAAATGCATCCCCGGCGTGCTTCACGGCAGCGGCAACGGCCCTGTGGCCGGTTGCAGTGATCAGAATGCTCCACCGGAACCGGTCTCCGATGCGGGGAAGGGCCGCGGGACATGGTCCCCGCACCTCCACCCCGCCCGATGACATCACGGCCTCACCGACCCGCAACGCTGCAGTTTCGACCTTTGTGCCGTCCGGACCCGAAAGCAGAAGCCTCAGCATGCGGGTGAAGGGCGGAAGGGCAAGCGCTTTCCTGACCAGAAGCTCTCCCTTTGCAAAGCCTGAATAGTCATGGATGCATGCCGAACTTATGGCGGGCTCGTCCGGACATCCCGTCTGAATGAGGACCTCGCCGGGAGAGTTCCCCCTGCCAGCCCTTCCCGCCGCCTGCAGAAGAAGGGAGAACACCCTTTCGGCGCTTCGGAAATCGGGCAGGGACAGCCCCATCTCCGCATTGACCACCCCCACCAGGGTCACGTTGGGAAAGTCGTGCCCCTTCGCAACCATCTGGGTGCCCAGGAGAACGTCGGCCCCGCCATGTCTGAACCTGTCGAGTATCCTTCTGTGGGAGGACTTTCCCCGTGTCGTGTCAGTGTCCATCCGAAGCACCCTGGTTCCGGGGAGCTGCTTCGCCAGGACCTCCTCCACCTTCTGTATGCCGGGACCCGTTCTGACGAACCTCCCTGACCCGCATTCGGGGCAGGCCCCCCCCGCCGCTTTCCAGTTCGAGCAGTGATGACACTTGAGCAACTCGCCCCGCTTGTGGTAGGTCATTGCTATGCCGCAATGGGGGCATTTTTCGGTATGACCGCAGTGGAAGCACATCTGAATGGGGGAATGGCCTCGACGGTTCACTAGCAGGATCACCTGTCCACCCCGGCTTGTGTGCTTTCCTATGGCGGAGAGAAGCGTGTCGGTCACAAGCCTGTTTTCCATGTCCCGCGTATCCACGAGCCTGATCACGGGAAGCGCCGCCCCTCCGACCCTGTCCGGCAGGGAGAGCAGCGTGTACCTGCCGGTGGAGGCGTTCTGAAAACTCTCCATCGAGGGGGATGCCGAACCCAGAATGACAGGCACGGAGAGCATCGAGCCTAGTAGCACCGCCATGTCCCGGGCGTTGTAGAAGGGAAGCTCCCCCTGTTTGTAGCTTCCGTCGTGCTCCTCGTCCACCACTATCACCCCGGGCGCCGGAAGTGGCGCGAAAAGGGCGCTTCGCGCCCCGATGACTATCGGACGCAGGCCCCGGCGGACCATGTTCCATGCGTCCAGACGCTCACCCCGGGACAGTCCGCTGTGAAGGATCGCGACCTTTCCCGGGAACCTGGAGTTGAACCTGTTCACAAGCTGCGGAGTGAGGCTGATCTCGGGAACCAGTACAAGCGCCTGACGTCCCTCTGCCAGTACCCTTTGTATCACGCGGAGGTAGACCTCGGTCTTTCCGCTTCCCGTTATGCCGTGGAGAAGGAATGTTCCCCTGCCCGCCGACGTGACCGTATCAACCGCGGCCCGCTGGTCGGGAGTGAGCGCCGGGGCGGAATGGGTCTCGGTTGGCAGCCCGAGAAGGGGATCGCGGGAGACCTCGCGCTTCCGTTCCAGCAGAAGCCCCTGCAGCACCAGCCTGTTCAGGGATTCCCGCGAGGCTCCGCACTCCATGAGTAGCCAGGACCGTGAAACGGGCTCCATGGCTGAAGCGACCCTCACCAGGATATCCGCCTGTTTCGGTGCCCTGCCCCTTATGGCCTGGGCTGCAGAGACAAGTTCCCCCGGTGTCAGCACTGCTTCAACCACCGTCTCGAACTTCTGCGGGGGCAGGGATCCCGGACGATGGAGAAGCAGCGCCAGTCCCCTGGCGGCATCCGCGTAAAGGGTGGCTTCGAAAGGAAAGCCTGGCGGGGCCGAAGCCTTCAGGGAATCGTACGGGTGGATGCCGGGTTTCCGGCATAACTCCATGAGCCCGGCTCCCTTAGCCACATCAAGCACCCGGACGGCGGCTCCCTGCATTCCGGGAGGAAAGCCGCACGCAGCGCACAATCCCGGCGGAGCGAAGTAGTATTCCGCCATCCACCGCAGAAGCCGAAGCACCCATGAGGGGGGCAGGGCGTGGGGATCGAGCCGCTCGAGCAGGGGCTTCAAGTCCCTTTTGTCCCGGGGAGCGGAGCCCTCGGACCACACCATTCCCACCACCCGGGCTCCGCCGAACTCCACCGCAACCCGGCATCCCGTCAGTGTTCCACCGTCGAGTTCGGGGGGGACCGAATAGGTGAAGGTTCCCCAGACCGGCCTTGGAACGGCTACTTCCACTGTTCGGGATGCTGTCATGCCAGTCTGTTCATCCCGTCGAGGACCCTCGAACGGGCTTCGCCCGTGGAGATGGGAAGCGGGGGAAGGGTTGGAAAGACGCCGTCTTCGAAAAGCACCTTGCCGCCGCAGGTGAGTTTCGTGACCCGTTCCCGCCACGGCAGTTCCAGTATGTACCGCCACGGGTCCTCGCAGGAGCACAGTTCGTCGGTCTCCTGCTGTGAGACGAGCAGTTCCGCTGAATCCTCCTCCATCGGAAAACCGAAGAACCCCGCCGACTCCCGCGATGCCATGGAGAACCAGCTCTCACCGGACACCCTTTCCGGACCGCCCCTGACCGACGCAAGCCCCATGGCCAGCCGCAGGTCCGACGAGACGTCGAGGCCGTTGTTGCAGGCCCCTCCGTCGCTTCCGACAACAACCCTGATCCCCAGCCCGAGCATTCCCGGAACGTCGGCTATCCCGCTTCCCAGCCTCAGGTTCGCCCATGGGCAGTGGGCCACGGCAGTACCGGTCCGGGCAAGTGTTTCAAGTTCACCCTTCCTGAGGTGAACGCAGTGTGCAAGGACAGTACGGCTTCCCAGAAAACCAAGTTCCCCAAGCAGATGGACGTTTCCGCCGGCAGCCCGTATGGATGGGTCACTCATTTCGCCCGCCGCCTCGGAGCTGTGGGTCGAGCGGTGGATGGATGCGTCCTCCCCGGCCAGCCAGCCCCAAAGCTCGCATGAACATGACAGGACGAACCGCGGAGTGAAGGCGTATCCCAACCGGTCTCCGCACATTTTCCTGATGCGTTCCGATTCGTCCTGCAGCCATGGCAGGGGTTTGGCAATGAACGAGGGTCCCATGTCCATGAGGGCGTTGCCCAGCAGTGCCCTGGCACCGCTCTCGCGGAGGATTCGCGCAGTGACGGACGAGTGTTCCACCGAACCCATGTCCAGAAGACCGCAGCAGCCCGACGAGAAGAGCTCCCTCAACCCCAGGATCACAGAGACTGCCATGGTGTCGGGAGTGTGGGAGGCCTCGAGCGGCCAGATGCGCCCGGTGAGCCAGGACATAAGCCGCCTGGACTCGGCCATGCCCCGGAAAAGGGTCTGGCAGAGATGAACATGACCCTGGACCAGGGGCGGACACACGAGCCTGCCCCGTTCGATGCGCCAATCCATTTTTGCCTCCCTCGGGGAAAACATACCCGCATCGGTGATCGATTCCCAGGTGGGAACCACACCGGTGTGTTTGTATATCACCTGAAGCAAAAAGCGAAGGGAGAATCCGATCTTGAACGCGGCACTTCTTGCTCTCGGCATCATGGGCATGGATCTCAGTTCGGTTACCCTGCCCAACGGCCTTCAGGTTTACACCGCCCGGGACGGTACCGCGCCGGTGGTGACCATCTGCGTGACGGTCAAGACCGGCGCGACCTGTGAAACAGGGATGACGAACGGTCTGGCGCACTTCTACGAACACATGTTCTTCAAGGGCAATTCCGCCCTTCCAGACCAGACCGCGTACAACGACAGGCTGAGAGCGCTCGGGATCGTCAGGAACGGCACCACCTCGGATGAGGTGGTCCGCTACTATATCACCCTGGAGTCCGCCCTTTTCCGGGAGGGCATGGTGTTCATGAGGGATGCAATGGTGACCCCCCTTTTCGACCAGGGGGAGATGGAACGCGAACGCGCCGTGATAACCGACGAGTACCTGAGAAATGCCTCATCCCCGTGGTGGGATTACTGGAAGGCGGTGGAGAACACGGTCTATCCCGAACCCTGGCGGGGCAACACGATCGGTGACCTCGAAGTGATCCGGTCCGCCTCTCCGGAAGTGATGCGGATGTTCCAGGAGAAGTACTACACGGCAGACAATGCGGCGTTGTTCATCCTGGGAGACATCGATGAGGAAACGGCCATGAGCGAAGCCGCCCGGGTGTTCGGTTCGTGGGGAACCGGTGGCATGAGCGACTTCGACTCGCTGGGCATCGCCATAAGGATTGACAGCGACACCACGGTGCGGGTTCGGGGTCCCGAGGGAGTTGGACAGGTCAGGATAATGATGGTGGGGCCGACCATCGCAGGGGACAGGTCGGCGACCTACGCCGGCGATGTCTGGGGAAGCTACCTCAGCCTCGAAAGCAGAAGGTTCCAGCGCAACCTTGTCACCGACGGCCCCTTCTCACAGGTGTACGGCAGCTATTACACCCAGCGGTTCTCCCCCGCGGTGACCTTCGGAGGCACGATAGCCCCCGAGAGACTCGAGGAGGGACTGGAGCTGCTTTGCGAAGAGATCGAGGCCATGACGGCCCCGGGGTACTTCGACGAGGAGGGGCTTGCCATGGCCCGGGAACTTCTGAGAAGGGACAGACGGCTGTCCCGGGAATCCTCCCGTGACCTTGCAATCGAATCCCTCCCCTTCTGGTGGGTGCAGGGCAACGGTCTCGAGTACTATCAGACCTACGAGGACAGCATTGAGACTGCCGGGCATGCCCGGGTCATGGATTTTGTCGAAAGGTATGTCGCCGGGGCCCCAAGGGCCGTTTTCCTGGTGACGCCGGAGGGAGGGGTGCTGTGATCGGGGCACTTCTTGGTTCGATCCTGGCCTTGATGCCCGGGAACGTGACGACATTCACCCTCGGCAACGGTATCGGGGTGATCACACGCACGATCCCCGGTGAGGTTGAGGGCCTGTCCGTATTCATCATCGGCGGGACCAGGCTGAGGGATACGGAAACCCAGGGGCTGGAAGCCCTGGCGCTCGAAGCAGCGCTGGCGGGTGGAGGCGAGTTCCCCGGTGAACGTTGGCGCGAGGTCATGGACCGCACAAGGGCCGAACTGACGGGAAGCTACAACTACGATTTCAGCCGGCTTCACCTGCGGTGCCTTGCGGAGGACATGCCCCTTCTGGTCACGGGCCTCCTGCAGTGTCTTGCCGAGCCCGAGCTGTCGGAAACGTCAGTGGAAAGGGTAAGAAGACATTCGGTCGCCCAGTTGAGCGTGGAGATGGTGGAGCCCGATGAGAGGGTCTGGCTTGTTGCAAACGAGGGTTTCATGCCGGCCGGTCACCCATACCTGCTCCGGCCCGAGGGTACCGTGGAAACGGTGGGCGGGTTCACGGCGGATCAGATGCGCGGCCTTCTCGGGATGAGGGTCCGCGGGGGCAACCTGCTGATAACCCACGCCGGTCCGACTGAGCCCGAAGAGCTGAGAAACCTTCTGGAGGGCAGTTTTGGCACGCTTCCAACAGGCGCCGACGAACCTGAGACCGTCGCGCTCCCGGGCGCGCCGCGGGACACCATGGTGATCAGGGAGATGGACGCAACGACCACCTACGTGGTGGTCAAGTTCAAGGCGCCCCCCGCGGGTCACCCTGACCTTTCCGCCTTCCAGGCTGCGATGATGGTGGCCGACGAACTGATCTGGCAGGTCCTCAGGACCGACAATGCCCTCACATACGCCGCGGGCGCCGGTGTAACTACCACTTACACCGAGAACTGGGGCTTCATGTACGTAACCACATCAAGCCCCCATGCTGCCTGTTCCCTTCTGACCGAAGTGCTTCGGACCGTTGCACTCGGAGAGGTCGACCCCGAGATGATGCGCGGCGTCGTACGGACGCAGGTTACGCTGGACGGCATCAGGGCTCAAACCATGGACACCCAGTGCTGGCTGATGGGTGCGGGCGCCATCTCCGCCGGCCACTGGAGCAGCCTTTTCGACGCTGCGCAGCGGTTCGGAAACCTGACTCCCCCCGACATCTCCTCAGCCGTAAGAAGATGGGTGGACACCGCGGCCTGGGGCATCATCACGGGCAGCGCCGCTGAGCTGGACATAACCGGCCCGATACCCCTCGGCATCCATCCCATGAACGCGCAGGGGCTCGTCACGCTGGAGGGACGCATCGAGGTCCTCTTTCCCGGCACCCGGTCGGAAACCGTCGTACTCACCGACAGCCTTACAGGGGGGGCATACGCGCTTGTGGGAGACAGGGCGCGCAGGCTCATTGCGGGTGGCGCCACCCGTGCCGGGGTTCTGGGAGTGCTTTCACACGAGGGGTGGTCGGTTCGGGAGGAACTGCCCAGGATAATGGTCACAGAGGTTCGGGAGGGGCTGTGATGGAAAACAGGGAAGTCGTGATCATAGGCGCCGGGACTGCCGGACTCACAGCGCTTTCCCAGGTTCGGAAGCGCACCGGTGACTTCGTGATAATCAATGAAGGCCCCTACGGAACAACCTGTGCCAGGGTTGGGTGCATGCCATCGAAGGCCCTGATCGAGGCCGCCGGAATCCGCCACAAGACCCTTCTCCACGGGGAGATGGGCATGAAAGCGTCCGAACCGCCCGAGGTTGTGGGCAGCAGGGTCATGGAGAGGGTGAGAAGGCTTCGGGACCGGTTCGTGAAGGGCGTCCTTGAATCGACCGACGGCCTGGGTGAGAAGAACATCGCCGGTAGGGCGGTCATCCTCGAACCCGGCCTTGTCGAGGTGAACGGCAGAAGGATACGGGCCAGGAACCTGATTATTGCCCCCGGCTCCACACCCGTGATCCCCGCCCCCTGGATGCGGTTCTCAGACCATCTGCTGACAAGCGACACGCTCTTCGAGATCGAAGAGCTTCCCGAAAGCCTTGCCGTGATCGGTCTGGGCGCCATAGGCCTCGAGATGGCCCAGGCCATGAGCCGGCTTGGGGTGAGGGTGGAGGGATTCGACGCCGCTCCCACTATCGCCGGCATGACCGATCCCCTCGTTTCGGAACGGGCGGTCGAGATCCTCGGCCGGGAGTTCCCAATCCACCTGGAAACAGCCGTTCAGATCGAACAGGCCGGTGAACTGGTCGCAGTCGGAGGCAAACCTTTCCAGAAGATACTGGTGGCGGTGGGAAGAAAACCCAACATCGCCGGACTTGGGCTTGGGAACCTGGGTGTTCCCCTGGATGGGCGGGGACTTCCGCGGGTCAACCCGCTTACTATGCAGGTGGAAAACCTCAGGGTGTTCCTGGCGGGAGACGCCAACGGAAGGGCGCCCGTGCTTCACGAAGCAGCTGACGACGGCTTCATCGCGGGAAGGAACGCCTTCGAGGAAACCCCCCGGGAGTACTGTCGGAGGGCCAGGCTGGGGATAGTTTTCACCAGCCCAGACATAGCAGTGGCCGGCATGCGTTACGGCGAGATTTCGAAGGAGAGAACCGCTGTCGGCGAGGCTGACTTCGGCGCTCAGGGCAGAGCGGTAACCGCCGCCGAAAACCACGGGCTTCTCAGGGTTTACGCCGACGCCGATACCGGACTGATTCTGGGCTCGGAGATGGTGGCCCCGCACGGCGAGCATATCGCCCATCTTCTCGCGTGGGCGATCCAGCAGAAGCTCACGGTTTCGGGAGCGCTGCGCATGCCCTTCTACCACCCCGTGGTGGAGGAGGGCCTGCGGGGCGCCCTGAGGAACGCCGCGGCAAGAATGAAGACCCGCCCCGACGAGATCGCTTTGTGTCCTGGGCTTCCGGTGGAGTAGAGGGACGCATCCCGCAACTATCTGCCGCTGACGTTTCGAAGGCTTCATCAGGACGTGTCGCACGGCATCCGACAAGCCCCTTCAACCTTGCAGGAAAGCCATGCCGGGCGTCATATTCCCGCATCCAGTCCCCGCCATGGAATGAGGTTTTCCCATGTCCCGCGCCCGTGAGAAGAAAGCCGACAGAACAAGCCTGAAGCTTATCTACGGCAGGATACTCAAGCATAAGAAAGCGCTGTTTCTGGGCATTCTTGCCCTGGTGGGGGTCGACGGCCTTCAGCTCGTGGTGCCGCTGATCTTCCGCAGGGTTATAGACGCCCTTGCCTCGGGCGACGTGACCAGCGGCTTCATCTGGAAGATGGGGCTGGCCGTTGTCGCGGTTTCCCTGGGCATGGCCGTCTGCAGGTTCTTCTGGCGGTGGTTCATCGTGGGGGCGAGCCACAGGATAGACCGCGACCTTCGAAGCGAGTTCTACACTCACCTTCAGGCGCTCCCCGCCGACTACTTCGACAAGACAAAGGTTGGCGACGTGATGGCCCATGCCACCAACGACATCAACGCGGTACGCATGGCGTGCGGAATGGCCACCATCGCGAGCTTCGACGCCATCTTCATGAGCGCCGCCAGCATTATCATGCTCATCACCATCGACTGGAAGCTCACCCTTGTCACCATGATCCCGCTGCCCCTCATCGCCCTGATGGTCACCCGCTTCTCGGGAATGATCCACGACAGGTTCGACAAGGTCCAGATGGCGTTCAGCGAGCTTTCCGACAAGGCCCAGGAAGCTTTCAGCGGCATCAGGGTGGTCAAGGCCTACGGCGACGAGGAGTCCGAGAACGGTCTGTTCGATGCAAAGGCCAGGCTGAACATGGACCAGAACATCCACCTTGCAAGGGTCTGGGGCTTCTTTCAGCCCCTGGTGGCGACACTGGCCCTGGCGGGGAACGCCATCCTGCTTGCGGCCGGGGGCCGGATGGTGATCGGCGGTTCCATCAGTCTGGGACAGTTCGTGGCCTTTTCAAGCTACCTCGCAATGCTCACCTGGCCCATGATGGCCATCGGCTTCGTTGTGAACATGCTTCAGAGGGGTGCTGCAAGCATGGCCAGGCTCATGCGAATAATCAACACCGTCCCGTCGATAAGCGACGGCAGCGACCCAGCCGTCCCCGAACCAGTCATCGAGGTGCGCAACCTCACCTTCGCCTACCCTGAAACGGGCACCAACGTTCTGGAGGAAGTGGCTTTTTCGCTCGAAAGCGGCAGGACACTTGGCATAGTCGGGCGCACGGGAAGCGGAAAGACAACCCTGGTGGAGCTTCTGATGCGGCTCTACGATCCCCCGCGGGGAACGGTATTCGTGGGGGGCAGGGATGTGGCCGACCTCAAGCTCCACAACCTCAGGGGGCTTTTCGGCTACGTTCCGCAGGAGACTTTCCTTTTCGCCATGACGATAGGCGAGAACATCTCGTTCGGAGCGGGACCCCTTCCGCCGGAGAGGATCCGCGAACTTGCCGAAACCGTTGACATAGCTTCCGAGATAATGGGTTTCCCCCAGGGATTCGAAACCGTGGTCGGGGAACGGGGAGTAACGCTCTCGGGCGGCCAGAAGCAGCGTGTGGCAATTGCCAGGGCTCTGGCCACGAACCCCGGGATCCTGGTTCTTGACGACAGCCTCAGCGCGGTCGACACCGAGACTGAGGACGTGATACTGAAGGCCGTCAAGCGGAAGACCAGCAACATAACGACCATCATCATATCACACAGGATAAGCACCGTGCAGCACGCCGACATGGTTCTGGTGATGGAGCGGGGAAGGATCGTGGAAAAGGGAACCCACGAACAGCTTCTCTCGAAGGACGGTTTCTACACCGAGCTTTACAGGATGCAGCAGCTCGAGGCCGAGGCCCAGAAGACCTCCGGGGGGGGTGACGACTGATGCCGCCACACGGAAACCCTTTCGTTGACGACGCGATGGAGGGCAAGGCCTACGACGGCGCCATGGTGAAGCGCCTCATGCGCTACGTGAAACCACACAAAAAGCTCGTTTTTCTGGCCCTTCTGTTCATGCTGGTATCGTCCGCGGTCGACCTTCTTCTTCCCTACCTTACCAAGACCGCCATCGACAGGTACCTGGCCAAGCTTTACCAGGTCTACACGGCCGAGCCCGAGGCGTGCGACAGCGTGGCCGCGCTGGGCTCCGCCCCCGATGATTTTATAAGGATCAGCCCCGACACGGTGCTTGTGAAAAAGGCGGCACTCGACGGCCTCGATCCCGACGTCTCCAATGATGTGCGGGGCGACATCAGGCTTCTTCCGGAGACCTATTACATCTTCGATTCCGCCGACTTCACGGGTGACGCGGGCTTCATCAGCGGACAATGGTGGCTGGTGAGGGAAACCGACCTCCGCCGGGTTCCTCCCCGCGTGCTGTTCGACCTCCGGGGCGACGACCTCAAGGGCATAGCCCGGCTAACCTGGATACTGGGCGGGCTTATCCTCATCAGCCTGGTGTGCGGGTACGGTCACATGATGACACTCGTCATTGCCGGCCAGAGGGCGATGTACGACCTTCGCAGCAGGCTTTTCAAGCACATCCAGACGCTCAGCCTCGACTTCTTCACGGGAAACCCCACGGGGCGCCTCGTGACGCGGGTGGCCAACGACATCGAGGCGCTCAACGAGATGTTCAGCTCGGTCCTCGTGAATTTCTTCAAGGACGTTCTCCTGCTTTTCGGCACCGCCGCCATCCTTTTCTTCATGAACTGGCGGCTGGCCCTGCTCTCACTTCTCGTGATGCCGCTTTTCACGCTGGTCAGCATCTTCTTCAGAAGAATGACCAGGAAGGCTTACCGTGATGTGAGAAAGTACCTGGCGAAGCTCAATTCCCATCTGGCCGAAGACCTGAGCGGTGTGAAAGTGGTTCAGGTTTTCCGCCAGGAGAAGGCCCGCAGGGACCAGTTCCTCGACACCAATGACAAGTACTTCCAGTCCAACATGAAACAGCTCGTCGTGTTCGGGGTGTTCCGGCCGATGATCGAGGTCATAGCCCAGCTCGGAACTACCATAGTGCTTGTCTACGGCGGGTTGAGCGTCATGCAGGGCGCGCTCACGCTCGGAGCCCTTGTGGCATTCCTCAGCTACGTTCGTCAGATGTTCCGCCCCCTGCAGGACATGAGCGAGAAATACAACATCATGCAGAGCGCAATGGCAGCCAGTGAGAGGGTTTTCGGCATACTCGACACCGTTCCCGCGATCGTCGACGCGCCCGACGCCGAACCTCCGCGCCCTCTAGCGGGTCTTGTCGAGTTCAGGGACGTCACCTTCGGCTACAATCCCGACCAGTCCGTCCTGAGGAATGTGAGCTTCACGGTCGTACCGGGCGAGAGCGTGGCGCTGGTTGGTCCCACCGGCGCTGGAAAGACTTCGGTCATCAGCCTTCTCACAAGGTTCTGGGATGTGAACCGGGGCAGTATCCTGCTCGATGGCGTGGAGATCGGAAAGCACTCGGTGGAGACGCTCAGGAAGAACATCGCCATCGTCCTCCAGGACGCCTTCATCTTCAGCCGCAGCGTGGCTGACAACATCAGGCTGGGATCGGACATCGGCCTCGACCGGATCAGGGAAGCGGCGGAGATGGTCCAGGCCGCCGATTTCATCGAGAGGCTTCCCGACGGTTACGATACGGTCATGGCCGAACGGGGGGCCACGCTTTCCACGGGCCAGAAACAGCTGATCTGTTTCGCCAGGGCGCTCGTCCACGATCCGAAGATACTGGTGCTTGACGAGGCCACGAGCAACGTTGACCCCTCGACCGAGAAACTCATCCAGAGAGCCATCGAGGTTCTCATGAGGGGCCGCACGAGCCTCATCGTGGCGCACCGGTTGAGCACGGTGCAGCAGTGCGGAAACATTCTCGTGTTCGACAACGGCAGGATACTGGAAAGGGGCAGCCACCAGGAGCTTCTGGCAAAGAGGGGTATTTACTACAACCTTTACCTTCTTCAGTGGGGCAGGATGAACAGCGACGAATCAACCCCCACAGACATCCACCGGAGGCATTGAGCATGACAGGAAAAGCATCAGCCATCCTCGCCGCGCTTTCCGTTCTCGGCTGCAGCTCTCCCGGAACTGCGACACCCGGACCAGGGCAGGGTTCGGAAAGCCGTGTGATCGAGCTTCCCGGGGGCGCGTCGGTCGCAGTCATCAGGGATGACCCTGCGGAAACTACGACGTTCATCCTTGGGGGCATATCCCTCGAGACCGATGGCATGAGCCTCGTGTTCCAGCCCGAGGTGATCTGGAACAGCGAAGGTCAGCCCTCGGCCAGGATAAGGTTCGAAGGCACCGTTCACGGCCCGGTGTGGGCCGGGGTGATACCGCCGGACCAGACGGTCCTGCCGGTGATCACCGGAACTGATTTCATCAGGATGATCGGAGACAGGGCTTCGGTGTCATTCTATCGTGAGCATGCCCTTGAGCTTGCCGACAACGGGCCGGGCCCCGTCGATCCCTACAGGTTCCAGGCCCTGTTCAGCCTCGAACCCCCGGTACTGCAGAACATCCTGGCGGCCGACGAGTTTCTCCTGGTGGGGGAGAACCCCGATTGGAGGCTTCAGCTCGGTGATTCCCAGAAGGAAGCATGCCGCCGGTTCCTCGAGATCTCGCTCGGCGACGGCGCGGTGGTGTACAGGGAAGCGGTGAGATGATACGACTGGCCGTCCTGCTGCCCTTTCTTCTGATCTTAGGTTGCGGCAGCGATCCTGCGGGAGTGCTTCCCCCCACCCCATCGGGGCTTGCCGCAACCGTTCAGGAGGGCGGCGCGGTCTACCTGAGCTGGAGCCAGTGCCCCGACCCCGACTTCGAATCCTACACTCTATGGAGGTCCGTCAACCCCGGAATCGAGGGAAACCCTTCCCAGGCGGTTGCCGTCTTTTTTGGCATGGACGTGCTGTCCATGGTCTTCACGGACACGACCGCAATCCCGGGTCAACACTCGTACTACGCCCTCGAAACCCGGAACGAATCGGGATTGAAAGCCTGGAGCAACGAGGTCGGGGTATTCATCCCCGAGCCCGACCCCGTGTTGAACGTGTTCTTCATCGACCCCACGTGGGGAAGCCTTTCCGGAGACGCGATCCTGGTGAGGACCCCCGGCGGGAGGAACTACCTGATCGACGGCGGAAGCTCGGTGCCGCAGTGGAGTTGTGGAACCGACGTCATCATCCCCCTGCTCGACAGTCTGGGCGTGACCCATCTCGACGGCATCGTGGCGACCCACCCGCACTCCGACCACATTGGCGGCCTTGTCGACATTCTGGGCACGGTCCCCGTCGACAGGGTCTGGGATTGCGGCTGGCCGGGAGAGTCAAGCGACCTTTACGAGCAGTTCCTGGATGAAGTCGACGCTTGCGGTGCCCAGTACACCGTCGCCCGGAGGGGCATGACGCTGGACTGGGGTCAGGAGCTGACCGTGAGGGTGCTTCACCCCACGAGCAGCCTTGGAAGCGGATCGATGAACAACGCCTCCATCGTGCTGATGCTGTCTTTCGGCGGGGTGAGGTTCCTTCTCGCGGGCGACCTGGAGACCGAAGGCGGCGAGGAGAGTGTCTTGTCGGCATTCAGCCCGTCCGAGCTCACGGCCTGTGTTCTGAAGGTGGGCCACCACGGATCGAGTGACGCCACCGGTTACCCGTGGCTCGAGGCAGTACAGCCCCAGTACGGTGTCATAGAGGTGGGGGCCGGCAATCCGTACGGTCACCCTCACCCTGAACTCCTCGGCAGGCTTTCCGCTTCCGGAGCTACCGTTTACAGGACCGATCTGAACGGAACCGTCAGATTTGAAACCGACGGTCAGACCCTGAACATCTTCCCCTGAACCGGCCGTCCGGCGTATAATCCGGGCAGCAACCCAGGGAGGCGGGCGCTTTTGAAGGTTCGGGGCAGGCACATCGGACGGCTCCTCTCAACGCTTCCCGAATTTTTGCCCGTTCTTCCATTCATTGTGGTCGTCGCATCCGTCCTGGCCCGCGGCGTGCCCGACAACCCGTCCTCGGGCGACGCTTCCCTGCTCGAGATATCAACCCGGTGGCTTTTCACGCACCGTATCCTTCTCGGCCCCTATTCCCGTTTCATCTTCTTCCATCCCGGACCCCTTTACTTTCTTTTGCGGTTCCCGCTCTACGCCATCTTCCAGTGGAGGTCCTCCAGTTTTGTCATGACCACGGCCATTTTGGGAGGGTTGTCACTGCTCGGAGTCCGCTCCGCTCTGAGGCGTTGCGCACCTCCCGGCGGCGCACTGATCTTCAGCGCCGTACTGGGAAGCTTCCTTGCGGTGACGGGCCCGGCCCTGTGGCTCTCGGAATGGAACCCCCTGGTGATCGCCCTTCCACTGCTCTTCTTCTTCACCTGCACGGCCGCCTTCGGTTCACGCTGCCCGGGTTTCGTCCTGCCCGCAGTTGTCGCGGGTTCCTTCGCCGCCCAGACCCACATGGGCTCCATACCGGCAATCGTTATGACGGGAGTTGCGGCGCTGGCGCTTCGACGATTCCACGGGATTGCGTGCAGCCGCCGCCCCGAAGCAGCCGCCACCCGGGTCAAACGGCTGCTGCCGGCAGTTCTGCTTCTTCTTCTCTGGGCGCCTCCCATCTATGAGGAGTTCGCCTCGGCTCCCCAGGGGAACATCACCCGCATCGTGGTCTTCATGACCGAAACACTCCCCGAACACGGTCTCTCCCGGGTCTATCACGACTGGAGCCTCGCAGTGACGGGTTTCGAACTCGACCTGCTTCGCGCGCCCCTTCACGGGCTGGGAGCCCTCGATGCAGCAGTGACGGTCCTGCCCGTCATTCGGACGGTTCTGCTGGCCCTGGCGTTCCTTGCCATGAGAAAGAGGCGGGACGGGCGTTTTGCCGCATCACTCTCGCTTCTCTGCCTGATCCTTCATGGAGCTTCGCTGTATTCCGGCACGCAGATCAGGGGGGAGATGCTGGTCTACCTTTTCGAGTGGATGCGTGTACTTTCGCCCCTTTCGATCGGAGCGATCCTGCTCTCGCTCCTCCAGTGCAGGGAGTGGGGCGTCACTGCCCGAAGGTCTGCAGCCGCCTTCGCCTCGGTCCTGGCGCTTTACACATCCGTGCTGGCAACGGCAGGTGCGGGAGGCTACATCGCACCCCCCGCAGAACAGACCGGCGGCAACGACGCGGCTGTGCGGGAGCTGTCAGGTCAGATGCTTTCCTGGCTTTCGGGCCAGCCCGAAGCGTACAACTCGCTCGTACTGCGGACTCCGGGCATGTGGCCCGTGCTGACCGGGATCGCCAACAGCCTTGACAAACATGGCTTCATGGTGGGCATGGACGGGATTTACGCCCTGAGGATGCCACCCGCTCCCGAAGGGGTGCCGGTCAGGGTCGTCCTGCTGGGCAGAAGCACCGATCCCTCGACCGTCATTCCCGGAACCATCGCATCGCACGAAGGAATGGTGGCGGTGATCCCGCCGGAGTGAGCGATCCCTCAGGTGGTCAGCCTTCTGCGTTTCTCCTCGTACATCATCCGGTCCGCCCGGGAGATGGCCTCGTCTATCGATGACCCGAGGCCCGGTTCCCACTGTGAGTGCCCCATCGAAACCGTTACCCTGAAACCGGGAAAGACTTCCCTGCCAAGCATTTTGCGGATCCTGGCCTCGACCATCTCCGTCATGGAGTCAACCCTGGAAAGGATGATGAGGAATTCGTCACCGCCGTAGCGGATCACGGCGTCGGCCTTGCGCACAGCCCTCTGGAGCACCGCGGCAACCTCACGCAGAACCGTGTCGCCGGTCTGGTGGCCCCTTGTGTCGTTGATCGCCTTGAAGTTGTCCACGTCCACCATGATGAAGCCCAGGGTCGTTCCGTCCCGGCGGGCCCTGTTCTCTTCCAGTTCCACGAGCCTGTTGAAGTGGTTTCGGTTGAAGGTGCCCGTCAGGGGGTCGTGGATCGCCTGGTCTATCAGTCTTCGCTGAAGCGCGATCCTGCGGAGAGACTGTTCGGCGTACCCCAGCAGCAGGTCGGTGATCCCCACGAGGGATTCCGTGAAGGCATCGTCGCGGTGGGAAAGGGCAAGAAAAACCGATCTCTCCGTGAGCGGCCTGCAGATTCCGTTCCGGGCGAACGAGCAGTTCGTGATGTGCGTGTCACGGCTGTTGAACGACATCTGCTTGCCGGTTTCCATCACCATGACGGCCAGGTCCCGGTAGCAGTTCTCCGGACAGGGGAAGTTTGAGGTTCTGGCCCTGTGGGAGATCTGCACGGCTCCGTCGTGACAGGTCAGGACCATTCCGCAGTCCGCGTCGAGAAGGGTGCACGCGGCTTCTGAGCATATCCTGTGTATCTCCGACTCGGTGGCGCTTCTCTGAAGGAGGCTCGCTATTCCGTGAAGGTCTTCGAGGCGCTTCCGGGCCTTGGCGACCATCTCCTCCACCCTCTTTGAAGCCGTTATGTCTACGATGTAGCCCTCGAAGCCAAGCCTGTCGTCGTCGGGGCACCCCTGCTCAAGCACCCAGCGTTCCCCGGAAGCCGTGTTGACCCGGTACGTCACCTGGTATGGCCTGCCGGTTTCCATGGATTCCTGAAGCACCGACCGGAGGTTGCCCGAATCTTCCGCGTGAACACCTGTCGAAAGCCCGTTCTCGACAGGGAGGAGATCATTCCGGCCTTCGGCGGTGGTGGGGCGGCTGAGGAAATCGATGGTTCGGCACGAGTCGTTCCGGACCCTGAAGAAAAGCCCTGGGAGGTGTTTGAAGGGAGGGGGCTGGAAGCGGTTACGGCCCTTGACCGCCATGAATTCGGCCGTGGGCAGATCGGTCGGGTTGTAGGCCCTGTAAGTGCCCATCGTTCCGTCAGAAAGAGAAACAGGAACCGCCAGCATGCCGGTACGGCGCCTGGCTCCGTAGGCGTCAAGGACAGCGGTGTCTGCCTTGACGATGGTTCCGGTGGCTATCCTTTCGAGCACCCGCGATTCCCCGGCATGAAGGTCGGGCGGGACAAGCACGTCGGTCACGGTTTCGTTCAGGAGTTCCTCGGGTTTCCAGCCGAACTGCCTGCAGAAGGAGTGGTTGACGGCGGTCACCCTGTTGCCGGCGTCGGTGAACAGCCCCGGTTCTTCGGCGTCCTGGAACAGGGAGGTGAGGAAGCCCGAATCGGTGTTCTCTCCCTTCCTTCGTCTGCGTCCCTCCTGACGGGTCAGGATCCGGTATATGGCATAGTAGGAACAACGTTCCCATGAGGTGGAGCATCTGGACGCCAGAACCGAGACGGAAAGCGGTGAACCGTCCGATCTGGTCCTGACGGTTTCCATCGATACCGGTCTCCCCCCGGAAACGGATACCGTTATCTCAGCCGCCTCCAGCGCGAGCTGGGGGGGGACTATGAGGCTGTCGATGCACTTTCCCAGGGCATCCTTCTCCGGGTAGCCGAACATTTTCTGGAACATGCCGTTCACTGCGACGATGGTGTGGTTGCCGTCGCACAGCACGACACCTTCGGTGTCCGAGTTCAGAAGCTCGCGGGTGAACCCGTCCTGTGGGGAATCCCCATCGGCATCGCGTTCGATATCAATGCTCGGCATGCAATTCCCCCGCCTTTGACCGCGGACGCGGAGAGTATGTCCAGACACCCTCAAGACCCTTTGCGGGAGGTTCGGGTTCTCCTGCAACGAACAGCCTGATGCTGCCCTCAATATACGCGACGGCATAGTGCCGGGGAACACCGAGGAACCCCGGCAGCTCATCCGGAGGGTTCAGGTCTGGAACGGACCGGGATCCCTGAAGTCCGGCAAGCGTCAGCCAGCCCTGAAAATCCCCCTCTCCGGTCCCCGGGACGGGGTTCACCACGGCCGTGACGCTGCAGCGTGCTCCTGTGGCGTCATCCAGCGTTGAAGGCGCCAGACGCGGAACGACAAGTATCCTCGTGCCGTCCCGGGTGACCAGGCCGTACCTGTGAGGTGTTCCGGGCAGCGACGGTGCCGTCCAGCAAGGCACTCCCCGGAGTGACAGCCATTTCCTGAGCCATGCCTCGGATATCAATGCCTCCCTGACGGAGGGGTCGCCGGTTTCGCGGCTGATCCTTCCCATAGCCCGCCTTGAGATCACGCATCGCATGGGTACCGTCCCCCCTTCGTCCTGCCCCGCGGAATGATACGGAGCCGCCGCGAATCAGGTCAACCGTTGCGTAATCCGGGTTTGTTGAATACATTTGCGTGTGTTTTTTTCTTTTCTTTCGGGACGGTTCAGCACCGTTCCATCCGCTCGAACAGAAGGGTATGGCCCATGGAGAAGAAAACTCCCCTCTTTGCAAAGCACATGGCTCTGGGTGCCGATATTCAGCCCTTCGCCGGTTATCTGATGCCCATCAGGTACGACGGGGTGACAGGTGAGCACATGGCCGTCAGAAGGTCCGTTGGCGCGTTCGACCTCAGCCACATGGGCGAGTTCAGGGTCAGGGGCGCTGGAGCCACGGCCTTTCTTGATCACCTTTTGACGAACGACGCCGAGGTTCAGCCGGGCAAGGCGTACTACAGCACCATGTGCTACCCCGACGGCGGGATCGTCGACGACCTGATAGTCTACAGGATATCCGGGCAGGAATACCTCATGGTGGTCAACGCATCCAACATCGAGAAGGACTGGGCCTGGGTGGAAAGCCACATGACCGGGTTCGACGTGTCGATAACGGACGAGAGCGACGAAACAGCCCTGGTGGCCATTCAGGGGCCGAATTCCCAGGCCGTGGCCGCGAAACTCACCGACGCCCCGCTTGACGGTGTCGGCTACTACGAACACCTCACGGGGACGTTCGCGGGAGTGCCCGCCCTCATCGCAAGAACCGGATACACCGGCGAGGACGGGTTCGAGATATACACGAACTCCCGCGATGCCGAAGCGGTATGGGACGGGGTAATGGAAGCCGGCAGGGAGTTCGGGATCGTTCCCGTCGGTCTTGGAGCCCGGGATACCCTCAGGCTCGAGGTGGGCTACCCCCTTTACGGAAACGACATAGACCACAGCGTCACACCAATCGAGGCCAAACTGGGATGGGTCGTCAAACTGAAGACCCCGAAGGACTTCATAGGGAGGGAGATACTCGAGAGACAGAGGGACGAGAAACCCGCCCGCAACCTCGTTGGTCTCTCGGTCACCGGAAAGGGTTTTCCCCGTCACGGAACGCCCCTCTTTCAGGGTGACAGGCAGGTCGGCACCGTAACCAGCGGAAGTATCGCCCCCGCGCTGAACACGGGCGTCTGCCTCGGGCTTGTCGAGTACGGGGTCAGGAAGAACGGCACCGAGATGGAAGCGGAAGTCAGGGGGAAGAGGATCCCCGTCAAGGTCGTTGGTATTCCCTTTTACAGCGGCGGCAGCAGGAAAAGCTGACGAGCATTTGAACCGGGAGATGATCAAATGAGCAGAATCGACGAAGGTATCCGCTACACCGAGAGCCACGAGTGGGTGAAGAAGGACGGCGAAGACTACATCATGGGCATCACCGATCACGCCCAGCACGAAATGGGTGAGATCGTGATGGTCGAACTTCCCGCACAGGGAGCCCAGGCGGTCCGCGGAGAAGCCCTTGGCGCCATCGAGGCCGTCAAAACCGCCGAGGACTTCTACGCCCCCCTCGACGGCAAGGTCGTGAAAGTGAACGGCGAACTCGACGGCAATCCCGGTCTTGTGAACGAAGACCCCTACGGCGAAGGCTGGCTTGTCGTAATCAGGGCGGTTGATCCGGCCCAGTACGACGAGTTGCTCTCCCCGGACCAGTACCGCACCCTTGCCGGGGAGTAGCGGCGACAAATGAACAGGTTCGTCCCAAACTGCAGGACCCTGAGAGACCGGATGCTGACAGAGATCGGCGTGAAAAGGGTTGAAGACCTTTTCACTCCCGTTCCCGAAAAAGTCCGGATGAGGGGTCTTCTCAACCTTCCACCGGCCATGTCGGAGATGGAACTCGTCCGGGAATACGCACGGCTCGCGAAAAGCAATACCTCACACGAGCTGGTGTGTTTCAGGGGCGCGGGTTCCTACGATCACTTCATTCCGGCTGCGGTAGACAGCATCCTCACCCGCAGCGAGTTCTTTACTGCGTACACCCCGTACCAGGCCGAGGTAAGCCAGGGCACGCTGCAGGCCATTTTCGAATACCAGACCATGATCGCCCGGCTCTGCGGAACCGAGGCCGCCAATGCCGGAATGTATGACGGGGCAAGCGCAACCGCGGAAGCCGCCCTGATGGCCATGCGGGTCACGGGAGTGAACAGGGTGCTTGTTGCCGGCAGCCTCAATCCGTCGTACCGCGAAGTCATCGAAACCTACCTCGTCCCCGGCGGTTTTCAGATCAACGAGATCCCCTTCGGCCCCGACGGCCTTCTCGACCCTGGAGCCGTCCGCACCCTCATTCAGGGTGGCGCGGCCGCAATGGTGGTTCAGAGCCCCAACTACTTCGGCCTGGTCGAGAACATCGCCCTTGCATCGGAGACAGCCCGCGCCAACAATGCACTTCTTGTAGTCGTTGCCGACCCCATAAGTCTTGGCGTCATCCAGGCACCCGGCGCGCTCGGCGCAGACATTGTGGTGGGCGACGGGCAACCCCTCGGGATACCGATGGGCTTCGGCGGTCCGTACGCGGGCTTTCTTGCAACTTCCACGGCACACCTTCGCAAGATGCCGGGCCGGATCATCGGCCGCACCGAAGACAGGGCCGGCAACACCGGTTACGTCATGACACTTCAGACCCGCGAGCAGCACATCCGCCGCGAGAAGGCGACAAGCAACATCTGCACCAACCAGGCCCTCATGGCACTCGCCAACGCCGTCTACCTCTCACTCACCGGCGAGGCCGGGTTCAGGGAGATAGCCCGGCAGTGCCATCACAAGGCGCACTACCTCGAGGCCGGTCTCGTAAAGGCCGGGGCCAGGCGGATATTCAGCGCACCCTTCGTAAGGGAGTTTGCGCTGAGGCTACCCGGCGACGCCTTCGAATTCGAGGACAGGCTCCTGTCCGCCGGGTTCCTCCCGGGCCTTCCCGTCCCGGGTCTGGGCAACGACGCCATGCTTTTCGCAGTCACGGAGAAGAGGACCAGGGAAGAGATGGATGCCTTCATCGGAGCTTTCTCGAAGGCATGCGGGGAGGTGCGCTGATGGAGAAGACGCTTTTTGCCATCAGTTGTCCGGGCAGGATCGGTGTTTCGCTGCCCGAGTGCGACGTCCCGGAGACCGAGATCCCCAATGATCTGGCCAGAACCGGTGAGATAGGTCTGCCCCAGGTCACCGAGGGACAGGTCATGAGGCATTTCGTAAGGCTTTCCAACAGGAACTACAACATCGAGAAGGGCATCTATCCGCTGGGGTCGTGCACCATGAAGTACAACCCCAGGCTTCACGAAGCCCTTGCCAGGATACCCGGGCTCGCGGCTCTGCATCCGCTCTCGCCCGACCACACCGTACAGGGCACGCTAGAGCTCATGCACGCCCTGGGAACATGCCTTTGCGAGATAACCGGCTTCAGCGGCGTGACCCTTCAGCCTGCCGCCGGCGCCCAGGGCGAGTTCACCGGCCTCATGCTAATCAGAAGCGCACACCTCGCCGCCGGGGAACCGGGCCGGGACAAGGTGCTCATGCCCGACAGCGCCCACGGCACGAACCCTGCCACGAGCACCATGGCCGGGATGAAGGTCGTGCCCGTGAAATCCAACGATCACGGAATGGTCGACGTTGAAGACGTGAAGGCGAAGGTCGGCCCCGACACCGCCGCTCTGATGCTGACCAACCCCAACACCCTCGGCCTGTTCGACAGCAACATACTCGAGATCACCGAGGCCGTTCACAGGGCCGGCGGTCTCAACTACATGGACGGCGCCAACATGAACGCCATGCTGGGTGTTGCCCGTCCCGGTGACATGGGCTTCGACGTCTGCCACCTCAACCTTCACAAGACCTTCAGCACCCCGCACGGGGGTGGGGGTCCGGGTTCTGGACCGGTGTGCTGCAACGAAAGGCTCGAGCCATACCTTCCCAACCCCGTCGTCGTGAAGAACAATGACGGCTACGCCCTCTCCGGCATGGGCAACACGTCATTCGGCAGGCTCATGGCCTTCCACGGCAACGTCGGCGTTCTCTACAGGGCCTACGCGTACATCATGACGCTTGGCGCCGCGGGGTTGCGCGAGGTCACCGAGGGCGCTGTGGTGAACGCCAACTACCTGAAGGCGAGGCTCAGGGGGCATTATCCCGTTCCCTTCGACAACGGCCCCTGCATGCACGAATTCGTGGCGGGCGGCCCCGAGATGGCCGGGCTCGGCCTGAAGACGCTCGATGTGGCCAAGAGGCTGCTTGATTACGGTTTCCATGCTCCCACGGTCTACTTTCCTCTCATAGTGAAGGAAGCCCTCATGATGGAGCCGACCGAAACCGAAACGATGGAGAGTATCGACGAGTTCGCCGAAGCGCTCATCGCCATCGCCAGGGAAGCCCGGGAGAAGCCCCACCTTCTCACTGACGCCCCGGTGAACACGCCGGTGCTCAGACTTGACGAGGTCAAGGCCGCCAAGGAACTTGTCGTTGTCGAACCGCGGGAGGAATCCTGACCTGCGGCGCTGAAGCTTCCGGGGGCGGGGAGGTCCTTCGATGGACCTCCCACCCCGCAAGGGAAAGACCATGGGGCACCGTTGCACTCGTCGCCATGATACTCGTCTCTTCACTTGCCGCGGCGCTTTTCATGGAGAACCTCTGGTGGGGTGTTCTCGGGTGCGGGCTTCTTTTTCTGGCGATGTGGAACTGGTTTCTGCCCGCCCTGTACACCCTCGACGAAAAGGGCGCCTGCAAGAAGTCGGTTTTCGGAACCGAGAGCAGGGGCTGGAGCCAGGTGAAAAGTGTCATCCCCGACAGGAACGGTGTTCTTCTGAGCCCTTTCCCCACGCCGACAAGGCTCGCCAAGTTCCGGGGGCTGTCACTGCAGTTTTCAGGGAACAGGAAGGAAGTTCTTGAATTTATTCGGACCAGGGTTGAACCCCGAGGACTATAAGAACGACACGCCGGAAGCTGCGGCGGAACTGTTCGAAAAGATAGCGAAGAAAATCGTTGAAAGGGAGATGACCGTTCCGGCCATCATGCTTCTGGAGATGGTGAAACCACTGTCGTTCCTGGGAAGCCAGGCCCTTGTTTTTTTGAACCCCATCGTATCGCTTGTTGTATCTTCCGGGGACTATTACCGTTTCGTTCGCCTGATGGAAGAGCGCGATAACATCGAGAAGCTTGCAGTAGCCATAGAGGAGGAGAACGCCCGGGATGCCACCAGGAGGAAAGCGGCGGGGCCGGCACGCCGGAAACGCCGCGGGCTTTTCTCCGGCAAGGACGGAACCGGGCGGGACAACGAACTGAAGGAGGACGGCAGTGGCCGCGAGGGAAATCAAGAGCATCCTGGCGACTGACTGCGGCAGCACCACCACCAAGTCGATACTCATCGAGTGGCGTGACGGCCGGTACAGGCTGATACGCCGCGGTGAGGCCCCGACGACCGTGGAGGCGCCTGCGGAGGACGTGACAAAGGGCGTTCTCAACGCGGTTGGCGAGATCGAGGATCTCGAGGGAAGGCAGTTCCTTAACGACGAGAAGGACGGGGTCCTGGTTTCGGAGGACGGCAGGGGCGTGGACGTTTACTGCTCCACATCCTCCGCGGGCGGCGGTCTTCAGATGACGGTGGCTGGCGTGGTTAAATCCATGACCGGCGAGAGCGCGCAAAGGGCTGCTCTTGGCGCGGGCGCGATAGTGATGGACGTGGTGGCCTCCAACGACGGAAGGCTCCCCCACGAGAAGGTGGCCGACATCCGCCGCCTTCGCCCCGACATGATCCTTCTCTCCGGCGGTATCGACGGCGGCACGATGGACCATGTTGTGGAGCTTGCCGAGATCATCCGCGCCGCCGACCCCAAACCCAGGTTTGGTGTGGGCTACAAGCTTCCCGTCATCTACGCCGGCAACAAGGATGCCAGGAAGGCTGTTGCCGACCAGCTCGGCGAGACCGTCGAGCTCAAGATCGTTGACAACCTGCGCCCCGTGCTTGAACGGGAGAATCTGAGCCCCGCCCGCGACACGATCCACGAGCTCTTCATGGAGCACGTGATGGCACAGGCTCCAGGCTACGCAAAACTGATGGAGTGGACGGGTCTGTACGAGAACGGGAAATGGCGCAACGTTCCGATCATGCCCACTCCCGGCGCTGTGGGGAAACTGATCGAGACGGTTGCAGGGCAGTTGAACATCCATGTGATGGGTGTTGATATCGGCGGAGCTACCACTGACGTCTTCAGTGTGTTCGACAGCGAGGGACAGCCCGTGTTCAACCGGACCGTCAGCGCCAACCTCGGCATGAGCTACTCGGTGAGCAACGTCCTGGCAAGCGCCGGGATGGAGAACGTCATGCGCTGGGTTCCGTTCCACATGGACGAGGCCGACCTGCGCAACCGCATCCGCAACAAGATGATCAGGCCCACCACGATCCCGCAGGAGCTTGAGGAGCTCATCATCGAGCAGGCGATAGCACGCGAGGCCCTGAGGCTTGCGCTGGTTCAGCACAGGGAGCTTGCCGTGGGGCTGAAGGGAGTCGCCCAGGAAAGGACCATCGGTGACGCCTTCGACCAGAGCTCGTCGGGCGCAACCCTGGTGGACATGATGGCTCTCGACCTTCTCATAGGGTCGGGAGGCGTTCTGAGCCACGCTCCCCGCAGGTGCCAGACCGCCCACATGCTCATCGACAGCTTCCTTCCGGAGGGCGTGACCATGCTGGCGGTCGACTCGATCTTCATGATGCCCCATCTTGGAGTGCTCAGCGAGGTCCATCCACAGGCCGCAACCGAGGTCTTCGACAACGACTGCCTCATAAAGCTCGGACACTGCGTTGCCCCGGCGGGTCCGGTGAAGCGGGGAGGCCCGCTGGCCGAGGTGAGAATGACCATGCCCGACGGCTCGACAAGGACCGAGGGCATAAACTCCGGAGTCATGAAACTGATCCCCCTGGGTACGGGAGAGAAGGTCAGCGCGGAAATCGTTCCCGCGAAGGGGCTCGACGTGGGCGAAGGCCCCGGAAGGACCTGGACGGGAACCCTCGAGGGCGGCGTTGTCGGGCTGGTGCTGGACGGAAGGGGCCGCAGGCCCTTCAACCTTCCCGAAGACGATGTGAAGAGGGTGGAGAAGCTGCAGGAGTGGTCGGCTGCCCTGAACACCTATCCTGAGCGTTTCCTCAGCCTGGGAGGTGGCAGGTAATGGCTTTCGCATACACTCCGGGTTTGCGTGTGGCAGCGGTCGCGGACATTCTCAAGACCCGCAGGCTTCCCCTCAAGGGACAGGTGCTGGTGAAGAAGGGCGACATAGTAAGCGCCGACACAGTGGTGGCCCGCACCGAGCTTCCGGGCAACGTCAAGATGCTGAACATAGCCAACATCCTCGGCGTGCCCTCGCAGGACATCTACGAACTCCTCCACGTGAAGGAGGGCGACCCCATCGAGGAGAAGGGCGTGCTGGCCCAGTCCAAGGGGCTTTTCGGAAGATTCTTCAGGAACACGGTTCGCTCCCCGATCACCGGCTTCTTCGAGACCTTCAACGAGATAACCGGCCAGGCCGTTCTCCGCGAGCCGCCCATTCCCGTTCAGATCGACGCCTACGTGAACGGCACCGTGGATGAGGTGCTGCCCGAGGAAGGCGTTGTCATAAGCACTCACTGCACCTTCGTGCAGGGGATCTTCGGCATAGGCGGAGAGGTCAGGGGCGAGCTCAGGACGATAGTCGACAGCCCCGACCAGGAGGTCATGCCAGACCGCATAACGCCGGAATGCGCCGGCAAGATCCTCGTGGGCGGAAGCTACATAAGCAACGCCACGCTCCGCAGGGCCATCGCGCAGGGCGTCAGGGCCGTGGTGGTGGGAGGTTTCGACGACAAGGACCTCAAGGACCTGCTGGGGTACGACCTGGGCGTGGCCATCACGGGCCACGAGAAAAAGGGGATCACCCTCATCCTTACCGAGGGCTTCGGCCGCATGACAATGGCCCACGGCACGTTCGACCTTCTCAAGTCCAGGGAGGGCATGATGGCCAGCGTGAACGGGGCCACCCAGATCCGTGCGGGCGTCATGCGTCCCGAAGTCGTTATTCCCCTCCCGGCCTCCATGATCGAAAAGGTGGATCAGACCCACCAGGCCGGAGCCATGGACCTGGGAAGCTTCATACGCTGCATCCGCGCCCCCCACTTCGGCAAACTCGGCAAGGTCACCGCCCTTCCACCCGAACTGAAGGTGGTTGACTCCGAAGCCAAGGTGAGGGTTCTCGAAGTCGAGTTCGAGGAAGGCGGCAGAGCAATCGTTCCACGCGCCAACGTGGAACTGATCGAGAAATAGGGCCTTCTTCCGGTTTGGGGGCGCCCACCCGGGGCGCCCCCTCTCAATCCTGCCAGCCCCTGGGGCACACGGGGTTCAGGCCGGTCTGCTTCATGCGTTTCAGCAGTTCATGGTAATCGTCGACGACATCGGGCTTTATGCCATACTCGTCCATTATCGCCGTCGCCCTCGCATGGAGTTCAGCGGCCCCTTCCGTATCGTTCATGTCTAGGCAGGCCAGCCCCTCGATGCTCAGGCAGAAACATGCGCTCATCATGTCCCTGATCTCTTCGCAGATGGAAAGGGCTTCGTCGCAATAGGCGAAAGTCTCCTCAGGATGACCCATCAGCCGGCGGAGATTGCCGATGTTGAGCAGTGCTATGGCTATCGAACCGGGGGCTCCCGTCTCCCTGGCGATGGCCAGCGAACGTGTCCTGAAATCCAGCGAGGTTTCATAGTCTCCCCGGATCTTGGCCACCGTGCCGAGATTCGTGAGAACCGCGGCCTGTTCCCGCCGGTTCCCCGTATCGGTGTGAGCCGCGAGGGCATTCCTGAAACAGCCGTCGGCTTCGGCCAGATTGCCCGCCCGGGCGAGGCAGATCGCCAGACCGTTCATTGCGTACCCGAGGCTCACCCGGTCGCCCCTCTCGAGATGGACCCCGATCGCACGGCGGTAGTACTCCTCGGATATCCCGTAGCTGCCCATCCTGGAGTAGAGATTGGCCATGTTGCTGAATATCACACCGGTCTTCGCCGTGTCCCCGATTTTCTCCCGGATGGCCAGGGAGCGCCGGAAAAGCTCCAGCGCGTCGTCCAGCCGTCCCGTGTCGCTGTGAAAATTGGCCAGGGAGCAGAGGATCCTGCCTTCCAGCTCATCCGAACAGGCTTCCCTCGCCTTCGAAAGCGCCATTTCAAGAAGGCTCTCGACCTGATCCATGCTGCCCGACTCGTGAAGACCTATTGCTTTCGCCCTGAGACCTTCGGCTTCCCACAGGGGGTTTCCAGATCCGGCGGAAAGCAGCTCCTCAACAACCCCCGTGGCCTCTTCCATCCTGCCGACCCTGAAAAGGATGGCCTGTTTTGTCGCCAGGGCGGACATCCTTGCGTGGAAGTGGGCCGCTGTGGCTTCACCTCCCGTTGATTCCAGTATCCAGTCCGAGATCCTCAGGGCCTCCTCGCCCTGTCCCCCGTTCTCCGCAGTTCTCATGGCGGCCGGCGCCCACTCGAGAGCCCTTTCGGTGTCACACGCCCCGCGCCAGTGACGGAAAAGGGCGGTGGCTGTGGCCGGGTGATCAGGGGGGGACAGGCGTTCCAGAACTTCAGCCACACTGCGGTGGATAACCCGCCGGTTGTGGCGGAGCATGGTCTCGTACGCAGCCTTTTGAACCAGGTCATGCCTGAAGGCGGATTCACCCCCCTCGCCCCGGGAAAGGAACCCCATTGCTTCCAGGGTCCCGATCGAGCCGCGCACATCGAGCCGGGGATTGTGGGCCAGAACCGACTCTTCGAGAACATCGCTCCGAAACAGCTTTCCCTGCACCGAGGCGAACTGCAGCACAACCCTCTCCCGGCGGGGGAGCCTGTCTATCCGGGTCTGAACCATTGCCTGAACCGAGGAGGGTACTGCGATTTCCTCGGGAGGAACCGTTAGCGTCCACTCGCCATCCGGCCCGGGCTTTATGCAGCCCGAGTCGAGAAGGCCAAGGGTAAGCTCCTCGGCGAAGAAGGGGTTGCCCCTTGCTCCGCATGTGATCACAAGCCCCGCGCGTCCGTCGAGCCTGCCGCCTTCGGATCCTTCCGGCGAGAGGATGCGCAGGGCAAGGGTCAGAATATCCTGGTCTGGCAGCGAATCCAGCGATATTGTGAAGGAGGAGGCCGCGGGGTGGTCGATCCTCAGACCCTGCGGGCGCTCGGTGGTGACAACCAGCAGAGGGTTTTCGTTCGCCTTTCCTGAAAGCACGAGTTTCAGGGTGTGAAGCGAGGCTTCATCCATCCAGTGCATGTCCTCCAGGGCGATGATCAGAGGTGAGGCCGAGAGCATTGCATCGACGAGTATCCGTATCGCAGAGGAGTTTCTTGCACCTGCCTCGACCCCCTCATCCCCGGCGGGCTTCCATTCCCGGCAGAGAAGAGAGGCCAGCACGGGAGCCACCTGAAGAAGGTTGCGGGCCGTATCGGGGTTCCGGCAGTTTCGGGCAGCAGCTGAAAGCGCATTGTCAATCAGTTCCCGGCTGTTGCCGTCCACGCCGAAGTGATCGCGGAAAAGGCCGATCCATAGGTGAAGGGGCGGCTGGTCGAACGGGTTGGTGTGACCGTGCAGGATGCAGGCGTTTCCGGTTTCCGCAAGGAACCTGTGGAGAAGCCGGGATTTTCCGATGCCGGGTTCACCGGTTATCCTCACCAGGAAGGGGCTCGCCTGCCCGCGGGCACCTCGCTCCCAGATGGCGGAAAGATCAGCGAATTCGGTGTCTCTGCCCACCATGCGCGCATCTGAAGACAAGGAACGCCCCCGCCATCTTTCCTGGTGAGCGGGATCCGGTTCGAGCGGCGTATACCCGTGGATGGTTTCCCTCAGCCCCCTCACCTCGATCTCACCCTCGTCGCGCCACAGGAAGAGCCCCCCGCAATCACGCATCACGCCCGAATCCACAAGGGCCGATCCCGGAGCTGCCATCTCCTCCAGACGGGATGCCAGGTTCACCGGTGCACCGATGGCTGTCAGATGCCCGCCGGCATCGGGGGCAACCGTCACCGGGCCCGAGGAAATGCCGACCCTCGCGGAAAGGCCCATGACGGGGGCAAGTTCGGTGATCAGACCGAGAAGCTTGAGGGCGCAGGCGACGGCACGGGCACTGTCATTCTCGGATGCGGTTCTGGCGCCGAAAAGCACCATCAGCCGGTCACCCTCGAACTTGTCCACATAGCCGCCGCAGCTCGAAACCACTGCGGAGAGCAGCCCCATGACGCGGCTGGTCAGCCCGTGGAGCAGTTCGTGGTCAAGAACCGCACCGAGGCTGGTGAAGCCGACCAGGTCAAGGAAAAGGACAGTGACCCGGCGCCTCTCGCCCTCGATCAGCCGGCCTGTCCTGCCCACGGCCAGCCCCGGAGTCAATGAGAAGCGCGCGGCGCTTTCGGTAAGGATCGCAGCCAGTTCGCCATACCCGGACCCGGTGACATCCCTGGTGACCGTCAGTGAACCCTCCCTTTCCGGGTGTTCCCTTTCCGGATGGAAAGGGGAAAGAAGCAACCGGGTGCGAATCAGTGCATGAGAACGAATGCCTGGTGGAGATCCCCCCCACTCCTTGAAGCGGCGTTCCCAAGCGACTGGTCCGGTGAATCGTTTATGACATCGCCGTCCATGAACCTCACAAGACGCCCTTCGGAGAAGTAGAACCTGTGCTCGACCTGATCGAGACCTCCCGAGATCAAGCAGAACCGAAGATCCCCCGCGCAGTCGTAGAGATATTCGGCCGTTTCCTCGACCGCGGAGACACTGGAAGACACCACGGCCTTCACCAGTACGTACGCCGGGGTGTTCCACGGTTCCGCAGTCCAGTAGAAGGTCACGGTTTTACCGAACACCCCCACCGCGGGAAAAGGCATGTCTTCGCTGTTGATGTTCACAACAGTGGTGTAAAGCACCCCCGCTTCGATGTCGGCGCTTGCCTGGTAGTACATTTCCCTGATGTCCTGAATGTCTGCCGCCCCGGCCGACACGGCCAGAACAAGGCAGGCGGAAACAGTTGCCTTCATTCCCTTCCCTTCAGTTCATAAACCGGCACGTTGGAACTGTCCGGGTTTTCCCAGTAACCGAAGCCGTGCTGCTTTGCCGCGGCGAGCATGCCCTTCATCGAATCGTGCAGAAACAGCTCGATGTCGGTCCTTCCGTGCTGGAGCGCGAATGCTCGCAGTCCGTTGAAGAATCCGTCGGCATCGCTGAACGCCGAAGCAAGCGGCGATGCCTCGTCGTCCCGGAGGCTGGTGAGGAATGTCGCTCCGGTTTCAGTACGCCAGGCGCGCGCCACGCTCCTGAACCATTCCGGAAAATCCGGCTCGCGCCAGCGCGCGTATTTCCAGCCCACCGGAACCCTCTCGGGGTAGACCGAAAAGTCTTCAGGAACGGGGTCGTAGGGGTAGACCCTGCAGTGGTCGGCGGGCAGCCCTTCGCGGTAGAGGATGTGGAACCACTCCGCCACCCCGAAGCCCTGCCTCTCGGATAGCCCCCGGCTCTCGGCGTTGAGGACGTATGTCGAGAACTCTATTCCGGAAGCCTCCCGTGCCTCGACCATCTCGACGCATCTTTTCAGGATGAATTCGCTGATGATCCTGCCGTACCCCCTTCCCCTGAACTCGGGGTGGACCCTGAGGCCCTCGAGCCAGAGAATCCTTCCCGGTGCCCGCGTGAAGCGGGCGCAGGCCACGACCCTGTCTTCGGTCACGCCCGTGAAAAGGTTGCCCTCGGCGATCCAGTCCCCCGCGACCTGATCGAGGTAGTCGAACCCGTCCCAGGTGAGTCTTGAAATCTCCTCGAGGCCCGGCAGGTCGGCAGGAACCGCAGGTCTCACAAGAAACTCGGCGCCTTTGCTTGCATTCATAAGGAACTGTTCCCTCCCGGCTGAAGTGTTTGAATAATACATGCACGGGGCGGACAGCGGAATCCACCGTGCCGTTTCGACGTATCCCTCTCACAGGGGAGGTTGCGATGAACTGGATATGGATCGTCATCGTTCTCGCCGCACTCGGAGCGGCGTTTGGCGTGGGACGGGGGTTTGCTGTGGGGGGAAAGGGTCCGGTCTCCGTCAGCCGGCTGTTCAGGGGCGGCCGGGAAGGCGTGAGGATTCTTCTTTCGAGGGTGGAGCGGGAGGAAGCTCCCGACTTCATCATGGGCGCCATGTGCTACCGGCCGGCCATGGCCCCCGACCGGGTCGAGTACATCTGCCCGGCGTGCGGGGAGAGAACATGGTTCGGCGGGGAGACCGGCGAGATGCTTCATCGCGAGGCCGAGCCCATGCGCAGGGCGATTGCCGAGTTGGACGGGAACCCCTTTTTTCATGCAGTGCTTGACGAGACCGCCTTCTGCTCACACTGCTCCGGAGCGCTCAACCCCGGGAATCCCAGGTTCATCCTGAACCTGGTCTATACGGAAGGCGACACCGTCAGTACCCCGGTTGAACTGCACGACCTTCAGATGCTGGTCGGGTTCGTCAGCGGAGAACTGGTTTTCGCTGACAGCTACGACGCCAGGCTCCCCCTGAAGGACAGTGTTCCAAGGCTTCGAACGCTTCTCGGTGTGGACGGACTGCAGGGAGGGAACGCGGAATGAACTGGGTGACGGTTGTACTTATCGCCCTGTCCGCCACCGGGGCGGTCCTGGGCGCCGGGATCGTTCTGAACCACAAAACCCCCTTCAGGGCGCTGCGGGTTTTCAACGGAGGCCGGGAACGGGTCAGACTGCTTCTCTCCAGGGTTGAGCGAGAGGAGGCCCCCGATTTCGTCATGGGCGCCATGTGCTACAGCCCGGTGGCCCTTCCTGCAAGGGTGGAGTACGTCTGCCCGGTCTGCGGTGAACGGACATTCTTCGGGCAGTACGAAGGCTCCTTCGTTCAATGGGAGCTTCCCGCGATGCGGAGGATGGTGGAGGGGATGGCTGGGAACGGGTTCTTTGACCTGAGCCTCGAGGAGACTTTCTGCAGCCATTGCTCCGCGGGTGATTCGACCGGGGAGGTCAGGCTTCTCGTGGTTTACGCCGAGGGTGATACCGTGAGGACTCCGGTGTGCCTTAACGACCTTCAGATGATCGAGGGCCTTCTGGGGGGAGAGCTGAGCTACACGCAAAGCAACGACTCCCGGTCTCCACTGAAGAACAGCCTTGACCGGCTTAGAACGATTCTGGGCATGGAAGAACCCTGACAGGAGGTTACCCGTGTATTGGATCCCCCTTGTTCTGGTGGCGTTGTCTGCGGCGGGAGTTGCTCTGGGAGTCGGGCATCACAGGGAACAGAAGGGTCCCCTCAACATCATCAGGATCATGGAGAGCGGCAGGACAAGGCTCAGACTGATGCTGTCCCGCATCGAGCGTGAGCCCGTGCCCGACCAGATAATGGGGGCCATGTGCTACGAGCCGGTGGCCACTCCCAACCGGGCCGACTACGTCTGCCCGGTCTGCGGAGAGAGAACCCTCTACGGATACCCGGAGGGGTACTTCATTCTTGAGAGCATTCCCCCCATGCGGAGGATCATCGAGGAATTGGAGGGAAACGGTTTTTTCAGTGCGACACTCGAGGAGACCTACTGCAGCGTCTGCCACACCGGCAACGCAGCTCGCGGGGTCACTCTTGTCATCGCCTACCCCGAGGGCGATACCGTCAGAACGGCCGCCACCCTTCACGATCTGCTTATCCTCAGGGGTTTCATTGGCGGAGAACTCAGCTACACTGACTCCTACGACGCATCATTGCCGCTGCGGGGCTACACGGACAGGCTCAGAACGCTTCTGGGCATTGAATGAACAGGGTTGCGGCACCTTCGTTCCTTCCGTCGCTTGCGGTGCTGGAACTCACCTATCTGTGCAACCACCGGTGCAGGTACTGCTCGTGCCCGTGGGAGTACGGTGACGACTTCCCGAAGCTTCCGGAGATGGACACCGAAGAGTGGAAGGGCCTTATTGACAAGCTGTGCCTCCTGGGTGTGAGCTCATTCGGCTTCACGGGTGGCGAGCCCCTTCTTCGCCGGGACTGCCTTGAACTGGTTTCGTACGCCGGAAACAGGGAAGTGGAGCTTGTCGAGGAGGTGGACGGCGTCCTGACGGCAAGAACCGTCAAGCCCACCGTCACCCTGCTTTCCAACGGCAAGACGGTCACCCAGCGGGTGCTCGACAGACTGGCCGAACTCGGTGTCTCCATCAGCATCAGCCTTCCCGGCCTGTCCACCTACGAGTGGCACACGGGCCATCCCGGCGCTGAGAGGATTCTTGGTCTTTTCAAAAAGGCGAAGGAAGCCGGTGTCAAGACAACGGCCAACATCACCGTAACCGCGAAGAACCTCCACGAACTTTACGAAACGATGAGTGCCGCAATCCTCGCGGGAGCGGGGCAGGTCCTTCTGAACAGGTTCCTGCCCGGAGGCAGGGGACTCGATCACCTCGAGGAACTGTCCCTGGGCATGGAGCAGCTCGGGGAGATGGTGAGGACAGCCGAAGACGTCCTTGAAGCCTCGGGCGTTCCGGGGGCCACCGGCACGGAATTTCCAAGGTGTGTTCCCGGGCTTTCAGAGCTGAAGCGGCTTCATGTGGGCTACCGCTGCAGCGCCGTGAAGAACTTCTTCACGGTCGACCCCTCGGGATATCTCAGGGTGTGCAACCACTCCCAGGTGAGGATAGCCCATCACAGGGAGTGGAGGAAGGCGTCTTCCCACCCGCGCTGGAGGGAATTCGCCCTCGGGACATTCCCAATGCCCGGTTCATGCGCAAGATGTGAAAAGAGATATGATTGTGATGCGGGTTGTCCCGAGGTTCACACAGCCGGCTGGAAAGAGGTGATGGAGCGGTGAGTTTCGAAAAATGCCCTTCATGCGAGAAGACAGTGTTCGTTAAGGATTCAGGACAATGCCCACATTGCGGGGTGATCCTGGAGGCCGAGGCCGCCGCTCAGCCCCAGGCCTCCGGCGACAACAGGGACACCGAGTTCCCCCAAAGGTCGAAGATGAGCTGCCTGGTCGCGGGGATGGCGGCCGCAATCGCCATCGTCGGCGCCGCGGTGTTCATCATGCTGGCTGCCCGGGGCTGAGCCGTCACTGCGGGAGTTCTTCGCCCGCGTACTCATCCGAAAGCAGGGGAACGATCCGTTCGGCCGGAATGAAGAGCTCGCCGTCGGGCTGGGCTGCCAGGATGGCGTGAGGGAAGCCGAAATCGTAGTGGAACCACACCCCGTCACCAGTTATGCTGAAGCTCTCCATGTCATCCGCGCCGAACCCGTGCCCCCCGTACAGCTCAGGGTCGAGCAGGCTGTCGGCCGCCGCGGCGGCGATGTTCGCCTGAAGCATGGAATCGAGCATGCCGGCAAGGATTTCCCCCCCTCCGGGACTCAGCAGTTCCTGGAACCGTACGGCCCGTCCGGTTGACACATCGAAACAGAAGTGCCTGTATGCCGTTGAGGGATAGGCCCCCAGGAACTCGATCCGAAGGGTGATGTCAAGGATGCCTCCTGCGTTGTGATTCACCGTGAAATCCGCCCCCGTGTGTCCCCGCTGCATCCGGGAGAAAACCTCGATGGTCTCCTCGAACGGCTCGCCCGTCACTGCTTCCCATGACAGGGCTTCGTTCATGGCCCCGGCCGCCATGTCTTCCTCCCCACCCTTCACCAGAGGCCAGGTGAAAACAGCGCTCGAACCGTTTCCTTCGATGACCCGCACGCTGGGCTCAACCGTTGCAGGGGGATGGGCGCCGGGCAGTGCGATCCATGAAGCTCCCACGAGCGCCAGCACTGTCGGATCCATGAGTACCTCCCTCTCAGACTGCCACGACGGGCGGGGTCAGTCCAGAACCGCCAGTCTTGCCGAAAGCATTTGTCCGCAGGCGTTTGCCGAGACCAGGTAGACACCGCTCGGTTCAATGGAGACCGGGAAACTGTGTGAACCGCCCTCAAGACATGTCCACTCCCGTTCCCATACAACCCTTCCCGCCAGGTCGACGACACTGAGGCTCACCGGTCCCGGATCCGCGAGAGAGAGCGAAACGGCGGCAAGCCCGGGAGCCGGGTTTGGGGAAATGCCCAGGGTCGCAGGACAGGGGTTCCGAGCTTCGTGTTCCACACCCGTTCCCGACCAGCCCGCAAGCACCGCCATCATGTACCACCATGCGCGGCCCTTCTGTTCGCAGCTCTCCGCGGTGGTGTGACCGTACTCGTCCCCGGAGAACTGGGGGTGTTCCGAAGGGATCTGATTGCCGTTGTACGTGTACGTGTTCTGCTCCCACGACTGGGTTGCCGGGTTGAACCACCAGCAGTCGAGGTCGGCGAAGTCGTAAAGGACCTTGTCGTTGGAAAGGCAGTAGGTTCGTATCTGCTGGTTCCGCTGGTGCCTTTCGTAACCCGATGAGCCCTCGGCCTGGGCGTTGCCGGTGAAGTAGATGAAGGTGACATCGGGAAATTCGGCCTCGAGAGAGCTCATCACGCTGAGGTACTGTGCCACCTGGGCCTGTGAGTAATAGTCGCACTGCGTGCACCAGCTCCACATCGAAGTGTTTATGGAGGGGTTGTGCTCGAGCACGTCGCGTGTCATCTGGATGCCGGCTGCACTCTCCCAGTAGAGCTCGGGGGTCACGTAGGACTCACCCTCCTGACCGTCGAACACACAGTAGGCCGTGGATGACGACGGGAGCTGGCCGTACCCCACCAGGTAGGCGTAGGCGGGATCACCCTCTTCCACGAACTGAAGCCCCCAGGTGAGCTGGCTTCCGTGGGAGGTGTGCGCGTAGTGGCTTTTCATGGTGCTCTGGACCTGGTCGATCCAGGTGCCTGGTATGCTTTCAAGGTCTGTGCAGGTGTGGTCTATGACGGTGGCTTCTGCAGCGGCCGCCGCAACCGCGAGGATAAGTGCAAACGGTTTCATCTGTTCCCCTCCTGACGGACTGGTTCCTGCTTCACCCCGTTCACGGCGTCAATCGACCGGAAATGGATGACAGCCGTGCATGCGCATCCTGTCAACAACGTGATCTACCGCCCGTTCAGGGCCTTCCTGACGCTCGCCGCAAGCGCCCTGGAGGTGAAGGGCTTGGGGATGAAGTGGACCCCGTCCTCCAGGATTCCCTGATGGGCGATGACCTCGGAAGTGTAACCCGACATGAACAGACAACTCAGGCCGGGAATGATGCTTCTCAGGCTCCAGGCAAGGTCCCTCCCGTTCAATTCGGGCATCACCACATCGGTTATGAGAAGCCTTATCCTTCCGCGATGCTTTCTGGCCAGGGCCAGGGCCTCGGAGGGCGACGAGGTGGAGAAAACCTCGTAACCAAGCCTTGAAAGCATGATGGCGACCATGTCCAGAATTGACCTTTCGTCCTCGACCAGGAGAATCGTCTCGTTTCCGCCGGGGGCCATTGGCAGGTCAGGCTCTTCGGAAAAGGGTTCCTCGGGTGTGGTGCTTCTCGGGAAGTACACCCTGAACGTCGTTCCCATGCCGGGTTCGCTCTCCACGTCCACGTAACCGTTGCTCTGCTTGACAATGCCGTAAACCGTTGACAGACCGAGTCCCGTGCCCTGCCCGAGCTTCCTTGTGGTGAAGAAGGGCTCGAAGATGTGGTCGACGGTTTCACGGTCCATTCCGCAGCCGTTGTCGCTGATGGAGATCAGCACATGGTCACCCGGACGGGAACCGGGCTTCAGGGAGCAGAACTCGGGCAGGAGCGTAGTGTTCCCGGTGGTGATGGTTATCCTTCCGGATCCGGGCAGTGCCTGCCTTGCATTGATGCACAGGTTTGCAAGCATCTGGCTCATCTGCGCCGCGTCGACGAGCACCGGCCAAAGGTCGTTCCCCGGAAGCCACTCGAGCGTGACGTCCTCTCCGATGAGCCTGCGAAGCATGTTCAGCATTCCGTCGAGCGTCCTGTTCAGGTCGAGGACACGGGGGGACACCGACTGCCTTCTTGCGAACGCAAGGAGCTGCCGGGTGAGTTCGGCCGAGCGTTCGGCACTGTGCTGGATCTCCCTGAGGTCATCCATCACGGGGCTTGATGGCGGGGTCTTTTCCATCGCCATCTCGTTGTGACCGATGATGACGCCCAGCATGTTGTTGAAGTCGTGGGCGACACCTCCCGCAAGCCTTCCCACCGATTCCATCTTGTGGGCCTGCCGCAGTTGCGCTTGAAGCTGCTCCTGCTCGAGCTCGGCGCGCCTCAGATCGGTGATGTCCCGAACGATGGAGAGGAACCGGTCGTCCGAACACGCGACGATCCTGCTTTCGAAGTACCTGGTCTCGGAGCCCACACTGGCCTCGTACCGGAAAGGCTTGGCATCGTGGCCCTGGCGGACGGCTTCGATCCGGGAAAGGGTGTTCTCGGCGATGGCGCCCGGCAGGACTTCCCTGATGCGCCTTCCCAGGAAGGCTTCGGGCGGGAACAGAAGCTGTGCGTTGCTTGCGGCGTGGTAGTCGACGAAGACCCCGTCTTCGCTCAGAATGAAGATGATGTCGGGCAGGGCGTAGAGAAGGGCTTTGTTCCTGGCTTCGCTTTCCCGCAGCCTCGATTCCATGAGCCTGTTCTTCGAGACATCGATGACCGAGGACTGGTAACCGATGTGCCTGCCGTTCTCATCCAGAAGGACCGTAGAAAGCCCGTGCGCCGCAAAACTCGTTCCATCGCGTCTGCGAGCCGTGAAATCGCCTTCCCATTGACCTTTGCTGCCCATGACCGAGAAGAACTGGTCCTTCGCCTCGGGGTCTGCCAGAAACTGGGTTATCGATCTGCCGATCACATCGGAGCGGTCGCCGTACCCCCATATCCTTAGAAATGCGTCGTTCACCTCAGTCACTACTGCGTTGGTGTCCATGATGCCGTTGGCGGCTATGGAAGAATGGAATACGTAGTTCTTGATCCTCAGGGCTTCCTCGGACCTGATCCTGTCCGTGACATCCACATCGATGCCCCTGTAGCCCGTGAACACGCCTTCAGGGCTGACAATGGGAACGCCGTTGGTCAGAAGGAGCACCTCGTGGCCGTCGCGCATCGTGACGGGGTTCACCAGGTTGTGGAACACTTCCCGTCTGGCGAAAGCCCCGAGGGCGGATTTCCGGAAAGCCTCGCGGCCCTCTTCGGGGTGCAGTTCGAAAAAATGCTTCCGGCCGATCAATTCTTCGGGGGAATACCCCAGGACGGCCTCGGAGACCCTGCTTACCCTGGTGAAAAGACCATTGGCGTCGGTTTCCCAGAAGACCGCCCTTGTGAGTTCCGCCAGCTCGTCGAGGAGTGATTCGACCTCGAGCAGCCTTGTGTTCTCGGCCTGCAGGGCACTGAGCTTTTCTTCCAGTGCGGCTGCACGCAGACCGGGGCCGGCTTTCTCACTGATCAGACCTGTTCCCCCTCCCCCGGCGCAGTCTACTGGCCGGAAGTCCACTATTCCCGCTTCCCCGTCCCGTGTCAAGCGGGGGAAGAGGGTCACGAAGCGCTGATGAAGGCATTATTGGCCTCCTGACAGCGGGATGGGCGCCGGGGACCCGCCCCGGCGCCCATCCCTGTCTAGCCCAGGAACGGGTATCTGAAGTCCCTGGCGGTGTTGAAGCACTCCTTCAGTGTGCGGATGCTCACCCAGCGAAGGAGGTTGTAGATCGAACCGGCCTTGTCATTCGTTCCGGAGGAGCGTCCTCCGCCGAAGGGCTGGTGGCCAACCGTAGCACCGGTAGTCTTGTCGTTTATGTAGAAATTGCCGGCCGCGTGGACCAGAACGGTCTCTGCCAGGCGGACGGCTTCCCTGTCCGTCGCGAAGACGCCCCCCGTAAGAGCGTAGGGGGAGGTTTCGTCGCAGAGGGCAAGGACTTCGGAATAATCTTTCTCATCGTAAAGGTATACCGTCAGGACGGGGCCGAAGATCTCCTCTTCCATCAGCCTGCAGTGCGGGTCGGTGGTCAGAACCACCGTGGGCTCCACGAAGTATCCGGTGCTGTCATCGCACCCTCCTCCGAATGCCACGGTGCAGTCGGGGCACGCCCTGGCGTAATCGAGGTATCCGCGGATGTTGTCGAATGAGGCCCTGTCGATCACCGCGCCCATGAAGTTGCCGAAATCCTCCACGGGTCCCACTTTGACCGCTGAGAGGCTTTCTTCGAGAATGTCCCTGAGGGAAGGCCAGAGCGATTTGGGTATGTAGGCTCTGGATGTGGCCGAACACTTCTGACCCTGGAACTCGAACGCGCCACGGATGAGACAGGCCGCCAGACCGCGCACTTCCGCGGATGCGTGAGCGACAACGAAGTCCTTGCCGCCCGTTTCCCCGACTATGCGCGGGTAGGTCCTGTAGTTCTCAACGTTCCCCGCGACGGTCTTCCACATTGAGTTGAACGCCCTGTTGGAACCTGTGAAGTGCACCCCGGCCAGCCGCCTGTCATTAAGGGCTGCCGGTCCAACCTGAGAGGAGTCCCCTGGTACGAAGTTGATGACGCCTTCGGGCAGCCCCGCCTCGCGGAAGACCTTCATGAGTTCCCAGTTTGAGTACACCGCAGTGGAGGCGGGCTTCCAGACGATGGTGTTCCCTGCCAGGGCCGGAGCCATGCACAGGTTGGCACCTATCGATGTGAAGTTGAAGGGCGAGACTGCGAAAACGAACCCCTCAAGCGCCCTGTACTCGAGCCGGTTCCATGTGGCTGCGAAGTTCTCGGGCTGCATCTGGTAGATCCTCTGCATGAACCACGTGTTCATCCTCAGGAAATCAGCCATCTCGCAGACGGCGTCGATCTCGGACTGGTGCACCGTCTTGCTCTGGCAAAGCATGGTCGTTGCGTTAATCGTGTTGCGGAAGAGCTTGGAAACAAGCTCCGCAGCCTTCAGGCAGATCGCGGCCCTCTCCTCCCATGGTGTGCGGGACCAGGTTTTCCAGGCCTTCCGGGATTCTTCGATGGCAAGGGCGACCTCGGCAGCGCCGGCCTTGTGAAAGACGCCCAGCCTGTGACCGTGGTCGTGGGGAACACGGCATTCCCCGAGGTTCCCGGTCCTTACCTCCCTGCCTCCGATGAGAAGGGGGATCTCTGTCTGCGAGGAACGAAAGGATGCGAGGGAAGCGCTCAGAGCCTCTCTCTCAGGGCTTCCCGGACGGTATTCCAGCACCGGCTCGTTGCCCGGCCTCGGAATCTGCAGAATGGCGTTCATGGTAGTCTCCTTTCCAAGTGCGGGAGGCGCACCCGTTTCCAGTTGCACCCTATCGGCCCGGGGGGCATGGCACCGTGCTTTAGCCCCGGGGGCTCGGAGAGATTCTCATTGATGTGAGGGCGTAAAATAGCGGACCGGTGCGGTTCCATGCAAAGATGACCGGTAAAGGGTACAGTGGGTATCTCTTACAAAAGTGGTATAATGTTTGTGTATGGATGGGGAGAGTCGGGTCCTGAACAGGGTTCAATCGGGTTTCCGAAACGGAAGGGGATGAAATGCAACCAGTCAAGGCTGGGGACAAGCTTGTCTGCAGTGAGTGCGGCGTCGAGCTCGAGGTGACGAAGGGCTGCGGATGCCAGGACTGTGAAGTGATCTGCTGCGGCAAGCCGATGGATGTCGTTTCCAAAAAGGCGGGCGGCTGCTGCTGCTGCAACGGCTGATAGCTTCCTGAAAGACGTGCGGGGGGCTGCCTGAAAGGGCGGCCTTCCTTGCTTTTGCCGGGGCGCAGCTTTCTCATGCTTACGAAAGGGGAATGCTGTCCTGAGTGGACATTGGTATTTGTTGTACCTATGATACGTACAACAAATACTATTGGAGATGACTTGCTGGATTCAACAAACTTGGAAAAGGCCTTCAGACTGCTTGACGGAAGGATTCGCATTCTTGGCGGATCACGGATTGAACTCGTGGTATGCGGGGGATCCGCTCTCATCGCCATGGAACTTGTGACAAGAACAACCAGGGACGTCGATGTTCTGGCTCTGGTCGATTCGGAAGCTGCCCTGGTCAGCCCTGTTCCCTTCCCGGCTCTTCTGACGGAAGCGGCATTCGATGTTGCCAGGGTTTTGGGCATGACGCCCGACTGGCTGAACAATGGACCGGCAGGTCTTCTTCTCGACGGATTGCCCGAAGGGATTCTCGAAAGAGCCCATCCCAGAAGATACGGATCTCATCTGACCGTGCATTTCATTGACAGGATCGATCAGGTGTTTCTGAAGGTATATGCCGCTGCAGACAGCCTCGGAGTCCATGTTGATGACCTGATTGCACTCGAACCTTCACCCGATGAAGTCCTCGGGGCGGCACGCTGGTGCCTTGGGTGTGATCCATCCGGGGGGTTTCGAGTCGTACTTCTTTCCATGCTGACGCAGCTGGGATACGGCGATGTCGTTGACAAGCTGTAGAAACACGGTTCTGGAAAGTCTGCTTGACCTTGTCTGGTCGCAGTGGGTAACTCTGGGTGTTCCCGGGCACGGAAGTGAAGCCGGGAATTGGATGCTCGACCCGGAAGCCCTTGTCATTTTCACGTGCAGTCTGGGCAGGTACGAAGCAAGGGTGTTCGATTCAATGCTGGAGTGGCTTCAGGTGCACCAGCGCCTTCTCAATGTTCAAAGACTGAAGACCATCAGCGCTCGGCACGGTTTTTTCGGGAAAGAACTGCTTGCTCCCATAGCCAATCTCATATCGAATCCCGTGAACAAGGCAAGGTGGGAAAGGATGGGCAAAGCAAATGTGGATGATCGCTCCGTATCCGAGCCCCTTTTCCGGCTGAAAGACGGTCGACCGCATCCTCACACGGGTATTACGGATGCGTCTTTCGAGAGGGCCGGCTATCTGAGAGCTCCGGTGAGGATGAGCAGAAAGTCCGGCTTCTTTGACCCACACGAACCCGCCAATCTCATTCTGAAACTGAGGGCACTCTTCGGGAACAACTCCCGGTGCGAGGTTGTCGCATACCTTCTTACCCATCCCGAGGCAAACCCCACAGAAATGGCAGATGCCACTGGCTACTACTCAAAGACTATCTACAACACGATGACTGAAATGCACCTTTCCGGCATTCTGAACCGGCGTTCAAGGGGTCGGGCCACATTGTACAGCATTGACCGTGGAATCTGGGCATCGTTCCTTGGGGTTGGGCGCGTTCCCGGGTGGATTGACTGGCCACGGGCATTCCGGGCGCTTGAGATCCTTTGGCTGGCCTGGAATACGCCCGTGCTCCCGGAAGAGACACCTGAAAATGCCGGGGCTCACCTTGCCCTGGCTGTAGAAAAGGTACTTCCACTGATTCGGACAGCCATACCAGGCAGTACTCTGCCTTCAGCACTCTTCAGCTTTCCCGGGTTTTCCCTGGAAAACCATCTCAAGGCTACTGAGGAGCTTGTGCGCATTCTATCCACCGGGTAACACCCGGTGCGCGCATCTACAAGATCAAAGAGCATGACCACCTGCCTGTAGATCCTTTGGCCCTCTACCTTTCGATCATCCCGGGTATGATCTGCGAGAAGGATACCGTGGAATCGCCCACGGCGATCACGCACATGTCGTTGATGGATGTCACGTAGCCCGTGGTGGTCACCGGGCCGTCGCCGACCCTGACATCGATCCCGCCCTCGCCGGTGTCCTTCAGGACGAAGGTGCACGAAGCGCCCCTGCCGAGCTGAAACTCCCTTCTCTCGCCTGAAGGGAAGGCCAACCCGACCTGAATGTCACTGCCTGCGGCGTTTGTAACAAGGAACACCCCTTCCAGCATGAACATGCGGTCGTAAACCCCCCTCAGGACCCAGGCTGCGCCCGAGCATGCCGCGATGACCATCGTCACCGCAAGAACCCTGACAACCCTTTTCATGACGTTCTTCCTTCCGCTGTACCGGATGGCCGGGGTTACTTATCTTCCGTTCGTCCAACGGAGGGAAAGATATGAAACGGGACGAGGTTCTGGATTTCGTCAGGGATTGCACCACATCATTCATGGCGACCGTCGAGAATGGTGAGCCGAGGGTGCGTGCAATGGACACTCCTGTCGTGGATGAGAACGGGCTGACTTTCTGCACCGGCGCCACCAAGGATGTGTGCCTCCAGCTCATGGCCGACCCCACGGTTGAGCTTTGCTACTGGAACGGTGAAAAAGGCGTTCAGATCAGGATAAGGGGCCGGATGGAAAGGCTCGCCGACCTTGACCTTCTTTCGCACATCGTGAACACCAGGTTCACCTTCCTGAAACCTGTAGTGGAAAGGTTCGGGTGGGGGGCGCTTGCCCTCTTCCGGCTCTCCGGGGGAGAGGTGAGGATGTGGTCGCCCGAGAACCTGTCAAGTGCATTATCCGAGGTTTTCGAGTTCTGACCGGATGATTTCTTTTTTTGGACGCGGCACTATCTTCGCACATTGCACTCAGGCATGAAAGGGGTCACAGGATAAGATGAAAGCATTTCTTCCGGCGCTTCTCCTGGTGCTGATGGCCGCCACGGCATCGGGAGGCGGGTTCGTGCTGACCACCGAGGCTTCCGACGTGCCCGACGACGACGGTGGCAGGATAGGCCTTGTGTGGACGGTGAGCCCCGATCCTGCAGTGCCCGACTCCATCGTCGTGGAGCGGATGGCTCCCGGGGGGGAATGGGAGCACGTGGGTTCGGTGGCCCCGATAGACGGCAGATACACCGACAGCGAACTTGAGAACGGGACCGTGTACTCGTACAGGCTGGTCCCCTGGCTTCAGGGCGAACCGGGTGAGCCGGGGCCCGTGGTCAGCGCGTCGCCTGAAGTCAGATGGCTTCACTCCGGGCGGATCGGCATGCTAGTGATAACGGTGGTGCTCTGCGTCATCATCCTGCTCTACATCGAGGCAGGCAAGCGGGGGAAGGACCTGTTCGTCCGGCGCATCGCCGGCCTGAACGCCGTGGAGGACGCGGTGGGCCGCGCCACGGAGATGGGCAGACCGGTGATGTACGTGCCTGGGATCATGGACATGGACGACATCCAGACCATAGCCAGCATGGTCATCCTGGGGAGGGTTGCCCGCAAGGCGGCCGAGTACGGTTCCTCGCTTCTTGTTCCAACCTGCAGAAGCGTTGTCATGAGCGTTTCCCAGGAGGTCGTGAAAGAGGCCTACCTTCAGACGGGACGCCCCGACGCATTCCGGCGGGAAGACATCACCTACCTCACCGACGACCAGTTCGGCTACGCTGCGGGAGTGGACGGCATGATGGTTCGTCAGAGGCCCGCCGCCATCTTCCTTCTGGGAACGTTCTACGCCGAGAGCCTCATCCTTGCCGAGACGGGAAAGAGCGTGGGCGCCATCCAGATCGCCGGGACGGCAATGGTCAGCCAGATCCCCTTCTTCATCGCCGCATGCGACTACACCCTGATCGGCGAAGAGCTTTACGCGGCCAGCGCCTACCTGTCCCGCGAACCGAAGCTGCTCGGCAGCCTGAAAGGACAGGACGCGGCCAAACTGGTGATAATGATAATGATCGTCATTGGTGTCATCGGAGCAACCGCAGGTTACTGGTGGGAGCCGGCGGGCAGGGTCGCCGAGTTCCTGCGCTTCCTCACCCATGTAGAGTAGGAGGGGTGAAATGAGGTTGTTTCTTCCCCTTGTGGTTACCTTCGTCTGCGGGATCGTGATGATACTTCACTTCTTCATCCCTCACAGACCAATCTCGACCATAGGCGACGGCCTGACGGACTGGTACATGATAGTGGCCTCCGCCGCCATCTTCCTGGGCGCCGCAAACCTTGTCCAGGTGCATGTTCACCGCATCAACACGAAGGCCCGGAACTGGCAGTACAGCCCTGTGGTGCTCATCGGCTTCCTTGCCATGATGGCCGCCGGTCTTGTTTGGGGCGTGGAGGAGAGCCTTCCCTTCGACTACATGTTCCAGACAATGGTCGTCCCCATGGGCGCCACAATGTTCAGCCTTCTGGCCTTCTTCGTGGCAAGCGCCGCGTTTCGGGCGTTCAGGGCAAGCAACTGGAGGGCCACGCTGCTTCTGGCCAGCGCCTTCATCGTCATGCTTGGAAGGGTTCCCATCGGCGGGATGATCTGGAAACAGATCCCCGTGATCAGCGAATGGATGATGCAGGTTCCCAACATGGCGGGTCAGCGCGCCGTCATGATCGGGGCCGCCCTGGGAGTGGTCGCCACCTCCCTCAGGATGATCTTCGGCATCGAGCGCAGCTACCTGGGAGGTGCCGACTGATGAGGAAGATCCTTGAAAAGCTGGACAGGGTGGACCGCAGGGTGATCTACCTGCTCATGGCCCTGTCGGTGTTCGTACCCCTTTCGCTCAGGCTCAGCTACCCCATTCCCGTCGGAGAGGGCCCCAGCCGCGACCTTTTCGACGCCATCGAGGCAATGCCTTCAGGCTCGGTCGTTCTGGTGAGCTACGACTACGACCCCTCGACCATGCCCGAGCTTCAGCCCATGGCAGTGGCCCTGACACAGCACATGTTCACAAGGGGCCACCGGATAATCGCCATGGCGCTGTGGCCCCAGGGCGCAAGCCTCAGCCAGGAAGCCATGACCGCGGTGGGCGACAGCCTCGGGAAGGCCCAGTACGACGACTGGGTGAACCTGGGCTACACCGTGGGCGCAGGTGTTTCCATCGTTCGGATGGGCAGCTCGATCAGGGCCGTCTTTCCGCAGGACCGCGACGGGTTCCCCTACGATTCGATCCCGCTTCTCACAAGGGTTCAGAGCCTTCGTGACATCGACCTCGTGATAAGCCTCTCCGCAGGCGACCCCGGCATCCACGCCTGGGTGATGATGGCGGGCGACAGGTTCGGCCTGCCAGTTGGCGGAGGGTGCACCGCGGTAAGCGCCCCCGAGTTCTACACCTACCTTGGAACAGGTCAGATGCTGGGCCTGCTGGGCGGGCTGAAGGGCGCCGCCGACTACGAGACCATGGTACGCGAGGGCCGTGAGAATGCCCCGGCCGGTCTGGCGACCCCGGGGATGGCGGCCCAGTCCATCGCCCACCTCGTGATAATGGCCTTCATAATCATAGGGAACATCTCTTACCTTGTGATCCACAAGCGCAGGAAGGGGGCCCCGAAATGAACTGGGAGATCATCGGGATCTGGCTGGGCGCCGTGCTCACCCTGATGCTCTACAGCTTCCTATACCGTGACAACCCCTTCTACAAGTTCGCCGAGCATCTGTTCGTGGGCATGAGTGCAGGCTACTGGGTCATCTACAACATCTTCAACGTCCTGAAGCCCAATTTCTGGGATGAGCTCACCGGCGCGGGCGACGGTTCGCCCGACTACTTCATGATCATCCCCGGCGTGTTCGGATTGTTCATGCTGGCGCGCCTTGTACCCAAAATAGCGGGTCTCTCCCGGATGGCCCTTGCGATGATAGTTGGTACCGGGGCCGGCCTCAGTCTTGTCAGCACGCTTCAGACGAACTGCCTGAGCCAGATCGAGGGCACGATCATGCCCCTTTCGGGCGTGGGCACGATGGGCTTCATAGACAATCTCATCGTGGTCGTGGGAGTTGTCTGCGGCCTTGTCTACTTCTTCTTCTCCAAGCCGCACGAGGGGATCACCGGGAAGGCCGCGGGTGCTGGCATAACCATACTGATGGTGGCCTTCGGCGCGAGTTTCGGCTACACCGTCATGGCCCGTATAAGCCTGCTCATCGGGCAGGCCCAGTTCCTTCTCTTCGACTGGCTTCCCACGATGGGGATCCACCTCTAGGCATTTTTCCGTGGAGGCGCCGTCAGCCGGCGGCGTCTCCCGGACCCTCCATCCCGTCCGGTCTCAGTATCACTCCCCTTGCGGCCCTTGCGTCCATTCTGACCGTAAGGGGCCCGCCGAACCTTATGTGCCTCACGAGGCCCGTGTCCTCCTCGGCGGGGAGGCCCAGAAGCCAGCCCTCGTCGAGCCTCGATGGAGGGGAGTGGGTGATGGTGAAGTATCCGATTCCGAGCGACGTGATATTGTGAAAGAAGTGGGTTCCCTGCGAAGGGGTTACGTCCATGTCGCCGAAGGGCACCTCCACCATGCAGCGGGCCGTGGAGATCTGCCTCCAGCCCACGGGGATCCCCAGCCAGTGGTCTGCGCTGCCCCAGCGGCCCGGGCCTATCAGGATGCACTTGCGCCCCTCGGCAGAGAGGCGCCTGTTGATGCGCTCGATGTGAAGGGCCGCCTTTCGGGTGTTGCCCCTGTCAAAACCTTCCGACGGAACCAGGATGACGTCGCGGATGCCCCGTATCACGCCGATCCCAAGTACGCTCTCGCAGACGCAGAAGGCCCTCTGTTCCTCTAGCGCAACCGGCGCCGCATCGCCTGGATCGTACCCCATGGGCCTTATCTGCAGAAAACCCAGTTCTCCCGTGAGTTTTCCGCCAGTGCGTTTCAGGGAAAGGGCGAATTCGAACTCGATGTCGGTGGAGAATGCCGTTCCGCCGACGGACAGCAGGAAGCCCAGGGCTTCGGCGAAAGGGAACGTCTCGGACTTCAGCAGCCCCGCCAGCGTGATGATCCTTGGGCCCTCCCTGAAAATGCCGTCGTAAATCATGTCGTTCTGCGGGGAGTACACCGATGCCAGGTCCGAGAGGACGCCGTGCTCACCGGCGGCCTCGACCGGAAGCTTTTCAAGCCCGTACTCGGCGCTTGGGGAGGGGCCCTCGAGGGAGAGGGCGAAGAAATCGCGCTGGGAGTTCTCGAGAAAGGCGCGGGTGGAGGAGAACTGGTAGAGGACCCCGGGTTTGCGGGGATTGAACCTCACGCATTTCTCGCCGTCGACGACCGTCCTTCCGAAGCCCAGGGCAGCGCTCACCACGCCGTCGGCTGCCTCCATGCCCTTCACAGGGTAGAAATTCCAGGACTTCGCCACCCCGGACACATCGGGGTAGAGGTATCCGTCGTGCTCACCGCCAACAACCTGCTGGATCACCACCGCCATCTTCTCCTCCTCGAGCCTGTGCGGCGTGAACTCCATGTATCCCAGCGAGTCGGATCTGAACATCGACGCGTAGACCATCCGGACGGCCCCGCACAGCTCCCGAAGCCGGACCGACGGGTCTGGGTGGGAGTTGGGCAGCATGAACGTGTCGTACACGCCCGCGAACGGCTCGGCTGCGGAATCCTCAAGAAGGCTGGACGACCGGACCGCCAGCGGGTAGCGGACCTGTTTCAGGAAGAGCCCCAGCGATTCCACGACCTGGACGGGCAGCTCCGCTTCGTGGAAGATGCCGCGGATCGCGGAGTCACGCTCACGGGAGTCCTGGTCGGGTTTCAGCGAGTAAAGGTCGACGGGCCCAGTGGAGATCCCCTCCATGAAACGGTCGAAGCAGTCCGTTCCTATCACTATGGTTGGCGGGACGAAGATTGAAAGCCCCGGGAAACGGTCGCCGATGCGGTACCTTCCCAGAAGGTAGTGGATGAAGGCGAGCCCCCTTCCCTTGCCCCCCAGCGAACCCCCGCCTATCCTTACGAAGTCGGTGTCCTCGTTGAAGGTCTCGCCGTGCCACTCCTCGACCTCCCCGGTACGGAATCCCAGCCTCCAGTCCCTGAGGGTCTCGGCAAGGTAATGCCTCAGCTCCGCGGGTGTCGGGAACTCCTGAACCTTTCTGGGCCTGAGCCTCCGGGCAAGGTCGAACTCGGTCCTGGCCATGAGCCAGGTCGAGAAGTCGTCGCGCTCCGCGTGGCGGAGAAGCGACTCGTCGGACACCTGCCGCACGGCCCGTTCCAGCCCCCTGAGGTCGGCGGCGACGGCTTCAGTGCGTCCGTCACTTCCCGTGAACCTGAAATCGCCGAACCCGAGGTAGTCCTGAAGGAAGTCGACAACCTCGGTGAGAAGGGTTGGGGAGTTCTTGTCTATGAACGCCGCGCCAAGGGCGTGAGCCCTTGCCCTGTTCACGGTTTCTGATGACTGGAAGAGCAGCGGGCATTCCGGCAGCTTTTCACGCATGAGTTCGGCCAGTTTGAAACCGGCCAGCGCATCTTCCTGCCCGTTCCGGGGGAACCGGCAGTCCAGAATGGCTCCGAGCAGGTTGTTGCGGAAGTCGTCGATGGTCTCCAGCGCCTTTTCGAAGCTGTCCGCCAGAAGGATCTTGGGACGTGCCCGCATGCGAAGGAGCTTCTGCATCCTGTTCACGCCCTCGGTCATCAGGGACTGGGTCTGTTTCATTATCTCGCTGTAGAGCATGGGAAGGTAGGATGATGTGAAGCGGGGCGAATCCTCGACGAGAAGGATGCTCTTGACCCCCGCGAGTTCGGCGTCGCGGCGGGCGTTCTGCCTGTCCTCGATCAGCTTCACCACGGCGAGGAACAGCCGGGCGTCGCCCTGCCAGATGAAGCTGTAGTCAACCTCCTCGAGAAGCCCCGCGTCACGGAACTCTTCGTAGTCGCGGGGGTTGTGGGCGAGCACGACGAAGGGGATACCCGGGTGGCGGGCCTTCAACGTTCTTGCCATTCTGTCGGCCGTCATGGAGCCAACGCGCAGCATGGAGATCACCAGGTCGAACCGTTCCGAAGAAAGGCTTTCGGTCGCGGCCTCGAGCGTCGAAACCCTCACGACGGAAGGGGCGTAGCTGAGGTTGAGCTTCAGGTACTCGGTGAAGAGCACCTCGGTGAACCGGCCGTCGGACTGCATGGTGAAGGAATCGTAAAGGCTGGATATGAGAAGTATGTTCCGCACCCTGCGGGACATCAGGGAATCGAGGGGGACGGGTTCCGCGCCCCTTCGTTCCGCCAGGCTCTCCAGTTCGTCAACGCTCATGCAAAACCCCTGGTCCTCTGTGGAGTGAAACGGGAGTCTCTCCCCCATGATGCCGAGATATATCACACAGTGGCAAAACTTGCCCCGCGGTGCCCCCGGGTCAAGCTCTCCGGCCGGGTGGCACGGATCATGGGGTTTTTAGCGGAACCGGACATCCCGGGAGACCGGGATGGCATTCCGGATCGTGAACCACTTTTACCCGCGGGGCTGTCAGGGGTTCCAGAGCACGGCTTGACACGCTTTTCACCCCTTCGTATTCTCGTTTCCGAGGGGCGGCACGCGTTTTTGGAGGTGCAGCCATATTGGTTTGCACGGCATTGAAATAGAGAAGCGGGTGAAACCCGGTGAAGTTGGTGTAATTGCCCTTTCCGAAGGAAGGAAGGAGTGGTTTCAGTACCTTCGGAACGGGCGAGGGGTTTTGGTAACCTTTAATTTGAAAGGAGCTGCAACGGTGCCCAGAAGAGCGAGTACGATTTCCTTCGCGTTGGTGCTGTTGATGGCCGTTTCCGCAATGGCCGCCACGACCGGCAAGATAGCCGGCCGTGTCACCGACGCCTCCGGAACCCCCCTTATCGGGGCCACGGTCATGATCGTCGGAACCAGCTACGGCGCCATGACCGACCAGAACGGCGAGTACTTCATCATCAACCTCCAGCCCGGCACGTACGACGTGATCGGGCGAATGGTGGGCATGGGCGATCAGACCATGCAGGGCGTTTCGGTACTGGTGGACATGACCACCAGGGTTGACCTCACACTCAACCCGGTGACCGTGGGAAGCACGGTCGTCACCGTTACCGATCAGCGCGGCATGATCACGATGAGCCAGTCCGCCAGCGTTTCAGTTGTGAGCCGTGACGAGATCAAGACCATGCCCGTCGCGGGCGTGGCCGACATCGTGGGCCAGCAGGCAGGCACCAGCAACCAGGGCGGAACCCTCCGCGTTCGTGGCGGCCGGTCCGGCGAAGTGGCCTACATCGTTGACGGCGTCGCTCAGATGGATCCCCAGACGAACGTCTACGACGCAAGCATCCCCCTTTCCGCCGTGGCCGAAACAGCCGTCATGACGGGCGGCTTCGGCGCCGAGTACGGCAACGCGCAGTCCGGCATCATCAACGTGGTCACCCGTGAGGGCGGCCGCAGCTACTCGGGCTCGCTTTCCATGAACGGCAACGACTTCCAGTCACTCGGCCTCGCTTCCGACTGGACCTGGGGCCACCCGGGCGAATGGTGGGCCGGCGACGACTTCGAGGGAGTCCAGGAATTTGCCGGCAACAAACCCGCCATGTTCTCCGAGGCCAGGCTCAACGCCGAAGCCTCCATCGGCGGCCCCGAGCCCATAACCCAGCTCCTCCTTCCCGCCATGGGCCTCAACGTGGGCGGCGACATCCGCCTCTTCGGAAGCGTTGAGTGGCTCCAGACCGGCGGGGGCGAAGACGGCAACTACGGAAGCAGGAACTGGAACTGGCAGGACACTTGGTCGGGCAACGGCAAACTGACGATCCGCCCGACGCCACGCACCAAGATCAACCTCACGACCACGTTCCGCGAGCAGGAAGCAGGGTTCTACAGTACCAACCCCCAGTACGGGTGGTCCTACAACCTTTTCGAGCAGGACTACATCGATCCCAGCAGCGGCGACACGATCATGGGGCAGTCCGTGGCCTACGCACTTCCCACGAGGTTCTGGACCAACCTCAGCTACGGCCTCAACCTCACCCAGACCCTCAGTGACGCAAGCTTCCTCGAGTTCAAGGTCAACCAGTACAAGTACGAGTTCGCCTACAAGATCCGCGACCCGGAAGGCGGATGGCTCGGCGAGGACTGGACACTCGAGGACTGGCTGGCCTACACCCCCACCAGGGTGCAGGATTCGAACGGCTACTACCGCTCCGGCGCCTCCAGGTTCGCCTGGACGGACAGCTACAGCACCACAAGCACGGCCAGGGTTGACCTCACAAGCCAGGTCAACCAGCAGCACCAGCTGAAGTTCGGCATCGAGGGCAACTACTACGACGTCTTCAACTACGACATCGACACCGCAAGCGGCGGAAACATCTACAGCTCCTACTACCATCACTTCCCGCACCAGTTCGCGGCCTACGCGCAGGACAAGATGGAGTTCAGGGGCATGATCGTGAACGCCGGCGTGCGCTTCGACTACTTCGATCCCAACTTCGACGACTACCCGGCCGACCTCACCGACCCCGTGAACCCCGATGCCGAACCGGGCGACCCCGACTACATCCGCAACCCGGTCAGCGTCAGCGCGAAGTACCACCTCAGCCCCAGGGTCGGCTTCAGCCACCCCATAACCGAGCGCGACGTTCTCCACTTCACCTACGGCCACTACTTCCAGGTTCCCCAGCTCGCCAACCTCTACGATGGTTCCAACTTCGACCTCACCGGGGCCTTCCCCATCATTGGCAACCCCGACCTCGCCCCTGAAGAGACCATCGCCTACGAGATGGGCGTCAAGCACCAGTTCGACGACATCACCCTTCTGGATGTCACCGGCTTCTACAAGGACATCACCGGCCTCACCGACATGCAGAAGAACTTCTTCAGCGCGGTCGACGCCTACGACCTGTTCATCAACGCCGACTACGGAAGCGTCAGGGGCGCCGAGTTCTCACTTCAGAGAAGGCCCTCCAACTTCATCAGCTTCAACGCCAACTACACCTACTCCATCGCCAGGGGCAAGAGCTCCAGCGCCACGCAGAACTACACCTACAACTGGGCGGGCTGGGTCATCCCCCGCCGCGAGAGCCCGCTGAACTGGGACCAGCGCCACAGTGTCAACGCCAGCTTCGACTTCCGCATCCCCAGGGGCGAGGGCCCGCTGTGGGGAGCCAACCACTGGCTCGAGGGCTTCGGCGCCACCATCCAGTTCGGTTACGGCAGCGGATACCCCTACACCGCAAGTGCCCAGGGAACGGCCGACCCCGAGATCAACGGCCGCCGCATGCCCTGGACCGAAACGACCGACCTCAAGGTGAACAAGACCTGGTGGATCGGCGCCACGTCCGTCGACCTCAGCGTGTGGGTGAAGAACCTGTTCGACAGGACCAACGTGGCCCGGATCATCGATGAAGCCTGGTACGATGCCGACCAGGACGGCGACGGCTTCCCCGATCACGACCCCAGGGGCTCCTACGGAACCCCTGATGCCTACGACGCAAGGCGCCAGCTCCGCTTCGGCCTTGAGTTCGAGTGGTAAAACACCATGGGACGGGCCCGGAAGGGCCCGTCCACAACCCGGGAGAGACTGCATATGCGAAATATCCTGATGGTTCTCCTGCTGCTTCTGGCGCCCCTGGCTTTCGCGCAGGCGACGCAGGGAGAGCCCGAACCAGTCGAGGAAACCACCGAGGAGGCAGAGGTCGTCGAAGAGGAAGCTCCCGTAGCTGAACCTCCCGCCGAAACCACCGACGCCGCTCCCGCCGAGGAAGAAGTGCCCAGGCAGCAGAGCGCCAGCATGGACCTCAAAGACCTCTTCATCGCCGGCGGAGCCTTCATGTGGCCACTTCTTCTGTCCCTTCTTCTCGGCATAGCGGTGACCATCGAGAGGTTCGTCACCTACGGCAAGGCCCGTCAGAACGTGGCAAAACTGCTTGAGCAGCTCGGCGGTTACATCCGCAAGGGTGACCTCCAGGGCGCCGAAAACCTCTGCGACAGAACCCGCGGCCCCGTAGCCGCAATTCTCAGGGCCGGTCTGCTCCGTCGGGACAAGGGCCTGGAAGATGTCGAGAAAGCCATCGAAAGCTCCGGCAGCATCGAGATGGCCTACCTCGAAAAGGGCCTTGTGGTGCTTGCATCCGTCTCCAGCATCGCCCCCATGCTCGGGTTCCTCGGAACCGTGTCGGGCATGATCAGGGCCTTCGCTGAGATCGCGGCGGCGAAGAACGTTGAGGCGAGCCTTGTAGCCGGTGGTATCCAGGAAGCCCTCATCACCACCGCGGCCGGGCTTATCATTGCCATCCCCATCCAGATGGCCAACAACTACTTCATCGCCAGGATCGGCGGTTTCGTAACGGACATGGAAGAAGCCAGCATGTTCCTTGTCGACCAGCTGGCCGATATGGAGCATCTCAAGCAGCTGTAGGTTAAGGAGAACGCATGCGCAAGGAAAGACCCCGGGCAACAGGAGCCATCCCAGATGCCTCCATGTCCGATATTGCGTTCCTGCTGCTGATCTTCTTCCTTGTCACGACCACCTTCGAGGTTCAGAGGGGCATCAGCTACAAGCTGCCCAAAAAACCCGATGAGCAGACCGAAGAAGTGGTGATCGACGAGAACAACAGGCTCGTGATGACCATCAAGCAGTGGGGTCAGGACGAGTATGTGGCACTTATCGACCAGGCCCCCCCCGAAGGTCCCCTCCAGAGGGCCAGGGCCGGCGAGGATGTAAGTCTGGACGATCCCGGTTTGCAGGACGGGATCATGACACTGGCCGCTGACAGGGTGGAAGCCATGTCAGCCACCAGCAGGCGCCTTCTTGTGAATCTCGAAGTGGCCAAGGGAGTTGCCGCAGGCACCTACGCAAGCCTCACCTCGGCCGTCTCCGCGGAAAACCTCACTCCCGTGCTCCGGGAGGGGGTAATCCGCCGGACCCTTGGCGCCTCTGTACCCGTCTCTTCCGACCCCCTGTTCGGCGAGGTCGCCTTCGGCGACACTCTCGTCCTTGCCGATGCCAGGCAGGGCGACATCGCCTCGGTGGTACGGGAGAGCGAACTCGTCGTCATACTCAAGTTCTTTCCTGACTGTGACTACAACGGCATGATCAGAGCGCTCGACACCCTCAGGCGCAACGGCGTCAGCCGCACCGGCATCACGACACAGGAAAGACTGGGGGGTGGTGCATAATGAAGGTCAAAAGGCGGATCAGGGTATCCGGCACGATTTTCACCGGCACCATGGCCGACATCGTCTTCCTTCTGCTGGTGTTCTTCATGGCCACCACCATTTTCAAGGATGAGGGGGGCCTTCGCATCCGCTTCCCCCAGGCCCACCCCGAGGTCATGAGCGAGCTCGGGAAGCAGAACCTCATGGTGGCGGTCTGGCTCAAACAGGTGACCCCCGGCGAAGCTGGAAGCCCGGTCGTAGCCCGCATAGGCGATTACGACCTTCCGCTGAACCAGGTTGCCGAGCAGTTGAAGAGGCTCAGCGACAAGTTCTGGCGCGAGCAGAACAAAAGACTCGACGTCATAGTGCTCAACGCCGATGCCAGAGTTCCCATGAGCGACATCATCGGTCTTTTCAACGCACTTCGGTTCGAGGAGCTCTACAGCATTCAGTTCAATGCTGAAGAGCTGGGCCTCGGGCTGTGAGGGGAGGGGAATGCTGACACAAGCCAACACGCAGCTTCGTGAAAAGTCCTCCCTGGGCATCGAATGGGGCCTTGCCTTCGGCCTCATGGCTCTGATCGTCATGTTCGAGCTCATTCCCTCGAGTGAACTTGGGCGCCTCTCCACGCGCACCTCCGACAGCGAGATGGAAGCCGTCGAGGCCGACCTCGCCTTCGATGACGAGGTCGAGGAGCAGGAAGAGGAAGTGCAGGAGGAGAGCGAAGCGCTCGAGGAGGAAGCACTCGAGGTCATTCAGGAGATCGAGGTCACCCTGTCCCTCAGCGAAGACACCGAGGGTCTCAGCGAGGTCTCGACCTTCCAGCAGACGGAAGAGCTCACGCAGCAGGGTGACGAGATGGGCCCCCCCAGGTTCATGCCGGTCGAGGTTTTCCCGGTGTGCACCTACCAGCCCATGCCCGCCTACCCCGACATGGCAAGACAGGCCGGCGTAGAGGGAAACGTGACACTCTGGCTTTACATCAGGGCTGACGGCACGGTTGCGGATGTCCAGCTCTACAACTCCAGCGGCGTCGGCAGCCTTGACCAGGCCGCCATCAGCGCCGCGCGCAACACAAGGTGGACCCCTGCCCGGAACAACAGCGTTCCGGTGGGAGTCTGGACTTCTCTGACCTACCGCTTCGTGCTCACGAACTGAGAGGCGAAAAAGGCATGAGTGGAAATATTCACAGCAAACGGATGACCGGTGGGCACTCCGGTCAGGACAGGAACAGGAGGTGACTGAGGGTATGAGGAACACAAGGTTCAGCAGGTTCATGATTCTGTTCCTGCTGCTGGCGTTCGCCGTCCCCGGTTTTGCCGCGGAGATCCGCGAGATCGAACGACCGGACGCAGAAACCGATGCACGTCCGCCAGCGGTGTGGACACTTCACAATCTCTCGAATGTTTGGTCGGCCTTCCTCAACTACGGCATGTTCGGCGACCCCTGGTTGAACTACCCCAGCATGGAATGGCCGGGCGGTCAGGGAAGCAGCTACCTCTGGGGCGGCGACTTCTGGACCTGCGTGAGTGAACCCGGGATCCCGCATGCCAGCTGCTCCGACTACGGAGACTGGGAGCTTCGTCCAACCGACGGCTTTCCCACGATCAAGCTGGTTCCCGGCCCCACCGCCCTCGAGCAGTCACAGTACGGTTACGACGACTGGTCCAGCGCCAACGGTGAAACACCCTACGGCATGGGCATCTACGAGTACAACTACGGATGGGGAACCCCGGGCTACAACGATTTCATAGCCAACCACTTCATCCTCACGTTCAACTCCGAGTACAACGAGACCGGTCTCTCCTCGCTCGACGGCCTTCTCGTGGCCATCAGGGGAGACTGCGACGTGGCCACCGCCGACCCCGTCGAGGCGGCCATCGACGACCTCGTGTACTACGACGGCCATGCGATCTGGTGCAACGATCCCGACGCCACCTTCGAGTACGTCTTCCAGGATGGCACCACCGCATCATCGCAGGACATCTACACCTACCGCCAGAACGAAGACAGCCCGCTCGACCCCGAAGACCCCAACAACATCTACTACCACTACAACTACATGGGCGCCGACGGCATCATGGACAACGACGTTGACGGCAACGGCGTGTCCGACCACTTCACCATCCTTTACAAGATGGCCGGCGAAGACACCACCAAGATATTCACAGTCATCCCCGAGAACGGCCTTTTCCGGTTCGATTCGGGCATGCCCGAGAACTACTGGCTCCACGACGCGGGCGACACGACATACGCCGTGGTGCCCCGCAACATGAGCGTCATGTGGGACGGCGACGGCCCCGGCAGCTCCGCTGACGACACCGGCGAACAGGAACTCAGCCCCCCCGTGGTCGGCTTCATCGGCTGGCGTCTGATGGACTACTGGATCAAGAAGGCCGACGGCACGATCGAGAGACCGATCGACGTGTACGGCGTTCCCATCCCCCTCAGCCACGCCTGGTGGAACTGGGAGAGCGACCCCGGTCTGGATCAGGAAAGATACCAGTACATGTGGGGCGTCTTCCCGGACAACAGCGGCCAGTTCAGCGGCCCCGCCTACCTCGAACCCTGGGTGGGCAACCCCAACACCTGGAACGCCAGAATGCCCCAGAACCCGGGACCCTTCCCCTTCGTCTACGACAACCCCATCGCACTTGGATACCCCGTGTTCGACTACCGCTTCCTTCCCTCGATGGGTCCTGTGAACCTTGAATCCGGCGACAGCCTGAACGTAGTGGGCGGCTGGGTCGTGGGGCTCGGTCTCGAGGGTCTTCGCACCGCCGCCGACAACATGCTCGACGCCTACTACCGCGACGGCGGATGGGGCGTTCCCCAGCTTCCGCCCACGCCCATCCTCTTCTACGAGGCCCAGGACGGGGCAGTGCACCTCGAGTGGGGCGCCAACGCGGAGAGCTACAGCCCCTTCGGCGGGTACAACGTCTACAGGTCAACCTTCGAACCCAGCAACTGGGAACTCGTGGCCACGGTCGAGGGCGCCGGAACCTACAGCTTCACCGACAATTCGGTGACCAACGGCTTCCCCTACTTCTACGTCGTGTGCTCCTACGACGCGGAGACCATGGTCGAGAGCACCCGCTCCAACTACAAGCAGACGGTCGAGGGTACGCCCCTTGCCGTCGTGCCCAGCTGGGATTCCGACACCAACTGGACCGAGAACGTCGCAGTGGTTCCCAACCCCTACCGCGGAAGCGCCGCCTGGGAAGCCACCTACTTCAACAAGATAGCCTTCATCAACCTTCCGGCCATGTGCAACATCCACATCTACACACTGGCGGGAGACCATGTGATAACCCTCGAACACCGGGACTACAGCGGGGAATGCGGCACCGAATACTGGGACCTCGTTTCCAGGAACGAACAGGACGTGGTGACCGGCCTCTACGTTTACCGTGTGGAAAACGAGACTGATTACACAATCGGCAAATTTGCCATCATCAAGTAGGGAAAGGAGGATAACCATGAAGCTCACTGGAACGATCCTGGCAGCGGCGGTGGTTGCCTTCCTGCTGCTCCCTGCCGATGCGGAAGCCTCATCCTTCGCCAAGGTCGGCACCGTAGGCGCCCAGTTCCTTCAGATAGGAGTCGGCGCCAGGGGTGTTGGCATGGGCGGTGCCTTCATCGCCACGGCCGACGACCCGAGCGCGGCCTACTGGAACCCGGGCGCCCTCGTGAAGGTCGCCGGCACCCAGGCCCAGTTCTCGGGGACCCAGCTCTACGCCGACATTCTCTACGGCAACGGCATCGTCACCTACGAGAGCCCCGGCGTGGGAACCTTCGGTTTCCAGTTCGGCCTCCTCTCAAGCGGCGACATGGATGTCACCACCGTGGAGGACCCTGACGGCACGGGTGAAACCTTCACCTGCTCCGACATGGTCGCGGGCCTCAGTTTCTCCCGCATGCTCACCGACCGGTTCAGCGCCGGACTCACGGTGAAGTACGTGAGGGAAACCTGGGACGACGTCTCTGCCGGCGGGGTTGCAGTCGATCTTGGCACCCTGTACGACACGGGCTTCAAGACGCTTCGCATCGGCATGACCATCCAGCACTTCGGCCCCGAGCTCACGCCCGACGGCGAGTTCACGACATACTTCAGCGGTGGCGACTCCCTTCAGGTCTACGATTCCTACTCCATGCCCATGACCTTCAAGCTGGGCATGGCCATGGACGTGCTGCAGACCTCCAACCACCACATCACAGTCGAGGTGGACGGCGTTCACCCGCCCGACAACCTCGAGCAGGTGAACCTGGGCGCCGAGTACTGGTTCAACAACATGTTCGCCCTCCGGGGCGGCTACAGGGTGAACACCGATGAAGAGGGTCTTGCCGCGGGCGCCGGTTTCCGGATCCCGATGAACGGCGCCACCCTCTCCCTCGACTACGCCTATCAGGACTTCAACCGCCTCGAAATGGTCCACAGGGCCAGTCTTGGCGTTGCGTTCTGACGTAATGAACAATGGGGGGGGCTCAGGCCCCCCCCGAGCGGAAAGGGTGATCCCGAAGTGACGTTTTCCCTGGTTCTGGCAGCACTGACCGGTTTCGCCGTGAGCTGGACCACCATACCTTCCGGCCCCGGGCGCGACGGATCGGCCATGATCACAGTGGTGATCGAACGGGAGGACCTCGTGTCCGTCTTCACCGACGGCCGGCCGGTCTACCGTTACGAGCTCACCGCCGAGATGGCCGGCGGCTTTGCCAGGGCGGGGGCGGACGCGGGGGAGGATGATTTTCCCGTGATCGAGGAGCTGCACTTCACCGACCTCTCCACAGGCACCCACGAACTGAGGACGAGCCTTCTCGACCTTGAAACCGGTGAGACTGTCTCTCAGAGGGTGGATGTTGTCATAGACAGTGCCAGCACTGAAACGTGGTCCTCATCGGGCCTCAGGCTCACGCCTTCGGGAACGGTCAGGGCTGCGGGAAGTGTTTCCATCGTCTGGGATGTCTATCCTCCGGTGGGCTACGGAGAGGTCCGGGCCGCCTACGCTGTTCTCGACCAGAATCTCAACGCCATCAGGGAGGGCTGGATGGACCCTGTCCGTCAGACCGACGGCATCGCTTCGTTTTCCAGTTCCTTTTCCCTCGGCGGACTTGAGAGGGGCGTTTACAGGGTCAACACGGCCGCGCTGGGGGGTGAGTCCGAAGTGATGGCATCCTCATCGAGTTCCATCAGGCTTCTCTCCTCCTGGGACCTTTGGGGGGACGATCCCGACGAGACGGCAACCCTTGTAAGACCCATCGCCTCATCCAGGGAGATCTCCGAACTCCAGAGCGCCAGCAACCCGGGGGACAGGCAGGCCGTGATGAGCGAGTTCTGGCTCCGCCGCGATCCCAACCCCTCCACTCGTGAAAACGAATACCTCGACACCTACCGCAGAAGGCTTGACTACATCGAACGGTCCTTCACATCCGGAGTGACAAGGGGAATCCTGACCGACATGGGAGTTACCTACGCCAAACTGGGCGAACCCGACATGGTCGAGAACAACCCCTTCCAGGTGGAGGGCTATCCTTTCCAGGTATGGACCTACTTCAATCCCAGGCTCACCCTTCTGTTCATCGACCGTTTCGGCTACGGGCTGTACGAGTTCGACGGCGACTGGCAGGACGTGAACCGGGCTTTCAGCCTCGGGGAGGCATGGTATGTCTACTAGGCCATTTGCTCTGCTGCTTGCGCTGGCTGCCTCCGGCATGGCCGGTCAGTTCGCGACACCGGGCAGGGGGGATGTGCGGTTCTCCATCGACACGGCCGTTTTCCGTACCGGAGCCGGCGGGAACCTGATGCTTGAAGTCTATCAGGAAGTTCCACTGGGCAACCTTTCGCGGGATGAGGACGGGATGTCTTCATTCACCACGGTGGTCGTCCTGACAGGAACATCGGGAGACACGCTTGCCGCAGACGCCTGGCGCTCCGAGATAGAATGGGTCCCCGAGCGCAGTGTGCTGAATGCCGTCATCCTGCCCGCAGTGCCGGGTGAACATGTCCTGACCATGACGGTCACCGATGACCTGAACGGTCTTGTCGGAACCGCGGAGAGAGCCCTCTCCGTGGCTGAACCCGGCCACTTCAGCGAGCTCGAGCTTGCCAGAACCCTGATGCCCGCAGTCGCAGCGAGCGAGAACACACTCAAAAAGGGCGGCCTGATAGTGTTCCCCGCAGCCTCCAACACGTTCAGCGTTCCCGCTGAAACCAGGGTGTACACGTATCAGGAGCTCTACGACCTCGGCGGACAAACACTCCACCGTCAGACCGGCATCGCGGGTCCCGACGGCGCGATCGTGTTCGCCAGACCGGGTGAGACGTTCGTCATACCCCAGGGGATGAACTCGGTGAGCCTGGTTGACAGCCTCGATCTTCAACCTGCCAGGGCTTCAGGCCTTTACTCCCTCTACATCCTCTACACGTCCGAGGATGGCGACACCCTTGCCCTCACCACGAAACCCATGCTCATCGATGTGGCGGGTGAGGCTTTCCAGATCGGTTCGCCGCCCGAGGTCACCGGGATCCCCGGGCGTCTCGACGAGTTCGCCCTGCTTCTCAGCGGCACCCAGGCCGACCTTTACGGAAGGCTTGATGAACCGGGCCGCGCAGCCTACTTCCTGCAGTACTGGCAGGGCTCGCCGGGAGAAAGGGCCTCCTTCGAAGCCCGGTGCAGCACTGCCGAAAGGTACATGCACATGGAGGTTCCGGGCTGGCGGACCGACCGCGGCAGGGTCCTCATACGCTACGGCGAACCCGGCGACATCGAGAGAAGCCCCTTCACCACGACCCATGTGCCTTTCGAGGTGTGGGACTACTTCGAGGGAACCACGATGTCCTTCGTTTTCGCCGACCTGAACTCGAGCGGCGACTTCCGCCAGGTCTACTCCACCGTTCCCGGCGAGGTCTCGTTCCAGAACTGGCAGACCATGATACAGACCACTGATGGCGGAAGCACGGAAGGTTCCGACGATGACTGGTAGGTTGAAAACCGGAAAGGAAAAGGATTACCGAACCCCGGGGCCCGTTTCAGGGCCCGGACAGAATAGATACCACAGTGCGGCGACAACCGCAGACAGCAAAGAGGAGGTTAACATGAGAACCACTTCAGGAAGGGGCAGTGGGGCGTTTATCGTTCTTCTGGCCGCGATCCTGATGCCGCTTCTCGGTTTTGGCACGGCGAACGCCCAGGAGGTCGGCGACAAGGTCAACCTTCTGGTGCCGGACCTGTCGGAGTTTGCCGACCCCGAACAGTCCAGGCAGTTCACAGTGCTCGCCGAGACACCCCATGCCCTCTGGCTGGTGCAGGACACCTGCTGGGTGGATGCCAAGGGCGGCGGAATACTCGATCTCGACACGCTTCTTTACGGAGAAGAGTCCCTTCACCAGAAATTCGGATGGGACGTGGGCATCATCGGTGACATGATGACCATGGAAGAGTTCGAAGACCTCACCGAGGTGTTCGAAAACACCGTTTGGGGCGCGGTCACCGCTGTCTGGGGCGAGCCGGTCCTCACGGTTCCCGACGGCGAGAAGATATGGATCGCGGTCTCGGCGATCCCCACCAAGTACAACGCGGGTCAGGGCAGCCTTGCCGCCCGCAACCAGTTCTACCACGTGGTGCCCGGAGACCTCCAGGGCGAGTTCAACGCCCGCGACATCTTCTACCTCAACGCCCACGCACTGGCGTACAACCCCAACCTTCTGGTCCACGCGGTTCCCATGCGCCAGTGGAACCTGGCCAACGGCCTTTCGGCGCTCTGCCGCTACAGCCGGAACGTTGCCGAGGAACCCTGGGTCATCAGGGGCATGGCCGAGGTCGCGCAGTACGAGAGCTTCGGCTTCGTCAGCACCGGGTCATACGGCATGGACAAGATACTGGGCGACTTCGAAAAAGCCCCGTACATCGAACTGGTGAACTCCCAGGCCGGCTCCGGCGGACTCGACTACAGCGGTTCCAGGGGTCAGCAGTTCCTGTTCTTCATGTACCTCCGCCAGCGTGCAGGGGTATCGGCGATCCAGGCCATCGCCCAGGGCGACAGTACCGGAATGCTGAACATCGCCCTTGCACTCGACCCCGCGGCTGATCCGGAAACTGCAGTCCAGGACGAAGTGGTCCCGCTCTACTGGGACTACCTGATCTGCAACCTGAACCACCGTTTCCTCAGCGACTTTGCAGGCGGCATCTACATGTACGATTTCCTCGTGGGCACCGTCTCCGAGGATTTCGGCCACGCCACCCAGCAGGCCGCCTTCTCCAACAAGTTCACGGAGTATCCGTTCCCCGTCACGATAGGCGCCGAGGTCAGCGCAATGGCAGCGCCCATCTGGGCTTCCCAGTACTGCTACTTCCGTGATCTCACCGGCAGCGAGGACATGGTCCTGTTCAACGGCCAGTACTCCGACGGCTCGGGCGGCGAGAGCGCCGTTGCCGGCCGCTGGGAGGCCAAGGTCGTGTCCTTCAACGAGGCCACGGGCGAGTTCCTCTCGGTGACGGACCTGTCCCTCAACGAGTTCTACAACGGCAGCTTCGGCCTCGACGGCGACGCCACCTACCTCATCGTCACCAACAACAACCCCGGCGGAGCCCTCAACCTGCGTTACGTGCTCAGCCAGGACTTCTATCCGCCAAGCCTCGAAGTGGCCGTCCACCAGAACCAGGTCTCCGACAACTTCGCCAACGTCTTCGCGGTTGGTCTCGACGAGGCCACCCTCGAGATGGAGGGCTTCGACTGGGTCGGCCCCATCTTCAGCACCACACTCGGCTCCGTCACCACACCCATCAAGATGGAGAAGTTCTACGGAGACCAGATGTGGAGGGGTAACGTCGACCTCACGAGCGACGGCAACTACACCCTCAACTTCTCGGGATTCGACAGCAGCGGCACCGTTTTCAGCAACAGCGTCGCCATGGCTGTCGGAACCGTCAGCGGCAAGCTCACGCTTGAAGTCAGGGGCATCAGGCTCGATGTTCCTGAAGGCGCCGCAGCTCCGGGTTCGAGGGTCGTCCTCAGCGAGACCGGCATGCTCGGGCTTTCCATGGGCGCGGGTTCCAGCATGGCCGAGGCTTCGGGCATGCTCACCGGCGTTCTCGCGGGCCCGGTAAGCATACCCGCCGTGAACGGCACCCTTTCCTTCCCCGCCGTGAACGCCAACGCCTCGGTATTCGTCTACGGGTCCGAGGGATGGGTCAGGCTCGACAGCTACTTCCAGAACGGCAGGATCTGCGCCCCCGTGACCGAGGGCGGCATTTACGTCCTGGGTGAGGCACCCGGCGTGACCAGCCCCACCGTTCCGGTCCAGGTCCAGATCGAGGGCAACTACCCCAACCCCTTCAGCTCCCAGACAGTCATCCGTTTCGCCACCCCCGCACAGGGTCTTGTGACCATGAGGGTCTTCGACCTCAGCGGCAGGCTCGTGAGAACACTGGCCAATGAAGACATGGCCGCAGCTAACCACAGCATCGTCTGGGATGGAACCGACAGCAACGGCCAGCCCCTTGGCGCGGGAGTCTACTTCTGCCGCCTCGAGGCCCAGGGCCAGGTTCTCACCCAGAAGATCATGATGGTTGAGTAGGAAGGAGGGTGAAAATGAAGCGCACAATAGCACTGCTTGCGGGTCTCGCCCTCGTTCTGGCGTCGGGTTGCGGGGACAAGCTTCCCACTGACATCCCTGACGTGATAGGCTACGACGGCCTTGTTGCACAGGGCTGGCAGGCCTACGACCAGGCCAGCTACGACAGCGCAATGGTGAAGTTCCAGCAGGCCATCGATGTCGACGTGACCCGCCCCGAGGCCTACCTGGGCGCGGGCTGGGCGTCGATCCACCTCAGCGACTACTGGAACATCGGCGGCGACTTCTTCTACATGGCCGCTCAGAACGATGGCGGGAACTGGCCGGTCGCAACGGGCATGGCCACCGTCACGCAGGACGTTGACTGGACAGTCTTCGAGTGCATCGATCCGGTTCTCAGCGAGAGCACCATGTCGGTCATCGAGGCCTACGGAGAGGTCTGGCTGGACTGGCCGACCGACGGCGACACCACGACCATCGACAACGAGATCATCGGTGCCTTCCTGTACGGGGCCTCACCCTTCAACGCCGACCACAACGATCCGCAGAGCCCCAAGTACGGCAATATCCCGTTCAAGTACAGGTTCGTCTCCGACATTCCGGACTTCTTCGGCATGACCTCGGCAGTGAACGAATGGTCGCAGAACGAGAACATCGCCGTCGATTCCCTGGCAGTCGAGAACGGTGTGACGGTTGTTTACCTCAACGTGCCGTACCGCACATACACCGTCGAGCCAATCGACTACAGAACCTGGATCATGGCGGAGAACGACATCAAGTTCGACTACGCCACCTACTCCATGCCCGAGGGCGCAACCGCGATCACCCGTGACGCCATGGCCGGCTTTGCAGCCCTCCAGATGGCGAAGGGTCTCTCCGGCGACATGATCGCCGGCGTCGCAGCCTCCTTCGGTGTCTACGACGGGGGAGACTACTCCTTCGTCCACACGACGATGAACAGGAACAACGTGCTGGGCATGGCAGCGGCCATGACCTTCCTCCAGCAGGAGTTCCGGTTCACACTGTTCACGGTGCAGACCGCGGGATTCGGCCTCGGTATCAACGTTGCCGACACCAACTTCCTCGTTGAGCTCTCCCAGGCGATTCAGGAGATGCTCTACTACTGACCGGGCTGCATCCGGGATCGGGGGGCGCGTCACGCGCCCCCCTTTTCTTATGGCCGGATGCAGGGCGGGTTCCGGTGACCGGCGGGCATGGTGCCAGTCAGCAGGCTGCTCTTGGTGTGTCGCTGTCACTGAACGGGAGCCGTTGCCTGAATGAGTGAACCCGTGTGGCCGATGCGCTGCCCCGTTTTGTATGGCCGGTTCAGCGGGGCTGTATTACGGGTATCCCGGGTTCGTCTATGCTGAAGATGTCGAAACCGACTATCCTGTCGCTTGAAAAGGCTATCCAGTTTGAACCGGTGTTCCAGGCAGGGTAAAGATCTGTCGATGGGTCGTCGGTGATCCTGATCACCGTGTCTGCGTCGATGTGGGCCGCAGCAAGTTCGTAGTTGCCCCATCGGTCGGTGGAGAAGACGAACCAGCCGTCGTACGGACCCCAGCAGGGGTGCACGCAGTGCCCGCCCTGGGCGACAGGCCTGGCGCCGGTGCCGTCGGGGTGAACCACCCAGATGCTCCAGGGGGAGTCCTGCGTCTCGCGGTACTGGAAGAGGATGTGCGAGCCTTCGGGGCTGTAGCTTGCCCTTACGCAGTCGCCGGGAAGCAGGGGGATCTCGACGGGCATGAGCGTATCGGCCTGGTGTGGCATCGTGAAAAGCCTGCGGCTCCAGGAGCCGAGCGGCCGCATCGAGAAAACCAGGCTGTCGCCCGACGGGTTCCATGAGGGAAATGTAACGGGGAGTCCGGGGTCGAGGACCACGGTTACCGCTGTTCCGTTCCCGGGGATGGTCCGGATCTGCCCGATGCCCGTCGAGTCGTCGACCGCCGAGTAGACGATGAGAAAGTTCTCGGCGTTCCAGCAGCCGTTCGGCCCGGTGGATTCGAGCATGTCGGTGAACGTGCAGAGCGCCGGCTCGCCTGATCCGTCAAACCCCCAGATCCAGGAGTTCTGGCTGAACAGCAGGACGTTGCCGAAAGGGGACCACGCCAGGGCGGTGTCGGCGAAGCTCGAGCTGACCCACAGCTGGGCGCCGTCGGGCCATGGAGCAGCTTCCTGCGGGTTGTTCCCGCATCCTGCCAGAACGGCTGCAGACAATGCCAGGGCTGCCCTTCTCATCGTTACTGCTCCTCCCCCATGACCCCTATGTGCGCTCCAAGCGCCGTAAGCCTGTCAACTATGTTCTCGTAGCCCCTCTCTATCTGCCGCACGTTGCGTATCACCGTGCTGCCCTCGGCGCACAGAGCCGCCGTGAGAAGAGCCATTCCCGCCCTTATATCCGGGCTCGAGACCTCGGTTCCATGAAGCCTGCAGGGCCCCGAGATGACCACCCTGTGAGGGTCGCAGAGGATGAGCCGGGCGCCCATGGCAGCAAGTTTGTCGGTGAAGAAAAGCCTGCTCTCGAACATCTTCTCGAAGATGAGGCTGGTCCCGCTGGACTGCGTTGCCGTGACCACTGCCGTGCTTGTGAGGTCGGGGGAGAAACCCGGCCATGGGCCGTCGTAGATCGTGGGAATGTCGCCCCCGATGTCGGGCCTGACCTCGAGCGGCTGGTCCTGGGGAACCGTTACAACGCCCCGGTCGTGGATGATCTCGACACCCAGTTTGCCCAGGCCCGTCATTATGGGCTGAATTATGGACTCTGGCACGCCGGGGATCTCGACCCTGCCCCGGCAGCACGCTGCAAGCCCTATGAAGCTTCCGATCTCGATGTGGTCGGGGCAGACCGTATGGTCGGCGCCCCGGAGCAAGCCGCCCCTGCCCTCGACCCTTATCAGGTTGGTTCCCGCGCCCTGGATCAGCGCACCCATCCTTGTGAGCATGGCTGCAAGGTCCTGCACATTGGGCTCGCATGCCGCGTTGTATATCTCGGTTTCGCCGGTGGCAACGCAGGCGGCCATCAGAGCGTTCTCGGTAGCTGTTACCGAGGGTTCGTCGAGGTGAATCCTGGTTCCCTTCAGTCCCCCATGGGCCGTTATCAGAATGCTGCTGCGCCTGTACTCGACCTTTGCCCCCAGTTTTTCGAGCACCAGGAAATGGGTGTCGAGCCGGCGCTTGCCTATGACATCACCGCCGGGCGGGGGAAGGGAGACGGTGCCGAACCTGGCCGCCACGGGAGCCGCGAGAAGTATGGAGGCCCTGATGCTTCGGCAGAGGTCCTGATCGAGCCTGTCCGGCGAGGCGTTGCCTGAATCGATCGAAACCGTGTTTTCCCCTGACTCGACCCGGCAACCCATGCCCTCGAGGATCCCTGTCATTGCCCCGGCATCGCGTATGGCGGGCATGTTTCGAAGGACGCAACCGGAATCGGCAAGAAGGCAGGCAGCCAGCTCGGGCAGAGCAGCGTTCTTGCTTCCCGCAGGCCTCAGGACGCCCTGAAGGCGGCACCCTCCCTCGACGACCCAGGTGTCAGGTTGCATGGCTGCCGTTCTGGGAGGACTTTTTCAGGAGGGTGTGGTGGAGGTCGGGGTATTCCACGGGCAGCCACTCCTGCTTGAGAAGCCAGCGGATGTAGTCGGGGTCTGTCGCGGCGGTATCTTCCACCAGACAGCCCTTGTGCTTTCCGAAATTAAAGACCTTGATCTCGAGGGGCCTTGCAATGAACCGGACGAGTTCGGGAAGCCCTGTGGCTCCGGTCAGGTTCTTCCCGAGTATCGAATCGAGAAGGGCCTTTACGAGCCTGGTGTCGAAAAGGGCACGGTGGGCGTCGCCGGGGGGGATGGCGCCATCGAGCCCATGTCTGTAGCGCAGCGCCTGGAGCCCGTGACTGGGTATGTCGCTGAAGCAGTGCCTGGAAAGGCGCAAAGTGTCGATGCGGCGGTCTTCGGTGAAGCCCGAGAAAACCCCGGGAAACCCCCTTTGCAGCATGGCCAGGTCGAAGGGGAGGTTGTGGGCGCAGATGAACGAGGCCCGTTCCGAAAGCTCACGTACGGTTTCGTGAAGGTCGGCGGCGGAAGGGGCGTCCTCAAGCATTGCGTTCGTTATGTGATGCACCGCGGAGGCCTCGGGAGGGACCGGAACCGGAGGTTTGACGAGGGAGGAGAACTCGCCGGTTGATTCCAGCGGGGTTGTTCCCCTGTATTCCGCGAGCAGGAAAGCGACCTCGACGATGTGGTCCTGCGAGGTGTCGGCCCCCGTTGTCTCGGTGTCGACGAAAAGCACCGAACCCGGGGCGTCCTGAAAACTCGAAAAAAGGTCGTAGTCTGATGCCATGGGTCAATTCTAACCCGGCGGCCCCCATTTGAAAAGAAGGGCGTTTTTTGACACCGGGGTACCATTTTTGTTAGCTTTGCATCAAGTCTCTCTTTCTTTCGATGTTACGGAGGTGCAAAATGCTTCGAAGGTTAGCGGTCTCTGCCTGCCTGTTCGCACTGGTGCTTGCCGGGTGCGGCAGCCAGGAGCCGGCGAGCCCTCTGTCCCTTCTGCCGGAAGACGCAATGGTATCAGTCGTTCTCACGCAACCGGTTACCGCCGTGCGAAACATGGATGCCTACATTGCGTCCGGCGCCCCGTTCCTTGGCGAGGGCGTGGTTGAGAACGCAGCGGTCAGCTATCTCGGGATCGATGCTCTCGATGACCTCGCAACCCTCGGTGTTGATCCCCAGGGTTCAGTGGTCTTCTGGATGGAGAGCATGATGCCCCAGTCCATGGCCATGGCCGTGTCCATAACCGATATGACTGCCTTCATCTCCCTTCTCGAAAGGCTCGGCCTCGAGTTCGAGCCCGGCGAACCCCTCGACAAGATGGAAGTCTTCCAGGCCCCCTCCGAGAACGGCACGATCTTCGTGGCCGAATCCCGCGGAGTGGCTCTTATGGCCATGACCCGCAACAAGCTTTCGGAGATGGCCCAGGCCCTTGATCCCGAAGCGGCGCTCGAAGTTCCGCCGGCATCGGTCTATTCGTCGGTGAACATCGCGATGATCGGCCCCATGGCTGCCTCGCAGATCCCCATGATAGCCCAGGCAGCCGCCACCGATGCCGAGATGCCGGCATTCGCCGGCAACCTGATGACCCTTTACTTCGACGCCGCGGTGGTGGTCCTCAACCAGACCGATCGCGCCGAAGTGATCCTCACCTTCGGGCCCGAAACCATCACGGCGGATCAAACCGTGCTCTTCAAGGAGGGCAGCGACCTTGCCAGGCTTGTGGTAACGCCCGACAGCCCTTCCCTCCTCGACAGGATTCCCGCCGGGCAGGTAATGTCCGCCCAGGTTAAAATGCCTCCCGAACTTACCGGGATCGTTATGAACAGCATTTACCAGGCCATTGGTTTCGAAATCGACCCCGCCGTTGCCGACATCTGGACCGAGATGAGCAGCTGCGCAGCCATGTCTTTCTTCAGCGACGGCTTCATGCGGTTCATGGCCGTGTACTCAATGCCCCAGGGCCAGGACCTTGCCGGCATGACGGCGATGATCATGGACATGGCCGCAAGGTCCCAGTCCATGCTTCCCCAGGAGATGGCGGGCCTGGTCAGCTTCTCTCCGTGCGAGAACATCACGGTTGATGGCGTTGAGATGATGAATTCCCGTTTCACGGTCATCATGACCGGGGAAGAAGCTCCGTTCGACACACTCACGATCAACTACTGGTTCGCTTCCCTCGACGGCCTTTTCATGGTCGAGACCGGCGAAGCCCCCACGGCGATCCTTCAGACAGTATCGGGAGACTTTGCCCCCGCTTCCGGCATTCAGGGTCTTTCAGGAGATGGAATGTTCGACTACGCCATGGAGATCGGCGGATATCTGGGAATGATCAGGCAGTTCAGCCCCGAAGATATCGACCTGCCCGAAATCCTGCCCACGCTCTGGGTGACCGGCGGAGTCACCGCGGCCGACGGTGTGATGAGATCACATACCGAGGTTTCCGGACCTGAACTGGTGAACTTCATCGGTTCACTCGCGATGGCTGCACAGCAGTAACCAAGTTTTCAGGGGGGCGCCTCTCAGGGCGCCTCCCGCTGCCCCGTCCTGGTGTTGTAGGCGGACTGGGCTTCCATGATACCGCTGCGCAGTGCAAGCGTAACACAGTCCGCAGCCCTGTGCGCCATCACTGAAGCCTCTTCCTCAAGGCTTTTGGGAACCCTTGAAAGCACGAAGCTGCTCAGTGGCACTCCCTCGGGAACTGGCCCGATACCGAGCCTCAGGCGCGGAAAGCTCTCGGTGCCCAGAACTTCGATAATGCTGGCAAGTCCCTTCTGTCCGCCTGCCGAACCTTCAGGTCTCAGTCTGAGCGTTCCCAGGGGCAGGTTGGCGTCGTCGCAGACCACCAGCATCTCCGATGGTTCGAGCCCCCGCGAGTTCAGAAGCGCGCCTGCGGCCCGTCCGCTCTCGTTCATGTACGTGACGGGTTTGGCAAGGTGTATTCCGCCGGGAAGGACCGCCGCGTGGAAAAGGCCGGCGTTCCTGAAAGAAACGCCGGCCTCGCGTGCAATGACATCGCCGGTCCAGAAACCGGCGTTGTGCCAGGTCAGTGTGTACTTGGGGCCCGGGTTGCCAAGGCAGAGAACCAGGCCTATTCCGCCCGGGGGCACCTACTCCCCTTCGCCGGCCTCTGGGGTTTCACCCTCCGTGGCTTCGGTCTCGGAAGCGGTCTTCATTACCCTGGGGGCGATGACGGAGGCCACCACCTGCTCCCCGGACATGTCAATGGTCATGCCCTTGGGGAGAACGATGTCGGAAACGTGAAGGGCATCGCCCATCTCAAGCCCGCTCACATCCACGGCAATGCTGTGGGGGATGTCTGAGGCCTTCACGGTCACATTGACCTCGTGGAGCATGTGATCGAGAATGCCGCCCTGCAGGAGCCCCTTTGGGGTTCCCTCGAGGTGCAGGGGCACGGGCACCGTGATCATCTGAGTTGGGAGCACCCTGAGAAAATCGATGTGCATCGGTTTGTCGTTGATGGGGTTCCACTGAACCTCCTTCACGATGCAGTTCTCCGGTTTCCCGCCCTTGATGTTGAGCCTGATGATCCCAAGCGAGGTGTTGTAGCCCACCACTGTCATGAAGTGGTGCGCGTCGACGGAGACGGGCATCTCTCCGCCCCGTCCGTAGAGGATGCCGGGCACTAGGCCTTCCCGGCGGATCCGTCTTGCTTCCCTCGAACCTTTTCGGGTCCTGGTTTCGATGTTGAGTTCCAACGGCATTACTATATCCTTTCCCGGTGTACGGAAGGCTGGCTGGGGCGGGAGGACTCGAACCCCCAAATGCAGGGACCAAAACCCTGTGTCTTAACCATTTGACGACGCCCCAGCGTTGACAAAGATTCCGCGGTATACACCCGGGTGAAGCTCTCCCGCAGGACCTTCGCAGCCACTTCCGATTCCCCGGCGGTTCGGAACAGGGCGTAAAGCACCGGTCCCGACCCGCTGAGACCCCAGTCTTCGGTCAGGCCCGAAAGGGATCTTGCCACCTTTTCAATGCCTGGCAGGCGCCTGGAGAGCAGAGGAAGGAAATCGTTCCGAAGGTCTGCGGGATAAGGCTTACCCTCATGCCACTTCGCAGTTATCAGGCCGCAATCATCGCACGAAACCCCTGCATTTGTCAAGGCGGGCGGGCGCGGCTCAAGGTCGAAAAGCCGGTAGGCCCAGGGCGTTGCCACGGCTTCCCCCGAGTCCACGAGGACGGCGAAGAAACCGGGAACCGCTGCGGGTGTCAGTTTTTCACCCCGGCCCTCCACCAGGGCGGGACCGTCACCGAGGAAGAACGGCACATCGCTTCCCAGCTCAAGGGCAATTTCTTCAAGGCCGGCCCATTCGCCCGAAAGGAACGCCATGGCGAGAAGGACGGCAGCCGCATCGCTGCTTCCCCCGCCCAGCCCTCCCGGAGATGGTATGACCTTGTGAAGGCTGACATCAACGCCCATATCGGCCCGGGTGGCCTCGAGAAAGAGCGCGGCGGCGCGGAACACGATGTTGTCCTGTCCCTCCGGAGATGGAATTCCACCGCATTCGAGGGTTATCACACCCTTCCGCGCGGTCGGGGTCAGCCTCAGTGTGTCGGCCAGTGTTACGGGACAGAAAACGCTTCGTATGCCGTGGTAGCCGTCGGGTCTGGGAGCAAGGATCCTCAGCCCGAGGTTTATCTTTGCGGGCGCCTTGATCGTGACCATCAACCCGCAGGGTAGAAGCTCAGTACGGCGAATACCACAGCGCCCCAGAGAAGAAGGGTCAGGATCATGGGCCTGTCGGAGAGCAGCAGTTTGTCGGGGCTGCCTCCGAGGCCCTGGCACAGCACGAGGTATTCGTACCGGAAAACGCCGTAGACGACGAAGGGGATCGTAACCCACAGCATGGGACTGACCTGTTCCAGAGTGCGCGTGCTTACGGTGTAGAGGGCGTAGCCCATTATGCTGGCCCCGGCGCTGATTCCCATCATCTGGTCGAGCAGGGCGGGGGTGTACTCCCTGAGGTTCTTCCTGTGGCCGGTGGCCCCCTCTCCCAAAAGTGATATTTCGTTGCGGCGCTTCGCGAAGGCCAGGAAGGACGCAAGGAAGAAGGTGCAGAGTATAAGCCAGGGTGAAAGGATCATCTCCATCCCGGTGTCATCCAGGACAGCCACACCCGCCAGTGCCCTGAGCACGAATCCCATGGATATGATGAGGCAGTCGAGTATCACCTCCGACTTCAGACGGAGTGAGTAGGCGACCTGCATCACGAGGTAGACCGAGTAGGCAAGCGCCAGCCTGGGGGCGTAAAGCCACGAGGAAGAGAGCACAAGAACAGCCAGCACCGAGGCTGCGGCCACGGCGGTGCTGCCCCTGAGCCTCCCCGACGGGATGGGTCTGAGTTTCTTCGCGGGGTGAAGCCTGTCCCGGTTGGCGTCGGCAGTGTCGTTCATGAGGTAGACAGCGCTGGAAAGAAGGCAGAACCCGAGAAACGCCTCCAACGAGGCGATGAGGGCCCCGGATGTCCAGACCCTGCCGAAGATCATGGCCGCGAACACGAAGAGGTTCTTGGTCCATGATTTGGGCCTCATGCTTTCGAGCAGTGCCGCCGCTTCCTTCATGGGAGTATGATAGGTTTCGATGCCGCGGTTTTCAACCCCGGCGGGAATGAGCATATTCCAGTCTCTTTCCTTTTCGGGGTGTTCTGAACATTAGACCTTTTAGGGGCTCATTTCAGGAGTTGTCATGAAACCAGTCCTTGCGGTTCTGATCCTTTGCGCCTCCTCCCTGGTTTCCGCCGGTGAGCTTCAGGTTCAATCCTGTCTTGGCAAGACCTACGGCAACACCGGAACGATGCTCACCGAGCCTGTTTCGGTCCTGGTTCGGAACGCCTGTGACGGAACTCCCGCCATGGGGGTTCCCGTAAACTTCACGGTCCAGAGCGGCGACGCCGAGCTCGACCCCCATCCCGGCTACATGACCGTGATGCAGGAGGGTCTTTCGGGTTACGTGGTGTACACCGATTCTTCGGGCATTGCCATGATGAACCTGAAGTTCGGCGATGACATGGGTGAGATCCTCGTCACCGCGGTTGCCGGGGACACGGGAGGCGAGCTTTCAAGGGCATCCATCACCCTGGTCTCGATCAACCTGTTCTTCATCGTCTTCCAGGTTCTCGGCGGGCTTGCCATCTTCCTTCTCGGCATGCAGATGATGTCCACCAACCTTCAGCAGGTGGCAGGCAACCGTCTGAAGACGATCCTCCAGAAGATTACGTCGAACAGGATAGCGGGGATCGCCACCGGCGCCCTTGTCACTGCCGCGATCCAGAGTTCCAGCGCCACCACGGTCATCACGGTTGGTTTCGTCAACAGCTCGCTGATGACCCTTCAGCAGGCTGTGGGCGTGGTTCTGGGCGCCAACATCGGAACCACCATCACGGGTCAGCTCATAGCCTTCAAGATCACCGACTACGCGTTCCCGATGATCGCCGTGGGTTTTGCGATGTCTTTCCTTGGCCGGAACCGCATGCACAAGCTATGGGGCAGGGCCCTGATGGGGCTTGGCCTTCTCATAATGGGCATGAGCGTGATGAGCGACGTCATGAAGCCCCTCAGGGCAAGTGCCCCCGTCAGGGATTTCTTCGCTGATTTCAGCGCGAATCCGCTTCTGGCCATTTTCGCAGGAACGCTTATAACGGTCATCGTTCAAAGTTCGAGCGCCACCGTGGGTCTCACAATGACACTGGCCGGGATCGGTCTGGTGAACCTGCAGGGCGCCGTGTTCCTCGTTCTGGGTGACAACATCGGAACGACCATCACGGCACAGCTCGCGGCTCTTGGAAGCAACAGGGCGGCCCGCCAGACGGCCATGGCCCACACGTTTTTCAACCTGATAGGCGCAGCCTATTTCATGCTCCTGGCCATGAAGAACGACGGGCCTTTCCTCGAACTCGTCAGGTTCACATCCTCAGACCCCCTGCGCCAGGTGGCGAACGCCCACTCCATCTTCAACATCGTGAACTGCATCGTTTTCATACCCCTCGTTCCGCTTCTCGCAAGACTCTGCAGGGTGGTCATCCCCGACGACAGGAAGCAGGAAGCCGGAGAACCCGAGATGGTGCTCGACTTCAACCTGCTGGACAGTCCCGTTCTCGCCATCGACACGCTCAACCGCGAGATGGGCAAGATGGCCGAGTATTCCGGCGAATGCCTGCTGATGGCGTCCGAACACTTCCTGACGGGCAGGCACGAAGCCTCGGAGATAGTTCGCATGGAGGACAGGGTGGACATCATGCAGCGCGACATGACCAACTACGCCTCGAAGCTCTTCCAGGGGGAACTGACCCGTGAACAGTCGCTCAGCCTTCCCGTCATCATCCACTCGATCAACGACCTCGAGCGCATATCCGACCACGCCGTGAACATGATGGAGGCCAGGGCCAGGATCGCCGGCGATGATGTGATGAAGGAGGTCGGCCCCCTTCCGGCGCTTGCCGTAACGGCATCCAGGACTTTGATGGAGATGACGCGCGAATCGGTGAAGGCGATCAAGAACAATGACATCGAGGCATCCCAGAAGGTTCTCGTCCTCGAGGGACGCATGAACAAGATAAGCGAGGAGGCCCGCGAGAAGTACGGCGAAGCTCTGGCTTCACGGATGGCCAACATGACGGGTCTGGCCATACTTGACTACATCGAGTACTGCGAAAGGGCGGGCGACCACTTCACCAACATAGCCCAGTCAATGATCGGAGGGGGTGTCTGGCATGGCCCGAACCCCGAGGAGTGAGTTCACGGTAGACCTTGACCGGATAGAGGAGGGGATAGCGGTCCTTCTGGCTCCCTCAGGTTTTCAGTGGCACCTTCCCGCCCAGCACCTTCCGCCCGGTGCGAAGGAGGGCATGACCCTCAGCGTGACCCTCGTCACCGATCCCGAAGGCACTTCCGCCAGGATCGAAAGGATCAGGAGCCTCAGGGAAGGGCTCGGAGGGAGATGAAGGGCAGCCTTGTCCTCGTGGCGACTCCCATCGGCAACCTCGAGGACATGTCTCCCAGGGCCGCGAGGGTTCTTGCCGAAGCGGAACTCGTGATGGCCGAGGACACCCGGCGGACAATGAAGCTTGTGCCCCCCGGGAAAAGGCTTGTGAGCTACAACGACGTGAATGCAAGGGGAAGGCTGCCGCTCATCCTTGAAACCCTCGAGGCCGGTGGCACCGTTGCGATGGTGAGCGATGCCGGAACGCCAGGCGTTTCCGACCCCGCTTACCGGGCGGTGCAGGCTGCCATAGGCGCCAGCGCAACGGTTTCGGTAGTGCCCGGGCCTTCAGCTGTAACGACGGCCATCGTGGCATCGGGGCTGCCCACCGACAGGTTCGCCTTCGAGGGCTTTCTGCCAAGGAAGCCTGGTCCAAGGCGCACCAGGATACTCTCGATGGCTTCCTACACCGGCACGCTGGTCTATTTCGCCGGTCCTCACCACACGGGGAAACTGCTTGCCGAACTGCATGAACTGCTTGGCGACAGAAGGTGCTGCGTTGCACGGGAACTAACGAAGGTTCATGAGGAGTACGTCCGGGGAACCCTGGGAGCTCTCGCCGGGAAGTACGCCGAGCATCCGCCGAAGGGGGAGGTAACCCTTCTTGTCGCGGGAGCCGGGCCATGAACCTCAACCTCGACGGTTTCCACAAAAGGGGCAGAGCGTTCCTCGCCCCGTTGATCAGGCTGCTGGCCTCCCTGGGCGTGTCACCCTCGGCGGTCACTGTCAGCGGGCTTCTTGTCTGTCTGGGGGCCGCCTGGCTTGCCTGGAAAGGCCTTTACTGGCAGGCCGGAGTGACAATGATGGCGGGAAGCCTTTTCGATGCCCTCGACGGCGGAATCGCAAGGATCACGGGAAAGGTGTCGAAGGCGGGTGCCGCGCTTGACTCCAGCCTCGACAGGGTGGCCGAATCGGCTCTTTTCATTGCCATTCTTGCGGGAAGGGCCGGCAGTGAACATGTTACCCTGCTGTATGCGGCTCCGCTGGCCATGGCGGGCTCACTCATGGTGAGTTATGTCAGGGCCAGATCGGAGGGTCTGGGAATACGCTGCGACGTGGGTTTCTTCACCCGGACCGAACGGCTTGTCGTCATGATTGCCGCCCTGCTCGCAGCGGGTGTGGCGGGAAGCGTGGCCTTACTGGTTGGAAGTGTGGTGGTCGCCCTGGGTGCCTGGATCACGGCGGTTCAGAGGCTGATCACCGTTTACAGGGCGGGTCTGGGGCAACCCCTGTGAGGGGCGGGCACCGATCCTTGTGTGTGTTGGAATACTACTGGAGGGCGTAATGTCCAGAAAAGTGAGAGTTGCCATAATCGGCGTGGGGAACTGCGCCAACAGCCTTGTTCAGGGCGTCGAGTACTACAAGAACGCCAAGGACGACGAGAAGGTCCCGGGGCTCATGCATGTGAACCTCGGCGGCCTGCACGTGAGTGACGTCGAGTTCTCCGCCGCCTTCGACATCAACATCACAAAGGTCGGCAGGGACCTCAGCGAGGCCATCTTCGCCGAGCCCAACTGCACCATCAAGTTCTGTGACGTTCCGCACATGGGTGTGACGGTTCACAGGGGCATGACCCACGACGGTCTTGGCAAGTACCTCAAACCCGTCATCCAGAAGGCCCCAGGCTCGACCGCCGACATCGCCGGGATCCTCCGCGAAACCAAGACCGACGTGGTGGTCAACTACCTTCCCGTGGGCAGCGAGGAAGCCACCAAGTGGTACGTCGAGCAGATACTCGACGCGGGTTGCGCCTTCGTCAACGCAATTCCCGTGTTCATCGCCCGTGAACCCTACTGGCAGAACAGGTTCCGCGAGAAGGGCCTTCCCTGCATGGGCGACGACATAAAGAGCCAGGTTGGCGCGACCATCCTTCACAGGGTCCTCACCAGGCTCTTCGAAGACCGCGGCGTTCGGCTTGACAGGACCTACCAGCTCAATGTCGGGGGAAACACGGATTTCCTGAACATGCTGGAAAGGGAGAGGCTCGAGAGCAAGAAGATATCCAAGACCAATGCCGTCACAAGCCAGATTCCCGGCGGCATGAAACCCAGGAACGTCCACATCGGCCCCTCCGATTACATCGAGTGGCTCGACGACAGGAAATGGTGTTACATCCGCATGGAAGGCACCACTTTCGGTGATGTTCCGCTCAATTTCGAAAGCAAGCTCGAGGTCTGGGACAGCCCCAACTCCGCGGGAGTGATCATCGACGCAGTCCGCTGCGCAAAGCTCGCGCTCGAGAACGGGCTGACCGGCGCCATCGAGGCTCCGTCATCGTATTTCTTCAAGTCGCCCCCCGTGCAGTACTACGATGACCAGTGCCGCAAGATGACGGAAGACTTCATCGAGAAGCACCGCCCCAAGGGCAAGGAGTAGGGGGAAGGGGGCTGACCCCCCTCCCATGAAGGGCGCTTTCGTAACCTTCGAAGGGGTGGAGGGCGCGGGGAAGACAAGCAGGAGCAGGGCTCTCTGCAAGTCACTTTCCGGCCTGGGCCATACCGTGATGCCCACCCGGGAACCGGGCGGGACGCCAGTATCGGAGAGGATCCGCGAGATCCTTCTCGACACGGGCCTCCTCACCCCACCCGTGTGCGAGCTGATGCTCTTTCTCGCCGCCAGGGCCTCGAATGTCGAACAGCTGGTTGCGCCATGGCTTGCGAAGGGCGCCATTGTCATCGGTGACAGGTTCACCGACGCCACACTGGCCTACCAGTCGTTCGGGAGGGGGCTGCCCAGGGGTGAAGTGGAAACCGCCTGCATTTTCGCGGCGGCCGGAATCGTGCCCGACCTGACAGTGCTTCTCGACCTCGACCCCGAACTGGGCCTCGAGAGGCATGCCAGCGCTGGCAGAACGCGTGACAGGATCGAGGAGGCGGGTGCGCCCTTTCACAGAAGGGTCCGGGAAGGGTACCTTCAGTTGTCACGCGAGAATCCTTCCAGGTTCATGGTTCTTGACGGAACACTGCCTCCTGAGAGGCTTGACGACCTGATACTGCGAAGGACCCTGAAGGTTCTTCGGGAAAAGAACGGGGGCCTTGTTCAATGAAGAATCCCATACCCTCCTGGGCTTCGGGGCTGCTGGGCACCCTTCTGCTGGCTTTCACGGGGTTTCTCGCCGTTTCTCCGGCCGATGCCTACGATACGCCGGCGGCAAGGGCCAGCTCGCTCGAGCTGTTCCTCGATGTTTACGGTCTTACAAGAAGCGCCTATGTGGACACCGTGGAGAGCAGGGTGCTCATGGAAGAGGCTCTTCAGGGGATGCTTCAGTCGCTCGACCCCAACAGCATGCTTCTCACCCCCAGAGACTACGACAACCTCAGGATACAGCTCGAAGGATCGTTCGAGGGGGTGGGGATCACACTCGGGCAGCGGGATGAACGGCTCACTGTGATCTCCCCGATCGAGGGCACACCTGCTCACAGGGCCGGGATGAGGGCCGGCGACACCATAGTGACGATAGACGGAGCCACGACCGAAGGAATGACCACCGACGAGGCAGTGGGCTTCATCAGGGGTCCCGGGGGGACCGTTGTGACCCTCCAGGTACTCAGGGCAGGCATCGAAGACACGCTCAGCTTCCCCATCGAACGTGCCAAGATCGATGTCCCCTCACTCTCCGCTCATTTCATGCTCGAACCCGGCATCGGTTACGTTCGTCTGGCCCGATTCTCGGAAGAGTCGCTGGCCGAGGTTCGTGATGCGATGCAGGAACTGATGGATCGGGGCGCAACCAGGCTGATCTTCGACGTGCGCTCGAACTCCGGGGGGCTTCTGAATCCGGCGATAGAACTGGCCGATCTTTTCCTTCCCGCAGGCACGCCGATCGTGACCACGCGCGGGCAGGCCGTTGGAGAGCAGATATACAGGGCCCGTAACGGCGTGTTCTTCAGCGGCGCTACCGCGGTTCTCGTTGACGGCGGAAGCGCCAGCAGTTCGGAGATATTCGCCAGCGCCCTGCAGGACAACGGTGTTGCCACGATCGTCGGCAGCAGGACCTTCGGCAAGGGTTCGGTCCAGTCCCTCACCGACCTGGGCGAGTACCCGGGGCTCGGGCATTACGGCGTCAAGCTCACCACGGCCAGGTACTACACCCCTTCGGGAAGAAGCATTGACAGGACCCTCCGCGACGACTTCATGGAACAGGGCGCCGAGGAGGACTGGGGGATCCTTCCCGACATTCCCGTGGAAACCGCCTATTTCGACGACCGTCTGGTCTACCTGCTGGAGTACGAGGGCTACTTCTTCGGTTTCGCCGGGGAGTACGTTCTCGAGAACAGCGTTCCATACGAGTTCTGGCCCGACGACCAGGTCATTGAAGCCTTTTCCCTCTATCTGGCCCGGGAGGAGGTCGAATTCACCCCTTCGGAGTTCCAGGAGAGCAGGGATTACATCGAACGCGCACTCCTTCGGGAGATCGGTCTCAGAGAGTGGCCCATGGACCATTACTACGAGGTCGTCTCCCCCCGCGACCCCTGCATCCTTGCCGCCCTCGAACACCTGCGCGGGGGTGAAGGTCAGAGATGAGCATCACCTTCGGAACCTCGGGATGGCGCGGCATCATCTCCCGTGATTTCACGTGGGACAGGGCGATGTCCGTGGTGGACGCGATTGGCGTCTTCCTCTCCGAAACGGGCTTCAGGTCGGTGGCGGTGGGCGGGGATTGCCGCTTCCTTTCCCCCGAGCTTTCCCATGCCGCTGCTGAAAGGCTTTCCGGTTACGGCTTCGACGTGTTCCTTTCCAGGGGTCCCGTACCGACTCCGGTGCTCTCCCATGCCTGCCGCAGCCGGGGACTCGGGGGCGTGATCAACTTCACGGCCAGCCACAACCCGCCGCTTTACAACGGCATCAAGTTCTCACCGGGTCATGGCGGTCCCGCCGACTCCCCGGCAACGGGAAGGATCGAAGAGCTGATCCGGCTGGGCGAACAACCCGTCCGGTCCACAGGGTCGGTTTCCACGGTTGATTTCGTCACACCGTACCTGGGTGACCTGAACGGCTTCATAAACGCGGGCGTCTTCAGGTCGCACGATTCGCTCAGGGTTGTCTACGACGCTTTCAGCGGGGCAGGCAGCGGTGTTCTCGACAGGAAACTGGGTGAACTCGGTGCGTCCATCCGGATCATCAACGGAACCCGCGACCCGCTTTTCGCGGGGAGGGAACATCCTGAACCCAATGCGCAAGGACTCCTCGATCTTTGTGCCGAAGTTGTCAAAAGCGGGGCGTCACTGGGCGTGGCCACCGACGGAGACGCCGACCGTTTCGGCATCGTCGACGAAAACGGCGTGTTCGTCACGCCGCACGATCTCCTCGCCCTCCTTCTGGATTACCTTGCCGAATCGGGACGCAGCGGCGCGGCGGTTCGTTCGGTGACGACCGGAAGCCTCATTGACCGTGTCGCCGCCGCCAGGGGCATCCCTGTCAAAGTCACACCAGTGGGTTTCAAGCACCTGGGAAGCGCCATGCTTTCCGGCAACGTCATGCTGGCCGGAGAGGAGTCGGGGGGGTTGTCCGTCGGGGGGCACGTTCCCGAGAAGGACGGCATCCTCGCATGCCTGCTGGCGGCGGAGATGGTCTGCGCCAGAAGAGAGGGTCTCGCCGCCCAGCTCGAAAGACTGTGGAACACCCACGGAAGGCTTTTCAACACCAGGGTGGACCTTCCCCTCTCTCCCGAAACGAGAGACCGCATCCAGCGGGACTGGCTGGACAGCGACCCCAGAAAAGCCGCCGGAAGACCGGTGCTGGGAGTCGACCGTACCGACGGCGTGAAGCTTCTGCTTGGTCCCGACACCTGGGTTCTGGTCAGGCTGTCCGGCACCGAGCCCCTCGCCAGGGTTTACATCCAGTCATCCTCCACCTCGCTTTGCGATGAACTCGCGGAGAGCATCGGGCGGGAATTCGGGGGAAACCCGTGATACTCGACATCGGGAAAATGTCACTTGCGGTGAACTCACTGGATTCGGGGAAGCGATGCAGCGGGGTGTATTCGATCCCCCTCGGCGATCTGGACTGGAACATCCCCGAGACCTGGCCCACGGATGCCCCGGGAGAGCTCAGCCTCGAAGTCACCAGATCCGGTGACTCGATTCTTGTGGAGGGGACCTTCAACGCGGTGTTCGCCGCTCCCTGCGCCAGGTGCCTCGAACCAGCCCTGATCGATATCTCCGGAGAGGTGCGGCGAATGTACAGCAGCGACCCCGCCCTCGAGGACGAACCCGATGTGGAACCCGTCTCCCATCATGACGGTTGGATTAGTATATTCGACGCAGTACGAGAGTCCGTCATCCTGGCAATGCCCATGGTGCCCCTTTGCGAAAAGGGGTGCAGGGGTTTGTGCAGCGTGTGCGGAGCCAATTTGAACAAGGTCAAGGATCGGGGAGGCTGCTGCCACCCCGGCGGGGAGTGATTGCCCCGGTAATGCAAACAAGGAGTGGATGATGCCCGTACCAAAGAGAAGAACCTCCGCAACCAGGAGGGACAAGCGCAGGGCCAACTGGAAGCTGGTGGCAGGTTCCGTAAGCAGCTGCCCCCAGTGCGGTGAACCCCGGATCCCCCATCGTGTCTGCAGGCATTGCGGATTCTACGATGGTCGCATGGTGACCAGACCCGCGGAAGAGTAGCGGGTTCATCAGTTGCCGGATGCTCCCCTGACTGAAAGCGTGGTCATCGCCCTCGATGCGATGGGCGGCGATAACGGCCCCGGTGTGGTGGTCGAAGGAGCGGTCCGCTTTTTCGACGAGTTACCCAAGGCCGTGCAGAAGGGTGTTTCGGTCATCCTGACTGGAGAGCGTGACACCCTTGCCAGGCTTCTGAGCAGGGCCGGCGGCCAGAAGCTTCCCATCTCCATTCAGCACGCCTCCCAGGTCGTGGGAATGGACGAACACCCTTCGCATGCACTTCGCAACAAGCCTGACAGCAGCCTCTCCGTCATGGCCGGGCTTCAGAAGAGCGGTGTCGCCCACAGCATGGTAAGCCCCGGCAATACGGGCGCCATGATGGCCGCGAGCGTCTTCGCGCTGGGTACGATCCCCGGGATCCAGCGTCCCGCCATTGCCGGCTCGCTGCCAACGGTGAACAACCCCTCGATCCTCCTCGACCTCGGTGCGAATGTCGACTGCAAGCCCGAACAGCTCTTCCGTTTCGCCTACATGGGAAGTGTCTACAGCAGGGATGTCTTTGGTGTCGAGAACCCCAGGGTGGCCCTTCTGAACGTTGGCATGGAAGCCACGAAGGGAACCCCCACCGTGCAGGAAGTCTACCGCAAACTCTCCGAATCGCCGCTCAACTTCGTGGGCAACCTCGAGGGCGACGGAATACTGAAGGGCGAGGCTGACGTTGTCGTTTGCGACGGCTTCGTGGGGAATGTCCTGCTGAAGTTCACGGAATCGGTGACATCGCTCGTGGGGGGGGCCCTGTACCTTGAGATGAAACGCCACTGGGCCTCAAGGTTCGGATACCTCTTCATGAAACCCTCCTTCAACCATCTCTGGACAAAGCTCGACACCGCAGAGTACGGCGGGGCCCCCCTTCTGGGCCTCAACGGAGTCTCCATAGTCGCCCACGGCAGCTCGAGCTCCCACGCGATAAGGAACGCGCTGAAAGTGGGGGTCGATTTTCGCAGGGCCGGCGCAGTGGAAAAGATAAGAAGCAGCATGGCTGAACTCATCGCAAAGGAAAAGGCAAGTGAACAATAGGCAAGCTTACATCGTGGGGACGGGGCATTTCGTTCCATCCCGAATACTCACGAATGCCGACCTTGAGCGTATGGTTGACACCAGCGACGAATGGATTACCACTCGCTCCGGGATCAAGGAAAGGCACATCTCCGAGCCCTCACAGGCCACCTCCGACCTCTCCATCGAGGCGGCGCGCAGGGCAATGGACGCCGCGGGATGGAAACCCGGAGACGTTCAGGCCGTGATCGTGGGGACAGTCACCCCCGACTACGTGTTTCCCTGCACCGCAGCCATCATCTCCGACAGGCTGGGCCTCTCCAACGTTCCCTGCTACGACTTCGAGGCTGGCTGCACCGGGTTCATCTACGGGCTGATCCAGGCCAGGGCCCTCATCGTGTCCGAAACCCTGGACAGGATACTCGTCATAGGCGGAGAGACGCTCACGAGGATCACGAACTGGAAGGACAGGTCCACCTGCGTCCTCTTCGGAGACGGCGCGGGGGCGGTGGCCGTGAGCAGCCAGGGCCCCGGCGGCATGCTGGGCGGCTGGCACTGGGGCGCCGACGGTTCCCTGGGCACCCTTCTCACCCAGCCCGCGGGCGGTTCACGGGAACCCCTTACGCACGAGGGGCTTGATGAGGGCAAGAACACGATCTACATGGAGGGCGGCGAGATATTCAAGAACGCCGTGCGTGCAATGCGCGATTCGGCCCTTCTCGCCCTTGAGAAGGAGGGCATCACACGGAGCGATGTCGACCTCCTGATCTCCCACCAGGCCAATGTGAGAATAATCGACGCCACTGCAAGGGCGCTCGGCCTCCCGCCGGAAAAGGTCTTCGTGAACATCCACAAGTTCGGCAACACATCCAGCGCATCGATACCCATAGCGCTCGACGAGGTGGTCAGAAGCGGCGCGGTCAAACCGGGGATGAACCTCGTCCTGGCCGCTTTCGGCGCCGGACTCACGTGGGGAGGGATGGTGCTTCGGTGGAAGTAACGGCTGGGAACCGCACCGCGGTCGTCACGGGGGCGGCCCGGGGCATAGGGCTTTGCATAGCCGGAAAACTCATCTCGCAGGGCTGGCAGGTCGCAGGCTGCGACATTTCCGGTGATGCTCTCGCAGCGGCCGCCAACGATCTCGGGCAGGCCTTCCATCCCTTCGTGATGAACGTGGCCGACCCTGGCAGCGTAGCCGCATCCGTGGCGGAGATGAACACCGGGCTTCAGGGCATAAGCTGTCTGGTGAACAACGCGGGCATCACCCGCGACAGCCTTCTGCTCCGGATGGACCAGTCGGCGTGGGACTCCGTTCTGGCCGTAAACCTCACCGGCGCCATGAACGTGACCAGGGCTCTCCTCAGAACCCTTCTAAGGGCCAGCCAACCCTCCATCATCAACATAACGTCGGTGGTGGGATTGATCGGCGCACCGGGCCAGACCAACTACGCCGCCAGCAAGGCGGGGCTCATCGGTTTCACCAAGGCGCTGAGCAGGGAGATCTCGGCAAAGGGCGTCAGGGTGAACGCCATTGCCCCGGGGTTCATCGAGACCGAAATGACTGCGATTCTGCCTGAAGAGGTCCGCAGCGATTACCTCCGCAGGATCCCGATGGGAAGGCTTGGCCTTCCGGAGGATGTCGCGGATGCAGTCGCCTTTCTCGCGGGCCCTGCTTCAAGGTATATTACAGGTGTGGTACTTCCCGTTGATGGCGGCCTTACAACATAGAAAGGACATAAAATGTCACTTGAAAACCGTGTTACCGAGATAATCGTGAACAAGCTTGGTGTAAAGGCCGAAGAGGTTACACCCGAAGCCCATTTCGTGACCGACCTCGGCGCCGACTCCCTCGATCAGGTCGAACTGATGATGGACTTCGAAGACGCCTTCGACCTCAAGATTTCCGACGAGGAGGCCGGCAAGCTTCAGACCGTGGGAGCCGTAATCGATTTCCTTAAGGCCAAGGGCATTTCCGTTTAAGATCGGAGCCTTTGCCGGCAGACAGCCCCGGCGCCGCGCAAGTGTGCGGCGCCGGGCTGAATACAGCGGAGGAGACCAATCTTGTCCCACAGACGAGTTGTTGTAACGGGTCTTGGCGTTGTGAGCCCGATCGGAGTGACTCCGTCGGAAGCCTGGAACAATGCCCTTGAAGGGAAGAGCGGAATCGGCCGTATAACCCTGATCGACCCATCCGACTTCACCAGCCAGGTCGCAGGGCAGGTCAATGGATTCGATCCGGTGGCCCATTTTGGAGCTGCCGAGGCCCGGAAGAGCGACAGGTTCACGCAGTTTGCCAGGGTGGCTTCCCTCAACGCGTGGAACGCTGCCGGATTCGCCGACGACCCTCCCGACCCCGAGCGGGTCGGAGTTATCCTGGGCAGCGGGGTGGGAGGCATCGGCACGTTCGAGGAACAGATGCGGACCGCCATGGAGAGGGGACCCCGAAGGATAAGCCCCTTCTTCGTTCCCATGATGATCTCCAATATGGCGTGCGGACAGGTCGCGATCGATCTGAACGCCAGGGCGCTCAACTACTGTACGGTCACGGCGTGCGCCAGCAGCGGCCATGCTCTGGCTGCCGCACTCGACTCGATCCGCCTCGGCAGGGCCGATGTCATCCTTGCAGGCGGAAGCGAAGCCCCCATCACCTTCATGGCTCTGGGGGGATTCTGTGCCCTGAAGGCTCTTTCCACGGGCTGGAACGACAGGCCAACCCGGGCATGCAGACCCTTCGACCGCGACCGAGACGGCTTTGTCATGTCCGAGGGCGGCGCCGTTCTGATCCTCGAGGAGCTTTCCCACGCGAAGGCAAGGGGAGCTGAGATCGTTGCCGAACTCGTGGGCGCGGGGATGACATGCGACGCCTTCCACATAACGGCCCCCGCCGAGGGCGGGGAAGGCAGCCGCAGGGCCATGATCAACGCCATGCGAGACGGCGGAATCGACCCCGGCTCGGTCGACTACATCAACGCCCACGGCACATCCACCCAGCTCAACGACGTGAACGAGACCATGGCCATAATAAGCGCCCTGGGCCAGGAAAACGCCCATCGGATAATGGTTTCATCGACGAAATCGGTTCACGGGCACATGCTGGGCGCAGCAGGCTCCATGGAGGCCTCCATCACCTGCCTTGCCCTGAAGCACGGCGTTGTTCCCCCCACGATCAACCACGAGAACCCCGGGGAAGGCTGCGTACTCGATTACGTTCCGGGCTCCGCCCGGGAGGCAGACATTCATGTTGCCCTGAGCAACTCACTGGGATTCGGCGGGCACAACGTAACCCTCGCCTTCCGGAAGTATACAGGCAACTGACGGCCCGTCACGCGCCGGCCTGGTCGGCCCGTGCCGGTGCGAACGCCGAAATCGGAGGATAAGGACATGGACTACATGCTCAGCGAAGACCTGATGGCAATTCGGGATATCTGCGCCGAGATCGCCGCCAAACACATTCGACCCGTCAGGGCACAGCTCGACGAGGAAAACCGTTTTCCGCGCGAGATCATGGGAGTTCTGGCCCAGAGCGACCTTTTCACGATCTACATACCCGAGGCGTACGGTGGCACCGGGATGGGAAGCCTTGCCCTCTGTGTGGCGACCGAGGAGCTCAGCAGGGCCTGCGGCGGTATCGCAGTCTCCTACGCGGCGAATGCCCTGGGTGCCATGCCCATTCTTCTTTTCGGCACCGAAGAGCAGAAACTGAAGTTCCTCCCCCCCCTGGCCTCGGGCGAGAAGCTCTGCGCATTCGCCCTGACCGAATCGGAAGCCGGAAGCGACGCGGCGGGGATCAAGACAAGGGCCGTGCGCGACGGCGACCACTACGTTCTCAACGGAACCAAACAGTGGATAACGAACGGCGGGGAAGCCCAGATCTACACGGTCATCGCCATGACCGACCCGACCCGCGGCGCACGCGGCGCAACCGCCTTCATTGTCGAAGAGGGCACCCCGGGGTTCAGCTACGGGAAAAAGGAAGACAAGATGGGCATCCGTGCCAGTTCCACAAGGGAACTGGTCTTCGAGGACTGCCGCATTCCCGCCGAAAACCTCATCTCCCGTGAAGGCATGGGTTTCATGGTTGCCATGAAAACCCTCGACAACAGCAGACCCGGGGTCGCGGCCCAGGCCATCGGGATCGCCCAGGGCGCGCTGGACGAGGCACTGGTCTACGCTTCGGGGCGGCGCCAGTTCGGGCAGCGCATAGACAGTTTCCAGGGCATCCAGTTCATGCTGGCCGACATGGCGACTTCGATCGAGGCCGCCCGCGCCCTTACCTACTCCGTGGCCAGGATGATCGACTCGGGCAAGGGACGGTTCGAGAAGGAATCAGCCATGGCAAAGGTGTTCGCGAGCGATGTGGCAATGAAGGTAACCACCGACGCGGTCCAGATCCTCGGCGGATACGGCTACATGAAGGAGTACCCGGTCGAAAAGATGATGCGTGATGCCAAGATCACACAGATCTACGAGGGCACCAACCAGATCCAGCGCTCGGTCATAGCAAGCGCCCTCATTCGGGAAACCGCAGCGGGAGCGAGGTAGCCATTGAAGTTCGTCGTTGCGGTCAAGCAGGTTCCCGACACCGCTGAAGTGCGGATCGACCATGAGCGGGGCACCCTCATCCGTGACGGAGTGCCGAGCATCCTGAACCCCTTCGACACCTACGCCCTCGAAGAAGCCCTCAAGTGGCGTGACAAGCTGGGCGGAACGGTTACCGTCGTCACCATGGGTCCGCCCCAGGCAGAGGCCATTCTGACCGAGGCTGTCTCCATGGGGGCCGACGAGGGCATCCTCCTCACCGACAGGGCTTTTGCGGGAAGCGACACCTGGGCCACCAGCCACACCATTGCCGAGGCCGTTCGAAAGATGACCGGCGTCGACGCCGTGTTCTGCGGAAAGCAGGCCATCGACGGCGACACGGCCCAGACGGGCCCCGGCATCGCCGCATCCCTCGACTGGCCCCAGGTGACGTTCGTGGGCAGGGTCAGGGAAATGACGGACCGCAGCATGGTTTGCGAAAGATACGTGGAGACGGGCGTTCAGGTTCTCAGGGTTGCGCTTCCGGCTGTCATCACCGTCCTCAAGGACGCGAACGTACCTCGTATTCCGTCACTTCGCGGCAAGATGAGGGCACGGACGTTCAAGCCCGTGGCATGGGGCGCCGAAGATCTCGGCCTCACCCCTTACGAAACCGGGCTGGAAGGCTCTCCCACCAAGGTGGTCACCACGGCGACACCGGAAGCCAGAACGGGCGGAAGCATTCATACGGGAACACCGGAAGAGCTTGCATCGATCATGGCCGACCTTCTCCTGGGAAGGGAGGACGCACGATGACATCAAGGCTCGAAATCCTTTCCGACAAATGCGTGGGGTGCGGCGCCTGCCTTTCCAGCTGCCCCCTGGGCGCGCTTTCACTCGATGGCGGGAAGGCGGTGGCATCCCCGGCGTGCAGTCTCTGCGGCTTGTGCGTCAACTCGTGTCCGTTCGACGCCATCGTTCTTCATCACGTGATCGGCGGTGCAAGCGGTCTCGAGGGCTTTACGGGAATAATGGTGGTCGTCGAACTGAGGGACGGCCGGCCGGACCGCAGCACCCTCGAGCTTCTGGGCGAGGCCCGCAGGCTTGCGGGAGAAGACAGAAGGGTCACGGCCCTTCTTGTCTGCGCCGAACCATCCGACATTCCCGGCACGCTCATCCAGTACGGGGCCGACAGGGTCCTCTCCGCCTCCCATCCCGCGCTTGCGCACTACCTGACCGAGCCTTACGCTGCAGTTCTGCTGCATGCGGTCCGCACCGACAGACCCGAGATCGTTCTGGCTGCGGCAACCACACAGGGCCGCGACCTCATGCCCAGGGTGGCGAAGCTTCTCGACACGGGTCTCACGGCTGACTGCACCGAACTGGCGATAGATCCCTCAACCGGCCTTTTGATGCAGACCAGGCCAGCCTTCGGTGGCAACATTATGGCCACCATAGTATGTGACCGTACCCGCCCCCAGATGTCCACGGTGAGGCCCGGCGTCATGAAGAAGCTCGAACCCGACGCCTCCCGCACCGGACCTGTCGAGCATCTCGAGGTTTGCGACTCCATGACAGCAAGCAGGACCGTTCTGGAGGAGTTCGTTCCATCGGGCGGCACCGAAGTGGACCTGACCGAAGCCGGGGTGATCGTTTCGGGAGGCCGTGGCATGAAGGGTCCCGAGAACTACGACATGCTTCACGAGCTGGCCGGGCTTCTGGGGGGGAGCGTGGGCGCAAGCCGCGCGGCGGTGGATTCGGGCTGGATTCCCTATCCCAGGCAGGTCGGCCAGACCGGCAAGACGGTGCAGCCCAAAAGGTACATCGCCGTGGGCATCAGCGGCGCCGTACAGCATCGCGTGGGAATGCAGTCATCCGACGAGATATTCGCAGTGAACCGCGACCCCGACGCCCCGATATTCACCTTCGCCACCCACGGGTTCGTCGGTGACCTTTTCGAGGTCATCCCCGCCCTGATCAGCGAGATCAAGCGGCGCAGGAGCTGACACAGTGAGTCTTCCCGTGCCGGCCGCTCCGGTCTTCGAGGCGGTCGGAGTGATCCATGTGCACACGACCCGCTCCGACGGCCGCATGGAACCCGGACCGATCCTTGACCAGGCCGACGCCGCGGGTCTCGATTACCTTTGCTTCAACGACCACAACACGCTCGCCCTTGCTCACGAGGGCTGGCACGGCACAAGGCACGGCAGCGTGCTGTCGATAGTTGGCGCCGAGCTTCAGCACACGAACCGGAAGAGCCACCTTCTCGTGTTCGGAGCCGGACACCTCAACCCCGGCAGACACATTCTCGACCAGCTCGAAGACGTGAAGGCGCAGGGCGCAGTGGCGGTCGTGGCACATCCCAGGGAAAGAAGCCCCCTTATTCCGTTTTTCGAGGGCTACCCGTGGAGCCTCGGCGAGAACCCGCTGCTCGACGGCGTCGAGGTCTGGAACTGGATGAGCTCATGGAAGGGGGGAGTTTCACCTCTGACCATAGGGAAACGCATTGCCGACCCCGATGCCTTCGTGAAACACCCGAACCGTGAAGCCGTGAATTTCTGGTTCCGGCTCGGGGGTTGCGCTGTTGGCGGGGCGGACGCACACGGGCACACGATACTTTTCCGAAGGGTCTTCCCCTACGGTTTCCTCTTCGGAAGGGTGCGAACGCATCTGCTGCTCGACCGTCCCCTCGACGACCCGTCCCAGCTTGCCGAAGCCCTTGCCGGGGGCAGATGCTTTGTAAGCAATGCCCTGGCCGGCGATGCCCGCGGTTTCCGGGCGAGCCGTCAGCCGGGGCTTCTGAGGCTGGAACTTCCGGGGGAGGGGTGGATAGCACTTCTTGACGGGTTCGGACCCCCGGTGCACACAGGGCTTCTCGGGGCGGGAAGCCACGAATTCAGGGTTTCCCCGGGGCCGGTTCACATCGAGGTCTACAGGAGCGGAAGAACCTGGATCTCCTGCTCCCTCGCCTGAAAGGACTGCAGCCGGTGATCTCCCCAAGACCGTTCTTCCTGGCCCTTCTGGTCTGCGGTCAGTTGCTCGTCGTTACGGCCGACCCCATCGACACATCCCTCGACTTTCTACTGGCACTTGAAAGGGCCGACGGCCAGGCCGTTACCGCCCTTCTCTCCCGGGACCTTCGCCAGAGGCTTCAGGACGTGTTCGGGCAGCTCGCAGTACTGGGAGCGGAAAACCCGGGCATGCTGGAAGCGGCCCTTTCCAGGTTCGGTGACAGGCTCTCACCTTCCGACATCGCCGAACTCCCGCTCGAGTCGATCGTTGGCAGGCTTCTCGAAGGACGGGTCTTTCCCGACACCGGCCGGATAGTCATGGAAAACGCCGTCCTCGAGGGTCGAAGCGCAACTGTCGTGCTGGAGTTTCAGGAAGGGGCAGCGGTTTCATTCAGGATGGTATGGGAGGACAGTGACTGGCGGATAGCCGACTCGAGCCTTCTCTACATGCTGTTCTGACGGGCGGGGTTCAGCCTTCGGCACCCTCGATGTCGAGTGTGTTCCTCAGGATGGCGAGAATCGAGCTGTTGGGGACCACGAAGTACTTCGCGCCTTCCAGATGGATCTCGAACGCCGAGTTCAGCACGTACAGGACGAAATCACCCTTTTCCACCTGAAGCGGCATGAACCTGACCTCGGACGCCTTGACCGGCCGCCAGGGTTCGTTCTCGGACGGGTCCGAACCAGGGGCCAGGGGATAGCCCGGACCCACCGCCTCGACCCAGCCGCCCGAAACCTTGCGGCTGTCCTGCGCGGAATCGGGCAGGTAGAGCCCCGAATCGGTACGCATTCCCGCCGTGGGAGGGCTTACGAGGACCCTGTCTCCCGTTACGATGAGCTGTTTGTCACCAAGGTACATGGAAACCGCATATTCCCTTTGTTTGTGCTGGCGGAGGACCGGGGACTCGAACCCCGATGGGCATAGCCCGGCGGATTTCAAGTCCGCTGCCTTACCGATTAGACTAGTCCTCCGCGCGATGGAAATCTACCCTATGGCCGGCGAAAGGTCAAAGCAGGGGAGGCCCGGATGAGGGACGAGTACGAGCTGAAGTTCAGTGTGACCGGCTTTGAAGACCTGCTGCAGGTCTTCGGTGACGCGGGAGCAAGTTTCCTCGAATCGGGCGACGAGAGGAACCTGCTTTTCGATACGCCCGATGGATCCCTCAGGAAGGGGGGGGTTCTGCTGAGGCTCCGTCAATGGGGTGATGACGTCATCCTGACAGTGAAGAAGCACATCACCGTCAGCGGGGTGAAGGGACGCAGGGAACACGAGACGGTTCTCGGCACGGGGCTCCCCGAAGCCGAGGCCCTGCTCGGGGCACTTGGCTACGTTCGTGCCGGGGAGTACCTCAAGCACCGGGAGACATGGCGCCTTCCCTGCGGGGTAACAGCGTGTCTGGACACACTGTCCTTCGGCCTCTTCCTGGAACTCGAGGGCGGAAGCCCCGAAGAGGTCATGACCGCCGCGGCAAGGCTTGGTTTCGCGCCGGAAGAGGGCATCACCGAGGGCTACCCCGGTCTTCAGAAACGCTTGGAGCCTTGACAGATGGCTTCGGGCTTCACATAAACCGCCGGTCTGTTCCCGCGAAAACTACAGCGAAAAAGTGCCGGAAAGAGGATGGAATGAACAACCGCACCGCCGAGGAGCGCCGTCTCAAGACGGATATTCACATGAAGAACGCCCTGAGGGGTGAACTCAGCAGAAGCCTCACACAGCTTCATCTGTGGCAGGAAAGGCTTCACGACCTCAGGAACACCCGCCGCAGCCGGAAGCTCACCGAAACGGTGGCCCGTTACGCCGAATACGTCAACGACCTCAGGGAGTACATCGCCCCGATCCTCAACGATCTTGAAACCCGCATCCAGTCCGAGATGAAGTTCAGCGAAACCGAGATCGCCCAGTTCAAGGCCGAGGTTCAGGACGAGACCCGCGAAGCCGAAGCCGCCCGCGAGGCCTTTCAGAAGGCCCGTGAAGCCCTGGACAACCTCACCAGGGACGAGAAGGCCGACCCCGAGCAGATCAACGCCGCCCGTGACTCTTACCGCAAGGCGTTCAGGACCTTCAAACTCGAGAGACGCCAGCTCAGGGAGGCCAAGGGCGAGCTTAAAAGCGAGCTCGTCGATCGTGAAATCTTCAAGGCCGAGATCAAGCGGATAATGGTGGAACGGACCTTCGTGAACGGTTAACCCGTGCAGGTCTTTCCCCGGAAACGTATTCAAGGCAGGGCTCTGGCAACGGCCGGGCTCTGCCTTCTCCTTTCGCTTCCGCCCCTTTCCAGGGGTGCGGTGCTCTGGCTGATTCCGGTCATCTGGGGGGCCGGTGCGGTCTGGTTCCTCCTCTTCCTACGGAAGTACGGGATCCGCCGGGCCATCATGGCCGCGGGGCTCGATCCTGAACTCAGGAAGGTCCTTTCGGAGAAGGTTTCCTTCTACAAGGCCCTTTCTCCAGCCGACAAGGCCGACTACGAGACCCAGACCGCCGTCTTCCTGCGCGAACACAGGATCACCGGGGTTGCCGGTGTCACCGTGACGCCGGCGATCAGGGTGCTGGTGGCGGCCACGGCGATCAGGCTTGTTTTCCGCCGCCCCGCCTGGGAGTTTCACGATTTCGGGGAGATACTGGTCTACCCCGGAGCCTTCACCGCTGACGGCAACTATTCGGTGAATGCCGCCGATGCGCAGGCGGCGGGCATGATGCACTCTCAGGGCGGCGTCATCCTGTCGCTTCCCCACCTCTTGAGGGGTTTCGAAGCCGACAACGACGGTTTCAACGTGGGTTATCACGAGTTCGCCCACGTTCTGGACGGCGCAAGACCCGACGGTGTGCCAGGAGAGCTCGACCTCGGCTCGTACAGGCCCTGGGTGACCGTCATGCAGAGGGAGTTCGAGAAGGTTCACCGCGGAAGGTCTTTCCTGAGGAACTACGCCGGAACCAATCCCGCCGAGTTCTTTGCCTGCGCGGTCGAGTACTTCTTCGAGAAGCCGCTTCAGATGAGGGAAAGAGCGCCCGAGCTCTACACTCAGTTAAGCCGTTTCTTCAATCAGAACCCCGCGGAGAGCCCTGGGGCTTTCCCGACGACCCCGGAACCGCCACCGGGATCCCCGCCGCGCACATCGGACACTCCTCGGGAGGCCAGCTCTCCGCGCTGACCGAAAGGAGCGACCTGCACGGAACGCCCGGGTTGAAGGCGCCGCCGGTGCGGTCGACGAGCAGGGAAACCCCCATGACGGTGGCTCCCGCATTTTCGAGTGCCTCGATGGATTCCATGACGCTGCCCCCGGTGGTCACCACGTCCTCGACAAGAAGGACCCTCGAGCCTTCCACGAGCGACTGGAAACCGGGCCTCACGGTCATGCCGCCCGCCGGGTCACGCTGAAGGAACGCGAACGACCTTCCCGCGCAGTGGGCCGTTGCAAAACCGAACACTATGGCTCCGAAGGCCGGGGCGCAGACAAGGTCGAATCTGTCGCCGCGCCACAGCTCCGCCGTCATCTTTCCAAGTTCCATGACCAGGTCGGGCCGCGCCGCGATCCTTATCTTCTCGAAGTAGACCCTGCCGTGCCTGCCCGATGTATACCGAAAATGCCCTTCGAGAAGGGCATCGCACGTTCGCAGGATATCCTGAACCGTCTCACTCATTCAAATCTCCTCCCCGGAGTGCCGAACCGTGCAAAGGGACTGAGCCCTGACTACTGAAAATTGAAGGGGAACTGCAGAACAAGGGGACCCTCGTTCTCGTCGACGCTGCCGAAGCGCCAGGTGCCTATGGCCCGCGTCAGTTCGAGTTCGAAGGCCTGGTTGTACATGGTAGAGTTGAGGATGGCGACATCGGTGACCCTGCCGCTGGGCTGGATGAGCATTTCCACCTCGACGGTGCCCGAAAGCAGCGGATCCGTGCGAAGGTGCTTGTTGAAGATGTAGCGGATCTGGTCCTGCTTCGTGGCAAGGACCTCCATGATTTCGTCGCCGGACCTGGACGAGTACCCGCCTCCCTGGGTGGCCGATTCGACGGTCTGCTGTCCGACGTCGGAGAAGACCATCACATGACCGACCGTCTGTTCGGCGCGTACGGGCAGGCCGCTTTCTGCAAGCCCGATCAGGGAGGAAGAGCCGGAAGAACCGGCATAAACGGTTTCCTGCTGGGAATTCTCGCTTTGAAGCGAACCGGAGCCCGCGATGGTGGTCATGTCTATCCCGTGGCCGCTCTGCGTAAGGGCGGCGATCAGCTCTTCTGTCGATCTGGGCGCCGTGGCCGAACCTCCGGCGGAGGCTGCGGTTTGGGTTGCTTCGCTTGACACCGTACCCTGGCCGGAAACCTGGGGGTTCGTCTGGGTGCTCCCGCCCGCGACGAGCACCGTGCCGCCTTCCTGCGAACCGACGGTGTCGGATGCCGAGGCCATCATCGTGGTCGAGGGGGCTTCGAGCGCGAAATCCAGCATGTGGCTGAAACCGGGCTGGGCGGTGAGGACGTAACTCTCCGTTTCGAAGCCGACCTGGTACACGCTTATGTTGTAGCTCCTGCCGCCGACCAGGCCCTCGATCAGAAGGGGTGTCACCCCCATCAGGTCGTCGTTGAGCGTAACCAGGGCGCCTCCGGGTTCGCTGCGGACCATTGCCGTTGCGATGGTGCTGTCACGGACCTGTGCAAGGAGTTCCCTCAGTCTGGGATTGGCCCTGGGGCCGAGGTCGTAGTAGACATCGAGCACGAGCAGCCGCGAGTAGGCGTAGCGGGCGTTGTCGATGTTGCCCATGGCGTAGTAGGCGCTGCCCAGGCGGTTCCACGCCCTGAGTTCCTCGTCGGTGGAGAGCGTGCCGTTTTTCAGGAGGTCTTCCAGCTGAAGGATGGCGCCCGGTATGTCCCCCATTTCGTACAGTGAAATGGCATCGTCCACGGATGAACCCGCGGGGCTGGACAGTAGAAGCAGGGCGAGGAACTGAAGCAAAATCCCTCCTGACAGCAATTCCCTTCACGCGGTAAACTGCAATGAAGGCCCGTGCAAGTCAACGGCCTCAACCGTTGTACACCGCCGCCGCGAAGCTCATTCCACGGACCATACGGGTTGACGGCAGACCGGTTTCTCGCAATCTTTCCGATGGATCGTGCCGTTTTATGAAAGGATGCCAACGTGAAGACAGGAGCATCGGTAAAACCCCTGCTGATAACGATATCAGCTTTTCTCGCGCTCACGGGCTGTCTTTTCAGCCCCGATGCCGACCCCGACCCAACCGAACCGCCCCTTTTCTACAGCCCGGCCGACAGCGCCTGGAAGGTTCTCGCAAACCTTCAGATGGCCTACGTCAACCGCGACCACGACCATTACATGCAGTGCTTCCGCGACGACTTCGAGTTCCACCTCCTCGAGCAGGACTGGGATGACTACAACGGCGACGGCATAATCGACACTTACTGGGGGCTCGACAAGGAAGACGAGTTCCACCAGGCCATGTTCAACGGTGTCGAGCTCATAGAGCTCACCTTCACGGGCACCCAGGAGTACCCCTGGATGGGTGACCCTTCCGGCATAAGCTACTGTCTTCCCCGAACGTTCGACCTCAAGGTCTACACCAGCATCGGCGGTTCCGGCGGCGTGACGGGATACAGGGCTTCGGGAAGCGCCCAGTTCATCTGCAGGCCCGATGAAGACGGCGAATGGTACATCTGGCAGTGGTTCGACGAGTCCGAGATCTGACGGGGCAGCCCCGCACCCCGTGAAGCTCCTGGCAACGGCTCTTGTGCTCCTTCTCCCGGTCGCATCGCCGGGAAGCACCCCGGTGCGCTACTGGGTCTTCTTCTCCGACCGCGGCCCCATGGTCGGGCACCGGCTGGAAGCCGCGTCAGACCTCATCGCACAGGGCCCCTCGGCATCAAGAAGGGCTTCCGTGGGTGCCCTGCAGGCCGATGTCTACGATCTCGAACCCTTTCACGTATACACCGAAACGGTTGCAGCCGAGGCCCTTGCCCCGGTAGCGGGTGTTTCCCGCTACCTCAACGCGTGCAGCGTGGTTCTCGACGACCGGGCGCTCGCGGCCGTGCGTGCCCTTCCCTTCGTCGCCTCGGTGCGGCCCGTGGCGCGTTCCGTGTACACCCCGTCCCAGTTCTCCGGCGAGCCCGACCCCCATGGCCTGTCACTCGGGCAGCTTCAGCAGGCCGGCATCACGGGGCTTCACGAGAGGGGGTTCACGGGGGGCGGGACTGTGATGGGTGTTCTGGACTCGGGTTTCGAACTCGGCCACGACTGCTTCGCCGGCGCCCAGGTCCTCGGAACGTGGGATTTCGTCGGCGGCGACGGGTATGTCGGCTACGAAGAGGGCGACTCCGAGACCACGGGCATCCATGGAACCGCTGTATTCTCGATCATCGCCGGCGACAGCCCTGGGCTTTACGTGGGCGGGGCGCCCGACGCCTCCTTCCTTCTGGCGCGCACGGAAGACACCGGCGACGAGTACCAGCAGGAGGAGGACTTCTGGGTCTTCGGGCTTGAGTGGTGCGAACAGAACGGCGCTGAAATCGTAAGCAGCAGCCTGGGCTACATCGACTGGTACGAGCCCTGGCAGCTTGACGGCAACACCGCTGTGACAACCGTGGCGGCCGACATCGCGGCATCGCGGGGGCTGATCGTGGTGAACGCAGTGGGCAACAACGGCCCGGAAGACACCACCCTCGTCGCCCCCTCCGACGGAGACTCGGTGTTTGCGGTGGGTTCGGTGAACAGCCTCGGCACACTTTCGGCGTACTCCAGCCGCGGCCCCACTGCAGACGGCCGCATGAAACCCGATGCCTGCGCCAGGGGTGAGATGACCGTTTTCGCAAACCTTTCCGGCGGGTACTCCTCGGGCAATGGCACTTCCTTCGCAACCCCGATCGTGTCATCGGCGTTCGCGGCGATAAGCCAGGCCCACCCCGAATGGTCCATGATGCGGATTTCCGAAGCCCTGAAGGCCACGTCCACACAGAGCACCTCACCCGACAACGGTTACGGGTGGGGTGTGATCGACGCCACCGCAGCGATGATGCACCGGTCGGTCACGGGCAGGGTCAGAAGGTCCGATACTGGCGAAGCACTGACCGGCTACACCGTCGAGATCGAAAACGGCCAGACCATGACGGAAGCGGTGACCAACGGCATGGGCTGGTTCGCTTCCGAACCCGGCTTTTTCGGCGAATTCACGGTGACGGGCGCGCCGGGTCAGTGGGGGCATCCCATGACGGTTCAGGGCGTTCTGGGTCAAAGCGGCACCGAGGTCTGCCTTTTCGTGGACCCTGCCGGACCCTCGGGCCTTGCGCCCTCGGTCTTTCCCAATCCGGCCTCGGGGTTCGTCCACGTCGGCTTCGACGTTGAAAAGGGGCCGTCCGACGTTTCCCTGGCCGTGTTTACTCTCGACGGCGTTCCCGTTCACACCCAGAACAGAAGCGGTCTGTCCGCGGGAACCTACAGGGCTCCCATCGATGGCGAATCGTTCTTCTGGGACTGCCGTGACATGTCCGGGCAGCCCGTGGCTTCAGGTGTTTACATGGTGGTGCTCACCGTGGGCGGCTCTGCGCACAGGCTCGGCCTGGCCATCGTCCGCTGACGGCCCCCGTGCAGGGGGATCACACGGAAGAAGGGGTTTCAATGAAGCCTGTTCGATACCTCGTGCCTCTGGCCGTGCTGGCCGTGCTGGCCGCAACGGGACTGGTGGACCTTTCGGTCCTGCCCTGGCGAAGCGGTGATTTCCAGGCAAGCCTTGCTGTGGTGCTCGTGTACCTTTTCTGGTCGGCCTCGGGTTCACGCGAGGACGGAGCCGACCGCACCGCCATGTACGCCGTGCTCCTCGTCAGCACCATCGATTCATTCCTTCTCAGGATGACGGTCTTCGGCGGCCTGCTTCCGCTGAGGTGGGCGGGGGTCGCACTCCTCGCCGCGGGAAGCGTCATGCGCGTTCTTCACGGAAGGCGCACCGGTGTTTTCCGTGCGGGCAGGGTCCTGCAGCTCTTCGGCATCCCGCTCGGGCTTGGAACCCTTGCGGGAATCGTCGTCGCAGCCTTCCCAGGCCTCGTCTTCGCATTGAAGGAGGACCTTCCGGAATGAAGGCCCTTGTTCAGCGCGTCAGTTCCGCCGCCGTGTCGGTGTCCGGCACCGCGGTGTCGTCGATTGCAGGGGGGCTTCTGGCCCTTGTGAGCTTCAGCCCGGATGACACTCCCGCAGACCTCGACTGGATGCGGGAAAAGCTGACCGGACTTCGCGTCTTCCCCGACGACGCGGGGCTGATGAACCGTTCACTGACCGAAACCGGCGGCGGGATGCTCGTGGTCAGCCAGTTCACCCTCCACGCCGACACCAGGAAGGGTAAAAGACCCAGCTTCATTCGGGCCGCCCCCCCCGAAACCGCGGAGATGCTCTACCGGGTCTTCATTCAGAAGCTCAGGGAAGCCGGCGTCGGGGTATGCGAAGGCGTGTTCGGCGCCCACATGGAAGTGAGCCTGGTGAACGACGGCCCCGTGACGATCATGGTCGATTCCCCATCGGAGCGCGCTTGAACCCCTGGTACACCCACGACGCGCCGCTTGTCCTGGCAAGCATCTCCCCCCGCAGGAAGGCTCTTCTGGAAGGCATCGGCATACCACTCATCGTGCACCCCTCGGGGGTTTCCGAAACCGGCTTCGCGGGACCTCCCGAGCAGGTTGTCATGGGATGGGCATCCCGCAAGGCTTTGGCCGTGGCGCCCGGGTACCCCCGTAATCCGGTGCTTGGAGCAGACACCATGGTCTTCCTCGACGGTGAACCCCTGGGGAAACCCTGTGACAAGGCCGAAGCGGGGGAGATGCTCCGCTCGATGTCGGGCAGATGGCACTCGGTGTTCGGGGGGGTCTGCATCGTCATTGGAAACGAGAGAAGACTGTTCCACCGTGAGACCCGCGTGCTGTTCAGGGACCTCTCAGCCCGTGAGATCAGCGCCTACATCGAGACCGGCGAACCCCTGGACAAGGCCGGCGCCTACGGCGCCCAGGGGCTGGGCGGCCTTTTCGTAAGCGAGATACGGGGCTGCTGGTTCAACGTTGTGGGGCTGCCCCTCACAGATGTCGTCACCCACCTCAGGGAAATGCGCACATAGGGAAAGGGGGCGCCGGATGACGCCCCCTGGCACAGAAATCCAGACCTACCTTACGACTGCGATCTGACGGTTCTCGACCAGACCCGTGCTGGTGGTCATGCGTACGAAGTAAAGCCCCGTCTCTTCGATGACGGCGCTGCTGGTTCCGCCCGCGGGGAAGCTCTGGACGACCCTTCCGCTGATGTCGTACACCGAAACGGTTCCGGTCTGGCCCTGGGGCAGAACGGACGAGACGGTGAACTGACCCCTGCAGGGGTTGGGGCCGACGAACAGCTGTGCGGACTCGCCGACCTGTGCGGCCTCTTCGCCGTACACGCCGGTTGAGGTGTCGGGAAGGTCAATGTAGTTGGCGTTGAGAACTTCACGCGTGCCGCTGCCGAGCTGGACGTAGGTGACGACCTTGAGGTTGTTGAAGATGTGGATCGTGGGGTTGAGCGTGTAGGTGCCCTGTACTTGCACGGTCTGGGGGTAGGGGCCGGTGAAGCTGATGACCTGTCCGGCGGCGCCGAGAGGGAAGGCGACCGGCATCCACATCATCTCCATGCCGGTGTATCCGCCCCAGCTGCCGGCGGCGATGAAGTTGTCCTGGATCACAACGGACCAGACCTTGATCTGGCCGCTGACGCCCAGGTCCTGCTCGGCGGTTATGCTGTAGTAACCGGTGCCACCCGACGCGCCTCCGACCATGTTTGCGTCGATGCTGACATAGCTCGGTACGGCGAGACGGCTGTTTATCGCGGCGGGATATGCGCTTGGAGTGTAGCTGGCGGCAAGGCCGTCGATCTTGACCGTGGGTGTGGCGGTGACACCGTAGAAGCTGAACCTGCCTGAGCAGAATGCGTTGGCGTAGGGGCCGTTGTAGAAGATGTAGAGGGGAGCGACGTCTCCACTGGTGACAAAGGGCTGAATCGTGGACTTAACAGCTGACCAGCTGCTGTAGCAGGTGCCTCAACCAGTCTGGGTGAAGTACTCCCAGAGAACTGTTCTCTCCGCCGCGAGCGAGAATGCCGCGAGCACGAGAAGAGCGGGGATAACGAATCTTTTCATCAACCACCTCCTTCAATGTAAAAAACCAACCCTTACCATATGGAATGTATAGGAAAGTTTCAAGAAAAAACAACCCCCTCAGAATCCACGTGAAAACGGTTGACGGAAGGACAGTGCGGAAGGGTTTCGTGGCTGCCACCGATGCCCGTCTCACATGCCTGACGATGGTGGAATATGTTCTCCGGATCGTGCCGGGGGAAGGCCTTGCAGTCGTCTCGACCCTGTCGTTGACAAAGACGGCTGCCTTCCCTATGAATTAGGCCCGGTTTGCTGGGGAGAGGTGTCCGAGTCGGTCGAAGGAGCACGGTTGGAAACCGTGTAGGGCGCTTGCGTTCTCGAGGGTTCGAATCCCTCCCTCTCCGCCAGTACCAGGGGCGGTGGTCGGAATCGCCCACACGTTTCATGACGATCGCCCTTCGGTTTTCCGCTGCGTGACAAGAACAAGATTTTTTGTACGATAGAATATCAACCGTAAGGGGATCCTCATGGCAGATTCTTTCACCAGCGATACCTACGAAGCCCTGTGCAGGGATGCCGAGGGTTATCTCGCAAGGGGTCTGGCCGAACAGGCACGAGAGCTTCTTCTCAAGGCCACGGATCTCATCGGCACAAGACCCAGGGCAAGAAGCCTTCTGGCCGATGCCTGCATGTGCCTCGGCCTGTGGGAAGAGGCCCGCGAACAGCTCGAAGCGCTCTCGACCCTCGAGATAAACAACATATACACTCATTTCAGGCTCGGGCAGGTTCTCGAGGAACTCGGCGACTTCGAACTTGCCCTCGACAACTACCGTGTTGTGGCCGAGATCAACCCGGGCCACCACGGCGCCAAGGTGGCCATAACCAGGATCGACAAGCAAGGTTCACCCGAACAGGCCCCGGAGACCCCTGAAACCGTGACGAACGGTTCGCAGGTCTTCCCCGACGTTCCCGGCACCGAAGAGGAGTTCGCGGCAGCCGACTCCGGCGTCGACCGCCTTCTCACTGACATGGGGCTCAACGGCAGGCAGGAAGACGAGGGCGTTGCCGAGCTTCTCTCCAACATGGGCATACCCTCCGGCGAGGAGGAGAAACCCGCGGAGAGCCGTCCCGCGCTCGACCTCGACTCGATATTCGGCGGCTCATCCTTCGAAGCGAAGCCTGCATCCTCCAAGGATGACCTTGCCGGTATTTTCAAAAAGGCAGCCGACCTGGCCGAGCCAGCCGATGCCGGGGCCGCGGCTGCCGATCTCGAAAGTCCGATAGACTTCTCCTCGATTTTCAGCGGCTCGGGCCGGACCCGGGAGTCCGAGCCCGGTGATTCCGGGCCTGCAACAGCTCCACAAGAGAAAACCCTTGATCTTGCATCGGTCTTCGACACCGGAAGGCCTTCAGAGGGTGCTCCCTCCGAAACCGTGCAGGAAGAGGCGCCCGTTGCGGAAGAGCCACCCGTCGAAGAGCCTGTGAATGAGGAAGAGGTGCTCACCTCCATCTTCGGAGGCCCGGAACCCGAACCCGAGCCCGAACCCGAGCCCGAAGCGGTTCCCGAAGAGGCACCCGCTGCGGAGGAGCCTCCCGCCGAAGAGCCTGTGAATGAGGAAGAGGTGCTCACCTCCATCTTCGGAGGCCCTGAAGCCGAAACCGAACCGGAAGCCGAACCCGAGCAAGTGGCCGAGCCCGAAGCGGTTCCCGAGGAAGCGCCCGTTGCGGAGGAGCCTCCCGCCGTGGAGCCACCCGCCGAGGAGCCTGTGAAGCAGGAAGAGGCCGATCTCTCGGCCATCTTCGGAGGCCCTGAAGCCGAAACCGAACCGGAAGCCGAACCCGAGCAAGTGGCCGAGCCCGAAGCGGTTCCCGAGGAGGCGCCCGTTGCGGAGGAGCCTCCCGCCGTGGAGCCTGTGAATGAGGAAGAGGTCCTCACCTCCATCTTCGGGGGTCCGGAAGCCGAACCCGAACCCGAACCTGTGGCTGAACCCGAAGCCGTTCGCGAAGAGGCGCCCGCTTCGGAGGAACCACCCGCGGAAGAAACGGCAGACACTGAAGATGGGAAGACGGAGGCCACCGAAGCAGAGCCTGTCCCCGCCGTTGAAGTGCCGGCTCCATCCGGCCTGTACACGGTTCATCCCGTCGAGAACGCCGAGATCACAATCCTTCACCTGCATCAGGGGTCGGTTGCGGTCCGGCCCGCCTTTGTGGTGGCGATGGACTCGGAAGTATGCTTCTCATCCGATGAGCATGGCGCAACAACCCTCACGGGCACCGGAACCATTCTTCTGGGCCAGGGGTATGAGTCGGCGGTCCGCATGCCTTACACCGAAGGCATGACGGCAAGGTTCGACATGCTTGCGGTCAGACCATCGGGACTTTCACATGAATCCCTCGGTCTCGAACAGGCGCCTTCGCTCAGCAGGCTTTCCGGAACCGCCGAGGGCGAACTCCTGTTCTTTGCCGCCGGCCGGACGCGAATGATGCGGTTGAACCGCGGGATGACGGTCAGGGCTGAGGCTCTGGTGGCATCCGACGGGGGCGTGCGCGTGGAAGAGGGCTCCGAAGGCTGGCTCGTGCTGTCCGGCGGTGGAAGGGTCCTTTTCACGGGCTGACCGGCGGGCCAGGAATTTCCGCGGCTGGCCGCGGGTGTTGTACTGGTGTGGGGATGTAGCTCAGTTGGTAGAGCGCTGCCTTCGCAAGGCAGAGGCCGGCGGTTCGATCCCGCTCATCTCCACCAGTTCTGATCCTCAAGTGAACCGGGGTTTGCATGAGCGGAGGCAAGTCAGCACAACCAGGTTGCGTGGGAGCATGGAAGTCTCAACCGGGACGCAGCAGGCTTCAGCGCAGGGTGTGTTCCGACGGCTATCTGGGCGAATTCCCCTACGCGGGCGTTGTCGTTGTCGCCGAGGGGCTCAACCCCGATGACGACCCCTCCGCCGAGATCGCAGTAAACACGGTTCGCGACGTCTTCGCCGAGGGAGTTGCCTACGGCATCGAGGAAGCCCTGGGAGATGCTCTCCGGGAAGCGGCCGACATCATCCGCAGGAACGGTCACGGAGGCTGCAGCGTGGCCGCAGTTGCGTTCTGCGGCACCCACGCATGGTTCGCCTCGACCGGCGCCTGCCGGATACTCAAATTCGATGAAGACACCGTCTCCATCCTGGCCACAGATTGCTCCGAAGCCGAATCGTCCGGCTTGGGGAGGGACCACCCCGAATACTCCCGCCGCATACGTGACCTTTCACACTGGCTGGGCGGTGAGGGGAACCACATCGTCACGGGTCACACCCGTATCAATCCGGGTGCAGTGGTGCTGGCCGCGACACCCGGCGTATGGATGCACCTTCGGGAAGGCGCGCTCAAGAGGGGCACCGGGAAGAACATGGAGGGCTGGCTGGCCACTCTCATCAGGGAGAGCCGGGTTGCCTACAGAAGGCAGGGCGGAGCGGTGGCAGCAGCGAGCTGCCATTCCGGTGGCGGAGCGCGCATTCCTGTCCTTCCCTTCGTGGCGGTTTCCATAATGGTTGTACTTGGGGTCCTGCTCGCCGCGGGGGTGTTCGATTCGCGCAAGGCTCCGGAAGGAGGGGAGGACAACCTGTTCTCAACCCCCGATCCCCCGTCCGAGGTCGTGATGCCGTTGCAGCAGGATTCATCCTCTTCACGCTTCTGGAGTTACGCCCGCATCAGGGACATGGTTGCCGACTCCACGAACACTGCGCCCGACATCTCAGCAGACCTTCCCCTTGGCGCCGTTCTGGCCGGCGGTGACTCGACGGCATTTTCCCCAGACACTTTCGCCCTGGCGGTCAACCGCTCCCCCGACCTGCAGTGGGAGAATTTCGCACCCGGCATCTATCCCCTCGCGGGCGACACCGCCGCTGTGTTTCTGGCCGAGGTCCTGAGGGCCAGGAACCCCGGGCTTTCGGTCATCCCCCTCTCCACGATCGTAACGGTCAGAGAGGCCGGGGTTGCCGATGCGGCTGCCTGGCTGAGGAGCCTTCCGGCGGCTCAGGCCTCGGGCATTGGCGTGGTCGTGGAAACCACGAGCAGCGTCGCGGGCGGGGCTCAGTGGATCCGCAACTTCCCCGTGTTCATAAACGGGAACAGGGAAAACCAGGCATTGCCAGGGGGCTTTTTGGGTGATTCCATCCCCGGGATCCCATCCGTGAGGAACAGCTCCTGTTACCGGCTCCTTGTGATTCCCTGACCGGTTTTGCCCTTTTTCCATATATTCTCCGGTGCTGCCGGTTCCAACGAGTCGGCGGCGGCACCCGGGCATACGGAAGCGGGGCCCGCGCGGCGGAAGCCCGCGAACCCGGTCAGGGCCGGAAGGCAGCAGCCGTAAGCGGTGTCCTTCGGGTGACGCGGCCACCCCGTTTCCGCCCGGGTGTTCCATGTTCCCGCGTGAGTCCCTCTTCACCTTCCCCCGAAGGGAGAGCCGCATGAGCTACCTTGTCTTCGCCAGGAAGTGGCGCCCCCAGACATTTACCGAAGTGGCCGCCCAGGAGCACATAACGGTGACCCTCCAGAATGCCATCGCCTCCGGCAGGGCAGGTCACGCATACCTTTTCTCTGGCCCCCGGGGCGTGGGCAAGACAACGACCGCACGAATCCTTGCCAAGGGCCTCAACTGCGAAAAGGGTCCCACGCCCGATCCCTGCCTTGTCTGCCCGGCATGCCTCCAGATAACCGCCGGCTCCCACCTTGACGTGCTGGAGATCGACGGAGCAAGCAACCGAGGCATCGACGAGATCCGGGACCTTCGTGAAAAAGCCAGGTACGCAGCAGCCGGGGGGGGCTACAAGGTCTACATCATAGACGAAGTCCACATGCTCACGAAGGAAGCCTTCAACGCCCTTCTGAAGACCCTTGAAGAACCGCCGGAAAAGGTCGTTTTCATATTCGCCACCACCGAACCCCGGAAGGTTCCGGCCACCATCCTGAGCCGTTGCCAGAGGTTCGATTTCCGACGTATCCCCTTCCGCGTGATGGCCGACTACATTGCAACCGAAGCGGCGCGCGAGGGCATATCGGTAAGCAGGGACGCACTTGGCCTTGTCTGCAGGGCATCGGGCGGAAGCATGAGGGACGCCCTTTCACTCATGGACCAGCTCGTGAGCTTCGCGGGAAACGACATCACCTCGGACACCGTTTCCAGGCTGCTCGGTCTGGTCGAGTCCGACCTTCTCGCGGGGGTCGCCAGGGCGGTTCTCACCTCCAGCCCCTCGACCGCCCTCGATCTTCTGGAAGAGGCTTCACTCAGGGGCTACAGCATCGAGGAGTTCAACGAGGCCTTTTCCCTCTTCCTGAGGAACATGATGCTCGCTGCCACAGGGGCGGAAAAGGGGATCGTCGACCTGTCCGAGGGCGAGATGGAGCTTGTGAGGTCATCCGTTGCCGGTGTGCCGGACATCGCCGTTCTCAACGTGATGAGGATCATGGCTGCCGCATCGGCGCAGATCAGGGAGGGTGCCGATCCACGCATAACGATCGAAGGCGCCCTGCTTACCGCCTCAAGGCTTTCCAGCGTGTTCGATCTCAGCCACCTCCCCAAGGTGACGGCAGGACCCTCGACGGCCGCCGTTCCATGCGGTGAGGCAGCGCCTCTCGAGGTCGGAACGGCGGTTGCACCGTCCGACGGTCCTCCCGATCCCGAACCGGTCAAGGCAGACCCCGCGCTCCCTGCAGGAGGCTCCGAAGAAACCGCGCGGGTCAGGGAAAACGAAGAGATAAAGGAGATAGCAGGGTTGTTCGACCTCATTCCCGAGCCGGGTGGAGAAGGAGTTCGCGGTGAACCGTAAGATGCGGGACATGATGGCCCAGGCCCAGAAGATGCAGTCAGGAATGATGAAGGCACAGGAGGAGTTGGCGGCCGCAACGGTTGAGGGCACATCCGGCGGCGGCATGGTCACGGCGGTCGTTAACGGGCAGGGCGAGCTGAAGGGCATTCGCATCTCGCCTGATGCCGTGGACCCCTCCGATGTGGAGATGCTGGAAGACCTTGTGCTTTCCGCGGTGCAGGACGCCGTCGGGAGGAGCCGGGAGCTGGCCCGCGAGAAGATGCAGGGGCTGGGCATCCCCCCGGGTCTGGGGGACCTTTTTTGAGCGCTTCCCCCGTCGACCGCCTGTCCGACGCCCTTTCGAAGCTCCCCGGGATAGGCAGGAAAACGGCCCTCAGACTGGCCTTTTCCCTGGTTGACAACAGGGAGCTTTCCGAAGAGCTCGCATCTGTGCTATCCGATACTGCCCGGAATGTCCACGAATGCCCTTTCTGCAGAAACCTGACACTTGAAGAGGCCTGTGAGATCTGCCGGAACACCGCCAGGGCCAGTTCGATCTGTGTGGTCCACACCCCGGCCGACCAGCGTTCCATCGAGGACACGGGTCTTTTCAGGGGAACCTATTTCGTCCTTCATGGAAGCCTCGCTCCACTCGACGGCATCGGACCACGGGAACTGGGCATCCCCGCGCTTCTTGAAAGGGTCGGTTCGACCGGAGCCCAGGAGGTGATCCTGGCGCTCGACTCCACGACCGAGGGTGAAGCCACCTGCGCCTACATCGCGCGCGCCCTCGAAGGACTTTCGGTTCCGGTGACACGCCTTGCACGGGGGCTTCCCCCCGGAGCCCTTGTCGAGTACGCCGACGCCCTCACCCTCACCCAGGCGCTGAAGGGGAGAAGCCGGGTCTGATGGGCATGAACTGGCCCAACAGGCTCACAGTCGCACGAATGATCATGGCCCCCGTTTTCATGGGGCTTCTTCTTTCCGGCAGCCCGGGCTGCCGGTATGCGGCCTTCGTGGTGTTCCTTGCGGCGAGCCTTACCGACTTCGTCGACGGCCATCTTGCACGCAGGCACGGCTGGGTCTCCAACCTCGGCAAATTTCTCGATCCTCTGGCCGACAAGCTTCTTGTGAGCCTTGCCTTCATCGGGCTGGCTCAGCTTGCCCTTGTTCCGGTTTGGGCCGTGTACGCCGTCGTGGGGAGAGAGCTTCTGGTCACGGGCCTCAGGTCCATCGCGGCGTACGCCGGCGTGCTGATACTGCCGTCCCGCATCGGGAAGCTCAAGGCCGTGCTTCAGATGGGGGTCGTTCTGTTCTACCTTCTTGCCGTGGTGATGGAGACCAGGGGCACGGCCTTCTCCCGAAGCACGATGAATGCCGCCTACTGGGTGCTCGTCCTGTCCGTGGTCATCACCCTTGCTTCAGGGCTCCACTACCTCTGGCTCAACCGGCGCATAGTGGGAAGACTGGGGCTGTGAAAGGCTTCAGGGACTTCGCCGGGGCAGCCCTGGCCACATGCCTTGGCTCGGGTTTTTCCCCCGTGGCCCCCGGCACCGTGGGAAGCATTCTATCCGCCCTGGTCTTCGCGCTGGCCGGTCCCGCCCGTACCCTGCTCGTTCTCCCGATAATCGCGCTGGCCTGGACAGGCTGCCACAGCGGCAGGCGTCTTTGGGGGAAAGACCCCTCCAGGGTGAACATCGACGAGTTCGCGGGGTGCTGGGTTGCATGCCTGGCTTCACCCGCGGGATGGGGCCTTTACGGTATCGCGGCCGCCCTGGTGCTCTTCAGGGTGATGGACATCGCAAAGCCATGGCCGGTTTCACTTCTGGACAGGATGGACTCACCCTTCGGCATCCTGGCCGATGACATCGCAGCCGGTCTGATCGCTGCGGCGGTCCTTTTCGGGGCGGGAACCCTCCTTCCATGGTGAGGCCTCTTCGGGCGGTGCTTCTCGCGGTTGGGAACGAACTCCTTTCGGGCCGCACGCGTGACGTGAACCTCCACTTCCTTGGGGGAGTGCTGAATGGGCGGGGCCTTCCCCTGAACGAAGCCAGGGTCGTCCGTGACGATCCCGATGAGATAGCCGCAGCGGTTCGTGAAATGCTCCTTCCCGGAACCCTGCTTGTCACCACGGGCGGTCTGGGTCCCACCTCCGACGACATAACGCTCGAGGGAGTCGCGCGTGCTCTCGGCGTTCCACTTCGCGATTGCCCGGCAGCCGCTGCGATGATCGACGCCCGTTACCGCAACGCCGGTGAGAAGGTTCCCGAAGGAGCCCTGAAACAGGCCGTGCTGCCCGAGGGCTCGATCCCCGTCAGGAACCCTGCAGGTGTTGCCCCCGGGGTTGTGCTTCCCGCACTCGGCGGAATTGTCGTCTCGCTTCCGGGAGTTCCCCACGAAGTCCGGGAGTTGTTTCAGGCCTGCCTGTCCGTTGCCGGGATCGTGGAAACACGCGGCTCGGGTTTCCACGTGCGAACCTGGGGAATCAGGGAGGGCGACCTTTTCAACACCTTGAGACCGGTTCAGGACAGATTCGGCCTTTCACCGGCATACCTTCCCTCCCCGGGCAGGGTCGACCTCGGCTTCGACGGTCCGGGAGCCCCCGGTTTCAGGGATGCGGTTGTCTCGCTTCTCGGACCCAGGGTCTATTCGCTTGAGCGTGACCGGTCACTCGAAGAGGTTCTGGGGACCGAGCTCAAGTCCAGGGGGCTTGTGGCGGCAACGGCCGAGTCCTGCACCGGAGGTCTTGTCTCCGCCGCGCTGACACGGATTCCGGGAGCCTCCGAGTGGTTCGCCGGGGGGGTCTCTGTTTACTCCAACGAATCAAAGACACGCCTTACAGGTGTTCCGGAGCAGCTCATCAGCTCCCGGGGAGCGGTCAGCAGCGAGGTCGCACTGGCAATGGCCCTTGGTGTCCGCGATGCCTTCGGTTCCAGCTGCGGAGTGTCGGTCACGGGGATAGCCGGCCCGTCGGGGGGCACGCCCGACAAGCCGGTGGGCACAGTGTGGATAGCGGTCTGCTGCGGACCCCGTACGACGTCAGTGTCCTGGCGGTTCGGCGGCACACGCGATACTGTGAGGCTTGCGGCGGCATCATGTGCCCTGGGCGTGCTGCTTCAACTCGTCAGGGAAGACCGGTGAGGTTGTTTTCCGCGCTGCTGCTGCCCCAAAAAGCCCTCGATGCGATAGAGGCATGGTATCCGAAGGTTCTCGCCGATCGTCCCGGGACACGCCGTGTACGCCGGGAGAACATACATCTCACGATCAGGTTCTTCGGTGAGTTCCGGCAGGAAGATGCGCGCAGTATCCTTGAAGACGCATGGGCTTCGTGCAGCGGCCTTCCCCTCGAATTCACGCTGACGGGCACGGGCTGCTTCAACGGCAGGGCTGTCTGGGTGGGGGGCAGTTTCAGTCCCGGTGTCTGCGGGCTGGCCAAAGCCGCCGGCAACCGGTCTTTCTTGCCCCACATAACCGTTGCAAGGCTTTCCGGTGGCCATCCGCCCATCCTGCCCCCGCTTCCCCCCGGCATCGCTGGCATGTTTGACGGGATGACCCTTTTCGAAAGCACCCTCACACCCCGCGGGCCTGTTTACAGCGTGGTTTCAGAATGGGTTGCGGAGGGCTTGCCATGAGAACACATGTTTACTATTTTCGGGCTGTGGCTTGAGAACGTCCCCTTTACAGGGTCACCTTAACGAACGAAAGGTGTTGCCATGAGCAAACAGGAGGATTCATCACAGGAGAGGGCAAGGGCTCTCGACGCGGCCTTCCAGCAGATTCAGAAAAAATTCGGGCAGGGCGCCATCATGCGCCTTGGAGACAACACCGCCATGAAGGTCGACGTGATACCCACGGGCAGCATTCTGCTCGATGCGGCGCTGGGCATCGGCGGCATTCCCCGCGGGCGGGCGATCGAAGTCTTCGGTGCGGAAAGCAGCGGCAAGACCACCCTGGCCCTTCACATGCTGGCCCAGGCCCAGGCTGCCGGCGGCGAAGTGGCATTCATCGACGCCGAGCATGCCCTCGATCCCGACTACGCCCAGAAGCTGGGGCTCAACATCGACAACCTGCTCGTGGCCCAACCCGAGACCGGTGAGCAGGCCCTCGAGATAACCGAAACCCTCGTTCGCTCCAACGCCATGGACGCCATTGTCATAGATTCCGTTGCCGCGCTGGTTCCCAAGGCCGAGATCGAGGGCGAGATGGGTGACAGCCATGTGGGGCTTCAGGCAAGGCTGATGTCCCAGGCCCTCCGCAAGCTCACGGGCGCGGTGAGCAAGTCGCGCACCGTCGTCATCTTCATCAACCAGATCCGCATGAAGATCGGCGTCATGTTCGGCAACCCCGAAACCACAAGCGGGGGTCGTGCCCTGAAGTTCTACGCCAGCGTGAGGCTCGACGTGCGCAGGGTGGCGTCCATCAAGAACGGTGAGGACGTTGTGGGCAGCCGCACAAGGGTGAAGGTCGTCAAGAACAAGATGGCCCCGCCCTTCAAGGAGTGCGAGTTCGACATTCTCCATGGGGAGGGCATATCCCGCGAGGGTGAACTTCTCGACCTCGGCCTCGAGAAGAAGGTCATTACACGCCGTGGAACCTGGTACTCCATGGGCGACCTTCAACTTGGCCAGGGCCGCGACAATTCAAGGGTCTACCTGAAGGAAAACCCCGAGATAACCCGAAAGCTCGACATCGAACTCCGCACACTTCTGGGGCTTCCCCCGTCGGCGATAACGGCCTCCGTCACTCCCCCGCCAGCCCCGGTGGAATGAACCTGTCCGAGGTCCTTTCCGTGACCCCTGCCCGCCGTGGCTGGGTGGTGGCGAGGCTCGAGGAAGAGTCCCTTCTCATTCCCAGCGAAACCGCCGATGCGAACGGGGTCGTTCCCGGCGCGTTCATCGACCCTGAAGCCCTGCGCAGCGAGGCCGGGGGGGCACAGCTTTCCGATGCGAAAAGGTACACGAACCGGTACCTGGCACTGTCCGAACGCAGCAGCGGCCAACTCGCCGCCAAACTTCGTGACAGGGGCTACCTCTCCGCGGTTGTCGCGGACTGCATAGCGTGGGCGCACGAGTACGGCCTGATAGACGACCTCCGCTTCGCCAGGGCATTCGCCGCCAGCCACACGCTGGGAAGGGCGGGGCTGAAGGCACGTCTTCGCGGAAAGGGCGTCGGGGAAAGCGCCATAACCGCTGTTCTCTCCGAAACGCCTGACGGCGATTCCACGGTTTCCCTTGCAGCGCTCGTGAAAAGGAAGTACGGCGGAATATCCGACCGTGAAACGGCAAGAAGGCGCGCCGCTGGATGGCTCATGCGAAGGGGTTTTCCGGCGGCGGTCATCGCCGCCGTTCTGGAGAAGGCGCTGTGAAAAACCCGCACACACGATGGTTCTACACCGCCATGGGGTGCAGGCTTACTGAAGCGCCAATTCCGCCCCCGCCCCCCGGGGTTCCCAGGTGCATGCACGATGCCCTGAACGTGCCCCTTCCCGTGATCACACCCGGTAAAAGCCATCCCGGAGCCGAACTGGCCGGCAACAGGCGCAGGCGCATCTATGGCGCGACCTGGGAAGTGCTCAGGCCACTTGGCTTCAGCAGACCCTGCCGTCTCGAACCATGGCCAGGTGTTCAGCTGTTCGTTCCCTTCGCAAGGGCAGGCGTGTTCGTGATGCCCCAGGGTTTTTCAACACGGGTGCCCCACCGGCTGCGGGGATTGGCCCTGGCAGGCAAGGGGGTGGCCGCGGCGGTCCTGGGCGCAAGGCTTCTGGTGGTTTGCGCAAGGGTCGAACCGGTGCCGTGGGAGCTCATCGTTCTGGGCGGGGGAACGGCGTGCACCCCCGAAACGCTTCCCCAAGCCCTTTGTGAACTTGACTTTCCCGGCGGGTCGGAATAGATTAGCCGTCCCTTCACCTGAACTGTGCAAGCCCACTACGGGTGAGGGCATGTTGTTGTTTTGCATTAGTTGTTACCATAGAGAAACAGCCCTTTTCGGAGGTAGAACCTTGAAGACCTATTCGGCCAGGGCCGGGGAGATACAGCGCAACTGGTGGCTGGTGAACGCCGACGGCCTCACCCTCGGCCGGCTTTCCACCAAGCTTGCCATGCTTCTCCAGGGCAAGAACAAGCCGGTCTACACACCGCACATCGACACCGGCGACTTTGTCGTGGTCGTGAACGCGGACAAGCTTCACGTATCGGGCAACAAGCTCGAACAGAAACACTACTACAGGCACACCGGCTATCCGGGCGGCCAGAAGTCGGTTCTCATGCGGGATCTCCTGGCGAATCATCCCGACAGGGTCCTTCGTCACGCCGTTGCGGGCATGATGCCCAAGAACAGGCTTGGCAGGGCCCAGATCAAGAAACTCAAAATCTATTCGGGCGTCGAACACCCCCACGAGGCTCAGCAGCCCCAGGTGCTCGAGTTCTAGCCGGGAAAGGTGAGAATGGACCAGCATATAGGCGTTGGAAGAAGAAAGACCAGCACCGCAAGGTGCTACCTCAGGCCGGGCTCGGGCCGGGTCGTCATCAATGACAGGACACCGCTCGAGTATTTCGGCGACCTTTCCCAGAAGGACCACGCCCTCGAGCCCCTTCATGCCGTAAGGGTCATGGGCATTTTCGACGTGGTCGTGAATGTCAGGGGCGGTGGCATAACCGGACAGGCCGGCGCCATCAGGATGGGCATCGCCAGGGCTCTGGTCGATGCCAACCCCGAGTACAGGCAGACCCTTAAAACTCAGGGAATGCTCAGGCGCGACCCCAGGATCGTCGAGCGCAAAAAGTACGGAAGACCGAAGGCGCGCAAGCGTTTCCAGTTCTCCAAGAGGTAGTGTTTACCGCTCCGCACGGAGCCTTGATTACTCACGGTGGGTTTTTGCGGGCGCCCGGTGTCCCTCGAAGGATTGGCGCCCGCTTCCACCGGTGGTGAAACCGAAAGGACAGACTCAAAATGCAGATTCCATCGATTCAGCAGATGCTGGAAGCAGGGGTTCACTTCGGCCACCAGGACAAACGCTGGAACCCCGCCATGAAGAACTACATCTTCATGTCCCGTAACGGCATACATATCATCGACCTCAAAAAGACCCAGAAGGCTCTCGAAGACGCGGTGAACCTGGTTTCCAGAACCGTGGCCCAGGGGAAGGACGTTCTCTTCGTGGCCACCAAGAAGCAGGGCCGCGAGTGTGTCGAGGGTCACGCCGAACGTTGCGGGCAGTACTTCATGACCGAGCGCTGGCTGGGCGGCACGCTCACCAACTTCAAGACCGTGTACCGCAGCATCCTTCGTCTCAACGAACTCGAGAAGGAGGAGCATGAAGGTTTTCCCAGGGGTCTCAAGAAGCGCGAGATCCTTCAGAAGACCCGTGAGCGCGAGAGGATCGAGAAGTATCTCAGGGGCATACGTCACATGAAGGGTCTTCCCGGAGTTGTGATAGTGGTGGACATCAAGAAGGAGGCCATCGCCGTACAGGAAGCCAAAAGACTTGGCATCCCGTGCATCGGAGTGGTCGACACGAACTGCGATCCCGGCGAGGTCGACTACCCGATCCCCGGAAACGACGACGCCATCAAGTCCATATCCATGATCATCGGAACGCTGGCAGACTCGGCCCTGCTTGGCGCCGAGGGCAGGAACCCGAGGGAAGTTGACGAGAAACCGGCCATGACCTCCGTTGAGGGCGAAGACAGGCAACAGGCTGCCGAAGAGGCGGTCGAGACGGTCGAACCGGTCATCGAAGAGAAGGAATGACGAAAATGGATGTCAAAACCATACAGGAACTCCGCAAGGTTTCCGGTGTCGGCATGATGGAGTGCAAGAAGGCCCTCGAGGCAACCGGCGGCAACGTCGACGAAGCCCTGAAACTCCTTCGCGAGCAGGGCATGCAGGTGGCCGCGAAGAAGGCGACCCGCCTTGCCAACGAGGGCAGGGTGGAATCCTACATTCACTTCAACGGCAAGATGGGTGTTCTTGTCGAGGTCAACTGCGAGACCGACTTCGTGGCCCGCACCGACCACTTCATCGCCTTCTGCAGGGAACTCGCGGTTCACATCGCCGCGTCCGGGCCCGAGTACGTCTCAAGCGCCAATGTCCCGGAAGAGAAGCTCAATGAAGAGAAGGGCATCCTTCTGAAACAGCTCGAGGGTTCGGGCAAGCCACAGAACATCGTGGACAAGATCATCGAGGGGCGCATCACCAAGTTTTACAGCGAGGTCTGCCTTCTCGACCAGTTATGGTTCCACGACGAGACGCTGGGCACAGTATCATCCGTGCTCAACAGCCTCATCGGCAGGGTCGGCGAGAACATCGTCATCAACAGGTTCTCCCGGTTCACCATAGGCTCCTGAGATGGAGGAAGGCCCCCGCCCGCGGGAGAGGTTCCTGCTCAAGCTCAGCGGCGAAGTGCTCGCGGGGGGCTTGGGTCACGGCATCGATCCGTCCAGGGTGTCCGAGCTTGCCTCCGAACTCATCGCACTGTCGTCCCAGGGGTATCAGCCCGGTGTCGTCGCCGGGGGAGGCAACTTCCTCAGGGGGCGTGACACGGGCGGCATCACCCGGACAACGGCCGATTACATGGGCATGCTGGCCACCGTCATGAATTCGCTTGCCCTGTCCGATGCCGTCATCAGGGCCGGCGGGCGTTCAACAGTCTTCAGCGCCTTTCCCTTTCCCGAAGCGGGGGTGGAGACCTTCTCCCCCAGAAAGGCCGCAGAGCTTTTCGGAAGGGGCGAGATCATCTTCTTTGCCGGGGGAACCGGGAACCCGCACCTGAGCACCGACACCGCCGCCGCTCTCAGGGCCGCCCAGACAGGGTGCACGACCCTTTACAAGGGCACGAAGGTCGACGGGATCTACGACAGGGATCCGAAGCTTCACCCCGGTGCCAGGCGTTTTGAACGGCTGGGCTACGACCAGGTCCTCTCCATGGGGCTTGGTTTCATGGATGCCGCCGCAGTGGCGGTCTGCCGCGACGCAGGTATAAGGATCGCCGTGTTTGACCTGACCGGAACCGGCAACTTCAGCCGGGTGCTGAGGGGCGAGCTTCCGGCAACGGTCGTGGAGGAATCGTGATGCAGGAAACCATACTCTCCGAAGTGCGTGAGAAGTCTTCGAAGACAGTTCAGAACACATCCCGTGAGATGTCCGTGATACGGACGGGAAAGGCCAGCCCGGCCCTCCTCGACAACATAAGGGTCGAGTGCTGGGGCGATGCCATGCCAATCAAACAGGTCGCGGGAATCAGTGCGCCCGAACCCAGGCTGATCGTGGTCCAGCCCTGGGACCAGTCCACGGCGCCCGCCATCGCAAGGGCCATCGAAGCAAGCGACCTGGGGCTCAGGGCAACCATCGACGGCCCGGTTATCCGCATTCCGGTGCCAAAGCTTTCCGAAGAGCGCCGGAAGGACCTGATAAAACTCGTGAAAAAACTGGCGGAAGAGGGCCGCACCTCCCTTCGCAACGTCCGCAGGGACGCCAACGACCAGCTCAAGAAGGCCTGCAAGGCCGGCGAGATAACCGAAGACGCCGAGAAGAAAACACAGGACCTTGTCCAGAAAGCCGTTGACGAGGCCGGCCTCGAGATAGACAAACTGCTCAAGGCAAAGGAAAAAGAGATCCTGGAGGTCTGATGGCTGCCGTTCCGTCCCATGTTGCCATAATCATGGACGGTAACGGCCGTTGGGCAAAGAAGAGGGGTCTTCCACGCACCGACGGCCATTCCGCAGCGGAAAGGGCCATTCACACCGCCGTCGAGTTCTGCGGCGAAACCGGGATAAGGTTCCTCACCCTTTACGCCTTCTCCACAGAGAACTGGAGCCGCCCGAGGCTCGAGGTCGCCTTTCTGATGAAGCTATTGTCGCGGTTCATACAGAACAACATCGAAGAGCTTCACCGCAAGCAGGTCAGGCTCCGTGTCACCGGCAGGTTCGACGACCTTCCGAAAAAGCAGCGGGCCGATCTCACCAAAGCCATGGAGAAGACCGCCGAAAACACGGGGCTCGTTCTGGTCCTCGCCCTCAGCTACGGCGGCAGGGCCGAGATACTGGACTCGGTCAGGAAGCTCGCCGCGCAGGTCCGTGACGGCGCAGTCTCTCCTGAAGACATCACCGAGGACACGATAGGGGCTTTCCTTTACAACCCCGACATTCCCGACCCCGACCTGATAATCCGCACCTCGGGGGAACAGAGGCTCTCGAACTTCCTGCTCTGGCAGTCCGCCTACAGCGAACTCTACTTCACTCCGGTCCTGTGGCCGGACTTTGACAGGGAGCACTTCAGGGCCGCCCTCGAGGACTATTCGGGAAGGGGCCGCCGGTACGGCGGCCTGACCGACTGATGCCGTTTCCCGGCCTCAGGGGGCGGATACTCGTGGCCGTTCCAGGACTCGCCGCCTTTCTGGCCGTCATTCTCTGGGGCGGCCCCACTGCCTCCCTTGCGCTTTTCGCCCTTCTCGCAGGTCTTGCGGCTTACGAGGCAGTGACTCTCTGCGTGGTTTCCACACCCATTCCCCTCCGGTTCATGGTGGGGTCAGCCGCCGCCCTGTCCACACTGCTGACAGGCGTCGGGTCGCAGTACGCCATGCAGGCCCTCATGCTTCCGGGCGCCGTTCACGCCATGTGGTGGATCTCGCGGCGGACTCCCGAGGGCGCCCGCGCGGGGATGCTTGGCGTGATGGCCCTGACGGCATACTACACACTGGGGTTTGGAGTCCTTGCCAGACTGTCTCTGGGGTGGACCGACCGCGCGCCGGTTCTGATCCCGCTGGTTTCCTGCTGGGTGGGCGACAGCTTCGCCTACTTCGCGGGGTGCCGCTGGGGAAGGCACAAGATGCTGCCACTCGTCAGCCCGGCGAAATCCTGGGAGGGTTTCACAGCGGGCATTGCGGGTTCAATGGCATCGGTGGCAGTTCTGGGCCGCGGTACCGCACCCCTTGCACATCTTCTTCTCGTGGGTCTGTTGTGCGGAGTGGCCGGAGTGATCGGCGACTTCTTCGAGAGCGCGGTGAAGCGTGATGCGGGCATAAAGGATTCGGGCCGGTTCCTGGCCGATCATGGCGGCATCCTCGACAGGTTCGACAGCGTCGTTGCCGCTGCCCCGGTCGCCCTGGTGCTCTACGGGCTTCTGGGGATGGGGTGAGAGAGTGAAGAGGCGGGTCGCGGTGCTGGGTTCCACGGGCTCCATTGGAGTGCAGGCCCTTGCAGTGATCGAAAAAAGCCCCTCGCTGGTTCTCCACTCGGTTTACTGCGGTTCATCGCTTTCCATCCTCAGGGAGCAGGTGGAGCGGTACGATCCCGCCCTGGCGGGCATTGCCACACTCCCCGCAGGGGCTGATGGAACAGGCCTTCTCGTGGGCAGGGAACACCTTGCAGGGCTGATCGGGGGTGCCGACATGGTTCTCAACGCCATAGTGGGCAGCGCGGGGCTCGAGGCAAGCCTTCTCGCGCAGGAAGCGGGAATCCCCCTGGCCCTGGCCAACAAGGAGAGCCTGGTTGTGGGCGGGGACCTTCTGCTTCAGCACCTCGGGAAGGGGCTGGTCATACCGGTCGACAGCGAGCACAGCACGATCTTCCGCTGTCTCGCCGGCGAGCACAGACCACCCGCACGCATCGTTCTTACTGCAAGCGGAGGCGCCCTTCGCGACATGCCGGCGTGCGAGTTGGCCACGGCTTCGGTCGAGCGTGTCCTCTCCCACCCGAACTGGAGCATGGGCTCAAGGATAACCGTCGACTCGGCGTCAATGGTGAACAAGGCTTTCGAGGTTATCGAAGCAAGGCGCCTTTTCCCGGGCATTCCCGTCGAGGTGGTGGTTCATCCCGAAAGCATCGTCCACTCCCTGGTCGAGACCGCCGACGGCGCATGGAAGGCACTGATGGGCACTCCGGACATGGGCCTTCCCATTTCCTACGCCCTCCACTGGCCTGCGCTCGACATTCCCGAAACCCGTTGCGGTGACCACCCCCTCGGGTGGGGCGCCCTTCATTTCCGTCCGGTTGACCCCGGGAGATACCCTGCGTACGCCGCCGTCCTGGCTGCTTATGATACCGGTGGAACGGCCCCGGCGGCAGCCAACGCCGCTGACGAGGAGGCGGTGAGGGCTTTCCTCTCGAGGCGGATCCCCTTCGGTGCCGTATCCGAAGTGATCTCAGGGGTCCTTTCAAGGTTCGACGCCGTTCCTGTCACAGGATTTGACGTTCTGGAAAAGGCCGATTCCCATGCCAGGCAACTGGCGCGGGATGTCATGGAGGAGATGTGAGCAGCGCTCTTGCCGTCGTGTTCGGGCTGGGAATAATCGTTTTCTTCCACGAGCTTGGCCATTTTCTCATGGCGAAGGCGGTCGGGCTTCCAGTTGAAAGGTTTTCAATGGGGTTTCCCCCGCTGCTCGTCCGGGTCAGGCGGGGCGGGACCGAATACTGCATAGGGGCCATCCCCCTGGGCGGCTTCGTCAAGGTCGACCTGGGAACCTCCGGCAACGACACCGACGGCATCAGACCGCCATGGTGGAAACGCGCCCTCGTGGTCCTTGCCGGGCCGGCAATGAACCTGTGCCTTGCCTTCCTGCTGATCTTCGCGGTCCTTGGCGTCATTGGAACGGGAGTACCCGATTCCGAACCTGTGGTGGACGACCCGTTCGGTGTGCCCGGGCTTTCCAGGGGCGATCTGGTGACGGCCGTGAACGGCGAGGCTGTCCAGAGCTGGGACCAGGTCTTCCAGAAGACCCAGCGGATACCCGAGGGCGTGTTCACGATCCGCAGGGCAGCCGTCGGAGCCCTTGAGGTTCCCTATTCACTCGATCCCGACTCGGCTCCCGGCTTCACCCCCCTGCTTTCGACCGTCATCGGAGAGGCTTCGGTAGGGCTTCCGGCCTACGAGGCCGGCCTTCGCACGGGAGACAGCGTTGTAACGGCCGACGGCATTCCACTCGCTGCTTTCAGCGACCTTCAGAGCGCCGTGGCCGGTTTTCAGGGGAGGTTCCTCGAACTGGTCTTCGTTCGCGACGGCGTTACCGACACGATCTTCGTCGAACCACTGGACTACCAGGGAAGGAAGCTGATCGGTGTGACCCCCCTCACCAGAACTCGCGTCGTGAGGCTTTCCATCGGCAGGGCCTTTCTTGTCAGCGTGGCCGCCTCCATCGAGGGAGCGGGAGCGTTCTTCACAGGGATCGCGGCCATGATCCTCAAACCCGTTCAGCTCGTCGAGATGTCGGGCGGACCAGTCTTCGTTGCGGAAACCCTGGGTCAGCAGGCTTCATTCGGCCTTGCCCGCCTTCTTGAAACTGTTTCCTACCTCTCGCTCGCCATCATGGGGTTCAACCTTCTGCCCGTACCCATCCTCGACGGCGGCCAGTTCCTCATCCTTCTCTACGAAGGCATCAGACGCCGCCCGGCATCGAAGAAGCACATCCAGCTCGCCCAGCAGATCGGCTTCTTCATGCTCCTTCTCCTTTTCGCCGCAGTCATCTGGCGCGACGTCGCCCGTGTCGTCACCCGCGTCTGAACGGGCAATACTTACTGATTCATCCCCTGTGAAACGAGTGGTTCATCACCTTGAACCCTGCCCCGGGGTGTCACCGTAGCCAATGCCCTGATAGGGCGATTCGAGCCTTGCAAGGGTGTCGGACGCCGAGCGGAAGAGAACCGTCCAGGCCGAGGGGACCCGGTCAGCGATTCCCGTGACTGCCGTTGCGACAGATTCCGAAGGGGCTTCCCGCCAGTTGGCGCTTCCCGGCGGGAACGCCAGGTTCCTGGCAAGAATGCCTCCGGTTTCCTCGAGAAGCACCCGTTCAGTCCGGGAAAGCTCCGCGTTCGAACGGGGGGAACCCCCGCATCCCGAAGCGGATAGAAGCAGGGTGAGAGTCGTCCAGACGGTGATTGTTGCGGCTTTCATTCCACTGGCACTATAGTTGTTTGTTGCGGCAATCACAATATAGGGGGGCCGAATGGCTGCAAGATGCGTTCTTCCTTTGCTTCTGGCTTCCACGGCCCTTGCGACCGGTTACGGCAGGAACAGGGTCTTCACACACGACAACCCCTGGTGGGAGCTTCATTCAAGCAGGTTCACCGTCTACTACGAAGAGGGAACCGAGCAGGTCGCGGAGAGCACCGTCGTCATCGGCGAAAGGTCAATGCAGGCCCTTTCATCGACTTTCGAGTACCTGCCCTCCGAGCCCATCCCTGTCATCGTTTACAGGTCGCCGGGAAGGTTCCGCCAGACCTCGGTCATCAGCGGCGAGATCGGCGAGGGGGTCGGCGGTTTCACCGAGTTCTTCAAGGGCAGGGTCGTCGTTCCCTACGCTGGTGTGTACAGCGAGTACCGCCATGTGCTGGAACACGAGATCAACCACGCCTTCGTGTACGACATGCTTTACGACCGCAGCCTGTATGGGATAGTCCGGAGCAAGGCCCCTCTCTGGACCCTCGAGGGGCTTGCGGAATACACGTCTCAGGGGTGGGACATCGACAGCGAGTCCGAGTTCCGCGACATGGTCATAGCGAACCAGATCGTCCCCATCCAGCAGCTCTCCGTGCGAAGCGACTACCTTGTCTACCGGCAGGGTCAGGCCATCTACAAGTTCATGGTTGACAGGTACGGCGAAGACCGTTACATCGATTTCGTAAGACACCTGAGGGACAACGACGGCCTTCAGGGGGCCGTCAGGGCCGCCTTCGACATGTCGGTCGAGCAGTTCAGCGAACGGTTCATCGAATGGGCCCGCGAAACCTACTGGGCTCCCGTTTCCGAAGGAGAGAGCCCCTCCGACATCGGAACCCCCATAATCCGTGACGGAAGCAGGGGCCGCAGGAGAGTGGTCCTCGCAGAGCCGGTGATCTCCCCCGACGGGGCCATGACATCGGGCGTGGAGTTTCACAGGGGAAGGTTCTCTTCGGTTGTCAGAAGCACGGCCGACGGAAGGGAGATACTCAGACCCGTCAGCGGTGCAGGTCTTAACGAGACCAGCCCTTCACCCATGTTCCGCACAGGCGCCTTCTCCCCGGGGTCGGATTCAGTGGCCGTCGCGGTTCAGGGCCAGTACGCCGACGGCCTTCTGATAAGGGGCATAGGGGGCGGCGAGCTTGCCCTTCCCGTAGAGTTTCAGCTTGTCCGCGACCCGGCATGGTCCCCGGACGGGGGCCGTGTTGCCTTCAGCGCGATGAGTGAAGGGGTTCTGGACATCTACCTGTGGAACACCGCAACCGGAGCCGTCGAAAGGATAACGGACGGCGGCGACAGTCCCCGCGACCTCTGGTGGGGCGACCAGGGCATCCTTTATGTGGGAGAAAGGGAGAACGGCAGGATCTACACACTGAACGCAGTGTTCCCCGGCGAATCCCCCCGTCTTCTCTACGAGACACCTTTCTCCCTGCGGAACCCGGTCTCGTACCCCGAGGGTGTTGTGTTCATAATGAACACCGGCAGCGGAGCCAATTTCCACCTCCTGTCCGCTGAAACCGGGGAGGTAACCCGGATAAGCAACCTCTACAGAACCCCCTCCGCCCTTTCCAGGGCATCCGACACCGGGCTTTCAATGTTCTACTCATCGGACTGGAGCGGAGGCGGGATATTCCTGACCCGCAACCTTTCACAGAGGGCCGGAAGCGAACCCGAATCACCTCCCGTTCCCGCGCCCCCCGACTCCGGCATCGTCGAGACAACGCTGGCAACCCCGGGCACGTGGCGGATCTCACCCTACGATCCTGGCCTGAGCCTCGACTACGTGAGTGCCACAGCCGGTTTTGACAGCTACGCCGGGCTTGCGGGGTACTCGCAGTTCATTTTCAGCGACATTCTCGCAAGGCACCAGCTTGCGATCCTTGCCGATCTCAACGGTGAAGTCAGCGATGTCGACGCGGGGTGCTTCTACTCCAACATGGAGGGCAGGGTTCAGTACGGCGTGTCGCTGTACCGTCTTGCCACACGGTACCGGTTCACCGACACCCAGAGCGAAGAGAACGACTACGTGAGGGACACCGAGATAGGAACGGGGCTGGAACTGCGTTACCCCTTCACCCGTTCCCTCAGGGCCTCGCTTGGGGTGGGGTACCGAAGGCTGGACAGGGAGGGGCTCTGGTCCACCGACATCAACCTCCGCGAGAACATACTCGCCTTCAGCGGAAGGCTTGTTCTCGACAACGCTCTCTGGGGGGCAACGGGACCCAGGGTTGGAAGCAGGATGTCCCTCTCGGCGGACTGGGCCCCCGGCTTCTGGGAAAACGCCGGTTACACAACCATCCAGGGCGACATCAGGAACTACACCTGGGTTTCGGGCCAGGTCACCATTGCCACCAGGCTGGCGGCCGGTGCCAGCTTTGGCGAGGACCCTCAAAGGTTCTTCCTCGGCGGAGCCATCCCACACCGCAGGAGCGTCGGCGACGTTCAGGGTGTGGAGGACCTTTTCGGGTTCTACACGAGCTACTCAGACCTGCTGCGGGGCTTCGACTACGTGGAGTACAACGGAACAAGGTACGCTTTGGGCTCCCTCGAGCTCCGATACCCCTTTGTCGACCAGTTGAGCCTTGCCGCCCCGATACCGCTGACGGTGACCGGAGGCAGGGGGGTTATCTTCACGGACATAGGCGGGGCCACCGATGATGTGGGCGCCTTCAGGGCAGTGAGGACCGACGGCGGGTTCAGGCTCAACGACCTGAAGATGGGGTTCGGTTTTGGCCTCAGGTTCAACCTCGGCCTGTTCGTCTTCCTCTGGGACTGCGCCTGGAGAACCGACCTCAACGGTGTGAGCGAGAAGCCCGAACACTATGTGACTCTCGGTGCCGAGTTCTGATGGGCAACGAAGTACTCTGGTTCATCAGCCTTTTCGCCATGCTTTCGGCCACTCTGCTGGTATTCCGGTCCGGCGGGAAAACCGGGCTTATCGCCCTGGTGGCGTCGGCCGTCATCCTGTGCAACCTCGAGGTCATGAAACTCACGACCCTGTTCGGCTTCACAGTCACCCTGGGCAACATCCTCTACGGGGTCATCTTCTTCGCCACTGACCTACTGAACGAGGTTTACGGCCCCGCCGAGGCCCGCAGGGCCGTCATCGCCGGTTTTGTGAGCATGATCGCGATGACCGTCGTGATGCAGGTGGCGCTTCTGTTCTCGCCGGCGCAGGACCCATGGGCCATGGAGGTGAACGGCGCAATGAAGCTTCTTTTCGGTTTCATGCCTCGTCTCGCCCTGGCGAGCATAGCCGCATACCTTGTGAGCCAGTTCCACGATGTCTGGGCCTACAACCACATCAGGAGGCTTTCGAAGGGCAGGCACCTCTGGCTTCGCAACAACCTGTCCACCATGGTCAGCCAGCTCATCGACACGGTGATCTTCTGCGGGATCGCCTTCTGGGGAGTTCTTGAAAAACGGGTATTCATTGACGTTCTGGTTTCCACTTACGTGATCAAGTTCATTGTGGCAGCCTTCGACACTCCGTTCATCTACATGGGAAGAAGGATCGCCGCAAAGGGAGGTGAAAAGGTTTGAACGCCCTCCGGGCCCTTCTGATTCTGGCCTTCTCCGCTGCCGCCTGGACGTGTCCAGCATGCGGCGCCGAACAGACCGAAAACAGCTGCAGCGTTTGCGGACTTCCCCTGCCGCCGCCCGGGATGGTATACGTGCCCGCATCGAGCGTGGTGGTTCAGGGTGACACCGTGCAGGTCGGCGCTTTCTTCATCGATTCGCTGCCGGTGGCGTACCGCGACGTTCTTCCCTGGCTCGGGCAGAACTGCCGTGACGGGCAGGTGCTGGCCTCGGTCATCACGGGCCAGTACAGCGACAGCGGCCACTTCCTTGCGTTTACGCCCTTCGTGGCCACTGCGACTTCCGAGTACTCCGTGCCGGCGGTCTGCCTTGACCGGCCCGCGGCCGCCTTCACCTGGACGGGCGCCCAGTGGTACCTTTCATCCCGGGGCGCACGACTGCCCACCCTTGCCGAGATACATGCAGCCGCTCAACTTGGCCTCATCCAGCCCTTCAACGCCTTCAACGAGATGCAGCTCTACGCGAACCTTCTCGAGACAAGCCTTGGAGACATACTTGGAGCGCTCGGCAGGCAGGCGATGTTCGCGGGCTACAGCACGGAAGAGGAAAGGGTGATGTGGGAGCTCACCCACACGCCCCTTGGTGGCGACCCCTCCATCGCCATGCCCGAAGCCGGTGATCCATGCATCATGATCTTCAAGCCACTGCCTGTTCCCATTGTCACGGGGACAGGCCGTGACACGGGTTACTTCAATGTTATCTTCCGGGGGGCCATCGACCTTCCGGGCCATGAATGAAAGGGGTGTAACCTTGAAAAAGCTTCTTGTAGCGGCAGCTCTGGTTGCTCTTTTGGCGGGGTGCGGAGGCAGGACCGTGACACGCACCGATCCCGGAACCCAGACAGACCTCAGCGGCCGCTGGAACGACACCGACTCTCGCATCGTCGCCGACTCCATGGTCGCCCAGTGCATGGCCGGCACCTGGCTCAACGTGACCTACAGGGGCGAGGAGGCGCGGGGAGTGCCCGCCCAGCCGGTTGTCGTTGTCGGCGGTGTCCGCAATCAGAGCCTCGAGCACATCAACACCGATGTTTTCATGAGCGACATCGAGAGGGCACTTCTGAACAGCGGCAGGGTGCAGATCGCAGCCGGGGGCCGGGAACGTGAGGAGGTCCGCCAGGAACGCCGCGACCAGTCCATCTTCGCTTCCCCCGAAACCGCTGCGCAGTTCGGCCGGGAAGTCGGGGCCGACTTTGTCATGGTTGGAACCGTGAATTCGGTCGAAGACCAGGAGGGCGATGTCCGTGCGGTCTACTATCAGGTCAACCTGGAACTCGTAAGCGTCGAGACCGCTCTCAAGGTCTGGATGGGTTCCACCGAGATAAAGAAGATCATCGAGTGGTAAGAAGGCTTCTGGCTTTCTCCACCGTTCTGCTGGGGCTGGCGTGCGCTGCGGGGTATACCGGAACGATCCGTCCCGTGGTGGGAATGCTCGATTCGTACCAGCCCCAGCAGGCAATGGTCCGCCTCAGACAGGTTTTCCCCGACTCCACGGGCCGGGACAGGCTTCTCTATCTGATGGAGCTTGGCAACCTGGCCCGATACGCCGGAGCCCAACAGGTTGCCAGGGCTGCTCTTCTGAGGGCGGAGAGCATCAGCGACAACCAGAGGGGCACAGCTTTCGATCAGGAGGCGGCAGCCCTGCTCACCAGCGACCTTGCCAGGGAGTTCAGGGGCGCCGACTACGAAAAGGTGTTCATCAACTATGCCCTTGCAGCGAGTTTCGCCTCCACGGGAGACTACGAGAACGCCCTGGTCGAGGCTCGAAGGGTCAACCAGAAACTTCGCGTGTTCAACTCCGACTACGGCGAGAACCCCAACAGGTACATTGACGATGCCTTCATCCGCTACTTCATGGGGATGCTGTATGAAGCGGACGGAGAGCTTTCCGATGCCCTGGTGAGCTACCGGCTGGCGCTTCAGATCTACGAGGGCGACTACGCCCGGAACTACGGCGTACCCGTGCCCGACAGGCTCAAGGTCGATCTTTTGCGCCTTGCCAGGGCCACGGGCTACGAAAGCCTGCTCTCCGAGTACACTGAACGGTGGCCCGGCCTCGACACCGGGAACACGCCATCCGGCGCCGGCATGGGCGAGATCGTTCTCGTGCTCGAGGCGGGAAGCATCGCGACACGGCACGAGGAAAGCTATTCCGTGGTCACCGACGACCGCGTGTTCAACATCTCACTGCCGGCAATATCCGAACGCCCAAGGCGTTCAGTGACCGCCACGGCCGAGGTTGCCGGGAACAGGGAACCATTCTTCCTCGTGCAGGACATGAACGCGCTTGCCAGGCAGAACCTTCAGGATCATGCGGGACGCGACGTTCTAAGGGCGGCCGCAAGGACCGCAGTGAAGGCGGGTGTTTCCGAGCTTGGCGAGGGGATAGCCGAAGAGGCCAGCGGCGACGCCAGGGTTGGTGACGCAGTGGGCCTTGTTTTGAGCATCGTGGGTGCGGTTACCGACAGGGCCGACCTCAGGGCGTGGCTTACCATGCCGGCGCAGATCCATGTTGCAAGGGTCGTGGTTCCGGAAGGAACCTGGCCCGTTGGCATAACGGTCAACGGACGGGCTTCCTCCCATGCTCCTGTTCGTGTCTCCGCGAGGGAAACGGTGTTCGTTTTCGTCAGGCAGAGCCTGTGACCGACCCGGGGGACATTCCCGGCAGGATCGACCACACGCTGCTTCGACCCGATGCGACATCCGGGGATGTTGAGCGTTATTGCCGCGAGGCAGTTCAGTACGGGTTCAGGTCGGTTTGCGTTAACCCGTGCCGGGTGGCTCTGGCTTCGTCGATCCTCGGGAAGGAAGGCCCCCTGGTCTGCTCGGTCGCCGGGTTCCCCCTCGGTTCGGGTCCGGCCACCCCGCGTGAGGTCGAACTTGCGGTTTCGCACGGGGCACGCGAGATCGACGCCGTGATCCCGCTGGGACATCTGAAGGATGGAGCAGTACGGGAGGTGTCCTCGCTTCTGAGACAGATCGCAGGGTCGGCCGGGGTGCCCGTGAAGATCATACTCGAAACCTGCCTTCTCACAGATGAAGAGAAGGTCATTGCATGCGGTCTGGCCGTGGAAGCCGGCGCCTTCTGCGTGAAGACCTCCACCGGCTTCGGTTCCGGTGGCGCCACCGTGGCCGATGTCGCGCTGCTTCGCAGAACGGTTGGCTCCGGAGTTCATGTGAAAGCATCGGGCGGCATCAGGACACCCGGGGCGGTTCTCGCCATGCTGGCCGCGGGAGCCTCCATTATCGGCACCAGCTCGGGCGTGATGATCTTGCAAAAGTTAAGGCGGCCGGAGGGGTAACCGGCCGCCTGTCCGCCCCGACTCCTCAAGCCTGTCAACCGGTCCGGAATGGGGAGGGGATCCATTCCATTCTCTTTCAGACCTGCTTGTTCACCCTGCTAAGGGTGGCGGAGCCTGGACCCATTTCATCGTTCATCCAATACCTAAGCAAAATTGTTGCCAAAAAGCATTTTTCCCATGGGCGACTTTTTTTTGTATAAACGGGTACGGGCGGCTGGAGGGGTTGACCAGCCGCCCGCGGATCCGGACCGAAAATTGCCAGGTTCCCCGTTAACCGGCCTGGGAGGGGATCAGGCCGAGAACAGCAGGGAAACGAGCACTGGAACCACCGCGCCCGAAAGGGCGAGGACCAGCCAGCTTTTCAGCCCGGGGGTGTACATTCTGCAGTTCCTCCCAATGTGGGTTCTGCAAGGGTAACATTGAAACAAACAACCAGATACAGTGCACAACCAAACGCGTTGAGAATGAAAGCAAAAAGGATGCCAAATGATTGAGCTTCACCTGAACCCCCGGCAGAAGGAAGCCGTGGAGTACGACGAGGGACACCTTCTCGTCCTCGCCGGCGCGGGCAGCGGCAAGACAAGGGTGCTCACTGCCAAGATCGCACGCCTGCTTCGAGAGGGAAAGGTGAAGCCGGGGAACATCCTTGCCATGACCTTCACGAACAAGGCCGCCCGGGAGATGGGCAGAAGGGTGTCGGAGATGCTCGGCGGGCGCGACCTGCCCAGGATGGGCACGTTTCACTCGACCTGCCTCTGGTTCCTGCGAAGGGAAGCCGGCCGCCTGGGATACGCCGACAACTGCACGGTCTACGACGCATCAGACCAGAAGGCCCTTCTCAGGAAGATTCTGAAGAGGCTCGCGCCTCCGGGAGGGATAACGGTCTCCGCGGCCCTGTCATGGATATCGGAGAGGAAAAGCGACCTTGTCCCGCCAGAACAGTCTCTCGAGGAAGCGGTTACCGGTCGGCAGGAAGCGATGGCGAATGTTTACGCCGCCTACCAGAAAACACTGTCGGAAAACAGGGCTTTCGATTTCGACGATTTGTTGACATACACTCTCGAAGGTCTTCGTCAAAATAATGACATCAGGGACTACTACCGTTCGAAGTTCCTGAGAATCCTTGTGGACGAATACCAGGACACCAACCTCGTTCAGCACCTGATACTGAAGACCCTTGCGGGAGATTCGACCTGTGTGACGGTTGTCGGCGACGATGACCAGGCCATCTACGGGTGGCGGGGGGCCAGGGTGTCGAACATCCTCGACTTTCCAGAGGACTTTCCCGGGACGAAGATAGTCAGGCTGGAGACCAACTACCGTTCGACCGGCAACATACTGAGGGCCGCCGATGCGCTCGTTGCGAACAACACGAACCGGCACGGCAAGACACTCGTTCCGGTCCTGGAGATGGGTGAGCCAGTCAGGGTGCAGCCCGTCGCCTCCCCCCTGGACGAGGCGGAGTGGAGCGTGAGGACGGCACTTGCCTTCCAGTCCTCGGGCACACCCCTTTCACGCATGGCCGTGCTTTACAGGACCAACGCCCAGTCCCGGGAGTTCGAGGCCGCCTGCAGGAGGTGCGGGGTGGCATACGAGGTGGTTGGCGCCCAGCGTTTCTTCGAACGCGAGGAGATCAAGGACCTTGTGAGTTACCTGAGGATTCTGGTCAACCCCAGGGATGGGGAAAGCCTTTCCCGGATCATCAACAAACCCGCCAGGGGGGTTGGGAAAAAGGGCGAGGAGAGTTTCTTCCTGAACTTCTACAGGGAGGGTGTCGACTGCCTGACAGCCCTTTCCCGGGCATCGGACTGGCCCGGGATAACGGCGAGGGGTGGAACCGCTCTCAGGGAACTTGGAGCCTTCCTTTCCGGGGCGGCCCGGATGGTTTCCCGCGGTGACCCGGCGGGTGAGGTCGTTGACCACGTGCTTCTCTCGACGGGTCTTCAGGATCAGTACAACCCCGAGGACGTCGCGGAGCAGTCCAAGCTCGAGAACATCGAGGAGTTCAGAAGGTTCGTCGCCCAGTACGATGTGGAGAACCCACGGGGCGGACTGCCGGGATTCCTTGCGGAGCAGTGCCTTCTAACTTCGCAGGACTCGTACAGTGAAGAGGGTCTCGCCCTGATGACCCTTCACTGCGCCAAGGGGCTCGAATTCGACGTCGTTTTCATCGCTGGCCTCGAGGAGGGGCTTCTTCCCCACATTCGCCAGAACGAGAGCGCGCCCTCCGACCTCGAAGAGGAAAGAAGGCTTCTTTACGTGGGCATGACGCGTGCCCGGACCACCCTGTTCCTGACGACCTGCATGACAAGGGCGATGCGGGGCAGGTACCATTGCGGTCCGTCACGCTTCCTCGCGGAGATTGCCCCGACCCTTGCCGAAACGCCGGCTCCCAGACCCTCCATGCCGTGCCCCACCGAGCCCGAAGGCTTTGTCAGGGGCGATGTGATAAGGCATCCAAGGTACGGCAGGGGAATGGTCCTCTCCGCCAGGCGCCGCGGTGCGGAGTGGGAGCTCTCCATCGACTTCGGGTTCGACGAGCCCAAGACCATCCTTACGGGCTACGTACCCCTCACGAAGGAAAGGGGACGGGCTTCCCGGGGCTGAAGAACATGGCTGAAACCCGTGGTTCGATTCTCTCCGGTGCAGGCTCCCTCGACGGGAAGTGCCGAAAGTTGCGCCGCACGATCCTCGGAATGATACATGATGCCGGCAGCGGCCATCCCGGCGGCAGCCTGTCCTGCGTCGAGATACTGGTCCTCCTTTATCATTGCCTCATGCGGCATGACCCGGGAAACCCCGCCTGGCCCGGGCGGGACAGGTTCGTGCTTTCAAAGGGGCACGCTGCTCCGGCCCTTTACGCCGTTCTTGCCGACTGCGGCTATTTTCCTGTCGAAGAGCTTTCCACGCTCAGGCGATTTGGATCAAGGCTGCAGGGCCACCCCCACATGCAGAGCCTTCCGGGACTCGACTGCTCAACGGGAAGCCTTGGCCAGGGGCTTTCCATAGCTTCCGGCATGGCTCTCGGGCTCAGGCTCAGGGGGTCTTCGGCCAGGGTGTACTGCCTTCTGGGAGACGGCGAGCTTCAGGAGGGAAGCGTATGGGAGGCCATCATGTCTGCGCCTGCCCTGGGGCTTTCGAACCTCACGGCGATCGTGGACAACAACGGTGTCCAGCTTGACGGGCGCACCTGCGACATAGTTCCAGTGGAACCCCTCGTTGATAAATGGAGGGCGTTCGGCTGGAACGTACGGAGGTGTGCTGGCCATGATCTCGATGCCATGGCGAAGGCGGTTTCCGGGATCATGACCGGGCCGTCGGTGCTGATCGCCGACACCGTGAAGGGCAGGGGGGTATCCTTCATGGAGGGCGACTGCTCATGGCACGGACGGGCGCCCGATGACGGGGAACTGGCCGATGCCCTCGCGGAGCTCGGGCCATGCTGAGCACGGATCTTCGTCCGAGCAGGGAGGGTTACCTGCAGGGGCTTCTGGACGCCGCAGAGATCGATCCGAGGGTTCTTGTCATCGACGGTGACGTGGGGCGGTCCCTCGGCACCCAGGCGTTTCGCGAGCGCTTTCCCGGCCGCTGCTTCAACCTGGGCATCGCCGAGCAGAACATGGCGTGCCACGCGGCGGGGCTCGCTCTCGAGGGTTTCATGCCCTTCTACGCAACCTACGCAGTGTTCGCCGTGGGGAGGGCGCTTGACCAGATCAGAACATCCATATGCAACATGGCTCTACCGGTGAGAATAGGGGGAGCCCACGGCGGTTCCAGCGTGGGTCCCGACGGGGGAACCCACCAGGCCCTCGAAGACATCTCCCAGACACGCAGCCTTCCCGGAATGACGGTTCTGGTGCCCGCCGACGCGGCCCAGACGAGACAGGCCGTCCTGGCCTCCCTGAACATGCCAGGCCCCGTCTACATAAGGTTCGGAAGGAATCCCGTCCCGCAGGTCTACGGCGAAGAATGGCCCGTAGTTTCGGGCAGGGGGAACCTTTTGCACGAGGGGCGGGATATCGTTATCGTGGCCTGCGGCTCGATGGTCGCCCCCTCCCTCGAGGCCCGGGAAGTCCTGCTCGGAGAAGGGGTGGACGCCACGGTGATCGACATGGTTTCGGTGAAACCCCTCGACGGGAAGCTTCTTATGGAGACGACCGGCTCCGCCGCGGGTGTGCTCACCGTTGAGGACCATCAGGTCACCGGTGGGCTGGGTGGAGCGGTGGCCGAGTTCCTCGCCGTGAACCGGCCTTTGCCCATGCGGATGCTCGGTGTTCCGAACCGTTTCGGGGAAAGCGGAACCCCTGGTGAGCTCATGGGTCTCTTTGGCCTTTCCACCGGCGGAATCGTCACTGCCGCCATTGACTTGGCACGGTCACGGGGATAGGTTGCATACTGCTTTCAGACGGAAAATCAGACTACGGTTTATACCTGAAAGGAAGTACGTAAATGGCAAAAGTACTGATCTGCGATCCTGTATCCGAAGACGCGCTTGATGTGGTCAGAAAAGCCGGCCACGATGTCGTCGTCAAAACGGGCATGGACCAGGACACCCTCATCGGGGTCGCCCCCGGTTTCGATGCCATGGTGGTCAGAAGCGCCACGAAGGTCCGTGTTCCCGTGCTCGACGCCGCAAAAAGCTCTTTGAAGCTCGTTGTCAGGGGCGGTGTGGGGGTGGACAGCATCGATGTCGAACACGCCGAAGCCCTTGGCATTGCTGTCAAGAACACTCCCGCGGCAAGTTCCGTTGCTGTCGCCGAGCTGACCATGGGACACCTGCTCGCCTGCTGCAGGGGTATCACGGGCGCAGACCGCACGATGAAGGAAGGCCTGTGGGACAAGAAAACCTTCAGCAAGGGCCTTGAGCTTTACAACTCCACGCTTGGGCTCATCGGTTTCGGCAGGATAGCCAAAGAGGTGGCCAAAAGAGCCAGTGCCTTCGGAATGAACGTCATCTTCTACGACCCGTACGCAGGCGAGACCCCTGCGTTCCCGGGCAGGAAGACCGACCTCGAGACTCTCTGCAGCAAAGCCGACTTCATAAGCCTGCACGTTCCCCACAACAAGGAGACGAACCACATCCTCGACGCCGGAAAGTTCGGACTGATGAAGAAGGGCGTGGTCATAGTGAACTGCGGCAGGGGCGGAACCATTGACGAGGATGCCCTTCTGGCAGCCATCGAAGAGGGCAGGGTTCACGCAGCCGCCCTTGACGTTTTCGAGACCGAGCCACTCACCGGCGCTGAAAGCCCACTGATCGGGAACGCCAAAGTCGTTGCCAGTCCCCACATGGGAGCGGGCACCCTTGGCGCCACCGACAGGATCGGCGCTGAAGTGGCCGAGATCATTGTCGACTTCTTCAAGTAGCAGCTGAACGGGAAAGGCGGGCCGATGACAAGGATACTACCCCTGCTTCTTCTGATCATGACCGCACTCGCGGCGGCTCAGACGGGTGAGCAGGAACAGCAGCCCATACCGGCGGAACCGGAAATTGCCGAAGTTGCCGCCGAGGAAGTGCTCGATGTCCCCCCCGGGGATGTCTCGCCGCTGGCCGGTGTTGAGCTCACGGCACCGGGAGACATTACGGTCATCGATCATCCCGATGACGCGGGAGACCGGCTCATACTGAGTTTTTCTCCCGGCAGTGAAGCGGAACACGCAGACCTTTTCGCTGCGTACATCGTCTACAGAAGGCCTGCGGGCGGTTCCGACGAGGAATGGATGAGCGTCGGAGTGATACCCGTCGGCGAGGGCACACAGTTCGTTGACGGTCACGACCCCGATTTTCCGGTGATCGAGGGCGAAGCCTACGAATACCGCATATCAGCCCTTTACCTCGACGAAACCGAAGTTATGGGCGAGCCTGTCATTGCCCAGGAGGTGGCGTCGGGTCAGTGGTTCCACCGGGGCAAGGTCAGGGTGCTCGTTGCATGCCTCATCTTCCTCGGGCTTATCTTCTACTTCTTCTCCCGGGCGCGAATGGGCGCCACAATGTACCTTCGACCCATCGCGGGCATCGAAGCCATCGATGAGGCCATCGGCAGGGCCACCGAGATGGGAAAGCCCATCCTCTACGTTCCCGGTCTGTCCGACATATCCGATGTGGCAACCATCGCAAGCCTCACCATTCTTGGCAGGGTTGCCAGAAAGGTCGCAGAGTACCAGACCGCTCTCATCGTTCCAAACCGCGACCCCGTGGTTTACACCGTTGCGGAAGAGGCAGTGAAGCAGGCCTACCTCGAGGCCGGCCGCCCCGACTCCTACGATCCCAACAGCGTGTTCTTCCTTACGCAGAGCCAGTTCGCCTTCGTTGCGGGTGTGAATGGCATAATGATGCGTCAGAAACCTGCCACCAACTTCTACATGGGGATGTTCTGGGCGGAGAGCCTCATCCTCGCCGAGACCGGTTCGCTCTCCGGCGCCATCCAGATCGCAGGAACCGACGCAGTCGTCCAGCTTCCGTTCTTCATAACCACCTGCGACTACACACTGATAGGCGAGGAACTCTACGCGGCCAGCGCCTACCTCAGCCATGAGCCCATGCAGATGGGATCCATCAAGGGGCTTGATGCCTGCAAGGCTATTCTGATGGTCTTTATCACCCTGGGCATGGTTCTGGCGATCCTTGACATTGTCGCCAAAACACAAACTCTGGCGTGGCTCAAGGACCTTGTGACCTCGCAGATCGTGGATTAGCCCACCGGAAGGAGAATTGAGCAGTGAAGAGAACTGTTCCCCTCATGATTGTGCTGGTGGGCGGAGTACTGATGATCATTCAGTACTTCATCCCCCACCAGATCTCTCAGGACATTTTCGACAACTACACGATATGGGTTCCCATCATCGGCGCCTTCGCGCTGATCCTCGGCGTCGGAAGCCTCTCAAGGCTTCACGGGCACAAGGTGCGGAACAAGGCCCCGAACTGGCCCTACAGCCTTGCGGTGCTTGTGCCCATGTATCTTCTGCCTGTGTTTGCACTTCTCCTTCCGGCATCGGTGGGAGGCGGAATGGATCCTCCGGGAGTCTACAATTTCGCCTACATGCACATCCAGGTGCCCATCCAGTCCACCATGTTCAGCCTGCTGGCCTTCTACATTGCAAGCGCAGCCTTCCGTGCGTTCAGGGCCAAGAGCCTGCTGGCGACGCTGCTTCTTCTCACAGCGGTGATAGTGATGATGGGGCAGGTTCCCATCGGCGAACTCCTGGGAAGCTGGTTTCCCAAGGTGGGGCTCTGGATAATCGACTTCCCCAACAATGCAGCCAAGCGGGCAATCGGTCTCGGGGTGGGTTTCGGCATTCTCGCCACCCAGCTCAAGATAATCTTCGGCGTCGAGCGCAACTGGCTCGGCGGAGCCGGTGAGTAGGGGGTGAAGGAATGAAAGAGAACATCTGGAGCAGAATGCTCAACCTTGATCGCCGCTGGATCTTCCTGTGCATCGGCGTCGTATGCATCGTGCCCTTCTTCCTTCCCTTCGGGCTGCCGGTGATACCCACGGCCCATGTCATTTCGATCTTCGACTACATCGAGAACCTTGGCCCCGAGAATGCCATTTTCATCAGCTTTGATTTTGACCCGGGCACAGACCCCGAGAACATGCCCATGGCAGTCGCAGTGATGCGGCACGCCTTTTCCAGGCACATCCCTGTCTTCTTCACCGCCAACGCCCCGCTGGCGCAGGGCATGCTCGAGTCCGGTTTCGCCTATGTGACAAACCCCGATGCTCAGGAGTACTTCCACGTGGTTTCCTGGCAGGAGTGGGCGCAGTACCGCGAACAGGGCATAACCGGCCGCGACGAGCTTCAGGCCGCCTGGGAGGCCGACGGCAACGTTCTTCCCGAGAACGCATCGGGATGGGTCTTCGAGGGCCGCGACTTCGCGAAGCTCGGATATCTGCCCTACTTCGCCCTGGCGATACTGGGCATGACTTCATCAATTGCCTCGCAGTACCCTGAAGACATGAACGGCAACCCCCTTATCGACATGCCCATGCTTCAGGAGCACAAGAGCCTCAGGGACGTCGATCTTGCCACAACCTTTTCCGGAACCGCGGCCTGCATGTGGTGGGTCACCTACGCCCGGGAGAAGATCGGCCTTCCCGTCGCCTTCGGTGTAACCGCGGTAAGCGCCACCGACTACACCATCTACATCCAGTCCGGTCAGCTCGTCGGACAGATGGGAGGCCTCAGGGGCGCCGCCGAGTACGAGGTCCTGCTTCAGAACGCCGGCTACGTCGAAAAGCCGGACAGGGCGTTTATCGGCATGGATGTCCAGAACGCGGCCCATCTGTTGATATTCTTCTTCATCCTGCTGGGCAACATTGCCTACTTCGCCGGAGGCTTCCACAAAAAGGGCGTTCTTCTGAAGGGAAGGAGGTAAACCGTGTATACCACAATCGGCGTATGGGTGGCGGCGCTTTTCACGCTGGCCATTTACTCCTTCCTTTACAGGGAGAACCCCCTGTACAGGCTCGGTGAGCACCTCGTGGTCGGCATATCGATGGGGTACTTCATCGTGGTGACCTACACCCAGGTTCTCAAACCAAGGCTCATCGACCCCATAGCGAACGACGGCGAGTACATCCTGCTGATCCCGGCCCTTCTGGGACTTCTCTACATCACACGCTTCTTCCCCAAGATCGCCTGGCTCTCGCGGTACCCCATGGCTTTCATAATGGGAACAAGCATGGGTGTCGGCTTTCCGCTGGCCATGAAGGCGAGCGTTCTCAGGCAGCTCGAAGCAACCATACTGCCCCTTTACCAGTCCGGAATGCCGTGGCATTCTGTCCTTGGCAATGTGATCCTCGTTCTGGGAACCCTGGCTGCGCTGATCTACTTCTTCTTCAGCAAACCCCACAAGGGGCCCTTCTTCGGAACCGGCTCCAAAATCGGCATCTGGGTCATAATGATAGGGTTCGGGGCCACCTTCGGCTTCACCGTGATGGGCCGAATCAGCCTTCTGATCGGAAGGATACAGTTCCTTCTCAACGACTGGCTCGGTTTGATCAACTGAAAAACGGGCGCCTCCGGCAATGCCGGAGGCGCCCGGCCTTCCCCGACCCCCTGTTCCGGGTGAAGGAGGTTCCTCATGAGCGATCTTCTACTCGTCTCTGATATAGGCAGCACGACCACCAAGGTCCTTCTGCTGGAAGTATCCGCAGACCGTCTGACCCTTGTTGACAGCGCCGATGAGCCCACCACCGTTGAAAGCCCCCATTCTGACGTGCGTGTGGGTCTTTTCAGGGCCGTGGACCGCATAGCCCGAAAAACACACCGATCCCTCCGCGACGCCGACCGCTTTCTGGTGCCCTTCTTCACCACGAGTTCCGCGGGAGGTGGGCTTCAGATCCTTGTCATCGCACTGGCTTCATGGGACACGGGGGTGATGGCCCGGGCCGTGACCTGCGGCGCTGGCGGGGTCGTTCTCGACACCTTCACAATAGACGACGAGACCCCGAGGGTGGAGAAGATACAGCGCATGAGCACCCTCTCACCCGACCTGGTGGTCATGGCCGGCGGATATGAAGACGGCGCTGTGGCTGCGGTTGTGAACATGGCCCAGCTTCTGGCCCTTTCGTCCCCCCGGCCGAAGTACGGCCACGGGAAGCTGCCGCTGGTGTTCTGCGGCAACACAGGAGCCCGCGACTATGTGAATGAGACCCTTGGCGACGGGTTCGAGGTACACTTCGCTGAGAACATCAGGCCGTCCGGCATGGGGCTCAACCTCAGACCCGCCATCGAAATGGTCCACTCGCTCTTCATGGATCACGTGATGCAGATGGCCCCGGGCTACCAGAGCGTGGCCGCTTCCGCCTTCGCGCCCGTCATACCCACGCCCTCCGGGGTCGAGAGGATACTGTCCCTTCACGGGGAGGGGGCGGGCGAGAGCATCCTTCTCGTTGACATCGGCGGGGCCACCACTGACGTGTTCAGCCTCGCAGCGGGATCGGTCCAGCGCACCGTGAGCGCAAATCTGGGCATGAGCTACAGCCTCTCCAACCTTCTCAGGGAAGCCGGCTCACCAAAGGTCATGAGACACCTTCCAGGCCTTGATGAAGCCGCAGTCAGGGACAGGATACTCGAAAAGACCCTGTTTCCAACAATAACACCACAGGACGGCTTCGGTGCCCTCGTCGAGCATGCGTGCGCGGCGGAGGGCGTCAGGCTGGCATTCGGTCAGCACATGGACTTTTCGTACCGAAGGGAGCGGGTGGGCTTTCTCGACCGGCTGAAGCTCCTGACGGGATGCAGGTTCGATGCGAAATTCAGGACCATCGACAGATCAGCCTTGTTCCGGCTCAGCGACTTCAGCACCCTGATAGGCGCCGGAGGGGTTCTTGCGCATGCGGACCCGCTGCGTGCCGCGTGGATCCTCGCCCAGGGTTTCAGTCCCCGGGGAGTGACGACCCTCACGGTCGATGCAAGGTTCCACAGCCCCCACATGGGTGTTCTCAGCACGGTGCATCCCGGTATGGCCCTCGATTACTACCGTGAGAACTGCCTTCGCACCGTCTGCCGCGTGGTGACCCCGTTGAAGGCCGTTCGAAGGGGCCGCCCCGCCATGGCCGTGAGCGGACCCGGCGGTCCTGTCAGCGTCATGGGCGGGGATTTCCTGTTCATAGGCGATGGCAGGGGCTGCAGGGCGGGAGACTGGGAGGAAACCGAGAGCATTCCCCTTCTGGTGGACTGCAGGACCGATCCCGCCGATGCACTGCCGGTCGACTTTCAGAAACTGCCCATCAGCGTCTCGATGACCCCCGCCACGCACTCGAGAAGTGTGGTCATAAACGAGCCCGGCGAAATGGAACACACGTTCACGCTGCCGTATCCCGGTGAAATACTGGTGAAACCGGGAGACCGGGTTGAACCCGGAACCCTTCTGGGGCAGAACCGGCTCAGCCCGCCAATGGTGTACTTCATTGACGTCAGGGGGCAGACCGGATACACGAAGGACCTTTCCACTGCGGAAATCCTCTCACTCGTGACGGTTCGACCCGGCGACGAGGTCTCGCCCGGGGCCGTCGTTTTCCGGCACAAGGTCGGTTCCGGGATCTCAAGGGCCGTACACGAGGTCAAAAGCCCGGTGAGGGGTCTTGTGACAAGGGTCTCCCCGCCGGGTCTGATCTGCCTGCGCGAGATACAGGACTACGACGGCAAACCCCATGTGGTAGACGTGGCCTCGCCCCTTGGCGTGAAGCCGAAGCATGTCGGCGGGTTCCTCAAGGTGAGGAGGGGCGAATTCGTCCTTCGCGGACAGGCTCTTGCGGTGGGCAAGGGCCTTGTGACAGTGAAATCGCCCTCCGCGGGCACCGTCACCGGGATCGGCAGAAAGGATGGAACCATCACCGTGCAGTACGTCACCAATCCCGTCCACCTGGTGTCTCCGCTTCACGGAACGGTGTCCGGAGTTGTTCCGGAGCACTCCCTGAGAGTATCATTCCGGGGCGTCAGGACCGAGGGTGTTCTCGGGCTTGGAAAGGACGTCTGCGGGGCACTTTCAACTGTCCCCGGGAAGGGAGTTCTGATGCTGGTCAACAAAACATTGACCAGTGAGGACATAGCACGCGCCGAAGGCGCGGGTGCAGTGGCGCTGATCTGCCCCGGAGTTCCGGGAGAGGTCGTGTCGGGTTATCTTGGCTGTGATCCCGGAGTGATCCTTACCGGGGGTGAAGACCTTCCGGTTTCCATTCTGGCCGTTTCGGGAGTCGGCTCAGCCGGGTTCGGCGACGAAGAGTGGCGAACGCTTTCGGCAATGTCGGGCAGTCACGGTGCGTTGTTCACAACAACCAGGATCAGGGCCGGCGTGGAGCGCCCCTGGTTCCTTTCGGAGCAGGAATGAGCGTTTTCGGAGTGGTAAGGGCTTTCGAGGGATTGACACTCGAAAGCGAAACCGGCGGCATTCTATACCAGGACAGGGTCATTGGCAGCATAGAGGAGGGCGGCGGTTCCTACATGGTCAGGCTCCTTGTTCATTCGCTCGACCTCGAGCTTCTGTCCGAGGAGTATCCCTTCATCTGCACGGCCGGCGAGGGGTGGATCGAACTGATGATCGCCGACGAGACCGATGACTCGCAGATATCGGCACTGATGGAGTGTCTTGGCAGCGCCGTTGAGAGGGCTCAGGAATCGGGTCCGGAATAGTTGCGTCACGAACAGGAAGCATTTTCGAGGGAGGAACGAAATGTGGGTTTGTCAGGCATGCGGATGGATCTATGACCCCGCCCAGGGTGACCCTGACGGTAACATCGCTCCGGGAACCGCTTTCGAAGACATACCCGACGACTGGGTGTGCCCGGTCTGCGGCGTCGGCAAGGACATGTTCGAGAAGGAGTAGGAAGTAATGCAGAAAACAGTGGTCGCAATTCTGGTCTCACACAGGAACCAGGCCGCGGCAAACGTACAGAAGGTCCTCACGGGCTGGGGCTGCATGATCAAGACGCGCCTCGGCATCCACGAAGGCATACTCGATGACTGCTCCGAGAAGGGGCTTATCATCCTCGACCTGGTGGGGGAGGAAGGGAAGAAGGAGGAGCTGGTCAGGAAGCTCAACACCCTGAGCGGGGTTTCCGCCAAACGGGTGGACCTGGAGCTTGACTGAAGGTCTTGGGGCCCTCCTCGAGAACCTGTACGAAACCTGGAACCGAAGGGAGTTCGTTCATCCCGACCCGCTGGAATTCCTGTACGGGTACGATGATCCGCATGACCGGGAGATAGTTGGGCTTCTCGCCTCCTCACTGGCCTACGGACGGGTTACCCAGATACTGCGCAGCGTGTCTTCAGTGCTCGCGATCATGGGGGACAATCCATCGCATTGTCCCCCATCCCTGCTTCGGGAAAAGCTGGAAGGGTTCAGGCACAGGTTCACTCCCGGCGAGTCAATAGCCGGTATCTTCCGTGGAGCCAGACGCCTTCAGGAGCGGCACGGCTCGCTGGGCGCGTTCGTCTCGCACGAGGTGTCGCGCTCGGGGCTGCTCGAAGCCCAACGGCTGCTCGTTCAGGGAATACTGGAGAACGGCGGACCCACAAGCCTTCTGCCCTGCCCCACGAGGGGGAGCTGCTGCAAGAGGTTGAACCTCTGGTTCCGCTGGATGGTCAGGCGCGACTCCGTCGATCCGGGAGGATGGGACGGAGTATCACCGTCGGAGCTGCTTGTGCCGCTCGACACCCACATGTGGAAGGTGGGCCGCAGCCTGGGTTTCACCGGCAGAAGAAGCCCCGACCTGAAGGCTGTCCTTGAGATCACCGCGGGTTTTCGGGGGATCTGCCCCGCCGACCCTGTCCGGTACGACTTCTCCCTCACCAGGTTCGGCATTCGCAGCGGGATGAGCATCGAAACCCTTCTGGCTGAACTTGACCGTCAGCGGGGCAGGTAGTAAATTTGCTGCTCGTGTGCCGAGGTAGCTCAGTTGGTAGAGCAACGGACTGAAAATCCGTGTGTCGACGGTTCAATTCCGCCCCTCGGCACCAAACCTTTTCACTTTGTCAACATGAAATACAATCCGGACGCCATATCAGTTCAGCCCATGAGTGCCGGCGGTCCCGGCGGCCAGCACCAGAACCGCAGCCTGACGGGTGTCACTCTGGTCTTCACCATCGCCGACAGCGGCCTTCCCGACGAAGTCGCCGAGAGGCTTCGGGATGCGGCGGGTTCAAGGCTTAACGGCCGGGACGAGATAGTCATTCAGGCAAGGGAGCACCGCAGTTTCGAGCAGAACCTCAGGGCTGCCCGGAAAAGGCTTGAGAAGCTGATCGAGCAGGCCTCGCGCAAGCCCGTACAAAGGGTTCCATCCCGGCCCACCGAGGCATCCCGGGAACGCAGGCTCGAAGAGAAGCGCCAGAGGGCTGAAACGAAACTCAGACGCCGCGAGGAAGGGTGAAAAAGCCGCTCAGGGCGTGACGACCAGGAACGGTCCGTCGCTGCGGGAAACCACCTCACCTATCACAGCCGCCGCAGTGTCTCCGGTCTGGTGAAGCCTGTCCAGCAGTTCATCGGACTGATCCGGGCGCACCGCCGCAAGAAGGCCGCCTGAGGTCTGGGCGTCGAAAAGAAGTTTCACATGGTCGGGGTCGATCACGGGGTCGATGGAAACATTGTCCCCCACATACTTCCTGTTGTTGCCCGACCCTCCCGGGAAGAAATCGTGGGCGTACTTTCTTGCTCCGGGGAACAGTGGCACCGACCCGGCCGATATCGTGAACGTCACCCCCGAGCTTCGGGCCATGGTGAGGGCATGCCCGAGCAGACCGAACCCCGTGACGTCTGTCATGGCGCTGGCGTCGCAGTTTCTCACGGCCCTTGATGCGTAGAGGTTAAGCCTTTCCATTGAGGCCACGACAGGCCTGAAGAGTTCGGGAGGAAGGGCCGAAGCCTTGTTCGCGGTTGTGAGAACGCCGGAACCAAGGGGTTTTGTAAGAAGAAGAACGTCTCCCACCCTTGCGGCCGAGTTGCGCAGCGCCCTTTCGGGGTTGATAACCCCTGTGACGCTCAGACCGAACACCACCTGGTCCTGCTCCATGGTGTGACCACCAACGAGAACGACTCCCGCTTCGACCAGTTTTTCGCAGGCACCCGACAGGATCTGCTCGATGATGTCCGCTCCCAGCGTGTTGCCGGGGAAGCACAGGAGATTCATGGCGGTGACGGCGTCGCCGCCCATTGCCCACACATCGGACATGCTGTTGGCCGCGGCGATGCGCCCGAACTCGAGCGGGCTGGCCACGACCGGCGGGAAAAAATCCACGGTCTGAACGAGCGCGACGTCGGGGGTCAGAAGGTAGACCCCGGCATCATCCATGGACTCCATGCCCACGATCAGATTCTGCGACAGGATTCGTGGAAGGCGCTCGAGTATTCCCGACAACCTGCCGGGAGACATCTTGCCCGCTCAACCGGCGCAGGCGGCGTAGTCCATGAGGTTCACCGACGGAGACGAAACCTCATGCGCCTTTCCCAGCACATCCTTCTCGCAGAAGACCTGTTCCCCCAGAAGCTCGTGAAACCTTCGACAGGCAACGCAGTCGCCGTGCCGCTCACATTCGAGGGGGCAGGGGCAGTTCTTGTTCATTCATCCCCTTTCCAACGGGATTGCAGTATTATACGATTCTGGCATCCAAGTCAAACATCTCGAGAAACGGCTTTCGAAAGGGAAAGATTATGGTGCACCTGTTGCTGCCGGCGGTTTTCCTTCTCTCTCTCCCCGAGGTGGTTTCGGTTACCGACCGTCCCAACGATGCAGGCGACAGGCTCATAATAAGGGTGAACGTGCCCGAAGACGTTCAGGATGCCGCCGGGCTGCTGGTCTGGCGAACCCCTGCCGATCATGAGGCATGGCAGCTCGTCATGGTCGAGGGCCTTCCCCTCGAGAGCAATGAACTCGTGGACGGCTACGATCCCGATTATCCGCTCCTTGCAGGAACGAGATACCATTACATCCCCGGCCTGCTGACACTGTCCGGCGACACTTTGCGCGGACCGGTTTTCACCGGTGCCGAGATACCTGTGGGTGCGTGGTTCCACACCGGGGAAGTTCCCACCCTGGTGGCCTGTCTTCTCTTTCTGTGCCTGATTTTCTACTACTTCCACAGGGCTGTCAGGGGCGCTGATTTCTACCTCAGGCCCATCGGGGGGATCGAAGCAATAGACGAGGCCATCGGCAGGGCCACCGAGATGGGAAAACCCATCCTCTATGTTCCTGGGCTCTCGACTATCGATGATGTGGCAACAATTGCCAGCCTTACCATTCTTGGAAGGGTGGCCCGGAGAGTGGCGGACTACCAGACCAGGATAATAGTGCCCAACACCGATCCAATCGTGTACACCGTTGCCGAGGAATCGGTGAAGCAGGCCTACCTCGAAGCGGGAAGGCCTGATGCCTTCGACCCCAACAGCGTTTTCTTCCTCACCTCCAGCCAGTTCGCCTACGTTGCAGGGGTCAACGGGATAATGATGAGGGAAAGACCAGCCACGAACTTCTACCTCGGCATGTTCTGGGCCGAAAGCCTGATACTGGCCGAGACGGGGTCACTCTCCGGGGCGATCCAGATCGCCGGCACCGACGCAGTGACACAGCTTCCCTTCTTCATCACCACCTGCGACTACACGCTGATCGGTGAGGAGCTCTACGCCGCCAGCGCATACCTTGGCCGGGAACCCAGACAGATCGGGGGCATCAAGAGCCTCGATGCCTGCAAGGTCATAATCATGGGTTTGATCATACTGGGAGTTGCATCGTTCATCGTCGACACGGTTGCAGGAACCAGCCTGCTCCCCATGCTCAGAAATGCCCTCTCCACTCCGGAGGTGATGTAGACCGCCGTTGCGCGGTCAAGGTCATGAGGGTCCGCGCCATGAGCAGCAATGATCACGGAGAACTCATTCGTCTCTGGAGTTCGTTTCCCGGTAACGCCATCACGGAAGCCGACTCGCGGGAGGGGTTCGAAGCCTTTCTGGCAAGGAACGGATCGTTCTGTTTCACCGCATGCGAGAAAGATGAGATCGTGGGAAGCGTCATGGCCGGCAGCGACGGCAGACGCGGGTACGTATACCATCTTGCCGTGAGGGCTGATCACCAGCGGAAGGGCATAGGGGGAACCCTCATGCGAACGGCCGAGAGAGCGCTGTCCGATTCGGGACTGGAGAAGATCCACCTGTTCATATTCAGCGACAACCCTGCGGTTGCTTTCTACGAGAAATCGGGGTGGCACGTTCGCGACGACATCACCGTGATGAGCAGGGTGCTGGGCATCAAGGGAGAGGGCAGGGAAGAATGAAGGTGGATACCGAATGGTTGACAAACGAGCACTATTGTAATAGCGTCTTCATTCAAAGAAAGGAGAGTTCTGTGAACAAGCTTTTATTGGTTCTCATGGTTGCATCCCTGGCCGGCGCTGAGATTCTCCAGTACGACGACGGCACTCCCACCCAGCAAACCTTCGAAGGAATCTGGAGGGGAGTGGCCTTCGACGTGCAGGATTTCACCCCTGATGCCACGGGCTTCCTCCTTCAGTAGGTCGAGTACTGGTTCTACGACTCGGGTTCCCCCGCGTGGGAAACCGCTGATTTCTGGGCCGAAGTGTTCAGCGGCGGCATTGGCGGGCCTGAGGCAATGTATGTGGTTGAACAGATCACTGCGTTACACTACGCGCCGGTATACCTGAACCTGGGCGGCGGAGTGCCCGTGCCCCAGGAATTCTGGTGCGTTGCCAGCAGCCAGCTCAGCACCAACGGTTCACCTTCGCTCATGGGCGACGCAGCTGCAGGCTCGGGTCGCAGCTTCTTCTCCAACGACCTGTCCAACTGGACGCCCTGGACCGTTGGCGACTACATCATCAGAGCCCACGGTGAAAACGCGTTCTCCCTCGAAGCCACCAGTTGGGGCCAGATCAAGAACCTGCCGTAACCCGTATTTCGTCGCGGGGCTGGATGAGACCCATCTTGTCCAACCTCGCGATGACCCCCTTCTCGGATCGGCCCGTTATGCCCGCCAGTGCTGCGGTGTCGGGATTTTTCCTGAATTCCCGTTCGAGGGCCTCTTCCTCTTCCTGTGACCATTTCATGAAAGCCTTGGGATGGACCGCGCGGACATCGATGACCTCGTCGTCGGTTCTGGTGGCGATCAGCCCGGCGATCCTGTCGGCGGCCTCCCCCAGAAGCCTTCTGAACTCGTCCAGCCCTTCCTCGAAAACCATCACGCGGCGCTGGGAGAATGATTCGCCCTCGGTGCGCCTGCTTTCGGTGATTGAGAGGTAGTACCTTCCGTTGACGGCCCGCCTGGCGTCGATGAAGTAGGTGGTCTTGCCCAGGTTTGCCCTGGCCTCGTAGACGGATTCGCGCTCTTCGGTCATTTCGAACGGCTCCTTTCACTGAACGTATGTTCACAACCATAAGTACGGCCCGTCCGGCCGGTTTTTCAAGGGTATATTCCCGCAGGAGGGGGTGAGAAGTGTCCAGAGGCGTTATACCCGTCACCGGCAGGGAAATGAGGGCCACCGGTCTTCGAAGCCCCGATGTCCTCCTTGTCAGCGGCGACGCCTTTGTAGACCACCCTTCGTTCGGCGTGGCGATAATAGCCAGGGTCCTTGAGGCGGCCGGTTATTCGGTCTGCGTGCTTGCCCAGCCCAACCCTGAAGATCCCTCATCCTTTCTCGAAATGGGTGTTCCACGGCTGTTCGTCGGGGTGACTCCCGGCAACATGGACAGCATGGTGAACCATTACACGAGCATGAACCGACTCCGTTCCGACGATGCCTACAGCCCGGGGGGAGAGCCGGGGGCAAGACCGGACCGCGCCGAAACAAAGTATGTGAACGTTCTGCAGAGGGTTATGAAGGGCGTTCCCGTGATACTTGGCGGATTGGGGCCCTCCACCCGGCGTGTCAGCCACTACGACTTCTGGACCGACAGTGTCCGGAAAAGCATCCTCCTCGACACGAAGGCCAGCCTTCTGGTCTACGGGATGGCGGAAAACACCGTCCTTGAAGTTGCCCGCAGGCTCGACTCGGGCCGGTCCCTCCACGGTGTCCGCGGAACATGCTGGTTCGGGTCAAAGGTGGATCCCATGCCCGGCGACGTGGAGCTTCCGTCCCATGAGGAAGCCGCATCTTCCCCCCTGGCTTTCATGCTGATGACAAGGCTCATCGAGGAGAACCAGAACCCATGGAATGCCGGAAGGCTCATTCAGAAGGCCGATACGAGGACGCTGGTGGTCGAGCCGCCTGCGTTTCCGCTGACCACCGGGGAGATGGACCGGGTCTACGCCCTGCCCTTCACCGGCAGACCCCATCCGTCGTACACTTCTGAGATCCCGGCTTTCAGCATGATCCGCAATTCCGTGACCGCGGTTCGGGGATGCCCGGGCGGCTGCACTTTCTGCGCCCTGGGCGTTCATCAGGGGCGTTTCATCACTTCCCGGAGCAGAGAGTCGGTTCTGGGGGAGGTCGAAAGGCTCACCACGCTCGATCCCGGGGGGGTGATCATCAGCGACATCGGCGGACCCACGGCCAACGTCTACGGCCTTGGCTGCACGAACGACAGGGCCATGAAGGCCTGCAGAAGGCCGTCCTGCCTCTATCCCGGGATCTGCCGCTGGTTCGGTACCGATCATTCCCCTTTCATCGCTCTTCTCAAGGATGCCGCAGCAGTTCCTGGGGTGGACAGGGTGATGGTCTCGAGCGGTATAAGGCACGACCTTGCCCTGCGGGATCCCCGTTTCATAGAAGCCCTGGTCCGGAATCACGTGCCGGGTCATCTCAAGATCGCCCCCGAGCATACCGAAGACCCGGTACTCAGGCTGATGCGTAAACCCTCACTGCAGACTTGGCTTGACTTCTGCACCGAGTTCAAAAGGGTTTCGAGAAAGGCCGGGAGAAGGCAGTACATACTGCCCTACATCATAGCGGCCTTTCCGGGATGCACCATGAACCACATGAAGAGCTGCCGGGAAAGGCTTCAGGCCATGGGCGCCCTGCCAAGGCAGGTTCAGGTGTTTCTGCCCACTCCCATGACCGTTGCCGCTGCAGTTTACCATACCGGCCTCGATTTCGAGACAGGGGAGCCGGTGCTTGTCAGGAAAAGACCTTCCGAGAAGGCCGCCCAGAAAAACGCCGTTCTTGGTGTCAGCGAAGGAGAAGCAGGGCAGCCATCCCCGCGTGAACTCCGGCGTCGGCCAGAAGCCAGGGGCGCAGGCGGGTCCGGCGTGCAAGCAGGATCGCGCATGTCCGGAACAGGGCCTCGAAGGCGAAAAGGGTGAACAACAGAGCAGCCATGGGGTTGTGGGGGGCGTCGGGAATCCTGCCCCCGTAAAGGAGGCTCCGGGCGTCACGGGTCAGACCGCAGAAGGCGCACGGTTCGCCGGTGGAAGCGACATGCCTGCATACTGTCAGTTCCGGCCACAACCCTGTTATGAAGGGTTCCACGAGAGGTATGACGAGGCAATAGGCCATGAGCCCCGCGAGAGTGCAGTTGATGATGAAGTAGGTCTTCAGAACTTCATCAGTCCCGAGGTCAGGTCACCGGCGGCGAAAACCAGTGTGTAACCGGCTATAAGCAGGATCGCGATGCCGTTCAGGATCATTCCCGCCAGGGCGACGCCTGTCGGGGCGTCCGCTTCACGCTTCCTGTTGTAGCTGACAAGGCCGAGGACAAGCCCGAGTATGGCCGGAGCAAGGGCCAGCCAGCTGCAGCAGGGTATGAAACCCAGAATCGCCGCTATAACACCGATGACAAGCGATACTATGTCCATCTTTCAGTCCTTTCTCAGAGCTTCATGAACTCTGACACGTCCATTACGGTCAGTGTATTGCGGTCTGCAGCCACACAGACAACAGCCTTTTCCGACTCCATGGATATTATTCCTGCGGCGCGCGAAAGGGAGTGGGCGTCAACACCGAGCAGCCTTTGCCAGACTTTCTTCTGGTGGTTCCTGTCCATTTCCGTCAGGAACATTGCGGTTGCTGTCAAAGGTGCACGGGCGGGTCTCACCAGGGGGTCAAGCCTCTGCAGGGTGCTGAAGACAGCTCCCCTCAAGGCCTTTTCTCCCGAGTCAACGAACGACATGGGGTCGAGGAAGGTCCGGCGCATGACGGCAAGGCTTTCCGGAGGTGCCGGATCGCGATAGGTGTTGAACAGCAGCAGTCCGGGGGCCGCCCAGGCTGAAACACCGTAGGCGCCCAGCCTTCCCCTGATCTGGTTCCATAGCGGTCCGTTGCCAAGAAGTGTCATCAGCACGAACATGGATTCGAACTCGGGGTCATCCGGTTCCCTGCCGGGGAAGGCTGCCGCTGTGCATGCCACCTCCGAGTCGGTGACTATCCCGGTGAATGGGGTGTACGACGTTCTGGACAAGCCTGTGGCCTTCAGAGGTATTCTGTTGCCTCCGCCAAGCCTCCCAAGGAAGTCTTCGAACACGGGCGCCGACTCTTCAGGACCCGCCCAGGCAAGGACTACAGGAGCGCTTTCGATGATCCGGTTCCAGATACCCTCAATCCTTCGGGAAAGGGTTATGGGCCTGCCGGAGACCAACCTGCATGTCTCCCTTGCCATGACCATCCCCTTCAACCTCCTGACCACCTCCATCCCTTCCCTTAGCGCAGCCATGGATTCAAGGCCGGCAAAGCTTCCGGCGCTTTCGAGAAACCGGGCGTGGATGCCGCTTTTTACCTCGCGCCCCACGTCCATCACCCTTGCAGTGTCGCTGAGCGCGGGAGAATGAAGCCGTTTCTCAAGCACGCCCAGGAAGCGGGGGAGGTCGGATGCGAGGCAGGAAGCGTTGAACGAGATGACCGGATGAGTGGTTCCCGGCCCGCTCAGGGGCTCGTACGAGCCCACGCCTGCCGAAATGCCTCCCGAACAGGCCATCTCCTCCCTCGAAACCTCCTGATATGAGAGCTGGCCAGCTCCGACACTGCAGACCGTTTCCGCGGCAAGCTGCGCAAGGGGAAGGTCCCGCTCGGGCAGGTGGGCAATCCCGAGGGAGAGATTGATGTGGCAGACCCCGTTCGTGAAGGATGGAACGGTGAGGAGATGTACTCCGGAAGCCTTTTCTTCATGGTGCCAGTTCAGAACCGCGGGTTCGGCGGGTATGTCGGAGAGACGCAGAGATGGCAGGTTCGCAAGGACTTCGGGCGGATCCTGAGACTCCTGATGGACCCTGAGCTGATCAGACAGCCGCTTAAGGGCGGCGCGCTCAGAAGTGTCCAGGTTCTTTCCCTCAAGTCTCGCGGCTTTCGACCTGCTTCTGCCAAGTCTGCCGAAGTGCCCGGGATCCGGGGTGAAAACGGCATCGATCCGCCTGGAGTTGTCGAGGAAGTAACGCTTTATGAGATCTTCGAGATGTCCGGGGGTTTTCGAGAGCCTTTTCCGGAGTTCGTCGAGCTGCTTCTCCTCCTCGAGCTCGTCCAGCGGGTTCCTGCCATGGGTCCAGGCCTTTGCCGCGGCACCCATGATGCCGTGGCTCCAGCGCTGTCCTATCCGCCTCAGGAACAACTCCTTGCGGTGAAGGAGGTTCATCGTGTCGTCGGGGTCGAGGCCCGAGGCGCACTTTTCGAGGGTTTTACCGACAAGGTCGAACACGGCTTCGAAGTTCCCCTTTTTCACTCCCCGCAGGCCTGCGGTGAATGTGGGCCGTGTGATGTCGCAGTCATAGCCTGAAGGACCCAGTCCAGTGCCGAGGCCGCTTTCCACCAGCGCCTCCCTGAGGGGGGCGGCGTCGCTGTCGAGCAGTATGTCATCCAGCAGTGAGATGGCAAGGGTTTCAACCGGGTCGCTGCAATTGTCAAGAAGCCATGCTCTCAGAACGGTGCTCCCCGTTTTTCGTGATCCCGGGATCGGGTACTCGCCCGACAATGGCCCATCGAACACCGGCTCGGTTGTTATGGGGAAAACTGCGTTGCTTTTCGTGAACCCCCCCAGCCTCTCGCCGAGGAAGCCGGTTATCTCCCCGGGAGGGATGTCGGCCATTACAAAAAGGCAGGCATTCGATGGGTGATAGTGCCTCCTGTGGAACTCCAGGAAGGCCTCGTATGTCAGGAGAGGGATCTGGTCGGGCTCTCCACCCGAACAATGTCCGTACGTGGTGTCGGGAAACATCAGGGTTCGAAGTTTTCTTTCGAGATAATCGTCAGGGTCTGCATAGGCCCCCCGCATCTCGCTGTAAACGACCCCCATCCGTGAGGTCAGACCGCTGGGCAGCAGGTCAAGCCTGTGGCCTTCCTGCATGAAGGACTGTCTGGTCAGCAGGGGGTGGAACACCGCGTCCATGTAAACGTCCATCAGGTTGAAGAAGTCCCTTCCGATGAGGCTGGCACAGGGGTAAAGGGTTCTGTCGTCGTAGGTGATGGCGTTTATGTAGGTGGCCATGCTGGTCTTGACGAGTTCCATGAAGGGGTCCTTCAGTGGAAACCGCTTCGACCCGCAGAGAACGCAGTGTTCAAGGATGTGCGGCACACCGGTGCTGTCGGTTGGCGGGGTCCTGAATATGGCCGCGAACAGCTTTTCCCTGTCACCGGGACTTCTAAGGAGAACAAGCTCGGCGCCCGACGGATCATGGCGCGCCCTCAGCGCATGGCATCTTATTCCCGGCATCTGACGCTGCTCGATGAGCTGAAAGCCGCCCTCGAGTCTGTCCACATTTTCACGCTGCATGAACTGCCTTTCAGGATGAGCTTGAGCCGTGAATATAAGACGACCCCCGGTCCGGGTGGATTGGAGCCGGTTCATGAGTTAGATTTCGCGCCATGAGCGAAATGAAAACACGGCATATCGTTATAGCCGCCTCCGCCCGAAAGGCCGGTAAAACGCTTCTCGCCCAGTCGCTTCTGGGCCTTGCTGCCGGGGCTGGCCTTGTTTGCTCCTATGTGAAGCTCAGGCACAGGGGGAAAACGGTTTTCTCCGTTACCGAGGGTGAGGGGTCCGAAGGCACCGACACGGCAAGGTGTGCAGCTGCCGGAGCCTCGCGCTGTTATCTGGTCGAGTACTGGACACTGGACCAGCTCTGTGAATTCAGGCCCGATCCTCCGCTGGAATCCTCCAATGACATGGTGGTATGGGAGACCAACAGCGCAGCGGAGTTTGTGGGACCCGACAGTATCGTCTACCTTGAAGTTGAGCAGGGCGCAGGGAAGAACCCCGAGCTGGCAGCCTGCGCCACATTCGTGGTGCCCGCGCCCATTGCGTGTCCGCCCGACGGGGAGTTGTGCTCAATGATCCTTCACTGCGCGGGTCTTTCGGGGTTCCGAATGCTGAAACCAGCCTTCAAGTGCTGGCTCGGTACTTCCCGGGGCACGGTGCTGGGGTACGGGATCGCCCGGCTGCTGAGGTTCATCGGTCAAACCGGAAGCATAAGTTCCGGTTCGAAGCTGTCCGGCATTTCGTACCGCAGGGCATGGACCCTTCTGGAAAGGGCCGAGGCCAACATGGGGGCCCGGCTCGTATCCCGGACACGCGGTGGCAGCCGGAACGGTGGGAGCAGACTGACCCGTCTGGCGGAACGGCTTCTGACGGAATACGATGAGCTCGAGAAGGCTCTTTCGAATGATGTCAGAGTTCTGGAGGACCTGTGATCTCTTTTGAAGACGCACTCGATGCCGTACTCGAATGTTCGCTGCCCGTCCGGGAGGAACGCGTCGAGCTTTCCGCGGCGCTCGGCAGGATCCTTCTCGAGGGTGTAAGCACCGACATTCCCATGCCCCCCTTCACTCGCAGCGCAGTAGACGGCTTTGCTCTGCCGGGCGGGGGAAACGGGTTTGTTCTGACCGGGGAGATAACGGCATCACCCGGAACCCCTCCGTCCCTCGAGCCTGGACATGCAGCACCCATCATGACGGGAGCACAGCTTCCTGCCGGTTCCGACCGCATCGTCATGCTGGAGCACACCGAAACCCGGGAAGGCAGGCTTTTTGTGGGAAGGGATGTGCTTCCGGGCGAGAACATCTGCCACCGCGGGGAGGACATGGAGGCCGGAACCGAGGTGCTTCCGTACGGATCGCTGCTCACACCGTCGGCTCTTGGCGTGGCCGCAATGGCCGGCAGAACCTGTCTCAGGGTTGCCGCCAGGCCCGGGTGCGTCCTTCTCACCACAGGTTCCGAGGTGGTCGGGCCGGACCAGGTGCCCAGCCCCGGCGAGATCAGGAACGCCAATGGCATTCTGGGAGTGTCCGCCCTCTCTGCAGCGGGTTTTGGCAGAGCGGAAACCGGTCACTGTCAGGATTCACCGTCGGCCATCAGGGAAGCAGCCACTGAAGCCCTTGCCCGGGCGGACATCCTTCTGATGGCGGGAGGGGTTTCCCTGGGCACTCACGATTTCGTGCCCATGGTGCTCGAAGAGATGGGCTTCCGGTTCCTCTTTCACGAGGTCGCCCAGAAACCCGGCAAGCCTTTCTGTTTCGCGGTGAGGGGCGGGCAGGTCTTCTTCGGCCTTCCCGGCAATCCCGTCAGCGTTCTTGTGACCATCGAGGAGTTCGTCATCCCCTTTCTCAGAAAAACATCCGGCTTCACCCGCTTCAGAAAAACGAGGATGCAGGGGCGTCTGACTCATGATCTTCGCAAGAAGCCGGGCAGGGTGGGATTTTTCAGGGGGAATGCCGTTGTGTCGGACGGGATGTTCGACCTCAGTGTTCCCGAAACACACGGATCGGGAGACCTTGTGAGCGCGGCGGGGGCCGACTGCCTCGTTTTGCTTCCTGCCCCGTCCCTGGGCGCGGCCCGGGGTGAGACCGTACAATTCTCATACCTTTGCGGTTCCGGGGGCGAGGCAGCCTGGTCATGAGCGTTACCGCAAGGGGTGCGCCGCATCACCTGAGGCTCTCCGTCACCGACAGGTGCAATCTTAGATGCTTCTACTGCATGCCCGCACAGGGAGTGCCCGTCCTCTCACACGACAACCTGCTCTCCCTCGAGGAGCTGGCGCGGCTGACATGCGTGATACACATGGCCCTGAACCTCGAGAGGATAAGGATAACCGGCGGCGAACCCCTTGTGAGAAAGGGTCTTGTCAACCTGCTGCCGCTGCTGCCCGATGTTCCCGACATTGCTATGACCACGAACGGGCTGCTGCTTTGCGAGCATGCCCGTGAGCTGGCCGCCGCCGGGCTTTCAAGGGTCAACATAAGCCTCGACAGCACCAGGGATTCGGTGCTGACGCGAATCGCACGAAGGGAGGTGACCCTCGGTGCGATCGAAGCCGCCGTCAGGTGTGCGATCGAGGCGGGGCTCTCCCCGGTCAAGATCAACTGCGTTGCCCTCAGGGGGATCAACGACTGCGAGTTCGGCGATCTCGTCGAGTGGGGCTCGCGTATGGGCGTTCACGTGAGGTTCATCGAACACATGCCCGACGGGGATGAAGATGGGGGAATGATCCTTCGTGACGAGATAGCAGAACTTGCGGGGGGAGGAGAACCAGTTGGAAGGGAGGGCACTGAGGAGACCTGGCTCAGGCCTGACGGGCTGCGGTTCGGGATTATTGCGCCCGTATCCGGGCACCTCTGCCCCACCTGCGGAAGGGTCAGGCTGACGGCTCAGGGGGTTTTCATGCCCTGCCTGTCGGGGGTCGGAGCCGTTGACCTGAAACCGCTGGCCATGTCCGGAGCCCCGGATACCGAACTTTGCAGTGTTGTTCTCGATGCCGTGGCCGCCAAGCCCGAGCGCGGGAACTGCCATTCCCTGCCCATGTGGCGGATCGGAGGGTGACAGTGGTAGAAAATCTTCATTTCGACGGGGACGGAAAACCAATGATGGTGGATGTGTCCCGAAAGGAACCCGCGCTCAGGACCGCCACGGCAGCAGGAGAGATCGAGCTTGGGGAGAGGGGCCTTGCGGCTCTGGGTACCTGCGGGAAGGGTCCGGTCGAGACCACCGCAGCTCTGGCTGGCATCCAGGCGGCAAAGAGGACATGGGAACTCATCCCCCTGTGCCACCCCATTGCGCTCGAGAAGGTCGACGTGGCTTTCGATCTTTCAAACTCAACCCTCAGATGCACCTGCACCGTGAAGGGCGAGGCAAGGACGGGATTCGAAATGGAGGCCTTGACCGGGGCAGCAATTGCTCTGCTGACTGTTTACGACATGCTCAAGGCGGTCGACAAGGGAATGGCCATAAGCGGGATACACCTCGTCGAAAAGACCGGAGGGAAGAGCGGAGACTGGAAATGCGACCGCTGAAGACGTTTTCAGTGCTCACGGTAAGCGACTCCTGCGCCGCCGGTCTCAGGGAAGACGGCAGCGGGCCCGGCATCATCGGCGTCATGACAGGGGCCGGCTACACGCTCGTTGAGAGCATGGTGGTTCCGGACGGCATTGAGCCGGTGGCTTCGGCCCTCTGCAAGCTGTGCGGCGGGGCGTCCCTGGTGCTCACAACAGGCGGGACGGGCCTTTCCCCGAGGGATTTTACACCAGAGGCGACAATTCAGGTCTGCGAAAGGCTTGTCCCGGGAGTATCCGAGATGCTTCGGGCCAGATCGGCGGAGAAAGTGGGATCCGCATGGCTTGGCCGCGGCTGTTCGGGCATAAGGAACGGATCACTGGTGGTCAACCTTCCGGGAAGCGTCAAAGCTGTTCGTGAGTGCCTGGATTTTCTCATCCCACTGCTCCCGCATGCCCTCGAGGTCCTCGCGGGAGACGTGGGGAGATGCGGAGGCTGACGCCTTCAGTTTCCGGTCAGTCGTCGGAGAACTGCTTCCACAACTCGACAAGCCCCTCTTCTCCCGGTTCCTGGCACCACGACCTGTTGACGAACAGACTGACCATCCTGCTGTTGGACGACGTGGTCTGCGCTTCGATCCGTTTTGCGCCCCACTCCCTGGCGATCCGTTCGCAGAAGTCGGTGAGGATGCCCCCGAGTCCACGGTTCTGCCAGGGGTCGCCCACAAGCACTGCGTATTCGGCGCTTCCGAGCCCGGGGTCCGCCACCAGGCGGCCCACGCCCAGAAGCTTTCTCTTGCCTTCTGCTTCGATCTCCGCCACTATCGCCAGCTCCCTGTCGTAGTCGATGTAGCAGTGACGCACTGCGGCTTCATGGCTGGCCCAGTTGTAGAAGAACCGGAATCGTGAGTAGATGGACTCCCGTGAGCAGCTCCCCAGAAGCTCGAGCCACATGGGTTCATCTTCGGGTCTGATAGGCCGAAGCAGTATCCCGGTTCCGTCCTTCAGCTCCGCCTTTTCCACGAACTCTACGGGGTAGGGCCTGAGGGCAAGGTGTCCAAAGGGCTTGTCCGGTACGCCCCCGGGATCCACGACTGCCCGTGCATCCAGTGCAACCGCGCCCTCGGCCGTCGCCAGAAGTGGGTTTATGTCGAGTTCCGTGACGGCGGGAATGTCGCTTGCAAGGTATGACAACCTCATGACGGTTGTCACGAGGGCGTTCATGTCCACCCCGGGTTTGCCCCTGTAGCCCTTGAGAAGAGGCAGTATCCTCAGCTTCTCCATCATCCTCATCACGAGGGTCTCGTTCAGGGGGGGGAACCCGAGGGTGCTGTCTCCCAGGATCTCCGCGTTCACTCCGCCTGCGCCCAGCATGATGACCGAACCGAACACCGGATCCCGCTTGAAACCCAGGATCATTTCGATGCCGGATGAGGTTTGGGCCATTCTCTGAACGGTTACACCCCTGACAACTGCGCCGGGTTGCCACCTGGATGCCTTCTCGACGATCCTTGCGAAGGCTGACCGAACCTGCGCCCCGTCCTTCAGGTTCAACTCCACTCCACCGGCTTCGGTCTTGTGGGTGATGTCAGGAGAATCCAGTTTGAGCACGACAGGGTAGCCCACGGTTTCGGCGGTCGCAACGGCGGAGTCGGGAGTCGATGCGGGGACGGGTGCAGTGACCTGTATGCCATAGAGGGAAAGCAGGTGCTTCGAGTCGGGCTCGGAGAGTATGGTCCTGGCGGCCATGCCTTTCTGATCGATGAACTCCTTGGCCCGTTCTCGGGAAGCCGTGAGTTCGAGCCTGATGTCACGCGGGGTCTGGTGAAGCGACTCGAGGTTTCGGGAGTAACTCACCAGTGTCATGAAGGCTTCGACGGCCTGCTCCGGCGTGGAGTACACCGGAATTCCGCGTTCCGCAAGGATCCTGGTGCCCTCCATGACCGACTCGCCACCCATCCATGCCGTCAGGATCGGCTTTCTTGCGGTTTCGGCCAGCTTGCCGATGCTCCTGGCTACACCGTCGGGCTTCGTCATGGCCTGCGGGGTAAGTATCACCAGAAGCGCATCGACACCCTTGTCGGAGAGAACTATGGTGGAGGCTTTCTCGTACCTTTTTGTACCTGCGTCACCAAGAATGTCGACCGGATTGGCGCCGGACCAGAAGCCGGGCAGGCATTCGTTCAGAGCGCAGATGCTCTCCTCGGACAACTCTGCCAGTGTTCCGTTTCCGGCCATCAGCGCATCGACGGCCATCACCCCGGGACCGCCTGCGTTTGAGACTATTCCCAGCCTTGGCCCCTTTGGAACCTTCTTGCGTCCTATCAACTCGGCACAGCCGAAGATACCGCCGACGTTCAGCACCCTGGCCATTCCCGCCCGCGAGAACGCCGCATCGTACACGGCATCTTCCGAGACCATTGCGCCCGTATGGGATGCGGCAACCGCTGCCGACCGGGGGAACCTCCCGGCCTTGTAGACTATGATGGGCTTTGCCCTGGCGAATGCCCTGGCCGCCGTCATGAAACGCCTGGCTCCGGCCACCGATTCAACGTACAGGATGATGGACTCGGTCGACTCGTCCTCACCGAAATAGTCTATGAGATCCGAAAAATCCACGTCCAGGGCGTTTCCGACTGAAACGAAGGCCGAGAACCCGATCTTCTCCTGTCTCGCCCAGTCCAGAACGGAAGTGCAGAGGGCGCCGGACTGGCTTATGAAGGCAATACTGCCGTTGCCGGGCATGGACGGGGCGAAACTGGCGTTCAGGTTCATTGCGGGAACGATCACTCCCAGACAGTTGGGGCCCAATATCCTCATGCCCGGGTTGCTTCCGCGGATCTCCGCGAGCTTGCGCTGCATGCGTGCGCCCTCGGGTCCCGCTTCCCCGAACCCGGCCGACATTATTATGACACCCTTAACACCAGCCTCGGCGCATTCCGATAGGATGCCCTCCACTTCCGCCGCCGGGGAACAGACCGTGACAAGGTCCGGTGTTCTGGGAAGGTCCCCGATTGCGGGGTAGCACGGAACCCCCATGACAGCCTCGCTCCCCGGATTGACGGGGTAGACCACCCCCCTGAAGGCGCCGCCCACAAGGTTCCGCAGAACCCTTCCCCCCACGCTGTTCGGATTTATGGTCACGCCGGTTATGGCAATTCTGGTGGGTTTTAGTATGCTGTCGAGTCCGTGAACGTTCATTGCAGCGCGCCTCCGGTTGAGTCTTGTTCCGGGCGTCCCTGTGCTTTTCGGGATGTCCGGTTCGCAGTGTCACCGGCGGGAATATGTTCACACCCGACCACTGGTGGAGGAGTGACGGCTTGATTACCATCCGGCCCGGCGGCGGCCAGGGCAGAGCAAGGCTTCTGCTGCTCCTGACGGCAGCGGTGTGGGGAATGGCGTTCACAGCCCAGAGGGCCGGCATGGAACACATGGGTCCCCTTCTCTTCAACGGCATCAGGTTCCTTCTTGGCGCGCTGGTCCTGGTTCCCATTTTCGGTTCACGGGTGACCAGGGCCATGATCCTTCCCGCTATCGCTGCGGGAACCGTTCTTTTCGCCGGGGCGTCCCTCCAGCAGTGGGGGATGGTCCACACGACGGCATCCAGGGCAGGGTTCATCACCGGCCTTTACATCGTTTTCGTTCCCCTTCTGGGAGCGTTTTCCGGCGAACGTGAATCCACGGCTGCATGGGTGGGTTTTGCCCTGGCCCTTGCGGGGCTTTTCCTTCTCAGTTTCAGGGAAGGGTTCCATTCGGCCAACCCTGGAGATGTTCTTGTACTTCTGGGTGCCTTTGCATGGGCCTTTCATGTCAGGCTGATCGGAGGGCTGGCCATAAAGCTTGATCCCGGGGGGCTTGCCCTTTGCCAGTTCGCAGTATGCGGGCTGGTAAGCCTTCTGATCGCCGCCCTTGTCGGTGAGCCGTTCCGGGGTGTTAAGGGGGCCGTCATTCCGCTGGCTTACAGTGGCTTTCTTTCTGTTGGGCTGGCCTTCACCCTTCAGGTGTTCGCCCAGAAACGTGTGAGACCATCCGAGGCCGGAGCTCTGATGGCGCTTGAGGCTGTCTTCGCAGCGCTCGGCGGATGGCTCATCCTGAAGGAAAGCCTTTCTGCGGTGGAACTCTCGGGCTGTCTGCTCATGCTTCTGGGAACGATCCTGGCAGCCGGGGGGCCGGCGGGCGAGCCGGGGCGACATTGACCCGGAGGCGCTGCCGGTTTATTCATGCTGGAACCACGGGAAGGAAGCCTGCGTGAAACTGCTTTGCACGGCTGACCTGCACCTGGGGAGGAGCATACCCCTTCCCGAAAGCGTGTCCCAGGAAGCCCACGGACCGGCCAGGGCCTGGAGGCTGATTTGCGACACCGCGATCGACGAGAGGGTCGACGCTCTTCTCATCGCCGGTGATGCAATAGATTCCGCGAAAAGTTACGCCGAGGGCATGGCCACGTTCAGGCACGGCCTCAGACGGTTGCAGGCCGCTGGCATCCCGGTGGTGCTCACCGCCGGGAATCATGACTGGAACCTGCTTCCCGAAGCAGCCATGGGTTTTCCCGGGGTGGTGCCACTGGGGCTGGCCGGCCGATGGGAAACCCACAGGCTTGGGGAGATAACCATTGCGGGATGGTCATTTCCCGGCAGGCACTACCGCGAAACACCCATGGACGGTTTTCCCGGAAGTTCGGACGGAAGGACCGTGGGCCTCCTTCACTGCGACCTTTCCGGCGGTGACAGCCCATATGCGCCGGTGGCGCTTGGGGAACTCGAAGCCTGTCCCGTGGACAGGTGGGTTCTGGGGCACATGCACGTTCCGATGGAATCCGGCAGGGTTTTCTACCCGGGTTCTCCGGTGGGGCTCAATTCGGGCGAAACCGGACCACGAAGCGTTGTGATGCTCGATACCGACGGCATGACGATGAGGCGAATACCGATCCCGGTCCTTGAGTGGAAAATGGTCACGATTACCGAGGCCGACCTTGTCGAGCCCGACGAAAGCATCGCCTCTCTTGTCGAGCGAATGCTCGACTCCGAGGTCGGTTCGGTGCTGACCGGGTTCAGGGTGCTGTTCAGAGGCCGCACCAGAAGAAGAAGGGATTTCGGCAAGGCCGCCGCAACTCTCGACAATTCATGCTACTCCGGCTACTTCATTCACCAGGCGATCAACGACACCAAGCCATGGCTGGACATCAATGAGCTTGCCCGGGGCAGAAGGATGAGCTCGCTTCTGGCGCGTGAGATCACCCTCATGGAACCGGGAAGCGTTGAGTACTCGGTGGGCCTTGAACTGCTCGAAGAGCTTCTTGAACAGGAGCGCGGCGTTGAGGATTAGAAGCCTTCGCATCGTCGCCATGCCCGGTTTTCCCCGGGGAGGGCCCGTTCTTTCAGACCTTTCACCGGGCATGAATGTGATCATTGGAGCCAACGGCACAGGCAAGACCACTTTCGCCCGTGCCGTCCGCTGGCTCCTCTGGCCCTCAACTGCCGACAGGACGGCCCTGCGGGTGGTATCCGCGCAGACCTTCGACAACATCCCTCTCGAGATCAACCAGAGCTACTCCAGCGGGCAGTCCCTGCTGAAGCTTCCACCGGACAGCCATGCCGATTGTTTCACCATCACCGCAGATGACCTTTTTGACCAGGGCACGGCCACTTTTGCGGACAGGGTCAAGCAGGCCATCACGGGGCAGGTGTCGGTGAACTCCCTCTACATGCGCGAGGATTCATCGAGAGCACTGGAAAACGATCTTGAGAGACACCGGAACCAGTACAACGACAGGGTCAGGGATATGGAGGCAAAGCACGGGCTCGTCGTGACCCTGCCGGAACTCCGGGAGAAGCAGGCCGCTGCACTCAGGGCCGAGGAAAGGCTTGTCCTGCTGAAAAGGGAGCGGGAAAGGCGGGAACTCCTGCTGCAGTTCGCGTCAATGAGCGGGATGGAGAGCGCACTCCCCACGGATCTTGGGAATGCCACCAGGCTGCGGGAGGAGATCATCACCCTGAAGGGGAAGGCCGTTGAGATTGACGGTCTGGCAGGGGCCTGCCGCAGGAAGCTCTCCGCATGCGGCCTCGATTCGGTGCCCGATACCCTTGGCGAGATACGAAACACGCTTGAAAGCCTCAAGTCGTTCACCCGCAGGAAAACCTATCTCGAGGAAAGGATCGGAGAGCTGTCCAGCATTCTCGAAGGGGTCCCCACCAGCGTTAGCATCTTCGATCTCGATGCAGTTCTGGCCTCCGGGCTCAACTATGAACGGCTGGGTGAAAGAAGAAAGGAACTTGCAGCACGCCTCTCTGAGTTCGACGGCAGGCTTTCGGGCCTTCAGGAGGAAACCCTCAACAGGGGGAGAAGCCTCCTTGCACGCTGGCTCTCCCTGAAGGAACACAGGGACTACGTTATCCCGGCGGGAATCCTCGTCCTTCTGGCTCTTCTGATCCCCGGCGGCAACCATCTGCCTGCTGCGGTTGCGATCATGATCCTCGCCGCGTCCCTTCTGATGCCTGTGTTGAGGGCTCAGCGCTTTCAGGGAGAGTACTCGTCGCTGAAGCTCAGACAGCCTGCATCCTGGACGGTCCATGACGTTCTGGGGATTATCAGGCATCTCGAGGATGCCCGGGCGGACATGGCCACGCGCAACGGTCTGGCGGCGGAACTGGCCCAGATCGATCTGGATATCGGCCCCGCTGATCAGATCTTTCGGGAAACAAGGGAGAGGATGGGTGTCAGCTCAGCCCTGGGCGTTGAGCTTGTGGCTGGCCGCATGAAGCGTTTCGAAGAACTGGACGGGTTCAAGGGTCAGCTTGAGAGCTCAGTTTCCAGCGCCGGTGAAGTTCTTCACAAGCTCGGCGTCCTGCTTTCCGCCTACGTGCCGGTCGTTCCTGATTCCCTTGAGAGCGCTGTCAGTCTTGTGGATACGCTTGAAGAGCGGGTGCGTGTGTTCGTTCAGGAATCCGAAACCCTTGCGGGCCTGCTTGTCGAAGCCCGTAGCGTTTCCGGCAGATTGCGCGAAGCCGAGGCCGAGTACGACGGGATATTCAGAAGAAACCGGCTCGAAAGGGGGGATTTCGCCTCCCTGAAGGAACGCGACTCCCGTCTTCAGGAGTACCGCGACATAGGTCATCAGCTCAAGCGTTTCGAGATCCCCGACGGCGACATTCCCGTATCGGATTCCGACCTTTCAGAGGAGATCCGGCTTGCCGGGCAGCTTGCGTCGACCCTTGGCGAAGTCCGTGATCAGGTCGTTCTGGCTACTGCAGCCGAAGCGGAGATGGAAAGGTCCTTTGAACTTGTGGAGCTTCTGGCCGTCATCCAGAACCTTGAGAGGAAGAAGGACATCATCGACGGCAGGAATCACCGGATACGCATTCGTAACAAGCTTCTCGACACCGTGAAGGGCAAGTATCAGGTTGAGATCCAGCCTCCTGTCGTGAACAGGGCATCCGGTCTGTTGGCCCGCTTCACGGGGGGGAGGTATTCCCTTGGTCCCGTTGGTCTTGAAGACAGCGAGGTAGCGGCGGTCGATGCCAATACCGGACAAACCGTGGCTTTGGGTCACCTGTCCCGCGGAACAAGGATGCAGCTTCTCCTTGCGCTGAAGATTTCGTTCGCCGAGCTGATCGAGGCCGGAGACAAACTGCCTCTGGTGTTTGATGAAGTGCTCGCCAACACCGATCTGAAGCGGTTCAGGGAAGTGGCTGCTTCCATGGCCGAACTTGCGCTGGACGACAGGCAGCTGTTCTACCTGACATGTCAGGAACCCGACGCGTCACTTGTCCGTGACGTTTTCCGAAGCGCAGGGGGCGGACCCGTGAATGTTGTTCGAATCGACCTGAAAGAGCCAGGGGAATGGCCTCTTCACGGGAACCTTCTGCCTGTCGTGCCGGAACCGGGAAACCTTTCCTACGACCAGTACGCCCGTCTCCTGGAACCACCCCGGATCGTTTGTGGAATGCCCCCGGGAGAGCTTCATCCAGCCTGGGTGCTGTCGAACACCGCACTGCTCCACAAGCTTCTCGAAGCCGGGCTCGATTCGGTCGGAAAGGCCATTGCTGCCGGCAGGTCTGTACTTGATGCCTCGGAGTACGCTGAACTGGAGAATGCTGCCACCGTGGCGGGACAGATCCTGACCGCCTGTTCCCGTGGCAGGTCAGCCCCGCTTTCGCGCAAAGACCTCGAGGAGTCTCCCGTGGGCAGGTCAAGGCTGTTTGAAGAGGCATGGGTGCTTGCGCAGAAACACGGCGGCAGTCCCGAAGCACTTCTGTCTGCGCTTCGCTCCAGGGAGGTGCCGGGTTTCCGCACAGCCCTGATCGATGAATTGGAAACCTTCCTCACTGAGAAGGGTCTGCTCTCCTGCGAAGAGCCCCTGTCGATTGAGGAAGCCTGGGTTCAGGTCCTTGCTTCGTTCGGCCAGGGCGGCGGAAAACTCCGCAGCGTTTTTGACAGAATCTGGAGCAGCCTTGAAAGAGGGGCGCTCACAAAGTGAACACCCCCTTTTAGATATGCCAGTAAACTATACTATCTAAGTCCGTCCCCCACCCTTGGAGGAGAAATGAAGGCAGTGATTCCGGTGCTGGCCCTGGTGGCCATGGCCAACGCGGGGAACGTCTACGTGGCCGACTACGAGTACCAGGCCGACCTCAACGTGTTCGTTGTCGACTATGAGTATCAGGCGGACCTGTGCGTCCATGTAGTTGAGTACGAATATCAGGCGGATGACGATGACTCCCTCTGGTACTTCTGCGATTACGAGTACCAGGGCGATGTCTCGGTGTATTTCTGCGACTACGAGTATCAGGCCGATCTTTGCGTCTTCTACGTCGACTACGAGTACCAGGCGGGCTGGTCCAATGGTCATCCGTGGCAGGAGAGGCTTCACTGACGTGAATCGCGGGGAACCGGCCGAACACGCTGGCCTTTCCGAACGGGCCGGGGAACTCCTGGGAAGCCAGGAGGGGACTGGGCTCGATTTCAAGGAGTCCGTCAACGCACTCTCCGCCGAGGACCTTGTCGCGTTTGCAAATACGGAGCACGGTGGGGTCGTTCTTCTGGGAGTGCGGGAACTCAGGGACTCCCGCGGGATGCAGCTCGCGGAGATCGTGGGATGCGAGGTCGGTGACAAGGCCAAGCTGAACATCCTTGGAAAGGCGGAGAGCTGTGTCCCGCCGGTCGAGGTAAGGGTCATCCTCGAGAACGGGGACGGCGAGAAGCCCTTTCTAAGGGTCGAGATCCCTCCGGGAAGGAACCGTCCCTACTGCACCAGCGGCGGGACTTACAAAGTCAGGGGCGATGCCCGGAACGAAGCCCTGACCCCCGACAAGCTCCTCTCCCTCTTCCTCGAGACCGAGAACGCCAGGTTCGTCAACAGGTTCAGGGAAGCCGCCTCCGATCTGGAGGGCAGCCTTCTCGAGGTCAAGAAGAAGCTGGTCGAGGAGATGGGTGACATCTACCGGCAGGTCGACAGCCTCAGGGCGAGCCTGGAAAAAGGGGATGTTGCTCCCGGTATTGACAAATTGTAAAAGCGCAGTATCATTTTGGCAATTCCACGATACCACAAAATGAAAGGAATTGGCTAAAATGAACGAAGAACGAATGAAAGTGCTGGAAATGGTCGCCGACGGCACCATTTCGGCCGATGATGCCGCGAAACTGCTCGACGCTCTGAACGACAGCGGAGGGAAACACCGTTTCCATGCTCCACACCCCCCGAAACCGCCCAGGCTCGGCGCCTTTCACGGGGTTTTTCACACCATGGGTGACATGATGGGCGAGGTCATGAAGGAGATGCGGGTCGGCTTCGGCCGCGAAGATATCCCCTCCGACGCGGTCGAAGCAGAGTCACTCGACGAGGAGATCCCTGCCGGAGCCTCGGTCAGGGTGAAAAGCTCGGGCATGAAGCTCTGCGGATCATCGGGCAGCGTGAAGGTCACCCGAAGCGAGTCTGGCAGGCTCGTTGTCCGCCCCGGAACTGGCGAGAAGCTCAGGATCCTCAGGGACGGCGACGACATTCAGATCTACATCAGCGAGGGCGGCGCCGAGCTCGAGATCCCCGAAGCCGCGGGTTCGGTGGAACTCACCCTCAAGGCCGGCAGCATTTCAGTGAGCGACCTTCACTGTCCCCTGAAGGCGAGGACAATGGGCGGCAGCGTTCAGCTCGCAAGGCCCGGCGCCCATTTCTCTATCAAGACAATGGGCGGCGGTCTCGATCTGGTGCTGGGACCTGAATGGAACGGCGGCTCGAAGGCCAAGACAATGGGCGGCGGCGTCTCGGTGGAACTCCTCGAAGGTTTCTCGGGAAGGGTGGATGCCTCCACCATGGGAGGGTCCGTTGAAGCTTCGGGCGTCAGGGTGATCGAAGACAGGCCTTCACCGGGTTCCTCACGGAAAGTCGTTGCCATGGGCGATGACGATGACTCCTCGATCCTCGTGGTGAAGACCATGGGTGGCGGTGTGACGATCAGGGGCGGAGAGGATGTGTAACACTCCCACACCCACGAGCTGTCCTTCATGCGGCGAAGGACTTCTTGTTGTGAGGCTGGAGTGTCCAAAATGCGGAACAGAGGTTGCGGGGAAATACAGGCTCTGCCCGGTCTGCACCCTTACCGGGGAGAGCCGCGTTCTCTTCGACCTCTTCCTCGAGGCCCGAGGGAACCTGAAGGCGGTTCAACGGAAGCTTGGGGTATCGTACCCCACCGTCAGGGCCCGGATTGACGACCTGTTTCGCGGAATGGGGGGTTTTTCCAGGCACCCGCTTGAGATACTGGACGACCTCCACCACGGCGAGATAAACATTGACGAGGCGGTTGACCTCCTTCGCGGGTGCTCCGCCGAAGAGGAAGGATGATTCATGAGATCAGGGGTTGTTCTTGCCGCGACGCTGCTCTCCTGGGCGGCGTGTTCATTCACGATGGGGGATGATCTTCTGGAGGAGAGAACGGAAACCTTCACCCTCGAACAGGGCGGAAGCCTGGTCATCCGGAACCTGAACGGCAGTGTGGGCATCGAACCTTGGGACGGCTCGGTCGTCGAGGTTACGCTGGCCATCCGTGGCAACGCCGGAACGGGCATCCCCGAGGGTTTTTCCGCCCAAGCGGTCTCAACCCCTTCATCCCTTGTCTACGATGTCGAGTATCCCCGGGGTCAAAGCAACATGTCGGTGAGCTTCAGGGTCCGGGTCCCTTCCGATCTGTCCCTGAATGCCTCTGTTGAGGTCACGAACGGAAGCATCACGTCAGCAGGACCCCACTTCATCGACTTCGAGACAGGCAACGGAAGCATTACCGTCGAAGGCGCCGCGGGCGGCCCCGGGGCGGAAACCACGAACGGCAGCATAACCGCATCCTTCATCGGTCTTTCCGGGGGAATGAAGCTCGAGACCGTGAACGGAAGCATTCATGCGTTGCTTCCGGCCGATGCGGCCTTCTCGGCCGAGACGGTGAACGGAAACGTGACGGTCGAAGGTTTCGACACCACGACGTCTTCACGGACGGGCGCCACCGTACAGGGAGAACCTTCGTCGGAGATCGGGACGGTCAACGGGAACATCACTGTTGGCGTGATCTAGTCCCCAGCCGTCGGGCATTCGTTATCTCCCGCTCTTTCAGCAGAAGCCCGGTCTGCTCCGAAGAGTACCACGTGGTCTCCACCCGGGAGTAGAACCAGCGGTAGTACCTCCAGGCCAGTTCGTACAGGCCGTCATCCTCCGCGCTCTGCTTCCGGGTGGGAATCAGGTTCCGGGTGAAGAGGGCTTCGGCCCTTATTCCAAGCAGCTCCGCCGCCAGAAGGCCCACAAGCCCCGCGGGGCCTGGCGAGGCTATCAACATGTGGTCGTACTCCGCCTTTTCAAGCTCGCCAAGCATCTTGAGAAAGGGTGGAAAACCGATGATCATGTTGTTCAGTTCCGGCACCTTCAGACGGCCCACCGGCTGGAACACCCTCCCTGGAAGACCGGTGCCGGTTCCCAGGCAGATAATGTCCGGGTTGCGGCTGGCGGCCTGTCCCCAAAGTGCCCGTATCGACCGCCGGATGTCTGGCATGCCTGGCATCGAATCGGTTATCCACACGGTCTTTCCAGACCTTTCCACAAGATGGCGCGATGCTTTGAAGGCTGCTGCCGCACCTTTCAGAAGCTCTTCATCCTTGTGCTGTGCGGCGAAGGCCGATACATAGGGGGCCACGGCCAGCGCCACCGGCGCCAGTGATGCAAGTGACTGGAAGCTCTCAAGGTACCTCCCGCTCTTCAACCTTCCCACCATTGTCGCTGCGCAGCCGAGGGTAACCTGCTGGCTGATCTCGCATGCGTGATCGAACCTCTCCATGTCGCTTCCGTCGCCCTGTGCCGATTCGGACCCCCCCGCCGAGAACAGGCTTTCAAAGGCTTTCAGGATGAGTTTCTCGTTTCTTGAGAGGCTCCGCGTCCTGTAGCCGTTTATCAGGCGCCTTCCGACGGGCACGCCCGCGAGCCTTCTCACAACCGATCCCAGAAAACTCGTCCCTGCGGATTCCGGGCTGAGTTTCGACCTGTAGAAGAGGTAGGCGATCCTGTAGATGGTGTGGGCCAACCTGAAGCTGGTGCCGCCCCTCCCCCCGCTTGCATGCCTGCCTGAGGAAAGCATGCGAAGGTACTCCCCGGGGCTTCCGGACTTCGGGGCCTCGGTGTAGGCGCACGCGCAGTGAAGCCCTCCGTGGTCGTCACTGCCCCCGGTCAGCCACTTCTTCCAGGGTTCCTCGCCATGGGGCTCGATGTTGTGCCTGTCAGCCAGCGTGAACAGGGTCTCCCTGTCCAGCCCTTCGATGATCGCCGTTGCGATGGTGCTTGCCCTGGGATGTCGGGAGCCGTTCAGCCCCTCGAACCGGTTGAAGAGGACAAGCAGCTTCTCGAAGGTCTCGAGATCAAGCCTGCCGTTGATGCTGTACAGGGGGTGTGCGATCGAATGGACTATGTTCTCCCGCCTCAGGTAACTCCCGAGGTCGTATATGTTCTCGCGAAGTCTCTGGATCTCCCTGAACTGCGTTTCGGTGAAACCGTAGGCAAGGCAGTGGACCTTGCACCCGTTCTCCGGGAAGTACGTCGTCGCCTCGACACCGGTGAAGGTTCCCGGGAGATGCGCGATCTCCGCGCAACCTTCCATCCTGTTGTGATCCGTTATCGTGACGAAGTCCATTCCCCTGCTTCTGCAGATCCTGTAGACTTCCAGTGGATCGGTGTAGCTCTCGGGAGCGCCGAGTTTCTGCAGAACCCAGAACGACGGTCTCTCGGAATGCGAGCTGTGGACGTGCAGGTCCGCCCGGGACCATGCATTTGAAGTCATGGCAACCTCCTGTCGCATGCTGCCATACATAGCGGGGGGGTGTTAAGGGAGGGTTAAGGTCTTTTCTTCGGGCGCACGTTTCCGGAGGGTTGACTTTTCACCCCGCGCACCGTTTCATATATTCCAAGCAATTGCGGCACACGCCGCATATACGGGGTGTGGAAGAAGACCCTACAAGGGGTGCAATGCAAAACAAGGAGGAGACATGAGGAAGGCACTCACCGTTCTCGTGATGCTTGCGGTTGCCGCTTTCGCAAGCGACCCCAGGCTTGTTGTTCTCGGGGGCGACGCCAGGCTTATGCTTGACGACTATCTTGAGATGTGGGCCTATCCTGGCGTCATCGGCGACTACGAGTTTGTCACCGGGGGCAGCGAGACCGATCAGTCCATATCCGACGGCTGGTTCGGCATGACCAAGAACTTCGGCGAAACAACCTTCGGTGTGGCAATCAACCACAACGATTACATGCACGAGTTCATTTTCAGCCCCGGTGCATGGGGCGCGATCCTCTCCATCGACTACAACAAGTTCTACAACGAAGAGGAAATCTACCAGAAGGAGACCGCCATCGGTCTTGCCTGGGGTACCGAGATCGCCCTTTTCGGTGACTACACCGACCTTGCTCTTGGTGTCGGCTACGACAAGACCAACATCGACCTCGAAGATGTCAACCCCTACCTTGGCAACCTGAATGTCGGCGCCTCGGTTCGCGGCCACCAGGACGCATTCTTCAACCTGTTCCCCATCATCAGCGCCGGCTTCAACCAGAGCAGCAACGGCGATGACGAGAACGACTACAGCATCTCCACCGTCACCTTCGACCTTGGCGCGGGCCACAACCACATGATCGCCCCCAAGACCCAGTTCGTCGCCGGAGCCTTCGTCGGTGTCTCCAGCCTCAGCTACGGCGGTGACTACGAAGACATGGACTCCCAGATGACCATCACCATCCCCAGGCTCACCGGCGGGGTCGAGCAGAGCATCGGCAAGTGGTTCATCCTTCGCGCCGGCGCCACCAGCAACACCCAGTACTGGTCCTCGGGCGACAACAACGAGCTCACCACCAGCTTCAACACCAACTTCGGCGTGGGCCTCAAGTGGGACAACTTCATCCTTGACGCCACCATCGGCGAAGACTTCCTTCACGACGGTCCCTACATGGTCGGCGGAGTCGGCAACGGCTTCCTCGGACAGGTTGCGGCCACCTACAACTTCTAGCAGTCCGCAAGAAGACAGGGGCGCCGGGGAAACCCGGCGCCCCTTTTTCGTGAAGAAGTTCTGTCAGACCTCTTCCAGGCGGATGTTCCTCTGTTCGAGATGGCTTTGCACGACGTCGAAGCATGACTTGCGCGTTGCCACATCCTCCGGGAACATCACACCCGGTTTCGCAAGAAGACCCGAAAGGATGAGCTCGACGCCGGCTGTGCAGGTGTAGCCTGTGGTGCGGGCCATTGAGCTTATGCGGGTCCTTCCGCAGTAATGGTCCACAAGGTGCCAGCCTTTCCGCGAGGTCCCGTCCGCGCTCTCGGCGTCGACGCTCATGACCGTGATGTCACGGTCGGAGGGTTTCATCTGCCACGACTTCACGAGCAGCCTCGATGTCAGGTCAATGGGCGCAACCTCGACCCCTCCCCTCAGTTCGATCCTTCCCGTGGAAAGGAAACCCGACTCCCTGAGGAGGAGAACGGCATCCCGGTGGCCGGGATACCTTATGGTGCGTTCCTCCATTGATGGAACGAGGTGGCTGTACCGGAGAAGGGAACGCAGGCCGTCCGTGAGGAAGTCTTCAAGCGTGCCCACCCCCGGAAAGTTGTAGACCTGCGGCTCGGAAAGGGCGGGGAGTGTCACGACCCGGCCGTCCCTGACTATCCTTGCCGGTCTTGTGTACTCCTCGAGAACGTCGATGGGGGAAAATGGGGCCAGGTACTGCCAGGGCAGCTTCCGCTCAACTGGAAGCCCGCCGACCCTGCATGTGAACTTCCTCATCGTACCAAGGGTCGCCAGGGCGCGCCCGAAGAGCATGTTGCTCAGTCCCGGCGCCACGCCCATGTCCACTATGCAGCGAACCCCGTGTTCACGGGCGAACCCGTCGAGGTGTGCCGGGTCTTCCGGAGTGAACGAGATGTCGACCATGTCAACTCCGGCATGGATCGCCTGTTCAAGAACGGAAAGCCCCATCCAGCCGGGGACGGCGTTGACGGCAATGTCCGCACCAGCGAGGGCGCCCGATGCCGACCCCGGGGATGAGAGATCGAGAACCGCCGTTTCAATTCCCTTTTCATCGGAAACACGCTTCAATGATTCAGGCGAGCTGTCGAAAACCTTCACCCTGTGTCCCGAGGCAGCCAGGTCCCTGGCTATCGCGCTGCCGACCATTCCGCAGCCGAGAACCCTTATGTCACTCATACCTCTCCTTTCGGGGGGTGTTCAATCAGGAGTATCCTTTTTGTGAATATATGAAACCCCGCGATCCGTGTTCAGGCTCTTCCTTGACCGCAGGGGCCCCGTTGGATATGCAAGCACCATGATTTCAGCAGAACCAGCCAAAGGCAGGCTTTTACCGTGGATCGTTCTCGGGGTCCTTCTGGCCCCCGTGCTCCTCGTCGCCTTCAGGGCCGTGCTTTCCGGCATGCCTGACCTGGCGGCGGAGGGGGACCTGGCAATGCTGGACATCTCCACACGGAACCTCGCCGAAGGCCGGTCGCTGCTCGGACCATACTCCAGGTTCGGGTTCAACCATCCCGGACCCGCCTACCTCTTTCTCCGGATTCCCCTCTGCCTGATCGCCGGGGGGTCCGGTTCGGCCTCCTACGTCACCGTGCCCTTGATCATCGCGGTGTGTCTGTCCGCCGCCTTCGTGCTTGTCAAGAAGTCGTGCGGCTACACTGTCTCTATCATGTTCTGCCTTCTGATGCTTCTTTACATGATGCAGACCTCTCCTGTTGTCTGGCTTCGGGACTGGAACCCCTTCGTGATCATCTTTCCCTTTCTCCTCTTCGTTACGGCCTGTGCCGCGGTGGCCTCGGGAAGGACGGGCTGGTTTCCGGCGGCTGTCGTCTGCGGCTCAATGGTGGCCCAGACCCACCTCGGGGGCGCGCCTGTCGTGCTTGCCCTGATGCTTCTCATCCTGCCGGTCCGAAGGCTTTTCGCCCCGGCCTTGACCGGGAACGAAGGCCTTCCGGGAAGGCCGATAGTGACCGGACTTGTTCTGGGTTTGGCCCTCTGGCTTCCCGTCATCGTACAGGAATTCGCCCCCGGAGAGGGCAATGTGACCAGGATCATCCGGTTCCTGGACGGGAACCCGTCCGGGATCGGTTTGAAGTCGGCCCTTCGGGAATGGTCAGGAGCACTCACGGCGTCTGAGATGGGATTGCTTGCCCCGCGTTTTCTCCGCTCCCTCGGGATACTTCATCATGCCGTTCTTCTTGTGGCTCTTTTCCGGCTGTTCCTGATTACGGGTTGCGCGGTCCTCCTCCGCATAACCGGGAAAAGCCGGTTCATGGGTTCGCTGGCAACACTTCTCATCGTTGCCCACACAGTGATGTTCCTTGCGGTCCTGCAGGTCAGGGGGAACCTTCACGAGTACCTGTTCTGCTGGTTCTCGGTGACGTCGCCCCTCTCATGGTTCGTTCTGGCAGGCACTCTGGCGGTATTCGCACCGGGGGTGACCTCCCGCTTCAGGGTTCTCCCTCTTGTAATGACCCTTGCGGCGGCATACATCGCATTTTCAGTCGTTTTGCGTACAGGGATTCTGGAGGAGGGGGTTTTCGACCCCCTCTCAGTCCACCATGAAGGGGTCGAACAGCTTTCGGAGGCGCTGGGCGCCTTTCTCACCGATCACGGCGGAAGCTGGTACATCGAACCCGTTCCGGGGGATTTGTGGCCCGTGTCGGCGGGAGTGGTGAACCGCCTTTCGGCAGGGGGGTTCGACATCCATCTCGACCCTTTCTTCGGTTCACTCACGGGTACGGAACCACCGGCCGCATCGATGCCCCTGATACTCACCGGAACTGGTTCCTCCATATCCACGGGCCTCGATGCCGTCTTGACGCATGACGGATTCGTCCTGGGTCGGCCCGGCGGTTCGATGTGAACGCCACTGCCACCCGCCGGCCAGGCCTTCCAGTCGTGGCGGCAACCCTTGTTCTCATGGCTGCGCTCGCAGGGGCATCGATGTTTCTATGCTCGGGGAAACTGGTCTACAGCCTCGATGACGCCTACATCCATCTCAGCATAAGCGAGCAGATCGCCCGGGGCGGCTACGGCATAAACCCCGGGGAACTCAGCGCACCGTCATCATCGGTGATCTGGGATTTCATGCTGGCGCCGTTCGCGGACACACCCTTGCATCCGGTCATGCCACTTCTGATGAACACAGCCGCTCTTCTCTGGTCGGTCCTGGTTCTGCGCAGGCTCTTCGGAACCGTGTTCTCCGGCTCCCCGCCTTTCTTCCCCGGCTTTTTCGCGGTTTGTTTCGCATTGATCGCCAACCTCTTCGGCCTTGTGATGACAGGGATGGAGCACAGCCTTCAGATCGCACTGTGTCTCACCGTGTTCGAGGGGGTCACGCATGTGGCCTCCGGTGGCCCCATCACATGCGGCATGGCCCTCGCCATGGTTTTCGGACCCTCGGTGCGCTACGAGATGCTCGCGGTGACCTTCGCCGCCGCCCTGGTGCTTATTCTGCGGGGGAAGCGGGGCGCCGCTTTCCTGCTCCCCGCCGTCTCCGTAGCTCCGCTCGCCTTGTTCTCGCTCTTCCTTCTGTCCCGGGGGCTGCCCCCCCTGCCAGGCTCGGTGCTCGCAAAGCTTGCCGAAGGCGGGTTGACGGGCGGTCTGGCCGGATCCCTTGCCAACCGGCTTCGGATGTACTCGTCCGACATCGATGCACTGAGGTTCGCAGCCCTTCTCCTGGCTGCCGCCGTGGTCCGGTTCGCCCGCCGGGGGGGCGGGGACCGTCTCGTTGCGCTGTTCGGCTTCACGGTTGGCCTGGGTCACATCGTCCTGGGAAGGTTCGGGTGGTTCGGCCGCTACCATGTCTATTCCATGCTGATACTCGTCCTCGCCCTGGCATGGCCATTCAGGGCGGCTGTGAACCGTTTCGTGTGCTCAGGCAGGCCGCTCGTCAGGGCGTGCCTCCTCCTGCTTCCCCTGACCCTTCTCATGCTGCCCGAGCTTGGAACCACATTGAAGACGCCCCTGGCTTCCAGGGTCATACACCTTCAGCACGGCGTGATGCGCAGGATCGCGCTGGCCTACGGTGACAGGATCGCGGTCAACGACATAGGGTGGGTCTCCTACGGCAACCCGAACCATGTGCTCGACCTCTGGGGGCTCGCCAACGAAGAGTCAAGGAAGCACCACCTCGAAAGGGGAACGGGCTGGATGAGGCGCATGGTGGAAGCCGACGGAGCGGGTCTGGTCATGATATACGGCAGCGTGTTCATGGAGGAAGTGCCCGGAGAATGGGACAGGTTGGCCGTTCTGGAAACATCCGGCCCCGTTGTGGTGGGCTTTTCCGGTGTAGACATATTCGCAACCCCGAACGGGGATTCGGACAGGATCAGAGCCGTTCTTGGAGATGTTTCCGGGAACCTTCCGGACGGCGCGCTGATCCGAATGACTGACCGACATTGACCCCGGGGTATGCCGGCCTTAAAGTACGGTTCTGCAGGCGGCGCTTCCCGAGGTTTCCCTCCCGGCGAAACGCCCTGATCACGATCCTGAAGGAACGGAACGAAGACCTTGGACGACTCCCGCCGGCTCAGTGACAAAGCGGTTTCGGCCCTGCGACGTGCTGGCGCGGGGGTCGGCGCCGTGCTCTGTCTTGCGGGCCTGTTCGGCCGTTGCCTTGGGCTGGCTTCAGGGCCTTCCTTCAATCCGAATCAGGGCCTTGTCGTGCTTTCCGGTCTCATCCTCGTTCTGGCGGGGGTTCTGGGCAGGCGCTTCTCCAGGGCGTACCGGGCGTTCGCGGTCATCCTTCTGAACATGCTCATGCTTCTCCTCGTGCTCGAACTGGCCTCCTTCGGGGTCATGAAGGCGATCATCGCGTTCGGGGGGGACCCCTCCGGTGGAACCGGGCAGTCCAGCGGTATCGAAATGCCCGCGAGGAGCAATGAGCCACCCAACCGGTACGAACCCTATCTTCTATGGAAGACCCTTCCCGACCTTCCCCCCCCGGAGAGTTCCGATTCTCTGGGCCGCAGGGTTACTACAGGCACTTCATCCGACCCCGGGGCCCTCAGCATTCACGTTTTCGGGTCATCCCTGGTCTGGGGTCTGGGTGTTCCCGATTCATCCACAATACCTTCACAGATGGCGGCCATTCTCGGGGAAACCCTCGAACGCCCAGTCAGCATTGTGAACCACGGCGTCGTGGGATGGGTGTCCACCCAGGAGGTGATTCACCTCATGCTGCTTCTACGGGACGGCCTCAGGCCGGACATCGTCATCTTCATCAACGGTTTCAACGATGTCGTGTCAGCGTATCAGTCCGGTGTTCCCGGAGCGCACTACAAGCTCTTCATCATCGGCGCCCGGGTCGAGGGCAGGACCGGTCAGTCGCCCGCGCCTTCCGTGATCGGGCAGCTGATCAGGGGAACCAACACCGCGGACCTTGCGCAGGCGCTCGGTTACGAACCTCCGGTGAGGACCGAGATAGTGGAAAGGGAGGAAAGCGTGAGCGCCACTGCCCAGGCCGGCATCCTCGCCTCCCGAACGGCGGCTCTCTACGCCAGGAACCTTGACCTTGTGGTCAGGCTTTCCGAGGCTTACGGGTTCCGCTGCTACTTCCTGCTTCAACCGGCGATCTGGGCCGGTGACAAACCATTGACCGAACATGAGAGGCAGGTCAGGGCAGGCGGGTTCCCGGGATATCCTGACGGCTCCGATCCCTTCTACTCCGGGCTGTTCACTTCCGCGTACGGAGCGATGGATTCCATCATGGGCTCCCGTGAAAACGCCCTTTCGCTGGTCGGGGCATTCGACACGGTTACCGCAACCCTTTACCAATCCCCATCCGGCTGTCATGTCACACCCGAGGCGAACCGGATCCTCGCCGAGGCGGTCTGCAGCCTGATCCTCCCCGGCCTCCAGGGCAGTCCGGCCGCGCCATAGAGCTTATCGCACATCAGCTTGGCATGCTTCTTCTCCGTGGTTAGAATAGGGCTTCCGAAGCTGCGATGGAGGTAGACATGGGTGGCAGGGGCTTTTTGGACAGGCTCGGAATACTCGGGGAACTGATGCGGTTTCTCTGGTCCCGGAAGCTTTGGTGGATGATACCGATGGTTCTCGTGCTGATTCTGCTCGTGGGAGTTCTTGTCTTCGCACAGGGCTCTGCCATGGCGCCCTTCATTTACACCCTTTTCTAGGAGGATCGGATGCTCGGCGGGCTGGCCATCGTTCTTCTGACCCTCGTGGGTTACACGGCCGGAGCCGCCCTGTCTGCTCCCCGGCGTCAACCCGTGCCTTTTCTGATGGATATCTTCGTCGTTGCGGCTCTCTGGACCGCTGGTTTCATCCTCAAACCGGTTCTCGAGTCCCACTGGCTGAGCGTGGCGCAGTCCTTCGGCCTTGCCTTCGCAGTTTCAGCGGTGATCACCCTTTTCCGCAGGAACACACTTCCCCCCGCCCGGGCCGTTCATGAAGAAGCCGGCAGGCCGTCGCTACCCCGCAGGGTCAAAAAGGCCTGGACAGGCTTTGCGAGCCGCATGGGAAACTACCAGGGAAGGCTGATCCTTGCATTCTTCTACTTTACCGTTGTTCTTCCCTTCGGAATTCCCGTAAGGCTCTTTTCCGACCCCCTGGCTCTTGGAAAGCAACCGGCCTGGCATCCGAGACAGCAGCACAAGCCGGACATCAGCCGTTCCAGGCTGCAGTTCTAGGTAGGAATGCCATGCACGTACTTGGAATTTCCTGTCACTATCACGATTCGGCCGCAGCCCTGCTCAGGGATGGTGAACTGGTCGCCGCATCACAGGAGGAGAGGCTCAGCCGCATCAAGCAGGACGAACGCTACCCCGCCCTTGCGATCGAGTTCTGCCTCAACAGGGCCGGCATAGAGGCCACCGACCTCGACTACGTCGTTTTCTACGAGAAGCCGCTGGTCAAGTTCGAAAGGATCCTGCAAAGTTCACTGGCCACGTATCCAAGGTCGTGGCGCTCCTTCGGCGAGGCCATGGTCAACTGGCTTGACGAGAAGCTCTGGATCAAATCCCATCTGAAGAAACACCTTGGCGTGCCCTCCTCGAAGATCCTCTTCGTCGACCATCACATGGCCCATGCCGCGAGCACTCTCTTCAGCTCGCCCTTCACCGATGCGGCCATCCTGACCCTCGACGGAGTGGGTGAGTGGACCACCACTGCAAGGGGTCATGGAACGGCGGACTGGGGAGCGGGTGCGGGCAATTCCATCAACCTCGACGCTGAGCTCAGGTTTCCCCACTCGATCGGTCTTCTTTACTCGGCGTTCACGGCATTCCTCGGCTTTCATGTGAACGAGGGTGAGTACAAGGTGATGGGAATGGCTCCCTACGGCAAACCCAGGTACGTTGACGACATCTTCTCGAAGATCGTCCGCAGAGGGCCCGGAGGAAGCTTTTCGCTGAACATGGACTGGTTCAGCTACCATTATTCACCCGAGAAGAGCTTCAGCAGGGCACTGGAGAAGCTCTTCGGCCCGGCGCGCGTTCCCGAATCGCTTTTCGTCACCCACGAAACCGATCCAACCCGCAGCCCCAACGATCCGGAAGTAAGGAAGTGCCTGCACTACGCCGATGTGGCGGCGAGCATCCAGAAGGTAACCGAAGAGCTCATACTGGGCCTCGCCGGCAGCCTGCAGCAGGAGACCGGGGCGAAACGACTCTGCATGGCGGGAGGTGTGGCCCTCAACTCCGTGGCCAACGGCAGGATCGCCCGGGAACTCGACTACGAGCAGATCTTCATCCAACCCGCGGCAGGCGACGCGGGAGGCGCTCTCGGTGCAGCTCTGTACGCCTGGCACGTGCTGCTGGGTAAACCCCGGAAGTTCACGATGGAGAATGCGTACTTCGGCGATGAGTACGACGACGACCAGGCCGCTCTGGCCCTTTCAAAGGCACCCGTGGAGTTTCAGCACCACCCCGACGAAGCCTCTCTGGTAGACCGCACCGTCGATTCGCTTCTCAAGGGCAGGGTGCTGGGGTTCTTCCAGGGCCGCTACGAGTGGGGTCCCAGGGCGCTGGGCAACAGGTCCATCATAGCCGACCCGCGCACGGCCGGGATGAAGGACATCATCAACCACAAGATCAAGTTCAGGGAACCATTCCGCCCCTTTGCGCCGGCTGTCTGCGAGGAGACGGCTGAAGAATACTTCCAGGGGTTGAACCTCGAGCGCGAAAGCTATCCGGCCCGGTTCATGATCACCGTGGTTCCCTGGAAGGATAAGTACTCCGAGACCGCTCCGGCCGTTAATCACGGTGGCACCGGGCGTCTCCAGACGGTGAGACGGGAGTGGAACCCCAGGTACTACGACGTGATAAAGACCTTCGGCCAGGCCACGGGCACCGAGGTCCTTGTGAACACCAGTTTCAACCTGCGGGGCGAGCCTATCGTGAGCAGCCCCTCCGACGCCCTGAAGACGTTCCTCAACAGCGGGATCGACAACATGGTCATGGGTTCCCACTGGGTGTCGAAGAAAAAGGTCTGAGCCGGCATACCCGGGAGGAGAAGCGATGCCTCGAAGCAGGTCCCGGGCTTTTTCCTGGCGGACCGTCCTCATACTCGGGGGTATCTTCCTTCTTTCGGAACTGGCCTCCAGGGCTTACCTTCTGATCCGTGGTTTTCCCGCGTACAGGTACGTGCAGACCAACTCCGCCCTGCGTCAGGCCAGAGCCAGGGGAGCCGGCGAGTTCGATACGGAATATCCCTACCTTCCCTTCAGACCTGTTGCTGGAAGCTCAGCGGGCGGGCTCGGCGTCGACTCGCTCGGCTTCATCGGTCCCGAGACGGGCTGGGTGCCCGGGCAGGGTGTATTCCGGGTGCTCTGCATGGGCGGGTCGATGGTCTACGACGGCGTGTTCCCCCGCGTGACGGGGCAGAGCCTCGACAGCATGCTCGCTTCGGGGGGGCTGCCTTACCGGTCCTGCGAGGTTCTGATGCTGACCGCCCCCACCTGGACATCGGCCGAGAACCTTGCAGCGTACTGTGCCATGGGAGTGCACGCCCAACCGCATGCCATAGTCCTCTATGTCGCGGTCAACGATGTTTACGCCATGTTCCGGCCCGACACCGTGATCGCCCAGCCCGACTACAGCCACTTCAGGGAGCGCTGGATTCCGGTGCCTGCGGTACCGTGGGACATCATCCCCGGCTGGGCCGACAGTTCAAGGGCCGTTGCCCTGACAAGGTACGGGCTCGACAGGGTTTTTCAGGCAAGGTATCAGGCTGCGCCTCCGAAACGCCTTGGCCTGCGCTACGACTTCAACCCGGACCAGGTGCTCGACACCACATTCGCTTCGTATGAATGCAACCTGGAAGCCATCACCGCCATCGCCGAATCCCGCGGGACAATGGTTTTCCTCGTGAGCGAGCTCCAACTTCCCGAGGAGAGCGGCGGCGAGGAGATGGTGGCCGCCGTGAACCGGCTCAATTCGATCGCACGAAGGGTTGCGGAAAGGCACTCACGAAGCGGTCTGACGCACTTTGTGGATGCAGCCGGGATCATCCCCGCCACTGACCGGACGCTCGCCGACAAGTCCCACCTCACGGCGGAAGGCAACCGGCTCCTGGGAGAACTGATAGCGGACTCAATTCATTCTGCGTTGGTGACGGGAGGGCTTCGATGAGCGCTCCTTCGAGGGCGAAGAAGGCGCTTTTCACACTTGCCGGCCTGCTCATGGCGCTCGTTCTGCTCGAACTGCTTGCCAGGGCGGCTCTTTTCGTTTCGGGAAGGGACTATGCCCAGTTCAGGGATTACAACGACTGGGTCCACAGGACATCCACCGCCACTCCTCCCGCAGGGCACGATGTGAGCCATCCCTTTCTGCCGTACAGACCCAGAGCCGGCTACGGCGACATCAACGGGATCGGACTGAGGGGCGCCGAGACACAATGGGAACCCGCGCCCGGCGTTCTCAGGATAGCATGTCTGGGCGGCTCCACGACCTGGGACGACTGGTACCCCAGGGCGCTCGAGGAAAGCATGAACGCTTTTCTTGAACGCCGCGACACTCCCTTTGACAGCTGCGAGGTGCTCAACCTCGGGATGGCTTCCTGGACATCGATGGAGAGCCTTCTGAACTACACCCTTCGAGGCGTCCACCTGAAACCCCGGATAATAGTCATCTATCATGGCATCAACGACGCTTTCGCGGGCTGCATCCTCCCCGGTGAAACGGCCCGGCCCGACTACAGCCACTGGAGAACCCCATGGACGGTTGTGCCCAGACCCGTGTGGGACCTTCTTCCCGGAAGCCTCGACAGGTCCAGGCTCCTGGGTCTGGCCCGTTACGGGCTCAACAAGCTGCTCCTTTCCGAGCTCGACCCCAATCAGCTTGTCCGCTGCGGGATACGCTACCCCTATGAGCCCGGACTGGGGGAAACCCCCTTCAACACGTTCGGCTCCAACCTGTCCGCAATGATTAACGTCGCCCTGAACTGCAGTACGACTGTCTTCGTGGCAAGCCAGGTCCACGTGAGGGAACTCACCGAGGAGGCTTTCGGTTCCGGTGATCTGGCGGACAGGGTTGCCGCCATCAACACTGAGGCTGAGAGGGTCGCGCGGGAGTTCTCGGGCACCGGCAGGGTTTTCTTCATCGATGCTGCCCTTGAGCTTCCGGTCCAGCGGGACATGATGCAGGACAACTGCCATTTCACGCCTGAAGGGTATGCTGTTCTGGGAAGCTTCATCGCCGCCGGGATGACAGTGGTGCTGGACAGCTTGCAGTGGGACCTTTCAGAACCTCTGGACTTCAAGTGACCGGAAACCCCGCTTCCGCCAGGTCCAGGCCCGTCCTTGTCCTGCTACTGTCGGGCGTTCTGCTGCTGGTGGCCTACACTCCGCTGTTGAAGGCCTTCTTCGATCCGCAGGATTTCTTCACGATCATGGTACCAAGGGCCACTGGCTGGAGCCTTGAACGCTATCTGGCCGAGGGCTGGATCTACACCACAGGCGACGGAACCGTGGGAGGCTTTTTCAGACCGCTGTCGAGCCTGGTCTACATTCCCGAGTACGGATTGTTCGGGACCCGCCCCATGCCGTGGATGGCAGTCAGCGTCCTGATCCACCTGACCTGCTGCGCCGCTTTGGGCTGGCTTGCCCTGCGGATGGGTATGTCCCGGGCCTCGGCAACCATCGCAACTCTCCTTCTGGCAGCCCATCCCAGGGCAGTCATGGCCGTTCAGATGGTGAACACCAGGCCTGATATCCTGGCCACCCTGTTCATTGTCCTTGCTGCGGGTTTCGTCGTGAAGCCCGCAGCAGGCCGGGGATTGCGATCCGCCGTCCCGGCAGTGCTGGCCCTTTTCGCGATGGGCTTCAAGGAACTCGGGTTTGTTTCGGTCGTGCTGCTGCCCACAATGTACTATGTCTGGCCCCGGGAGCGGCCGGAAAGGTTGCCGGTACTTCCCGTCCTGCTTCCCTGCATGGCACTTCTGCTGATGTTCCTCCTCAGGTCGGTGGTCCTCGACTACGTGGGCGGATACCAGGTCTACAATCCGCCCCGGGTCATGGCTTTCAACATCATTCGCCTCTACGGCAACCTGACGGGAGTGTCGTGGATGGTTCCGGGTTCGGCCAGGGTCGTTGCAGGCGCGACAGCCGCCCTGCTGCTGGCCGCTCCCCTTCTAATGAGCGCCCGCGGGTGGCGCCGTCTGACAGTTCTGGCAGCGGGAACCGCGCTTCTCGGCGCTCAGGCCCTGATCAACTTCGGCCCCGGGCACTACGAGTACGGTGCATGCGCATTCTTCTGCCTGCTCGTGGCAGCCTCGCTTGGAGAGCTCATCAGAAGGAGGAGGATAAACGAACCGGTCCTGGCGGTCTTCTGCGCCATCGCCCTTGTTCCTCCCGCCCTGCTGGGCAGACGCATGAATGAGCGCTACTCCGAATCCACGGAAGTGCACAGAAGGTTGTTCGAAGCCGCAGGCAGGAGCTTTCGTGCGATCGATCCATCAGTCCCGTGGCTGATCGAGCTCGGTTCCGTCCGTGACGAGAAGATCCTTCCCTACTATCTGGCGTACTTCCGGCGCTCGGAAGACCTTGAGATCAGCTGCATTTCGCCCGGGACTCCGGTCGGGCCCGGTGCAGGACTGATCAGGTTCGACGGAACCGGACTCATACTGACTCACCCGGAAGAAATGCGGCAGCAATGAAAGTGCTGCTTCTCAACCCGCCTTCATCCCCCCCCGTTCTCAGGGACATGTCGTGCGGCGAGACGGTAAAGGCCTCTTACTACTGGGCTCCCATCGACCTGCTGGTTCTCAGCGCGGCCATCCCGAAAGATGTCGACAGGGCTGTGCTAGATGCCACGGCCGAACGCCTCGATCACGGACAGGCCCTCAAAAGGGCATGTGCGCACAGACCAGACGTTGTCGCGTCACTCGTTTCGGCTGTGAGCCTCGAATCGGACCTCGCATTCCTGACCGGGCTGAAGGAAAGGACCGGCGCGGCCGTGGCGGTCATGGGCGACCTGCCGTCGTTCACTCCCGGAGCCCTTCTGAAGAGGGGGATGGACGCGGAGATCCCGGATTTCACCGATGAGAGGATCCTTCCCTACTTCCGGGGGGAACCCGGCGCGGCCGGCGGCCTTCTGTTACCCTCATGCAGCACGGTGCCTGCAGCGTGCGCGGGAAGGGAGCTCTCCTACGGCATCCCCCGGCATGACCTGTTCCCCATGCGGCGCTACACAATGCCTTACAGCCTTCACAGGCCGGTGGCGACAATGATGCTGTCATACGGCTGCCCCTTCAGGTGCAGTTTCTGCGCTTCAGGCAAGCTGGGGTACCGCCCGAGGAACCTGGCCGATTTTCTGGCGGAGTATGACTTCGTTGCATCCATGGGCATCAGGGAGTTCTTCCTTCGTGACCTCACCTTCGGTGTTGAGCGGGACAGGGCAGCCGACTTCTGCGTGAAGCTCGCAGGGAGAAGGAGGATGGCCTGGTCGTGTGAAGCCCGGCTGGATACCGTGGACCCCGGTCTTCTCGACTCGATGAAGCAGGCGGGCTGCCATCTGGTCATGCTGGGAGTCGAAACCCCCGATACCGAGGCCCTGAAGGCGTCATCCAAGGGCTACGGCACGTCGGACAGGGCCGCGATGGTCTTCAGGGCCGCCCGAAGGGCCGGGCTCGCAACCCTGGCGCACTTCATAATCGGTTTTCCCGGTGACACGGAAGACTCCATCAGAAGGATGATAGCGTACGCCTCTTCGCTGGAGTGCGATTTCGCCTCGTTCAACCTCATGGTGCCCAGGCTCGGAAGCGACCTGAGGGCAGGGCTTACGGGAGACGGAGTCATCGATGAATCCGACCTTTCAAACCTCGACTGCTCCACGGGGGGAAGGTCACTCTGCTCCATCCCCGTCGAGAGGCTGGAAAAACTCAGGCGCAGCGCCCTTCGAAGCTTCTACGGAAAGCCGGCACGCCTTTTCCGGCTTGCGCGAAGGTCCATGACACCGTCAGGCATCGCCAACCTGGTCAGGAACGCGGCGGGTGTCCTGAGTAGTGTCCACAATACGCACCATGCGCGTAACTGAAGGTCAAGGTATCATGTCTGGCAGATTTGCAGCGATCATTGCTTCACTGTCTGCAAACCCCCGAATTCTGCGGGCCAAACCGGCGGTGAACCTGTTCCTTGCCGGATACATCAGGAAATTCAGGCCTCGCCGCGTTGGAGGCCATCTCATTCTGCACTCGCATCTTCCACCACTGAACAGCTCCGCCTATGCCCGGTTCGTCGACGAACACATCCTTGGAGGATGTCAGGGCCCCTCGCATGCACAGATAGGGATCACCAACGCCTGTCCACAGAAATGCGGGTTCTGCTACAACCGCGATCGGACGGGAGACCCGATGGACACATCGACCATCCTGCGGACGATCGGGGAGCTCCAGCGGATGGGGGTGGTCTGGCTTGGCCTCACAGGAGGTGAACCGCTTCTCAATCCCGATATCGGGTCCATCGTTCGCAAAGCTGCAGAGAAATGCGCAGTGAAGCTGTTCACAACAGGATGCGGTCTGACTGCGTCGCTGGCCTCGGAACTCAGACAAGCCGGGCTTTTTTCCGTCTCGGTCAGTCTGGATCATTGGGACCCGGAAGCACACGACCTTGGCAGGGGGTATCCCGGTGCATACTCGGAAGCCCTGCGGGCAATCGAGGTTTTCAAGGCACAGGGCATCGATACCGGGGTTTCATCGGTTCTTTCGGGAGACACGATGAGTATGGAAGGTGTACGACGATTTCTGGCGTTCCTGGACACCCTGGAAGTCAACGAAGCCTGGATAAGCGAGGTAAAGCCATCGGGCCGCCGATCATGGAACGGCGGGGATGTCTGCACCGAAAGCGACCGCGAAGCTCTGACGGCCCTTCAGGACCGGCTCAATAGAAAAAGCGGCATGACGGTGAACTACCTGGGGCATTTCGAGGGAGCAGGCCACTTCGGCTGCAACGCCGGCACCAAAATGATTTACGTTGACGCTTTCGGCGAGGTCAGCCCGTGTGTTTTCACGCCCCTGTCATTCGGCAATGTGGGGACACGGTCCATTTTCGGGATCTGGAACGAAATGAGTATGCTTTTCTCGCCTTCGTCATCATGCTTCGCCAGCGAGAATCACCATCTTTACTCCCGGTATGACACCGGCAGTCTTCCCATTTCTCCGGAGGGGTCGCGTGCACTGATGCGGGAGGCGGTCTTCCTCGGACCGGCCCGATTCCAGCGGATTCTGAACAACCGTGGAAGGGGTTCCCGATGAGTAACAAGTTCGTAAGGGTCGTTGGATTCTCGCTGTTTCTGGTTTTCACATCGGTTGGAACCCTGTTTCTTCTGGGGCCTGAAGTGCCCCTCCGGGGCCTCAACTCGATGGCCTGCCGTTTTGGCATGGGGGTCTCCCCACTTCACGGGACCGGTTTCTTCTCTGTCATGACCTCGGCGTACATGGCTGTGGTGGCGATTCTGGCGTTCAGGATCTTCCGTCAGCCTGAAGTCCCGCTCAACCCCCTTTTGCTTGCCCAGGCAAAGATGTCGAGCAGTCTCTTCTCCTTTGGCGCCTTTCTCATCCACCGGCCTGACTTCATCCTTCTCGTCAACGGATTCGTGGATGGCGGGCTTGCCCTCCTTGCATTTGTCATCTACCGGAGCGCGAGACTGGGAGAGAGAACAAAAGGGTCTTCATGAACGTCCTTCTCACCGCGGCCGAGCTCCATCTGCCCCGGCGAATGAGGGAGAGGGGTTTCCGGCGGCTTTTCACGCTTACGGCAAGGGCTTTCGGGTGTGACACTGCATTTGTGTCGCGCCTGTCCTCTGCCGGCATGACCGAAGAATACGCCAGGTTTACCGCACAGCAGTCCCGGATGTGTCTTGAGGATGGGGCGTCAGCCCTCGAAGTCGCACGAAGGCTCAGGGATGCGGCATTTGAGTTCGGGCAGGAGATGCGCATCGCACTGAGGCTCAGGACGCGGGCGGAGGTCATGCGGGCGGCACGCCTGCTCTATCGCATCCTGGGTATCGACTTCCGGGGGTCGTCCGACGGGGCGATCGTCGTCTCGAAGTGCAGTTTCGCGAGGTTCTACTCGCAGGAGATCTGTGAGTTCATCTCCGCACTCGACGAAGGCATGCTGGCCGGACTCGCAGGTGGCGGAAGCCTTTCGTTCACGGGCAGGATCACCGGAGATCTGCCGAACTGCACGGCGTGTTTTCGTTTTCCCGAGGAATTGACTTGAGAAGTGTCATGGTGATCGGCAGCGGTGCCGGGGGGGCTGCCGCCTCCAGGGAACTGCAGGGCAGGTTCCAGGTGACCGTGCTCGAAGCGGGAAGGGAGTTCAAACCCTTCACGACCAGCCTGAGAGTACCCGGGCTGGCGAAAAGGGCAGGTCTGCTGTTCGATCCCCGGGAGATAAGCCTTCTGTTTCCTGCGATGAGAGTCCATTTGACCAGCGAAGGGATGGCTGTCGTGCATGGCCGCGGAACGGGGGGGACTACCACCATCGCCACGGCGAATGCCCTTCGTCAGGACGAAGACCTGAGAAAGCTGGGGATCGACCTTGACCAGGCCTTTCTGGAACTGGAGACGGACATCCCGATCACTGCAGATCACGCTCACTTATGGAAACCCTTGACGAACCGCTGCTTCAGCGCCTGCCGGACTCTGAAGCTGGATCCGTTCCCGACGCCCAAGATGGGCCGGTTTGAAAACTGCCGCAATTGTGGCCGCTGCGTTCTTGGCTGCGCTTATGGGGTGAAGTGGGACAGCAGGAAGTTTCTGCGGGAAGCCCTTGAAAAGGGTGCCCGGCTGGAAACCGGAGCTGAGGTGGAGAGCCTTGTGATACGTGGAGGCGAAGCCTGTGGAGCTATGGTGAGGCGTGGCGGGAAAAGGAGTTTTCATCCCGCCGACCTGTTTGTCCTGGCTGCCGGCGGGCTGGGTACACCCCGCATTCTCGGGAACTCGGGGATCGGGGTGGAACCGCGCCTGTTCGTCGACCCCGTGCTCTGTGTCGCCGCACGTCAACCCGGGGCGGGTCAGAACACCGAGCTTCCCATGCCTTTCATCGTGCAGCGCCGGGGATACATCGTCTCACCATACTATGACCACCTGAGCAGCTTCTTCAATCCGGCGTGGAAACAACCGTTCCGGGACATTTTCAGCATGATGATAAAGTTGGCCGACACTCCCTGCGGTTCGATCGAGGGGCGTTCCATCAGGAAGAACCTGACCCCTGAGGACAAGGGGATTCTCACGGAGGCGGTGGAGCTTTGCAGGGAGATACTGGTGTCCATGGGCATTCCGGAAGAACGGATATTTCTGGGAACCATGAATGCCGGCCACCCCGGAGGCATGCTGCCATTCACGGCTGCTGAAGTCCGCACGCTGCGTCACGACCGCCTTCCCGCCAATGTCTACGTGGCAGATTCCTCGCTTTTTCCGGATTCACTTGGCAATCCGCCGATGCTGTCCATTATGGCCCTGGCAATCACCATCGCAAGGAAGATGGCGGACGATCATTTCTGATCGGTACCGCCGGTCCCCGACGGCCATGGCACGCTCTGCGTGCTGAGCAATTCCCGATTGGCGTGCCGGCAGTTCACGACCGTGACCGGGAACATTGGCGCAGGGAAGCTCTGAAAGCCTATATTCACACCGGTGCTTTCTTCTTTCAAGGCCATCTCCTCACCGATACCCGATGGGGGAAACGCATGCAGCTTCACAGGCGTCTTGGCCTCATCCATGTCTTCTGCATCGCCTCGGGGGCGATGATCAGCTCGGGGATATTCGTTCTGCCCGGCATGGCCTTCGCCCAGGCAGGCCCGGCCGTGATGGTTTCCTACGCGCTTGCGGCCCTGCTGGCGGCAACCGGGCTTCTCAGCACGGCCGAGCTGTCCACCGCCATGCCCAGGGCCGGCAGCGACTACTTCTTCATCACACGGAGCGTGGGACCAGCCTTCGGGACTATCGCGGGCATCCTCAACTGGGTCTCCTTCTCTCTGAAAAGCTCTTTCGCACTTGTTGGAATGGCCGCCCTCATCCAGGTTCTGATGGGGCTGGACATGAGGGTTTCGGGGGTGCTCCTGGGCCTGGCATTCGTCGGCGTGAACCTCGCAGGCGTCAGGGAGGCGGCGAGGCTTCAGGTTGCCCTTGTCATGGTCCTTCTGGGCATCATGATCCTTTACGTTGTAAGGGGGCTTCCCGAAGTCAGTGTAAACAGGTTCGAGAACTTCGCTCCGGGCGGGATCAAAGCGATCTTTTCCACTGCGGGGCTGGTGTTCGTGGCTTTCGGCGGCCTGCTCAAGGTCACCAGCATGGCCGAGGAAGTGAAGGATCCCGGGAAGACCCTCCCCAACGGGATGATCCTTTCCCTTGTGCTCATCGGTTTGTTCTACGTGCTGATGGTGGGTGTTACCGTCGGTGTATCCGATCCATCTGCCCTTGCCGTCACCCTGACTCCCATCTCCGACGTGGCCGGCCTTCTGATGGGCAGAACGGGTGCGCTTCTCATCGGGGTGGCGGCATCGCTTGCGTTCCTCACGACGGCAAATGCCGGTATCATGGCCGGTTCGCGGTATCTCCTCGCCCTGAGCCGGGACGGCATAGTACCGGGGATCCTCAGCCGAGCCGGAGCGAAATCCGGAACCCCTCATGCGGCGATCCTTCTCACCGGCATTCTCGTCATCCTTCCGCAGTTCCTCGACCTCAAGACCCTCGTCGAAGCAGCCTCTCTTGGGCTGATCCTCACCAACATGCTTTCGCTGGTTTCAGTAGTGGTGCTGAGGGAAAGCGGGATCCAGAACTACCGTCCCACATACCGGGCACCCATGTATCCGTGGCTGCAGATCGCCGGCATCATCGGTTTCGGCTTCATCCTGGTGGAGATGCAGGAGGATGCATTCCTCATCAGCACTGGGCTTGCGGTTTTCGGTTTCCTGATCTACTGGTTCTACGGAAAGTCAAGAGCGATGCACGAATCGGCCCTGCTCCACATCGTTCAACGCCTGACCTCCAGGGAACTCGTTTCGGGACTGATCGAGAGCGAGCTGAAAGACATCATCCGCGAGAGGGACGGCATCGAGATGGACCGTTTCGACTCCCTGATCGAGTCCTGCCCAGTTCTCGACCTCACCGGCCGGCATTCGAAGGAGGAACTCTTCGGTCTCGCGGCGGATCTGCTCGGTTCAAGGATGAAGGTCGATCCCGGAAGGGTGAAGGCACTCCTTGTCGAGCACGAGGAGCAGAGTTCGACCGCCATCTCCCCGCACCTGGCCATCCCCCATCTTGCCATCGAGGGGTCTTCTTCCTTCGAAGTCCTCATGGTGCGCTGCCTGGACGGCATACACTTCAGTGAAGAAGCTCCCGCGGTCAAGGCAGCGATCTTTCTGGCGGGTTCCATGGGCGAAAGGAACTTTCACTTGAGAAGCCTGGCCGCGATCGCCCAGACCGTTCAGCAGGAGAATTTCGAGAAGATGTGGCGCAAGGCCAGGGGTGGGCAGGCATTGCGGGACATCTTCCTGCTCGCCAGAAGGCGCAGGGAACCTGCAACCTGCAAGCGGCAGCATTCAAACCAAGTGAAAGCTGCCGGTCATGATCTACGGGCGAAACAGACCGAGTTCCAATGAGATCGTGACGAACATCACAAGGCAGAAAAGCCCCAGAAGCAATCTGCCCGGTCGAAGCTTTCGGGGCTCGGGATCAACAAGCCCCTCCGCGATGCGGTTGCGCATCGCACGGACCCTGATGGCGTTCACCAGCCCCGCGAGAAACAGCGGAACCGGCAGCAGAGCCGAGTAGAAGCCGAACGGCAGCCTTCTTGATATTCCGGTTCCCGTGACCTCACGGGAAGATTCCCTCATGCCCTCCTCGAGCATGTAGTTCGAGAGCGGACCGCCAAGCAGCAGAAACGCGCAGACCCAGAACACCACGATACCCGCCGAACTCATCGATGAAACGAACGCTGCGTGCCTTGAAACCTTGAAGGGAAAGACCGGCCTTGCAACCCATAGGCCCGCGACTGCCAGAAGGGCGGATGCGATGGCCAGGGAGAACAGGAGCATTGAGGTGGAGCTTTGGGCAAATACGGGCGTTTCGGCGGAAAGCACCGAACAAATGGTTGCGGACGCCGCCAGAATGCCTGTGAAGATGTTGAAGTATGCGCGGTACAGGACTCCCATCCTTCCGGAAGTGGCACTGAAAAGCAGCCAGAACGCCCCGGAAACAGCCAGGACCGGAATGAACATCCCCCACGCTGCAGCCTTCTCCGCCGGGGCGGAAGCAGCCAGGGCCTCATCGCCCGGAATCGAAGCCACAGAGTAACTTCCGTGCCATGGGCCGCAGCTGTCAGTGGTGACTCCGTATCTCATGCTTCCCGTGTAACTCTCCCCGCCGGGGAGTATGGTCACCTCGACTACCCCTGTCTCGCCGTACCCGAGGGCTCCGGCATGTACAGCCGCGGTTGCCAGCATCGAATCATCGGTGTAGACGTCGGTTCCCCAGGCGCCGCCACCGGTTGAAGCCCTGACAAGGAACTGGAATGTCTCTCCGTTCCTTCCCCGGTAATCGACCAGGTTGCCGGGATCGGGCAAGACCGCATCACCGGGCGATGAACCGGTTGATGCGAAAAGAAGCAGAGTACTAAGAACCCACCACATGCGCACAACTCCACGAAATGATTGAGCCGGCGGGGGATATCCCGGTTACGGCCTTTTTCACAGTATCTCCTCCCGTGCCCGGTCCGTGTCGGTCCGGAAATGTTCCGGATGCAGCACACATTCGCGGGGCATGCTCAGGCTTGAGGGTTCTCTCCGGCATCATCATCAACGGGTTCAATGAAGACGAGGGCAAAGGCGGTCTTCTCGGTGCTGTCCTTGATGGGCACGATCCGGAAAGTGATTTCCCTCCGGCTCTCCCTCAGCGGAAGTTGCAGGACTGCAGTTCCCTCATGGGGAAATCCGCTTCTGAGAGTTGCCACCAGGAATTTTCTGAAGAACCTCTCGTTGCCATCCTGCTTCTGGATCGATTCGAATGAGAAGGAATCCTGTTCGATTCCGAACAGCCTTTTCATTGCTGGATTGATCCGGAAGGACATGGCTTTCATGTCCCCGATCATGAAAGCGTTGGGTGAAGTTCTCATAAGAATGTCCAACTGCGCTTTCTGCAGACGTATCCTGTCGGAGCACAGACGCTCGTACTCACCCAGCTGGGAAGCGGCCTTGTTCGCCCGCTGGTAGATCGACTGAATCTCGTCGCTGATCAAACCCCTGGTTTTCATGCCGGTCTCGTAATCGTTTCTGAGAAGGTGATCCAGGAAATTCCTGATTCGTTTCAGCAGGATGAATACACGGAGGGACAGGAAAGCTCCTCCAGCTGCAGCGAGGGTCAGAAGAACGGGCACGAGAACCCCGCCGCGGTCTTCCGTCAACAGAAGCACAACTCCCGCAATGGAAACCACCGTAAGGATCCACGGCCAGAGCAGAGACAAGCGAAGACCGGTTCCGAGTTTCATATATGGCTACCCCTTGGCGAAGCGTTCTATGCTCTTGTCGTTGCCGGCAACAAGAAGGATCATGTCCTCGGTGAGTTCCATGTCCGGAGAAGGAACTTCATCGAAACTCTCCTCGAACGACCTGTTACCCATGTCATCTATCACCGGGGCATAGGTTCTTATGCCGATGATGTTCACGCTGAACTGGTCCCGCGGGTTGATCTGACGGATGGTCTTTCCGATCAGTGCGGAAGGGATCCTCACCTCGGCAATGCTGTGTCCGGGCGCGAGCGGGATGTGCTTGCTCACGTTCACCGAGGAGAGGCTTCGTGCGGTGGCCATTCCCATCTGCTCCTCCAGATCGACCACTTCTTCGACGCCCAGCGCAGTCAGTATCTCGTGCTGAAGAGGGTTGATCGCCCTTGCCCATATCTTCCTGACTCCCAGTTTCTTCAACTGAAGTGCCGTCAGAAGGCTTGCTTCGACGTTGTCACCGATGCATACCACGGCGATGTCCACCTGATCCACCGCTGCAGCCTGAAGCGCCTCCCGGTTGGTGGAATTCAGTGATACCGCGTAAGCTACGTTTTCCTTGATCGCCTCCACCCTGTCCTTGTCCTGGTCGATGGCGATGACCTGGGCTCCCCGTTCCGTCAACTCCCGGGCTACAGTGCTCCCGTAGTTACCCAACCCGATCACTGCGATGCTTCGCATCTGCTTCAGCCTCCATGACTTCTAGCCGATCATCACCCGTTCTTCGGCATAGTGCACTTCATGCTTCCTGTTGGACAACAATAGCGCGTATCCAAGGGTAAGGGGTCCCAGCCTGCCGAAAAACATCAGAAGGATCACTATCACCCTCGAGTATGGGGACAGGCTGGCGGTGATGCCCGTTGACAGCCCAACGGTCCCGACGGCACTGACGGCTTCGAAGAGAACGTCGATCAGAGGGAAGGGCTCGATGGCAAGAAGGGCAACAACTGAAGAAGCAACCACCACCAGATAGAAGAGAAGAACAGTCAGGGCTTTCTGAATCGTGTCGGCGGGTATCGTTCTTCTGTAGATCTCAACCTGCCTCTTGTCGGAGAATTCCCTGGTCATTGCTCCCCACAGCACTGCGAAGGTGGTTGTTTTCAGCCCTCCGCCGGTGGATCCGGGAGAAGCTCCGATGAACATGAGGATGATCATCACGAAGAGAGTTGAGGGCATGAGACGCCCGATGTCCACGGTGTTGAATCCGGCGGTCCTTGTGGTTACGGATTGAAAGAATGCCGCCAGGACGTTGGTTTTCAGTTCGCAGCCCAATGCTTCCGATCCCGTTTCGAACGCCGCGAAGGCCAGGGCTCCGAAAAGGATCAGGGCGATGCTCACGGTGAGCACGATTCTGGGTTGTACCCGGAGGTGGACGGAGGTTCTGCGGTCGCCACCGAGACGGGCTGCAATGGTGCCGATGATGTTCCGCACCGTAAGGAAACCCAGGCCGCCCAGGATGATCAGAATGCAGATCAGAACATTGGTTGCCAAGTCGCCCGAGAATCCCATCAGGCTGTCGCTGAACGTCGAGAAACCCGCATTGCAGAACGCTGAGATGGAGTGGAACAATGCGTGGTAAGCTGTCATGCCGGCTCCTGCGAACTTCCCCGACCATGCGGCGAAAAGCCCAACAGCTCCCAGCAGTTCGATCGAGAACGTCATTACGAAGATGAACGTTATCAGCTTCCTGGCATCCGAAAGCATGTCTGAATCAAGGATGTCCTTGATCAGAAGCCTTTCCGACATTCCGAACCTTTTCCTGCCGGCAAGGGCGAGGAACACCGAAAAAGTCATGATCCCCAGACCGCCAAGCTGGATCAGACAGAGGATCACCAATTGACCGAACATGCTGAAGTGAGTGGCGGTATCCCTTACGATGAGCCCTGTGACGCAGGTGGCTGAAGTGGCCGTGAACAACGCATCGAGCATGGGGGTGGGTTCGTTGCCGGTACTGGATACCGGCAAAGTCAGCAGTACCGCACCCAGGCATATGGTAAGGGAGAAGCTTGAGATCATGAGCTGGGTTGGCTTCAATCCCAGTGACTTGATGAACTTCTGGCTCTTGCGCGTTCTTGAGATCAGCATGGCCACAATCACGATCTGTCTGATGACGATGAATGACGTATTCTCCTGGCTCCCGGCGATCAGCTGCAAAAACGGTATGAACACGATCAGGTCGAACCAGTTGCGCTTCAGGTGCCGGACCCTTGCGGGTGAAAGAATGATCCGCGCGAGCACATCAATCAGGAAGAGGATCAGTATTCCCAAGTTGATCCTGGTGAGGACAATGACGATGTAAGAGGGGAGTTCGGCCTGCTCTGCGAGAAGCAGGAATACGGCGGCTACCGCAACCAGTCCAACAATCCGGTCAAGAACCTTCAGCATTGGGCAAGCCTCTCCACATGAACCGAACCCGGCTTTTCAATAGCCTTCAATACCAATCATTGCCAACAATCGAGAATATGCAAACCGCTTTTCTCAAGGTTGTGCAGCTTCCCTCCGGGGCGCACCCCGGTTCCGCCCGCAGTGTGCTGAAGCGGGGCAGGGCAGTGCGGAATGAAGGAGAGGCTTGCGGGGGCCGGCCGGCTGGTGGGATCGACATGCTTGAAGGGGCGGTTTCCCGCGGTCGAACCCGGCATGCATCTGCACCGGAAAGCGCAGGGAGACAAAGCCATCACCCGGAGACAGAACTCCGGATTTCATCTGCCAGAAGCCGTGCAACCGGGAACCAGGAAGTTGGCGGATTTCCGGAAAAGCACCACACCAACCGCTAGTACAAGAGGGTTCACTTCATCATTGAGCGATGATATGGATGCATGCAACGAACGCTGTCCGTCGGGCTTGATCTCTACTGCTGTTTTCCCTCGGTTGTATTATTGAAAAAACGTGTTGTTGGATATGCAAAGTCAATGGAAGGTTCTTTCCTGAAAGTTCTGAGGATCTCCTCCCATATCTTTTCCTGCTGCCCTCTCCGGCTCCTTGGTTCGCAAAGATATCTGATGGTCAGCAGTACTCCGCTTTCCTTCACGGAAGTGAAAACGGCGGGGGTCAGCTTCGAGTAGAAGATCATGAATTTTCTGGACGCTGACTTAACCTTGTTTTCTGCCGATTCCGTGAGGTGGTGCGTTTGATCCTGAGCGATGCCGAGGAGCAGTGCTTTTGCCTTTTCCCAGTCACTTTCAAAGGTGATGAGCACGGGGATTTCATCCCAGATGTACTCGAACCCCTTGCTGTAGTTTGCCAGGGATTCTGTGAGTATGAGCGAGTTTGGCACATGGATCACGCGACCCGTGCTTTGATCCGCATCCACCCAGTTCCCGATCTCGAGGAGAGTGAACTTGAAAAGCCTTACGTCGATCACATCTCCGCGGAGTTCGCCGATCTGGATCCTGTCACCGATAGTGAAGGGTTTCTTGATCATGAGGAAGATCCATCCCGCGATGCTCGCGAGAAGATCCTTCAAGCTGATGGCAATTCCTGCAGAGAGAAGGCCGAAATAGGTGGAAAACGACTGGAAGCCGCTGTACCAGATCCGCCCCCCCAGGAGGATGGCGACCAGAAAACCAAGATAGAAAGTGGTTTTCCGCCACTGGTAACGGATCTTGACATCACTGGTCCTTCGATAAACAAGGCGGATAACAAACAGTTTTAGCACCCATAAAAGTGCGATAATAACTAATGTATAGAGTATCTTATACTGTAAATCCAATGATATGTATAAATTATTTGCTATATAGTTACTGAAATTACTCATCATCAGTGCTGTCCAAAACAGGACAGGTTTTGCCTCGGCCTTGTGACAGGCCAATAACTTAGAGCTCCGGTTTTCATCTTTTCGAGATCAGGCCTCCTTTTCGGAGGTTTTCTTTTTCCCCTCCTGCCGCAAGCTGTCCAATA
>JBGSZS010000017.1:0-65213 GCA_041750285.1 Candidatus Fermentibacteraceae bacterium | reverse complement strand
AGAAGTAGTTCACCGGCCCGGGAACTCCAGGCCCGTCGGACCAGTCGGTCTGCCGGGATATGCCTGCGAATCCGGCAGAGAATGTTAAGATCAGCAGGGCAAGAACCTTCACAGCGCACCCCTCTCCAGCCGAACCCAGCCTATTCTTATACCGATTGGAACTATCGGATACTGCTCAGGAGGATTCATCTGGAACCTTATACCGATGTCATGGATCACGCCATCCCAGCCTTCAACGTCTGAATGACCAGCACCCACATTTCCCTCCACTTTTCAAGATAGTCTCGGCAGAGGTTCGGCAACACATATTGTATTCTTCCATGTCTCGGGCGCAAGGTCTAATCTTGTCACAGGAGCTGGTGGTCCCTCCGGGACCTGTCCTGCAGGAGCCCATGCCACCGACAGCGCGAGTGCAGCAAGAACCATTATGACGGTATGCCTGCTTTGCTTTCTGGCATGACGTTAACGCACCAAGTAATGAACATTCAGAACATTGAACGGCAATCCCGAATACTGAGGTCCTGAAGAGTGCATTTATCCTGCCAGACTCTTTCCCGGTGGCATATCAGTTTTGCACAGCAATCCAGTAACTGGTCTCAATACGCTCCTTCTTCAATATGGTGTCTTGACGTTATGACGTTGCAGCGTTATTTCAATCAGGAATGGAGGTGAATCATGACTGAACTGACCAAACGCGCTACAATCTACCTTGAGCCTGAACTTCACAAGGCATTGCGGATAAAATCGGCCGAAACCACATACTCCATCTCCGACATGGTCAATGATGCGATTCGCAACGAGCTTGCGTCTGATGCCGATGACCTGGCAGCGTTTCGCGATCGCCGGGCTGATCCTGTCATGGGGTTTGAGGAGTTCGTCAGCAAGCTCAAGCGTGATGGCAGGATATAGGATCATTGTAGCTCAATCGGTTTTCAAAGACCTCGACGGCATCCCGAAGAGTGACGTGAGACGGATCGTCTCGGCGATTGAAGCGCTGGCGGCAGACCCCCGTCCACAACAGTCCCGGAAGCTGTCCGGCGAAGAGAAGTACAGATTGAGGTGTGGCGTGTACAGGGTATTGTATGAGATAAGGGACAACGAGCTTGTTGTCTTTGTGGTGAGAGACAGGCACAGGAAGGATGTTTACAGATAGGGCCTGATCATTCCTGAAAGGCTCAGAACGGGAAGAAACCATCGGTCAGGCCGATGGTTTCTTCACTGCCCGGGATGATCAGGCGGTAAGCCCCGACCCTTATTCGGTGATGAGCTGTCCGGCGGTGGGGCCCGATTTTATGTCGTACACCTTCTCGACCCTGATCACGACAACACCCTTGAAATTCTTGTCGGGCTTTGCCTTGTGCATCTCGCCGTTGGCGAGGTCGTACTCCGGACCCTTGGTCAGATACCTTGCAGATCCCGTGAACTTGTAGCCTTCCCGGGGGTCCTGCTCCCAGACCGTGAAAGACGCCCTGCCGTTTTCAAGGATGTTCTCCATGGTCTTCTTCATGAAGAAGTCGCCCACAACAAGGGTCTCTTCGTCAAACCACCAGCACTGCTGCATGGGGGCCACATTTGGCTCGCCGTTTCCGGATGAAGTGGCAAGGGCCATCACCCTTCCCGAACCCATGAGTTTCCTTGATCTCTCAGGAACAACGGACATGGCTTCCTCCTACTGCGCTCTGCGGTTTTCGACAATGCCCTTGAAAGACTCCATTCGTATCCTGATCTGTTCGAAGTCCTCCTGGGAGTAGTCGCTTACTATCTTCATGCTCGGGACGTTCATTTCCAATAGAACCTTGTCCATGACACCCGCCTCGACGTTGAACCCGTGGCAGTACTGCAGGATGTTGTGGACAACGGCCTCCACCCTGAACCCGTTCACCATCTCCCTGAGGTTTTCGCGGCGCTCGGTGTTCGGGGTGAAACAGGCGCAGTCGATATCGAAGTACCGGTCGGCGATGGCCTGCATCATCCCGTCGACCGTCTCAATGTCCTCCGGAACATTGTTCCTGCTGTAGCGAAGGCCGGTGCAGGATTCGTCGATGACAACCCGCAGCCCCGACATCTCGGCGGCTGCATGGACCTTTGCGTACCCCATCGGCGAGGGTGTTCCGGCCATCAACACCCTTACCCCGGGTTCCTGATAGGCCGAAATACCCTTTACGGCCCTGTCCTCAAGCTCTTCGAGCAGGGCTTTCCCGGTCTCAAGGAAAGTGTCGATGTCCATGTTCAGGGCCACCTGGGACACAAGCAGGGCATCCAGGCCGCTGATGGGCGGTTCGGTGAGTTTTCGGAAGTTGTTTATCGCGTTGAGAACGTCGCGCTTCCTGTTCTGCTTCCTTATGCCCGCACGAAGGGAGGAAGCGGTAATCGTTTTTCCCGAAAGTGCCTCCATCTGACCGGCGAAGTCCTTCACCTCGGCCAGCCAGAGGTTCCTGTCGATATCGTTCTTTTTCTGGGGAACTTCGAGTACCCTGAAGTTAAGGAGGTCCCAGGTCTTTTTCTTCGCATCGCAGGTCGTCTCTCCCACAACGCAGTCCTTAAGGGTCTTGTAGGGACAGGTGCCGCTGAGGGCCATGCCGAATGTTGACCTGACAAGGGGGCAGATGTCCCTTGGAAGGATCTTGTCGGCGTAGTTCACGGAGAAACCGCTCCCCCCGCAGAGTGGGATGTTCAGGACCCCTGCCGCCATTGATATCTCATCGGGAAGGTAAATGCAGAAGGAGCCAATGGATCTGCCCCCGGCCTTCCTGTACCCGATCACCTCGGCGACCCTCTGACCGTGACTGTCGTGAAGGGCGCGGTCGAAGGCCTTCATTGTCTCCGGCCGATTCTTCTGCCAGAGAAAGTTCCTTGAATGGGTTTTCTCAGAGTTCTCAAGGAGCTGGTCATGGAGCTTGACGTCCATGCTCAACTCGGTCCACATGTCGTGGAGCTGCTTTGAATCCAAACGATCCGTCATTGAACCGCCTTCCCGGTCAGTTGACCGCGAAGGCGCGAGGCCCGTCAGGCGGTCAGGTGCTGACCCGTTCCGCCGGCCTTCCCGAGGCCGGACACTGTTGCTCAGTTACGTAGGAACCAGTTGGTCACCAGTGGCCTCTCCTTGAAAGATGAACACGGATTTTACCTTTTCCAAAAAGGTTGTCAAGCGGTAACCAGCCCGGGTAAAGCACCGAAAATTGCCCCTCTAGGGGGCTTCAACTTTTGGGACACCTGAATTGTCTATTCGGACGGGGAAGGATTTCGACTGTCTCTTCCATCATTTTGACAACGGGAGGTCTCGGCATCGCAGATGCAGGCCCGGGCAGCTTCTTCGTCAGGGCATTCTACGGGATGAGAAGCGACACACCCGCGCTGCCGATGATGTCTTCGAAGCCCGGAAAGATCGTGGCCATGGTGGCTTTGATGTCTCCGACCGGTGTGGCGATAACGGTTCCAACCTCGGCCTTCGGGCCGATGCAGATCGAATAAACGGACAGCTCTTCGCCGGTGAAAGGGTCCGACCAAGTTTCGTGGTAGCGGTGAATCTCGATTCCCGCGCCCAGGAAGAAGCCTTCGAAGGTGCGCCGGGCTCCAAACTCGATCATAAGCAGGCTTCCATTCCTGTTCATCGGAGCGCTCCGATCGGGGGGCGCTACGTAGACAGGACCGTAGTTGTTCCAGTATCCGGCGATGCTCACGTCAACCATGCTGTTGATCCGTCCATCAACACCCAGACCGAATGACGGCAGAGCATTTTCGGAGAACAAAACGCGCGTTTCGCCGTACTCGTATGAAACGCCCTCGACCTCTGACAGATGGCTTTTCCCCCAAACGGTCCACCTGTATGACGGCGCCATCCTCAAATGAAATCCAAGGGAGCTTGAGCAGGCAACCACCACTGCCAGTGTTTTCAGGTCAAGCATTCTTTCCCCTCCGGACTGTGAAGAGCATTCGTGCGTCTAATATGCCACGCCCGGGCATGAATGTATTGACTGCCGAGAGCGCTGAAAGTATTCTATATAGCTTAATTAAACGGAAAGCTTGAGTTTTGGAGGATGTGTTGGATCCGCCTTCCAAAGATTGGTTTGCCGATCAGGAATACTGGGAGGCCAATCGCAGGTTCATCTGGAGTGCGAAACGCGTTGAGATGTCGTTCGATGCGGCCGGGAGCATTGCACGGCTTCTTGAGATGAAGCCCGGCGCTTCCGTGCTTGACCTTGCGTGCGGGTTCGGCAGGCACGCCCTGGCGTTGTCCGAGCTTGGCTACAGGGTCACGGGTGTCGACCTCAACCCGGCCTTCATCGCTGAAGCATCGCGGAGGGCGCTTGATGAAAACCGGGATGCAAGGTTTCTGTGTGCGGACATGAGGGAGTTCAGGGAGAGCGGGAGCTTCGACAACATCCTGATCGTATACAATTCCTTCGGGTATTTCCAGGATCCCGCAGACGATGGGAAGGTGCTCGAGAACTGCTTCCGCTCACTGAAACCCGGCGGAAAGCTTCTTCTCCAGGGAACAACCCGCGAACTGCTTATGGCGCTGAGGCCTGAAAGGCATTTCAGATACTGGCATGAAGAGGGAGAGGGCAGGTTCAGGCTTGAGGAAACCGAAACGAATGAGGACTGGACCTGGAACACAACGCGCTGGATCGTAATGTGCGGCGCTTCACGCAGTGAGTACAGGTATGGAATGCGGATATACTCCCTGGACGAGTATCTTGACCTTCTTGGATCCAAAGGTTTTGGCGGCTTCCAGACCTTCGGCGGTTTCAGCGGAAGACCTTACGAACCGGGGAAAGACCACCTCACCCTGGTGGCCGTGAAACCTGTCGAAACGCCTTGATGCCATGACAAAGTTGCTATTAATACGGCGACAAACCCGGCACAAAGATTCAGGTCTTTGGTTATGATGACAGGATCGAATTCGAAAAGGCAAGGGAAATCTGCGAAATGCGAGACTTTCTCCATGGATGCGATCCAACCTTTGATCGCCATGAGAATGACCGTGCATGAACACCGAAGACAACCGGCGCGGAAGAGTTCATCTTTAAACCTTCCGAAAGCCGCCTTAAGGAGACTGCCCATGAACAGCACCCGGGAAACCATCGCTTCCGTTGCACCCACGCTCTGTGCCCTCATGGGAATACCCGCCCCCCATGGATCGACCTCGGGAGTTCTGCGCGAAGTTGTGCATGGGGCGGGTCGGGAGTTTGGTGGCGGAAGCGTGGAAAGATGCCTTGTGTTCGCGCCCGATGCCATGGGTTGCGTTCTGGCGGGCGTGCGCCCCAATCTCTTCGATCAGGTACGTTCAGTCGCTCCGCTCAGGCTTTCCCTTCGGTCCGTGGTTCCACCGAAAACGCCGGTTTGTTTCGCTTCGATGTTCACGGGGATGACGCCCGAAATTCATGGTATCCGCAAGTACGAGAAACCGGTTCTGACCTGCGACACCCTGTTCGAAGCGCTGGCGCGGAACGGGAAGCGCGTCGCGGTCGTCTCCGTGCGGGACTGCAGTATCGATGTGATCTTCAGGGGCAGACCTGTCGACTTCTTTTCGGAGGAGTACGATCCGCAGGTGACCGACCGTGCCCTTTCGCTGATCGCCGGTGGGAAACATGATCTCGTGCTTGCCTACCATCAGGAGTACGACGATGTCATGCACCGCTCAACGCCGCTCTCGGAAGAAGCCCTGAAGGCTGCCGGGAACCACGTTGATGCCTTTCTCAGCCTTGTCCGGGCGGTTGACCGCCACTGGGGGGAGTTCAACAGGGTGGTGCTCTTCGCACCCGACCACGGAGCCCACATCGATGCCGCGACAGGCCGCGGGAATCATGGCGATGACATTCCGGAAGACATGGATGTCTTTCATTTCTGGGGGTTCGGGAAAGGGGTGAGACGGTGAGAAATGCAGTTTGCATGATGGCCTTGTTCGTTGTTCTTCTCTCGGGTTGCGGAGGCAACCCATCTGATCCGGGAAACCCCACTTCGTCGTACCTTTGCGCGTTTTTTTCCGGAGAGACCGAAGAACCGCCGATGTTTTGCCAACTCACCCTGAACTGGAGTGAGTGCCCCGACAGCGATTTTGAAAGCTACACCCTCTTCCGCTCCATGAATCCCGGCATAGCTGCGGACACCTCCGGTGCCGACAACCTGGGCTCATTCACGAGCGCCAACATCATGCAGTTCACAGATGAAGGAGTGGGCTGGGGGTCATCGTACCACTACGCCCTTCTCACGATGAACACGCAGGGGCTTGTATCCTGGAGCAACGAGGCGGAGATCACAACCCCCGAAGTTCCGCTTCCAGCGGGCATGGAGTTCGTGGAGCTTCCCGCGGGTTCCTTCGAAATGGGTTCCCCGCCGGGAGAGCCCGGTTCATTCGAGGGCGAGCGCCCGGTTCATACAGTGACTTTCGACTACTCCTTCGAGATCATGACCACCGAAGTCACCCAGGCGATGTGGGAGGAGCTTTTGCAGAACCCCTGGTCCGATCCTTCGCATTTCACCGGACCGGACCGTCCCGTGGACAACATCCTCTGGGAGGAGTGTCAGGAATTCGTGGACGCGATGAACGCGCTGGATCCAGTTCATGAATACCGCCTTCCCAGCGAAGCCGAGTGGGAGTACGCATGCAGGGCGGGAACCACGACAAGGTTCTACTGGGGCGACGATCCCGATTACTCCCAGATCCTTCAGTACGCCTGGTTCAGCGAGAACTCGGGCGGCGAGACCCATCCGGTCGGGGAGAAACTGCCGAACTCACTGGGACTCTATGACATGAGCGGCAACGGCTGGGAATGGTGCCTGGATACATGGCACTCGAACTATGATGGGGCTCCTTCGGACGGCAGCGCGTGGGTGGATGGGTCGGATGACCACATCATCCGGGGAGGCGGCTGGGTCATTGGTGCGAGGTACTGCCGTTCGGCTCACAGGGAGTACATCAGTGCGGGCAACACCTATTCGTTCCTGGGTTTCCGCCTGGTCAGGACGGTTCGCTGAACCGGGTCACCACGAGTCGTACAGACGCTCAAGCAGTTCGATGATTTTCGCCCCGTACTGTCGGTCCGCCGCCCAGGTTCCGGACAGCCCGAGAATACCCGGGGATTTTCCCCTTGGGGTGACATAGTTGTAACGGGGGTCAACCAGTTCACCAGCCAGCGGCGCAGTTGAGCCGTACGCCTTCAGGTGCTGAATGTGTGCACGAACGCCTGTCCGCTCGTCGGGGAAGCAGTGTCCGCGCTGCTCAGTGCTCACCGCCCCAAGGCCGCAGAAGTTGTTCATGTTACTGGTGACAAGGCCACCGAAACGCAAAAAACCCGTCTCCAGGCACATCTGAACGAAAGCCACATCCGAATTCACTCCCTCGACGGCAGACTCTTCGATGTAAAGGGACGCGAGAAGGGTCACCCTTTGAAGGTCAGCCTCCGTGTTGTTCTCCATGAAGAAGGATACCAGCTGCTGCTGACTCATGAGTCCCCGGCCCATGATGAGTTCCGGCGTGGCCGGCGCTGCTTCGTAGAAGTCAGGGTTGCCTGTTTCGTATGCGGTCAATCCTTGTGTGAGCAGAAGGATCATGATTGCGCAAAGTGAAGTAGCGCCGTTCATCCCCGGATCACCTGACCCGTCCCGCGGCCTCGTGGAATATCATCATGTCGGTCAGGAATTCAGCCGGGGCCCTGTTGTCGGTGAGGATCAAACCGTCTTCCGGGTCGAAGGGTTTGAAAACGGGCTCGAAGAACCGGGCAGTCTCCTCGAGGACGGGGTTCCAGACGGCCATGGAGTCGGCCGGAGGCGCTTGTATCGGGTATTCCGAAGCAATGAGCATGAAGTTGTAGTCATTCGAGACGTGGACGATGTAAACCAGCGGAAAGACTTCGTACAGGGTTGAACCAATGGCCTGGAGAAGGCCTGAATCCTCGGAGAGGGCGTTCACGTTCATGGCTACCACCCCGCCGCTGTTCAGGTGTGCCCTGAGTTCGGTGAAGTACTCGACCGTTGTCAGGTGGAAGGGAATGTATATCTGGTTGCTGTAGGTGTCGGTTATGATGATGTCGTAAGTCTCGGTTGTGTTCTCGATGTAGGTCCTGCCGTCGGAGATGATCATCCGGGCGTCATCCCTCTGTGTGTTGAACCACAGGTAGCCCAGCTCTGCGACCCGTCCGTCTATCTCCACCGCATCCGTTCGAAGCCCCGGAATGTCCGGTCGGACATGTACGGCGAGCCAGTGCGGGATTGTGCCGGCACCGGAACCAATGACCAGGACATCCACCTCCTCCGACGGCCCGATCATGTAAGGCAGCAGCAGGAAGCTCTCGTAATAGGTCGAAGCGGGACGGAGAACATCGCCCTCGCGTGCTATGGACTGCATGGCGCCGCCCTCGTTGACGACCAGGATCGTCGAGCCGTCACTCCTTCTTTGTACCTGAATGTACTGGTAGAGGCTTTCCTCCTCGTGGACAACTGCCTCGCCCTGTCGTACCGCGCCACTGAAGGAAAACCAGCCGATCAGGGGCAGCACCAGCAGGACCGGCATTGCCCGTGCCTTTTTTCTCAGTCCGATGATTCCCAGCAGTATGAGCACTCCCGAAACGATGAACAGAGTCTCCCTGGTGCCCAGAAGGGGAATGGTGACAAGTGTGGAGAAGAGGGTTCCGGCGATGCTGCCCAGCGTTGAGACCGCGTAAAGTGAGCCTGCGGTTCTGCCGGTGTTGTCGGCCCTGGCGATCAGCCTGACCATGAAGGGGCTGACCATTGCAAGCAGAAGCACCGGAGGGACGAACACGGCCACGACTCCCACGAAAGCCAGGATGATGATGTTCACGGGAGTGGCCATGATCCCCGCGGAGAGTCTCGAGAACAGAAGACCCCCGAGGGGGGGGATCAGGGCGATGAGAACCCCGGCGATCGCCGGGATCCAGCAGAGAACGGCCCACGAGGGACGGCGGTCCGCAAGCCTTCCCCCAAGCCAGTAGCCGACCGACATGGCGGCCAGCACCACCGCGATGAGAACCGACCAGACTATCATGGAGGTTCCGAACCAGGGCGCAATGAACCTGCTTGCGCACATCTCGGTTGCCATCACCGCGCTTCCGGTGATGAATACGAAAAAGTGAGCGCCCCTGTTGCCGGATGCCCGCATCCCTGCCCGGTCCCTTCGTTGAATCCCTGGAAACGTCACGGAAAATACTTCATCCCGCGGGGGCGGGGCCAGCTTGAGTGTCCGGGGTTTTTTCCTACCACTCGTGTATAGTTGATTGTCTGACAGAGAAAGGAAGGTTGCTGATGTGGTACGAACGGGTTCGGAAACTGTGGTCTCCATGGTTGTACGTGGTGCTTGTACTGGCAGCAGGTGCATTGTCGGCGGATTACGGAACTGGTTCCGACCACGTGCGAGACGTCGTGATACCTGCTCCCGGGGATGTTGGTCCCGATGTTCTGCTGGCCGATCCCGGTTGTCCGCTGTCACCGCCCCCGAACCCAGAAGTCGGTGATTCCTGGGTGTGGTGGCTCTGGGTTCACGATCCCATGCCGCCCCATTTCGAACAGCACGTGTGCACCGTCCGCGGAAAATCCGATCGTGGTTACGTCGTGGTGAGGGACCTTGAATGGAACGTATCAATAGATCAATCCGACGTTGACGCCATTCTGGAAACATGGGAGAACACAAGCATCGGTCCCTATCCTGATCAGGGCATCTACGAGATCGACAGCCTGTCATTCGGAGAACCGCCGGACGAACTCGACGATGATCCCAGGATCTACCTGGTGTGGTTTGACTTCGTGATATCGGCGGACGGGTTCTTCTTCTGGTTCGACCAGTACCCCGAGGGAACGTATCCCAGCTACCACAGCAACGAGTGCGAGGTCCTCTACCTCAACACCATGAGCCAGGGAGGCCCTTCAGGTGAATACATGCTTGCCGTGGCCTCGCACGAGTTCGAGCACATGATCCACTGGAAGTACGACGGGAATGAGGATTCGTGGGTGGACGAAGGCATGGCGGAACTGGCAATGTACTTCTACGGAAATCCTGACAACATCTCCGGATTCAACAGCAACCCCGACAACGATCTCACTGCCTGGGACGGCTACTGGGCGGACTACATACAAACGTACCTGTGGTCGCTGTACTTTTTCGAGAGGTATGGGGGGCATCCCGCCGTTTACGCCGTGGTTCACGAGCCGGCCAACTCCATCGAGGGTTACAACGCGGTACTCGACGACTTCGGTTACTCCGAGGACTTCGACGACGTTTTCGCGGACTGGGTGGTGGCCAACTATCTGGATGACACCGATATCGCGGACGGAAGGTTCGGCTACCTGGGTGAGGACCTGCCCGCATTCAATGTCGCCGGCACGTACTCAAGCTATCCCACGGTGGATGTCCAGAAGACGGTCAACCACTGGGCGGCCGATTACTACAGGTTCCAGAACATCCCGTCGGAGGATCTTACCCTCACCTTCGACGGCTCGGACAACAACTCGTTCGCCGTCAGGGCGCTCGCGCTGAGAACCGGTGCCTCTCCCGAAGTGATCCCCTTGGAACTCGATCAGCCAACCCAGTCCGGTTCGGTCGTAGTGCCGGGTCTTTCCAACCCCGACGACCAGGTGGTGCTGGTCGTGGCGGGTGCTTCAGGAACTGGCGGGACCGGATACCTCTTCAGCGCCTTCGAAGGGCAGGGAACCGGCGGGGAAGCATCCCCGGCAGCGGACCTTCAATTCCATGCAACTCCGGTCCCGTCCCACGGCCCCGTCAGTCTCGAGCTTTCATGGACGGGGCGGGAGTTTCCAGTGGTGGAGATGTACGACGTCTCGGGCCGCATGGTTCGAAGCATGAGCACCGGGAGCCTGCAGGGTCGCGCCACCCTGGTCTGGGACGGGCGCTGCTCCGACTTCAGCCCGGCGCCTGCAGGCGTTTACTTCGCCAGAGCCAGGCTCGGAAACAGGGAGGTTGTGCGAAGTGTCATTCTGCTTCGCTAGAAACCTGTGATGATCCCCGCCCATTGACATAACTCTGTCGCAGAGCAAGCATACGGCGAATGGAGGTATGGTATGTTCAGAACTGCAGTTGCTTTGGTGCTGTTGTCAGCCTCTTCCGTCCTCGCCATTTCCGCCGAGCAGGATGACTGGTCGGGTGGACCCAGACAGCAGGGTCCCGTCAGTCAATTCGGCATCGATTTCTTCGAGTGCGTGAACATCGACTGGTCATACGCAGACCGGATAAGCCTCGCAACAGATCCGGCCACATACCTCGTTGCCGACTCGATCGACGGCGTGACGGCGGTCTGCCCGGCCGACATCGACGGTGACGGCGATCTGGACATTGCCGGGTCCGCCATCGATGCGGGCGACGTGATGTGGTGGGAGAACACTGACGGTTACGGCTTCTCGTGGGAGGAACACGCAGTTGAGCGCGACTTTCCGTCGGTCAGTTCCATCGCCGCCGCCGACGTTGACGGCGATGGCGACACAGACCTGATCGCCGCGGCCAAAACCCAGTACGGCGGAAGGGACGTGGCGTGGTGGGAAAACCTCGACGGTTCCGGCGGCGAATGGAGCATTCATCTTGTGTCAGTCGATTTTGCCGGCGCACGGGCGGCCTTTCCGTACGACATCGACGGAGACGGCTACATCGACGTCGTGGCAGCGTCCTCACAGCTTGACCGCATCGTGTGGTGGGAGAACACGGGAGGCGGGCTCGGATGGGAGAGCCACCTTGTCGGGGAATCCTTCAACGGAGCGTGGACGGTGCACGTGACTGACATTGACGCCGACGGCGATCCGGACGTTGTCGCCGGGGCGTTCTACGATGACGACGTTGCATGGTTCGAGAACACCGACTCGGCGGGTGGCTCCTGGACCAGGCATGACATTGCAACCGACTTCGACGGCGTCTACTTCGTGCACACCTTCGACATTGACGGCGATGGCGATCCCGATGTCCTCGGCGCCGCGTCCATTGCAGATGAACTGGTCTGGTGGGAGAACAGGGGCGGTGAATTCACCGCGGAGCTCATAAACGACCTGTTCGACGGGGCTGTCTGCATTCACGGCTGCGACATCGACGGCGACGGCGACGGCGATGTCCTTGCGGCGGGTGTTCACGGAGACCTTGTTGCCCTTTACGAGAACCGCGGGGGCATCTGGGGTGAGACCGTTCTCGGGGCTTCGTTCGATGGCGCCTTTTCCGTGAGTTCGGGTGATCTCAACGGGGATGGGGAGCCCGACCCCCTGGGTGCTGCCATGCACGCGAACACCGTCGCATGGTGGGACCCCTCGCCGGAAGCAGGCATCCTTGAGTCGAGCGTTCTCTACACTGGGTCGGACCCCGCCTGGGGGATAATCGACTGGATCTCGGAAGTTCCCGAGGGAACCCAGGTTGCCTTCCAGATAAGGGCGTCCGACGACTTCACCGACATGGGGGCATGGTCGGACATTCTGCTCGAGCCGTGCAGGCTCAGTGGGATACTTGCAGACAGTGATTCGTACGTTCAGTACAGGGTGCTGATGCAGTCCGGTCAGTCCACGGAGACTCCTGTCGTCGAGCGGGTTGAGATCTCATGGGTCTCGACCGGTATTGAGGAGACTGCGTCGCCGGTGCCTCAGGGCACGTGCCTCGTGGCGGTGACACCGAACCCGGCGGTTTCCGTTCCAGTGATCGGCTTCAATCTCGAGGAGAACTGCTTTGTGAGTTTTGAGGTGTACGACATCGCCGGAAGGGTGGTCTGGCAGCAGGGAGGCGTGGTCTTTCCCGCCGGATACCACCAGATCCCCGCGGGCGATTTCCTGCCGGGCATTTACATGTGCAGGATGTACGCCGGTGATCAGTCCTTCACTGAAAGGTTCGCGGTGATAAGGTAGGGTCTCAGGGGAGAAGCACGATCCTTTCAGCGTTCGAACCGAAGCCGTACTGACGGATGATGGCCAGGTAGACTCCCGGAGGCAGTTTTTCGCCGGTTTCGCTTCGTCCGTCCCACGTGACCGATCTCTGCCCTTCACCGGACTCGCCGATGGTGATAACCCTGACCTCCCGGCCAGCCATGTCGTACACGGCGAGACTCGCTTCGCCGGGTTGGGTTGTGTTGAAAAAGACCGTTACGGCAGCGTCGAACGGGTTCGGTGCGACCGAAAGAATGGTTGTTCCGGCGTTGCCCGTTTCAAATGAAGCCTGCGAACCGGAACCTGTCAGTTCCATTTGCAGACCAAGGCTGTGGAACCAGCCCGCGGCAATTGCTCCGAACCCTTGATTGGGCTCGGGCACAATGCTCTGCCCGTAGTGCGGGTAGCCGGACTGCCCCGGACCTCCTGCGCCCCATGCCGCGATAACGCCATCGGCGGTGAGCCCCAGGCTGTGGCTGTTGGAGGCGGACACGGCCACGAACGGAGCGCTGTCGGGTACGTTGCACTGTCCCAGGTTGCTCATGCCCCACGCTACAACCGAGCCGTCAGCCTTGAGACCCAGTGTGTGGCCCCAGCCACCCGATACTGCGGTGAACCCCTGGTTCGGTTCGGGAACGTTGCACTCGCCCCAGTAGTTGCCCCCCCACAAGGCGAGAGAACTGTCCGCCCTTATGGCGATCGAGTGGTACACGCCCGCAGCTATGGAAACGAAGTCATCGTTTGGTCCGGGAACGTTGCACTGCCCGAACTGGTTCCTCCCCCATGCCACGACAGAGCCGTCAGCCTTGAGACCAAGGCTGTGGTATTCGCCCGCGGCCACCGCGACAAAACCGTTGTTGGGCTGGGGTACGTCGCACTGGCCGTATTCGTTGTACCCCCACGCAACGATGATGCCGCTTTCCTTCAAGCCCAGGCTGTGGCTGCGCCCGGCGGAGACGGCGATGAAGTCCTGATTGGGCATCGGCACGTTGCACTGGCCGAGTTCGTTGTCTCCCCATGACATGATGGTGCCGTCAGCCTTGAGACCAAGGCTGTGGTTCTCGCCTGCGGAGACAGCTATGAAGCCGGAGTTCGGGTAAGGCGTACTGCACTGGCCGTCGCTGTTCGAACCCCAACCCACAACTTCGCCGTCTGATCCCTGAACACCCGAAACAAGTAGAAGAACCGCAGCATGAAGTGGAAGTATCGGTTTGAATCGCATCATTACAACCAACCCCCTTCATCGGCTGTGAGTGTGCCCGGCAGAACGAGCATGTATTCAACCCGTCAGTCAATACATTAGCGCTGAAAGTCAAGCGGGTCAATACACTTCGAGCAATCTCCGGAAGGTGGAAGTGTAAACCTTGACATAGAATGAAGTGAGTAGTAGTATTCACCTGTGATGACCATTGGAAAGGATGTGTCAAATGGTGAATCCCGGTTCGGAAACGGCCCTGATGAATGATGACGGGATGTCCCCGGAAGACAGAAAGTTCCGAAAGGAACTCAGTGCCGGCATTACTGCACTGGCTCTGCTCGGGATAATGGACGGGGCCCCGGGTCCACTGTACGGTTACAGCGTTGCGAAACTGATGGAGGAGAGGGGTGACGGCTCCAGGATCGTCAAGCACGGAACCCTCTATCCTGTATTGCGGTCCCTGGAGGGTGCGGGGCTGCTTTTCAGCACCGTTGAACCATCCGTCGCAGGCCCTCCAAGAAGGTACTACACGATCACTCCCTCGGGCAGGGAGGCCCTTGGGCGCTGGGCAGGGATTTGGAAGGAAACAACCGTCTTCATGGACGGACTGCTGGGAGGCCGCACCGATGAATAAGGGAATAGGGCTCTATCTCGATGACTTCCGGAAACATCTGAAGGGCTGCGACAGGGCTATTGTTCAGGATGCCCTGGCCGATGCCGAGGATCATCTTACCGCAGGGCTCGAGAATCTCGGGAAGGAACGCCCCGAACTGACTGAAGAAGAGGCGCTGCGTGAAGTCGTCGCCAGCTACGGCTCTCCGGCCGAGCTTGCGGAGCAGTACCGAAGGGTCGAGGCTTTCACCGTTCCGGCCCTGAAACCCCAGCGCGCAAGGAACGAAAGGTCGGCCCTTAAAAGGTTCGTGGGGGTTGTCACCGAGCCTTCGGCATGGGCGGCTTTCCTTTACATGATCATCTCCCTGGTAACCGGGATATTCTACTTCACCTGGACCACCAACGGCCTTTCGCTCTCCCTGGGCCTTCTTGTGCTGATCATAGGCGTTCCGGTGGCTTGGCTCTTCTTCCTCTCCTTTCGCGGCCTGGCACTTGTCGAGGGCAGGATGGTCGAGGCTCTTCTCGGTGTGCGCATGCCCCGAAGGGCCGTTTTCATAAGGAAGGGTGAGGGCTGGTGGGGAAGCATCAAGGGCGTTTTCACCACGAGAAGCACCTGGTCTTCGGCACTTTACCTGATCCTGATGCTGCCGCTGGGAACACTCTATTTCAGTTTTTTCATCACTCTGGCGGCGGTTGCCCTGAGCTTCATCGCCAGCCCTGTTATCGAACTCGTCTTCCATGAACCCGTAATCGATGCACCGGTGGAGTGGTGGATACCGGTCTGGCTCTACCCCGCAGTCGTGGCTCTCGGTGCCGTGATCTTCATGGGGATGCTCCACCTGGCGAGGCTGGTGGGTAAGCTCCACGGAAGGATGGCCAGGGCGATGCTTGTGAGCTGATGCCGGTCCTGCGCTAACCCAGAACCCTTACGGATGTGGCCTTGAAGGAAACCCACACTTCCGACCCCGCTTCAAGGCCCAGCCGCAGGGTGGATTCCCTGGTGATGGTGGACTGCAGCTCAAGGCCCTTTAGAAGGATGTGTACGGTGTCGTACATGGGCATCCTCTCCAGGCGGGACACCACTGCCCTGAAGGTGTTGCGCTGGCTGGTATCAGGCTTTTCGAGTGACAGAACGATGACTTCGGGCGGAATGGAGATGTATCCTTCGCCCTGTGCATGTTCCGTAAGTGAGAACACGACATCTCCAGCAGTGGCGGTGCCGTTGCCGAACCGAACCGGGACAATGTTCTTCATCCCAGTGAAAGATGCCACGAAGAGGCTTTCGGGGTGGCTGAACACTCTGGCCGTTTCGCCCGCCTGCATAAGCCTGCCCTCCGAGAGCACCACGGTCCGGTTCGAGAGGGCCAGGGCGTCGGCGAGGTCGTGCGTGGCCATCAGGACGGTCATCCCCATATCCCGGTGAAGCCTTCCGATAAGCGCCCTGAGTTCGGGTTTGAAGCCCTGGTCAACGGAGTTGAGGGGTTCGTCGAGCAGAAGGAGCTCGGGTTTCGTAATCACGGCCCTGGCGATGGCCACTTTCTGCATTTCCCCTCCGGAGAGGGTTCGTGCATTCCGGTGTTCCATACCCGAAAGCCCCGTTGCCTCGAGGACCTCACTGATCTCTGCTGAGCCCACGGTCATTCCCCTGACCCCTGGGCCGAACCTCACGTTCCTCCCGACAGTGCCTGTGAGCATGAAGGGCCTTTGCATGACCATCGACATCCTGCGTCGCATTGCCGTTCTGGACCTTCCCCGGCAGCCCGTGCAGTCGATACCGTCAAGCACAACCCTGCCTTGAGTCGGCCTTTCGAGAAGGTCGGCGATTCGGAGCAGTGTTGTCTTTCCGCAGCCCGTGGGGCCTATCAGTGTGCAGAAATCCCCCTGTTCGACAGAAAACGACACCTCAGTGAGGATCTGCTTTGCTCCGACCGTTTTCGATATGCCCTGAAGGTCTGTCCTCACGTCTTCCTCATTCCGGTGAGGTGAACGAGAAGGCTTATCAGAAGTGCCAGGGTCATGAGTATAAGCCCGAGGGCTATTGATTCGGCTACCTCACCCTTTCCAATTCCAAGGGATATGGCGGTCGTGAGCGTTCTGGTCCGTCCCGCTATGTTGCCGCCCACCATCATGGCGGCGCCCACCTCGGATATGGCCCTTCCGAAACCCATCAGAAAAGCAGAGAGGATGGCAAACCTCGCCTCCAGAAGAACCACTCCCGCGGTCTGAAGTGAACCGGCACCCAGGGCACGCACGGTTTCGGCGGCCTCGCCTGCAACACCCTTCAGCGCGGAGATGACAAGGCCAAGGATGACAGGGGCGACAAGGAAGACCTCGGCGATGACTATGGCCTTCGTGGTGAAGAGAAGCCCCAGTTCCCCAAGCGGACCCGCCCGGGAGAGGAGCAGGAATATCAGAAGCCCTGCGAACACGGTTGGCATGCTGTAGAGGGCCTGGATGAAGCCTATCAGAAAGCCCCTGCCTGGGAATCGGGAAAAGTGCAGAAGGCATCCCAGCGGAGTGAAGAGAATGCACGCGATGACCGTGGAGCTGGCGGAAACCGCCAGAGTCCGAAGTGTGATCTCCATGACGACCGGGTCGCCCGAGAAGATCATCTTCAGGGCTATGACGAAGGCTTCCGCCAGCTTGTCCACGAAGTGCTAGAGATCCTGTCCGGCGCAGGGGGTGAAGAGCTGCTGGCCCCACTCGACGACGCCGTACGCGCCAATGAGTTCCTGAATCTCGGGGGAGGTCAGGAAGGTCACCATGTTCTGGGCCATCTCGGTGTTCCTCGCGGTGCTGAGGGGGATGACTGCGTAGACGTTCCTCATTGCATCGCCCGATCCGATGATGATCTCAAGGTCGACATCGCCCTGGTAAGCAAGGAAGGTTGCGATGTCGGCAAGGACGTAGCCCCTCATCTCGTTGGCCATGTTGAGCGTGGGGCCCATGCCGGCCGCTGCCTCGACGTACCAGTCACCCGATGTGCGGATGGTTTCGTAGTCGAGGCCTGCAGCTGCCCAGAGACGCTTTTCCTGGGCGTGGGTGCCCGATTCGTCGCCCCTCGAGATGAAGGGTATCGTGGCGTTCTGGCTGAGTGCCGTGAACGCGGCCTGCGGTTCCATGTCCCTGATGCCCGCCGGGTCATCCGGCGGACCGGCGATGACGAAGAAGTTGTAGGCAAAGGGTGTGCGGGAGAGCCCGTACCCGTCTGCGATGAAGGTCTCTTCACGGGCGCGGTCGTGCACGACCACCACGTCGACGTCGCCCCTCATGCCCCACTCCAGAGCCTTGCCTGTTCCGGCGTAGAGGATGTCGAGTTCCACACCGTACTGCTCTTCGAACATGGGCTCCATGTAGGCCCACAGACCGGTGTCGTAAAGGCTTGTGGTCGTTGCGATAAGAAGTCGTTCAACCCGTTCCCGGGGAGGATATCCCTCGGGCTGCTCCACAGCAGCGGAATCCGCCGCCGGGGTTTCACCAACCGGCGCGGGTTGTTCGCCGCATCCGGGATAAAGGAGCGCCAGGCACAGTGCCAGGCCAGCGAAACGAAGCCATGAATGCATTTGCCCTCCTCATGGGTTCCGAGCCCGGCCGCAGGCTCGGTTCATGGGAAGGAATCGAACGCCGTCCCCTGAACGGGGACGGGAACAACCGGCGTTCTTTCCCTTTCCAAACACGGGAGGCTGCACCGTTTCCAGTGCAACCCTGTCGCCCCGGTCTCCATGGCACCGTGCTACAGGAAGCCGGGGTCGGGAAGCGGCCGAACTTGTGAAGCTATAGCCAACCCCGCTGTTCCGGGCAAGGCTTTGACACACTGAATCCCGGCTCTGGCATGTTGCTGTGTGAAAGTCTATGTTGTCCTCAATATTCGCATCACTTCAGGCAATCATCAGACGGGGGTCTATGAATGGCGATGAGTGACAGTGCCGTGAAACTCCTTCGAGGAGCATGTCTTTGTCTTGGCGTTCTCATGATAGCCGTGGCGTTCCTTTCGGACAGGGCAGGCCTGAGCGTCGAGGGAGGCCTGAGCAGAAACCAGATCGGTTTTGCTCTCGTCGGACTGGCATTCGTATCTGCCGGTCTTCTCGGACGGAAGTTCCCAGGCTGTTACAGGGGGGTTGCCCTCTTCATTCTTAACACGGTAGTCGCCCTTGTTCTTCTGGAGGCTTTTGCGCTCGTTCTGCTGAAGGTCATCAACCCCGAGTGCATGAGGGTCCATGCAAGGAAAGTCACCGAGGGGCACCTGGAACAGATCGAGCCCAATGTGCTTCAGGGCGTATATGCGCCATTCGTGGTGTGGCGGTCCAATCCGCTCCTGAACTGCGACAGTGTGACGATCACGGAAGACAACCACAGACTGGTGCCGGGCGCTTCGGAAGACCCGGAGGCATACAAGGTGTTCCTGTTCGGGGGGTCGGCCATGTGGGGAACCGGCGTATCCGACTCGAACACCATTGCAGGCTTCCTTCAGGCCGACATTGACAGCGTGATGTCCCGGCCCGTTTCGGTATGCAACTTCGCGCAGGTCGCTTACTCTTCCTCCCAGGAACTGGTTGAACTGGTGCTTCAGTTAAGGGCGGGCAACGTGCCCGACTGCGTGATCTTCTACGACGGGTTCAACGATGTATGGGGAGCCTACGAATCAGGCGCTGCGGGAGGTCATCACTCTCAGAAGGTCATAGCAGCCCGGGTGGAGGGGCGTCCCGAAGCTTTTGCCACGGTTTCGCCGCTAAGGGCCATTCTGAGCAACACCAACACGTTCCTCCTTGTGTCGGCCCTTCGGGGAAGCGTACGGAACAGGCCACTGGAGGTGCAGGATCTTGTCACCTACCGCACCATGGGAATTGATACCGACACGCTGGCCGGACAGGTCGTCGAAACCTACTTCGGGAACTGCAGCGTGGTGCTGGCGCTTTCAGAAAGTTACGGTTTCAGGTGTCTCTTCGTCTGGCAGCCGACGGTCTGGTATGGAGACAAGATACTGACCGACTTTGAAAATGAGATCGTTCGAGGCGGTTTCGAAAGCTTTCTGGCGGGCTCGGACCCCGCATTCAGGGAGCTGCTCTGCGCTTCATACGAGCTTTACGAAGGAAGTCTTGCGGATACCTTGCCCTTCATCTCCCTTGCCGGTCTTTTTGACGGCGAGGTGAATGAAGTTTACACCGACCACTGTGGCGCCCATGTGAACCCCGCGGCCAACCGCGTCATAGCCGACCGCCTTCTTTTTGAACTGAACCGCTGAACAGGGCTTCTCTGGTGCCGGGTGCGGAAATCTGTTATGGTGCCCGGCATAAACCCGTAGGAGCCCCATGAGAAGACTTGCCCCGTCAGTTCTTGTCCTTCTGGCTTTCATTGGCTGCGGTCCTCCCGGAGAGACCTCCGGAGAGGCATCGCCTGCCGTTGTACTCACTCCCCTGGATTCAGTCGGGATAGAACTCGGTGACGAGAGGTTCGTCTTCGGCGTGATAGCATCGGTCGAGTTCCTGCCCAACGGCAGGCTGCTTGTCCTGGATTCCAACCGTCAGACTCTGCGGGTGTTCTCGGTTTCGGGCGAGTACCTGGCCGGGTTCGGAGGCCCGGGGGAGGGCCCCGGTGAGCTTCTGAGCAGCCGCGACATGGCCGTCATGGGCTCGGGGATTGTCGCGGTCACCGACCCCAGGGCGGGAGAGTTCGAGCTTTTCGACGCCGATACGGGTTATGCGGGCACACTGATGGGTTTCACCCCCAGGGCGCCATTTACCATCGACGCTTCCGGTGACCTTGTCGTGGGGCACCAGGGGCTTTTCAACAGGGAAGAGGGCACCAACGGCGAGGCACTGGCGGGCTGGAAACTTGACAGCCCCGAGCCTTCCGTTGTCTTCTTCGAGGAGTGGAGCCGCTTCGACCCGGAACAGATGGCCGCACGGTTCATGGACCCCGACCCACCTATCGAGGTTCTGGATTCCGTTGTCTACTACTCTCCCCTTGCTTCGGAGAGCTACGAGATCCTTGCTTTTGACACCAGCGGAAACAGTCTGGCATCCCTTACCCGTCCGGACTACTCTCCCGTTCCCAAGACATCCGAAGAGCTTGACCTTGAGATGGAGCTCTACGAGCAGAGGCGTCAGCAGCTTCTCGGAATGGGACGGGGAGGGCCGGCAATGGCCGGTGAAAGCTACACGCCTTCGGAATTCCACTTCGCGGTTGTCTCCCTTGGGATCGATTCCGAAGGAAGGTTGTGGGCAAGAAGGGGTCACGGAGGGCAGCCGGTCTTCGACCTCTACGATACGGCGACCGGTGAGTGGATAGGCACCGCTTCCGGGCCGGCCCACATGGGATCGTGGACCTTCGTCGTCACTCCTTACGGCATTGCGGCCTACGAGGAAGACCCGCTTGACTATCCGAGGGTTCTGCTTCTGGGGTTCTGAGTTTTCAAGGAAAAGAGGGGAGGAATCAATGAAGAAGGTTTTTGTTCTGACCGTTCTGGCGGCATCGTTCGCGTACGCCGGGCACATCGACTACCTGGGCGGAAGAAGCGCCGACTACTTCATGGCCGTGGCCAGGAACGCCGCGATTGACGGGGCCGATCTCGTGACCTACAACCCGGCAGGTCTCGTTCACCTCGACGAGGGCTTTCATGTTAACGCCAGCGCCCAGTACATCGCGAAGGACTACGTGATAACGGCGGTGCCTCTGGGATCTGCGGAAGAGACCGAGTACGAGACCACGAAGCCCACGCCCTTCCTGCCCAACTTCTACGCCGTCTACCGGACCGGCGACCTTGCAGCCTTCGGCGCCTTCACCATTCCCGCCGGCGGCGGAACCCTCGAGTACGAAAACGGGCTTCCCATAATGCCCGTTCTCCAGACCGGCCTTGTCCAGTACCAGTACGGGTCCAGCTACATCGCCACGATGACGGAAGGCTACATCGAGGCGGGTGCGGCATACTACGCGGGAACCGTTGGCGCTGCCTACCGCATCACCCCGACCCTTTCCGCCTCACTTGCGGGCAGGTTCACCAAGGGCGTTCGTGACTACGAGGCCAGTGCCGAATTCGCGATCGTGAACATCGACAGCGGAACGGTGGTCGGTTCTACCGAAGCCGCTTTGGAGTGCACCCGCGAGGCTTCAGGCATGGCCGGGATAATCGGTGTTTCCTTCATGCCGGCCAACGGGGTGAACGTTGCGGTCCGCTACGAGACAAGCACCCCCCTTGAGTGGGAGGCCGAAACCGCGCAGAACACCTGGGCCGCCCTGATCCCCGAGCTGGCCGACGGCGCCCTTCAGCGCCGGGACCTGCCGGCTGTCCTTGGTATGGGCATGCAGTTCGAGGTCAAGCCCACCGTGACCATCGGCGTCATGGGCAACTACTACTTCACGGGCGCCGCAGACCAGGGCGAGGACGACGGCCTTTCCGACCAGTACGAAGACGGGTGGGAGGCCGGCAGCAGCGTTCAGTGGAAGGCAGGCCCCCGGTTCGAGCTGGGGCTGGGATACCTTTTCTCCGATCTTGGCGGGGGTCCCGAGACCTTCACCGACTTCGAGTACATGGTGAACTACAGCATGCTTGGCGGCGGGGTGCGTTACGCGGCATCCGAGAACGTTGGAGTGGTCTTCTCGGCAGCAAACGCCTTCATGGAGGACGGGGAAGGAACCGGCAACTACGCCGGGCACCAGTACGAGAAGAGCGTTGCCTTCATCAACCTTGGGATCACCGCAGGGTTCTGATTCATCCGGCCGGGGTGCCGCATGGTGCCCCGGCCTTCCTTGCCGCATCGCGCAGCAGTTTGTTTACAAGCACATCCATGGCCTGAAGGAACCGTGACCGGTCGGGTCCGCTCATGGGGGATGGACCCCGTATGGTCATGCCCTGCTCCCTCAGGTCGGCGAACAGGTTCCTGGTGGCAAGCACGTCGCCAATGTTGTCTTCCGTGAAGGGTCTGCCCGTGTTGCCCAGAACCGATGATCCGTTCTTCAGACACCGTGAGGCCAGCGGAATGTCGCCGGTTACAACGATGTCGCCCGGCCCCGAGCGCTCGGCAATCCAGTCGTCAGCGACACCCTCGCCCTTTTCCACCACCTCGAGCTCGATTCGGTCTGAATCGGGAACGCGCATCCAGGAGTTGGACACAACCCTTACAAGGAGGCCGTAGCGTGCGGCGACCCGGTATATCTCCTGCTTCACCGGGCATGCGTCGGCGTCAACGAATACAGTGGGTTTAAGGTTTTGGCTGTCCTTCATCATTCCATTTCGCTTTCAAGCCAGGCAATCGCTCCCGCTGCTCCGGCAATGGTCGTGGCTGCCAGTCCGGGAATGGAGCCCAGCCTCAGACCAAGATGGAACTCGGGCTCGTACGATGATTCCGGGGTCCTTGTGAGATCCACCCGGGAAGACAGCCCGGCCCAGTCGTTGATACCCAGCCCCACTCCCAGGGTGAAACCGGCGAACCCGTCCGGGAAGGGGCTGTCTGAAACGATGATCCCCGGTGAGACACTGAGATGGGACGATCCGGAAAGGTAAAGGTTGCCCGTTGCTTCGAGCCCCCACCGTGAGTGCCATCCTCCGTTGCGCCAGGCGCCGACGAACACTCCCGGACCTGCCAACAGGTCATCCTTCACGGGGAACAACCATGCGAAGTCGGATTGCAGGTCGATTGTCCGATGAATCTCCTCGGAAGGTCCGAGCGGCGCGTTGATCGTGAAGTGGGAGACGGGAAAGGAGCGGGCCGGGTTCTCCCGGCGGCACCCGAAAGCGGTTCCGAAGACCACTTCCGGAGAAGCAAGAAGCAGTATCGCTGCGGTCCTCCAAAGTGCTCGGATTCTCAATCGGTGCCTCCCGGTACCTGTGATCCGTTATGGTCCGTTCAGTCCCGTACCATAGGCAAAGGCCTCCAACCCTGCAATTCCGAGGCAGTCGACCTGTTACATTCCGTTACATCCCTGCAACACGGGCGAATGTTCCTTTGGCCATCTTTCCTGCGTGCCATGAGCACGAAAGGAGTCAGAGATGAGAAAGACAATGTGGATGGTTACCGCAACGATGCTTCTCGCGTCCTCACTCGTGTCCGCCCAGCCCATGGGTGGTGGTCCCGGTGAAAGGGAGGGGCATCCCCTGATCGGCCGCTTCCTTCATGCCATGGAACGCCTGAATCTTTCCGAATCCCAGAGGGACCTGATTCTCGGGGTCATGGAGGAAATGGAAGCTGAGCTTGCCGGCATAGCGGACCGGGAAGACGAGAGGCCCGTATTGATGGAGTACTTCTGTTCGAGCGAATTCGATTCACGCGAATTCGAGTCGATGCTCGATGAGAGGCTTGAGAAGATGCGGCTCGCGAACGGCATCATCGCCGGCGCGCTTGGCGAGATCCACGGGATACTCACACGGGAGCAGCTGGACGAACTTGCCGCCATGCGGGAAGAGCACGGAAGAAGGTTTGAAGGGCTTGATCATCCCCGCGAGGGAATGGCACCACCCCCACGGGGAATGTTCTGACTCAAGCCTTTTGAGGGAGGGGTAAACCCTCCCTCTTCCCTATCTGGTGGTATCGGTGGTTTCCGAGGTTTCGGGCTGGAGGACCCCTCCGGCTCGAAACGCTCCTCAACCGCCCCCATCGCCGGGAGTGCATCCCAGAAGCAGCATCCCCGCCGTCAGAAGAAGCAGGATCTTCGTTCTCATGTTCCCTTTCTTGCCCGCGGCCCTGTTCATAGCCATTATACGAGGAGGGAGGCGGCATGATCCTTCACGATCTGAACCAGGCCATCCGGAAAGCCAGGGAGCGGGCCGAGTTGTCAGGTACTGCGCAATGTGTAGTATCCGGCAGGATCAAAGGGGTTCCCTCATATGCTGTCTTCCCTCTTGCAGGGTTTGGACTTCCGGCCGGGGCCACCCTTGAAGAGGTGATCCATCCCTCCCGGGAGCGTGTGAATGTGGAGCCTCCCGAGAAAACAAGCACGAACGGCTTCTAGGAAGAAGGGATTTTCATGGCTTTTCCATCCGATTCCCAAATAGCCGCCCGGGCCGAGATACGACCCATCGAGGAGATCGCTGGTGTACTGGGAGTTGCACCAGAGCACCTCGAGCACTACGGCAGATACAAGGCGAAGATCGATCTCGAACTTGGTGAAACAGGGAAGAAGGGAAGTTTGATCCTTGTTTCCGCCATCACCCCCACCCCGGCGGGCGAAGGGAAGACGACGACGACGATCGGCCTTACCGACGGGCTTCGGAAACTTGGAAAAACCGCTTGCTGCGCCATCCGCGAGCCGTCTCTCGGCCCGGTTTTCGGCATGAAGGGCGGGGCAGCCGGTGGGGGATACTCCCAGGTCGTTCCCGCCGAAGACATCAACCTCCACTTCACCGGCGACATCCATGCGGTTGGGGCCGCGCACAACCTTCTGGCAGCGGCGCTGGACAACCACCTGTACTGGGGAAGCCCGTCCAACCTTGATTCCCGCACGGTGAGCCTTCGCAGGGTGCTTGACATGAACGACAGGTCACTGCGCTCGGCGGTCATCGGCCTTGGGGGGCGAAGGCAGGGCGTTCCACGCGAGACGGGTTTCGACATAACAGCCGCCAGCGAGGTAATGGCCATCCTGTGTCTGTCGCGAAGCCTTGCCGACCTGCATGAGAGGCTGGACCGGATACTGGTGGGCTACACCGGCGCGGGTCAGCCTGTCATGGCCAGGGACATCGGTGTGGCCGGTGCGATGACCCTTCTTTTGAAGGATGCCATTAAACCCAACCTGGTGCAGACCCTCGAGGGCTCTCCGGCGTTCGTTCACGGCGGACCCTTCGCGAACATCGCCCACGGGTGCAGTTCCATCATAGCCACACGCATGGCCATGGCCCACGCCGACTGGACGGTGACCGAGGCCGGCTTCGGCTTCGACCTCGGCGCCGAGAAGTTCTTTGACATCACATGCCCATACGGAGGCTTCGCGCCGTGCGCGGTGGTTCTGGTGGCAACATGCCGGGCTCTCAAGATGCACGGAGGCGTGAAGAAGAAGGACCTTTCCACTCCCGATCCGGGGGCTGTTTCACGCGGGCTCGCGAACCTGGAGAAACACATCGAGAACATCGCCAAATTCCAGGTACCCGCAGTCATTTGTCTGAACAGGTTTCCGACTGACACGGCGGATGAGCTGAAAGTCGTCACGGACCGTTGCGAAAGCCTTTCGGTGCCGGTGGCGATAGGCGAGGGATTTCTGCGGGGCGGCGAGGGGATGACCGACCTTGCCCTGAAGGTCGTGGAAGCCTCGCGCTGTCCAGGGAAAGCGTTCAAACCACTCTACGACTGGTCGCTGCCGGTCGAGGAGAAGATCGAAAAGGTGGCAAGGGAGATCTACGGCGCTTCCCACATCAGTTTCACCCCTGATGCCAGGGAGGACCTCAGGCTGCTTACGAAGTTCGGGTACGCGGGTTTGCCTGTCTGCATCGCCAAGACACAGAATTCACTGTCGGACAACCCCGACCTTCTGGGAAGGCCCAAGGACTTCATCGTCACCGTGCGTGAGATCGTCATCAGTTCGGGGGCGGGTTTTCTTGTGCCCATAACGGGCGACATCATGCGCATGCCCGGGCTGCCGAGAACGCCGGCGGCGGAGACCATGGAGATCTCCGCCGAAGGCGAGGTTACCGGGCTTTTCTGACCTTTGTCAGGGAAGGATCACGAGGGAAGCGGCGTCCATTCCGGACCCGGTCCGGGCAACCACCTGGTAGAATCCCGCCGGAAGCCCGGCGGTGTTGATGGCGAACGTGTGAAGCCCGGCTGAAAGGGCTTCCTGGCCGATGCTTCTTACCGCGCGGCCGGAAAGGTCGTACATGGTCAATTCGACCATGCCCTGGGCCGGCATGGTAAGTGCGACCGAAGCGCCGTTCCGCGCGGGGTTGGGGCTGGGGTTCCCAAGGATCGGGCTTGAACCCTCACCGTAGCCTTCGCCCTCTTCCATACCGAGCTGGGCCGGAGCGAAGAGCAGGGCGGGGTCACCCAGGAGGTTGTTCTCCTGTATCACCCAGAGCTTCATGCCAACGCTGACGCCGGACTTGAATGCATCCTTTGCAAGCGCCTGGGCAACGCCTATCTCATTCTGGCCGTTCACCCAGAGCTGGTCGGCGAAGTAGAGCTCGAGCCATTCGCTGGCGCCCATGCTGGGCGGGGAGCCCCACCCGTTGTCGCTGTTGAACATGACGGCCACAGCGCCACCGGTTGCCCAGAGCATGAGCCGTTCGGCGAGGCAGGCAGGGGAGGAGAGTTTGCCCGCCAGGCAGGCGATGCTGTGGAACACGGGCAGCATCTCAATGTTGCTCATTTCAGTGTAGTTCGCGGAGCTGAAGATGTCTGTGGGAGCGTGGTCGTACCAGTACACGCCGTTGTTGAAGCCGTGTCCCTGCGGACCAACGAAGGATACGCCCTGGTTCACAAGCTCGATCTGGTTGTTGGGGTGGCCTGCCCAGGTCTCGTAGAGCTTGTGGATCGTCCAGTTCGAGGGGATCCTGTTCGATATCGAGTCGCAGACGAAGCTGCCCCAGTAGCCCACATCGGGCCACAGACCCGCTCCGGCAAGAAGCGCAGTGGTGCGCCAATCGCCCTGCGGGGCGGTGGTTTCGTAGGCAATGGTCTTGTTCACCATGGTGGTGATCCAGGTCGGGTTGTTGGCGCTGAAGCGACCCACGTAGATGTCGGAGTAGTAGTCCACGCCGTCGTTGAGCTCGCCGTAGAGCCCGTTGCCGTTGGCGTCCCATGTGCCGTCGAGGTCGCTGTAGTAAAGGTCTGAGGTGGAGTTGAGGGTGTTGCCGCTGACGGTAAGGCTGCTCACCCTGTTGGTCTCGCCGAAGTCGCCGACTACAAGGGCGTAAACGAGGCCCTGGTTCTCGTAGGCGTCGATGAGGTAGTTCCTGATCTGCTCTTGTGTGTCGTCACCCTCGTAGGTGGCGTAAACCCACTGAAGGGTTCTGAGTGCAGCAGAGCCGTGGGTGGAAAGCCTGTGGTTCACGAGGGGGGCGAGAATGCTCTCGTGGCTTTCGTCGGCAATGACCACCCAGACAGGGCCGTCGGTGTCACGGGATGCCGGAGCGCAGATCTCGAGCATTTCGGGGTTGTCCACGATTGAATGAAGCCCCTGAACGGCCATGTCGATCTGGCGGGGAGAAAGGGCAAGGCGTTCGACGGAAGGGTCAGACGAAGTGGAAGCGGTTACCACGGCGCTGGTGACAAGCGTGAGAGTGCCGTCGGAAGGGTTCCAGGAGAAGGGCGACATTTCGAACGAAGCGATCCGGAATCCCGATTTGTTCCCTGTGTTGAAGCCCAGCACGGGGTTCGAGGGGAACGGCTCAAAACCTCCATACACCGGGGAGCGCGGGATGATGGCGGGAATGGGTGCTCCGAGTATTCCGACGTATGCCGGAGCGATTTGGAACGTGCCGAGGTTCACGGATGAGAGAACCTCGATGTCGACGCTCTGAAGGGTTTCCCCCTGGGGTATCACGAAGCTGCGGGAGAGGGCTGGAAGAGCTGGAAAGCCTGCATCGAATGCGACGGCGCCTTCGGGAATGAAGACTATCGTCTCCCCCCTGAAGTCCATGGTCTGCACCACGGCGGGGTCGAGGGAGAACTGGAAATCGTAGGAAGCGGCCAGTGCCGTGGATGCCGCCAGGGCCAGGAGGAAGAACTTCATCGGATGGATCCCCAATCAGGTGATGCCCGGTAGAGGGCTTTTTCGTGAAACGGTTCAAGGCATAACGCTTAATATAGCTAGTTTTTTTTGAAAGTGTTCCCCCCTGATCTCACCGTCTTGACGGAACGGGAACCCACCGTATGTTACTTACGGGTAAGTAAGGATGTCTGGAGGGTTTGATGACAGATCCCAGGGGGAACCGGGAGAAACTGCTCGATTCAGGTGTCGAGCTGCTTTCGAAAAAGCGGTTCACCGACATAAAGATGGAGGAGGTGGCAGCCCTGGGAGGGGTCACCAAACCCATGGTCTACTACTATTTCGGAAGCAAGGGCGGTTTTTACAACGCCCTTGTCGACCACATGTTCGAGAAGGCGCGCGAGGCCTTCAGCGGTTCGTTCCCCGAGAACATCTCGGTGCGCGAGGCCCTGAAAAGGTTCATGCTGACCCGTCTTCGCATTCAGCGCGAGAACGCCACCTACGCCGAAGCATGGGACAACCTTCTGCAGGAGAGCTGGAGGCTTTGCGACATGCAGGTCTCCGGCAGACGGTTCTTCCAGGAGGTTTTCCAGCCCGTGTTCGACAGGGCGGTCAGGGATGGAGAGCTGAGACCCGACATCAAACCGGGTCTCGTGCTCGCAGTGCTGGCTTCGGTCATAGAGGGCGCCCTTGAGAAGAAGCACGTCGACACCGCCAACGCAAAACTCATGGAGCAGCTTGTGGAAGATGTTACCGACATCGTCATCAATGGCATAAAATGCGAAAAGGTGAGAACAGAATGATCAAAGCATTAATGATACTGACAGTGCTCTCATTGCCGGCACTGTCGCTCTCCCTTTCCGAGGCGGTGGAAATAGCACTATCGAGCAGGGGTGATGTCCTGGCTGCAAGAGAATCCCTTGAAAGCGCCCGTTGGGGCGCAAGGGCTGCATCGACATGGTTCCTGCCCCAGGTGAACGCAGTGCTGGCTTACCAGAAGAACGAGGACATCTCGGGCTTCGAAATCCCCGGGTTCGGGGAGATCCAGACCGGAACCACCTACCAGAGCCAGTACGGCCTGACGGCCTCGGTCCCGATCCTGGTGCCCCAGGCGGTAACCGGCTCGTCCATGGCCGGCATATCACGCGAGCTTGCCGAACACGACCTCGCATCCATCGAGATTGGGGCTGTTCAGCAGGTCATTGCGTCGTTCTACGGCGTTCTTCTCTCCGAAATGCTGCTGGATGTCTCCACCGAGGCGCTCGACGTTGCGCGGGAAGGGTACCGGCTGGCTGAGGCCAGGTACGGGGCCGGAACCATCAGCCGGTTCGAGCTGCTTCAGAACCAGGTGGCCTACGAAAACCGCAAACCCGATTCCATCTCTGCGGCGGCGGGGCTCGAAAACGCCTGTGCCGCGCTCGCCGTGGCCATCGGAACCGGCTGTGACGTTCCGGCCGTGGTCGAGGGCGACCTGACCGATCCCTTTCCCATCACTCTGCCGTCCTCACTCGAAGAGGCCAGGAGCGTGATGCTCGCCAACAGCCCCGGGCTTTTCACGGCGGAGGTCCTTCGCGAAATGGGTGACGCAGGGGTCAGGCACGCAGCCGCTGCCTTCGGGCCGACCGTTGCCTTCCAGACATCACTGATGTACCAGGGAGGCGCTGATGAGATCGAAGACATCGACGGCACCATCTACAGCAGGAACCTCACCCATTCAATCTCGGTCTCGATCCCGGTCGTTAGGGGGATCTCCGACTACGCTGCCTATCGCGGAGCAAGAGCTGACCGCATGGCCGCCAACGCCAGGGCAGCCGATCTCGCAAGGTATTCCGAACTGGCCCTTGTCCAGGCCTGGAACAGGCTGGCCGAAGCAAGGCAGACCGTGCACGCTGCATCAGCAACAGTGGAACTGGCGGCGGAAGCGCTGAGTATTGCGGTTGTCTCGTACGAAGCCGGTCTGATCACCCGTTTGGAGATGGACCAGGCGTTCCTGGCCCACACACAGGCAAGAACAAACTACGCTTCGGCCCTTTACGGCATGAAGACCGCTGAGGCCGGACTTGCGGCGGCCATGGGCATTCTGACCCTGGACGGAGAAGATCTGGAATGAAAAACAAGTTTGCGTTCAGCCCCTCGATACCGATCCTCATTCTTGCCCTCGTTTCAGCCTTCACGGCCTGCGGACCGGCCGGCGAAGAAGAGGAGAGGACGATCCGGGTGGTCGTTCAACCTGCGGCATCGGGAACAATCTCCACCGAATCCTACGCCAGCGCCCGGCTGGAAGGCGCCGAAGAAGCGCTTATCTACCCCTCCATGCCGGGCAGGGTCGAGGAAGTGCTGGTCTCCGAGGGAGACTTTGTCGAGGCGGGTCAGCGTCTCATTAAAATGGATACCGACCAGCAGGCCGGTGCCGGTTCGTCAGCGGCGCTGGCGGGGCTCAGTGCCGCCAGGGCGAACCAGGAGAACGCCCGGGCGAACTTCGAGAGGCTTGAAGCCCTTTACGAAGCAGGCGCGGTAAGCGCACAGGACCTTGATGCGGTGCGGACGGGGCTCGAAGCCGCAACCGCCCAGCTCTCGCAGGCCCAGGCCGGTTACACGCAGGCCCGCACCGCACGTGACAACGCCTGGATAGCGGCTCCCTTCTCCGGAAGGATAGGAAGGATCTGGGCAAGGGCCGGTAACTCCTCCTCAGGCGCTTCCCCGCTGATCTCCATCAGCGGCAACGGAGGTGTCCTGGCGCGTATCCTTCTCCCCGAACGCGACATCTACAGCCTCGAAGTGGGACAGGCCGCGTACGTGACCGTTGGTGCGCTCGACAACATGTCGATCCCTGGGGTTGTCACCGCCGTTTCTCCTTCGGTCGACCCCATAAGCGGCCTCGTATCCGTCGAGGTTCGGTTCGACGACACCGAGGGCGTGCTCCGCCCCGGGCTCAGCGGAAGGGTTGCCGTCATCACCCGCACGTCAGATGATGCAGTCGTTTACCCCGAAAGGGTTCTCAGACGCACAAGGTCGGGGTTCCAGATCGCCGTGGTCCAGGACGGCAGAGCCGAACTGAGGGAGGTCACGACTGGCATTCGAAGCCACGGTATGGTCGAGATAGTTTCGGGTATCGTTCCCGGCGACTCCGTGATCATCGTGGGTCAGAACAGCGTCATCGACGGCAGCCCCGTGGAAGTGGTGGAGCAATGAGCCTCTCCAGTGTATCGGTACGAAGGCGGATAACCTTCCTGATGCTGTTCATCTTCATGCTTGGAGTTGGGTTTTTCGGCCTGACCCAGCTGGGTATCGACCTCTACCCAAAGGTCCAGTTCCCCATGATCGTTGTGATGAGTTCCATGACAGGGGCAGGCCCCGAGGAGATGGAGAACCTGGTCACCCGTACGCTGGAAGAGGCCGCTTCCCGTGTTTCCAGTGTCAAGAAGATCACCTCGACCTCCTCGAACGGCATCAGCGTGATCATGGCCGAGTTCGAGTGGGGTCACGACCTGAGCCAGGCCGAAACCGATATCAGAAGGCAGCTCGACCTTTACGAGGACCTTCTTCCCGAAGACGCCTCCGACCCACTGGTCCTCGCGCTCGATCCCAGCCTTCAGCCCATCATGTTCATAGGCTTCTCAAGCCCCCTGCTCGACGATTTCGCCCTGAGAAGCCTTCTGGAGAGCGAGATCGAACCAAGGCTCGCCAGGCAGCCCGGCGTCGGCTCGGTGAGTACGCTCGGCGGCCAGGTCAGGGAGATCCACATCGAGGTCGATCCAGCGAGGCTTCAGTCCGCCGGGATTACCCTTGGTCAGGTCACGGGAGCCATTGCCCAGGCCAGGAACGACATGCCGGCGGGAGACCTTGAGAGCGGCGGTTTGAACATCAGCGTCAGGGTCGAATCCAGCATCGCCGGTCTGTCCGAGCTTTCCCAGATGGTCGTGGGCGCCGGGATGCACGGTCCCGTGCTGCTTCGCGATGTGGCCGATGTGATAGACGGCGAGCAGGAGGTCACCCAGTACATAAGGATGGACGGCCAGCCCTCGCTGTTCGGCATCGTACAGAGAAGAAGCGACGCCAACACGGTGAACGTGTGCAATGGAATACGCGCCGAGCTCGATGCCGTGGAGAGGGAGTACGCCGGACAGGTCGTCCCGTACATCATGTGGGACCAGTCCGACTTCATCCAGCAGTCCATCTCGAACCTTGCAAACACCGCCGTCCAGGCTTCCATACTAGCCTTTCTTGTCCTTCTTTTCTTTCTCAGGTCACCGAAGGGATCGTTCATCGCAGGAGCCGCAATTCCCGTTTCGATAATCACAACATTTGCCGTTATGCACTTTTCCGATGTTGACCTGAACATGATCTCGCTGGCCGGGCTTGCGCTCGCTGTAGGGATGCTGGTGGACAACTCCATCGTCGTCCTGGAGAGCATCTACAGGTACAGGACCATGGGAAAGAACGCCTGCACCGCAGCTGTAGAAGGCTCGCAGGAGGTTGGCATGGCGATAACGGCCTCCACACTCACAACCCTGGCTGTATTCGTGCCGATACTTTTCGTCCCCGGTCTCGCCGGCCAGATGTTCAAGGAGATGGTCCTAACCATCGTTTTCAGCCTTATCGTGTCGCTCTTCGTGGCTCTGAGCCTCGTACCGCTGCTCAGTTCCTTCGCCGAGCGCCTGATCCCGACCCATAAAACGGGAAGCCTCGCAGAGAGGGTCAGGAAGATAACTGAAGGGTGGGAGACGAGTTACCATAAACTCGCGGTCCGCATGGTCAGGAAGCGGAAGCTCGTGATACTTTCCACACTGGGGCTTCTCGTAGCGTGCCTGGCGATGTTCCAGCTGATAAAGACCGAGTTCATTCCCGAGAACGACAACGGTTTCATCAGCATTGACATGACCGCGGCGATAGGGACCGGGCTCGAGGAGACCGACGCCATGATAAGGGCGCTTGAAGACACCCTTCCCAAACTGTTCGAAGAGGACGACCTCATAACCTGGTACGCCCAGGTTGGGCAGGAAGAGGGGATCGGAGCGGTTTTTGGAGGGTCATCGGGAAGCTGGTCCGCTGAGATGATGTTCAGGATGGTTCCAGTGAACGAGAGGAGCCTCTCCCTGGAGGAGTACGAGGAAAGGGTCAGGACCGTTCTCGACGAGGTTCCCGGGCTCACCTACGATATCTCAGGCGGGAACTTCATGGGTGGCAGCCCCATCGAGGTGAAGGTCTATTCCGATGATCTCGACCAGCTCGTTGCCGAGGGTGAGAGGATCCGCGATGTGATCAGCAATGTCGATGGGGTAAGGGATGTCACCACCTCCATGGACGACCTGATGCCCGAGCTTTCGTTCCGCCCCGACTACAACGCCATGGTTCTTCATGGCCTGAGCCCCTCCTTCATCGCCTCGGAGATGAGCACCGGCCTCAGGGGAACCAATGCCGGCGTTCTCAGGGAGGAAGGGGAGGAATACGACATAATCGTGAGGTATCCCGACTATCTGAAGGATTCGCGGGAAGACCTCGACTACCTTCCTGTAGCGGGAATGCCTGCAACGGGGCTGGGAACCTTCACCGAACGCATGGTTTCCACGAGTATTCAGCGCACCAACCAGCAGAGGTCGATAACCATCAACTGCAGTGTTGCGGGCAGAAGCCTCGGCCAGGTCGCCTCCGATGTTCGCAGGGTCGTCGAGCAGGCCAACATAAACAACCTCAGGGTGGAGTACGGCGGAGAGATGCAGGACCAGCAGGAGACCTTCCTCTACCTCGGCATTGCCATTGTCGTCGCCGCCCTTCTCGTGTACATGGTCATGGCGAGCCAGTTCGAGTCACTGCTGGAACCGTTCATCATCATCTTCACCGTGCCAATGGCGGTCATCGGTGTCGTTCTGGGTCTTTTGATAACGGGCATCCCTCTTTCCGTGATGTCCCTCATTGGAATGCTGATGCTTGCGGGTATCGTTGTGAACAATGGTATCGTTCTCGTGGACTACTCGAACCAGCTTCTAAGAAGGGGAGCCCCTTCCATCGAGGAAGCGGTGACCGAGGCTGCGCGGGTGAGAATGAGACCCATCCTCATGACGGCCCTTACCACAATCCTGGCCATGCTTCCGCTCGCCCTGGGCATAGGCGAAGGCGCCGAATCATGGGCGCCCATGGCAGTCACAGTGATCTTCGGCATGGTGGCGGCCACTGCACTCACACTTCTCGTCGAGCCCTGCATCTACGTGGTGTTCGGAACGAAGCTGGCCAGGAAGGCGAAGAGGGAGTGTGAAGTCACGGCATAAGGTCCCGGTCCCCTGCAGCGGACACTCTCCCGGAAATGCGGGTTGCGGCGGGCATGACGCCGCAGCCCGCCGTCCTTTAGATTCAACGGGGAAGGGGGGCAGCGGGTGAATCCTCTCGAATACTACGCCAGGTTCATGGACGACACTGCGCTGGCCGTCTTCGACAGCCGCCTGAAGCTCGTGGATGCCAATCAGGCCTTTGTCGGCGCCTTTGGAGAGAGCCGCGAGCTCTCTTTGGACAAGGTCCTGGCGGGTATGGAGCAGTCCGAGGGGGTCCTTCCCTCGCTTCTCTACGAGCTTGAGCTGCAGGGCCGGACTTCCCCCGTGAGCCTTGCCCTGAACACAGACAAGTACAGGTTCATTTTCAGGGTTTCCCTGTTCCGGCTCGGGGAGTCCGACGGAGACATGGTTCTAGCCAGCTTCAGGGATGAAACCGAGAAGGGCTTCATGGAGCAGACCCTTCGCGACCGCAACCTCTCGCTCGTGACCATTTCACCAGGCATTCCCGTGGGCTTCTTCAGGGCGGCCAGGTCCGGCAACATCATCTCCGTTAACAGGCCTCTGGTGGACATGCTTGGCTACGACAACGAGTACGAGCTCTTCAACGCCAGCATCGGCGACACGTGGGTCGATCCCTCGGACAGGGAACGGATGCTGCAGAACCTGATGGACAACGACACGGTCTCCGGGATGGAAGCCCAGTGGATGCGCCGGGACAAAGGCAGGCTGTGGGTTTCCATAAGCGCGTACGGTGTTTCAGGCGAGTCCGGCGAAACACTCGTCTTCGATGCCGTGATCCTCGACATAACCAAGAGGAAGGAAGCCGAGGAGGAACTGAGAAGGTACCGAAACCGTCTTCAGGAGATGGTGGACGAGAAGACGGCGGAGCTCACCAGGGCCAACGACATGCTGGTCCTCGAAGTCGCGGAGAGGCAGAAGGCCGAGACCGTTCAGTCCGTCCTCTATGCGATAACCGACGCGGCGGTTACCGCGCAGTCGCTCTTCGGGCTTCTTGAAGAGATACACTACCAGATGTCCAGGCTTTTCTACACCCCAAACCTCTACTTCGCGTTCTACGACCCGACTGACAACTCCTACTCCTTCCCGTACGCCATCGACCAGCAGGACGGCGCAGTGGGGTTTACGATACCAGGCTACATGGATGGAACGCTGACCGACCTAGTCCGCACCACCGGTGAACCCCGTCTGGTGGACAGGGCAGCATACTCCGAGCTTCTTGCGCAGGGCAGGCTCAGGGAAGTCGGCTCGCCGTCCGAGCAGTGGATGGGCGTTCCCCTCCGTGATTCCTCTGGGGTCTGGGGTGTGCTGGCAACCCAGAGCTACGAGATGGTGAACGCCTACTCCCCCGAAGACCTCGTTCTGTTCGCCAGGGTCTCCGAGCACGTTGCCCTTGCCATCAGCAGACACAGGGCCGAGCAGGAGCTCAGAAGGAACGGAGCCCTCTTCCGTGCGGTCCTCGAGGCCGAGAACCGCGGGATCATCGTGACCGATTCCGACGGCATGGTCGTTTACATCAACCCCGTGCTCTCGCGTGAAATGGAGATCCCCCCCGAGCATGTCAGGGGCCGGGAGCTTTCGAACATCCTTCACACCGAAGACCAGATCCCCCTCGCTGAAGCCGTCGAGAACTGGAAAAGGGGAGGGGCCAGACCCGCTCTGCTGCGGATCCTTTCCGGCGCATGCACAGTCATCGCCCAGCCACTGCGGGATTCTTCAGGCAGGCTTCTCGGAATGATCGCCATGGAAGAGAACATCGAGGAGATCCATCCCGTCGACCTTGCCGAGCACGTGGAGTCCTGAGGACCCGGGATCAATGCAGAAGCACCACCCTCGAAACGGCCGTTCCGCTCTCCGAGAAAGCCTTTACCAGGTACACTCCCGCAGGAATTCCTTCGCCGGGCGTCCACACAGCGCTTCCACCGAATCCATCAAGGGTGGCGCAAACCCTGCCCGCGGTGTCGAAAACCCTCAGGGTCACTGGTCCGCTGCCTGAGCCCGAGACCGAAAGCGTTACAGGGCCGCTCGCGGGGTTCGGCCTTGCGTTCACCGAAAGAACGGCAGGGGAAGGTCCTGCGATGCCCAGCTGGTCTTCCGTCAGTTCCACCACGCCGAAACCCCGAAGGCCGGCGAAGAGCTGTCCCGGTGTTGCGCCGTAGGTGATGTCCCATACGCACCGGTTCTCGATGCCCGTGTTCAGAGGCTGCCATGTGTCGCCCAGGTCGGGGCTCCATCTCACGCCGGAGCTTCCGGTTCCGTTGAAGACGTTGTCGTCCAGCTCTCCCAGGACCGCCCATGACATTCCCGAGGATCCCGGACACTGCTCCCAGGTCGCACCCCGGTCCCACGAACGATGGATGCCGCCGTCGGTGGACAGGTAGGCCATCGCGTCGTCTCCCCAGCGGGCGGAGAGGCGGGGATGGTAGGAACCGGGCACGGGAGCCGCGTTGAACGTCGCTCCGCCGTCATCGGACCAGTACACGGCCGTGGCGCTCTGCTGAAAGGAAACCAGCACCCGAAGGCCTCCGCCCTCGAGGTCCACCAGCTCAAGCGATGGGTACAGGGCGAACGGCAGGCCCGAGCCGGGGGTCCAGCTCTGTCCGCCGTCGGTTGTGTAGTGGACGCCTGTCGTGGCCGTTCCTGCCCACGCCCGGTCAGGGTCGGCCGGGTCGAACGCCACGCTCGAGACCTGTGTGCCGCTGAAACCGGCGATCGCCCAGCTGTCGCCCCAGTCGTCGGACCTGTAAACGCCGGACGCTGTCGCGGCGTACATGACCGGTCCCTGATAGTGAAGGTCCGAGCCAGGGGCGATGTCGTAGATGGTCCAGTTGCCGGGGCCGGGGTTTGTTATCTCCCAGGTTTCGCCTGCATCGGTGCTGGTCCAGAGACCGTGGTACTCACCTGCGGCGAAGAGGGTCCCTGTTGCGGAGATGTAGGAAACGGTATGGATGTAGGCGTTTCCGATGCCCTGCTGCGACACCTGGTACTCGTTGCCCGTGAACAGCGTTCTGTAGATGCCGCCGTTGTGACCGGCAAGGTATCCCGCCGAGGTTGTGCACCCGGCCTGCCAGTAGGAAGCCGTGATCCCCGAAGTGTTGAGATACCAGTTCGAACCCCCGTTGGTGCTTTCGTAAACACCGCCGGCGCCGATAACGGGGGCGTAAAGGTTCGAGGCGTCGCAGGCAGCGGGGGCGTAACTTGTTCCCGGAACCACAAGATCCCAGTTGTTTCCGTAGTTACCGGTCATGTAGAAGCCGTCGCTGTGGGTAAGGATCATGGTCTCAGCGAAACCGAAGGGCGCAACGAGAAGCCCCCAGCCGGAGCCGGCAGGCCCCATCGGGCTCCATGAAGCGCCGCCGTCGGTGGTTCGGTAGAGCGGCTGGGCAAGGCCGGACATGGCCACGTACATGGTGTCGGGGTGGTTCGGGTCGCACCCGAAACCCTTCATGAACCCTGTGCTCAGGCCGACCTCGTGCCACGTGGCTCCGCCGTCCGTGGAACGCCTTATCCCGGTGTTCGACGAAAGCCCGGCTATGAGGACATCGGGGTTGGCCTGGGAGACGCCGATCTTGATGACGTAGGCAGAAGGCATTCCCGGAACCACCGACCAGTTCTCACCATTGTCGGTCGACACGTAAAGGCCCGTGCGTGTCGCGGCGTAGAATGTTGATGGGGGCGCCGCGCAAACGTCGTTGACCTGAATGCCGTAGAGGCTCGTTCCGTTCCAGGTGACCCCACCGTTCGTGCTTCTCCACACACCGCCCGCATCGGACGCCATTGAGTAGCCGCATGCCGCAAGGACGATGCTGTTGTTGCCAACTGCGGGAACAAGTGCCCTCAGGTTGCCTCCCCATGGGCCGCTGCCGGTCCACTCCCCCTGGCCTGCGTCATAACCGGGCGAAAGAGACCCGGTGCTGTAACCGTGAAGGAACTCTTCCCGGGGGAAACCGGTTTCCGTATCCAGCAGCCCCAGTATCACCATCATGACAACAAACATTATTACCACCTTTCGGAAACATGCTAATGCGATTGGGTTGATGCAGCATAAGTATAAATTGCACAGGTGGTTGTACGCAATAAGCCCAAGGAGATCGTTCTTCCTCCTGTCGATGGGTCATGGAACGAAGCTGAAAAACCATGAAGTATGGAGGTGTCAACTCTGTTCTCCATGGTGAATGATTCCTGATATGAGAATGGGGAGCCGAAGCTCCCCAAGTAAAGTCTGGCTGGCGGGCAGGGATTCGAACCCCAATAGGCGGATCCAGAGTCCGCAGTCCTACCATTGGACGACCCGCCAACGGAGTCGGAATTATCGTGAAGCCGTATATTCCTGTCAAGCATCGACGCGAAGGAGGGCGTACGTGGCTGAGAGAAGGGAAAACAGGAGGGGCGGGCTGGTGGTGGCGTGGGCAGTATCAGGGCTCAGCCTCTATCTCACGAGCCTCATCCTGGGTTCGAGGATGGTTTTCGACGGTTTCTGGAGCATCGCGCTGACGGCCCTGGCAGTGGGATTGCTCAACTTTCTGCTGGGTCCGCTGCTCTCCCTCATCACCTGTCCCCTGATCATTCTGACGCTTGGTCTTGCAAGGTTCCTCGTGAGCGGGCTGATACTGATGCTGGCAGCATGGTGGATGCCCGGTTTTCATCTTGCAAGTTTCTGGTGGGCGGTTCTGGCGGCGGTGATCGTCGCGATTCTGAACGGCGCGCTGGAAAGGGTGTTCGGGCTCAGGTAGGAAGCAGCCGCACTATTCCGGCCGGGGTCTGCTGGGTTCCCTGCCCAAGCGGGTTGTCGGAGAGAATCTCCACAAGAAGCCCGCGGTCGACGCTTTTCGGCCAGGCTCCCAGTATGTTGCCCCCCAGGTCGTTGATGTCCACCACGGCCGCGCCGCAGCCGAACCTTTCCGAAAGCTGTCTTGCGACTCCGTCAGGATCGAGGGGCGCCAGACTGACTGCCCTGTTGAAGGGCGGAAGGGTGCCGTTCGTGGGGCCGTCTATCGAGCGCGCACGGGGGCCCGCCACCCTGTAGAAGTCGCCCTTCCTGCCCAGCAGCTTCCCCAGGAACCCCGCTGCCGCAGCCAGCAGTATCCTCGCCGCGCCGCACTCATCGATTGCGCACTGCATTGTTTCAGGGATGCCAAGGCCTATGCCGGCGGGGGTCCTCGTGACGTGACGCGAGAGGAAGACGGCGAGCCTTCCGGGCCTGACCTCGCCCTCGTCGAGAAGGAAGTACCGGCCCTGGCTTGCCCCCACTGCCTTTTCGCTCACGAACAGGATGTCGTCCTTCCCCGGCGCGATGTCCGCCTGTGACAAACCCTGTGATAGGGCATCGGACAGGTCGTCACCCTTCAGGATCAGGCGTGTCTTCACGGGGATCCTCAGCCAGGTTCTTCCTCCGGCGCTGATTTCGGTTTGCATATATTCACCCCCATGGAATACGAACTGCTGATTTCCCACCAGGCTTCCCGGCTGCCGGCCCGCACCGTGCTGCTGCCGTCGGGCAGCCTTGAACAGCATGGCACCGAAGCACCGCTGGGATGCGACGCCATCGTGGCGAAACACCTGTGCCTCGAAGCGGGCCGCGAAACCGGAGCACCTGTCCTGCCTGTGGTCTCCTACGGCGATTCCCGGTCCCACCTGGGCTTTCCGGGCACTTTCTCGCTTTCGACCCGAACCCTGTCACAGGTCTACTCGGAAATACTCGAATCGGCCTCGCGGAACGGCTTTCACAGATGCCTGATTATAAGCGGTCACGGCGGAAACCGAACCGCCGCGGAAGACGCCTGCAGAATGGATTACGGCGCACTGTCGCCGCGGTACCTGGGCTGGTGGCAGCTTCCCGGCGCCCGGGAAAGGGAGGGTGAGCTCTTTCCGGATAGCGGGCATCACGTGACATCCTCCGAGGTATCCATGGTGTGGTTCCTGCTTGGCGGAAAACCTCCCGGCGTCTTCACCGGAAAGTACCCGCCCTGGCAGGATGTCTTCGGGGACCCCGACGCATTCAGACTTGCCTTCCCTGACGGTGGAGTGGGCGGTGACATGTCCCGGGTCTCCGTTGAAAACGGCGCCCTCCTCTTCGACCATCTGGTGAAGGCTCTCTGCCGGGTCATCCGGGAGCCCTGATGGGAAGCACGTCCGCCTCGCTCACGAACGTCACCGTCTCCTACGGACCGGTGAGGGCCCTGGACGGGTTCGACCTCGACATACCTTCCCGGGGGGTGCACGGCCTTCTGGGAAGGAACGGCGCCGGGAAGACCACCGCGATCAGGGCCCTTCTGGGCCTGCTCCGCCTCGACGGCGGCACGGTTGGCGTCCTTGGGGCCGACCCCGTAAAAGCCCCTGAAACAAGGCGCCGGATCTCCGTTCTCTTCAGTGAGGACGGGCTTGTCCCGGCACTCACGGTGATGGAGAATCTCAAGGTCTGGTGCGGCTTCTACGGCTGCGGACCCCGGGACTGCGCCGAACTCGCCCGAAAGTCCCTCGAGGCCTTCGGCATGCTCCATGCCGCTCAAAAGCCGGTGAAGGACCTTTCCACGGGCAATCGAAGGGCAGTGGCCATGGCGAGGGTTTTCGCAGTCCCTTCCGAACTCGTCGTGCTCGACGAGCCCACGGCCTCCCTCGACCCCGTGAAGGCATCCGAGGTCAGGGCCATGATAAGGAACTGCGCAGGCGACAGACCGGTCCTTCTCTCGACCCACAACATGTCCGAGGCGGAATCGGTATGCGCGAGCATTACCATAGTGCACGGGGGAAAGCGGATACTTCACGGGGAAACGGGGGCCCTCACCGTTTCCCCCGGTTTCGTTGTGAGAACCACATGCGGAACGGTCGTTCACGGGGGCGAGGTAATCTCCCCGGGACCAGACGGCTCCGTGCTGCTGGAAAGCCCCCTTCCCGCACCCGAGCTTCTCGAAAGCCTTATAGCCCAGGGGAACAGGGTGGAGGAGTTCGGAAGGGCGGGCAGGGATCTTGAAGACGTTTTCATGAGCCTTGCGCGGGAGGAGGGTGGGTGATCGGTCCCCTGTTCCACCGCGAATACCTTGCCTTCGCCCGCTCCCTGGGCAGGGGGGGCTTCATCCGTCTTGTGGTGATCTACCTCGGGCTGTTTGGAATGTACCTTCCCTCCTCCATCGAAAGCCCGAATCTCGCCCTTCTGCCTTTCGTGCTCTTTCCCCTCTACATGGCCGGGCCGGTGGGAATCGACACGATAGCCGGCGAGCGCGAAAGGGGAACGCTTGAAACCCTGCTTGCATCACCGCTGGCCCTTGCCGACCTTCTCTGGGGCAAGTTCCTCTTCAGCGTCGCCGCCGGGAGCGTGTTTCTTTTTTTCAGCCTCGTCGTGTCGCTGGGATTCAGAACCCTCCGGGGAATGGCGGTGGCCCAGCCCGGCGCGGTGCTCGTGGTCCTGTTCACGAGCCTCGTGGTGAGCGGCTTCAGTGCCGTCACCGGCATGCACGTCTCGGTGCGTGCACGGTCGTCAAGGGCGGCTCAGCAGTGGTTCGCAGCGCTTTCAGCGGTGTTCTTCGTGGCAACCGGCGCCCTGCTCAAGCTGTTTGCCGACAAGCTCATACCCGGATTGAAGGGCGTCATCGAAACGGCCCTCGTGAACGGTTGGGAATCCAGGGCGGTGATCCTTTTTGCGGTATTGCTTCTTGCTGTCACGGGAGCCATGCTTTTATGGCTGTCGGGAAGGATGAGGGTCCTGTGGAAACTGAATTCGTTCAGGTGACAAGCACCGTTGACCGTGAGGACATTGCCTCGCTTCTGGTGAAGCGGGTCGTGAGGGAGAGGCTCGCCGCCTGCGGAAGGGTGTCCGGACCCGTTGCCAGCGTGTACTGGTGGAAGGGCGGCCTTCAAAGGGAGGAGGAGTACGTCATGGTCTTCAAGACCACCTCCTCCTGTGCGCAGAAGCTCGTCGAATACCTGAAGAAGAACCACACCTACGAGACCCCCGAGATCATCGTGACGCCCATCTCCGATGGCTCACCAGAATACCTTGAATGGCTGCGCAGTGAAACAAGGGGATAGGGTGCGCTTCCTTGATGCCGGTGCGGTCTCAGAAGCAGTTGCTTCGATGTGCGTTGAGGCGTGCACACGGCCGTCTTCGGGTCTGTGGCAACTGGTCGGGTGGGCTTTGGCCTCCTCGCCCGGGGGTCCGGGAAGAAGCGCGCTGGGCCTTTGTTTGAGAAACCTCGACGAAGCCTGTGCCACCGGCCTTCCCATTTGCCAGGATACGGGCATCGCCGTGGTGTTCGCGGAGAAGGGCAACCGGCTCGTTATCCGTGGAGGAACCCTTCGGGAAGCCGTGGACCGTGGAGTCGAGAACGGATACAGGGATGGCGGACTCCGGAACTCACTGGTGAGCGATCCCCTGAACCGTGCGCCCCTTCCAGTCAATTCGCCGGCGATCCTTCATCTGAGCGAGGTTCCCGGTGATTCCCTTGCCCTTGATCTGCTGGTCAAGGGGGCGGGCTCCGAAAACGCTTCCGCTTCAGCCATGCTGCCTCCCCTGGCTGGAGAGGACGGGATCACTGCCTTCGTGAGGGATGTCGTGCTGGCAAAGGCCGCCACCGCATGTCCGCCGCTGTTTCTGGGTGTTGGGCTGGGCGGAGACATGGAAGTGAGCGGGATGCTCTCCAAGAAAGCTTTGCTGCGCCCCTTCGGAACCCCGGGGATGACCCCCGTGCAGCGAAATCTCGAAGAGCGCATCCTTGCGGCAGTGAACGAAACCGGGATCGGCCCGCAGGGGTTCGGCGGCCCCTTGACCGCCCTCGAGGTGAGGGTCGAGATTGCGCCCTGCCACATGGCATCGCTTCCGGTATCCGTCTGCATCGAGTGCCATGCCCACCGGACGGCACGGCGGGTCCTGTGAAGCGGATCGCGACCGACTGCGGGCCCGGAACCCGCGAAAAGCTGGAAGCGGGTGAAATGCTGCTTCTTTCGGGACCTGTCATGGCGTGCCGGGACAGGGCGCACAGGCGCATGGCGGAACTGCTGTCCCGGGGGATGGAGCTTCCGTTCGATCCCGGAGGTGCGGCGCTTTTCTACGCGGCGCCCACACCAGCCCCTCCGGGAAGGGTGTGCGGAGCTCTGGGGCCCACAACGTCACTCCGGATGGACCCCTTCACTCCTCCCCTGGTGGCCGCGGGCGTCAGGATGTTCATCGGCAAGGGCCCCCGAACCCCCCAGATCGCAAGTTCCATGGCCGCGGCGGGCGCCCTCTACCTTGCAGCCGCGGGGGGGACGGCAGCCCTGGGCGGCGGATGCGTGGACTCGTGCGTCGTTGCGGCCTGGGAAGACCTTGGTGCCGAAGCTCTCTACAGAATCGTTCTCAGGGATTACCCTGTTTTCGTTGCGCTCGACCTTCATGGCGGCAACCTGTTTGAAATGAGGATGCGGAAATGAAACCCTTCGGGCTGAAGGAAGCCCTGTCCCGGATCGATGACATGCCTGATCCCGGAGCGAAGAGGACGGCGTTTCTGAAAGCGCTTTCCCTTGTCGCCCACGAACACTGTCACGGCAAGATACGCACGCTTCCCTCGGTTTCCCGCATCGAGCCCGAGTGGCTCGGCGTCTGGTACACACCAGGGGTTTCCGCGGTGTCCACCGCGATCCGCGATGAACCCTCGAAAAGCCTCACCATGACATCAAGGGGGTCCACGGTCGCAGTGGTTTCAGACTCCACAAGGGTTCTTGGGGATGGCGACTGCACTCCGCCCGGGGGGATGGGCGTCATGGAAGGCAAGGCCCTTCTGATGAGCTGGCTTGGCGGGCTGAACGCCGTCCCGCTCTGTGTGGACACAAGGAACGCGGGCGGGGCCTCGGACCCCTCAAGGCTGGTGGACTTCGTACTTGCCGCCTCGCCCTCCTTCGGCGCAGTGAACCTCGAAGACATCTCCCAGCCCAACTGCTACACCGTGCTTGCACAACTGAGGCGCAGGTGCGGCATCCCGGTCTGGCACGACGATGCCCAGGGAACGGCGTGCGTCATCCTTGCGGGACTGCTGAACGCACTCGAACTGGCCGGGAAAAGGCTTTCCGGCGTGAGGATCGTGTTCCTCGGCGCGGGCGCCTCATGTTCAGCGTCAGCCCGGCTTCTGATCGCTTCCGGCGTGGAACCCGGGCAGATCGTTCTCAACGACTCGAAGGGATGTCTGTCGCGTTCACGCGGCGACTACCCTGGAGAGGGTTTTGCCTGGCACAGGGAACTGTGCGCGATCACCAACCGGGAGCAGTTTCAGAACTTCGAGGATGCGGTGAGGGGGGCCGATGTTCTCATCGCAGCTTCTGCTCCCGGACTTGTGGGCAGGGGTCACGTGCAGTCCATGGCCGAAAAGGCGATCGTCTTCGCCTGCGCCAACCCCGTGCCCGAGATCTATCCCGAAGCCGCGCTCGAAGCCGGGGCCGTGGTGGTTGCCACGGGAAGGAGCGATCTGCCCAACCAGGTGAACAACTGCCTTGGCTTTCCCGGCATACTGAAAGGGGTCCTTCTTTCCGGCGCTTCGGCCATAAGCGACGGCATGGCCATCGCTGCAGCCAAAGCCATCGCACGTGCAGGCAGGTCGGGAAGTTTCGGCCCCGGCAACATCATGCCTGAAGTGGACGATCCCGGTGTTCACGCGGCGGTCGCCTCAGCCGTTTCAGGGCAGGCATCCGTGGAGGGGCTCGCCCCCCCCTCGGTAGACCCGCAGGATGTGTTCCGCCGTGCGATCGAGGACATCACGCACGTCAGGCGTTCCCACGAAGCCCTTCTCGGGGCCGGGCTTCTCGCTGATGTGCCGGACCGGGAAGTCATGAGGGTGTTCCGGGAGGTCTCGGTCAAGGGCTGACAACCCGCGTTGCCCCCTTGGCAGGGTCATCACCGGCGGCAGCCCGTCAGAAGACCCTCACAGCATGTGGAACGTGACGGTCAGACCCGCCATCACTATCGAAACCATGCTCATGAGCTTGATCAGGATGTTGAGGCTGGGTCCCGAAGTGTCCTTGAACGGGTCTCCCACGGTGTCGCCTATGATGGTTGCCTTGTGGGCATCCGAGCCCTTGCCGCCAAGGTTTCCCTCTTCGACGTACTTCTTGGCGTTGTCCCATGCCCCGCCCGAGTTTGCCATGAAGATGGCGAGAACGAAACCCGCCGCCAGCCCACCGAAGAGAAGGCCCATCACACCCCCGACCCCGAGGATCAGCCCGGTCAGGATCGGCACCACTATCGCCAGCGAGGCGGGAAGGACCATCTCTTTCTGCGCTCCGCGGGTCGAGATCGCAACACATCTCGTGTAATCGGGTTCGTCAGTGCCCGCGATGATCCCGGGTTTTTCGGCGAACTGCCTGCGGACCTCGTCGACCATGCTGCCCGCCGCGCGTCCGACCGCCTGCATCGTAAGGCCGCAGAAGAGGAATGCCATCATCGAACCGATGAAGGCGCCTGTGAGGACTATCGGATTCATCAGGTGGATCTGGTAGTGCACCATGAGCTCAACCAGCGTGGCCGTTGCGACTTCGACCGAACGTCCCCCGACATCTATGACTTCGACGCCGACCCTTACGAGTCCCATCTTTATCTCCTCGAGATAGGAGGCAAGCAGGGCCAGCGCGGTTAGTGCCGCCGAACCGATTGCAAAGCCCTTGCCGGTGGCGGCGGTAGTGTTACCCAGCGCATCCAGGGCGTCGGTGCGCTCCCTCACCTCCTTCTCGAGCCCCGCCATCTCCGCGTTCCCACCCGCATTGTCGGCGATGGGGCCATAGGCGTCTGTGGCAAGGGTGATGCCAAGAGTGGAGAGCATGCCCACCGCGGCGATCCCTATCCCGTAGAGGCCCATTGAGAGGTTGTCGAACCGGAAGCCCGAAGCGAAGAGGAATGACATGACGGTACCTATGGAAACCATCAGCACGGGAATCGCCGTGGAGATCATTCCGGTGCCGATGCCCGAGATGATCACAGTTGCAGCCCCTGTTTTGGCCTGCCCGGCTATGGCCTGGGTCGGTTTGTAGGCGTGTGACGTGTAGTACTCGGTCGATTTGCCGATCACTATCCCAACGATCAGACCGGTGACCAGTGAGCCCCACACTCCCCATGCGTTGGGAATGCCCAGAAGATTGAGGACGGCCGCCGATGCGGCGACAATGAGTACCGAGCTCACGTTGACACCCCTGCTCAGGGCTCCCAGCAGTTGTTTCTGGTCCGCCCCTTCCCGGGTCCGGACGAGCAGCATCCCTATCACGGACAGCATGGTTCCGATCCCGGCTATGACCATGGGCGCTATGACGCTGTTCATCTGAACCGTGCCGCCCGCTGCTGAGAACGCCGTGGCGCCGAGTGCAGCCGTTGCGAGAATTGCCCCGCAGTACGATTCGTACAGGTCGGCACCCATGCCGGCCACATCACCGACATTGTCGCCGACATTGTCGGCAATGGTGGCGGGGTTCCTGGGGTCGTCCTCGGGGATGCCGGCCTCGACCTTTCCCACGAGGTCCGCGCCAACATCTGCGGCCTTGGTGAATATCCCTCCCCCCACCCTGGCGAAAAGTGCCTGGGTGGAGGCTCCCATGCCGAACGTGAGCATGGTCGTGGTGATTATGACAAGCGAGGAAGAGCCCCCGGACGCAGGGTAGAAGCGGTTAAGGATGATGAACCATGCCGAGATGTCCAGAAGGGCCAGCCCCACGACTACAAGCCCCATGACAGCGCCGCTTCTGAAGGCAAGGGTGAGGCCCTTGTTCAGTGAGTCCCTCGCGGCGTTCGCTGTCCGGGCGGAAGCCTGGGTGGCGGTCTTCATGCCGAAGAACCCGGCGAGACCCGAGAAGAAGCCTCCCGTGATGAACGCGAAGGGTACCCAGCCGTTCTGTACCCTCAGCACATAGGCCATCACGGCGAAAAGCACCGTAAGGCAGAGAAAGACTATCACGACGACCCTGTACTGCTGTTTCAGGTAGGCCATGGCGCCCTTGCGGACGGCAAGGGCGATCGAGGCCATCTTCGGCGTGCCCTCACTCTGCCTCATCATGTCCCTGTAGAAGAGGAACGCCACAACCAGGGCAAGAACGGAACCGATCGGAGCAATCCAGAACCAGGTCGTAATCATGAGATCCTCCGTTATCCCGAGCGTGCCCGCGAAGGTACGTTCGAGCAGTGGAAAACACCCGTGAAAGGGCGGGCGGAAAAGTGGATTGGCAAACATAAGCAAGCCCCGCGTCAAGGCAAGATGTGCCGGGATCGGGAACGTGCGCAGATAACACCATCGGGACCATTGTTTTTGATGCGATCCGCCACATAATTGCATGAGCAGGCCGCGGGAAGACCGTCAACAGGCAGAGGGAGGACGAATTGGCAACGAAGTGTCCCGATTGCGGGCATGTCTCCCCGGGAGACCCCCGGATATGTCCGGGCTGCGGGCGGGAAGCCCGAAGGTATGATCCGTCCAGATGCGAGTTCTGCGGTTCCCGGGTAACTCCCGGTTCCGAGTCGTGCGAGAACTGCGGAGCGCCTTTGCAGCACGGATATCAGGTTCCTGAACACGGCGGAGCTCCGGTGGCCTCATCCCCGGCAACGGCTTTAAAGACCGGCTGCATCGTTGCGGTGATCCTTCTGGCGGTTCTCATTGCCGGGCTGGTGATGTTCGTCTCCAAGGCATCCGACGTGCTGACCGGTGACTCCTCCGGAGCCCGCGCTGTCGAAGAACCCGGTGCTGTGGTGATCGATGCCTTTGAACCCGATTCCGTGCATGCCGGGCTGATCGAGGAGGATCGGAACACCGTCGAGAGCATCTGGCCCAGGATTCTCACCGACCTTCCGGACAGTTGCTACTACCCTGGCCCCTACGATCCCTGTGCGGCGTTCCGGTTTTCCGTGAGCGGACGCAGGGTGTTGGCAAGGCTCGAAGCATCAGCCCCGTTCGACCTTGTGATGACCCTTCTGCGCGAGGACGGGACTGGCCTTTCCTATGTGGCATGGAACGAGGACGGTCCCACCGGCACCGACCCCCTGATACTGGCCCCTCTTTCCGGGGGCACCTACATCGCGCTCGTGACCAGCCTGGGAGGGTGGGAGTTCGGCAGGGTCCGTTTTCTGTGGTCGGTCGTGATGGAGGACATACCCCTGGTGACCCGTGACACGACCTTCAGCGTAAGCCTTAGCAGCACCACCCCGATGGTCTGTTTCGACATCGACATCGCAAGGGGAAGAACGTACTCCATCAGAACGGTGTCCGAATCCCGCGACATGGACGCATTCGTGCAGCTCACCACGCTGGAAGGCTCGGTCCTGAGCGACGACGACAGCGGAAGGAACGACAACTGCTGGGGTGACGCCCATCTCTCCTTCACCGCCGGCCCCCTTCAGGAAGGCAGGGCATTCGTGGTCGTCAGACCCTACAGCCAGTACAGCCCGTCGTACAGCGACATGAATGTGGTTTTCACGATCGGGGGTCCCTGAGCCTGTGGGACTGGCCGTCAAACCCGTACTCCGATTCCTTGACGGTTGTATCCCAAGTCGGTATGCTCAATTTTGGCAATAGTACGATCCTGTCGCAAAGCGGACACAAAGGAGTGACCCATGCCTGAAGTCAATCTCGTTCTTTCCATACCACAGGGGCTGATAACGGCCACTTCACTCGGAATAGGCGGCCTGGCCCGTCACAGCAGCCCCGGTTCCGGCAAGCACTTCAAGGGTCGCAAGCTGTTCGTGGACCTTGCCCTTAAGGGTGGCCTGCCCGATTTCGAATACCTCGACGAGGGCGGCTGGAGGAACGCCAGGGGCGACACCGTCAACGCGCTCAAGGCCGCCGGGGAGGGCAAGCGCACCAAGACGGCCCTCTCGAACAACGCCTTTTCCTGCACGCCCATCAAGGCATACAGAAGGATCTACCTGGTCAAGACCGGCGGTGAGGTCATGGAGATGGAACCCAAGGGGCAGCTCCATGTATTCAAATCCAGGGACTGCCACGAGGAGATGTCTCCGGCCCAGGTGGCAGAAGCCGCCGGTTCTCCTGTCCAGCCCCGCCAGGGCTGTCATCTTTATCTTGTGATGTGCCCGATCCAGCTGATCCTTCTATCCAACCTCACCCCGGTCGAGTACGCCTGGTACGCCACCCACAGGCCGGGAAAGGTCTTCCGCCAGGTCATCTTCACCGAGCTTCATGACGAGCAGTTCCAGTTCGCTGCACAGAGCCGCTTCGAGGACGCCAGGCAGGAACTCGAGACCCAGCCGGACAAGAAGACCAAGACCATTGTCTCCGACAATTGCATGAACGAGGTCCTGTTCAACACATGGCTGGGATACGGAAAGAGCGCCGAGGGGGGTATCTATGCCGCGGATCAGAATCACATCGATCTCTGGCGTTTCCCTTCCCCGATCCCCGTGAACTGGGACAGGGCCATCGGCTGACCTGTCCGCCGGAAAGAAGACCTGATCAACCCGCTGCCGGGTCTTCCGCAGCGGTCAAACCTTATTGAAACGATCCTTAAGGAAGAAAATGAAAAAGAACGCAGGGTTCGACACCATACTCGTGCACGGCGGCCAGAAGCCCGACGCCCTCATGGCGGTCAACCCGCCGATCTACCAGACCTCCACATTCGCCTTCAGGAACGCCCAGGACGGAGCGGACTGCTTTGCGGGCGACAGCGGCGGGTTCATCTACACACGCCTCGGAAACCCCACGATCAGGGTGCTGGAAGACGCTGTTGCTTCGCTTGAGGGTGGTTACGGAGGGATCGCGGTTGCCAGCGGCATGGCCGCGGTGACAACGGTTTACATGACGTTCCTCGGCGCGGGGCAGCACATAGTCTCCACCGACGCGGTCTACGGCCCTTCCAGGGGTGTGCTTGAAAAGCAGTTCGCACGCTTCGGCGTCGAATCGACCTTCGTGGACACAAGCCGTCCCGAACTGATCGAAGCGGCCATCCGCCCCAACACGAAGCTCCTCTTCATCGAGACCCCCGCCAACCCCACCATTTCCATAACCGACATCGAGGCATGCGCGGGGATCGCCCGCAGGCACGGAATACGCCTTGTTGTGGACAACACGTTCTGCTCTCCCTACCTGCAGCGGCCCCTCGAACTCGGCGCCGATGTGGTGCTTCATTCGGTGACGAAATTCATCAACGGCCATGCCGATGTCGTGGGCGGCATGATCGTGGCGAAGACGGAAGCCGACCACCGGGACATGTACACCGTGATGACGGGCATGGGTCCCAACATGGACCCGCATCAGGCGTTCCTTGTGATCCGGGGGCTCAAGACCCTGGCGATCAGGATCGAGCGCGCCCAGTCAAACGCCCTGGCAATAGCGAAACACCTCGAAAGCCATCCCGCGGTCGCCTGGGTCAGGTACCCGGGGCTGCCCTCCCATCCCCAGCACGAGCTGGCCATGCGCCAGCAGAAAGGCCCCGGAGCTATGATCTCCTTCGGCCTGAAGGGGGGGCTCGAAGCGGGAAGGATCCTGATGGACAATGTCGAACTCGCAGTCCTCGCGGTATCACTGGGCGGAGTGGAGACGCTGATCCAGCACCCAGCCTCGATGACCCACGCAAAGGTGTCACCCGAGGCCAAAGTGAAGGCCGGGATCACCGACGACCTTGTACGGTATTCCGTTGGCATTGAAGACGTGAACGACCTTATGGCAGACCTGGACCAGGCCCTGGCCCGGATCGGCCAGCCCCGCGGCTGACCCATGCACAAGCCCGTCGTTCTGAAAAAGGGAAGGGAAACCCCGGTCAGGGCCGGGCATCCCTGGGTGTTCTCGCAGGGCATCGAGGGTGACGAATCCTTCGCCCCGGGTGAGCCCGTAAGCGTTCTTTCGTACGACGGGACGTTCGTGGGCACGGGCATCATCAACCCGCGCTCAGACATACGCATACGAATGGTTGACGGCGACGACGTCACCCCCGACGCGGACTACTTCCAGAAGCGGTTCTCCCGCCTTCTCGCGTACAAGAGGACTCTGCTCTCTGCCGACAGCACCGGCTTCCGGCTGGTTAACGCCGATGCCGACAGGATCCCGGGGCTGATCGCGGACATATACGGCTCATGCCTCGTGGTGCAGTTTCACGCCGTGAGCGCCGAGGCCTTTCGAAAGCCGATACTCGAAGCCCTTGAAAAAGTCGTGGGACCTGATGTCATCGTCGAGCGTTCCGACCTCGAGGTCAGGAAACGCGAGGGCATGCAGCCCATCCCGGCCCGGTTGCTGAAGGGAAGCCTCAGCGGCTGTCCAAGGTTCACGGAGAACGGTCTTGTGTTCTTCGCAGATGTCATGCAGGGCCAGAAGACCGGCTTCTTCCTCGACCAGCGCACCGCCCGGGAGACCGTGGGCCGGTATGCGGGGGGCAAAGCCCTCCTGAACCTGTTCTCATACACCGGGGCGTTCGGAGCGTACGGTGCGAGGCACGGCGCCAGGCGTGTCGTGAACGTGGACATTTCCGAAAGGGCGCAGGAGATCGCCCGTGACAACTTCAGTGTGAACGGTCTGAGTTCATCCGGCATCGAATTCCTGCCGGCCGATGCCTTCGAATACCTTTTCGACTCCCGGGACAGCTTCGATGTGGTGGTCTGCGACCCCCCGGCCTTCGCCAAGACCCAGCGCGCGATCGAAAAGGCCCTTAAGGCGTACACATCGCTCAACGCCCAGTGCATCGCGAAGCTCTCCGAAAACGGTGTTCTGCTGACATCCTCCTGTTCGGGGCGGATAACCATGGATGATTTCAGGCACACGGTAAGGGTCGCGGCGTACCAGTCGCGCCGCAGGCTGCACATACTTCACGAGTTTCACCATGCGCCCGACCATACCGACGCGCTTTCCTTTCCCGAGGGAAGGTACCTGAAGACCATCGTGCTGCGTTCGCTCGACTGAGGGACGAGCCCGGCCCCTTTCGCCCCCTTATATTGTCCTCACAATGAACGGGCGGAGGTTCAAGGGTGCGTTTCGCATTTCCGCTGACCCTCACGATCATGCTTTCCCTGGGCGCGCATGCCGACCAGGTAATCTGGAGCTACCCCCTCGACCAGCTTCCGCCGGGGTGGAGCATCACGGAAGGCGAGTGGACCTTCGGGTCCGACGGGGCACATTCCCAGGCGGTGGCCGCCGCCTTCGAGACACAGTGGAACGAACTGTTGTCGGAGCAGCTCGTGATCCCTCCGGGAACCGATTCCATAAGCATCTCGGCACAGCAGTACAGCGTAACGTGGGAGACCCAGGCCGAAAACACGTTCTCATTCACGAGAATGGTCCTGTTCATCAACGGCAGCTCCAACATCTACTGGAACGTCTCGCAGAATCAGACGGACTCGCTCCCCATCTTCGTGGTTCCACCCGCCGCCGCCGGAGACACCCTCACGGTTCAGCTCCTGTGCGTCGCTACGAGCTTTCCCGACCCGCCGGTTCCACCTCCGGGCGAACCACAGGCCACCGCCGATCTCCACATCTGGGATTTCGTCGTTACCGCATACGGCGACCTCGAACTCGAAGCTGCCACCTGGGCTTCGCTGAAAAGGCTTGGCCATCACGCCCCAACCCCTGCACGGCCCGCAGGTTCGCATTGACTTGGATGGCATCAGTGCTTAGTGTCACGTCAAACTACGGTATGCTTCAGGAAAGGTTTCACGAAGTATAGCCGAATCGAACTGAATTCATATCATCATGTTATATAAGAAGATACAGAATCAGCGCTTAGCATGGAAGGAAACCAAATGGACGGTCTGATCTATCTGGACAACTCCGCGACATCCTTTCCGAAACCCCAGGTAGTCTACGATTTCATGAAGGAATTCTATCAGTCGCACGGAGTCAGCCCCGGGCGTTCCGGATTCGACAAGGCCCTCGAGGCTGAGGAAGTGGTGCATTCCACCCGCAAGCTGCTGACGGAGTTGTTCAACGGAACTGATCCCAACCACCTCACCTTCAGCTACAACGCCACCGACTCCCTGAACAGGATAATCCAGGGGATGATCTCGAAGGGTGATCACGTGATCACGAGCAACCTGGAGCACAACTCCGTGCTGCGCCCCCTTTACCACAGGAAGCACGAAGGCGACATCGACGTCACGTACGTTCCCTTCGACACCCGGGGCTACATCGACCCGGACGACGTGAAAAGGGCTTTCCGGAAGAACACAAGGCTGGTGATAATCAACCATTCCTCGAACATCATCGGCACGGTTCAGCCCGTGGCGGAGATCGGCCGGTACTGCAGGGAGGCCGGGATCTATTTCGCGGTCGATGCCAGCCAGAGCGCCGGAGCCGTTCCAATAGACGTAAAGGCCATGAACATAGACCTTTTGGCCTTCACGGGGCACAAGTGCCTGATGGGGCCGACGGGCATCGGCGGGTCCTACGTTGGCGAGAACGTGCCCATCAAGTGCACCATCTTCGGCGGAACCGGCGTAAGGTCGGCCCACCCCTTCCACCTCGACGAGTTCCCCTACCGTATGGAGGCCGGAACACTGAACACCGTCGGTGTCGCGGGGCTCTATGCAGGCGTGAAATGGGTCCTCGGCGAGGGGATCGACAACATACATTCGCATGAGATGCGCCTTTGGGACAAGCTTCGCAGGGGTGTGCAGGCCATCGACGGGGTCACCACCTACTGCGCCGACGACACCGAGAACCAGAACCCCGTGCTCAGCCTGAACATCGACGGATGGCTGGCGGGAGACGCCGGAACGATGCTGGACGTCGATCACAACATTGCCACACGTACCGGATTGCAGTGTGCACCCCTGGTGCACGTCCATCTCGGGACCGACAAGCTCCATGGCACAGTGCGGTTCAGTGTCGGCCCCTTCAACACCGAGGCGGAGATAGATACGGCAGTAGAGGCGGTTCGCGAGATCGCTTCCATGAAGAAGTAGCCCGGTTGAAGAGGGCATAAACAAGAGGGACGGGTCGATGGACATTGTCAGGGTGAACGACAGGGAACTGCACGTGGACGGCGACGGATTCCTTCAGGAACCGGAGCTCTGGGACGAGGCGGTCGCCGCCGAGTTCGCCAGGCTCGACGGCACTGGTGAACTCGGGCCCAAGCACTGGGAGTTGATAAACTACATCCGGGGATTCTGGAAGGATTCGGACATGGCGCCAACCGTCAGAAGCCTCTGCAAGGAAAGCGGGCTCAAGCTGAAGGAGCTGTACGAGCTCTTCCCCAAGGGTCCAGCCAGGGGAGCCTGCAAGATCGCCGGTTTGCCGAAGCCTGACGGCTGCGTCTGATAAAACAGGGGTGGGTTCAGCATTTCGTGATCCGTGAGATCAACCCGTCCCGTGGGATCGTCGAGATCGAGGTGACCTGGGCGGGGTCGAACCCCATGCACACCGCGAGAAGCTGGTTGTAGTCGAATACGGGGAAGGCGCAGGCCGTATCCCCGTTCTTCCTGTTCATCTCGTTCTGCATCCTGTCCAGGTGTTCGAGACAGGTGATGCATGACACGACGATCAACTGGGCTTCGGTCTCCCGTTTCATGGCATCGAGCTTCTTGAAGGCGAACTCCGACGCTCCAGCGAAGCTTCCCTTCACGAAACCGCCGGCCCCCCCGCAGCACTGCAGCTCACGGCTGTAGGTCTGCACCGTGGCACCCAGCGCCTCGACCAGTTCCCGAAGCATGCGGGGGCGCCCCGATGGCGAGTCGAACCCCACGACCTCGCTGGGGAAGAGGGTGTGGCACGGGTACTGAACCGTTGCGTTCACGCCATCGAGGGGAAACTTCAGGGCCCTGTGAATGGTTTCGGTGCCCACGTCGTTGTAGAGAACATCGATGATGTGACGCACGGCAACGGTTCCCCTGAAGCATTTTCCCGCCGGTTTCAGCAGCCGGTTCACCGCTTCCCTTTTCTCGCCGTCTTCCAGCAGCTTTTTCCGGGCCAGCCTGAGTGAGCTGTAGCACGAGCCGCACTCGGTCACGAGGTCGACGCCCAACTCTTCTGCGATGGAGAAGTTCCAAGCGCTCACGGCCAGCCCCGCAGTCTCGTCGGCGGATGGGAACGCGCCGAAGGCCGGGCAGCACACGCTTCCCTCGAGGTCGACCAGTTCCGCGCCGAGGGCGGGCATCGTGAGCCTTATCGCCCGTTCAACGTCGGGTCTCACCGCCGGAACGTTGCATCCGAGAAAGAAGCCGTATCTCATCTGATCATTCCTTGAACATGTATTCGTTGTCTTTTACGATGTCGGTGTTCCTGAGCATCTCCCTGAACTTCTCCAGAAGCTCGGGGAACTTCACGATGGTGGGAGGGACCTCGTCGAGCCCCACGGCCCGCCTTTTTTCCCTGACCTGGCCCAGGGCCTGTGTATGCCCCGTCTCGAATATCTCGGGGATGGCGGCGGGGATGAACGTTTCGTCGTTGCGGCTCTGCCAGCGTCTTATCGCCAGGCACACCTCGAAGGGATGGACCCCCATCGGGCACATCTCCTCACAGGCGGAGCATGTGACGCAGAGCCAGGGCGTCTCATCCTCGAGAAGCCCGTCCTCGAGCCCCAGAAGCACCTTCCTCACGAGGTTGCGTATCAGCAGGGGCGGGGAACCCTCGGCAGCCGGGCAGCCCGCCACGCAGGTGTTGCAGTTGAAGCACTTCCGTATGTCGCCGCACGATTCGGTGATCTCGCGCCAGAGCGCTGTGTTGACGTTCGTAAGGTCGGTCATGTCAGTAGTCTCCCGGCAGGGCGCTCAGGCGGGCCGTGCTGAAGACCGGACCGTCCGTGCATACGTATGCTTCCCCTATGTTGCACCGTCCGCACTTGCCCAGGCCGCACTTCATCTTCATCTCCAGCGACAGGAAGACCATTTCCGGCGGAAGACCCAGCTCTGTCAGAACGGGCAGTGTGTACCTTATCATCGCGGGGGGACCGCAGACCAGGGCGGTTGTCCTGCCGGCTTCGATGCAGAGCTCCCTCACTACGGCAGGCACCACCCCGGTCCTGCCGGTCCACTCCGCATCCGGGGAATCGACAGTTACATGGAGGTCGATGTCGTCCCTTCCGGCCCATTCCAACAGGTCCTGCCGGTACAGGAGCAGCCCGGGGTTCCTTGCCCCGTACACCACGGTCAGATCTCCGAAAAGACCACGGTTGCCCGGGTGCAGGGCGTATCCCGTGAAGGCGCGCAGGGTGGAGAAGCCGAACCCCCCTCCCACTACGAGTACGTTCCGCCCGAACAATTCCTCGAGGGGGTACCCGTTTCCCAGCGGACCCCTCATTCCGACACGGTCTCCGGTGTCCAGGTTGTGAAGTTCGGACGTGACAAGGCCTATCCTGCTCACGGTGAAATCAAGCAGACCCGGGTCGACCGGTGAGGAAGCGATGCCGAAGGGCGCCTCTCCCGTGCCCAGAAGGGAGAGTTCCGCGAACTGCCCGGCCCTGAAGCTGAACCCTTCGGAATCAGCCTTTCTGACGAATGACAGCGAAAGCGTACGGATGCTGCCGTCGTCGGTCTCCGCAATGCTCTTCTCAACCCTCATGGGAAAGGGCATGTAGGGGTTCATCATCCTATTCCTCTCCCCGCTTTTCGCTGAAGAACGCCATGATACGGCGGATGTCGAGGTTCACGGGGCATTCCGTGACGCAGCGGCCGCACCCCACGCAACCCGGCGTGCCGTACCTGTCCGTGCAGAAGCTGAACTTGTGCATGAAGCGCTGGCGGTACCTTTCCCTGTAAGTGGGCCTGGGGTCAAACCCCGAAGCCTGCCGTGTGAAACACGGGAACTGGCACGAGTCCCAGATCCGGTTTCTCACGCGGGAACCCCCGCTTACTTCGTCGACGATGTCAAAGCAGTGACAGGTCGGACAAACGTAGGTGCAGACACCGCACCCAACGCACTTCTCAGTCAGTGTGTTCCAGGCCGCCGCGTCGAAGGAGCCGTCCAGTGATCCCTTCAGGATGGACAGGCCGACCCGGGGCTGCATCTCGGCCACGCTCGTCTCAGCAGCACTCAAAACGGCTTGTACGGCACTTTCTGCGGCTTTCGAGAGCCCGTGCCGCGAAAGGAACGTTGCACCGTTTTCGGTGACTGCGAACACGATGTACTCGTCCCCGTGCTCCGCCATGATCAGGTCGGACCCTTCGGTTGAGAACGGGCCGCCGCCTGTCGTGGTGCAGAAACACGTCGCAAGCGGGTGCGAACACCCCAGGGAGACCACGAGCAGCGATTCCCTCCTCGAAGCGTAGTAGTTGTCGCCGTTCGCCCCTTCCCCGAAAACTCGGTCGAGGAAACCGATCCCCCTGGCATCGCAGGGACGGACCCCGAAAAGGACCACCCGGCCGGGTTCAGGGGTGTGTTCGACAACATCCTCCCCTTCAGGGGACGAACACGGGCAGGACAGAAGTGTTTCCACCTGGGGCAGCACCACGCCCTTAGGGGACTGTGCGCTGTTGGAATAGTCAAGATCGGCCTCGGTGCCCGACGTGATGGCCCGGAAGCTCACGATGCCGTCATGCATCACCGGGGCCACAACGGTCCAATCAGCAAGAAGTCCTTCGAGGAATCCCGCCACGTCGCCCTTGCCCAAACGCACGGCAGACATTTCATTCACTCCGCGCATGGAGACCCGCCCGTCATGAAATCCTCAGGGTCGTCGGGTTCGAAACGGGAAAGCGGCGCCGGTTCGCTCAGGCTCATCCCCGGTTTGTACCCGAACAAGCCTGCCACATCCGATGACACCTTCCGGTGAAGCGTGCGTATGTCCACTCCCATGGGGCATGCCCGCTCACACGCACCGCACTCGACGCACCTCCCGGCGAGGTGCAGCGAACGCATCAGATGGAAGGAGAGCGTATCGCTGCCGCCAACGCTTTTGCCCACCCACTGGGGCATCGTGGCGTCGACGAAGCAGTTCGCGCAGTAGCAGAGGGGGCACGCGTCGCGGCATGCGTAACAGCGGATGCACCGGTCCATCTCCCCGGTGATCCGCGCCCACCTGGCGTCGGGCGGGGCCGCGGCGAAGCCGGCAACGTCCCGATACGTGTCGCCCGGCTGCTCCTGAACCGGCTCGCCCGCCAGGATGTCATGAATGACGGGGTTCCTTTGCGTGCAGACCCTGCAGCCCTGATGCAGGCACTCATCCCGGGGGATCCGCATGGTCCGCCCGGCGTCGGTCACAACGAGCACGCCGTCCCCCTCCTCAACGGACAGTATCTCCCTGCCTTTGCACAGCCCTTGCAGAATGCCTTCATCGACCATGCCGTCACAGGGAACGCCGATTATCACCAGGTTATCCCTTTGGACCTGATTCTCCTTGATGAGTTCGACGATCGAGCGTGTGTCGCAGCCCTTTACCACAATGCCGACCCTTTTGTCGAACCGGCGTATGTACCTGCTCAGATTGTTGCCGCAGAATGCATTCCAGACGAGCCGTCCGGCATCGGCGGCGTCTCTTGCAAAACACGGCGTTGCCCGGAGGGGAAGTGAACCCTGCTCGAAGCCAATGACCACGTCGACCGTGCCGTCGGCAAGGAGACGTGCAGCCTCTTCGCGAATCCTTTCGGTGAGACCCGTCCGGCTCATGTCCGAACCCCCGGCCCGACCATCTGCCTCACGGGGCCCAGCGCCCTTACTGTCTCGGTGACCGAGCCCATCACATCGGCGAACCTGCCGCCCTCCGACGCGGATATCCAGGTGAAGTGAAGCCTTCCCTCCTCGATGCCTATGTGGTCAAGCAGGCCCTTGAGAAGGGCGAACTTGCGCCGCGCGCTGTAGTTGCCGCTTATGTAATGGCAGTCGCCGGGGTGGCAGCCGCTCACGATGACTCCGTCGGCACCCTTCTGGAAAGCCGACAGAATGAAGAAGGGGCTGATCCGTCCCGAACAGGGGACCCTTATGATCCTGACGTTGGAGGGGTACTGCAGCCGACCGACTCCCGCAAGATCGGCGCCGGCGTAACTGCACCAGTTGCAGAGGAAGGCGATTATCCGGGGTTCCCATTCCACGGACCTGTTCTCCATCCCTCCGGGCGCCTGTGCATTCATGACCGCTGTACACCTGTCTGTATCATCGAGAATATCTCGTTGTCCGTGAACCCCTTTATCCCGGCGGCGCCGCTGCGGCACGACGACGCGCAGACGCCGCAGCCCTTGCAGAGTGCCTCGTTCACGGCCGCGATCCTCTCGGTGTCGACATAGTCGATCGCTCCGTAGGGGCAGAGCTCCACGCACAACCCGCACCCCCTGCACCTGTTCCTGTCGATGGCGCTGACCGTTCCGCCGGCTTCGATGGAATCGCGGGAAAGTATGACCGCGGCCCTCGAGGCCGCGGCCTTAGCCTGGATGATGCTCTCTCCGATGAGCTTGGGGCTGTGGGCCAGCCCGCACACGAAGACGCCCTCGGAGGGGAAATCGACCGGACGGAGCTTGATGTGCGACTCCATGAAGAAGCCGTCCTCGTTCAGGGGAACCTTGAACATCCCGGCAAGCTCGCCGGCCCCCGGTGACGGGACGATGGCCGTGGCCAGCCCCAGCACATCGGCGTCTATCGAGAGTTCCTCGTTCAGTATGAGGTCGGTCACGGTGACCCTGACCCGCTCCTCTCCGTCGCGGGTGACCAGTTCGACCGTGGGCTTCTGCTCAGGGTCGTACTGAAGGAACTGCACGCCCGCTTCCCGCGCCTCGAGGTAGTACTGCTCGAGGAACCCGTAGGTTCGAATGTCGCGGTAGAGCACGTAGATGTTCGCACCGGGGCTTTCTTTCCTGATCTCGAGGGCGATCTTGACGGATTTGCTGCAGCAGGTTCGGCTGCAGTAGGGCCTCTCGGCGTCCCGTGAACCCACGCACTGTATGAGCACGATGTTCTTCGCGCCGAGTACGAGGGGGTTCTTCACGGCCAACTCGCCTTCGAGTTCCAGAAGCGAGAAGACGCGGGGGCTCTGTCCGTACAGGTACTCGTTGGCAGTGTACGGCCCGCCTCCCGAGGCAATCACGGCCACGCCGTGTGTGACTTCGGTTTCGCCGCCAATGCATGTGTTTTCGAGCGTGGTGGTGAAGTTGCCCACGAACCCCCGCACACTGGTGATATGGGAGTCGGTGTGAAGGGTTATCAGCGGTTCGTTCGCAACCCTTTCGGAAAGGTCCTTCACGAACCCGGGAACATCCATGCCCTCGATTGTGGAATGAAGCCTTCGGGCGTTGCCGCCGAGTTCGGAGGACATTTCCACCAGGTGAACCCCGAACCCCAGGGATGCAAGCGCAAGAGCGTTCACCATGCCCGCGATGCCGCCCCCGACAACGAGGGCCGACCCGTTCACGTCGAGCCGGGTCTGGAAAAGCGGCTCGATGAGCTTCGCCTTCGCCACGGACATGCGTACAAGGTCCTTGGCCTTCCTGGTAGCCATCTCGGGCTGGTTCTGGTGGACCCAAGAACACTGGTCGCGGATGTTGGCCATCTCGAACAGGTACTTGTTGAGTCCGGCTTCCCGCATCGTCTCCATGAACAGCGGTTCATGGGTCCTGGGCGTGCACGCCGCCACGACCACCCGGTTGAGCCTGTGGGTGGCTATGCTGTCCCTGATCCTGCGCTGGTTGTCCTGCGAGCAGGAGAAAAGGGCGTCATCCACGTAAACCACGTTCGGAAGGCCCTGGGCGTATGCCTTGACCTCGGCGATGTTCACGACGCTGCTGATGTTGATGCCGCAGTGGCAGATGAAAACCCCGATGCGGGGCTTCACACCCATGGCGGCGGATTCGGCGGGGTACGACTTCGCCTGGGTGAGGGCGTGCCTGGAGGGGGCGAGAAGGGCCGAGGCCTCGGCTGCTGCGGCGCTTGCCCCCATGACCGTCTCGGGGATGTCCTTCGGGCCTGTGAAAGCACCGGCGGCGAAGATGCCGGGTGAGGAAGTGCCGACGGGTGAGAAGACCCCGGTTGCGCAGAAACCGTGTTCGTTCAGTTCGAGACCGAGCCTCCTCGCCATCTCGCGGTTGCCGTCGCCCTGAACCATCCCCGTGGACAGAACGACCATGTCGAAGACTTCCTCGCGGATCACTCCGTTCTCAGCGTACCGCAGCGTGAGGTTCTCGGAGCTGTCACGGTATATCCTGTGTATCTCGGACTTCACGAACCGCACGCCGTGACAGCCTTTCGCACGCTCGTAGTACCGCTCGAAGCCCTTGCCGTGTGTCCTTATGTCTATGTAGAAGATCGTGGTGCCAAGTTCTGCGCCGGAGTGCTCCTTTGCCACCACCGCCTCCTTGATGGCGTAGGTGCAGCACACCGAGGAGCAGTAGTTGTTGTGAACGCGGTGCGTGTCGCGCGAGCCCACGCACTGAATCCACGCGATGTTGCGGGGAGCCTTCCCGTCCGACGGCCTGAGCAGTCTGCCCTGATAAGGCCCGGAAGCGCTTAGTATCCTCTCGAACTCCATGCCCGTCAGCACGTTCGGGAAAACACCGTAGCCGTAGTTGGCCAGAAGGCCGGCATCGAACGCCTCGAAACCCGGGCACGCAATGACGGCACCCACGGAGAGGGAAAGGGTCTTCGGCTCCATGCAGAAATCTATCGCTCCGGCGCTGCAGGTCTTCTCGCAGAGCCTGCACTTTTTACACTTTTCCATGTCTATCTCGAACGAGGGCGGATACGCCTGCTCGTAGAGGCGGAACACCGCCTTCTTCCCGTTCAGCCCCCTGTTGAACGGATCGGGCAGCCCGACCGGGCACTTTTTGGCGCATTCGCCGCAACCCGTGCATTTCAGGGGGTCTACGTACCTTGGCTCCTGCCGGACCGTGGCAGTGAACGCGCCAGGGGTTCCCTCGATGCCAAGGAATTCAGAGTTGGTGAGTATCTCGATGTTCAGGTGCCTGCCGCACTCGACGAGCTTGGGGGAGAGGATGCACATGGAGCAGTCGTTGGTGGGGAAAGTCTTGTCCAGCGCTGCCATGGTGCCGCCGATTGCCCCCAGCCTTTCCACCAGATAGACCTTGAACCCCGAATCGGCAAGATCCAGCGAGGCCTGTATGCCGCCTATGCCGCCACCGAGCACAAGGACCGCGCCTGTTGGGTCAAAGGGTTTCATGAATAGTTTTCTGCTCTCCCGGAAGACGGCACACCACATGAAGTCGCATTACGGGTTGCGGTGGAACCGCCCTTTTTCAACTCAACTTTTGGAAAACGAAGTCAACCATGAAGTTAGTGAACACGCCACAGCGGTGCCGACCCGGGCAAACCTTCCACCCAGGCCCTCAACTCCAAAGCGAAAAATAGCGTGTCGGGCGAGCCAAGGCAATCTCCCCGGGTGAAGGGCCGTGACACCCGAAGACTGCCGGCATTGCTTCAGCGGCTGCCCTGGAGTGGTTGTCCGTGGCGGCTTTGAGGCAACAACCTTATGCTATATACTTGGTCAGAATGGAGGCTGACATGAAGTTTCCATACAATCTGATGGTGTTGTTCACCCTTGTCATACCGGCTGCCGCTCAGGTCGACATTGAGTGGGCGAGATGGTTTGGTTATGCCGGAGACGATATCGCTTACGGTGTGGCTCCCAAATCCGGGGGATTCGCCCTGGTAGTCGGCATGACCACAAGCAATGTATACAGCGATGCTGACGCCTGGATTGTCTGTGTGGATATAGGCGCGGGTGACTATGTCTGGCGCATGGCCAGGGGTGGCAACCAGTTCGACTGCTTCAGAAGCATCACTGACTGCTGGGGTGGCGGTTACCTGATCGCGGGAGTGACATGTTCGACGGGAGCCGGCGAAGGGGACGGATATCTGCTCAGAACTTCGGGCAACGAGCCTTCCAGCCTGTATGAAAAAGTATACGGCGGAAGCGGTTGGGACGAGTTCCGGTTCGTGGGCAGATGCATGTTCACAGAGGGCTACATCGCCACGGGCTTCACTTCATCCTTCGGGAACGGAGGGGTGGACGCCTGGCTCGTGAAGCTCTCCAACGGGGGGTACATGCAGTGGCAGAAGGCCTTCGGAGGCGACGGAACCGACATCGGGATAAGCGCGTATTCAATCAACAATGACGGCTACATGATGTTTGGAAGCACGAATTCCCAGGGAAGTGGGGATTACGATGCGTGGGTGGTTAGAACCGATGCCTCGGGCAATCTTCTGTGGGAGAAAACCTACGGCGGTACGGGAACCGATTACTGCACAAATGCCATCCGAACAAGTGACGGGTCATACCTGATCTGCGGATACACCAACTCGACTGGTTCCGGCAATGCGGACCTTTGGCTTCTCAAGATAGACGATCAGGGAAACGTTCTTTGGGAGAATACATACGGGGGCATCAAGGACGACCGTGCCTTTTCGGTATGCGAGTTCACGCCGTATGGCTACCTCGCGGTGGGCAGAACGGCCTCCTTCGGTCTGAGGTCCTACGATGTGTACCTTGTTCGTGTGGACCCGGACGGGCTCATGTACTGGGACTGCACGTATGGAGGGGAAAGCACTGACGCTGCATACGCACTTCACAAGGAAGACTACGTGGAGAGCTTCATAGTTGGCGCAACCCATTCATGGGGTCATGGCGGCAGCGACATGCTGGTGATCAAAACCGGGACACTCCTTGGCATCACAGAGCCTGAGAGCAGTCAGGAACCGCTGGAAATCCTCTCGGTCTCTCCCGTTCCGTTCCAGAACACCGTTACTGTTGACCTCTCCCTCTCACATCCATCGGTTCTGGAAGCGCGGATCTACGATATGGCGGGCAGACTGCAGTATGAAGTGTTTCCGGGTTTTCTGAACGCAGGCAATCATTCGCTCCAGTGGTCCGGGTCTGATGATTCCGGCGTGCCCCTTCCCGACGGGCAGTACTTCCTTGTGGTGAACACACGGGGTTGCAGCGATTCCGCACGGCTTCTGCTGATCAGGTAGCCCTACCTTGAACGGCCGACAGTATCCTTGATGGCGCCCCAGGTCGTGCAGTTGAGGCGCATGTCACCGTATGCGGTGAGTGTGGCTCCGTACAGCCACATGTCCACACATGTCTCGCCGAGATAGCCGGAATGGTATCCCCTGAATAGGAATGAGATGAACTGCCCGGAAGAAAGGGCCGTAAACCTGAAGTGGATTGGGGCGCTGTCGGAAAGTGGTGGCGACTGGTTTGTAACGTTGCGTGCCCAGATGATCTCCGAGCTTTGCCCGTCCAAGAGTTTTTCCAGTGATACCGATGCAGTGGTAAACCCGCCTGAACTTGCAGCAGCGGAAAGGTAGGTATGCTGAGGGATGTGAAGCACCAGGGAGTCCATGTCCTGGGGGACAGTTATGATCTCAGTCAACATGATAAAGCACTGTCCTCTGAGCCCGAAGTCACTGTTCCACACTTGTTCGTGGTGAGCGTGTGCCCCTTCCGGGGAGAACTCGAAGCCGTACTGCCCCCACGCATCGGGAAGCGAAGAGAGGGAGTAGCTCCATAACACATCATCCGCCCTCGCTGTCATCGAGACAGAAAGCAGCATGCCCAATGAAGCGATCAGCACTCTTCCCATGCAACACCCTCCGGCAAGATTATTGAACTACATGTCCTTGCTGTCAATCCACTTGTAAAACAAGCCGGTTGCCAACCCTTCCCGTTCGGGCGGGTGTTCTGCCTGAAGTGTCCCCACTTTTGTAGACAGCTCGTGGGTCGGTTTTCGTTAGACTCAGGCAGCTTCATGGTTTCCGGTTTCCCGGCTTGAGTATATGGCATCCGGAGTCCTGTCTCCAAGAGATGAGTGCTTTCTCTCCATGTTG
>JBGSZS010000016.1:0-107590 GCA_041750285.1 Candidatus Fermentibacteraceae bacterium | reverse complement strand
AATATGAGTATGTGCATTAATAAAACCTGCTGACACAGCATGAGACAAAAAATGCTCGACAGTTGTCGCAGAGTAACGTTCTACAGCAGTAGCAATCGGCAAAATATCGTGTATTACACCGTCTTTTATCGCGACCGCATGATGTTCTAACATTTGATTTTTTGGATCACCGGTAATGACCCATTTCGCTTGAACAAGAAGATCGATTGATTGCATTTTCATAGTACCCGTTTGAAATTATAATGTCTGCATGATAATTCCACTTAGATCAAGGAACTAATGAACAGAGGCCGTACAAGTTATGATTATTCGCAATTGCTCACCCCCGTCGTTGCGAGCGAAGCGAAGCAATCCAGTGCCCTTATATGATACGTGTAAAGCCGCTGGATTGCTTCACTTCGCTCACAACGACGGGGTGAACAGTTACTATTATTTTTAATGAGCAATCATACCCGCATAAAAGAAATAGATCTATCGAATCGTAACTTTAGCAACAATTTGGCTCTATCCCAATTAAAGTGCCCCCGTAATTGTGAAAGACCCCGTTTTAGAAAGTCTAATGGGATTACAGAAGGGTTTTATAGAAAGATAAAGTTAATACAAAGAAGGGCTTATGGCTTTCGTAACTTTGAAAATTATAGAACTCGTGATAGGGTTCTGTGTTGTTAATCGGTGAGTTCCCCCTTAATTGGGAAAGACCCAGTTTATGGTGCGCCCGGAAGGATTCGAACCTCCGACCCTTTGGTTCGTAGCCAAATACTCTATCCAACTGAGCTACGGGCGCATCGGAGACGGGTGGGGGCACCGGTTACGGTGCCCCCTCTGGTACGCCCCCCGGGACTCGAACCCGGAACCCGCGGATTAAGAGTCCGCTGCTCTACCATTGAGCCAGGGACGCATCGTGGGGTGGGAGACCGGACTTGAACCGGCGACCACTTGATCCACAGTCAAGGGCTCTACCAACTGAACTACTCCCACCGCAGTGCCCGGGAATCTACCCGGTTGCGCTGAAGCCGTCAAGAAAGCCTTCTCTTGACGCAACCCCCGCACGGCATCAGTGTAATGCCCATGAAATGCCCCAGGTGTGCGAGTACCGATGACAGGGTGGTGGATTCCAGGTCCGTGAAGGAGGGCCGGGCCACCCGCCGCCGTCGTGAGTGCAACGAATGCGGGCACAGGTTCACAACGTACGAGTACATCGAAACTTCCTACCCGGTCGTGGTCAAGCGCAACGGCACAAGGGAGCCGTTCGATCCGGTCAAGCTCGAGAAGGGCATATCGCGTGCATGCGAGAAGCGGCCCATAAGCGCCTCCGACATCCGCGACCTGGTGGACCGGGTTATCTCCCGGGTCACCGAAGACTCTCCGGAAGAGGTGCCCGCCGTTCTCATCGGGCAGTGCATAATGGACTTCCTGCACGAGCTAGATCCCGTGGCCTATGTGCGTTTCGCATCGGTCTACAGGCAGTTCAAGGACGTGTCCGAATTCCGGGTGGAGCTTGACCGCCTTCTGAAGGGGTAGGTTTCCGGGGGGTTCTTCCGCATATTTCCGGTGTTCGTTCGAAGGGGTCGTTTTGAACAGGATTACTGCGTTGCTGCTTCTGGTTCTGGTGGCGGCCGGCACGGGTTTCCTTGCGGGCAGCCTTTCTGCGCCTTCCGCCTTTCGGACACCCGTGTTCATCTCCTCCATGGGGTACTCTTCCGCGCCGGTGGCGGTGCCCGATGTCGTAGGTCTTTCAAGACAGGACGCAAGGCGCGTCATCGAATCGGGAAACCTTCTCCTTGCAGGTGAGTGGAGTGAATTCGGGGATTTCGAGACAATGGGGCTCGTTACCCGGCAGGACCCCGCGCCGGGAACCGAGGTTCCCCGCGGCGCCCCGGTGAACGTCTTCTGGAACGTAGGGCCCCTCTACAGGCCATACCAGCCGCGCCAGCTCATCGGCCTCACCGCGGGTGAAGCCGAAGAGCTTGTTGCTGACTGGCAGCTCTACAACGGCGGAAGAACGAGGGTTCCCCATCCAACCGTCCCCGAGGGCAGGGTCATCTCGGCTTCGCCCATGTTCCCTGAGAGCCTTTCGGTCAGACGCACCGTGCGTCTTCTCGTGAGCACCGGCTGGACGGGCCTTCCCGTACTGGCCGGTATTCCGCGCATCGAGGCCGAAAGCCTTCTTGTCGCCAAGGGGCTTTGCATGCTCGTGATCGAGGAGAGGCCTGTCACGGGATTCGATCAGATAGGCCGCATCCTCGAGCAATCCCCCCCGGGGGGAGCGGTTTTCCAGACCGGTGACACCGTAAGGGTCGTCGTTGGCGGAAGGGCGGACTCCACATGGGGAGAATGGTGATAGCACCATCCCTTCTGGGCTGCGACCACGGGCGTCTGACCGAAGCCGCCGTCTCGCTGGAAGCCGCGGGAGCGGACTGGATACACCTCGATGTGATGGACGGCGTTTTCGTACCGGTCCTCACTTTCGGCTCAGGGGTCGCAAAGTCGATCTGCCGGGCCGTGTCCATCCCTGTCGACGCCCACTTGATGGTGGAGAACCCGGTGGGGCTCGTCGACGTCTTTGCCGCAGCCGGGTGCAGGTGCATCACTTTCCACCCCGAGTCTTCCGAAAAGCACCCCGACAGGCTTCTCATGAGGATCAGGGAGCTGGGTTGCCTGGCGGGTGTCGCCCTGAATCCGGGAACGTCGCCGGAAGTCGTGCGCTGGATCGCTCCCAGGCTCGACCTTGTTTTGGTGATGGCGGTCAACCCGGGTTTCGGAGGTCAGGCGTTCATTCCATCCACGCCTGACAAGGTCAGGGCCGTCCGCGGGATACTCGACTCGTGCGGCAACCGTGAGGCATACGTTTCTGTCGACGGCGGCGTCACGGCCGAAAACGCCGGAATCCTCGCCGAGGCCGGGGCGGACATGCTCGCCAGTGGTACTTTCATCACCGGAGCGTCGGACCCTTCACGTTCGATAGCTTCGCTCAGGGGGGTGTCATGAGGTTAACCGTGCTGATCTGCGCGGCATTGCTGCTTTCGGTTTCCTGCGGGGAACGGACGACCATGTCATTGGAGGACATGAGGCTCAGGCTCGACGCGAACCGCTGCATGGCCGTTCTGGACAAGGCCGCCTACGAACTCATGAGCTGGGAATACAACAACGAGCAGCGCGTGACTACCGAAGAACTCCTCGGAGTTGCGCTTCCCGATTCCCTTCTGGCCTGTCCGGTGTCGGGTGAACGTTACATTTTCGACGGCTCATCGGAGAAAAGAACCCTGACATGCCCCTCCGGGCACGGTTCCATGGAACTGATGGAAGAATAGCCCGGGCTGATTCACGCCCTTGAATCTGCCTTCCCTGTGAATTATAATTGCCTGCTTTCGAAGGTGCCGTGGTGTGCCGTGCAAAAGTGAAAGGCGCATAAGTGTTTGACAGGCTTGCGGAGAGGCTTTCCGAAACCTTCAGGAACCTGAGCGGTCGGGGTGTGCTCACCGAGGGCAACGTCTCCGATGCCATGCGGGAGATCCGGAGGGCGCTTCTCGAGGCTGACGTCAACTTCAAGGTGGCGGGCCGCTTCGTGTCGGAAGCAACTGAAAAGGCTCTGGGCGAAAAGGTTCTGAAAAGCCTCACCCCCGGCCAGCAGGTTGTCAAGATCGTCCATGACCAGCTGGTCGAGCTTCTCGGGTCGGGCTCCCCGGCACTGCAGTTCACGGGAAGCCCGCCGCATGTCGTCCTGCTGTGCGGCCTGCAGGGTTCCGGTAAAACGACGACCGCGGCAAGGCTCGCCTGGTGGCTGGCCCGGAAGAAGAACAGAAGAAGCCTTCTGGTTGCGTGCGACCTTCAGAGACCCGCCGCCATCGACCAGTTGGAGGTCATGGCCAAAAAGGCCGGAGCGGGTTTCTACTGCAACCGCGCAGTGTCCGACCCCGTGCTGGTGGCCCGCGAGGCCATCAACCAGGCCCGGCTTCAGCAGTACGACACCGTTATCGTCGACACCGCGGGCCGTCTCCATGTCGACCGGGAACTGATGGACGAGCTTGTCAGGGTTCGCGATGCCGTGAAACCGGAAGAGGTCCTTCTTGTCCTCGACGGCCTCACCGGGCAGGATGCGGTGAACGTTGCGGTCAAGTTTCAGGAGAGGACCGGTTTCACGGGCTCGGTCCTGACCAAGATGGACGGCGACTCAAGGGGCGGCGCCGCCCTTTCGTTCACTGCCGTGACGGGCCGCCCCATCAAGTTCGTGGGTGTTGGCGAGGGTGTCGAAGGGCTCGAGGCTTTCGATGCCGAACGTCTCGCTGGACGGATACTCGGCATGGGCGACGTTGTCGGGCTTGTGGAAAAGGCCCAGGAAGGATACGATCACCAGGAGGCCCTGAAACTCGAGAAAAAGCTCAAGAACAACGACTTCACGCTCGAGGATTTTGCCGACCAGATGAAGAAGATTCGCAAAATGGGTTCACTTGGTGATATACTAGCCATGTTGCCTGCGGGAATGCGCCCCGCCGAGGCCGGGATGGACACGGCTTCCTTCGGCCGGATGGAGGCCATCATAGGCTCCATGACTCCCCACGAGAGGCGCAGACCCGAGATGATAAACGGCAGCCGCCGGAAGAGGATTGCCATGGGAAGCGGAACCCGGGTCTCGGAGGTGAACCGGCTTCTCTCCCAGTTCAGGGATATGAAGAAGATGATGAAGAGGATGAAATCCATGAAAAGATCCGGGATCCGCGGAGGGTTGCCGGGTCTGTTTCGCTGACCCTACACGGAGGTGACTTTTGGTCAGAATCAGACTGAGGAGAATGGGAAGCGCAAAGCAGCCCTTCTACAGAATAGTGGCGGCTGACGCCAGAAAAGCCCAGGGCGGGAGTTTCATAGACATCCTGGGTTACTACGACCCCCTGAAGCAGCCCCTTGAGCTGAAGGTCGACGAAGAGAAGGTTTTCAAATGGCTGGGCGACGGCGCCCAGGTCAGCGAAGGCGTGCTCAGCCTTCTGAAGCGCACGGGCACCATGGCCAAGTGGAACATGAAAAAAGCCGGCGAGGAGGCTGCCCCTCCCGAGGTTGTGCATATCAAGGGAGACAAGAGAACCTCGCAGGTTTAGCATATTCGACCCACACCCGAAACCGGAGGATTCACATGAAGGATCTCGTTGAGCACATTGCCAAGACACTCGTGGCAGACCCTGAAGGCGTGAGCGTTGAGGTCAAGACCGATGAAGAGGGCGTTACCGTCTACGAACTCAGGGTCCAGGAAGCGGACCTCGGGCGCGTGATCGGCAAAGAGGGGCGGATCGCGAAGGCGATGCGGATGATAGTTCGTTCCGCCGCCGCAAGGAACGGCGAAAAGGCCACCATCGAGATAATTGACTGATCCTGGTCTTGTCTGTTACGGGTTTTTCGAAAAACCACAGGGGCTTTCAGGCAGACTGGTTCTAAGGGTTTTCGTTCTGGGTCGCGCTGCGGCCCTCTCACCTGGAACCGTTCTTCACTGCGGCGAGCGGGAGCTTCAGGTTCTCGCTTCCCGCGAGAAGGATCAGGTGTCGGTCACGGTTGAGCTCAAGGGCGTTCATTCAGGTGAAGACGCCCTGAGTCTGAAGGGTGAAGAGGTTTTCGTCCATCCGGGGCAGGTGACGGGTCCGGGTTTTCCCATGCCGGTCTACCTGTTTCAGGGATACGAAGTGCTTTCCCGGGGGCGGAGGTTTCCGGTACTCGGGGTCGAATGGAACCCGGTGAACCCGCAGGTGGTTCTGGGCGGCCCGAAGGGGCAGTTCCTGGCACCGATGAACCTGCTGGCACTGGGAAAGGTCGACCACGAAGCACGTGAGATTCTGGCCGAGCTTCCGGAGGGCCTGGAGGATTTGTGAAAGCCGCGGTGGCAACCGTTTTCCCCGAGCTCTTCACCACCTTTCTGGAAACCGGGGTGGTGGGAAGGGCGATCAGGAACGGTATTGTCACTGTTTCGGTTCTCGATATCAGGGACCACTCGGTCGATGCCAGGGGTTCCGTTGATGATTACCAGTTCGGCGGCGGAGCGGGCATGATAATGAGACCCGAACCGCTCTTCGAAACCCTCGAATCGCTGGACTGGCACCGGGAAGCAAGGGTCATCCTGCTCAGCCCCCAGGGGCGCAGGCTTGACACCGGGCTGACCAGGGAGCTTGCGGAAGAGGATGCGGTCATTCTCTTCTGCGGACGTTACGGCGGGCTGGACGAGAGGTTCCGGCAGGCGGTGACCGATGAGGTCTGTGTCGGGGATACGGTGGTGAGCGGAGGCGAGATCCCCGCCATGTTCCTGCTGGATGCGGTTTTCAGGTGGATCCCAGGGGTTTTGGGAAGGTACGAGTCGGCCGAGAGCGACAGTTTCGCCACGGGGCTTCTCGATTACCCCCGGTACACCAGACCCGCCGAGTTCCGGGGGATGAAGGTGCCCGATGTCCTCCTCTCGGGGAACCACAGGGAGATCATCTCCTTTCGGTACAGGGCAGCGCTTGAGAAAACCCGGCTGGTGAGGCCGGAATTGCTTGAAGACGGTTTGAGTGACAAGGACAGGGAACAGAGGTTCGGCGAAGTGATGCACCGGGCCGACCGTGCGAAGGAGTAGAAATGGACCAGCTGATGCGGAGCGTAGAGAGCTCCCAGATAAAAACCCACCTGCCGGATTTCCGTCCCGGTGACACCGTGAAGGTGAACTTCCAGGTCAAGGAAGGCGACAAGGTGAGGATCCAGGTCTTCCAGGGCGTCGTCATCTCCCGCAGGGGAAGCGGCACGGGCGAGACCTTCATGGTCAGGAAGATCTCAGGCGGTGTGGGTGTCGAAAGGGTTTTCCCCGTTCACTCCCCCAAGATCGACAGCCTCGAGATCGTCAGGGCGGGCAAGGTCAGAAGGGCCAAGCTCTTCTACCTCAGGGAGAAGACCGGCAAGGCCTCCAGGATCAAGGAAAAGCGTTCGTTCCAATCCTGACGGTCCGGTCCCGGTGAGTGATCTTTTCGGGTTCGACAACGGTTTCAGGGCCCTTCACGGCGCCTTCGCCGGAGTCGACGAAGCGGGAAGGGGTCCTCTCGCGGGGCCCCTTGTCGCATGCGCTGTCGTGCTTCCCGCGGGATTCGTCCTCCCCGGTCTGGCCGACAGCAAGGTTCTTTCGGACTCACGAAGAAGGGCCCTTGCCCCAGCCGTCCGGGAGAACGCCACGGCCCTTGGCACCGGCGTGGTCAGCGCGGGGGAGATCGACGGCATGGGAATGGCCATGGCCGTGAAACTAGCCTTTAACAGGGCGATGGCCCCCGTTGTTCCGGCATGTGCCCTCTTTCTTGTCGACGGCAACCCCGTTTCGGGCCTCCCGCACCCCTGCACCTTCCTTGTGAAGGGTGATTCGAAAAGCGCCTCCGTCGCCGCCGCCGGCGTCCTGGCGAAGGTAACGCGCGACGACATGCTTCTGAAGCTCGACGGGCAGTACCCCCAGTACGGCTTTTCCGGGCACAAGGGTTACGGTTCCCCCGCCCACATCGACGCCATCAGAAGGCACGGCCCGTGCCCCGAGCACAGGATGTCGTTCGCCCCCCTCAAGTTCGGGACGGGCGACGGCCTCTTTCACGATGCGCCACCCAATGCCGGGCGCCTGGCCGAGGAGTTCGCGGCGGACTGGCTGCTGGGAGCCGGATGGAGCATCAGGGAGCGCAACTGGCGCACCAGGAACGGCGAGGTCGACATCATCGCCGTTCGGGACGGGACCGCGGCCTTCGTCGAGGTGAAGCACGCCGTAAAAGGCAGTGAGCACCTTGCGCTTGCCAAGGTGGACAACCTTCGCAGAAGGCGCATCACCGCTTCGGCCTCGGAATGGCTTTCCGTGTCCGGCTTCAGGGGCGACTGCAGGTTCGACGTGCTTCTGGTGACGGGCTACCCCGGAACCTTTGCGGTTGAAGTGTTCGAGAACGCCTTCCAGGGGTAGCACCGGTTTACCGGATGACCACCCCCCGGGCGGAGACGCTTCCGCAAGTGCTTTCCAGACGGGCCATGTATACGCCTGCGGGCACACCTGAAGTGTTCCACACGAATGAATGCTCACCTGCTGGAAGGTCGCCATCGTGAAGCGTTGTCACGGTTCGTCCCGCCATGTCGAAAATGGTAAGCGTGGCCGGACCGCCGGCATGGTTCACCAGAAGGGTGCCGTCCGACCAGGCCAGGGCCTGTGCGGAGGGGGAGGGCCGGGGGGATGTTTCAATGCCGGTGAAGTCAACCGCCATGAAAACCTTGACAGTATCGGCCGTTGCGGGCATGGGACCCACGAATACGCTGGTATCGTTGCCGTAGTAGTCCCGGCTGTCGGGGCTGCTCCAGTAACTGAAGAACTGGTTTACCGATGATCCGGCGGGCCACGCATCGCCGGCGTCGCTGCCCTGGTTGTGCTCGAGCTGATAAAGGCCGTCCGCCTGTTCGACGGCGACCCTGAAATGGGGGTACCAGCCGCAGCCGGGCCACCACTGGTTGTCGTTGCTGCCCATTGTCTCGTCGACGTGCCATATCATCAAACCATGGCCTGGCAGGGCTTCGTCCCAGTTTATGGGGCGCCGGTTCTCGATGACGAAGAACCTGGGGCCTCCCTGTCCGCCCGTATAAAGCCTGTAGGCCGTGTTCGAGGTTTCGATGGCGGGGACCGTGTAAATGCCGGCTTCGGTCACATTGGTCAGCTCGGTGACCCCAAGCTTGTACCGGCACCACGGGGAGAACTCGGCCGGGCTCCAGCCCCCCCCGTTGTACACGCCGAAGCTCATCATGCACCAGTCGCCCACTCCGTTCGAGTCGTAATCGTAGTCGTAGAGGTCGGGAAGGCCGAGCACATGGCCGAACTCGTGGCAGAACACCGAGGCTGACTTGTCGCCGGGTGAATCGTTGTACTCGTTCTGAACGCTGAACGTGTACACGCTTACTCCGTCGACTTCGAGCGGGGAGGGAAGGCTCCAGCAGTGCGGCCATATCGTCGAGGGGGCGCCCGTGAACTGCCCGGCGAACATCAGATTGACCCCGTCGACGTAGCCGTCTTCGTCGTTGTCGTACTGGCTGAAGTCAACCATGTCGTCGACCAGGAGGCAGACATCCTCGACAAGCCCCTGGCTGTTCTGCGGGTAGGAGCCCCAACCGTAGTTGTTGTTCACGTACCAGGAGTAGTCTTCCGGCGCCCTCTGCCAGCCTGTCGTGCCGGGCCAGTCCACGGTTATTATGTCGATCTGCCCGAAGGAGACGTCGTAGTAGTACCGGTGAAGGCTGAACGTGTCCTGCGCGAACCCCATGCTGTCGAAGTAGGCCGGGGGAGTCAGCGCGATGTTGTCGTCGAAATCCACAAGGAGTATCAGCACCTTCATCTGGTCGCTGCGCATTGCCTCGATCAGCGGTCTGCCGGGGTCGACCGTCGGGCTTGGGGCATCCACTCCGCGTGCCCTGGCGTCGGCGTAGGACTCGAGCCATGCGAGCTGCTCGAGAGACGGTCCATCAAAAACGCCCGGCGGGGGAGGCACCGCTGCCGCGCTGAAAACCGTCACCATCGCAAGAAACGGAAAGAGTTTCATTCTCATCCCTTCGTTTTTCGTCTGAAGGCAATATAGCATGGGCCCGGTGTATCCGTTCCACCGGTGACGCATATTACCGCTGGAGGTTTCTTACATGATCGGCCGGAATCTTGAGACGATCCAAGACCGCATCGCCGGGGCATGCCTGGACGTGGGAAGGTGCCCCGCCGAGGTGAGCATCATGGCGGTCACGAAGACGCACACGGCTTCGGTCATCCGCGAGGCCGTAGCTGCGGGGATCCGTCAGATCGGCGAGAACCGGGTCACCGAAGGGGGCCGGAAGATCGGTGAACTGGGCCGGGATTTTGCCGAGTTCCACCTGATAGGGCCGTTTCATGTCAGAGAGGCAAGGCAGGCCGTGCGTGACTTTCACTGCATCGACGCGGTCGACAGGATGGAAGTCGCCCTCGAGCTTGCCCGCAGAAAAGCCCAGAACCCGCTTCTCGTCGAGGTCAACACTTCCGGTGAGGGAACCAAGAAGGGCTTCGCCCCGCAGGCAGGAATTCTTGCTGAAGCGGTCGGACGCATGATCGAGATCGGGCTCGATGTGCGCGGCCTGCTTACCGTGGGCCCCCTTGTCAATGACGAAACCGTCTCCAGAAGGGCTTTTGCTTTGCTGCGCGAACTGAGGGACGGGCTGAGGCGTTCGCTTGGGGTTCCGCTCGGAACGCTTTCCATGGGCATGAGTGACGATTATCCGCACGCGGTGCGCGAGGGGGCTACCACAGTCAGGCTTGGCAGTGCCCTGTTCGGGTCGCGCCGGTGATCCCGGGCAACTGAAGGGAGAACATTGATGAAGATCTCTCCTCTGGACATCAGGCGGCAGAGGTTCAAAAAAGCCCTCAGGGGATACGATTCAGCCGAGGTGGACGCATTTCTGGAGATGCTGGCCGACGCCTGGGAGGAAACCGTGGAGACCCGTGAGGCGTCATCCCGGGAACTCGAACTCCTGAGGGCCAGGGCGAGCGATTTTGACAGGATGGAAGGGGCTGTCCGGGAAGTCCTGGTCACCCAGCAGAAAAGCGCCGCCACAGCCAGGGAGGATGCGAGACGGGAGGCGGAGCTCATAATCCGCGACGCCCAGGTCAAGGGCGAGTCCATGCTGAACCAGGCCCACCGGCGGGTGCAGGTGCTCACCGAGACCATCAGGGAACTGCAGGACAGGCGGCTGGCACTTCTTGCCAGAATGAAGGAGTTCATGGAGAGCCAGAAAAGCATGATCCTGGTCGAGGAGAACCGTGTGAAGGCTGAGCTGATCCCCGATGACGACAGGCTTCCCGGTGAAAACCCCGATGAAGGGCCCATTCTGGAGCTTTCCGATCTTTGACGAGAAACGGCGCCGCTGGAACCACCTGCCTGCGAACGGTGTAAAGCAAGTACCTTTTCCAATGAGTACGGAAACGGTAGATTACATGCGTTCCTGCTGCTATCCGGGTTGATGTGCGGCTTTTTCGGACGGGAATGATCATGAACTTTTTCCTGCTGCTTGTGACCCTGTCTCCATCGCTGCTTGCCGGCCCCTCCGGTGAAGCCCTGTCCAACGCTCTTGTGATAGAGTTTTCAGCACCGGAGGCTTCAAGTTCCGGCGGGTTGTCCTCCTATGAGATCGACGGTTGCTCCGTGATGGACGACGTGCACCTGCCGGTGCGCTACGTCCGCCTTCCCATCGAACCAGGGACGACCCCGCAGGTCCGGGTCGAGGTCATGGGAACCCGCAGCATCGGTCCGTCAGCCGGCATTGCATCGTCGTTCTTCACCGAGGAGGGAACCGAGGCCTTCCGCGAGGCTTCCTCCCCGCTCCTTCCCGGTCAGTGGAGCAGGGTTGTCCAGTACGGCACTTGGCGGCGCGCCGGTTTCGTCGAGGTGGCGCTCTACCCGGTCACTTCCCGTGACGGAATGCTCCAGTGCGCCTCAGGCATGCGGGTCGTCGTCGAGGGCAGGGGCGCCTCGTCACCGGGCAGGGCCCAGGGGCATCAGGGCCTTCTTTACGATCTTTTCTTCTCATCCGGCAACGGGTACACACTCGAGCCCCGGTCCCGTTCCGGTTCCAGCCCGTTCTGGGGCAGACCGTGGGCGCGCATTCAGGTCGATACTGCTGGCGTTTTCCAGGTCACCGGCGCGCTTCTGCCCCAGGCCGTCGGGATGCCCTCATCCTCTTTCAGCATGTACTGCGGCCGCGGCCTCGGGATGAGCGAGGAAGTTCCGTGGGACTACTCGTACGAGCCCATACCCGTTCCGGTCCTGGTGGAGGACGGCGGAGACGGCGTATTCGACGGTACCGACAGGGTCCTCTTCTTCGGCAGGGGTCTTTCGTGGTGGGACGACAGGATAGGTTTCGACGGCCTTCACTTCAACGGTCAGTACGACTCCCTGAACACCTACTGGCTGACCTGGGGCGAGGCCGGGGGGCCTTTCATGGAGACGGTCGACTGCTCCATAACGGGCGCCCCGCCGGCCACCGACCATTACCTGGGCAGGCACCACTTCGAGAAGAACTACATCCGCGAGACTTCGGTGTGGGATTACTGGTCGTGGTCGCGGCTGTCCGGCAGCCACACCCAGACCGCCACCCTCAACTTCGACACCCAGGGGGCAACCGGACCCGGCCTGGCAAGGGTGGGCCTGGTACTTTCCGCGGGGCAGGCCAAGGTAACCGCCATCCTCAACGGCGTCACCCAGGGCGATACGATCCTTTCCTCAACCGGACGGCACATACTCACGTTCGACGTCTCGGGCTTCAAGAACGCGGGCAACAGCCTTGGCATAAGGTTCTCGCAGGTTTCGGGCTCTTACACCGTGAACTTCGACTGGGTGTCGGTGTTCCCCGAGAAGAGCTTTTCCTCGTCGTCAACGGCCATGGAGGTCCCGCTGGTCTATTCGGTTCCCATAGGGGAGAGGCGCAGGGTCTCCTGGGCACAGAACCTCGACCAGGCCCGGGCATTCCTTGTGAACGGCGACACCCTGATACACGCGCTCGACCTTCCGGGCGGCAACGCCTTCGAGGTCGAGGTTCCGTTCGGGTGGCGCATGCCCGTCATGTTCATGTATCCCACCGGCAGCCTGCCCGAGCCCTATTCAGTCGCCCCGGCGTCTCCCGGGCGGATCCGCGGCACGCTGTCGGGCGGCGATGTCATAGTTTTCTACCCTGACGAGTTCGGACCCGACATGCCCCTTCTTGACCGTCCCGACGGTCGCAGCCGGGTGTTCGTGTCACTCACCGAGGTGTGGGACGAGTTCAACGGCGGCGTGCGCGACCCGCAGGCCGTCAGGGCCATGCTGGACTGGGTGATGAATACATGGGACCCCCTGCCCACCGAGATCGTGCTCGTGGGAACCGGTCACTTCGACCCCAGGCACTTCCTCTACTCCCAGCCTTGCCCGATGGACGTTCTGGTGACCCGCCTCTCCGACGAAGGCGTAAGCGATGACCGGTACGGAGTGGTGTCGGGTTCCGCCGACCCCCAGTTCGGAGTGTCCCGGCTTCTTGCCTCCAACCGTTCCGAACTCCAGACCCTCGCCCAGCGCGCGTATGACTACTTCACCCTCGCCGCATCGGGCGACTGGCAGTCCGAGGTGATCGCCGCGGCCGACGACGAAAGGATGATCTCCAACGGGGTGCCCTACTACACCGACACCTACCACACCAATCAGACCGAAGCCATTCTGGAGAGCGTTCCCGGAAGGTTCTTCGTCGACCGCCAGTTCGGGATTTTCCACACCTGGAACGACGCCGGCAAGAAGCCGGAGTGGCGGCAGTCCTTCATCGACGCATGGTCGCGCGGCGCCCTGGTGATGTTTTACATGGGTCACGGCAGTTACGACCAGATAGCCGACGAAGGGCTCTTCTACCTCGAGGACTGGGCCCAGCTCGAAAACGGGGGAAGGCTTCCCTACGCCTTCTTCGGCTCGTGCGACGTGGGGATGTTCCAGTACCCTGGCCGCAAGTGCATCTCGGGCGAGGTCACGCTGCCTCCCTCGGGCGGAGCCATCACGTCACTGGGCGCCTCACTGAAGACACAGGGCAGTTCGAACCGCAACATGCTGATAAGCATCTTTTCGGTCCTCCTGACGAATCCGAACCTGTCGATGGGTGAAGCAACGTTCCTCGGCAAGGTCTATAACGGCGGGAACTACGACAAGTACTACATCCTCTTCGGCGACGGCTCGCTCGACCTCGCCCTTCCCGACAGCGGGATAACCCATTCCTACCCCGTTTTGCGCACAGGTGAGATGACCTCATTCGAGGGCACCCTGACCGGTCGCGAGGGGCAGGTCATGGTCAGCGCCTGGGAATCGATGCAGCCCGACACCTACTACACCTACCAGACCAACCTCCCGATAAGGCACTATACCGTTCCCGGCCTCTTCCACCGCGGCTTCACCCAGGCGGTCCCCGGGTTCACGCAGGACATCTTCGTTCCGCTGGTGGCAGCCACGGGGGATCTGGCCAGGGTGAGGTTCTTCTCCCCAGGCGGGGCTGGTGGAAGCCTTTCGTGCGTCTTCCCCGGCGTGATCGAGCCGGGCAACCCTTCCGGCGACTCCGACGGTCCAGTAATCGAATCCTGGATACAGGGCTACAGGGGCACTCAGGTTCCAAGCGTGTCGGGCGAGGTGTGGTTCTGCGCCGAGCTGTCCGATCCTTCGGGCATCAACCTTCTGCCCTATCCGGGAGCCCAGCTTGCCCTGTACCTCGACGACGTTCCGTCCGATGTTTCTTCCTACTTCACCTTCGACCAGGGCTCCGCCGAGAGCGGGAGGCTTCTCGTGCCCCTCCAGAGCCTGTCCCCCGGCATGCACCAGCTTCGCCTGCGTGCCACCGACTGCCTGCTGAACCTCTCCTGGTCGGAGATGGAGTTCGAGGTCCTTTCCGACGCCGGTCCCGTTCTGGAACAGGTCTGGGTCTACCCCAACCCCTCGTCTGACGTGGCGGGTTTCCACTGGATTCAATCCGGCTCCGGTCCAGTCGACATTCTGGTTTTCACCGTAGCCGGCAGACCGGTCGCCTCATTCCGGAACCTGCAGGGTGCAGCGGGCTACAATCAGTCGGTGTGGGACCTGCGCGATGCCGACGGCGATCCTTTGGCGTCGGGTGCTTACATATACACGGTTACAGCCGGTGAATCCTCCGTCACGGGAGTGATGGCGGTCGTGGCAAATTGATCGAAACAGGAGGATGAAATGCATAAGTTACTTGTCGCCGCCACATTGGCGGCGTTCGCCGGGAGTTCTTGGGGTGCCACGGCAGCGGTGATCTGGAAGGACATCACCCCGGGAGCCAGGCCCAACGGGATGGGCGAGGTTTTCACGGCCATTAGCGACGATGCCACGGCCAGCTACTGGAACCCCGCCGGGCTGGCATTCGTCTCTTCCGAAAGGTCCGAGCTGACCCTTCAGCACTCCAAGTGGCTTCCACAGCTTGCGGATGACCTTTACTTCGAGTTCCTGGGTTATGCCCAGCACCTCGAGGGATGGGGCGGGATCGGTGGGAACATCACGTTCATGTCCATGGGGGAACAGCAGGAGATCCCCGAGGGCTACACCGAACCCGTGGGCACATTCTATTCCTACGGCATCAGCGGGACGGGCAGCTTCGGCACCGAAGTGGCCGAAGGCCTCGGAGTGGGAATGAGCCTGAAGTTCATATACGACCACCTCTACTACGAAGACAACGGCAAGGGTTCCAGTTTTGCCGCTGATTTCGGCGTTCTCTACCACGTGCCCGAATTCGGGATCGGCCGGATGTCACTGGGCGCGTGCCTTGCCAACCTTGGCCCCAATATGAGCTACGGCGGCAACAGCGAGAACAATCCCCTGCCCCGTGAGATCAGGCTGGGCATGGCGGTGCGCCCCATCGAAAACGAGCTCTTCAGCCTTCTGGCCGCGGGCGAATATTCGAAACTCCTTGTGGACGTCACCGAGGAGATCGGCGAAGAGATAAGCGAGAACACGTTCGGTGTCGGAGCCGAGCTCTGGTACTACGACCTGCTTGCCCTCAGGGCGGGCTATTCCCACGATACCGAGGGCGCGAGCACCCGACAGGGACTTACCTGGGGCGCGGGCATCAAATGGGAGGGGTTCCAGTTCGATATGGCATTCATCCCGGTGGTCGAGGAACTTCAGGGAAGCGGAAAGTACAATCAGAAGTTTTCCCTCACGGTAGGGTTCTGACAGGTGCGTTTCGCTGCTCTGTCACCGTTCCTTGTCTCATGGGCCCTGTCCGCCCCTCTTCCCGGGGTGCCGGCCAGCCTTGCAACGGCACGGGTATGTGTGCTTCGCGTTGAATTCATCGAGGACTACACCGATTCCACGACCGGCAACGGGCAGTTTCTGCCCGGTCACGGCAGGGACTACAGCATCGACATTGCCGGCCAGGTGGATTCCTACTTCACCGATGTGAGTGGCGGAAGGCAGGACTTCGATTTCTCCGTATACCCGGCAGTGGGCGACGGCGGCTACCTCATGCCCCACCAGATGGCGTGGTACGGCGACAACGACAGATGGCCCAGTGCTGTCATCTGGCTGTTGGTGCACGCAGTTCAGGCCGCCGACAGCGAGGTCGATTTTTCAGGGTACGACCTTGTGATGGTGGTTCACGCGGGGGCCGGCCGTGAAGGCGACGTTCTGGGCAACAGCACCCTCGACATAAGCTCCTACTTCGTAAACTATGACACATTCCAGTATTACATCGGCCTCGAGGATCCCTGGATGGCCGGCGGCATCCCCACCGACGACGGTGTACTTGTAAGGGAGGGTGTCATCGTTCCCGAGCACCAGACGCAGGACGGCCTGGGCCTCGGTGTTCTCGGAGTAATGGCAGCCAAGCTGCTCCGGTGGCTCGGAGCGCCCGATCTTTACAACACCATGACGGGAAGCGTGGCCATCGGCGGCTGGGACCTGATGGGGTACGGCCAGTGGCTCATGTACGGCTTCTGGCCCTCGGCACCGGGGGCATTCACACGCGAGCATCTTGGCTGGGCCGACGTTATCGAGGTTTACGACGGCAGTTTCACCGTGTCCCCGGGTGACACCGTGTACCGTGTGCCCCTTTCTGGCTCCGAGTACCTCCTGATCGAGAACCGCCAGCGCGACCCCGACGGCAACGGCCAGTGCGGGGCTCACGAGCGCGACTTCGGCCTTCCCGGGTCGGGCATTCTGATCTGGCATGTCGATGAAACCAGGCTCGGCAGCCATCTTGCGGCCAACACCATCAACGTCGACCCCGATCACCAGGGTGTCTCGGTCGTCGAGGCCGACGGCATTCCCGATTTCAACACCATTTATTACGACTTTTTCTACACAAGCGAGGGCAGCAGGTGGGACCCCTGGATGCGCGACGGGTACGCATGGCTTCTCGGCCCCGAAACGACGCCGTCCACATCCGCCTCATGGGGCGGCCGCACCGGCGTTACAGTCGATGTGACCTCCAACTCGGGAAACAGCATGGCTTTCACGGTGACCCGGCAGGACGTCGAAGGCTGGCCCCGCAGGGTGTCGAACCCCGCTTCCGGCCTCATGGTCTGGAACGCGCCCGGTTACGGCGAGGTAATCGCCGTGCTCAGGGGAAGCGGCAGGATCGAGGCTCTGTCACCCTCGGGCGGGCTTCTTTTCGGTTTCGGCGCCATACTCGCGACCCCTCCCGTCATTGCGCCCATCGAAGGAACCGAGTACCTGTTCACCGGCGACCGCAACGGATATGTCCACATGCTCACTCCCCAGTGGGGAGACGAGGCACCGGGGTGGCCCGTCCGCGTTGGCTCCGAGCCGGTGCAGGTCCTTTTCTCCGAACGGCTTCAGGTGGCCGTGGCCGTGGCTGCAGACAGCGTTCACGTCCTCTCACCCGCGGGCAGCCTTCTTCCGGGATGGCCCAGGAGGTTCGACTATCAGGTCAGGGGCGTGTGTGTCATACCCGATCCCGATTCTCCTGGGATAGCTGTCACGGTCGCCGACGGCAGCCTCTATGCCTTCGATCTCGCGGGAAGGCCGATGTTCAGCGGCGTCCATCCGGGCGGTGGCGACATATCCCTTCCTGTCTCCGCCGACTTCGACCGCGACGGCACGCAGGAGATCGCCCTTACGGTAAGGGGTTACGTTTTCAGCTACGATGCTTCGGGCGACCTCGAGCCCGGCTTCCCGTCCGCCCTTGGCGGCGCTGCGCTGGGGGGGTTGTTTCCGGCCGATCCCGACGAAAACGGCTACATCGACCTTGTAGTAGAGACTTCCACCGGCGCGCATGCCGTCTCCCCCAGCGGAACCATTCCGGCGGACTGGCCCGTCACCGCCTTCACCGACAGCCTTTCAGAACAGGTCGACCGTTTCAACCGGGGCATCGGCGGCAGCGGCTTTGCCGGCTTCTCCATGCGTGACGGCCGGACCGGTCTGTGGAACGGAGCCGCCGAAGAAATGCCCGGCACGCTCTGGTCGGTGGGCGACGGCCCGGTTGGACGTCCATTGCTGTGGAAGTTCTCAGGTGACGGGACGCACAGGCTCATGGGTATTGCCAGCGGCGGTTGGATCGGCGCCTGGCCCCTTCCAGCGGCCCCCCAGGGATGGCACACCGGGCTTGACCGCGGGGGGGAAGGGTGCTGGTGGCCTGAAGACCTTCCCGGGAAAACCACGCCCGAGCTTCTTTCGGCCCAGGGTTTCTTCGTCTGGCCCAACCCCGTCCAGGACGGAACGGGCTTCATCAGGTTCACGCCGGGTTCCGACTGCACCTACACCGTGCGCGTTTTCAACGTGGCTGGCGAACTGGTGGGATTCTTCCAGGGAGAGGCCCCGGGCGGGTCACCGTGGGAAGTCGAATGGGAGACTTCGCAGCTCTCGCCCGGCCTTTATTACGTCTGCCTTCGGGTGGTCACGGACGGCGACTCCTCCGAAGCCGTTTTCCACGCCGCCGTGGTGAATTGAGGTCGCATTGAAAACCGGAATACTGTTTCTGATCTCTGCGTTCGTTCTTGTATCGGTGGCTTCCGCTGACAGGGCGGCAATGGCCCGGTCCCTCCTGCTTCCGGGCTGGGGGCAGGACCACCTGGGACACAAGACCCGGGGCCTCGTTTTCATGGGACTGGAAGCGGCCACCTGGATGGGTGTGGGGCTCTCCTACATCGAGGCGACCTGGGAGCAGGACAACTTCCGCGGGCTCGCCCTGAACAAGGCGGGCATAGACGTGTCTGAAAGCAACCGTGACTTTCAGGACGATGTGGGCGCATACATGAGCAGCGACGACTTCAACACATACATAAGACAGCTCGCCAGATACTATTACCCCGACGATCCCGTGGCCCAGCAGCAGTACTTCCAGCAGCACTCGGTCCCCGAGGGGACGGGCTGGAACTGGAGCAGCGAAGCCGAGCGCCTGGCGTACCGCGACGCCCTCCGCGAAAGCCGTGAATGGTACCGGCGCACCACCTACATCGCCATGTTCGCCGTTGTGAACCGCGTGGTGAGCGCCATCGACGCCGCCCTACTCGACCCGGCACGGCCCGGGGTGTACACCGACATCTCGTTTCCCGAAGTCTCCGACTACTCATCCGTGATGTTCACGATCGGGGCGAGGTTCTGATGGGACCGCTCCTTCCGCTTCTGCTCCTTTTGGCGTCAAGACCAATGCCGGTGAGCGGCACTTTCTTCTACCCCGATATCATCGGGATCAACCAGAGGCACAATCCCATGTACCCCCCCACGGGAGAGCTTGCCCTGCTTTCCGGCGGGCATCAGGTGGGAGACGTCGTCAATTTCTGGGCCCAAAGCTTCGTTGACGAGTACACCACCTTCTACCTGACCTCGGCCACATGCCGGGCCGTCGGGGAGGAAACCTACATTTTCGTCGAGGACACCCAGTGGGAGAGCAGGAGCTTCGACCAGAGCGGGGTGGACAGCCTGTACGAAGAACTGGAAGGCCCGGCCGGGATCATCGCGAACCTGGAGTACAATTTCGGCCCGATACCCGATGAACTCGATGACGACCCCAGGGCATACATACTGGTCCTCGACATACCCGACGGCTGGGACCCCGTGACGAATCCCGGGTACATCGCGGGCTACTTCTCCCCCTACAACCAGTTCACCGAGTTCGAGGCACGGTTGTACTACGGCGGTCATTCCAACGAGGTTGAGCTCCTCTACGTCGACTGCAGCCCGGGCAGGGTGTCCGACGCCTCCTTCGTGGCGAGCCACGAGCTCGTACACCTCATCCATTGGGGGATCAAGCCCTTCAGCTCACAGGAACTCTGGGTGCTCGAGAACCAGGCCCAGACCGGGCCCTACGTCTGCGGCTACAATGCCTTTCAGGTCGAGACCTTTCTCGAGACCGGCGGGGTGACCCCGATCAACTGGACCAGCTACGACTTCACGGACATCAGATACGTTGCCGGCTACGGGGCGGGCTTTCTGTTCTTCTCATACCTGATGGAGAACTACGGCGGTCGCGACTTCATCTGGAACTCCATCCGCTCCGATGCGCGCGGGGTGGCGAACATAGAGGAGTCGATCGCCCTTGCGACGGGCCAGACCCCGGTGTTTGACAGCATCATGAGAGACTGGATGCTTTCGTGCTTCATAGACGACGCCGGCCGCGGCTACGGCTGGGATGGCTTCACGATGGCCTCGATCGACACCGTTCTGCCCGGCAACCGCCCGGGTCTCGACTGGACAGGCATCGTCGATGAAACACCATGGCAGGGGCCCGAACTCGACATCGGTTCCTACCAGGGGCTCTACTACCGGATCACGGAAGGTCTCTCCGGAAGCCTGCGCATCGGGGCATCGGGTATCGGCAACATGGAGGCCTACCTTCTGACCGAAACCGACCTGACACCGGTGAACGTGAGCGGAACGGGCGATGTCGCGGTCCCCCTCGACGAGCCCGGAACTCTTCTGCTGATCAACAATGCCTTTGCGGGCCTTTCGGTGACCGCCTCGGCGGGCAGCGTGGGGGGCGGGCTCGCCGTTTACCCCAACCCCTGTCTCGGGGACCTGTACTTCCAGTTCGTTTCCCAGGGAGCTCCGGTCAGTCTGGCCGTCTTCGACCAGACCGGCTCCGTGGTGGACACCCGCGATTTCGGCCACCAGCCTTCCGGTGAAAGGGTGATCGTTTACACCGGCGCAGGAGGGCTGGCATCGGGGATCTACTTCTACCGCCTGGTTCGGGGTGAAAATGTGGAGTGCGGTCGTTTCGCAGTGGTTCGCTAGCCTCCCGCTCCTCTTCCTGCACCTTTTCCCGCCGGGGAACTACGCCGATCTCGAGGTGGCAAGGGACGGGTCGGTCTGGGTCCTCACCGAGGGAAGGCCCGAGCTTCACATCGTCCCTCCCTCGGGAGAACCCTCGCGATTCCTGCTAGACGGTCTGCAACGACCGGCCGGGCTCTGCCTCGATGGTACCGGCGGGTTCCTGGTGTCCGATGCAGCCGGAACCATAACGGTCTTCGACAGGTTCGTAAGGCCTCTTTCCACAACCTCAGTTCCGGGAACCCCTGGTGACCTGGTCCTCTCGGGCATGTCGGTCTGGTACATCGAGACCGAAAGGGGCGAGGTCCTCAACACAGACGGTCTGGTCGTTTCCCGCGATGCCCCCTCTTCGGGGCGGCTGTTTTTCCAGCGGGGTGAAGGCATCCTGTCGGGAGGCGGCGTCAGCCGTATCCGTGAGGGGGAAGCGCCGCTTCTGCTGAGCCCACGGGGCGAGGGCTGTCCCTACGGCGGGCATGTTCTTCTGCTGCGTGATTCAGTGCTGTACGGGGCTGACGGAGACACGCTGCTCCATCCCGTTTATCACACAAGGGTGTCCGCCCAGCCCGGCGGCGGGATCATCGTGCTCTGGGGCGGCGGTAACCCCCCCCTGGTGCTGGAGTGACGTTCCCCGTCCTCGGGCTGCTGTCGGCTCTCTCGATCACCACTATCAGCGACGGCACAGGGTTCTTCCCCATTCCCGATTCCGTATGGGTCTCTCCCGGGAGTTCCTTCGCGGTGGTCGACGGCGACACGCTCCGGGCATTCAACTCAGCCCGGGGGGCGGTTGTCGGGCTCAAGGTCGAACCCCCTCCGGCCGCCGGGATTGCAGTCGAACTGGTCTTCGACACACTTCCCGTCGGACGGCCGAACTCGGTTGAGCTTCGCCTCGAACCCCTGGCGCGTCTTCCTGTTGACATCAGGCCTTCACACCGGGTCTCTCCGGCAGGTGAGGGCCTTTACATCAGCGGAGTAAAAAGGCTTGGTGTCTCGCTCGGGTCGGACGGGGGGCTCGTGCAGGGCACCAGGCTCTCGCTTGACGGCACACTCGTTCCGGGAGTGACGGTCCGCGGCGCGATAACCGACGAGAGCCTCCCACTGGGAGCCGCGTCATCGGAAGCCCTGTCGGAGCTTGACAGGGTGAACCTCCTTGTCGAAGGAAAAGCCTGGGCGGCTGAACTGGGAGACATGGAGAGGGAGAGGACGGGCGACGGCCTCACTCCCCTGCGTTACAGAAGGAGTCTCAGCGGTTTTGCCGGCACCGTCTCCCCCGGTGACGCACTGACGGGAGGCATGGGCTACGGCATAACAGGGGCCAGGCGCTACCATGCAGTCTTCCTGACCCAGGAGGGCGTTCAGGGTCCCTATTCGTTCGCACCTTCGGGCGTCACCCCGGGGAGCGAGAGGATCTACCTCGACGGTGTGCTTCTCAGCAGGGGGAGTTCCGCGGACTACACCGTTGATTACCCGGGTGGAAGGCTCACGTTCACTGCAGCCAGGCTGATCCGGAGGGACCAGCGGGTCGAGGCCACCTGCTACCGCGAGGGTGACGGCTTCCGCAGGGGAGTCATGACCGGAGCGGTCTCCCTGGGTTCGGGTGATATTGGCATCGAGTCAGGATTCTTCCGTGAGGGTGACGACACCGGTTCCCCGCTCGGGTTCGTGATGAGCCCCGAGGCTGAGGAAGTGTTGAGGAACGCGGGTGAGAACCCGTCGGACGCCTGGCTTTCCGGTGCCACCTATCTCGGTGAGGGCGAGGGTTCGTACGGAGTCGACAGCCTCGGGCACTTCGTCTACCTGGGCCCCGGGGGGGGGGAGTGGGATGTGACGTTTCAAAGGCCGCCCGCCGGCCCGGGTGATTACGAGTACGACTCGGTCACCGGTGGTTACAGTTGGGTTGCCGAGGGTGAAGGAACACACCTGCCCAGAAGGTACATCGACATTCCGGCGATGAGGGAGCTGGGCGGCATAACACTTCACGGCGAATACGGAACGCTTTCCGCCGAGGCTTCCGGCTGGGTCTCGAAGCGGGAGGGGAACCTTTTCAACACCGCCGGAACAACCAGGGAGGGCTCTTTCTTCTCCACCGGGCTGGTCCTTGAACCCTGGTCCGACGGTCCCTCCCTTTTCGCCAGGGGACGCATGGTGTCCGGCGGTTTCTCATTCCCTGACGAATCCGACTCCGACAACGACCTTTCCCGATGGCTGCTTCCTGCCGGTTTCACGGGGAACGATTCCTATGGCGAAGCCGGGCTTGCCTCCGAGAAGGCCAACCTGTCAGCCGGAAGGAGGTTTCTGGCCGACGGCGGTTCGGTGGAGATCATTGGGGCCGATGTTTTGATACCCCTTTCGAACCTCACGCTCGAGCTTGAGGGAGGGGCGGGCAGAAGGGCAGGGGCTCCCGAACTGACCGACGGGAACAGGGTCGGTGCCGGTTCGAACCTTTCATACCGGGCCGGCGCCTTTACGCCGTTCCTCTCACTTTCCACCGCCAGGGAGTCATGGGCCGACAGTCTTTCCGGATGGCTTCACGACGGGGAATTGGGAACCCTTCTGGAAAGGGGGCCGTGGAACTTCAGGGTCTTCGCCGGAGGGGCTCTTGACCGCCGCAACGGAAGCGGCCTGCCCGACAGGATGGCGAGGGCCGGCGTCTCCGGGGAGGGGAGGGGTGCGACATGGGACCTCGACGGCACCTACAACCATTCCACGAGCTGGTTCCCCGGGGGGGGGATCAGCCGGGCCGATGCGATGAAACTGGGGCTTTCCCTTAACGGTACCGGCTGGTGGTCGCATACCGACTACTCCGCCGGAGGGTATCTGGGTAGATCGGTCGAGATCATATACACATGGGTCGGCGAGGGGAACGGCGACTACAGCTACGACCCGGAAACGGGCGAGTACTACCCGGACCCCGGAGGCGAGTACGACAGGTCCTTCCAGTCAGGCGAAGGCGAGGAGAAGGTTCTGGAGTGCGGCCTGAAAAGTTCGGGCTACTACAGGGATGAGGGCGTGGGTCTTGACGGAAGCCTGATCCTCCAGGCCTCCGACCCGTACGACAGGCTGAAGACCTTCACTCTTGCGGGTGCGTTCGATTCCGAAAGCCCGGGTGAGTGGTCGGTGTCCCTGGCGCCCTGGCTCTCATGGGAGGAGGGGGTCTTGAGGAGGTTCACGCTCAGGCTCTCCGCTTCCGATCATCGGGAAACCCTAAGCGGTTCCGGCCGGAGAAGGAGCACGGAACGGTCGGCGCGTCTGACTCCCCTTCTTCGCCTCGACCGGGTGGTGGAGCTGGAGCTCTCCGGCAGGGTTTCCAGGAAGGATGACGACCTCTACGGCCCGAGAAGCATCACCGGACTGCTCCTCTCCGCTGACCCCCGGTACCTTCCCACACCGGGGATAACCGCCGGAGTGGAGCTCTCAGCGGACAGCAGGCGCGAGAGTTCGACCCTCCTCTCCGAGACATCATACGGTCTGCGTCCCCACCTCTCGGTCAACACAGGCGGTTGGATCACGAGCGCCTCATACTCAGTATCCCTCATCCCCGGTGAAGGCGATCTTCCCTCATGGTTCTTCGATGGCGTCAACCGGGGTGTGACCCTTGACGGAAGTGTCAACGCTGGCAGGAACCTTGGCCGCTGGATACGTCTTTCCCTCTTTTTCCGGGGCAGGCGCCCGGCCGGCGGGGAGTGGACGCGCACAGGCGGACTGGAAGGCACGGTGTCATTCTGAACGCCCTTGTCCTGCTTGTTCTGGAAGCAATTGCCGCTGTCGGCTTCTCCGGTTCGCCTCCCTTTCCGCCAACCGGGATCGAGGTGGAGATCTCCGACGACGCACTCTCCGACCTGAGCCGGGATATACTGGCCTGGTACCTCTCCATGGGCTATCCCTTCGCCTCGGCGGGTATGTACCTTTCATCCCCCGACACCCTCATGATCAACCTGGTTCCTGGAAGAAGGGCTTCACTGGAGGGGGTCCGCTTCCCGGAGGGGATGCGCACAAGGCCGGGTCTGCTGCTCCGGCGGCTTTCGCTCGAGCCCGGCGACACCTACGATCCCGAAGCCGTTTCGAGATGGCTCGACGCGCTTGATCGGCTGGATTTTCTTGAGGGGGTGGGTGTTCCCGAACTCTATCTCGGCCCGATGGGTGACATCGTCATCTACCTGCCCGTCGAGGAGGCAAGCCCCGGCTGGTTCTCGGGAGGCATGTCCTACGGTGAGGCGTCGGGCGTTCTGGGTGGCGGGGAACTGGTTCTTTCCAACCTCTTCGGGGGGGGACGGAGGCTTGAACTCTCCGCCCGTGCAACCGGATTCGGCATCGACGGATCGTTCCTCTACAGGGAACCCTGGCTGTTCGGAACGCCGGCGGGGTTCAGCGTGTTCCTCAGTCAGGAGATACCCGACTCCGGAAGCGTGAACCGCAGGTGGGAAACCCTTCTATTCTACGATCTTGGCGGGATCGAGGTATCTGGCGGCGGCGGTTCATGGTCGGGATGGCCCGCTGGAGGAGAGAGGCAGCGTTACGATTACGGAGAGGTCGGTCTGGCCTGGGACTTCACCGAAAGGGTTCCGCAGGGAAGAGAGGGGTTTTCCGGAACGCTTTCCACGACCGGCGGAACGGCGTCCGACCCTGCTGCCGACTCCCTGTCCACCTGGTTCATGGCGACGGCAGAGGGCTCGGCTTCGGTCGTGGCCTACCGGGGCGTCTTCGGGTTCGGTCTCGGCATCAAGGGGGGAGGCATCCTGCAGGGCGGCTGGCTGACATCGGGGCTGTGGAGGCTTGGGGGGTACGGGACGCTGAGGGGTTACCCCGAGAACGTTTTCAGGGCAGGCAGATGGGGGGTGGTCTCTCCCGAGGTGTCGGTCGGCGAGACTGCGACAAGGCTGTACGTCTTCTCGGACATCGGTCTGCTGGAAACACTCGGGGGGCTTTCGAAACCGGTTTCGATAGGGGCGGGCCTGAGGGGAGGAACGGGAAGGCTCAGATACGACGCAGGGGCCGGTTTTCCCGTCGACCTTGGACCGGGCGACGCCAGATTCTACCTGTCAGCGCTCTATTCGATCTGAAAGGTCATGCCGAGGCTGGTCATCTCCTCTTCGACGGCCGACTTGTGTTCGGTGCCGCCGACGGTCATACCTTGCTCGGCGCACCCCCTGCACGCATCCTGATAGACTTCGAGGGCCTCGTTCTTCATGCCCAGGGCCAGAAGGATCCTGGCCTTCAGGAAACGGATGTCGACGGCGGCTTGCGGATCGCCCCCCGCCAAGGCAAGGACTTCGGCTTCACCGACCATTGGCAGTGCCTTTTCCGGTTCTCCCCTGATCAGATGGACCTGCGCTACCCCTGAAAGGGAATGGGCCTGCCCGATGATGCTGCCCGCCCTGTGATGCATCCTGTTTGCCCTTGAGAAGCAGCGCTCGGCTTCGTCCAGGGCGCCGGTCCCGATCTTCATCGCTCCGAGGCCGGTCAGGACGGCGGCCATCATCCTTGCGTTGCCCGAGGTTTCGGCCGTTGACAGCGATTCCATGAAATGAGCCTCGGCTTCGTCGTATCTGTGGAGGATGCTGAAGATGTTTCCGATGCTGTGCGTGAAGTTTGAGACCAGCGCGGTGCTTCCCAGGTGCCTGGCTATCTCCAGGGCTTCGTGCAGGGCTTCGAGGGCGGGTGCCAGCCTTCCCGACCGGGCGAGCATTGTGCCGGTGTTTCCCAGAACACTGCACAAACCCTGGCTGTCTCCGATCCGGCGGTGGATCTCGGCGGCCGCCGTCGAAAGCTCCAATCCCTCTTTCTCCCGCCCCGTTCGCAGCGCAATGATTGAAAGGGCGCCCAGCAGGGTGGCCATGAGCTTCAGGTTTCCGCCGAAACGGTTCGTGTCGATGGCTTTGCGGCAGAGTTCCTCGGCCTTGACCGTATCTCCGGCCAGAAGCCTGGTCATGGCAAGGTTGCCCAGGATGCACTCCATGAGGTCAGGGTTCCGGTCAACCAGTTCCAGCGCCTTGTCCTGGTATTCCCTGGACTTCTGCATGTTTCCAAGCTGCGCGAAGAGCTTGCTGAGCCTGGAGAGGACTATGGCCATGATCTCCCCGCCCGGTTCAGAGCTCTGAAGCAGTCTCTCCAGAAGGGCGACGGCCTGAAGGTTTTCGCCTGTTTCCGCCAGTATCCTTGCCTTTATGAGTTCAAGCACCGGGATGTCGGATGGACGTGCAAGGGAAAGGGCCCTGTCGTAGATCGCGAACGCTTCCTGAAAACAGCCCTTGTGCGCCTTGAGTTTGAATTCCGCGTGAACGGCCTTGCGCTCGGTTTCGGTATCGAAGGGTCCAACGGGCCAATCCCTGATCCGATCCAGCAGATGGAGGCCGCCTTCGCAATCGAGGACCGAGACCATCTGTTCAAGGGCCGCCAGTGCCCAGGGAAGCGCGTCTTCATGGAGGCCCGCGGCGGCCAGGTGGTTCGCGGTTTCGAGCGCGCAGGGCTCATCGGACCGGGGAGAGCGGCCTTCAGCGAGCAATGCCGCAGCGGTACGATGGATCCTGCCGGCGTTTTCCGATGTCAGGAGGCTCTCCGCCGCGGCCGCCATCTGGCTTCCCCTGAAGTGGCAGTACTGGTCGTGCCCGGTGAGGAAACCGGCAACAACAAGTCCCTCCAGAACGGGTTCGCCGTCGGAACCCCATATGGACTGGTGTACCCGGAGAAAGAGGTCGCGTCTGAAGCTTCGGCCAAGAAGCCCCGCCAGCTGCAGTCCGGCACGCATCTCCGGGGGAAGGCCCGCCATCCTGCCGTGAAGGACCGCTTCCACGGAGGGGGGCATGCCCGTGAGCTTTCGCAGCGGCCTCCATACACCGTCCTCCCCCTTGGCCAGAATTCCCCGTGAGACCATGTAGAGAAGTGTCTGATGGACGAACACGGGGAATCCAAGGGTCGACTTGTGGAGGTAGTAGGAAAGCGAGTCGACCAGCCCCGCCTGCTTGGCGCCGTCGAGAGCGCTGTTCACGAATGACGTTATCCGGGCTCTGTCGAGGGGCGAAGGCCTGACTATGTTCAACCTGTTCGCAGGCAGCTGTTCGGGAATGCGCTCGCCCACAAGTATGAAGAAGAGCGACAATCCCTCCGGCGGCATCACGAGCAGCCTTGAGAGGACCTTCAGGGAAGACTCGTCCGCGCAGTGAACGTCGCGGACAAGAACGATGGCCCTTCTGTTCGTCCCGGCCAGTTCCCTCAGCGCGCCGGCGAGCCATATCGGCAGATGCTCGCCGCCCGGCCTCGCCCTTTCCCCCCCGATCACGAACCACATCCCCATGGGAGGCTGTCCCTCCCTGTTGAATCCGCTGCACACCACGACCCTCTCGGATCCGCGGGATATGCTTGCCGCATACTCCTCGGCGAGGATGTTCTTCCCGAGCCCCTGGTCACCGATGATGGCCACACCCCATGACGCCCCGTCGCCCTCCTTCAGGAAATCCTCCCATGATGCCGTCATGGTTTCGTACAAAGGGTGGCCGGGAGCAAAAGCCGGGGAACCGACCGGGTCCTTCCTGGATGAGATCCGCATGGCCCTGAGACCGTTCGCTGCCGATTCGAAGCGCTCCCAGTCCCATTTGTCCGCCGACATGCCGGCAACTTCGGGAGAGGCGAGCATGCCGTCGGCACCCGCTGCTTCCTGCAAAGCTGCGGACATCCCGAAGGTGGACTCGTTTGCGGGCCCCCATGCGATCCCCACCCTGCAGTGTATCTCCATGCCCTTCTCACGAAGGGCCCGGGTGAGGTCGCCGAACTTCTGCATGAGCTGCACCGCGCACTCCACGGACTGCAGACACTGGCGCATTCCGTACCTTACGGGAGCGAAGACGGCGGCAAACCTCGAGCCGTCGGATTCCTTCACATCCCCGTCGAAATCGTTCACCGATCTGCGCAGGTCCGTGAAGAGCGAATCGAGGTAACTCAGGACGACGGGCGGATCGAGCACGTTGATGAGACCGTCGAGCCCGTCTGCACTGAAGGTCAGAACGGCAACCTTTCGGTTCTCTTCGGGGATGCTGCATGTCCCCGGAGAGGAGCGCGGGCGTTCCGTCACATCGGCCCCCCTTTTAAGTGATGCGACATGGGGAATGTAGCCAATAGACAAGCACATGTCATGGGCGTGGCTGCGGCTGGTCATTGACTATATGAACATATGTTGATATACTCATGGCATGGAACGGATCTTTCGCGCACTGGGTGACCGGAACCGCCTCAGGATCGTCATGATCCTTTCGCGGGGCCCCCTTTCCGTGGGCGAGATAGCCTCGGTCCTCGGGCTTTCCCAATCCAACGCCAGCCATCACCTGAAGCAGCTCACCGATGCGGGGATCGTTCGCCGCCGCGGAGAGAGGGGCTGGGCCTTCTACGGGATCAATCCCGATGAGCCTATCGTCTCGGGGCTTCTGCAAACAGCGACTTCGAACCTGGGCGCGCTCTCCTGTTCGGCTTCCGATCTGAGAAGGCTCTCAGCGCTCCACCGTGAGAGGCGGAACAGGTCAAGGGAGTTCTTCGGCGCCCTGGGTGAACAGTGGAACCTCGTGCGTGAAAGCCTGCCCCCTTTCGAGGTCTACCGTGATTCCCTGGCCGGGATTCTCGGCAGCCCCGGCTCACTTCTGGAGATCGGTGTGGGAGCGGGCCACATGATCCCGTTCCTGACCGGTGTGTCGGGGAAGGTCGTGGGCGTCGACAACTCGCCTGAAATGCTCGACGCCGCGGCAGCATCGGCGGGGGAGAAGGGGCTGGCATCGCGTGTCGATCTGAGGCTCGGCGAGGCCGAGCACCTGCCGCTGGGCGACGGTTCGGTCGATGCCGCTGTCATGCACTTCATGCTTCACCACGCGGGAAACCCCGGAGAGGCACTGCTCGAAGCCGCCAGGGTCATCCGCGGCAATGGCCGGCTGGTTCTCGTGGAGTTCACGGGCCACTCCTCTGATTCGTTCCGCCAGCGTCACGGCGACCTCTGGCCCGGTTTCTCGCCGGATGAGCTCCTTGCCTGGTGCCGTGATGCGGGGCTGACCCTGAAGGCTACGAAGGTGTTCGAAGAACATTCGATGATGATCCTGTCATTCGAGAAGGGAGAACAAGATGAGCGCTGAGAACGATTTCCGTGTGGCCGATCCTTCCCTGGCCGCTTTCGGTCAAAGGGAGATAGCCATCGCCGAACACGAAATGCCCGGACTGATGGCCATCAGACGGAACTATGGCCCCATGAAGCCGCTTGCCGGTCTGCGTCTTTCCGGGTCGCTTCACATGACTGTCCAGACCGCTGTTCTCATCGAGACCCTGCGCGAACTCGGCGCCGACGTGAGATGGGCAAGCTGCAACATCTTCAGCACGCAGGACCACGCGGCGGCGGCCATCGCCGCCGTTGGAGTGCCGGTGTTCGCCTGGAAGGGCGAGACCCTGGAGGAGTACTGGTGGTGCACCAGGATGGCCCTGACCTTCGGGGGGGGGCTGGGTCCCCAGCTGATCATGGACGACGGGGGAGACGCCACACTGATGATCCACGCGGGCGTTGCGCTCGAGAAGGAGTTCAGGGAGACCGGAGTGCTGCCTGCCATCGGCGACGGCCCCGAAGACCTGCGCCGCATGCGGGAGAATCTCATCGGGGGCCTCTCCGATGATGCAGGGTTCTGGAGCAGGACCGCCCGTGGCATGATCGGTGTCAGCGAGGAGACAACCACGGGGGTGCACAGGCTCTACAGGATGCTTTCGGAAGGGCAGCTGCTGTTCCCGGCTTACAATGTCAACGATTCGGTGACCAAGAGCAAGTTCGACAACCTTTACGGTTGCCGCGAGTCACTCGCCGACGGGATCAAGAGGGCCACCGACGTGATGGTCGCGGGAAAGACCGTTCTCGTTTGCGGTTTCGGCGACGTGGGCAAGGGCTGCTGCCAGAGCATGAGGGGTTTCGGGGCAAGGGTCCTCGTGACCGAGATCGATCCGATCTGTGCCCTCCAGGCAGCGATGGAGGGCTACGAGGTGACCACCGTCGAACTCGCCCTCCCCGAGGCGGACATCTACGTCACCGCCACGGGCAACCGTGACGTCATAACGGCCGATCACATGAGACGCATGAAGGACCAGTCGATAGTCTGCAACATCGGCCACTTCGACAACGAGATCCAGGTCGACGCGCTCGAGTCCCTGCCCGGGGTGGGCAAGGAAGAGATTAAGCCCCAGGTTCACAGGTTCACCTTCCCCGACGGTCACTGCATCTACCTTCTTGCCGAGGGCAGGCTCGTGAACCTCGGCTGTGCCACGGGGCACCCCAGCTTCGTCATGAGCAGCAGCTTCACCAACCAGTGCCTGGCACAGATCGCCCTGGTCCGCGAGAAGCCGGGTATAGGCGTCTACGTTCTTCCGAAGAAGCTCGACGAGGAAGTGGCCATGCTCCACCTTCAGAAGCTCGGGGCAAGGCTTTCGAGGCTCACACCGGAGCAGGCCGACTATATAGGCGTGCCGGTTGACGGACCGTACAAGCCGGAGACGTACAGGTACTGAGAGGCTCCTGCCCGGATCGCAGGTTCTTCTGGTCTTTCCGTTCTTCTCCACGGTCTTCTCGGCCGAGTTCCGAACGGTACCGGGAAGCCCCCTTGACGAAGGTGGTACGTCCTTGTCAGGTATCGCCCTGTGAGGCCTTTGAACGGGTATCGGCTTCGCAGGGCGAACCGGACGGAGTGGACGGGGCTGTTTCCGATGGCGTCACCCACCCGGGAAATGAGGGTGCTACCCTTCATCAAAGGCCCATTTTCGACGTGGAGCGCACGAGTCGCTCCCAGTCGCACATAGAAAGGCGTTGCTTGCTTCTTCCGGGCTTTTCGCTTCTGATCCTTGCTGGAGGGGAATCCAGCAGAATGGGAATTCCCAAACACCTTCTGTCCTTTCATGGAAAGCCCATTCTCGAGCACATCCTGACAAGGCTTGAAGGCATGTTTGAAGAAGTGCTCGTCGCGGGGCGCACTCCAGGCATCTTTCCGGCGTGTGTCACGCCGGTCACGGATGTGATGCCCCTGAGATCTCCCCTTGTCGGTGTTCTTTCGGGACTTCTGGCCGCGGGGAACCCCCGTGTTTTCGTCATGGGATGTGACATGCCCTTCATCGAACCCGAACTGGTCGGAAGGATATGCTCACAGGCCCTGAACGGGGCGGACGTGACGGTCCCGGTCGTCCGGGGCTTCTACGAACCTCTATGCGCCGTTTACGTGCGCTCATGCATAGACCCCATCAGGGCGTACATCGGATCGGGCAACGCAAAAGCCACCGGCTTCTATGGATCCGTGAACGTGGGGGTAGTCCACGAGGAGACTGTCAGGGAATGCGACCCTCTGCTGAATTCCTTCGTGAACCTCAACACCCCGGGGGAGTTCCGGCGTTACTGCCGGGCCACTCCACGAAGGCGTGGATGACGGGAGACCGCAGGTTTCCCGGGAGAGGAGTGTCGTGAACGCAATGCCGGACTGGGTGAGCAGCCTGCCGGGAGCGGTGACGGTTTCCGACAGAGAACACAGGATCGTCTACATGAACGACGCCGCAGCGGCGACATGGGCTGCCAAAGGTGGCCGGGCGCTGCTGGGAACCGACCTGATGGCATGCCATAACGCGCGGTCGAGGGCGAAGATAGAGGAGATCATGAGAACGGGCGGTTCGAATGTCTACACCATTGAGAAGAACGGCACGAAGAAACTGATCTTTCAGAGCGCCTGGCGTGATTCTTCCGGAGCCGTTGCGGGACTGGTGGAACTGTCCCTGGTCCTGCCCGAAGGGATGCCCCACTTTGTCAGGGCGCAGGAAGCATCAGACGTTAACGTTACAGCTTTCACAGCATCCCCGTAAACACCTGGCATATCGTTGCCATTGACACGCAACGAGTTGAAGCGATGTTGCAGGCATGCCCAACCACACTTGACTTTCACTTCTAACTGTTGTCTAATACCACTTTACGGCATCCAGGCAGTTCAGTGGTGAACCTTCAGGAAGGCGAGCGTAAGCCGGAAGGGGCGTATAATGTCAGACAGGATCAGGGTGCTGCTGGTGGACGATGATCCGGACTTCATCGAAGCCAACAGCATCGTACTGGAAGCCGCGGGTTTCCAGGTGCTCACGGCCGCGAGCGGCGCGGCCGGACTTGAGATGGTGGAACGCGAACATCCCGACGTCGTGGTTCTCGACGTGATGATGGAGAACACCGACGAGGGTTTCGCCGTTGCGCGGCGCATCAGACAGCGTCTTCACAGTGCCGTTCCCATCATCATGCTCACAAGCGTGGGCAAGGTGACGGGCTACGACTACAAGCCCGAAGAACATCCTGATTTTTTCCCGGTCGAGGCGTTCCTTGAGAAGCCGGTTCCCCCCGCGACCCTCATCAGCCGTATCAGGGAAGTACTTGAGAAGGGGGAGAAGTAGTGTCACGGGACTGCATGGAAATAGTGGCCGAGGGGCTCAGGGAGTACGGCAGCGGACGTGAGCGGATGATACAGCTTCTCACGAAGGTGAACGAAGAGCTGGGCTTCATACCCCCCGAGGCCATGATTGGGATAGCGGAGGCACTCAGCGTGAGTGCCGCCGAGGTTTACAGCGTGGTCAGTTTTTACAGTTTCCTGTCGGCCGAGCCACGTGGCCGGAACATAGTCCGGATCTGCAGCACGATCAGTTGCGCGATGCAGGGGCAGCGCGAGGTCCTGGAAGCGGTGCGCGGAGAGCTTGGCATCGAGGTTGGAGACACCACGGCAGACGGGCGGGTGACCCTCGAGACCACGGCTTGCATAGGGCTTTGCGATCAGGCGCCGGCGATGCTGGTGAACGGCACGCCCCACACCCGGCTCACGCCGGAGAAGGCCCGCGGCATAGTCGCGGGTCTTAAGTAGAGGAGGCGTCGATGGAAAGGAAAGTGCTGCTCGCAGAGAACCAGCCCGAGCTGGGAAGCGCCCTCCGGAAGGCCCTGGGGATGACCCCCGCAGACGTGGCCTTCGAAGTCAGGGATGCGAAGCTTCAGGGCAGGGGCGGCGCGGGCTTCCCCGCGGGAGTGAAGTGGGTTCTCGCCGGTGGTGCCTCGGGCGACAGGAAGTACGTGGTCTGCAACGCTGACGAGGGCGAGCCCGGCACGTTCAAGGACCGTGTCCTTCTTGAGAAGTACGCTGACCGGTTGATCGAGGGCATGGCCCTCGGCGGTTACGCCATCGGTTCCGACCAGGGCTACATCTACCTGAGGGCCGAGTATCCCTACCTTGTTCCGGTGATAGAGAAGGCCGCAGCGGAGATGCGCAGGAAGAACCTTCTCGGCGCGAACATCCTCGGGTCGGGGTTCTCGTTCGACATCGAGCTGCGGATGGGAGCCGGGGCATACGTCTGCGGCGAGGAGACCGCCCTTCTGGAGAGCATGGAAGGCCGCAGGGGCGAACCCAGGAACAAGCCGCCGTTCCCCGTGAACGCGGGTTACCTTAACAAGCCCACCATAGTGAACAACGTCGAGACGTTCTGCGCGGTTCCCCACATCATCCTGAACGGTGCGGAGTGGTTCATCGGTCTTGGCGAGGGCGGCGATTCGGGCACGAAGCTGTTCAGCATATCGGGCGACGTCGAGAGGCCGGGCGTTTACGAGCTTGCCATGGGTTCCTCGATCGGGGAGCTTCTGGACCTTGCGGGCGCACGTGACGTTCAGGCCGTACAGGTCGGCGGGGCCAGCGGGAGGACCATAAAGAAGGGTGACTCGGCCCGCGTGCTCTCCTTCCGTGACCTCCCTCCGGGCGGCAGCGTGATAGTGTTCGACAGCTCCCGGGACATGCTCGAGGTCCTCGAGAACTTCATGGAGTTCTTCGTCCACGAGTCCTGCGGACAGTGCACGCCATGCAGGGAGGGGAATGCCAGGCTCCTGCACGCCGTCACAGCCCTCCGTGAGGGGGATGTGTGCTGCCAGGAATGCCTTCAGCCCTTCATCGACCTCTGCGACGTGATGGCCGTTTCCAGCAAGTGCGGCCTTGGCCAGACCGCGGGCAACTGCTTCCGTGACATGGTCGGCGGTTTTGTGGAGCTTCCTCTGGAATGCAACTGCGAGGGGGGTGATTCCTGATGCCCGGCATCAATCTCAAGGTAAACGGTAAGGACATCATGGTGCGCGAGGGTGTCACGGTGCTCGAAGCCTGCAGGCAGAGCGGCATCGACATCCCCACCCTGTGTCACCACCCGGACATATCCACTGCGGGCAACTGCAGGGTGTGCGTGGTGGAGGTGGATGGCTCGCGGACCCTCATGCCTGCCTGCATCACCCCCATCACCCCGAACATGGTCGTTCACACGGACAGCCCCAAGGTTAGGAAGTCCCGCAAGGCGGTGCTTGAACTGATACTCGCAAGCCACAACTCGAACTGCCCGGAGTGCGTTCGCAACAAGAACTGCGAGCTTCAGGAACTTGCCGAAAGGTACTGCCTCACCGACAACCCATTCCAGACCATGGACAAACCCGAGAGCTTCATCGAAGTCAGCCCGGGAGTGGTCAGGGACGAGTCCCGCTGCATAATGTGCACCAGGTGCGTCCGCACCTGCGAGGAGCTTCAGAGCGTCGCGGTGATCAAGCCCATGGAAAGGTCCAACCACGTCTACATCGGCACATTCCAGGACATGGGCCTCTCCGAGGTGCCCTGCACCCAGTGCGGCCAGTGCATCAACCGCTGCCCGACGGGTGCACTGTACGAGAGAAGCGAGATAGGCGAGGTCCTTGCCGCCATCGAAGACCCCGACAAGTTCGTCGTGGTCCAGACCGCACCGGCGGTCAGGGTAGGCATTGGCGAAGCCCTGGGTCTGCCCACCGACCACAACACCGGCCAGATGGCTGCCGCCCTCAGACGGCTCGGGTTCAACAGGGTCCTCGATACCGACTTCAGCGCAGACCTCACCATCATGGAAGAGGGCCACGAGCTGCTCTTCCGTCTCAAGAAGGCCCTTGTCGACAAGGAGCCGGTGGCCCTTCCGATGTTCACGAGCTGCTCGCCTGGCTGGATCAAGTTCATCGAGCACAAGCACAGCGCCCTCCTTCCAAACCTCTCCTCGTGCAAGAGCCCCCAGCAGATGTTCGGTGCCCTTGCGAAGACCTACCTGGCCGAGAAGGAAGGCGTCGACCCCTCGAAGGTCGTCAGCGTCTCCATCATGCCCTGCACCGCCAAGAAGTTCGAGAAGGACCGCCCCGAGATGCGGGACAGCGGATACCAGGACGTCGACTACGTTCTCACGACCCGTGAGCTGGCCCGGATGATCAAGATGGCCGGCCTCAGGTTCGACCGCCTTCCGGAAGAACCCTTCGACAGGTTCATGGGTGAGTCCACGGGTGCGGCCGCGATCTTCGGAGCCACCGGCGGCGTCATGGAAGCCGCCCTCCGCACTGCTTACGAGGTCGTGACCGGCTCGGAGGTCCCCTTCCCCGGGCTCAACATCTGCGCGGTCAGGGGAATGGAAGGCATCAAGGAGGCCGACATCCCGATGCCCTCGAAGATGGCTCCGGGTTGGGAGTTCCTTGCGGGAGCCACCCTCAAGGTCGCCATCGCCCATGGCCTTGCCAACGCCGACAAGCTCATGCGCATGGTGGAGAGCGGAGAAGCCTCGTACCACTTCATCGAGATCATGGCGTGCCCCGGCGGCTGCATCGGCGGCGGCGGACAGCCCATCCCGACCGACATGGAGCACAGGCTTGCCCGCATGAAGGCCATCTACGCCGAGGACGAAAGGCTTCCCCTCAGGAAGTCGCACGAGAACCCCGAGATCCAGATGATCTACGCCGAATACCTCGAGAAACCCCTCGGCCACCGCTCCCACAAGCTCCTCCACACCACGTACAAGGCAAGGGGACGGACTTAGACAGATTAGTTTGCTGACGTAACTGATTGCATCGCAACGAAGCGGGGGTGGTTTTCCACCCCCGCGCTTGCATGTGGCCGCCTCATTGCGCATTCTATGTTGAAGTGCGGCATGAATGGAGGCTGAAATGCTTGTTCTGCTTCTTCTTTCCCAACTTCCTCAGGTGCTCTGGTCCAATGTCACCAGTGGCGGGGTCTACTGCTCGGTCGACATGGGAGACCTGAACGGGGACGGGGTGGGCGATGTCGTCTCGGGGGTCAACTTCTGGGACGATGAACCAACGCTCTGGGCGCTTTCCGGTTCGGACGGAGCAGTGATCTGGACCAGTGACGCCCACAACGGGGTGTACTCCGACGAAGGGATGACCGTTTTCCCCGATGTTACCGGAGACGGAAAAAACGAGTTGCTGATGGCCACTCCGGGAGGTTATGCCCCTCCGGGCAGAACCCTGAGACTGGTTTCAGGGGGCGATGGGGCAGTGGTCTGGGAATGGGCCGCATGTGAGATCATGCCTGTTTATACAGGCTGGGGATACAGCTGTGCCGTGCTGCCTGATCTGACAGGTGACGGCATTCCAGAAGCAGCCGGCGGGTTCGGCACCTCGGGTTCCTCCAACACAGGCCTTTTAGTCTGTCTGAACGGGGCAACGGGTGACTCACTGTGGACGGCGTGGCAGCCTGATGCCGTTGAGTCTCTGGCCTCCTTCATCGACCTGGACGGTGACGGATACGGCGATCTGCTTGCAGCAATCGGCGGTAACGGCTACAGCACCCAGACTGCAAGGCTCTACAGCAGTTCGGACGGAAGCCTTCTGTGGCAGGCCGATCCGGGCGGGGATTGCATGAGCGTGAGTACCGTTGACCGGGCCGACACGCACCCCCTTGCCGTTTTCTGCACCTTCAACGGCAAAGTGGCCTGTTTTGCGGCGGGAGGCACCCCTGCATGGAGTTACGAAGGCAGCGGGATGTACATGGAGGTTGAGGGCGGACCCGACCTGAACGGAGACGGGATCGGGGAGGTGGCCCTTGCTGCCGACAATGGAGGAGTGGCGTGCCTCAACGGTTTCAACGGTGGAACTGAATGGACCTTCCCCTCGGGTTCCAACACATGGTCGGTCACCTGGGTTGATCCGGTGCTTCTGGATGGTCTGGAGACTCCATGTGTGGCAGCAGCTTCAGTAAACGGGAGAAGCGTGAGCCTTTTGAACGCCCTGACCGGGGAGCCGGTCTGGCAGATGCCGTTCGATGAAAGGGTGTACAATGTCTCGGTGGCAATGCTCGATTATCCGAGCCCGGTGGTGATTGCCGGATTGCAGGACCAGGAATCCACCCCCGAGCACGCATGGGCTCTGGCAAGTTCCATCGAGCTTGGCGTGCCGGAAGGTCAGAGACCGGCCCTGCCGGCTATTCGCAACCCATCCACCAATGGGCTGACCTTCTCGTTCCCCCTGGATCTCGCTGTGACCGTCTCGGTCTTCGACCTCTCCGGAAGGCTGATACTGCAGGGGAGAATGGATCGAGGGGAGTCGGTTCTGCCGCATGAGCTGGGTTCCGGCTGCTATCTCGTCAGGATCGAGTCGATACAGGGTGTCGAACGGACAAAGATGACCGTGATTGAATAGTGAAGCCGGGGGGAAATGGATCCCCCCGGCGTTTCGAAGCGTTTTTTTAAGAGTCGAAGCGGTCGAGAGGGCTCATGACCCTCAGTTCGGACCTGTCTTTTGCGAGTTTGAGGTAGGGCGTGATCATGGAGGGTGTGGTAATGCCCAGAAGTTTCTGGACAAGCCGTCTGTCAACGCCGTCTTCCAGGAGGTGTACGGCGAAGCTGTGCCTGAGCCAGCCAAGGGTGGCGCGCTTTGTGATCCCGGCCTCGTCCAGCGCATCGATAAAAGCACGCTGGATGGTTCTGGCGGACACGTAGCTTGTATGGGCCCTGCCCGGGAACAGGTAAGGCGAGGGATCGGTACGAAGCTCGAGGTACTGGCTGAGAATGCGGCCGGCCTTGCGGGAGAGTATCGTGTCCCTCTGGTAATCGCCCTCGAAGGAGTACACGTGTATTATGTGGTTGGCCATGTCAACGTTCTCGCGCTTGAGAATGGCTGTTTCGCTGACCCTGAGGCCGCTGGAATAGATGAACATGAGGGCGAGACGATACTTGAGTTCATGCACATGCTGGAAGAGGGCGGCTATCTCTTCACGTGCGAAGAGCCCATGGAGGGGGATCCTCTTGGCTATGACGCTGGGACTCGGCAGTGGATTGGCCTTGTCAAGAACCTGTGTGTACAGGTATCTGATGGCGCTCTGAGCCTGGTTGAGATAGGAGAGGGATTTGCCCTCTTCCACCATCTCTTCGAGGTAGCTGCGGAGCGCTTCGGGGTCAAGGCTTCCGGTTTCCTCGCCGAAGTGCCCGACAAGCCTTCTAAGATGGGAGATGTAGCTGTTTGCCGTTTTCGGGCTTCGTCCGGTTTCAGCGAGCTGCTTTTTTGTGCGTTCGATGAAATCCATATTTTTCATTCCTTTCTTGTTCGCTATGATTGGTCGATTAGCGCAGGTACACTAAATAATAAGAGATGACTCAAGACATGTCAATTTACTCCTTGCGATTTCCGGCGAATGAAGCCATGTTGCATGAATGAAGCCGTGTGAAGGGAAAAACCGCCATGAACAGGACTTTCAGCCTCGACGCGCTTCCAGACGTTAACTCTCGCGACAGCCGCGAGATGGCAAGAATATTCGCCCCTCTCGCGTCGGGAGTTCTTATCGCTTTGGTCGCCTCAGCGTTATGGGCGTTCTACTCGGGAAATGTCCTTCGGGACTCAGGAAGGGCCCGGGTAAGCCAGGTACACATGCATGCCGCTCTATGCGAAGAGGTTGCGGCCCTTGAAATGCGCGTGCGAGGAGAATCGGAACCCGGCTGTGGAAGGATCCGGCAGGGACTGGCCGGGCTGGATTCGATGGAGCTTGTTCTGTCCGAAGAGGCTTCTGCGACGGGCGAATCCCTGGAAGACATTGCTTCATCGGGTGAGCAAAACAAGTCATTTATTATCCGATACACAAGAACACATCCAGAGGGAAGAAGCCTTTTTCTCTATCGTGATGTATACTGGGAAACATCAATAAAAAAGTACGAATTCCTGAGAAATGGTATAGTTATTACTATGTTATCAATAGTAATAATCTCACTTAGCCCCATCACCGTTCTCCTCCTCTCCATGATCAGACGCAGAAGCGAGATGAACCGGTTCACCGACAAGTCCGCAGGCTCACCGGAGTGCCTCTTCTTTGCCGAAGCGATGAAAGCGGTCACCGGGGACTCGGGTGTTCCCGTCGTGCTGATCGACGGCAGTGGCCTTGTCGCATCCATGAGCTCCGGGGCGGCAGCGATCCTCGAGCCGGAATCCGGCAGTGGTTCCAGATCGTTCAGCTCCCTCATCTCACTTCCACAGTCCTTCAGGGACAAGTGCCTCAATAGTCGAAGCTCATTCCGGGAGAAAGTTGATCTGGCCCGGGCATCGGGGTCCGCACAGAGAGTCGAAGCCCTGTATCAACCCGTCATGGCCGGATCGAGGATACTGGGTGGAGTCCTCTTCCTGCTTTCGGACAGACCGGGCGGGATGCCACCGGAAAGGATTGCCGTAGAAACGGAAGCCCGGCAGGAACAGGAGGTCCTCACCGGAATGGTCAGGGGGCTGGCCCATGATCTCAACAACAGGGTGGCTGGAATCGTGGGAGCCGCCTCGCTCGGCATACGTGAGGCAACTGTGGACTGGGAGCTGGCCGGACGTTTCCGCGACATTCTGAAAGAGGCCGGCAAGCTCTCCGACGTGTGCAGTGAGCTTCAGCTCCTTCTTCTGAACGCGGGAAGCGAGTCGGGCATATGTGATCCGTCACACGAGATGGCAAGGATATCTCAGGTCCTTCGCAGCGTGATGCCTTTCAACATAACAGTGGAGGCCGGAGGGGTCTCAAGATACAAGATAATGGTGGACAGAGGTCTGCTCAGGCAGTTCTTCTTCAGTCTCGCGCTGGCCTCAAGCGACCAGATGAAGGGCGGGACGGGAAGGATCAGAATAAACCTCTCTGACAGGCTGCCAAGACAGATCCTTTCTCCGGATGTGGAGAGGGGAAGCAGGATCTGCCTCAGATACTCCGACGGGTTCATCATGCCACCAGAGCTGAGGGATGTTTTCTCGGCCCGTGAATACGAGCCGGCCGATGTCGACCGGCAGTTCGGAACAGCTTACGGCACGGCCTACCGCGCATCCCTCGAGTTCGGGGGCTGGATAAGCTTTGAAAGGGGGATGGGGGAAACGATTCTCTGCCTTGTTCTCAAAGGCATCGCTTCCCAGGGTTCCGCTGATGTCCCATCGTCGGCCTTCACCTCCGGTGACAACGGAGTTAGGGTGCTTCTGGCCGACGATGTGGACCTGGTGCGGGAGACCCTGGGTGAGTTCCTTCGAAGCCAGGACTTTCAGGTCGTGACTGCCTCCGGGGGGGACGAGACCATGGACGAGCTCTCCAGGGGGATCTATGACGTGATCGTTCTGGACCTGAACATGCCCGGAACGCCCTCGATCGGCATCGCTGCCCATTGTCTGGAGAACTTCGGCAGGATGGCGGTCATACTTACCAGCGGCTACGAGAAACCGGAAGGGATCCAGGCTCTCCTTGCCCATGAAAGGGTTGTCTTTCTACCCAAGCCCAGCCCGCCCGGGGAGCTCGTAAGGCTCATCAACACTCTCGTGACTTCAATGAGAAGGATGAGGGATGACTCCCCCGAGTGATTTTAGCATAATTCACCCGTTTCCCGACAAGGTTGATCCATCCCCTGGAGGAAGACTTGGCTCTCTTTACCAGTAATCTACGGAAGATGCTTGGCGAGATTGCAAAACCTTCACCCGACTGGGAGAAGATAGAGAGTCTCTCCGGCGGTCGTTATGAAATGACAGGCAAGTCTTTGCGCGATGGCAGAAGCCTTGTTCAGGCGCTTGTGGAACGGGCCTGCAGCGAGACCATCGACCCCGGCCTGCTCCTGTCCATTTTCAGGAACATCGTGAGCAGGGGCGGTGATATCAACAAGCCGATGGGAGAGGGGGGAGAATCCCCAGTCCATCTCGCGGTCAGGGCGGGGCTGGTGGATGTGGTCAAGGCTTTCCTGGAGATCGGCGCATCTCCTGCCGCGACATCCATCTCCGGAGAGTCGGCCCTTCATGTGGCCGTAAGCGAGGGCAGGGAGGAGATATGCAGGCTTCTGCTGTCAGCCGGAGCCGATGCGGGGGCCGAGAACTCGGCGGGTGATGCACCCATCCACATAGCTGTCGCCGGAAAAAACAAGAAGACGATAATAAGAGTGCTGCTTAAGCATGGCGCCAAGGCCTATCACAGGAACGGTTCGGGTCTCACTCCGATCCGCATCGCTGAGAAGGCGGGCAACCATCAGTACCTTCCACTGCTGGAGGACTCCCTGAAAAGCATACGAAGGGCTCGCGGGGAAGGGTGGAAGTGCCCCAAATGCGGTTCTGTAATGGCGCGCCCCGATGCATCACGGGTGAACTGGTACAACTCCATCGGAATGTGGGAGCACCTGCGGTTTACCTGCGGGAACTGCGGCACCGCGACCGGACCCACCTACCTCGACGGCGAGCACTCCTGATCCTCGCCCGTAAACAGCGGCATGACCGAATCCCTGAAGAGCTTCTCACATGACGCGGCGACACGCTCCCTGTACTCGGGAGCACAGCAGACTGTTATCAGGCTGCGGTTCGGTTTCATCTCGCCCAGGTAGCGCGCGAAGGCGGGATCCACGCTTTCGATGGATTCCAGTGATTCGCCCGTTCCAATAAACCTGATGTCCAGCTTCTGAAAACGCTCTTCGCTGGTTTTCACCGCTTCGACGGGCAGATCGACGATAATGAAGCGCTCATCCACACCGGACTCGGATGAAATCCGCCGTGCAAGGGCAGTTGCAGTCCCCCTTGGCGTTTCGGAGAGGATGCCGGCGATGAATCCGGCATGCCTGTCGGAGCTGGCAAGGGCTCCTATGCTGAAAACCTGGGTAAAGAGCCCCTGTCGGAACTTGACTCTCCAGGCCATCTCCCTGACCCATGGATCGGCCGACAGTGTAAGGAGGTGGCTCAGAAGCTCGTCGTCGGTCATGAAATGAAAGTCCGGGACCTCTCCGAGCTCGAGCACGCTTCTGCGTGTCGCCGCAAGGAGCATCTGATCAACGATCCTCGTTTTCCGGTGAAGATAGACGCTTGAGTACATGTGGAACCTTGCCAGAAGGAAGTCCCTGACCGCATCGAGTCCCTTGAGCTGGAAAACGAGCCTGTTTTCGCGCACCGTCATCGTGCTGATGATCCGGTCGGCCTCGATGTGGCCGTACGCGACGCCTGTGAAATGAAAGTCACGCTGAAGGTAATCCAGCATGTCGGCGTCAACCTCTCCGAAGATCATCTGCTGGATGTACGACGGGCCCTGAAAGCGGTTCTGCACAAGGTCCGCGACCAAGTTTGGATCCACCCCCCATTTGCCGAGTATCTCCGGTATCCGCCCGGAACCGCGTACGTTCATCACCTGCCTTCCCGTGACCAGATCGGCAACGAGCCCCATGTGATCAACACCGTACATCTCCGCGTAGAGGGGTTCGAGCGTATGGGACCAGGGAGTGTGCCCGATGTCGTGCAGCATCCCTGCGGCCTGAACGAGCATCATCACCCCGTCGGCGCCGGATGATTCGGAGGAAAGGTCCTGGTCGGCTATGTGCCGTGCAATGACGCCCGCCAGGTGGGACACCCCCACGGCGTGGGCAAGCCGCATACCGTGTGCTCCGGGATAACACTGGAATGTGGTACCCAGCTGGTGGATGAAGCTGAGTCGCTGCACCTCGACCGTTTTCAGGAGTTCTTCCTGCAGTTTTGACAGCTTGATGGATCCGTGAACCGGGTCGCGCACGTACATGATCTTTCCCATTCGCATCCCTTCACGGCCCGGGTGGGGCGGTTGCCTCCTGAAACAGGATAAAACTATACAAGGGAATCGGTGCCGTGTGTTAAGCATCGTTCACTGGCGGGTCTCCATTGCCCATTCACCGCGGTGCGAGCATATTCCAATCCTTGAGAAAGGGCTTATGGCAACGCTTGATCTTCATGTGCACAGCACCGGCAGCGACGGGGCGATGAGGCCATCCTGGATAGTGGACAGGGCGGTTGAGAGCGGGTATTGCGCCCTTGCAGTGACCGATCACGATACTTTCGACGGTGTTCCCGAAGCTGCCCGGGCTGCGCTGGGCAGAAACCTGACACTCATCCCGGGGATCGAACTGAGCGTCGAGCTTCACTGCGGGGGCTCGGCTCACATGCTTGGTTATTTCCCCGGTCAGGATCCGCTTTCGTGGGATGGCGGTTCAGTCGAAAAGGCCCTCACCGCGGTAAGGGAAGCCAGGGATTCCCGCAACTCCCTTATCATTCGGAAGCTTCAGGAACAGGGCATCCCGATAACCATGCGCGAGGTTCTTGATCATTCCGGCGGGGGTGTCACCGGAAGACTTCACATCGCCACCATCCTGGTTCAGATGGGAGTCGTGTCCAGCACCGAACAGGCTTTCCGGGACTATCTGGGAAAGGGCGCCATGGCATACGTCGCCAGGGAGCGTATCGGCGACTTCAGGGCGCTGGACCTTGTCAGGGAAAACGGCGGGATCCCAATTCTGGCTCATCCCTGGCTTCTGGAAGGAAGGGACGGCGAGGGCATCAGGGCACTCGTGGCCTCGCTGACCGAAGGCGGTCTGATGGGGATCGAAGCGTTCTACCCCGGCCACGACAAAGAGAAAACAGCCTTCCTTGTGCGCACCGCCGGGGATTTCGGCCTCATGCTCACCGGCGGAAGCGATTTTCACGGTGTTGTTGAACGGGACGTGTTCCCGTCGGAAAAGGGCGGATTCAGGGTGGATTCAGACCAGGTCCGGACCTTTCTTGAAGCGTGCTACGGAATGATGAAGGGAGATCAACGGGATGGCGAAGCTCAGTGACCTTGTGAAGACCATCGATGAAACAGCCAAATCGGGAGACCGCAGCAGGGCGGTCTCGATGATAGACAGCCTTCTGCCGAGGCTGCCCGCCGACAAGGCTGAGGGTCTTCAGAAAAGGCGTCAGAAACTGATCACCGAGATCGAGCTCGACAGGCGGATCGCAGCACTGGAGAAGCAGTACGGATCCTGATGCAGGTCCGGCTCCGCATTCTGCTCTACACGGTTTCAACGGCTATTCTGCTTGCCGGTTGCAGCACGGGTACCGGAACGGGCCTCAACCCTGAGTTCCGGTACTGGGCGAGGGCATCTTTCTGCTGGGAAAACCTTGACCATTTCCAGCTCAGGGGGCGCGCCAGGGCACTGGGAGAGAGCCTCGTGGCTGAAGGACCGTTCGTCGTCTGGGGAACCAGGTGCCCTCCCAGGCTGAGGGGCGACATGTACGGCCCGGACGGCCGGCCCATGTTCAGCTTTTTCTGCGATACGACAGGTTTTCTCGGTTACCATCCAGGTGAAGACGCGGCTTTCTTCAAACCCGGCGGCCTTCCTTCGGGATGCGGGGTCTTCCCTGTTCTTTCCCTTCTCTCACTTGTTCGGACCGGTTTTCCCGTCCCGCCCGAGCACCGCGTGCTGGCGGAACTGTACGATGACGGGGTCTGGCGCCTTGAAGCCGCAGGTGATACGGCAACCCTCACCTATGATGGCGGGCTCTTCCCCTCAAGTCTCGTTTTAGGAGACATCGAAGTGCGGGTGACCCGGTCGTCCTGGCACGACGAGTACCAGGCATGGCCCGGGGGGTGGCACGTTGTAACAGCTTACGGTTCAACCGAGTTTACAATGTCAACAATTGACGTCTCCACCGAGCCCTGGGATGCTATATGGACCCTGAGGACCTCGGTTCCGGTTGACACGCTCGAGCCGGGCACGCCCTGGCGCCTTACCCCTGAACCCTCCATTCGTTAACTCGACCTTCGGTTAACACACCATGATCGCGTCAGTACCCCATCAGGGTACCCTTGTCGCTTGCGATTCATTATATGTTGCTGTCCGGTTTGGAGAAGCAGCCAAGGCTTCCGAAGGGGGTTCTGCTAACTCATGGATCTGAAGGGCATGTTCCGTCGGTTTACCGGCAGTGATGGCGGCGGTGTTCTTTCCACCTCCATGGCCATCGATCTCGGCACGGCAAACACGCTTGTATATGTTGAAAACAGGGGGATAGTGCTGGAGGAACCCAGCGTCATCGCCGTTGAGAACGACAGCGGAGCCGTGGTTGCGGTGGGCGGCGACGCAAAGATCATGCTTGGTCGCACGAACCGTGACCTCACCGTGATCAGACCCCTGAAAGACGGCGTGATAACCAACGCCACAGCCACCCTGGCCATGCTTAGGGAGTTCTTCTCGAGAAGCCAGGCCAGAAGGTTCTCGATGAGACCCAGGGTTCTCGTATGCGTTCCGAGCGGGATCACCGAGGTAGAAAAGACTGCAGTTAGGAACTCGCTGGAACGCGCGGGTGCTCGTGAGGTCCTGATGGTCCCCGAGCCTCTGGCTTCAGCACTGGGAGTCGGGCTTCCGGTGGAGGGAGCACCCGGCAACATGGTTGTCGACATCGGCGGGGGAACGACGGAGATCGCCGTGATAAGCCTGAACTCCATTGCGGCGGAGAACTCGATCAGGGTGGGCGGCGATGAGATGAACGAGGCCATACAGAGCTACCTCAAGAGGCACTTCAGCCTTCTCGTGGGGGAGCGCACCGCGGAAACCGTGAAGATCACCCTGGGAGCTGTTACCGAGGGCAGATCGGATGACATGGAGGTCAGCGGTCTCGATATAATCAACGGAGTACCCAGAACTTACCGGGTGCGTTCTCAGGACATACTCGAGGCTCTCAGGGTTCCGGTGGGACAGATCGTCGAGGCCGTGCATCAGGCCCTCGAGAAAACCCCCGCCGAGCTTGCCCGTGATATCGTGGACCGTGGAATAGTGCTGACGGGCGGCGGCGCGCTGCTTCGGGGGCTGGACACCCTTCTCGAGGGCGAGACGGGGCTTCCCATAAGGATCGCAGACAACCCGCTGGCCTGTACGGTTCTGGGCGCCGGCATCATCCTGGGTGACCTGTTCCGATACAGGAAACTCCTTCTGGATTGACATGGACCGATCCCGGAAGAAGCTGCCCGTATACATCCTTCTTTCCATACTCCTCATCCTGACAGGCCCCGCCCTGCTGTCGGGTGTCGGCAGCAGGCTTGGAGCAATGTTCGCCGGGTTGTTTTTCAGGGATCCCGGTGGCGATGACGGATATTACACCCGGACACTCGTTCTCGAACTGATGCTCGAGAACGCCAGGCTGCGGGAAGCCGCCATGAAGACCTCGCTGTACAGGGAGTTGCTGGGATATGTAAGGCTTCCCGAGACCAGGGCCCTGGTGGCAAGGGTGCTGTACCGTACTGAAGGCCTGGTTGGGGGCGGCTTCGTGCTCGACAGGGGCAGCCGGGACAGTGTGGTGACCGGTTCGGTCTGTCTGGCAGCCGCGGGTCTTGTCGGAATAGTCGACCAGGTCGGGGATCGCACCTGCACGGTGCTGCCCATAACCCTGCCGGGAGTTCTGGTCAGTGCCGTATGCGGGGAATCGGGAGCCATGGGCCTCGTATCATCCAGCGCGGATGGCAGGCTCGGCATGAGCCATGTCGACCAGGCCGTACCACCCCGGGTTGGTGAACAGGTTCTCACCAGCAGGTTCGGAGGCGTCTACCCTGACGGCATTGTCATCGGAACGGTCACATCGGTCGAAGAGGGGGCAAGGGGCCTGGACATCTCACTTCGGGTGGAACCGGCGGTTGACTTCAGAAGGCTTGGGGAAGTGCTTATTCTTCTTCCCTATCAGGGTGCCCCGTGAGGGTTTCTTTCCGTGACGCCGCGGCAGTGGCGCTGACGGTGGTCATCCAGTTCCTCATGGAGGTCACTCTGGGAAGGCTTTTGTTCGCGCCCAACCTGCTGGTTCCGATGCTCGTTTTCCTGGGCATGAACCGTGACAGCGGGTGGGGAATCCAGGGCGCCTTCTTCACCGGGCTGTGTCTCGATCTCCTCACCCACCAACCGCCCGGAACCTCATCACTTTCCATGATCCTTGGCATACTTGCCGCCCGAAGCCTTCTCAGCGCAACCACCGCAGCCGGTGCTGTTTCGTTCTACTCCCACGCAGCGATCGCCGCGGTCGTCAGCGACATCCTCTTCATTCTGCTGGCATCCCGCCCGCCAGGGCTTTTCCTTGGCCAGAGGATGCTGTTGGTGTTTCCCCGGGTACTGGTACCCCTGCTGTTCCTTGCGGTCGTACAGACCGCAGTAGTTCACGCAAGAAGCAGATCAGCATGAGGGGAATCGAGCGCGGGGGGCGTGAGTGGCCCCTCAAAAGCATGATACTCATACTGCTGGCTTTGTTCACGGTCCTGACGGTGAGGCTAGTGTACCTTCAGCTGGTTCGTGGAGAATACTACAGCACGCTTGCGGCCCGGAACAGGATCAGGAGCGTTGCGGTGCCGGCGCCGCGGGGTGTGGTGACGGACAGGTCCGGAGAGGTCATAGCCGACAATGAGCCCGCGTTCTCCGTCGCGGTGATCCACTCGGAGTTCGACCCCGCCAACAGCTGGGCGCTTGCTGAACTCCTCTCGATGTCACGACAGGATATGGAGGAGAGGCTCGATGCCGCGATGCAGTCACCGTACAGGGCGATCGTGGTTCGGGAGGACCTCGACCTGATCTCTGTGGCCCCGGTGGCCGAAAACTCCTACAGGCTTCCCGGCGTGATAGTCTCTGTCACCCCCAGAAGAAGGTACCGGCTGGGCAGTTCCTTCTGCCATCTGATGGGATACGTGAGCCTCGCGGACAGCGCGGCCAGATACCAGGGCGAGCTTACCGGCGTGACCGGCCTTGAACGGATACTCAACGACAGGCTCATGGGGACGCCGGGTTTCATCAGGGAAGTCGTCGACGCCTACGGAAGGGTCGTGGATACGTTCGGTGACTCGCCCGAGAGCACGCCGGTCCCCGGTGAGGACATATCACTTACCATAGACGCCGGCCTGCAGGTCTTTGCCGACAGCGTTCTCCTCGCCACCGGTCATCCCGGAGCAGCGGTCGTTCTCGACTGGTCAACCGGTGAGCTGCTCTGCCTCTCATCGGTTCCGGGTTTCGACCCCAACCTTTTCATCGGCGGGATCTCCTCGCGGGACTGGAACGCCATTCTCTCCAATCCCCAGAAGCCTCTGCTCAACCGTGCATGGAGTACCGCCTACCCCCCCGCGTCAACCTTCAAGATAGTGACCGCTGCCTGGCTTCTCGAGAAGGGGATCGTAACGGCCGGTTACATGCCCGACCCCTGCTTCGGTTCAGTGTCTTACGGCGGCAATGTCTTCAGGTGCTGGGGAATCCATGGGAGGCTGGACCTCGAGGAGGCTTTGACGGTTTCGTGCGACAGTTATTTCTACAGGACTTCGCAGAATGGCAACATGGACGACCTTGCACTCATCGCAAGGTCTATGGGGCTCGGCGCACGGCTTACGGACGTTCTGCCCGGTGAGGCAGCAGGTGTCGTCCCGGACCGGGCCATGATGAATGAGCTGTACGGCGCCGGAGGCTGGGGGCAGGGGAATCTGCTCAACATCTCGATAGGGCAGGGCGAACTCCTGACGACCCCCCTCCAGATGGCAGTGGTCTGCGGGCTCGTGGCATCCCGGGGAGACATGCCGGAACTCTCCCTGGTGATCGGAGACGAACCCTGCGGCGAGAAGCTCGAACCGCTCGTTTCCACCGGGACCTTCGATGAGCTGGACAGGGGTCTCAGGTCCGCGGTTACGAGGCGCAACGGTACACTGCACCTTTCCATGGGCGCAAGCCCCATTCCCATTAGGGCCAAGAGCGGCACGGCCGAGACACACACCGGGGAAGATCACGCCTGGGTGTGCGGTTACGTACTCCGGCCGGCGCCCGTGGCATATGCCGTTTTCGTCGAGCACGCCGGCTCGGGAGGAGCCGTGGCAGGCCCGCTTGCCCTGGCCATTGTGGAGAAAACGATCGAAAGGCTGTATCCCGATGCGCAGTGGTGACAGGATCGATCTCCTGCTTGCACTGGCCCTGGGCGTTCTGCTTTGCATCGGGCTTCTTTCGGTCTACTCAGCAGATTCGGGGGGGGACCTGTTCTACAGACAGCTGGCTGTCGTTGCGGTTGGGCTGGTCGTCTTTACCGTAGCCTACAACATCCCGCTGCGAATGATCGAGGAGCTGTCGCCCTTCGTCTACCCTCCCGTTGCCGCGCTTCTCGTACTCACGATGTTTTTCGGACAGGGTCCCGCCGGCCGGTGGCTGGTCATCGGCCCGGTCAACCTGCAGGCTTCGGAATTCGCCAAGACCGCCCTGATAATTGTTTCCGCCCGGTGGCTTCCCGGACTGAAGAGCGGGGCCGTGAGGCGCAGCGGGCCGATCTTCCTGGGCGGTGTGGCCATTCTCGTCGGCCTCACAGTGCTTCAGCCCGACCTTGGGACCGGTGTCGCGATGGGTCTCATCGTGCTTGGAATGCTTTACTGGGGGGGGTTCGGTTTCAGGTGGATATTCCTGTTCGTCAGCCCGATCCTTGCAGCAGTGTCCTCCATCGGCTTCGGATGGTGGCTGCTGTTCACCCTGCTGCTGTGCGCTGTTCTCTACCGTGACAGGGCTCCGGCCTGGAAGTGGGTGTTCCTGACGGTCCTCAACACTGCGGTAGCCGCGCTGACGCCGGTTGCATGGAACCTCATGATGCCATACCAGAAGGCCAGGCTCACGACCTTTCTCGACCCCGCCCAGGATCCGCAGGGCGCAGGATGGAACATCATCCAGTCCCAGGTGGCGGTGGGAGCCGGGCGCTTCTACGGGCAGGGATTTCTAAGGGGGACCCAGAAAACCCTTGCCTATCTCCCCGCTCGGCACACCGACTTCATTTTCAGCGTTTTTGCCGAAGAGTTCGGATTCGTCGGCTCGGTCTTCCTGCTTGGTGTCTACGCACTCCTCATATGGCGCATACTCCTCGCCGCCCGACGTTCGATGAACCCGTTCAACTCCATAATGGCGGCAGGTGTGGGGATCTACTTCCTGATCCATGTGTTCGTGAACATCGGCATGGCGGTCGGGATCATGCCGGTGACCGGCCTTCCGCTTCCCCTCATGACCTACGGAGGCAGCCACATATTCACCGAGATGCTCATGGTGGGTCTTGCCCTGAACGCGGCCCGCAACTGGAGAAGCTGGTAGCCCGGGGGTTTCAGCAGTTAGATTCCCCTCTGACTCAGGGAGGGAAGAATGCATCCAGTACTTTTTCACATCGGCAGTGTTCCCCTTAACTCGTACGGGCTCGCCCTTGCGGTCTCCTTCCTGCTTGGGGTGAAGCTCGCGGCCCGGCGCAGCTCCGCGAGGGGGATCTCTTCGGATGACGTGACCAGCATGGGTGTCTGGATCATGCTGGCCGCAATCGTTGGCTCACGGCTTCTGTACGTGGTCACCCATCTCGACCAGTTCACTGATGATCCCATACAGATGGTGGCGTTCTGGAATGGTCTGTACGGTCTCAGCATGCTGGGCGGCGTGATCCTCGCGGTTGTCACCGGTTTCGTCTACATCATCCGGAAGCGCTGGCCGTTATGGGAGCTTGTGGATGCCGTGATCCCCGCTTTTCCCCTGGGCATTTTCATAACTCGCATCGGCTGCTTCCTCAACGGGTGCTGTTTCGGTTCACCCACCGAAAGCGCACTGGGCGTGTGCTTTCCTTCCGGCTCGCTGCCCTGGGACGCCTACGGAAGCATTCCGCTCCATCCGGCACAGCTGTACGCATCAGGATTCGGGTTGCTCATGCTTGTCATCCTGCTTCTGGCAGACAGACGCAGGCATTTTCCGGGGTTCATCTTCTGCCTTTTCACTGGTCTTTACGGCGCCACCCGCTTCGGGCTCGAGGAGGTCCGCCATTTCGACCATGCACCGCTCGACCTTCTTGGGTACAGCGTCTTCGCCGGCAGACCGGGAATAACCGACAACCAGCTCGCAAGCCTGTTCATGATGATCGCCTCGGTTGTCCTGGGAACATGGCTCTACATCTCGCATCGAAAAAGATCATAGGCCTGTTCTTCCGGGACCTTTGTCCGGGCTGTTCCGAAAGGTCTCCCGCACCGGGTTCCAGACTGTGCCCGTGGTGTCTGGCCAGGGTCCACCCCGTTCCCTTCCGGGGCGATTCTCCCCGTCCGGCGGCCTTCCTTCACTCGGGGGTCATGAGGGAGATGATGATACGCCTCAAATACTCGGGCGAGAGACATCTCGGCGCCGTTCTCGCTGAGATGGCTGTTGGAGAGTGGGAGAGGCTTCCCTCCCCGGGTGAGACCGTCACATGCGTTCCATCTTCCCGGCGCACCCTCCGCAGACGGGGATACAACCAGGTCAACCTAATCGCCCGCCGTGTGTGCACCCTCACGGGAGGGCGTTTCAAGGAGCTTCTCGTCCGCAATCCCGGTCCCAGCCAGGTGGGTCTTACCGCAGTTGAGAGAAGGCACAACCTGTCCGGGGTTTTCAGTGCCCCCTCGAAGGCGCCCCCCGGGCGCATCTGGCTTCTCGACGATGTAAGGGCCACCGGGGAAACCATTGCGCACGCACGCCTTGCCCTTTTGGCCGGCGGGGCCTCGGAAGTGGTGTGTCTTGCCGTGAACTTCCGTGAAACCGGGACCGGAAGTATGTTACGACCCGGAGAAGAAGAACGGGAAACCGCAGGCAGGGAGGATTGACGTGGTTCACAAACTCCGTTTCGACATTCGGGACATGGTTCTTTCGGTCAAGCACGGTCTGAGCGCCAGGAACCTCTGGGTGGTATGGAAGGCGCTCGTTCTATCCTGGCTTCTCTGGGCCGGGATGATCTACCTCGGATTCTTCGCCGCGGGGGATTCAATGGCCGGACGCTGGCAGGCGTCGAGGCTCTTTCCTGTCCCCGAGGGGCTCTTCCTGGAAAGCACCGTGGCCATGGTCTTCATGGCCGCCGCATTGCTGGGTTGCGTCTGGATAATCATGAGCGCTTTTCAGAAGGTCAGCCGCATAACCTTCGAACAGATAAGGGGTGACGGCTTCTACAGCGGCCGCGATGCGCTTATCTTCCACCGCGCGAACTGGAAACCGCTTCTCATGGTTCCAGTGGCAGTGCTTGCCGGGCTTTCCATACTGCTCCTCAAACTCTTCGTTTTCGGGCTTTTCGGAAGGATTCCAGGCGTCGGTCCGATCATTCTGGGAATCCTGGCGGTTCCCGCATGGGGGCTTTCGCTCTTCGGCGTGCTCGCCGCCGTGGCTCTTGTCATGGCCGTTCCCATGGTTCCCGCGATCACTGCCTGCACGAGGGGGGACACCTTTGAAACCCTCTTCGAGCTCTTCAGCTCGATAACGTCGCAGCCGGCACGAATCGTGCTTTACACGCTGACCGGGCTTCTCGCACGGGGTGCGGCCCTTGTGCTGTTCGTCGCCTTCGCCCGCGGGGCCATGGCCCTTGTCGACCTTGGGGTCGGAGCGGGAATGGGCAGTCATGGTCTTGTCACTTCCATGCTGGGCGGGATGAACCTTGCCGCCCCGCAGCTCGTCTCCCAGTACGGCTCATTCCTTGCGCCCCTGGGCAGCCTTCAGGGCGGCGCGACTCCCTGGCTGGGGGCCGCCGGCTGGCTGGCAGGCCTTTCCGGTGTGGCGGCGGCGCTTGTCATCGTTTCGTTCTGGCTTTCCAGCTGCGCCTCGTTCTGGACTCTGTGCTACCTCGCGGTGCGGAAAGCGAAGGATGGGGAAGACCTTCTGCTGAGGGCCGACGACGAGGAGTTCAGGGAGTTCGAGAAGCGTTACGGGTCCGCTGACCAGGCCGGAGACGAATCCCGGGACGGCCGATGAGTGACTCGCCCCGGTTCGTTCACCTTCACCTCCATTCGGAGTACAGCCTTCTCGACGGCGCAATAAGGTTCGAGAAGCTCGGGCCTTTCCTCCGGGAAAGCGGCATGGACACGGTGGCCGTCACCGATCACGGAAGCCTCTATGGCGCCGTTCACTTCTCCGATGTGATGAAGAACCACGGGGTGACGCCCATCGTGGGCATGGAGGCCTACATCACCCCGGGCAGCCGCCACGACAGAACGGACGAATCCGGCGAGGGCATCCGTCACCTGACACTTCTGGCGGCTGACGAGGAGGGCTACAGGAACCTCTGCAGGCTCTCGAGCCTTGGTTGGACCGAGGGTTTCTACCGGAAGCCCCGGATCGACCGCGAGATACTTGCACAGTACCATCGGGGGCTTGTCATTGGTTCAGCATGTCTCCAGGGGGAGGTCGCCTTTCATCTCACCCGCGGCAGAAAGGCCGAAGCGATAGAAACCGTCCGTTTCTACCAGGACCTGGTGGGAAGGGACCGGTTCTTCATCGAACTCATGGACCACGGTCTTGCGGAGGAGAAGAACATACTGGCCGGCCTCGCGGAGATCGCCCGGGAGACGGGCGCCCTTCCCGTCGCCACGAACGATGCACATTACCTGAAGCGTGAACACGCCGAGGTTCATGAGGTCCTGCTCTGCCTTCAGACCAAGAAGACCCTCAGTGATCCCGGCCGGATGAGGTTCGGGACCACCGAATTCTATGTGAAGACGCCGGATGAGATGGCCCTGCTCTTCTCCTGGATCCCCGAAGCGGTGACGAACACCGTCGCCATTGCCGAGCAGTGCAGCTTCAGCTTCTCCAAGGGAGGCTTTCTGCTGCCCGATTTCCCCCTTCCCCCGGGAGAGGAGAGCCTCAACAGCCACCTGAGGTGTCTTGCGGTCAACGGCCTCAGGGAGAGGCTCGGACGCGATCCCGAAGGCCCCGAGACCGAGAGGCTCGAGTACGAACTCAATGTTGTTGGCAGCATGGGTTTCCCGGGGTACTTCCTGATCGTGTCGGAACTTGCCCGCTGGGCCCGCAAGCAGGGGATCCCTCTGGGTCCGGGAAGGGGAAGCGCCGCGGGCAGCCTTGTCTCCTGGGCGATCGGCATTACCGACGTGAATCCGCTGAACTACGGCCTCAGCTTCGAACGGTTCCTGAACCCGGCCCGGAAACAGATGCCCGACATCGATATGGACGTTTGCTACGAGCGCCGCGGCGAAGTGATAGCGCACATAGTGGAGAAGTACGGGCAGAACCGGGTCTGCCAGATCGTCTCATTCAACAGGATGAAGAACAGGGCAGCCGTCCGTGACGTGGCCAGGGTGATGGGCATGCCCTACGAAACCGGTGACCGGCTGTCGAAACTCGTGGCAACCGCCCCCGAGCAGGACACATCCCTCGAGGCAGTGGCCCGTCAGGTCCCGGGGCTCCAGCAGGAGATCGAAGCCGATCCCGGTGTCGCAACCCTCTTCCGCTACTGCGACGAGCTTTCCGGTGTCGCGAGACACATGGGCGTTCACGCCGCGGGAGTGGTCATCACACCCGGAGACCTGACGGACTTCGTTCCCCTGTGTTTCTCCCGGGAGAAGGGGCTCACCACCCAGTTCGAAATGAAGTCGGCCGAAAAGATCGGCCTGATGAAGCTGGATGTGCTGGGGCTGAGAACCGTGACGGTCCTGCATCATGCACAGGAGATGATCCGCCGCACCCTGCCCGACTTCGACATCGAGAAGGTCCCGCTCGACGACACCGGGACACTTGATCTCCTGAACCGTGTCGAGACCGCAGGCGTCTTTCAGCTGGAAAGCCCGGGGATGCGCGATGCGCTGCGCAAGATCGGGGTGGACAGGTTCGATGACGTGACCGCCGCGGTGGCGATCTTCAGACCCGGGTCGATGCACATGATCGACGCCTACGCCGAGAACAAGAAAAGGGCGTCGGACGGAAGACCCGTCAAAGACACCATTCCCGAGCTGCAGGAGATCCTCGGCGAGACCCACGGCGTGATAGTCTACCAGGAGCAGGTCATGGACATCGCCAACCGGTTCGCCGGCATGAGCATGGCCGAAGCGGACAGCCTCAGGCGGGCAATAAGCAAGAAAAACGCCGAGGAGATGGAATCCTTCGGCGAGGCATTCATCAGCGGAGCCCGGTCCCGGGGCATCTCCGAGAGGAAGGCCCGCGAGATCTTCGACCATATAAGGAGGTTCGGCGAGTACGGCTTCAACAAGTCCCATTCGGTATGCTACGCCATCATCGCCTACTGGACGGCCTATCTCAAGGCGCATCACCCAGCCGAGTTCATGGCCGCAACGCTGTCCAGCGAGATATCCAGCACCGAAAGGCTCGCCGCGCTCATGTCCGAGGCCGGCAGGATGGGTCTCACGATACGACCGCCTTCGGTCAACGACAGCCTCGTGGCCTTCGATGTTGACCGTCAGGGAAGGATCGTCTATGCCCTTAAGGCCATCAAGAACGTCGGGGAGAACCCAGCGGCCGAGATCGTCGCCGCCAGACGCGAGGGTGGGGTTTTCAAGGGAATACACGACCTCGCCGACAGGGTCGAGAACGGGCTGAACAAGAAGGTGATCGAATCCCTGATCAGCGCCGGAGCACTTGATTGCCTGCCCGGGACCAGGTCGGCCCTTCTTGCATCGGTGGACAAGGTGCTGACCTACGCTTCTGCCAGCAGGAAACACCGGGAAGCCGGTCAGATGTCGCTTTTCGGGCTGACACCCAGCGCGGAACCGGTTGCCCCGCCCCTTCCCGACATGGAAGAGATGCCCAGGGATGAGATGCTTAGGGCGGAGAAGGAGCTTCTGGGTTTCTACCTCACGGGTCACCCGCTCGATGAATACGCCGAGGAGATCAAGGCCTACGCCACCCATACCCCCGGAACAGTCATGCAGTACCGGGGAGCCCAGATGGCAGCAGTGGCCGCGACCGTGGACGCCGTGAAGTACCGCGATTCCCCCCGGGGCAGGATGGCCTTCGTGACCCTTTCCGGGGTTTCCGATTCGTGTGAGGCCACGATATGGGCCGATGCCCTCGAGAGGTGCTGTTCACGGCTCGAGTCCGGAAAACCGCTTCTCATTCAGGGCAGGGTTCAGAACGGCCGCGGCGAGGCAAGGTTCTGTGTTGAACGCATCGACCCGCTCGATGAACTGCGCAGACTCTCCGGGGTCAGGGTGAGGGTGAGGGTGACGGGCGACGGTGTATCGAACCCCCTCTTCGGCAGGATGCTTGACCTCCTGAGGCAACATCCCGGAAGGATGCCCGTGTTCGTGGAGATGGATTGTGGATTGACGGGAAGGTTTTATGTTGGTGAGTCGAGGAGCCTCCGGGTCGAGCCGGACAGGAAACTGCTGACCGGTCTGAGGGAGCTTCTCGGGGACTCCGCCACTGTGTCGTTGTACCTTGGAGGTGGGACGCGTTGAAACTCCTTCTTTTGCTTCTGACCCTGCTCTTCGTGGCGCCGGCGGTACGGGGAGCGGAACTGATACGCGCCGTGGTCGAACCCACGGCGGGTGTCGTCGCCCCGAGAGCGCTTTACATTTCTCTCCGGACGTTTCCCACCGACAACCTGGCCTTTTCCCTGCAGGCGGGCATGCTGCCCAGGCTCATGGCAGGAATAGGCTACGGAGGGTACAGCGTCACCGGGATGTCAACGCCGGACTGGTTCGACCAGCTCTACCTGAAAGCCCGTTTCCGCTTCCTTGACGAGCGGCGCACCTTTCCCGCGCTGGCAGTGGGTTTCGACAACGAAGAGGAGCATCCGAGGGGTGGCGGCGAGTTCCACCGACAGGAGCGGGGTTTCTACCTCGCAGCCAGCAAGAATTTCTCGGACCCGCTGGGCGAAACGGCCTTCCACCTGGGTTCCAGCATATCCCTCGAGGCTCCCGAGCACCTGGGGTGCTGGATGGCGCTGGACAAGACCCTGCCTGCCGGTTTCGGCCTCGCGGCGGACTGGGACCTGGGAACCAACGGCGCAAGCGATTACAGGTTCGACAATACCGGAGGTTTCCTTAACTTCGAGGTGTACTGGCAGAGTTTCGGCCAGGTCAGGATTAGCCTTCAGTTCATGGACCTGCTGGAAACGGGCGGGCAGCCCTACAGGGCTCTCGCCGTCGACTTTCTGGGTCTCATCTGATCAGGGGAGAGCTAATGACGAAGATAGACAGGTATCACCAGGCGTGCGCCGACGTCATACTCAGGGGAGCCCTGGGAATCGGGGAGGGGCAGGTCCTCTGGATCAGGACCGAACCGTGCCACAGGGAGTTCGCCGGGCTTCTGGCGGAAAGGGCCTACGATCTGGGAGCGATGTACGTGCAGCTCTCGATGGATGATCCCCGTCTGGAGAGGATCAGGGTCGACAGGACGACCCGTCCCGAGTTCCTCGACCATACGCCGCGTTACACGGGGCACATGCTCGACACGATAGTGCAGGACAACTGGCGAAGCCTTGCCCTGCGCGGTCCCGAGAACCCGGACGTCATGGAGGGTGTCGACCCCGCCAGGCTGGGGAGGATGCAGAAGGCCCGTTCCGAAGCATACCAGGGGTTCATGAAGGCGGTTGCCTCGAACAGGATGCCGTGGAACGTCTTCCTCATGCCCACGCCCGGCTGGGCGGCCAAGGTCCTGGGCACCGCAGACAACTGGGAGGAAGCGATCTGGGAGGTGCTCGCACCCATTCTCCGCCTGGACAGACCCGATCCGGTAAGGGCATGGACCGACCACGACGCAGACCTCAAGAGGCGAGCGGGGTTCATGAACGGGAAGTGTTTCGACGGCATACGTTTCCGTGGTCCCGGAACCGACCTTTTCGTGGGCATGCAAAGCAACAGGCTCTTCCTCGGCGGAAGCGGCGTATCCTCTGACGGCACGCGCTTTTTCCCCAACATTCCCACAGAAGAGATTTTCAGCACGCCCCACATGGACAGGACTGAAGGCCGGGTGACGTGCACCAGACCGGTTACGGTCCTGGGTGCGCAGGTGGAGGATGCCTGGTTCCAGTTCCAGGACGGAGCCGTCACTGAGTTCGGCGCGGGAAAGAACGGAGAGATACTGGGCAGGTATCTCGAAACCGACGCCGGTGCGACCCGCCTTGGGGAAGTGGCCCTCGTTGGCGTCGACTCGCCGCTTTACACAAGCGGAAGGGTGTTCCACAACATTCTTTTTGACGAGAACGCTTCCTGCCACATCGCTCTGGGCAACGGATACACCGACACCATAAAGGGCGGCACCGGGATGTCCGATGACCAGCTGAGGGAGACGGGATGCAACGCAAGCCTCGTCCACACGGATTTCATGATCGGGTCGCCCGAAGTTGACGTATTCGGCGTGATGCCCGGCGGCGAAGAGGTGCCCGTGATGAGGAACGGGCTTTTCGTGATATAGGAGGGTTCCATGGTTGACGAGAGGCTGCTTTCGATACTGGCCTGCCCCAAGTGCAAGGGCGGGCTCGAGTACATCACCGCACCCTCCGAGGAGCTTGTTTGCCGGAGCTGTGCACTGGCCTACCCTGTCCGCGACGACATTCCCGTGATGCTGATCGAGGAGGCCAGGATACTGGGAGAACGGGACTGACCGGCAGGATCGTCATTTCCGTAAAGGTCGTGACCCGTGGCCGGAAGACCGGCTTTTCCGGGGTCATGGCGGACGGCACCGTACGCATCACACTCAACGCCCCGCCCGTCGACGGCAGGGCCAACAGGGAACTGACGGAGTGGCTCGCCGGGCAGTTCGGCACGAAGCCCGGCAACGTGGTGATCATCTCCGGAGCACAGTCCCGGATGAAAACGGTTCTGATCGAAGACCCCGGGGCGGTTCGTCCCCCATGGTACGATGAACCCTGACAGGCTTCCCGGAATCGCCCTTGCGCACCTTGACCACGGCGGCGCCGTGCCCCTTGTTTTTCACGGGCTTGGCCCTGAAGAAGCTGCACGGCTTTTCGACATCGTCCGCAGAAGAAGGCCCGACATGCTCGACATCCAGCTTGATCACGGGATCAGGGCGGGATTGGAGAGGTTGTTCGGCGCGCCCGGGCATCCCGGCACGTTTCATGACTCCTGGTCGGCCCTGACGGTTTCCCTGGGCATCAGGGGCGGGGCCGGCGGGATGGAGGCGGCCGCGGGGCTTCAAAGGCACCGCGAGGCCATCGGCCGATTCCTCTCTACGGGTGTTCCCGGGCGGGAAACCCTTGAAGCGCTGTGCTGCCTGCTCGACTCCATTGCAAGGTTCATGCCCGCGTTCCTGGTGGCGGCGGATCTGCGCAGGACCGGCGCGCTCACCCTGGAACTGATCCGAATGATCCAGAGTAACGCGCCCCGAAGCCTCGCACTGCCGCCCCTGCTTGGCGCAATGCGGGAAGGGTCACCCCCGTTCCGGGCAAGGCTGGTCAGGATCTCGGGGCAGGACCGCACCTGCTCCCTCCCGGTACCCCCGGGTCTCCTCGGACTCGTGAAGGCTGCTTCGGTCTTCGGTCAGATGTTCGATCCCCGTGAAGCCGCCGAGCTCTCCGGGTGCAACGAGGACCCGTCCCCGCTTTACGGGTCGGGCATCTGGGTCGCGACCAGGGGGGGACCTACACGGTTCGTGAACGCTTCGACAAGAAGCCATTTCCTCAATTCACTGACCTGTGACGAATCGAAGGAACTCCACTCCCGGGCAGCCCGGATCGTTTCGGGCAGGGCGAAGGGGTGCCCAGGCGCCCTTAAACTCGCCGGTGACCTCTTTCTGAGAAGCGGGGACGAGGTTTCCGCCGGGTCGGCATACCTCGAGGCCGCAACCTGCTCCTCCGGTTCAACCCATCCCAGGGCGGCCCATCTGTGGAGCCTCGTTGCTGCCCACTGTCCCGGCCAGTTCCACAAGGCACAGCTCAACAGAAGCATTCACCTCTTCAAGGGCGGTTTCATGGAGCAGGCCCTCGAAGCGGCGGCGGGCGCCATGCCCGCTTTCGAGACTCAGGCCAGGCTTCTGATGCTCGAGGTACTGATCCATATGGGCGACGAGCCCCGGGCGAAGGCGCTGGCTGAATCCCTGGAGGACTGCAGGGCAAGCGGTGTAATGAATTCCTTCGAGGAGGCGGAGCTTGCCATACTCTCCCTCATCCTTCTTCGCCGGAACGCCGAACCGGGAGATGTCAGGGCGGAGGTCGAACGGCTTGAGGCAACCGGTCTGACCAGAAGGCAGCGAACCAGGCTGCTTCTCGTCGAGGCCAGGGCCATGGCGCGCCACGGCATGCTTCACGAAGCGCTCGCGGCCGCTGAAGCGGCAGGGGCGAAGGCAGCGGTCAACGGTTTCACGTGGCTTGCGGAGAGCTGCAGCATCTTCAGGGTATCGTGCCTAAGGAAAGCCGGCATGCTGGAGGACGCGGCGGAGGGTTGCGAAGACCTGATGCGGACCGCCTCCCGAAGCGGCAACCTCGAGGCCCTCTGCTACGCCCTGAACACGAGGGGCGGGATCGCCTCGTCGCAGAACCTGCATGAAGAGGCGGCCCGGTGTTACGCAAGCGTTGGCAGGATAGCCGAAAAGACGGGCAACCACAGGCTTGCAACGACCGCCGCCGCGAACCTGGGTGTGGCAAGGATGATGGACGGACGCTATGAAGAGGCGCTGGAGACCTTCATGCAAGCGGTTCGGCTGGCATCCGAGGTCGGTGACCAGCTGCGCCTTGCCGCCACCTACGGCAACATGACACGGATCTTCCTTGACATGAACAGACCCGGCAACGCCGAGGACTGCCTCGAGACCATGCTTGAGCTGGTAAGGCGTTCGGGACCCGACCAGCTCATGGAAAGCGCCCTTTATCTGAGCGCCAGGGTGCAGGACAGGAAGGGCGACTGCGAAGCCGCCCTGGCTTCGCTTTCAGAAGCCTCGGACATGGCGGAGAGGGCCGGAAGGAAAAGGAACGCATGCCTGTACGGGCTTTACCGCGGTCTGTTCCTGATGCACCACGGCAGGTATGAAGAAGCGGCAACCGCGCTGGAAGACTCGGTCCGTGAGTGTGAAGGGCTCGACCAGCAGCCCAACACGGACACTGCCCGGGTCTGTCTGGCCGCCTGCAGGGCGCTTCTCGACCTGGCGACCCCCGATGCACTCCTTGAGCACTCCACCGGCTCGCCGTGGCGCTCGGTCCGGGGAACTTCGGGATACTGGCACTGGAAGATGACCGGTGACCTTCGAAGCGCCAGAACGGCCATCGAAAGCCTTGCCCCGCAGGTGGGGGAATGCAACGCCTACCGCGCACATGAGATGCTGGACGAGTTGAGGGCTGCCCTCGGCGAGAACCCGTTCCAGCCTGAAAGCCCAAAGGCTTGACAATTCCGGAACCCGGGGAATGTTTCACCAATGTTTGGATACATGCTTCTTTGTGCAGTATGCGGAATAACCGCCATCAGAACGGAAACGCCACCCGTTGTCGACGGTATTCTGGATGACGGCTGCTGGGCCTCTGCCGAAGCGCTTTCCCAGTGCTTCACCGCTTTCCGGCCCAGGGTTGACTGCCCCATGTCCCGGCCCACAGACATCAGGGTGCTCTACGACGAAAGTTCCATCTATTTCGGCCTTCACATGCACGATGCGGACCCGCATGGAATACCCAGACCCGTGGCTTCCAGGGACGTCGACCTTGCGACCGACAGGGTGATAGTCTACCTCGACACCTTCAACGACGACTCGAACTGCTTCATGTTCTCGGTTTCGGTGGGGGGGACCCAGATCGACTCCCGCAGGACGGAGATAGGCGGGGAAGACCGTGACTGGGATGGTGTGTGGTCGAGCGCAGTCGCGGTGAACGACTCGGGGTGGACCGCCGAGATAGCCATTCCCTTCTCGGTGCTCAGGTACACGCCCGACGAAATTCAGGTCTGGGGCATCAATTTCGGCAGGACCATCACCAGCTCCAACGAGGGGGGCTACCTGTTCCGGATGAGGGAACAGGGGGGCATGGACATCTCGTGTTTCGGCGAACTCACGGGCCTTTCAGACCTTCCCCGGGTTTCGGGTATCGAGTGGCGGCCTTTCTGCGCGGGAAGGCTGAACATCAACAATGGCCTGCCATGGCGGGAGAACCTGTGGGGAAGCGCCGGCTTCGATCTGAAGGTTCCCATGAGCATGCATGCGGTGATGGACCTGACGGTGAACCCCGACTTCGGTCAGGTCGAATCCGATGCCGATCAGGGAAGCATCTCCCACTGGGCGCCCTGGCTCTCGGAGAGGCGCCCCTTCTTCATGGAGGGGACCGACATCTTCGACATGCCCTTCGACATGTTCTACTCCCGAAGCATCGGATCGGTGGCCTGGAACGGCGGGATAATCCCCATCCTCGGGGGCGCCAAGATCACGGGAGTGGACGGCGGAACGCGCTACGGTTTCCTCGAGGTGGTCACGGGAAGGGTCATGGAAGACACCACAGTTGTTGAACCGGCAGGCTCCTGGGCCGCAGGCGCCTTCCTGCACGAGTTCTCGCCGGGCAACTGGCTGAGGTTCTCCGGCACCAGCGCGGACTTCCCGGCCCGGAAGGGCGGCGACTACCTCTACGGCCGCTCCGGCGCCTTCACCGGAGAGGTCTCACCGCTGCCCGACATCTTCCTGAAGGGCAGGCTGGGAATGACCTGGAACCGTTTTCAGGACACACAGGACAACGGCGCAGCAAGGCTCGAAGCCGGTTACTTCCCCGAGAACTTCGAGATCAACCTCCGCTACGAGAGGAAGGGCGAAGGCTTCGACCCGGGCGTGATGGGCTACGAGCAGGCGACGGGCGAGACCCTCTGGTCGGTCTACACAAGCGCTTCCAGGACTTTCCGGGGAGGATTCCTGCAGAGCGCGTGGCTGGGCGCCAACCCTTACACGGGCCGTGACGCCGACGGCAGGAACTGCGGCAGCGGAGTCGATGTCTGGACCGGCGCCGTCACTGTAGACAGGTACGACCTCAACGTAAACGGGGGCTGGACGGACCGCTGGTTCGACAGGTACGAGGGGCCGGAAGGGGCGTGGTACACCGGCGGCTTCTATGGCGGGGTTTCGGCCTCGACCGACTACAGAAGGCAGGTCGCGGGGTGGGCGGCCTACAACCGCAACACCTACCTCGATTCCCACACCGACAGGTACTCGGCGGGCCTTCTCCTCAGGCCGGTCCCACCTCTCTCGATCGACATCGAGCCCGCCTGGCGCACGCAGGACGCCGCCACCAGGTACAACTGGGATGCGGAAGAGTGGGATCGCATCGAGACTGACTGGAGGTCACTCAACCTCTCCGCGACCTGGATGCTCACCAACCTCATGCTCCTCAGGCTCACAGGCCAGACCTCCCGTTTCGAAAAGGTCTGGGAGAACGGCGAGGCTCCCGAGACGATCCGCCGCACCTGGGCCAACGTCCTCTTCAGCTGGGAGTACCTTCCCGGAAGCTTTTTCCACTTCCTTTCGGGTGAGGACGGCGTTCCCGGCGAGGAACCTGAGTTCACGGTCTATGCGAAGGTCAGCCGGTTCTTCTGAGAAGCCTTGATCCCGTCAGAGTACCTGGTTGCCTGCCTCGTCGTTCCTGCCGGGAAACAGCCTGTCCAGAAGGACCAGGAGCACGAAGAATACGAACATGAAGGCGAAGAGCGCCATCATGCCCTTGCCTGTGATCTCGAGCGCCTCCCTGAAAACAGCCTCTGTTGCCGCTGTCAACTGAGCACCCCCTACTTGACCAGGGCCAGGATCAACCCGCCCGCAAGGACGGAACCGATCTGGCCTGAGACGTTTGCGCTGACTGCATGCATCAGCAGGAAATTCGAAGAGTCCTCCTGCCTCCCCATCTTGTGGATGACCCGCGCCGACATTGGAAATGCCGATATGCCGGCCGCTCCGATCATGGGGTTGACCTTTCGTTTTATGAAAAGGTTGAGGAGCTTCGCGAAGATCACACCTCCCGCGGTATCGAAGATGAAGGCACAGAGCCCAAGGGCAATGATGAACAGCGTGGAGACCTGCAGAAAACGGTCTGCCGTCATGGTGGACGCTATGGTGATCCCGAGCAGCAGTGTGACAAGGCTGGCCAGCTCATTCTGGGCCGCAAGCGACAGCTTCTTGAGAACTCCGCACTCACGGACGAGGTTGCCGAACATGAGGAATCCGATGAGGGCTGTCGCGGTCGGCGCAAACATCCCCGTCAGTATTGTCACGAGAATGGGGAAGACGATCAGGGTGGTGCGGGAGATCGGCCTCTGGAGGCCGTCCATGCGGATGAGGCGTTCCCGTCGTGATGTGAGCAGCCTGATGACCGGTGGTTGGATTATGGGCACCAGCGCCATGTAGGAGTAGGCAGCGACCGAGATGGGACCGATCAGGTTCTGCGCGAAACGGCTTGCTACGTATATCGATGTCGGGCCGTCGGCGGAACCGATGATGCCTATCGAGGCGGCCTCCCTCAGGTCGAATCCGAACAGGGTGGCGGCCGTCATGGTGAAGAAGATTCCGAATTGGGCCGCAGCCCCGAAGAGGAGGAGAAGGGGTCTTCTGAACAGTGGGCTGAAGTCTATCATCGCGCCGATGGCCACGAAAATCAGAAGAGGGAATACCTCGGTGAGGATGCCCACCCTGAAGAAGTAGGACAGTGCCCCTGCCACCAGCCCGCCCCCCTCGACCTGGTCGAGCACCGAAGAGAATGGGATGTTGACAAGGATGGTGCCGAAACCGATGGGAAGCAGAAGCGCGGGTTCGTACTCCTTTTTGATCGCCAGGTAGATCAGTGTTGCACCGATGGCCATCATCACGAGGTTCTGCCAGGTCATCGCGGTGAATCCGACAAAGAGGCCCTCCATTTGTTTTCCTTACTCTGTGGCATGGTTGACGCTTGTTCGGTTGCTTTCGCTGGAAGACCAAAACCCTCCGTTCGGGCTGCACTATGCCGAATACAGCATGCGTTGCGCAAGCACCCCGGGGAGCTTTCACCGGGAGCACTACTGCCACGGAAGAGTTCTCCGGGAAGAAAGAGCCCTGTCCGGGCGTATCAGTCCTGTGAGGGCGGGTGAACCCTCACCACCACGAAAGCCAGGAAGGGAGACGGAGATGAAAGGGCTGGTTCTTCACGCTGCGGTCATGCTGGCTCTGGCCGGCGCGGCCCCCGGGTCGGTCCTTGTCGAGTTCGAGTGCAGGGCCGAGGTCGTTGGCGCGGGAGAGTACGACGAAGCTTCAGGAGGGCTGGACGTCGTTTTGCGGGTGGTCGGCGTCAGGGAGGCCGTCACCGGCCACAGCGCGGACACGTTCATGGAGTACAACGGAGGCGTCGACACCGGGGTCTTTCTGCACGGCGTCGATGCCGAAGCCGCTTCCCTGATCGGGGCGGGTTCGGAGATATACGTTCTCTACCATCATGTTTCAGGCCTGTTCGGGGACGGTGGGGGATTCTCCTCCGAGGAATGGACATATCTCGGAATGGTTCCCGTGGAACTCCTCATGGAGGCTGCTCCGGTATCGGCCGAGTGAACGGATCATGCCCGGCGGTTCTCCGCCGGGCGCTCCTCCGGTCGCATCAGTCCCCCAGTACAACCACCATGGTCGAGGCGGATACGCGACCGGCATCGAGCCTGAGGATGTAGCACCCCGGTGGAAGGCCTTTGGATGGGGAGACCGTGAATTGCCCCGAAGCTTCAACGCTCCCTGCGTGTTCGGCGCTCCAGGTCAGCCGCCCGCAAAGGTCGTAAAGGCCGAGCGTGAAAGCTGAAGGCTCGGGAAGGCTCCACGTCACGCTGAAGGTTCCGGCGGACGGGTTGGGAACCGGCGTGCCGAGTTGCGCCACTGCCATCCCGCCCGCTTCCCCGATGCCTGTCTGCACCGACACGAAAACGGTTGCTGGGTCGCCCAGCATGTTGTTCTCCTGCATGACCCAGTTCTGAAGTGTCATCCCCCCGGCAGCCTTGAAAGCGTCCTTCGCTGCGGCCTGCATGTCGCCGATGCGCTCAACGCCGTTGACGAAAAGCATCTCCGCGAAGTGCAGTTCGAGGTGCTCGGAAGGGCCCATGGATGGCGGGGTTCCGAAGCCGTAGTTGGAGTTGTACATCACAGCCACCGCGCCGCCGTTGGGCCACATGAGCAGCCGTTCCGCGCTGCACCCGTTTACGGAGAGCTGGCCTGGGTTGCACGCCATGGAGTGGAGGATGGTCAGCCTGTTGATGTTCTCGAGGCCTGTGTAGTTCTGGTTCGTTATCATGTTGCCGGGCTCGTAGAGCCAGTACACACCTCCGGATCCGCCGTGGCCCTGATCGCTCACGTAGCTTGCGCCCTGGTTGAGAAGGTCGATCTGGTTCGTCGGGTGGCCGTCCCACGTTTCGTAGAGCTTGTGCTGCGTCCAGTCCCCGGGGATGCGGGTGGATATGGAGTCGCAGATGAAGCTCCCCCAGTACCCGTCGGGTTCGACGTCGGGCCAGAGGCCCGCTCCGCAGAGCAGGGCAGTGGTGCGCCACTGGCCCTGGTCGGACTGGGTTTCGTACGCGATCGTCTTGTTCACCATTGTCTGCAGGTGGTTCGGATTGTCTGAGCTGAAACGCCCGACGGTGATGTCGGCGTAGTAGTCCACCCAGTCCGTGTTCTCGCCGTAGAGGTGGTCGCCGTCGCCGTCCCACATCCTGGTGAGGTCGGAAAAGTATAGGTCTGCAGTCTCGTTCAGCACCAGGCTGTCGCTTCCCACCATCAGGCTGGAAATGCGCTGGGTCGGCCCCCAGTCTCCAACAAGCAGAGCGTACTGGAGCCCGCGGTTGAGGAACGAGTCCTTCAGGTAGTTCCTGATCTGCTCCTGGGTGTCCCACCCGGAGTAGTTGTCCTGAATCCACTCGAGTGAGACGAACTCCGACTGCATTCCGGTCGAATTCCTGTGGTCCACAAGCGGCTGGAGGACGGAGGCGAACGATTCGGCCCCGACAGCGACCCACACCGGCCAGGCATCGCTCTCAGGGCGGAGTGCCGGTGCATGTGCCGCAAGGTCTTCGGGGTTGGCGACGAAGTGGGACAGGAGCGCCGAGGCCTGGTCGATCTGGCCCCGCGTGAGCTGAAGCCCCGGGAACATGGGGTCTTCGCGGTAACGGAGCACCACCTCGGCTTCGGTGATGATGGTCAGCCCTCCTGAAAGGGGACGCCAGCGGAAGGGGCAGAACGAGACCGTTCCCAGCTGGAACCCCGTTCTGGTCCCGGTGGCGGTTTCGACAACGGGGTCTGCGGGAAAGGGTTCGTCCGACAGGTACACAAAGGGCTGCCTGAAGTAGGGAGCAGGTGCGCTGGAGAGCGGGGTGAACCGTACGGGAAGAACGTCATGGGTACCGTCCAGATCAGTTCCGGCAAGCACCTCGATGGTCGCCCCCGCTACCGATGTGCCCTGAGGTATGACGAAGCACACCGATACAACCGGCAGGTTCGGAAGCCCCTCTTCGAAGCCCACCACACCGGAACTGCACCAGGGTATCACGCCGCCGTCGAAATCATTCACTCCGAACTCACCGGGTTCGAGCCTGAACCCCTGCCTGATCTCGCCCGCCAGCACGGACCCCGTGAGCAGAAGCAGCATGACAATCCTCAGATACACTGAAACCACGCCCTCCCCCGATCGTTGAACCCATGCCGTGTTTGCCCGAGGTTCAAGTATACGGTTCCACTCCCGCACGGGGAAGCATCCGGCCGGGGAATGCATCCGGACGCCTGTTGTATTAGCTTCAGGCAGTTCGTGACAAGGCTGCTCTCTGCGGCAATGAAGGGAATGACATGAAAAAGCCGTTCACCCCCGTCCTCATCGTACTCCTCGTTTCGGCCTGCGGAGCCTCGAGGCCCGTGGACAACACTTTCCCGGATACGGGTTTTCAGGACCTTCGCGAGGGGAACACCGAATTCGCCTTCGATCTCTTCGAAAGGCTGTGCCAGGACGCCGGCGAAGACAACGTGATGTTCTCGCCGTTCTGCATCTCCTCGGCTCTGGGAATGGCCTGGGCCGGCGCCCGGGGCGGTACCGAAGCCGGGATGGCCGGGGCGCTGGGTTTCGGTGACCATCAAACTGCGGTTCACAACGGGTTCAGCCGCCTTTTCGGACTGATCGCACGCGAGGGGATCGAACCCGGGGAGGATCCCATAACCCTGAACATCGCCAACGCACTCTGGGTCGACGGAAACTACCCGCTTCTGGACAGCTACGTCTCCCTGGTCACAGAGTACTACGGGGCCGAAGCCCGGAACATGGATTTCGCGGGAGACCCCGATGCCCAGAGGGTGGTCATAAACGACTGGGTCGAGGACCGGACCATGGATCGGATAAAGGATCTTCTGGGTCCGGGCACGGTCACCAACGCCACCAGGGTGGTGCTCACGAGCGCAGTCTACTTCCAGGGCAACTGGCGCTTCCAGTTCAACCCCGAACTGACCCGCGACGGCTCGTTCACCAAACTCGAAGGCGAAGAGGTCACCGTCCCGTTCATGAGCAGGACGATGCACATCCCGTTCTACCGGGGCGACGGTTTCAGGGCAATTGCAATGCAGTACTCCGACCTTCAGAGCCGCATGATCATCCTGTTCCCCGACGGTGACTTCAACCGGTTCCAGCAGGACCTCGACCCGGCCATGCTGGATGAGGTTACAGGGGGTCTGGCAGTGCGTGAGGTGGCCGTCGTGATGCCTCCCTTCGAGTTCACCACCGACTACTCCCTATCGCCTGCGCTTTCCGACATGGGGATGGTTGACGCCTTCGACCCCTCCCGCGCCGATTTCAGCGGGTTCACCGGCGGGCGGGACCTGTTCATAACGGCCGTCGTTCACAAGGCCTTCGTCAAGGTTGACGAGACGGGCACCGAAGCCGCTGCCGCCACGGGCGTTATAATGGCCACCAGCGCCATGCCGTCCGACCCTCCCGAGCTCTTCCTGCTTGACAGGCCCTTCGTTTTCATCATCATCGACGACCTCTCCGATACGGTGCTGTTCATGGGAAGGGTTACCGACCCCTCTCTCTGAAAGGCAGGATGGCTGAAACGGTGTCCGCGGTCAGGGTGACATGGGTGGGGTTCGTCTGGAACCTTGTGCTCACCGCCTTCAAGTTCACGGCGGGCGCAGTCGGGCACAGCCCGGCGATGATAGCCGACGCGGTGCACTCCGTGTCGGATTTCGCAACCGACATTGTGGTTCTGGCGGGGCTGAGGTTTTCGGGAAGACCGGTAGACAAAAGCCACGACTACGGCCACGGCAAGCTCGAGACCCTGGCGGCGACCATCATCGGGGCGGTCCTGCTGCTCGTGGGAGCCGGGGTTTTCTGGGCGGGGGCCACCCGGATATGGGCATGCATCGGCGGGCAGACACCCGAGGCCCCCGGGGTGATTGCCTTGATCGCGGCTTTTGTCTCTATAGTGGTGAAAGAGGTCCTCTACCGTTACACGGTATCCGCCGGAAAGCGGATCAACAGCAGGGCTGTCATCGCGAACGCCTGGCACCACCGTTCCGATGCCTTCTCATCGGTGGGGACCATGTTCGGCATCGGGGGCGCCATCTTCCTCGGGGAGAAATGGCGCATCCTCGATCCCGTGGCAGCTGTTGTCGTGAGCGTTTTCATAGTCAAGGCGGCGTTCGAGATACTCTCGGGCTGCCTTGGCGAGCTTATCGAATCATCCCTGGACGAGACAGTGGAATCCGAGATCATGGGGCTGGCCCGCTCGGTCCCCGGCGTGGCAGACCCGCACAACCTGCGCACCAGGCGCATTGGCAGGGACATAGCCGTCGATCTTCACATCCGTGTTGACGGCGCCATGCAGGTCAGGGAAGCCCACACACTGAGCTCGACCATCGAGGAACTTATCCGCCACAGGTTCGGAAAGTCCTCGTTCGTCTCGATCCATGTCGAGCCGGCGAAGGAGGAGGATTAGCCCCTTCACCGGTCTTTTTGCCGCTTAGCTCATGAAATGGCCTCAGATGACGGTGTTCACCCTTTTCCGGGTATGCACGCCGGTGATGGTGTATATTCCCCGGACACTTTGAACGAAAGTCTGGTGTTCCTGGATGCTTCTGGGTTTGAGGGAAGTCGCCGGGCTTTTTGGGTTACCCGAGAAGACCCTCGAAAAATGGATCAGGGAAGACAGTCTTCCCGCCATCAAGGTTGGCGGGCAGTACCGATTCAACAAGACTGAGATTCTGGAATGGGCCACGAAAAGGCAGATTCCCGTATCCTCTGCCATGTTCCCTGGCACGGGGTCGGCAATAAGTGGAGAGGTTGCCGGGATCGGTGACGCCCTGCTGGCTGGCGGGATCAGGTACGGGGTCACTGGCGGTGACCGGGATGCAGTCCTTGAGAACGCTCTCGCCCTGATGCCCATTCCGGCAAGCGTTGACAGGCTTTTTCTCCTGCAGATACTCAAGGCCCGTGAAGCCCAGGGCTCGACCGGCATTGGAGAGGGGATAGCCATCCCCCATGTCAGGAATCCCATCGTCCTTGACATACCCGAACCCATGATAACCCTCTGCTTTCTCGAGGGGGCAGTCGAGTTCGGCGCCATCGACGGTCAGCCCGTTCACACCCTTTTCATGATGATGAGCCCGACAATAGTGCTGCACCTCAACCTGCTCTCCAGGCTTGCCTTTGCCCTCAGACAGCCCCCGTTCCTGCAGGCAGTGAAAGACCGCCTTCCCGGTGATGTGATCCTCAGCCGCGCTGCCGGGGTCGATGCAATGCTGCTTTCCCGTGTTGCGGGCGGGTCGTAGAGGCGCCAGGTGATCATCGCCCTTCTCTTCGTATCACTGTGCACCTTCCTTGCGGGAGGGCTCATTCCTGCTTTTCTCCGGCGCGGCAGCGGGTTCGCGGTGGTTTTCGGTCCAGTTGCGAACATCGCGGGGTGTGCTGTCGGTCTGCTCGGGGTGATTCTGTCAATGATTCACGGTCCCGCTGAATCGGGCAGCATCCACTGGGGAGTTCCCTCGGGATCCCTGGCAGTGGGGATCGACCCGCTTTCCGCCCTCTTCGCCCTTCCCGTGCTTGTCATATCCGCGCTCTGTGCGGTTCACGGCTGCGGCTACATGAAGCCCCAGGCTGCCCGGGGAAAGGACATGCCGCGGTTCTGGGCGTTCTGCAACCTGCTGACCGGAGGCATGCTGCTCGTTACAGCGGCCCGCAACGCCCTGCTCTTTCTGCTGGGCTGGGAGGTCATGGCGCTGGCTTCATTCTTCCTCGTCCTGTTTGACTCAGGCAGGGAGCCCGTTCGCAGGGCCGCATGGATCTACCTCGTGGCAACCCACCTCGGCACGGCGTGCATCCTCCTTCTCTTCTCGATGCTTGGCTCGGGAGGTTCGCTCGAATTTGCCGGCCTGTCACTTCCCCATCCCTCTCTGGCAGGGGCCGCATTCGTTCTGGCCCTTCTCGGCTTCGGCACCAAGGCCGGTTTCGTTCCCTTCCACGTCTGGCTCCCCGAGGCACACCCCTCGGCCCCCTCCAACGTGTCCGCGGTGATGAGCGGGGTCATGATAAAGACCGGTATCTACGGTCTCCTGCGGTTCATGCTTTTCCTGGGACCGCCACCCTCGTGGTGGAGCTGGACCCTTCTCGGTGCCGGTCTTCTGTCGGGCGTTGCGGGAGTGCTGATGGCCCTTGCCCAGCACGAGCTGAAAAGGATGCTCGCCTACAGCAGCGTTGAGAACGTCGGCATCATCGGCATGGGGCTTGGAACCGGACTTCTGGGCATCAGTTACGGCATTCCGGCAATGGCTTTTCTGGGGTTTGCGGGTGCCTTTCTTCACGTCCTGAACCACTCCGTTTTCAAGAGCCTTCTTTTCCTTGCATCGGGCGCCATCGGGAATGCGGCCGGAACAAGGGAGCTCGACCGGCTCGGCGGGCTCATGAAGCGAATGCCTGTCACGGGCGCGGCCTTTCTGGTGGGGAGCGCGGCGATCTGCGGTCTGCCCCCCCTCAACGGCTTCGTCGGCGAGCTTACGGCTTATCTGGCTGCTTTTTCTGGTATTGTGAACGGTGCCGGCACTCAGGGGGCTCTCCCCGGAATGATCGCTGCCGGTGGTCTCGCCCTGATGGGCGGGCTCGCCCTGGCATGCTTCACCAAGGCTTTCGGCATGGCCTTTCTTGGCGCCCCAAGAAGTGCCGGGGCCGGGAGGGCCTGCGAATCATCGTTCTCCATGCGCCTTCCCCTTGTTGTCCTCTCCATTCTCTGCCTTTTGATGGGTCTTGGCGGATGGCTCCTTGTCGGTCTTGTCGAACCGGTGGTCGGCACCGTCACGGCGGGGCTGGGGTACCCCCTGTCCACAGGCGTGCATGCCGGTTTCGCCGAAAGCACCCTCCGGTACGTTTCCATCGGTTCGGTTTCGGTGATTGCCGCCGGGCTGCTGCTTTTGTTCGCCCGTTCCAGGCTACTGGCGCGGCGCAGCGTCACCGTCGCCCCGACCTGGGGCTGCGGTTACGGTTCACCCGAGCCTTCGATGCAGTACACGGCCTCTTCCTTCGCCGACCCACTCACCGGTCTTTTCGGGCCGGCTCTCGGTACAAGGAGGGAACCGGCATCGCCCGGTGCGCTTTTCCCGGACCGTGCAGGCTTTTCTTCGAACACCCCCGACGCCTGCACGGAAAGGTTCTACATCCCCCTCTTTTCCGGGATGGAGAGGTTCTTCAAGCGGCTCAGGGTGATACAGCACGGCAGGATAAACCTTTACGTGCTATCCATAGTCGTGGCGCTTGCCGCGCTGCTTTCATGGAAGCTGGGGTAGGGGAGTGACTTTGCCCGGGCTCATCCTCTTGCTGTCAGGCCTTCTGCTCGCCCCTGTCCTCTCCGGCGTGATCGTCAAGACAAAGGCCGCATTCGCCGGGAGAAGTGGAGCGCCGCTGTTTCAGCAGTACCACGATCTCGCGAAGCTCCTTCGCAAGGGACAGGTGATCAGCGGAACCACGACTTTCGTCTTCAGGATCGCACCCACACTGGTACTCGTCATTACGGTGGCCGCCGCAGCCCTCGTGGCGCCATCCATCGCTTCGGCCCGATGGGGTTTTCAGGGCGACTTCGTATTCCTCCTCTGCCTTCTCGGGCTTGCGCGGTTCCTCACGGTGAGTTCGGCCCTCGACACGGGTTCCAGCTTCGAGGGGATGGGAGCCAGCCGGGAGGTCCTTTACTCGGCCCTTTCCGAGCCGGCCCTGCTGATCTGCTTCGGGGTGCTTGCCAGGGTTTCCGGCGGCATGTCACTGGGTGGAATGTACGACGGCCTGGGTTACGGGGAATGGCTGTCCGCGGGAACGGCCCTGTGCCTCGTGGCAGTTTCGTTCTTCATCGTCATGCTTGCCGAGAACTCCAGGATCCCCTTCGACGACCCGAACACCCATCTTGAGCTCACGATGGTTCACGAAGTGATGGTTCTCGACAACTCGGGGCCGGACTTCGCAATGATCACCTACGGGGCGGCCCTGAAGCTCTGGGTCTTCGGATCCCTCATCGTGAACCTGCTTCTGACGGCGCTTGGCTGGACCGGCTGGCCCCATGCCGCAGCGTACCTTGCGGGCATGCTACTGGTGGGGATCCTCGTGGGTACGGTGGAATCGGTCATGGCCAGACTGAGCCTTCTCAGGACACCCCACCTCCTGGCGGGTGCAGGCGCCATAGCTGTCCTGGCGTTCATCCTTTCGACGAGGTTCCTGCAATGACCGCTTATCTCGACATCATCCTCGTTGCCCTGATCCTGTCCGACTTCATCCTGCTGGGGTCGGGCCGTCTTGGCAACTGCATCCGCATCGCTGCCTGGCAGGGTATCATGGTCGGTCTTCTTCCCATGGCCACGGCCGATGCCGGCCTGTCCTTCCGGATCGCAGCCCTGGGTATGGCAGTGGTGGCGTTGAAGGGGTTTGTTTTCCCCCGTCTCCTCAACCGTGCCATAAGGGAATCCGCCGGCAGTCGCGAGGTCAAACCCTTCGTGGGGTACACAACCTCCCTTCTTGCAGGTGTCCTTGCTCTTTCGGCATCGTTCTGGCTCGATGGCAGGCTGAGTTTCCCACTGCAACTGGAGTCTGCCATCGTGGTTCCGGTATCGCTTTCGATGATGTTCACGGGGCTCTTCCTGGTTGTGGCCAGACGAACGGCGGTGAACCAGGTCATCGGTTATCTCGTTCTCGAGAACGGCATTTACGCACTCAGCCTGGCAATAGTCAGGGACGTGCCGTTCCTCGTCGAGCTCGGGGTTCTGATGGACATGTTCGTGGCGGTCTTCGTGATGGGTATAGCGATCTACCGGATCAACATGGAGTTCGACCACATGGATTCCAACCGTCTCGCGAAGCTGAGGGGATAGCGCCTTGATACCGTTCGCCCTCCTCCTTCCGCTTCTTTCAGGGCTTCCCGTCCTTCTTTCCCTGGCATGCCTTGCCGGCAGGTCACCTGCCGGCATCCTGCGGCTGTGCGCGGTTGGCACAGCGGGGGTCTCCCTGCTCTTTGCCTTCCCCGTGGCTGTCGTGCTTGCCGGGGGCGAACCGCTTGTCACCCCCGGCAACTGGATCAGGCTCGATGCCCTGTCGGCACTTCACCTGATGGTGCTCTGCATCGTTTACTCGCTTGGCGCCCTGCACTCTCCGGGGTACTTCGCCGACGAGGTTCGCAAAAACACACTGGACACTGCGGCCGCCAGAAGGTACGGCGGTCTCTGGTTCGGCTCGCTCTCGGCGATGCTCGTCGTCCTTCTCTCCAACAACATGGGCGTGATGTGGGTCGGCATCGAGGCCACGACCCTGCTGACGGCGTTCCTCATCTGCGTTCATGTTACACCCGCTTCACTCGAGGCCATGTGGAAGTACCTTCTGATGTGTTCCGTCGGGGTAGCCATGGCCTTCACCGGAACCCTCCTCCTGTCGGCATCCACCGGACCGACTGCAATACACGGCAACGAGTCCCTTCTCTGGACGAGCCTGATGGCTTCAGCCGGCGGTCTCAACGTGACGCTGGTCAAGGCGGGTTTCATCTTCATGGTGATCGGTTACGGAACCAAGGCAGGCCTTGCGCCCATGCACAACTGGCTTCCCGATGCCCACAGCCAGGCGCCTGCGCCCGTTTCAGCCATTTTTTCGGGTTTCCTCCTGAATGCATCGCTCTACTGCATCCTCCGCACCCTCCCCATTGTCGAGGCGGCAACAGGCGGTCATGGATGGGGGAGGGAGATACTCATCGTGGCGGGCCTTCTTTCCATACTCACCGCCGCGGCTTTCATAGTCGTGCAGAGAGACCTCAAGCGCCTTCTTGCCTATTCCAGCCTCGAGCACATGGGCATCATCTCCCTGGGTGCCGGCCTTGGCGGGGCGGGTGCCTTCGCGGCCATGTTCCACATGCTCTCCCATTCCCTTGGGAAGAGCACGGCGTTCCTCAGCGCGGGCCGTATCATCAAAGCATACGGAACCAACGACATGCGCAGGCTGACAGGAACCCTTGCCGCTTCACCCCTATGGGGCGTCGGGCTTCTCAGCAGCATTCTTGGGCTGATCGGCACCGCACCCTTCGCCATCTTTTTAAGCGAGTTCATGATAGTTCGCGCCGCGGTGGGCTCGGGTGAATGGGTCACCGCCGCACTTTTTTTGCTGGGGATGTGCATCGTGTTCGCGGGAGCGCTTCGATTCCTGCTACCCATGGTCTGGAAACCCTGTGATCCAAAACCCGTGTTTCCAAAAGCCACCGTTCTCGAGCACTTCATCGTGATCCTTCCACTTTCCGCACTGCTCCTTCTCGGGTTGATTATGCCCGACTTCCTGATAAAAGCCTTCGCCTCCGCTGCGGCTGTGCTGGACGGTGCGCGATGACCGCATTGATTGCCAACTGCGGTTCCCTTCCCATTCGGGACGTTCCGGTGTACTCACGTGACGAGTTCTCACGGGAGGTTCTTGGATCGGTCGCTGAAGGGGCCAGGGTATCGGCCTTCTTTGCATGTCCCATGCCCGACCGCACGCGGCTTTTCGCCGTGCTTGCCCATCCGTCGCGCGGGCAGTTCGCACTTTTGAGCACCTGCCCCGACGCAGCAATGCCTTCCCTTACGCCGGAGTGCCCCGCGGTTCATCTCTTCGAAAGGGAGGTCGGGGAAAGGAACGGCATCGAGTTCCGGGGACACCCCTGGATGAAGCCGGTTCGCCGCGAGCCCGAAGGCGCAGGCATGGGCTTCTTCCGGGTGGAAGGCCCCGAGGTTCATCAGGTCGCGGTGGGACCGGTGCACGCGGGAATAATCGAACCCGGGCATTTCAGGTTCCAGTGCCACGGTGAAACCGTGTTTCACCTCGAGATAGCCCTCGGATACCAGCACCGGGGCGTCGAGAGCGCCCTGGAAGGACCTTCCGACCCGAAGAAGACAGGCATCGCCGAGACGATAGCCGGGGACGCAACGGTCGGGCATGCGACCTGTTTCTGTTCGGCCATCGAAGCCCTTTGCGAGACCGATGTCCCTGCAAGGGCCCAGGTCCTGCGGGGGGTGGCCCTCGAGCTTGAGCGCATGGCCAACCACATCGGCGACCTCGGGGCTCTCGCGGGGGACATCGGCTTCCTTCCGACAATGTCGTTCTGCGGCCGCATCCGTGGAGACGTCCTCAACATCACGGCGCAGCTCTGCGGCAACCGGTTCGGCCGTGGACTCGTCCGGCCCGGAGGCATGGGGATGGATGTCGACACCGAAACCGCCCGGGAGATGTCCCGCCGTCTCAGGGCCGCCCTCCGCGATGCCGGCGAAGCCGCCTCCCTTCTTCTGGAAACCCCCTCCGTCCTCTCCAGGTTCGAGGGCGCTGGCACCGTCTCCCGGGAAATGGCGGGAAGGATCGGTCTTGTGGGACCCGCTGCCAGGGCTTCGGGCCTTGAGATCGACGCGAGGCACGACTTCCCCGCGGGCATCTACCGAATGTCCCACATCCCCATGTCCGTCTGGGATTCCGGTGACGTCTTTTCAAGGGCGATAGTGAGGTGGATGGAGGTGCAGCGTTCCGCTGCCTTCATACTCGAACAGCTCTCGGGTCTGCCAGGGGGCGGGGTGAGGGCACGTTCGGGACCCGCAAGGTGTGATTCGATATCGGTTTCCCTGACCGAGACATGGAGGGGCGAGGCGTGCCATGTCATCATCACCGACGGCAGTGGCTCCATCAGGCGCTGCAGCGTCGTTGACCCCTCGTTCCACAACTGGTTCGGGCTCGCCTGCGCCCTCAGGGGGCAGCAGGTGTCCGACTTTCCTCTGTGCAACAAGAGCTTCAACCTCTCGTACTGCGGGCATGACCTTTAAGGGGAAGGCATAATGTTCCGAATTCTCAGAGCCAGGTTCAACCAGAAGCACCGGACCATCAGGTATCCGTCAGGGCCACCCCCCGAGCTTCCCGCAAGGTTTTCGGGAAGACCCGTGATAAGCAGCGACTGCAGCGGATGTGGCCTGTGTGTTGCCGCATGCCCCACGGGTGCCGTTCTTTCCGGCCCCGACGGAACCGTCCGCATCGATACTGGCAGGTGCGTCTTCTGCGGAGAGTGCGTCGCGGTGTGCCCCAGAAAGGCTATCACCCTGACCCGTGAGTACCGGCTTGCGGCGCGCAGAAGGGAAGACCTTCTGGTTGGGGTGGGGGACACCGAGGCACCTGCAGCGTTTTCCAGTGACTCGGCAAGACTCTTCAAGCGTTCGCTGAAGCTCAGGCAGGTCTGCGCCGGCGGGTGCAACGCGTGTGAGGCCGATACCAACGTGCTTTCGACGGTGGGCTGGGACCTTGGCAGGTTCGGGATTCAGTTCGTCGCATCCCCAAGGCACGCCGACGGGGTTTTCGTCACTGGGCCCGTCACGGCGAACATGCGCGAGCCCCTTCTGCGGACCTTCGAAGCCGTGCCCGAACCCAGGATTGTCATTGCAGCAGGCGCCTGCGCCATTTCCGGCGGTCTTTACCGGGGTGTGCCGGAGACATGCAGCGGGGTAGACGGCCTTCTGCCAGTCGACCTTTACATACCGGGCTGCCCGCCGCATCCCCTCACCATCCTTGACGGCCTTCTGAGGTTCCTGGGCCGGGCATGAGACAGGGGCCGGCTTACTGAATATCGGGGCCGAGCCTGTTCCTTACGCTCCCAAGACTGTCGGCGGGTTCGAGCCTTACGATCTGAACGGGCTGACCGTCAACCGCCCTCCAGGCAAGGACCACCACAGTGTCTCCGGCGCTGACGCTCATCTCAATACCTGAACCGAACACGACGGGTGACTCCCATATCTCGTCGCCGCTTGAATCGATGTAGGCCCTTGGCAGGTCCATGGTGCAGAAAGCAGCCATGCGGGTGCCCGGAAGTGAATCGGGGCCCAGCAGCACCTCCGTAACGCTGAGTTCGAAATCGGCGCGGACAAGCCATTCAAAGGAGGTGTGTTCAACGCTCTCCACCCTTGCCAGGAAGACCGTCTCGGCCAGCCCGAAAACCTCGTCCAGGCTCATGTGGAAGACCTGGCTCGCCTTGAGGGGAACAACGCAGCAAAGGGCCGGTATGATCCATTTCCACTTTGTCATGAAGCCGCCTTCCAGTTCATGTCTCGTGCCAGAAAACGTAGCACAGCGTTCCGTCTGAAGTTGGCTGGAAACCCGCTGTCATCCACTTCGCTGCCGGCAGTTCCACCGTCCAGCCCGTGAAGGTTCGGTCGCGGGTATCCCACCACTGGGGCATGGATTCGTCCCATGGCAGCGTGACCCTCTCGTGGAGGGAGTCGGGGGGAGCAACTCCCGGTTCGAAAAAGAGGGCGCGGTCAGTCTCGGGACTTCTGAATACGAACCAGACCGCAGTATCGATGCCCGATCCGAGTATCTTCAGGCCCAGGGGCTCGATCTCAAGCCCATCCTGGATGTGAAGGGTCGTTCTGCAGTACTCCACCTGTTCGGGAGTGGGTTCGGAAGTGAGAACATCTTCCCCGAAGTTCAGGCACCCGCAGAGCAGAAGCCCTGCGGATGCCGGTATCAGAAGCCCCCTGTTCAGGGTTCGCCCACCGAGTAGCTGCCGTACCAGTTGCCGTAGCTGCTGGTCGTGACGCCATTGCGGGTGGAACCGGTGTAACCGGGCATGCCCGGAAGGATCGTAACCGACACGATACCGGTTTCGCCGTCTTCAAGGATCCCCGCATGGACGCAGGCCTTGGCCAGAGCCGAATCATCGGTGTAAACGTCGGTTCCCCATACGTTGCCGATGGTGCTCCCGGTGACCTGGAAGAGGATCGTCTCGTGATGCATTCCGCGGTAGTCCGTAAGATTGCCGGGGTCGGGGAAGGCTGATGCCGCAATGGATGACGGGTCTGCCTTCGATACGGCCTCCACCTTGTAGCTCCCGTACCAGTCCGTGTAATCAACCGATGTAACGCCGTTCCTGGTCGTTCCGTGGTAGCTGCTCTGGCCGGCGAGTATCGTGACCTTCACCACGCCGACCTGACCCTCCAGCAGAACCCCGGCATGAACCGCCACGGTGGCCAGCGACGAGTCATCTGTGTAGATGTCGGTTCCCCAGAGGCTTCCCTGCGTGCTGCCGGTGACCCTGAAGTAGAAGGTCTGGCCCTCCTGGCCCCTGAAGTCCACAAGGTTGCCCGGGTCATCCAGCACCATCTCGGTGCCTTGCGCAAGCAATCCCACCGGGAGCACAAGGGATGTAAAGAAAGCAAAGGCAATTGCACGAGGCCGCATCAGCCCTGAAAGCATCTTTGTTCTCCTTCTTTTTCGGTTTTGCACAGAAAGCCCTTAGTCGGATCAACTGTACTGCCCTGCCCGGAAAACTCCGTAGGAAAGCGTCTGAACAAGGTTTTGCTGCACTTGAATCATACTTCGGTCAGGCATGCCCGGGAAGGATGCCAACCGGTTTGATTCCTTCACGGCCTGGATGGACCCCGGCCAGTGAAACACTTGACGATCTTTGTGTTGCTTGTATCTTGCTGTACGGAAGATTTCCGTACAAATGGGAAACGGGGGCAGATAATGGCAACCGCCAGGCTTGACATCAGACTGGACGAAAAGGTTAAGAAGCGCGCTGAAAAGGCTTCCGCGCTTCTGGGGCTTGCCAGCCTGACCGAGTACATCGTTCGTCTTCTGGACAGTGATTCGCAAAGGATCATCAAAGAGAATGAAGGCCTTACCCTCGGGAACGATGCGTTCGACAGTTTCATGGAAGCGTGTGAGACGGCATCCGAGCCAAATGAGTATCTCAGGAAGGCACGCATGGCTGCGGGGGAGAGCGGTATTCGATGACTCCCTCCCTGCTTTTCGTGCCGCTCGACAAGGGCTTGCATGACCGTGAGTCCTTCGATTGCGGCCAGCCTGAACTCAACGACTACATTCGCAGGATGGCGGCCGTTCACATGCGGGCAGGAGTCGGGCACACCATGGTCCTGCCGTCGGATTCACCTGAATCGTCAGGAAAACTGCCGATCTGTGCGTTCTTTACAGTCGCCCCGGGTTCAGTCAAACGGGCGGACCTTCCGGAGGATGTCGCGAGGAAGCTGCCACAGTATCCTGTTCCGGTTTTCGTGCTTGCGCAGCTTGCGGTACACGTTCGGTGCAGGGGAACCGGGCTTGGTGGAATAACCCTTGTCCGGGCTCTCGAACACCTCCACCGGGTTCACACGTTCATGAAGGCTTATGCGGTTGTAGTTGATTGTATTGATGAGTCTGCCGAGGCATTCTACCTGAAGTACGGCTTTGCCCGAATGTGTTCCGTGCGCGGCCGCGCACGGCTTTTCCTGCCGATGAAAACGGTGACGGCCCTCTTCAGCTGAGTTCCAGAACGAAGACCTCTTCGCCGTCCTCCATCTCGCCCGTGTCCACGAAACCGAACCTCTCGTAGATCCTTATCCCGTTGCTGTTCTCCTGCGATGTGCTCAGCCTCATGCGGCTGACGCCCGGCGCGGCCAGGGCGATTTCCTTAAGAAGTTCGAGGGCGGCCCTACCATAGCCCTTTCCCTGGTGGTCCCTGTCGATCATGAACCTGCACAGGTAAAGCTCCGAAAGCTTCTCATCGATCGTGTACATCGCGAAGCCGACCATTGTCTCACCGGAGTGTATCGCCCTGGTGACCCAGCCCGGTTCCACACCCGCCTGGGCGATGGAGTAGACGTTCGGGGCCACGAAGGGCTGGTCATCGCGAACCTTCAGACCAATGCACTGATCCAGGTTCCTGCCGTCGATGTCCCTGAAGTGCACTGCCATGTTCCCTCCTTTCCCGGAGCGTGAAACTAACCTCTCCGGTGGGCTTCAACCAGCTTCCACCGCCTGCTTCCGCGAATGTATGTTCCCCGCATGGGAACAAGACGGGCACGACCGGACTCCGTTCCGTGGGCAATTGCCACGGAGGTGCTTCTGTTGTGCCTGTTGACGGCCGGTTGCGATAATCCCGCCGACAATCCCGGCGATTCGTCGCTTTTGTGCGTACTGGACACAAGGGCGGTTCAGGCGCTTGGATACGGAGCCGATTCATGCCTTTACATGGCGGTCTCCGGGGGGGACACCCTCACGGTGGTTTCACCGCTGCTTTCCGGCATCACCGGATCACTTCTGTCCGGGGTTCCCGCGGGCAGTGTCGAAGTGCTCGCCACCGTTTTCGATTCCGATTCTGCGCTTGCTGCCGGGGCTGTTCAGGGCTGGTCTGGCTCAGTCGACACCACCATTGTCGACATCAGGGTGAGGTTCGAAAGCTCAGTGGACAGGTTCATGCTCGAGTCTTCATGGGGCGGCGCCGAATCTCCCGCCCCGCCCTGTTCCATCCTTTTCGTGGGAAACAGCTACACGTTCGCCAACGGCGGGCTCGACAGCATTTTCACACGGCTCGTCCTCTCGGCGGACCCCGGCGCGGTGATACACTGCGAAACCATCGCCTTCGGCGGCTACACCCTCGAGGACCATTACAACAGCCCCGTGACAATGGGGGCGATAGCAAGGGGCGGGTGGGACCTTGTCGTAATGCAGGAGCAGAGCACGAGGCCCGTTACCGATCCCGTGCTCATGTACCAGTTCGCCGAACTGCTGGGCCAGGCCGTGGAGAACGCCGGCGGGTCTCCCGGCTTCTTCATGACATGGGCAAGGAAGAACGACCCGCCCATGATCGTGCCGCTTTCGCAGGCATACTTTCACGCGGGGGCCCTTGTGGACGGAATGGTGTCCCCGGTGGGGCTGGCCTGGGAGGCGGTCTGTGTCGCGCACCCCGAAATCGAGCTCTACGACGCGGATGGAAGCCATCCCAGCCTCAGGGGGACGTATCTCACGGCATGCACCATGTTCGCCGCCGTGAGGGGTGAGAGCCCGGTCGGCATTCTCTACAGCAATGATCCGACAATGACGGCGGGCGAACGGCTCATCCTGCAGGAAGCCGCACTGAGCGCCGTGCAGGAGAGCGGCCCGCCTGACTGGAGCCATTTCTGACGGATCACGGCAATCAGTCTTTCATTATAATGCAGCGCATCATTCGTGCTGTGGTGAACCTTGAACGGGGGAGGGTATATGTCGGACTGGACCGTTGCCCAGATCATCGTTTTTGCGGCGCCATTCGCGCTTCTTCTCATCGGCTTCGGGATCCTGATGCTGATGAGGAAAACGGTCAGAACAAGGTTTCAGATGATAAAGCAGCTCGATGCCGACCCCGACATCAGGAACTGGCTGGTGGTGTTCGGCTGGACCGGGAAGATCATCTACTTTCCCACAGTGGTTCTCTCGCTGCTGTTCTTCGTGCTTTCGGTGCTTGGCGCCGTGAATCCCGGCACCCTTGGCGCGGTCTGGCTGGGGTTCTTCCTTCTCAACTTCGTAGTCGAGGAGTACGAAGCCGGAATGAAGGAAGTGCTTCTCATGGTTGTGTCGATAGCGGGGCTGACCCTCTGGCTGAGCTATCTGAACTGGCTCGACGGCTTCTGGGATTTTCTGGGTGGCATCAGCGCCGAGATGAACGGCGTGGCCTACCTGCTGATCTCCCTGATATTCCTTCTGGCGATCGGGACTTCATGGGTGAAGGGGCTTTTTCACTACGCCGCGTTCACGCCCAACTATGTCAACCTTCAGCGGGGTCCAACGGAGAGCGGTGAGCAGATCGGACGCGAGGAGTTCGACACCATCGTCGACACCAGCGATCTTCTCGAACGGCTTCTCGGCTTCGGAAGCATCATCGTGAGGTTTCACGATGCCCGCAAGGAACCCCTACGAATGCTTGTGTGGGGCATTGGTACAAAATCCCGCAAGCTCGAGAACATAAGGGGCGCGATCACCATCGACAGGAATCCCTAGCCTCTCAGCGGATCGAACGCCGGGCCTCCGACCAGAGCTTTCTGAAAGCGCTGAAGGAGGCCCGGGCCATTCCGTTCCACCGGGATGCCATCACCGCTGCAGTCCAGTCGTCGTCATCAGTCAGCAGTCTGAGTGCCCGGGCAGCCACTTCGTCGTCATCCGCACCGGCTCCGGGCATGTGCGGGAATGCAAGCCCGTCAATCATTCCGTCGCCTCCCAGGCATGGCACCCCCGCCAGAAGCGCGTCACCGGCAACCTGGCCCGGAACCCCGCTTTCGTCCCTCTGAAGAACAAGACGGCTGCCGGATACGCGAAGCAGGTGTTCGTGGTAGGGTGCGCGGCGGACTGAACGCAAATTCCCGTTAATTCCCATCACTCTCACTGTTCCGATCAGCCCGGCCACCCCCCCGCTGTTCACGACCGTAACCTCGAGCCCGGGAAGCTCACGCGAGAGGCGAGCCGCGATCTTCATGGCCGAACGATGGCGCCTTGAGGGTACTCTCCATTCCCGCGTACCAATGAAGAGCCCTTTTCGTGATGAGGGTTCAGCCCCGCCGAAGCGCCACTCGGGAAGATCGAGCGGATAGGGCGTGGGGAGAACGAGTACGGGCGCGTCGTTCACCCTGGAACCCAGACATTCCAGCGCGGCCGGGGAGCTTGCGATCCAGGCGGTTACGAAACCCCTGAGAAGGTCGAACGCCCCTTCATTGCCGGGTCGTTGGAAAAAGCCCCTTATCTGGTGACGGCCGCACTCCTTCCAGGTGGCCAGCACGTGGTGTCCCGCCGCCTTCAGGGTCCGGGCGGTGTCGAGTGCCCGGTCCGCCCTTCCCGGCAAAAGAAGCAGAACGGCCCGTCCGTCCGGTGACACGGTTGCCGGGTCGTTGTGGAACGCTCCGCCCGATGCAGCAGCCATTCCGTGGAAGCTCACGGGAGGGTGCGCCCCACTGCCCGGCGCCGGGACCCCGAGCGCAAAATCGATGAACACGTCCCTGCCCCCGGGAACGATCACGTCAAGAGGGGGATGGTCCCTGTCATGAAGCGGAAGGTCAGGCACACTGCGGTTTTCCGTTTCCATACCCAAGCAGTCCCTGTCTCCGTTTTCCGGTAAGCCGGCATTACCCGGTGCAAATTGCAAAACCGTTACATCATCGTATAATGCCACGAACCATGCAAACCGGGTAATGGCCGGAAGAATGATGCACGTCCCCATGCAGGACGGCACGGGTACAGGGAGAAGCCTTTGAAGAAATTCAGCGAGTTCCGTTACGTGCGGCCCGATCGGGCCGGGTTCGAGAAGTCCATGAAAGACCTGACCAAAAGGTTCGAAAGCGCACGGTCCGCTGATGAACAGAATGACGTGATGACCCTCCTGAACGGGGTCAGAAGCTCGTACGAATCCATGGTCGCCATCGGCAGGATCAGGCACACCATCGACACCGCCGACAAGTTCTACGACGCCGAGAACGATGCCCTCGACCAGCTTGGCCCGGTCTACGAGGGGCTCAAGAGCGATTTCTACCGGGTCCTCGTTGGATCGAGGTTCAGGCCTGAGCTCGAGAAGCAGTGGGGCGAGCAGCTCTTCAGGATGGCCGAACTGCAGATGAAGACATTCAGCCCGGAGGTCATGGCAGACCTTCAGGCCGAGAACGTTCTTGCGAGCGAATACGTCAAGCTCAAGGCATCGGCGTCGATACCGTTCCAGGGGCAGGACCGCAACCTTTCCCAGATGCAGCCGTTCACCGAGTCACCCGACCGCGGGGTGCGAAAGGCTGCCGTCAGCGCCGTCAGCGCCTTCTACAGCGACAACGGTGAAAGGATCGACTCGATCTACGACCGGCTCGTCAAGCTCAGGCACGGCATAGCCCTGAAACTGGGTTTCGAGAACTTCGTTCCCCTCGCCTACGCACGGCTTGGAAGGACCGACTACGACGCCGCCATGGTGGCCAGCTACAGAAGGCAGGTTCACGAATCCATCGTGCCCCTGGCTGCAAGGCTGAGAAAGCGACAGGCCGCAAGGCTCGGGGTTGCGCCAATGCTCTACCACGACGAGGGGCTCGAGTATCTGACGGGGAATGCCACCCCCAAGGGCGATCCGGACTGGATACTCGAAAACGGCAGGATCATGTACTCGGAAATGTCCCCGGAGACCCGGGAGTTCTTCGACTACATGACCGACCGGGGCCTGATGGACCTGGTCACACGCAAAGGCAAGGCGGGCGGGGGGTACTGCACGTACATCGCCGATGAACAGGCGCCGTTCATTTTCGCGAACTTCAACGGCACGAGCGGAGACGTGGATGTTCTCACGCACGAGGCGGGCCATGCATTCCAGGCATACCGTTCCCGGGGCTTCCGATTGCCGGAGTACCATTTCCCCACGCTCGAGGCGTGCGAGATCCACTCCATGAGCATGGAGTTCTTCGCCTGGCCGTGGATGGACAGGTTCTTCGGTGAGGACATTGAGAAGTACCTTTTCTCGCATCTCGCCGGAGCTTTGCTTTTCATCCCCTACGGTGTCACGGTTGACGAGTTCCAGCACTGGGTCTACGAAAACCCCGGGGCAACGCCCGCCGGCCGCCGGGAGGCGTGGAGGTCGATCGAGAAGAAGTACCTTCCGCACCGCGACTTCGGGGACGACAGGTTCCTCGAGGGCGGGGGATTCTGGTTCAGGCAGGGGCACATCTTCGAAGACCCGTTCTATTACATCGACTACACGCTTGCCCAGGTCTGCGCCTTCGAGTTCTGGGGCCGCAGCCGGGAGGACAGGCCGCAGGCCTTTCGTGACTACGTGAAACTCTGCGGGCTGGGCGGCAGCCTTCCCTTCACGAAGCTCGTTGAGGCGGCCGGCCTTCACGATCCGTTCTCTGACGGCGCCATACAGGCCATCGTGGCTCCCGTGGCGGCCTGGCTTGATTCGGTGGATGACGCGAAGCTCTAGCATGGCGGAGGGGACGCATGCAGACAGTAGCCTTTGATTTCACTGCCAAGAGGGAATGGACGCTCGATCCCGGTGACTGGGAGCGGCATCCCGACGCCGGTATCTTCTACTGGATCGTGGCGGACGCCGGCGAGCAGTCCGCCATCCGCGACGCGATGGATCGCCTGGGCGTCTCACGGGACGTGGCATCGCTCATCGAGGGACCCCAGCCGGAAACGCATCTCCAGATAAACGGGGAGGCACTTCATTTCACGGTGACCGAAGCCCGTGTTGATGGCCGCGTTCTGAAGACCGGCAACCTTTCGTTCCTGCTGGGCGGGAACTTCCTGGTTACCGTCGTTCCGGGAGAGTCGCGCATCATGGACCGGATCGAAAGGATCTACCGCGACGACTTCAGGAAGTTCGCAAGGTCTTCCGGATTCCTTCTCTTCGAGCTGGGATCGTGTCTGCTCGAGAGCCAGAGGCGCGTCTTCGAGCACTACGCGGAAGAGGCCGAATCCATCCAGCTGCGCCTTTTCGACAAGGTCACCGACGACATCTTCTCCGAGGTCTCCGGGCTCACGGGCAACATCCTGGCCTTCCGCCGGTCGGTCCTTTTCGCGCGTGACCTCTTCAACGACCTGGCCACACGGAAGTCGGCCTTCGTGTCGGAGACAACGCAGCCTTCACTCGACATGCTCTCCGACAGGATGGGGCGTCTGGGTGAGGACATCGCGGGGATACGAAGCGTTCTCAACGAAACCCTGAACCTCTACATGGGAATGGTCAGCCACCGCACCAACCGGATCATCAACAGGCTCACGGTCTTCAGCATGATCTTCCTGCCCCTGAGCTTCCTGGCCGGTGTCTACGGAATGAACTTCAAGGCCTTTCCCGAACTGAGCTGGGAGTACGCCTACCCCGCGTTCTGGATCTTCGTGGCCCTGTTCGTGGCCGGTTTCGTGATCTTCGTCCGGCGGAAGCACTGGATCTGATCACACCGGCAGGTACCAGGTCACTTTCGCGTAGACGCCCAGGTCCGGATCACTGAAGCTACCGTCGCCGTCGCCGTCGAACACGGTTTCCCCGAGCAGGTAGAACATGCTTCCGGGCAGGTACTGCCAGGCGAAGAGGAGGTTGCTTCTCACCTCGTCGCCGGAGGTCTCTCCCGTTGCCTGGTAGTCCATCGTGAAGCTCGAGTACTGCGAGAAGAGCCTCAGGTTCATGTCGGGGGTGAACATGTAGGCGAGCCTGAGCGTGACCGATCTCCAGTCGGTCGAGCGGGTGTCGAAGGCTTCTGCCTCCCAGTTGTAGTTGTCGGTGTCGAAGGTGCGGAACCAGCTTCCCGAAACCCTGGTCTCGAACACCGGAACGGGAAGGTAACGAACGCTTCCGGTGAAGTTGCTGAACGTGCCGCCGGTGTTGAACTGGCCTCCGCCGTTCCCCGCCCAGAACCTCAGCGGGTAGTAGGGGTTCGACCCCCCGCCCACGAAGTAGCTGGTGCTCGAGCCGTAGAACCTTCCCTCGGGACCCTCGTAGGGGTCGAAATAGTCGCCGTTGTGCTCGCCCGACACGTTGAAGTTCCAGCCGTTCTTGAACGAGCCATCGACTTCGGCATGCGTGCAGTTCTCGAGGACCTCGCCCTCGAGCTGCGCCATGTAGTTGTGGTTGCCCCAGATGCTTAAGGTTGAGAAGGTGCTCTCCGGCCTGTATGTCTTCGAGGCGCCGAAGCCGAACTCCCTATAGCCCGTGATGGTTGTGTAGCCGGTGCCGTTCACGTCGAATCCCTCGTCGACCTGGCTGCCGTTGGCCCAGTAGCGCAGAGTGCTGCGGATCTTTTCAAATCCCAGGCTGTAGGCTCCTTCGTCCTCGGCGCCGGTGTTCCAGCTCCGGGCTGCCGACCCTGAGAACAGGTGGTTGCCCGGCAGCTCGATAGCGCCGTCCAGCGCGAAAGCCCTGTTGCTCTCCTGGTCCAGCCCCTCCTGCGCCCAGACATCCCGGGAAACCCCTGAGAACCCCAGGTAGCTGTAGCCGTCGAACTGCCTTCCCCCCCTGAGAACGCTGTAGTTGGCGGCGGGTTGAACAAGGGTGCTGTCGTCTTCCCAAACCCTTCCGGTGACCGCCTCTATGAAGCCGAAACTGAACCCGTCGGAGAACGAACCCGATATCTTCGCGCCCCCGAGGATCGGGATGAGGTCGCCGTTCCAGCCCACCGCGCCGATCCTTCTGGAGTAGAACATGTTGAAGGGCATGTCGAAGAGCTCGCTGCGCTCCATGAAGAAGGGCCTGCGTTCCTCCAGGAAAAGCTCGAAGTGCCCCAGGTTCATCTCGGCCTCGTCAGCCTCGATCTGCCCGAAGTCGGGGTTGAGGGTGAAGTCGGCGGTGATCCCGCTCGTGAGGCCCATCTTCACATCGAGCCCCGCGTCGGCCGAGCCTTCCTCATCTTCCCGGGTCTGGAAGTCGTAGTAGCGCCCGGCTGCGTAGGGGCGGAACTCTAGCCCAAGCGAACCCTCGACGCCGCTAATTCCCTGGATGCTGGCGAAGTCGTCGAGGTCGGCCATCTGGCTGCTTGCGGAGAGCATGTACCACCCGTTCTCGGAGGTCCTGCTGAGTATCCGCTGGAAGTTGACCGACCATGTCTGCTCGATCCTGTCGGGGAACCTGAGGCAGCTCAGGGGGATCGAGAACTCGGCGGACCAGCCGTCAGCAAGCCTTGCGGTGCCGCTTTCCCAAACCGCGTCCCAGCCGTAGTCCCACCCTCCGTGTTCGTTCAGGCGCGAATCCATCTGCGAGTTCGCCAGACTGACCTCGAAGCTGAATGCGCTGCGGCCGTCGCTCCAGGTGTCGAGAAGAACCGCGATCCACTCGCCGTTAATGTAGTTGTCACGGGGCGTGAGGGCGTCGATCATCCGGTCGGGAAGCGTGTCCTGCAGGAAAAAACCGAAGTAGATGGAGGTGTCGTCGTAAAGCACCTTTACGGTCGTGGGCTGGGACATGCTGCTGCCGTAGTTCGGGGCGAACTGCCAAAGGTCGCAGGTTTCCCCGGAGCAGGCCTGCCACACCGCGTCATCGAGCCTTCCGTCGATCACGGGCGCCTCTTCGGTCCTCTGTGCGCCTATCGTCCCCGTCGGCGCTGCCGCCGCCACTGAAAGAACCAAAAGGATCTGGAACACCGGGCACCCCCTTGTCGCATGACGTGATCTCGACACCCTTGCAGTAACTGTTTCCATCCGGGACCGGTTGGTCATTGAGCAAAATAGTGTTAAAAGATGGATTGTCAAGATTCATCCCGGAACACCGCCACTGTCACAAGGACGGGATGCTGCGCGCTGGTGTTACGGAAATATGGTGGTTTGGACACGGGCAGGACACCGGAAAATATGTGTCTGCCAGCCAGAAGATGGAAACAATTAATACAAGAAGATGGGGAAGCTTTCAGACAACTCAAAGCGGTTCTTTGACTTGATTGAAACACCAGGCTCGAACCTCCCCGGAGCCGGCACGACGAGACTTGTCATAATCCAATGAATCCCGGGGATTCCCGGCTTGACCCGACGGATGATGGCATCTTATGTATAGATGCAGATGATGATGCGCATTTGGTGTGAGACTGGATAGTACCTTTCACCTTAGGCGCGATTGGCAGGTTGAGATGAAGAGAAGACCGTGGTTTTTCTTCTCAGGTGTTTTTTTCACTCTTCCGGGATTGTCGTTCATACTCCTTCCACGAATCGCCTCTGCCCAGCCCGAAACCCTCTGGACGAGGAGTTTCGGAGGAACGGCCCTCGATTGCGTCTATTCATTGGTTCAGACATCTGACGGAGGACTCGTTTTCACAGGGGTCACCCGGTCATCCGGTGCGGGAGAGGAGGATGTCTGGCTCGTAAAGACCGATGCGTCAGGCAACCAACTGTGGGAAAGGACTTTCGGCGGGCCCGGAAGCGACATCGCCTACTCAGTTCAGCAGACATCCGACGGAGGTTTCATCATCGCCGGTTTCACCTCGTCCTACGGCGCGGGCGGAAGGGACGTCTGGCTTATCAAGACCGATGCATCAGGCGATCTGACATGGCAGAAGACCTACGGCGGCTCACAATGGGATGAGGGTCGCGGGGTTCTGGAGAGACCTGACGGCGGGTACGTCATCGTCGGGTACACCTCTTCCTATGGCGTTGACGGAACGGATGTGTGGCTGTTCAAAACCGACAGTCAGGGCGTGATTCAGTGGTCCGGCTTCTTTGGCGGCCCGGAGCTCGATGCAGGCCTGTCCGTCGCGCCGGCCCCGGACGGAGGGCTGATACTGACAGGGTACACAACCTCCTCCGGCGCAGGCAACAAGGATGTGTGGCTCATCAAGACAAGTGCCGGCGGGCAGATGGAATGGAACAGGACCTTCGGCGGTTTCTACGAGGACTCCGGGCGGTCGGTCCGGCCAACAGCCGACGGGGGTTACATCCTTGCCGGTTACACCCTTTCATACATACCGGGGAACTCCTGGGCGTGGCTGATTAAGACCGACCCTTCAGGCAGCGTATCATGGGACAGGTTTCTCGGCGGTGACAAGGCTGATCAGGGCAATTCCGTTCTACAAACCTCCGAGGGTGGGTACATCGTATGTGGAAGCACAAACACCTTCGGCGCCGGGAGCAGGGATGTATGGCTGGTAAAAACTGACGCAACAGGGAGCATCCAATGGGACCTGACCTTCGGAGGGGCTGACTGGGACGAGGGGCACGCTGTTCTCGTGGCGCCCGACGGAGGATTTTTTGCAGCGGGATCCACCAGATCCTTCGGAGCCGGGTCCGCGGATGGGTTTCTCATAAGAACGGCCCCGGAACTCGGGCTCGAATCAGGCGAAGATCCGCAGGTGCCATGGCTCTCCTGTTCTCCCAACCCTGCCCGCGGGCGTGTGGCGGTTTCCTGCAGGGTTGCCCCCGGAACACTTGCCGTGCTGTCCATCTACGATCTCACAGGCAGGCTGGTGGCAACACTTTTCAATGGCATCTCAGAAACAGGGGCCATAGCCCTGGAATGGAGTCCCGGCTGTTCTGATTCCGGGATCTGTTTCGCAAGACTTTCTTCCGGCGGATCTCATACGACCGCCAAGATCCTATATGGAAGGTAGCTGATCATGGTAGCCGGAAGTCACGCCGTGAGCGGAACCTCTTCCGTGGGGGTGCTGATCACTGTGTTCCTGCTTACGGTCTCCAATGCGGTGGCTCAACCGGACACTCTCTGGACAAGAACCTTCGGCGGTGCTCTGGACGAACAGGGTTATTGCGTTCAGGAGACCGTTGACGGGGGATACGTCGTTGCAGGAAGTACAGGTACATATGGCAGCGGTTCGAGCAATCTCTGGCTGCTGAGAACCGACGGCTCTGGCGAACTTCTCTGGCAGAAGGTCTTCCCGGGAAGCAGCGACTCTGAAGGAATGTCGGTTCATCAGACCGAAGATGAAGGTTACATCATTACCGGGTACGCCCTTTCCCCGTCAGAGAGCAAGTACATGTGGCTCATAAGGGCGGACCCGCTGGGCAACATGATCTGGAACAGGGTTTTCGGAGGCGATGAGAGGGATGAGGGCCGTTCGGTTCAGCAGGTCTCCGACGGCGGTTTTGTCGTGGCGGGCTTCACGCAATCCTACGGTGATGACGGGGCAGACCTGTGGCTGGTCAAGACCGACGCTGACGGTAATCTGATCTTCAGCAGGACCTTCGGAGGCACGGGAACCGACATGGGATACTCCGTTCAAGAGACCCTCGATGGTGGGTTCATCATTGCCGGCTATACCACCTCCTTCGGGAGCGCAAACGCCATCATTGTCAAAACAGGGCAGACCGGCGAACTGCAGTGGCAGAAGACCTTCGGAGGCTCACAGATGGAGGAAGCCCGCTTCGTGCGGCAGACCGCTGACGGCGGATACATCCTGACGGGGTCAACGTCCTCCTACGGCTTTGGAGGCAAAGACGTATGGTTGATCAGAACGGACTGCAACGGTAACATCATCTGGGACAGGGTGTACGGCGGCACCGGAAGCGATGAGGGCTTCTCCGTGCGGCAGGCTGTCGACGGGGGGTTCGTTGTCACCGGGTACACAGATTCCTTCGGGGCCGGCGGCAGGGACCTGTGGCTCATCAGAACCGATTCAGCGGGAGAATTGTTGTGGGACGCCACGTTCGGCGGGTCCAGCTGGGAGGGGGGTAACTCTGTTTTCCAGACATGGGACGGCGGTTTCATTGTAGCCGGCTACACAAGGTCTTACGGCGAAGGCGGCATGGATCTCTGGCTCATCAGAACAGCACCTGAGCAGGGCATTCATTCCGGGAACAACCCTGGTCCCCATGTCACATGCTGTCCAAACCCCTCCTCCGGACAGGTGACCTTGACCTGCAGCGTACCGGTCGGCACAACCGCCGTCGTCTCGGTTCATGACCTTGCCGGAAGAAGGGTCGCGACACTGCTCGACGGACTGGTCGCCACGGACATGCTCAGCGTGGTATGGGATCCCGGCTCCCTGGGCTCGGGGGTTTATCTGGCAAGGATCGCAACGGAACAGGGACAGAGTTCCGTGAAGTTCGTTCTCTGCCGCTGATGGGAACCGGCCGCAACTACCCCGAAGAGCGCCGCTTGTAAGTGGCTGTCATTGAGTAAAATGAAAGTCACACTCTATTATGGGGAGCAAACCCGGTAAATCTATCAAACAGTTTAGTATTGTGTCCCCCAATCGGGACGGTTGGGGGGTTGGGGTCCCCGGAGCATCTCCCGCCACGCTTCATCGGTCAGCCTGTCCGCCATGGGGTGCGTGAACTCGTAGTAGCTGAGCACGGGGCCTATCGCTGCCTCCACATGACCGTCCGGCCTCATGTAGGCGACTATGCAGAAGTCCAGATCACCCGAAGCCACCTCGAGAACGGAACCGGAGTTCTGGTCGGTGTGTACATCGGCGATCAGGGTGGTCTCGAGCCCCTCGGATGTTTCTCCTCCCCAGGCAATGGCGCTTTCGAGCCGGGAGGCGAAGCTCTTCAGGAAGTCGGCATCGTCCGGGGTAATCGCTTCTCCACTCAGCTGTGTTTCAGCGATTGTCCGCAGCCTTTCGGTGATGTTCACGGCATTGTTGAAACGTGTTGTCAGAGTGTTGTCCAGCAGGCCGTAGTGCTCGAGCCCCCTTCGTGCCATCTCGAGCGTTGCCGTGAGTTCCCCGTAGACTTCGGGCACCGGTTCCACGAAACCGGCGGAAGGAAGTGGTTCGTCGAACCCCGGCGCGCAGCCCGCCTCCATGGTGTAGCTCTGCTTGGCGTAAAGGATGGTGTCGTGACGGAGCATGGCCCACGATGCCAGGAAGTTCGAGAGGGTGTGAATCTCCCATGCATCGGTGCGCATGAAGTCGGGGTAGCCCTCGCCGCGGTCTTTCTGCAGCAGATAGAGGCAGTGAAGCCACGACATGTAGAGCGTGGCGTGCCAGTCCCCGGGCCCGTAGGCTTCCACCATGGCTGTCATTGCCGCCAGCGAATCAGCGTAGTTCGCATACCCGAAATCGCCGCTTTGTTCAAGGATTCTTCGGGCGACGCCGCTTCCGAAGGCTGCGGCAACATCCAGCCCCGTGGGCATGAAACGCTGCCCTCCGGAAGCGTTGGCCCCCACGGACGGGAATACCAGCTTGCCCAGTATCTCGCTGTCGGGCGTGTACCTCTGTCCCAGGAACCTGAAGCCGGTAGTCTTGGAGAAAGCCCCGGCAAGGTCGCCCGGGTCGAACTCACCGCTTTCATCGGGCATGGATACGAGTCCGCCTGTGCCGCTGTAGATCGAGGGCCCGGCAAATGATGTGTTCACGAGTTCCCTGAAGGCCTGGTAGAAGCCAGTGCCCCACACGATGTCCACAGTTGTTCCGGGACCCTCGAGCTGCATCGCAGCCGAGGCGTATTCGGGCACCGAAAGGTCGTCGGCGAAACCCGCAAAGAATGCCGTGATCTCGTAGATCCTGGCCCATACGTCCAGAAGGCGCTCATCACCGGACATTATCGTTTCAAGGTCGCTCACCGTCATCACGGCGCATGCGGTCATCGCCAGGGCCGCCTCTTCGGAGACAAGGTAATCCTCCCGGGGGCCGTGTGGTTCCCCGCCGTTCAGAAGGAGCGTGAGCCTCCCCAGCCACATCATCGCCCCGAAGTAGCGCTCGAGCTCGGGGCTTGCAGTGTAGTGGCCCCTGGGAACGTACTGCGAATAGTCCTCGAGGTAGCCGAAGACAGGGCTTGTCTCGAAACCCGCATGCGCGCCGATAAGTTCCAGCTCCCGGGCGACCTCGTCGGCAATGGATGGGTCGGGGGCGAAGCCGGGGTCCAGAAGGGCAAGGGGGACGGCGAAGTAGGCGGCGCCAAGGCTTGCCCCACGGCTCATGTTGGCCTGGTAGAGCGATTCGCACAGGACATGAAGGTCGCGCGAAAGATGATCCTGCTCGACCTGCTGAAGTATCTGGTCGAAGAAGATGTGAAGCATGTGAAGGGGAATGCCCGCGGACACGAAGACGGGCTGGTCGAAGGCGGCGACGGTCTCGAAAGCCCTGACCGGGTTGTCCGTGGCGTAGAACGGTGAGAACACGACGAACCCGTTTCTGACGAGGCTCGCCGGGACCTCCTCGAGGCCGGTGTTCTGAAGCAGCCGCTCAAGGTTGAAGACCCTTTCCGGGTCGAGCGGCAGCCCCATGGAAGGCATTGCAGGGTCGACCGTGGACGATACCGGCACATGGAACCCGGCGAAGGACGATGCCATTTCCACTCCCTCCGGAAATACCAGGTCGCCGCCCGATGGAGTTCCCCTGGTGGCTATGGGGGAGTCGTTTCCCCCGAGGCAGGCTGCCGCGGCAAGAATGCCGATCAGAACGATGAATTTGTGATTCATGGATTTCTCCCTTCCTGCGGTGTTACAGTGCAGGGAACCCTTTATTCCGGGTGAGGCCCGACGATGAAGAACATAAGCAACTCCGGCGCGGGGGTTCAGCCCCCGGTTGCCCTGTTCCTTCCCATGCCGTGGGTTCGTATGTTTTGAGGCTCGTTCATCAAGGCATGCGGACAATCAGGGAAAGGCGGACTGAAAAGTGTCGTTCTTCGGCAAGATCAAGCAGGGCCTCGGTATCGGTACGGCCAAGGTTGAACTGGACGTTCCTCCGCTGTTCAACAAGGACGGCGGGAACATCACCGGCAAACTGACCATCACCGCCAAGAGCCCCCAGAAGGTGAAGTCGGTTTCCGTGCGCATGTACGAGACCTACACCACGGGCAGGGGCGAGGACAAGAAGGTGAAGGAGTACAAACTTGGCGAAGTGGTCCTCTTCGACAAGAATCCCTTCGAACTCAGGGATGCGGAGGTGAGGGAATTGGAGTTCTCACTGCCCTTCTCCATGAAACTCTCGAGCAGCCAGTCCCTGGCTCAGAAGGACGGCTTGCTCGGCGCCCTGGGCAAGGCCGCAGTGTTCGCCTCCAGCGAGAAGTCCGATTTCAGGATCATTGCCACCGTTGACCTCGAGGGCGTCGCCCTTGATCCCACAGACAGCAGGACCATCCGGCCGGAGTAGCCGGAACAGGGGCCTGAGCAGGCGCAGGAGGCGGGCCGGTTACCGGCCGGCTTCCGCGCAGGCGCCGTTCTTCGCGTTGACCTCGATGAAGCGCTGCACGATGCCCCTTATCCGGGCAAGTTCGGCCGACCGCTGGAGGTGAGGCACTCCCACAGAGCCCGTCTCGAGTTTCAGCTGCCTGTCGCCGTACCTGTATGAAAGCTCGGACTCGAGACGCTGATTGCTGTCGAGGTACCTTACGGTGTACCCGCCGCCGGGGGCGGGGTCGGTTCCCGTGACGATCAGGGCGTGGGCGTCCAGCCCGGGCGTCTGGAACTTCACGTATGCGGCGCCCTGCGAGGAGGTTTCGCTGTGGATCCCGTCCATGATTGCCTTGAGCTTCTCCGGCGACACCTTCGATGACCCCGCGAGCCCGTTGATCCAGGCGAACTGAATCACTCCCTCGAAGATCTGCCGCCATTCCAGAAGCTTCTGGATCTCGTTTCTCCGGTCGCCCGAGAATTCACGGAGGTTTGCGTAACCCGGGATCGCCACCACCCGGTCGGCCCGCATCAGTGACTGCAGTATCTCACGGGCATGCGACCTGCTGGCCCGGTGGCGCTCCGGAACGAAGTAGGCAAGGTAGAGGGCGTTGCGTGTGAACCTCGAGTGCCACCAGCACACGCCCTTCCCGAGAAGCCCCCCCGAGTTTATGAAGCAGAGCAGATTGGGGTTGGGGCCGCCCCCCGGGGGGCTGACGGTGAGCGACGGCACGTAGTCATGTGCGCCTGCGCACCGGACGAACTCATCCTTCGAGACTGCGGCGGGTCTCCAGGCGGGCATCCTTCCTCCCTTTCAAGAACTCCCGGAACACGGGATTCGCAGTGGGAACAATCCCTCATGGGAAGCGAAATGGCAATAGGCCGGTCTGGCCGCCGCTCCCATGAGCGGTGCATGTTAGACCCGTACCGAACGGAAGGATGCCGGTGATAAGGAACCACAAGAGGGAAGAGCTGGAAAGACGAATTCTCAGGGACCTTTCGGGTGTTCCGGGAAGCGTTGCCGGAAGCGTTTTCGACGACGACGAGATACTGGCCCTGCAGGACCATGCAAACGTGGTTTCGATCATGCGGCTCAACATGAACGATCACGGACCCGTGCACATGCGGATAGCCGCCATGAACTCACTGAAGATGCTTGATCTGCTGGTGGAAAGCGGCGTCAGACTGAACCTCGAGACCGAGTCTGGTCTGCCTGCGGACGACAGCAGGGTGGCGGTCTTTCTGGCGGCAATGCTGCACGACATCGGCATGGCGGTGGAGAGGGACGGCCACGAAGAGCACTCCCTCCTTCTCGCCAAGCCCCATATCGACAGGATCCTCCTTCGATACTTTCCCGACTCGGCACGAAGGAGGATAGCCATCGCCTCCATGGTGCTCGAGGGGATAGCCGGTCACATGACCAACAGGCGGGTGTCTTCACTCGAGGCGGGTCTTGTCCTCGTGGGAGACGGCTGCGACATGGAGCACGGCCGGTCACGCATACCTGGGAAGATCTCCCCGGGTCCCCAGGTCGGCGACATCCACAGGTACTCGGCATCGGCGGTCGAGAAGGTGGTCATAGAAAAAGGCGAGATCCGTCCGATAAGGATCCGCATCACCATGAGCGAGAACGCCGGTTTCTTCCAGGTCGAACAGGTGCTGTTCCCCAAGATCAAGGCGAGCCCCGTGAAGCCCCACATCGAACTGCTCGCGGGGAAAAAGGGCGGAAACCTGCTTCAGTACCTTTAGTCCGCCCCGGTTACGGGCTCATCTCCGCTCATCTTCTGAAGGACCAGAGTGCTCATCCTGACACCGAACTCGTAGCCGATGCTGTCATAGAGGTCAATGCTGCGGTGGAGACAGGCCGCAGCCTCTCCCGGCCTTCCAAGGCTCAGCTCCAGCAAGCCCATTGCCCTCATTGCACTGCCCATGCTGAAGCTGTCGTCAAGCGCCTCGGAGAGCTCTATGCTCCTGTTTATAAGCTCGAGTGCTTCGTCGTGGCCGTCCATCCCAATAACCGCGAAAGCCAGGTTGGTGTACGCCAGGGGGTGGTTCATGGAATCGCCGCAACCTTCATACAAGGCAATGGCTTTCCGAAAGTGCGCTGCCGCATCGGCCATATTGCCCTTGATGTAGCATCCAAGGCCTATCCCGGTGCCGGCCAGTGCCATCATTCCGGGGTCGCCCGAGATCAGGGCGTGGTGTCTTGCCTTCTCAAAGGCGCCCAGCAGCAGTTCGGGTTTCTCCCGGGAGTAGGCGATGAGCCCCTTGCCGCAGAAGGCACGGCTCGTTTCCGCATGGAAACACCCGGGTTCAAGAAGCTCGAGGGCTTGGTCGAGAACCCTGTCAGCTTCGTCGTACTTCGCCCTTCGGTTCAGCATCCACCCGAGCCAGCAGAGAACACGTCCCAGGTCATCTCCGGAAGCATCGTCAGCTGTCCGGGCCAGTTCCGCCAGACGGCTGAAAACCTCCTCGCCGTCGGGGTATGCGCAGATTGCGTCAAGGTATTCGAAAAGGGCTTTTCCAGCGCCCATGAGCGGTCGGTGCAGCCTTCGGTCAAGCGCCCGGCGCCATGCCGCCCGCAGATCATCTGAACAGGCCTTTGCCGCAATGACCGCTCCGTGCCTTCCCGGCCCGGGCCTGTCAACACCGATGTCAGCTATCCATGACAGGAAGTGCAGGGCATGCGCGTCGAGCGATGCGCCGGCCTCGGGATCGGACTGGAAAAGTTTCTCAACTGCGTACTGTCTGATGACTTCCAGTGCCTGGAACCTTCCCGGCCCCCTGGACTGAATCATGGACTTCTCCAACAGACCCCGGAGGACCGGCAGCCCGGCTGAAGCCACGGCCATGGCCGATGCCGTGTCGAACTCGCCCCTGAAAAGGGCAAGGCGTGTCAGGGCATGCCTCTCTTCGGGTGAGAGAAGGGTCCACGAGTACTCGAAAACCGCCCGAAGGCTTTTGTGGCGTTCAGGCATACCACGGCCCGCCGAAGACAGGAAGTCAAGGCTCCGGGCAGTCTCCTTCAGGATCGAGTCGGGGGGCAGCAGACAGACCCAGCCTGCGGCAAGCTCTATGGCAAGGGGCATGCCACCCAGTATGGAAACCAGCCCTGATATGGCCTTCATGTCGGATTCGGAAGGGGAGTAGCCGGGCAGGACCGCCCTGCTCTTCTGCAGAAAAAGCTCGATCGCTCCGCAGTCGGAGGCTGAGCCCCATTCGCCGGGAGTCGGGCAGGAAAGCCCCTTCAGCTCGAACACGGTCTCTCCGGGCAATCCCAGGCGCTCCCTGGATGTGGTGAGAACCGTGACCAGGGGGCACCCGGCCAGAAGTCCGGTGAGAACGCCTGCATCTTCCGTGAGGTGCTCGAAGTTGTCCAGCACGAGCAGCATCTCCCTGTCCTTCAGAAAACGGGTCAGGAGAGTGAACGGGCTCCCGGGTTCCGAAAGTTTCAGGGCAAGGGAGGAGGCGATGGCGGTTACTATCTGGTCGCCCCTGTCGACCGGTGCGAGCGGTACGAAAACGGCTCCGCTGGCGAACTCGCCCACGACCTCTTCGGCAACCCTTACTGCAAGGCGGGTCTTGCCCATTCCCCCCGAACCGATGACGCTCACGAGGCGGTTCCCCTGGTCGAGAACCAGTGAGCACACCGACCTGATCCCGTCCTCACGGCCGACGAGCGGGGTTGCCTGCGAGGGCAGGTTGAGCACCCCGATGCTCCGTGCCATGGGAGGCGGGAAGGACTGCCCGGGATCATCTTCGTGGCAGAGCTGGAAGATGTTGCGCGCAGTTTCGAAGCTTCTGAGCAGGTGGGGTCCCAGATCCTTCAGGGATGCCCCGGAAGGAAGCGTGAGCGACTCAGCGGCCTCCCGGGAGAGCAGTGTCTGACCTCCCCATGCCGCCGACAGAAGCCTGCTTGCGAGGTTGACATCGGCACCGAAGAAATCGCCGCCCCTGGAATCGGCCGTTCCCGAGTGAATGCCGACGCGGACGTAAAGCCCGCCAACATCCGACCAGTCCGATGAGGCGAACGCCTTCTGGACGGCAAGGGCACACCCCAGGGGATCGCCTTCCTCGAAGCACGCGAAGAAGCCGTCTCCCGTGTGCTTCACCACCCTGCCGCCGAACTCCTGAACAAGCCTTGAGATCAGCAGGTCGTGCCGCACCAGGGCCGAAGCCATGGCCACGGGGTGCGCCTGCCACTTCTCGCTGGATGATTCCATGTCCGTGAGCATGAAGGTTGGCATGCCCGATTATTACCGCAGGAAAGCCTCCCGCAAAGGGGAAAACACGCCTGTGGACGGGGGATCAGGGTTCTGCGATCAGGATGTGCTCAACGTAGTCATCGTACCAGACGGTGAAGCCCTGACAGGGCAGCACCATGGTCCGATAGTCGAAGTCCCTTACCCTGACTGTGTCTCCCATCTCAGGGAACAGGGCTTCCCCCTCATCCAACCAGTTTCTGCACACCGATACCCGGCCCAGCAGCGAGTCTCCACGAAAGACGTCGAAGACCATTCCGCTGTACCTGTCCTCATACGGTTCGTCGTTAATCACCCCCCACTCCGCGAAGATCGTCTGATGGTACTCAACCGCCCTGAGAAGCAGCACACCGGCATCGGGAGAGGGAAGCCCCGAATGAACAAGCAGGCAGAGAAGGAACATCGTCTTACCAACCTTTCGCAGTCATGGCAGCCCGGAATGCATCCCTACTCCACAAGCTCCCCGTTCTCGAGGTCGAAGCGGAGCAGCACATCATCCACCCCCATGACCTCGTAGATGAAGGCTTCACCGCTCCATCCGAAACCCCTGCGCTCGCCGAACACCTGATAGTGCGAGACGCTCTCGGAGACACCGCTGCCCAGGTTCGCCATCTCGAGGGTGGAGTACTCCCTTACAATCTTCCCGTCGCGGTAGAAACCTATCGCAAGGTGGTCCTCACTGGGCACCCTTCCGCGTGCCCAGGGCCCGAACCGAACCAGTGTGCCGTCGCCGCTCCCCCCAAGGTAAATCTCTGCGGCGTACCACGGGTACTCGTAAAGGAAAGTGTCCTCTTCGGCTTCGACGTGGTAGACCCTGGTGACCCCTTCCGCGCCGTAATCAGCAAGCGGGATGCTCTTGGCGTAGTACGCCCCGTACTCGGAGGAACGGACGACCGGCCTGTTCGACGCCTCCTGGTCCGCAAGAGCCGCTCCGGCCAGAAGCAACAGTGCCATCAGCGCAAAAAGACTTGATTTCATACCGCAGGTTCCCTCACTTTCTCAAAAGACACATTCCCGTGGTTTCCAGAACGCCGTCCGATTCAAGCCTCAATATGTAAAGCCCGGCCGGAGCGGCTTCCCCGTCCGGACACCTGCCGTCCCAGGGGAGGGAGTGTTCCCCGGAAGGAAGCGCGCCCTCGAACAGCCCGGTCACCATCCTTCCGGACAGGTCGAAAACCTCAAGCGAGACATGTCCGGCTTCAGCGAGCCTGAATGACACAGTGGCACAGGCAGCGAACGGGTTGGGAGAGGCCGCGAGATGGAACCGCTTTCCCGGCTCGAGCGTGATGCCCGTTCCGGTCACGGTGAAGTCCACCGTATCAGCTGCAACAGCCTCTCCGCCTGAGTACGACGTTACGATCACGGTGTTCCCGCCGACCTGTGCGAACAGGTCATCGAGGTACGTGAACTTCAACCCCGTTCCGAAGGCGTACAGGTTCCAGTCCATCCCCGCTATGTAGACCACGCCGTCGGTTATCGCGGGGCTGGAATAGATCTCGGTCCCGCCGGTCTGGTACGACCAGATGAGCTGGCCGGTTTCGCAGTCGAGCGCCCTGACCTGGCCGTTGGCCCTGTCCGCGCCCTGACCGAAGAAGGCCACGTTGTCCGCGATACCCGTGGAGCCGTGCTGGACCCCTTCGACCGACCAGACCGTGGAGCCGTCGAGCGCGCTCAGGCAGTGAAAGGTATCCACCTGGTCCGCGAAGAAGAGGCGTTCGTAAGCGCAGGCCGGGGTTGCGGCTATGTAGCGCACTCCCGCTGTCAGGCTGCGCTCCCATTCGGTGATTCCCGTTTCCGAGTTTATCCCCCGTGCAATCCCGTCCTGGCCGCAGATGTAGAGCATCCCGTCCACGTACACGGGTGAGGAGTCCCAGTAGCCACCCGCGGCGTCGGAGTTGGTCCACAGGGTCTGGCCTGTCCCGGCGTCGAGCGCGTACAGACTGCCGTTGTATGTCGGAAGGTAAAGAACGCCTTCGTGCAGGGTAAGACAACCCGTGGTGTAGCCCGTGTGCTGGACCGACCAGAGTACCTCTCCCGTGAATGCGTCGAGGGCGAACACCTGGACATTGCTCCAATCCGGAACATGGGTGAAGTACGCCACCCCGTCCCCAAGGGCAGGTGTCCCGTTCATCTTGAATCCCGGATTGGGCTTGAACGCCCACACCCTCTGGCCGGTCACGGCATCGAGGCACCACGCCGAGTCGGCTGCTATGTAGACGTTGCCCTGGTAGAAAGTAACAGCGTCGTCAACGTGATCGTTCACGTCGTACTGCCAGAGGATCGTTCCCGTGGCCGCGTCGAGTGCGTATGCGATGGATTGCTCGTCGGACACGAAATAAACGATGCCGTTCACCACCACCGGACCGCAGAACTCGTGGGTGTCGCCGGTGACGGGCGCGGTCCACAGTATCGTTGCATCCAGGGGCGCGGGTGAGTGCGAGAATCCCGTATGCTCGTTGTTCGCCATGTAGGTGTACCAGTCCGTGGACAGTCTGGGGACAGCTGCGGGAGCGCCTCCGTTGAGCACGCAGACGACGGAATCGGGCACCTGGTTCCCGTTCTCGGCGATGGCCCTTATGGAGAGCCAGTCTCCCGCGTAGGTCTGCCCCTGGACCGGCTCGGTTATCACCAGCCCCGTCACTCCCAGAATCGAGGCAAGCAGCACGAGCGCCATGGTGTCCTCCTTCCGAACAATGACATTTCACAAGGGACAACAATGGATAAAGAATAGATGTGACGGTCCCGAAGGTCAAGGAAGGGAAACGTTCTACCTTGCCGTCCTGGCAACCCTGAAGCCCGTGTTGATCATCGTGCGCTCGTGGCTGTGTCCGTTGCGGTGAGCCGAACGGCAGAGAACGGCCGGGCCGTTCCAGCTTCCGCCGCGCAGCACCCTGTCCACAACGTCCGACGACTCCCATGCGCTGCCGTCGGAGGGCGCCGTCTCATAATCGCTCCACCTGTCCCGGCACCATTCCCAGACATTTCCGGACATGTCGTAGAGACCCCACCCGTTTGGCTGCCCAAGCGCCACCGGATGGACCGACCCTTCCGAGTTGCCCTCGAACCAGGCGAACCCGCCGATCAGGCTGGAGTCGGGGTCATCCCCCCAGAAGAACCGGGTCCGGGTTCCCGCCCTGCAGGCGTACTCCCATTCCGCCTCGCTGGGCAGCCGGTAGATGTGTCCGGGATCCAGCTCGTTGAGGGCGGAGATGAAGGCATGGCAGTCATCCCAGGAGACGTAGTACATCGGAAGGTCTTCTCCCTCCCCGAAAAGCCCGTAGTCGTACAGTGAACGCTCCCGCATCTCCTCCAGGGTGGTGCCCATGACTGAAAACCACATGCCCTGGGTGACCTCGGTTGTCATCAGTTCGAAGGATTCCACCGTTACGGTACGGCACGGCCCCTCCCAGTCCATGCGGCCCTGCTCTGAAACGGGCGAGCCCATTACGAAGGATCCCGCTGGGATGGTGACGAACACCATGCCCGGAACGGGAGGCTCAGAAGAGCACCCCAGGCTGACAAGAAGCACGGCCGAAATGAATATGGAACGCATAGTCAGTCCTTTCACAGGCTCACAGGGAGGAACCGCCGGGACGGGCGGGGAAGCGTGTGTCGCAGTAGCAGTAACCCGTGGCGTGCCTTTCCTTCTGTTCCAGCAGCCAGGCTTCGGTACCGATCTCAGCAAGGCGCATCCCGTCGGCGATGAGGTTCGGATACCTTCGGGCCAGGGCATCGATGTGACCGCACGGGAACTCAGCGCAGAGGGGGCAGAGTTCCACGCCCCGCTCCACGGCGCATTTCCGAATACCACAGTCGGGGTCTCCGCACCCTCCCCGGCATCCCGGGCAGTTCTCCCCGAACGCGATCATTTTCCCAAGGCCCTCCCAGAATGCCCCGAAACCCGGAACCACGTACTCACCGTAATACTCCCAGCCATCCTGAGCCAGGGTTTTCCTGAGGGCCGCCGCCTGTTCGGAAAGCCGGGTCTTCGTCGAGCACAACCCGCAGTAAAGCCCGCAGTACGCAACATCACCGCATTCCATCATCCCGCCTCTCTCCGGGGTCGGAACCGACCCGCCCCATGATCCACCCGGGAGCCTCCAAAGGGCAGTCTCAAGCACGCAGAAGGAAAGATCATGACCCGGCACGGCGAAGGGCCGCCCGGTAAGAGCGCTCCGCCCAGATGGCGGCCTCTTCCCTGTCGTCAAGTATCTCCTCGGGGGCCAGAAAGAACGACATCTGAATGGTCCTGCCCCGCCTTGAATACTCGAAGGGTCCCAGCCCCAGCTCCTCGAAGAAGCGGGTGTTCCCGGCGTCAGCCTTGAGGTAGACCCTTTCATCTGAGACAAGGCCGAACATCAGGCCGTTGAAGTAAAGCCCGTACCCTCCGAACATCTTCCGGACCGTGACCGGCCCGAACTGCTCGAAAACCTCCTGCAGAAACTCGGTGTATTCACTCATGCCGCACCCCTGTGAGATGCAGACGGACTATGGGCCTTTCGGGGCGCCTCCGGGCAACCTCGACGAACCCGGCCCTGTCGTACATGGATTTGGAGCCGAACCACATGAATTCGTCCCTCCCGGGCTCCGGCCTGTCAACCGGGTACGCTTCGAGTATCTCCGCGCCATGCTCCGCAGCATAGGCAACAGCGCCAAGAAGAAGGGCTTCGGCCACCCCCCGGTGCCGGAAGCGCCCGGCAACCACGAAGCAAACCAGTGACCACACCGGCTTGTCATCAACGGGCTTCAGCACCGGCGAGCGTGCAAGCTTCAGAAAGGCCGGCCGTGGACCCAGCGAAACCCACCCCGCGGGTACATCACCAAGATACCCGATCAGACCGGGAGGGGTGCCTGATGCCGCAAGCTCCATGAGCTGCCTTTTCCGGTAATCGGACGGCCTCACCCCGGACGGAACCCGGACCGTCCCCGATTCCCGGTAGTACATGCACCAGCAGCTCCTGGCCTGGGAACACCCCTTCGACAGGAACACTTCCTCGAGGTCGTTCCAGCGCGAAAGGTCAAGCGGGTGAACCGAGAAGTCCACTTCCGGCCTCCAAGCGGGTTCCAGACATCACCCGGGGAGAATATGGGAACCACCCCACAGGGTCAATAACGCCAGCACTCAAAGAGCCGGGAAGGCAGCAAGTGCAGCCCGGCGCCCATGGTGTACATTCGAAAGAAAACTCACCATTGTTGACATGTTATCTTGATTATCTGAACGGGAGTGTTCAGCATGAAAAGTGCAGCGCTCGTACTTCTGACAACAGGCATCGTCCTTGCGGCCTCAATGGTTCAGACCGACTGGAGCGGCGGTCCCTCGGGAGAGACCACCACGACAGACTGGGGATCTGACTTCGGTTCCTGCTTCGGAATGGGATGGCAGGCTTCAGGATCGCTGACTCTCGGCGCAGCCATGAAGTGGTCGAGAGTGTATGATAATGGAAGTGCCTTCCTTCTTAGCGCTGCCACAGTAAACAGCGACGCTTATACAGACCTTTTCAAATGCTCCTCATCGTCAATAGGCGCAATCCTCTCGACAGGCAACCAGAACCAATGGTCACATCAGACCGTTGGTTTTGCTGACAGCATAGTAACGATCTTCGCGGGCGATTTGAATGGTGATGGTATTGAAGATACCATTGGGGGGGCGGATTCTCTCTTCTGGTGGGAGAACCCAGGCTATCCGGGCGGAGAGTGGCAGAAAAGACTAGTGGAGAAAATCTACCTAGCTGGAGGTGTCATCACAGACTACGATGGGGACGGAGAAAATGATATTATATGTATGCAAAATGATTACGTAAACTGGAGCGCGAATTTGCTTCTGTACAAGAATCTTGGAAATGGTCTTGTCTGGGAAAAGTCTGTTCTGTACGTCCATGATGAGTATGGTGGCTATACTGGCCCGGAGATGACTTCGGCCTACATCACAGGCGATGGATATCTTTCCGTAGCTGTCATGCTTTCCCAATCACCAGCAAGCATGATGAATGTTTTAAGAGAAGGTTCATCCGGCTGGTACGCCTTCAAAATAGTATCTCCGCCCTGTATAAATACTTACAGAGTGTTTCCCAGCTTCGTTGATCTCGACACCGACGGCACTTCGGATTTGATGGTCGGTGGGCAGAGTGACAACTACGGCCGCATTCGCTGGTACATGGGTCCCGAGTTCTACCCCTACTACAACCTGGAAACCAATGACAACGTCTACGGCATGGCAGTCATCGACTTCGACAGCGACGGCGACATGGACATCATCTACCGGGGAGAGAACAGCGTGGGGATGTTCGAGAACACCCGGAGCCCGCAGGAGAGGTTCGTCCAGAGGGTTCTCATGGAGTATCCGTTCTCAAACGGTCTCGATTCTGAAAGCGCCGGAGGTCTTGTTGCTCCCGGCGACTTCGACGGCGATGGAGTGGAAGACTTCGTCTGCAGCTTTCACGGGCAATACTATCCCAATCTCTACTGGTGGCGCCTTGGAGATGATTTCTGCAGCTCGGGCTGGCTCAACAGCGACATTCTATACGTCTACGACGCCTCGTGGGGAGACCTGACCTGGGATGCTTCGGTTCCCGCCGAGACCCAGCTCTACTTTCAGGTCAGGGGTTCGGACGATCCGGGCAATCTCGGGGAGTGGAGTGGTCTGATCACGGAACCACCTGAACTATCCACTTACCTTGCAGATGGAGAGAGCTACATGCAGTACCGGGTGACCATGCTCAGTGACAATCCCGATGTCTCTCCCCAGCTCAACTCTGTCACAGTGACCTACGATCCCCTGGGGATAGAGGAAGAGTCGGAACTCCGGCTCAGTGTCAGTCCCAGCCCGGCAACAACAACAGCAGACGTTCACCTGAGTCTTCCCGAGCCTTCTGACTGCACGGTCTCGGTGTACGGCTTGGTGAGCTGGCCCCCCTATGTAGACAGGGGTGATAGTTAGATTCAGGCATGGCTTCTTGAAGGAGGGGACATGCCGAAGCGGGTACACAGTGCGTCATTCAAGGCGAAGGTGGCAATAGAAGCCATCAAGGGAGAGAAGACC
>JBGSZS010000015.1:0-26940 GCA_041750285.1 Candidatus Fermentibacteraceae bacterium | reverse complement strand
GGTCTTCTCTCCCTTGATGGCTTCTATTGCCACCTTCGCCTTGAATGACGCACTGTGTACCCGCTTCGGCATGTCCCCTCCTTCAAGAAGCCATGCCTGAATCTAACTATCACCCCTGTCTACATAGGGGGGCCAGCTCAGCCGGAACAATCGCATCCCTCCAGTGGAAACCGGAAACGATTGGACCGTATGAGTTCCCTGTGCCGGAAAACTCTTCTGCGAGCCTTGCCTTTGCCAAAAGGGGAAACATGTTTCCAACATGGGAACACGTTTTCATTCAGACGAAGCCGGTACCCTCTTCGGAAAGGTTACAGGAAGCCTGCTCGCATCGATTCTTCGAGGTTCCGACCTCTCCCGCTGAAGCGGGAAGGATCGGGACACAGGGCCCGTTCACGCATAACCCTCACGTGGTCGAAAGGATTAACGGCATCATGCACCCTGACGGCCTTGTCCGCTGCCCGTGGGTGGACTGTTCCAAGCCTGATCACACGGCCTACCACGACAGGGAGTGGGGAACACCCCTGCACGACGACCGGATGCTCTTCGAGTTCCTGGTGCTCGAGGGCATGCAGGCGGGGCTGAGCTGGTACACCGTGCTGCGGAAGCGTGAGAACTTCCGCAACGCCCTGGACGGGTTCGATCCCGTGCTTATCGCCCGGTACGATGACAGCAGGATAGAACTGCTCCTTCAGAACCCGGGAATCATCCGGAACCGGGCGAAACTCAGGGCGGCGGTTACCAACGCCAGTGCCTTCCTTGCGGTGCAGGAGGAGTTCGGGAGCTTTGACAGGTACATGTGGGGCTTTGTCGATCACCAGCCCATCGTCAGCGAGATACGCACCCCGGCCGATTACAGGGCCACGAGCCCCGAGTCCGACGCCATGAGCCGCGACCTTCTGTCCAGGGGCTTCCGGTTCGTGGGAAGCACCATCTGCTACGCCCACATGCAGGCCACTGGGATGGTGAACGACCACACGGTCGAGTGCTTCCGGAGAGCGGAGATACTGGCGTGCCCTGCTTCAGGCGGGGCCGGGTGACAGTCGTTCGGGACTGGCGAAGTTGAACCGGCCCCGATCTCTCAGCCCTGTCCCGAAAGCTCAGCTATCTTGAACACCTCGAAGCGGTTCTGAGAGTTGACGAAAAGCCCCCAGATCTCGTTCCTGCCGGGGTGCGAGATGAGCTCATCGAGGGGGTTGGTCAGTGTGAGCCCGCTCACCGTTCCCTTCCACGCAAGGTCGGCCAGGTCGAATATGTCGATGGTGTTGCCTGTGGATACGGTGTAGAGGTAAACCGAATCGCCAACGGGATGAAGCGCGAAGACCGAGGAGGAGGGGGTGGCCTTGAACTCGACCATGCTCAGGTCATCGGCCTCGAGGATGGTCAGCACTCCGTTCTCAAGAAGATAGAGCCTTCCGTCCCCGCTGATCACCGGCGTGCATTCTGAACCAGTCAGGGCATTCTGCGTCATCTGGCACGTCGCCGGGTCGAACTTCAGCACCATTTCGGCGGAGTACCCGTAGGTGCCGTACCCTTCAACCGAAAAGCCCTTTGACACGGTACAGAGAACCGTATCCACCCTGGCCAGGGAGGGTATCTCGAGCACCACGGCGTTCAGGCCGAGGCACATCAGCACCTTGTCACCGCCGATCATCGGTATGAATCCCGTTACCGTCTCGCCCGTGGTGAACTCCGCCTGCGTGAGAAGGTCTTCGCTGGCCAGGATGACCCTGGTTCCGCTTCCCTCCGCACTGGAATAGATGACGTCACCCGTCTGGGGAATGACCGCGTAGTGGGAGCCGCTGCCTTCGGGAAGTTCGGGAGATGACTGGGTGTAGCCGTTCGCGTAGCAGACGAGCCTGTCATTGTTCTCAGCGAGATCACAGAGCCAGAAGTACACCCTGTCCTCATTCCCGGAGGGACACTGCAGCCCGAAGACCTGGCTGCTCCCGGAGCCCGAAGACGCCACCCAGCTGTCGGATATCTCCCTGGGAAAGTCGTCGTCCCCCTCTTCCTCCGAGGGACCCGCCGCGTTGTCGCCGCATGCCGAAAACACCAGAAGAAGTGACACCGAAAGGCAAAGCCACCATCTCAACATTGCATCCCTCCTCTATGACTTAATTCCATCTGTTGGTGCAATGATGCTAATGCCGGGTCACTGTGTACAGGGCGGGAATTTCACCGTTCGAGGCTTCAGGCATGTGGCCTGCAGGTGAGGTTCTGATGGAGCGGGGGATTGTTCAATGAATTTCGATCACAATTGTAACAGGATCGTCGCCGTTTTGATACTTCTGTTATCTGTTACGGATTTCCATGGCGGGTTGACCCTGAATCTGAATCTGAGTCAGTGTGAGCTTCCCGAACAGCCTTGACGGCATTCTTTTTTGCTCCTGCGGGTTCTGGTCTCAGGCGTCTTCTCAGCAGATCCTGGGCAGAAGCATGCCCGAGGGCATCTCGAGAATCCTTGTGGTCCCGAGTGTCGTTCTCAGGTAAACCCCGGTCTCGGGTGAATCGCCGACCACGCCGATGAGGGCGGCCCCTTTCCCCAATGCCTCCAGGGCTTTTTGGGCATGGCCTTCAGGGGTGAACAGAACGAACCTTCCCTCGCATGCGGATTGAAGGGGGTCGAGCCCGAGTATCTCGCAGGCGCCGGCCACCTCGCCGGCCACTGGGATGGCTGCCTCATCCATCGTCATGCCTTTGGAGGATGCCGTTGCGATCTCGTTCAGGGCCGCTGCAAGCCCGCCGCGCGTGAGGTCCCTCATGCAGTGGACATCAACGCCCGCATCCGCGAGGGCCAGGACCTTGTCTGTGAGAGGCTCAAGATCGCTTGCGATGGTAAGCTCGAGGGAGATGCCCTCCCTGCATGCGAGAACGGCGATGCCATGCCTGCCTATGTCTCCGCTTACCAGCACCGCGTCGCGTACGGTCACCCTTTTCGGTCTGACGTCCATTCCGGGTATCACCCGGCCAACGCCCGAGGTGCAGATATAGATCCCGTCACCCTTGCCTTTGTTCACAACTTTCGTGTCACCGGTGACTATCCTCACGTCCGAGTTCGCGGCGGCTTTCGCCATCGAGGCCACGACCCTTCGGAGGACGCTCATGGAAAGGCCCTCCTCGAGTATGAACCCCGCGCTGATCCATTTCGGTACGGCGCCGCACATCGCCAGGTCGTTCAGCGTGCCGATGATGGAGAGGGAGCCTATGTCGCCTCCCGGGAAGAAAAGCGGATCGACGACATGGCAGTCCGTGGTGAAGGCTATCCCGGAGTCTCCCTGAAGGGGGAGGAGAGCCCCGTCGTGCTGTTCGCCGCCCGGAGGCCTTCCGAAGGCCGGTATCATCACGTCCTCGATAAGACGGTTCGTAAGCCGTCCGCCCCCGCCGTGGGCGAGCGTTACGGTGTCGCCGGATGGCGCGGGAAGCGGGCAGTTCATCATGTTCTTCTCCCGTACCGGTAGTGGGCCGCACATGCGCCCTCGGAGGAGACCATCGGGGCGCCCATGGGAGACTCCGGTGTGCAACCCCTTCCGAAGTGCGGGCAGCCCGTTGGGGGGATCTCGCCGGTGAGGACCCTGCCGGCCATGCACCCGGTGCCGGTTTCCGGTTCCCCAAGGGTCACCCCGAACCTGCGGATCGCGTCAAAATCCCGCCAGCCGTCTGAGAGACGGAGACCGCTTTCCGGGATCATGCCGAGGCCGCGCCATTCCCTGTCCGTCACACTGAATACTCGTTCCATGAGGGCTTTCGCGGCAGGGTTCCCGTCCGGGGATACCGACCGTGTGTACTGGTTTTCGACCCGGTGCGAACCGTTCTCCAGCTGGCTCACGCACATGTGGATGGCCTGAAGGATGTCAGCCGGCTCGAAGCCGGCAACGATCACCGGCACCTTCTGGTCCCGGGCCAGTGCCGAGTACTGGTTCCACCCCATGACGGTGCATACGTGGCCCGCGGCAAGGAATCCGTTGACCCTGCACCCCTTCATGGACATCACCGCCTCCATGGCGGGCAGCACCAGTACATGACAGCAGATGACCGAGAAGTTGTCAAGCTCAGCAGCGGAAAGAAGCGCGGCCGCGGTTGCCGGAGCGGTGGTCTCGAACCCCACGGCGAACATGACGACCTGGTTTGCGGGGTCTTTGCGGGCCAGCACCACGGCGTCGAACGGTGAGTAGACCATTCTGACGTTCCCTCCCCGGGCCCTGACCGAATTGAGGTCTCCCCCGCTGCCGGGAACCCTGAGCATGTCGCCGAAGGAGCACAGGACCACTCCGGGCAGTGAAGCGATGTGAAGGGCGGCATCGATGAAGGAGGGCGGTGTGACGCACACCGGGCAGCCCGGACCGTGGATGAGCTCCACGGCGCCTTTCAGCATGCCCGGAAGGTCGTAACGGAGGATGGTGTGGGTCTGCCCTCCGCAGACCTCCATTATGGTCCAGGGGCGGGTCGCCGTTCGCCTGATCTCCTCCGCGTAGCCTTTGCAGAGGGAAGCTTCACGGTACTCGTCGACGAACTTCATCGGACCTCCCCCGATACCTGCTGAAAGGGATGATCGCGGCCGTAGTATATGGAATGGGGTCTTCTGCGGAAACGCGGGAGAAGAGGCATGGTCCCCGGGTGTTCCCTCCTCACAGCGCCCATTGTCCCATCACCGCCTGACCCAGGGCCAGGCCGCCGTCACCGGGCGGCACCAGACGGTGCCTGACCGGCGTGAAACCGCCGGCCCCCAGTTTTGCCATGGTCAGTTCGGTGAGAAGCCTGTTGGTGAAACACCCCCCGGTAATCACAACCTGCCCGATCCCGGCCTCACGGGCAACCATCAGGATCCCGTCCGACAACCCCTCGTGAAACCTTCGTGAGATGACGGCGATGGGCACCGCTTTCCGGGCGTCCGCAGAAATGGCGTTCAGCATTGGCTCCCAGTCGAGCGTCATGGGAGGTCCCTGCTTCCGGAGCGTCATGGGGTAACCCTTTTCCCCCGCGGTGCCGTGGGCGAGGTTTTCAAGCAGGACGGGCGCCTCGCCACTGTAGGAGCAGACGCCACGCAGGCCGAGAAGGGCCGCAACACCGTCGAAAAGCCTTCCGGCGCTGGTGGTTGTGGGCGTGTTCACCCCCCTTTCCATCATCCGCTTTACGACCCTGAGTTCGGGATCACTGAAGAAGCTTGATGAAGAGGGGAGGGAGCCGTTCATTGCCCAGAGGAGCCCGAGTGCCGATCTGCGTGGTTCCAGCGCTGCCGCGTCGCCGCCCGGGACGGGAAATGGGCGCAGGCATGCAAACCTTTCAAAGCCGGTGTTTTCCCCTACCAGGAGAAACTCGCCCCCCCACGCGGTGTTGTCGGTTCCCAGCCCGACGCCGTCCCAGGCGACACCGAGAACGGGTGCGCTCGTTCCGTTCTCGGCCATGCACCCCATGATGTGGGCGTGGTGATGCTGAACCGTCATCCCGGGAAGCCCGGTCTTCCCCGCAGTTGCGGTGGAAGCGTAGTCGGGGTGCATGTCCCCGACCACCCGTGATGCCCGGCCGAACAGGGTCTGCAGGTCGGTCAGCGCCCTTTGGTGGGCCTGGACAGAGGCAAGGGTCTCGAGGTCGCCTATGTGCTGGCTCAGGATCACCCCGCCCCTTATCGAGACAGCTCCCGTGTTCGCCAGGTGCCCACCCACGGCCAGAGTGCCTGCAGCAACGCCCCTTACGGTGATCGGAAGGGGTGCATATCCCCTGGCCCTGCGGATCATGAGCGGGCCGTCGGGAAGCCAGGCGACGACCGAGTCGTCGACCTGCCTTGCTATGGGCCTGTCATGGACCAGGAAGAGGTCGGCGACGCCCCGGAGTTTGGTCAGGGCTTCTGTGTTATCGGTGCATATCGGTTCCCCCGGGGCGTTCCCGCTGGTGGCAACGAGCGGAAAACCGGAGTCCGAGGCAAGCAGGTAATGCAGTGGCGTTGCGGGAAGCATCACTCCCAGCCATGGGCTGTCCGGAGCGATCCCGGCGGAAACTCCCCGGCCCCTGCGCGCAAGCAGTGTTATCGGGGCCGCGGGCGAAAGAAGGAGTTCCCTCTCCCCCGTGTTGATCAAGCAGAGCGCTTCGGCCGCATCGATGTCCCTGACGAGCAGGGCCAGTGGCTTTGCGGGCCTGCGCTTCCTCTGTCTGAGGAGTTCTACTGCGGCGTCGGAATCGGCCCGGACAAGGAGCTGGAACCCTCCCAGCCCCTTCAGGGCAACCACACCTCCCCGGCGCAGTTCAGCCACCGCGTCTTTCAGGGCATTGTCCTCGCGGGACAGCTCACCGCCTTCAGGGTCTAAAAGCCGCAGCCTCGGGCCGCACACCGGGCACGCCACTGGTTGCGCGTGAAAGCGGCGGTCCAGCGGGTCCCCGTACTCCGATGCGCAGTCGGGGCACATCCTGAAGCCCAGCATCGTCGTGTTGGGCCGGTCGTAGGGCAGCGCCAGGAGGATCGAGAAACGCGGTCCGCAGTTCGTGCAGTTTATGAAGGGGTACCTGTACCTGCGGTCGGAGGGGTCCGTCATCTCTCTGATGCACTCGGGACAGACCACAAGGTCGGGCGTTACAAGGGTCGCAGGAGCGCCCTCCCTGCTCGGCGCTATGACGAATCCGGTCCCGGGCAGGGGAGGGGTCGCCACGGTTCTTATGCTGCTTATCACCGCGGGTCCGGGTTTTTCATCACTGAGACAGCGAAGGAATGCCTTCAGGCTCTCCCCGCTGCCCTGGGCTTCGATGACGACCCCCCCGGAGGAGTTCCAGACCAGCCCGGTGATGCCAAGACGGCGGGCAAGCCTGTAGACGAAGGGACGGAACCCGACGCCCTGGACAGCTCCCTCCACCGAGATCCGCAAGCGCTGCACATCCATTCGGTGATTATAAGCAACGGGATGGTCCCGCACTTCCTCCCCGTTTCGTTGCCGGTTTGATGGGTCGGAACCGCGCCTTATACTTGGCCCGAGGTGATGGAAGGAAATGCACGAGTACTCCCTTGCCCAGGACATGGCGGAAGTGATCATCTCCGCTCTCGGCGGACCCAGGACTCTCTCCACGGTCACCGTGGTGATCGGCCCGCTTTCAGGGGTTTCGGGTGAGTCACTTGCATTCTGCTTCACCGAGATCGCCTCAGCGAGGGGTCTGGGGCGCCCCGAACTCGTTGTCCGGAAGACCAGGGCGGAAATGCGCTGCACGAGATGCGGTCACGTGTGGCACAGCGATGACTTTTCGCCGGGTTGCCCGGCATGCGGTTCGTGGGACAGAAGGATTGTCTCGGGCAGGGAGTTCTTTGTTGAAAGCGTCGAGCTTGACGGGGAGGATGCCGATGAGGATCAAGTCACCAGTGATGACGAAGAATGATGACATCGCCGCGGAGAACAGGCGTGCGTTCGGCTTTAACGGCATTCTCGCGTTCAACATCATCAGTTCTCCGGGAGCCGGCAAGACGACACTGCTCGAAGCCCTTGCCGCCGAGTTCGGGCCGGAGATGGCAGTGATAGAGGGGGACGTCAAGACCCGGAGGGACGCCGACAGGATCATCCGGGCCGGCTGCCGTGCCGTTCAGATCGAGACCGGGGGCTCATGCCACCTTGACGCGGCTGCCGTGAAGGAAGCGTTCTCGTCGCTGGACAAGAAAAAACCCTTCAGGTACCTGGCCATCGAGAACGTGGGCAACCTCATCTGCCCCAGCGCATACGACCTTGGAGAGCACATCAAGGTCGGGATGCTCTCGCTTCCCGAGGGTGACGACAAGGTGCTGAAGTATCCCTCTCTCTTCAGCCGTATCGACATGCTGCTACTGACCAAGACGGACCTGCTGCCCCACATGGAGTTCGACATGGACCGCGTCGAGAATGAGTGCAGAAGCCTCAATCCCGGCGTGAAGACCTTCCGCATTTCAGCGAGGACCGGGGAGGGCATGGCTGATCTCTGCGCCTTCCTGAGGGGCAGGTGGGAATCGCTGTAAAAGCCGTTGGAGAGCATCACGCAGGCAGGTGCGTGACGCTTGCGATGCCGTTCGTCCGGGGGGTTGACACGGTTATTCAACAGAATTATGAAGCGCGCATGACATTTCTGAGCAGGGTTCACTTCGAGTCACTACTGAAGGCTCTCGGTGGGTCCCACAAACTCCTCTTCCCAATCGGGAGCGGGAACAAGTCACATTTCACATCCATTGACAGATCCGACCCGGGCAGCGCCTTGATAGGCGGTGTAAGGGCGGTTGAGCCCCTCAAGGCATTCTTCTTTGCCGGCCGCGAGAGGGTCGCCACCGGTTTCGAACCAGACGTTCCAGCCCGGGGCTTCATCCCGCTCTGTGTCGTGGGTGCAAAGGCATGCGATCTCAAGGGATTCCGAATTCTCGACCACGTCTTTCTCGACCCCGAGTTCGGCGATCCCACTTACAAAAGGCTCCGGCAGGAAAGCCTCGTGATCTCCTCCGACTGCACCGACGCACTTGAAACATGTTTCTGCACATCCCTCGACGGGCTGCCCCATCCCGAAGAGGGGTACGACATAAACCTCTCGCCCGTGAGCGGAGGGTTCCTTGCCGAAGCGGGCTCAGAGAAAGGCCGCGCCGTGATGGCCTCCCACGCCTCCCTCTTCACTGATCCGTCGCCTGCGCAGTTGCAGGAACGCAGCGAAACCAGGGAGGCCGTGCTGGAAAAGCTGCGCATGATCGCCGAAACCGGCGGAACGCCCGGGGTTGAAAGCCTGAAGGGTGCCGTGGCTCGAAAGTACGATGATCCCTTGTGGGCTGAAGAGGCGGCGACCTGTGTCGAGTGCGGGGCCTGCAACACCATCTGTCCGACCTGCCACTGCTTCTATCTCTACGACCAGATGGCGCAGGGAACCGCAGGCAGGTTCAGGGTATGGGATTCCTGCCTGATCAACGACTTCGCCCGGGTCGCCGGCGGAGAGAACCCCAGGTCCCGGCTCTGGATGAGGCTGCGCAACCGTTTCGAGAAGAAGTTCGATTTCTTTCCAAAGGTTGCCGGGGAGTTCGCCTGCACAGGTTGCGGCAGATGTTCATCGGCCTGCCCCGGCAGGATCGACATCAGGCGCGTATTGAGAAGACTGGTGGAGAATGGATAAAAACCCGTACAGGTCAGTGAAAACGGAAGTACTGGAAGTGATCACTGAAACCCCATCGATAACCACGATCAGGCTCCGTCCCTCGGAGCCTCTTTCATTCTCCCCGGGGCAGTTCATGGAAGTCTCCGTTCCGGGCGTGGGCGAAGCGCCTTTCACTCCTTCATCCTACTGCGGCGACCATGAGAAGATGGACATAACCATTGTGAAGGTCGGCAAGGTAACCGAAGCGATCCACAGGCTGAAGGCCGGGGATATCGTGGGGCTCAGGGGTCCGTACGGCCACGGCTACCCGCTCGAGGAATTCAAGGGGAAGGAAGTTCTGGTAGTGGGTGGCGGCGTTGGGCTCGCCCCCCTGAGAACCCTCATGTATTCGTTGTTCAAGATGAGGGGCGACCTTGTGAAGCTGGCGTACCGCGCCGGCTGCAGGCAGCCCTGCGAGTTCCTTTACCGCGACGAGATAATGGGCTGGCTGAACCGGCCCGACCTCGACATCCGGCTCACCACCGATCAGTGTGACGAAACATGGACCTGCGCGACCGGGCTCGTGACATCGATCATGGACAGCACGTGCATCGACCCTGGAAACGCGGTGGGGATCTCCTGCGGTCCGCCCGTCATGATGAAGTTCGTCACCTTCAGAATGCTTGAGATGGGCATTCCACCGGAGAGGATCTACCTCTCGATGGAGAAGAACATGTCCTGCGGTTTTGGGAAGTGTGGCCACTGCAGGCTCGGGACTTTCTACTGCTGCAAGGACGGGCCTGTGTTCACCTACGCGCAGATCAAGGACATCCCCGGGATATGGGACTGACCATGGAAGGGAAGAACCTCTTGAACACGGTTGAACAGCTTCAGGGACGGGAAACGGTTGAAGCCCGACCGGCCGCCGGCGCGAGGCTGTTCATCGACCTCGACATCTGTTCCTCGACGGTGTGCCCGGGGTGCGTGATACGCTGCAGCTACCCGTGGCACAGCAGTGCCAACCAGGGAATCCTGTCGGTGATAGAACTGGCCACCTACGCCATGGTTTGCCGAAGGTGCGAAGAGCCCCATTGCGTGAAGGCCTGCCCTAAGGAAGCACTCGAGAAGCTTCCAGACCCGGGCGGAATGCTTGTCCGGCATACCTTCAGGTGCGTGAGCTGCCGGTCATGTTCCCACGCCTGTCCCTACGGGACCATCTACCCCGAGATCGTGCCCCGTTTCGCCTCGAACTGCGACTACTGCCTCTCCAGGAGGGGGGGGGAACCTGTGTGCGTTTCCACCTGCCCCTACGGGGCGTTGCGGCTGATCGAAGGCGTTCCGGATGATATGCAGGACTGCTTCGCCGCCGGCGAACACCTGATCGTGCACTCCAGGCACTGGAAGAAGGAGGAGGCATGATCCTGCTTTACCTTCTGGTCTTCGGCTTCCTCGTCACCTCCATTCTTGGGCTTGCCGCAAGCTGGGTCGACCGCAAGGTCACAGCCCGGGTGCAGTACCGGGTGGGTCCCCCCTTCTACCAGCCTCTGGTCGACATAGTCAAGCTTCTGGGGAAGGAGACCCTGGTCCCGGAAGGTTCGAACCGGCGGGTTTTCCTTGGAGCTCCCATGCTGGGCCTTGCGGGAGCGGTCACCGCGGCCTCGGTGCTCTGGATGAACCAGATTCGTCCGCAGACGGGCTTTGTCGGTGACTGGATCGTCGTGATCTACCTGCTCACGATCCCGTCAATGAGCATCATCATCGGGGGTTTCGCCTCCCGGAACCCCCTGGCCAGCCTGGGCGCAAGCCGCGAAATGAAGCTGGTCCTCTCCTACGAGCTGCCCTTCATACTGGCGATGCTGGTGCCGGTCGTTCACTCGGGGCTCTCCATCCGCCTCGGAGACATCCTGCTGGCCCAGCGGGAGGCGGGAGCCTTCGCGGGCAGCCTTTCCGGGATACTGGCCATGATAGTGGGACTGCTCTGCATTCAGGCCAAACTGGCTCTGGTCCCGTTCGACGCTCCCGAGGCCGAGACGGAGATAGTTCACGGACCGCTCATAGAATACTCGGGCACAGGCCTTGCCATATACAAACTCACCAAGAACATGCTGCTTTTTATCCTGCCCTTTTTCCTCATCCAGATGTTCCTCGGGGGCTTCTCGCTGGCCGGCTGGGGAATCCTCTGGAGCGTTCTGAAGTTCGTCGGCGTTCTCTCACTGATAACCGTGATCAGGAACACCAACCCCAGGGTGAGGATCGACCAGGCCATGAGGTTTTTCTGGGGACCCATGACCCTCATTGCCGCCGCATCACTGATACTGGCCCTGCTGGGCCTTTGAGAGGTGAGTTCATGAGCCTGAAACTCAAAGCCCTTCTCAAGTCACCCTGGGTGTTCCACCTCTCCACGGGAAGCTGCAACAACTGCGACATCGAAACCCTTGACTGCCTCACTCCCAGGTTCGACGTTGAACGATTCGGGATACTGCTCGCGGGAAGCATAAAGCACGCGGACGTTCTTCTGGTGACCGGATCATGCAACCGCATGAGCGCGGAGAGGCTGAAAACCCTTTACGAGCAGGTTCCCAAGCCCTGCCTTGTGGTTGGCATCGGCACCTGCACCGGCTCCAGGGGGATATTCATGGACAGCTACAACTGCCCGGTTCCCCTGGACAACATCATTCCCGTCGACGCCTACATTCCGGGTTGCCCCCCGAAACCCGAGGCCATCATCGCCGGGGTCGTCAAACTTATAGAGAAGGTGGGCAAAGGCTGATGACAAGGGAGCAGGTACTGAGGGATCTCGGCAAAAGGTTCGGCGATGACATTCTCGGCGTTTTCGACAAGTCGCCCAAAAGGGTCTTCATAAATCTCAGACCCAGGGCCATAGCCTGGGTCGGACCGTACATCTTCAGGGAACTGGGAGCCAGGTTCAACATTGCAACGGGAACCGACACCCCCGACGGTCTTGAGATCATCTACCACTTCACACTGGAAGACCTGAACCTGATGCTTAACATCAGGGTGCTGCTGGATCGTGAAAACCCCGTGATCGTATCCCTCGGGAAGGACATCGAGGCCATGAACTGGATAGAGAGGGAGATGAGAGAACTTCTCGGCATCACCTTCGAGGGCCATCCCGACCCCCGCAGGCTCCTTCTTCCGGACAACTGGCCGGACGGCGTCTATCCGCTGCGGCAGGATTACTCTGAGTGGGACGAAACCGCCATAAGAACAAGGGGTGTGTGATGGGAAGATCAGTAATACCCATCGGACCTTACCACCCTCTTCAGGAGGAGCCCGAGCTCTTCACGCTCACCGTGGAGGGCGAGCGGATAGTGGAGGTGGACGTCCGGATCGGCTACAACCACCGGGGCATCGAAAAGCTGTCCGAGAGCAGGTCATTCGACAACAGCACCTTCGTTGTGGAGAGGATCTGCGGCATCTGTTCCACCAGCCACCCCTTCGCATATGTGCGGGCCGTGGAGGACATCTTTCCAATGGAAGTTCCCGACAGGGCCCGGTACATCCGCACCATCATCGCCGAGGGCGAGAGGGTTCACTCCCACCTGCTGTGGCTCGGGCTGGCCGGGCATTTCCTGGGCTACAACACCGTCTACATGTGGGCCTGGAAGCTCCGCGAGGAGATCCTCGACGTGATGGAGATCCTCTCCGGCAACAGGAACAACTACGCGATGTTCACCCCGGGAGGTGTCAGGCGCGACATCAGACAGCAGGACATTCCCGTTGTCCTCGCCAAGATCGACTCCATCGTTCCCACACTGGAGATGCTGAGGGACGCGATCCTTGATGATCCCGTGCTTCACGCCAGGTTGAAGGGGGTGGGGGTTCTCAGCAAGGAGAAGGCCATCGAGTTCAGCGCCCTGGGACCCACATCCAGAGCATCCGGAGTCGCCCGAGATGTGAGGAAGGACAGTCCCTACGGGGTCTACGACCGGGTGGACTGGAAGATGGTAGTCACCTCCAACGGGGATGTCTTTGACAAGGCAGTCGTCCGGATCCTCGAGATGTTCGAATCCATAAGCATCATCAGACAGTGCTTCGAGGCTCTTCCCGAGGGTCCGATCAACGCCGGCATCGAAAGCATTCCGCCCGGTGAGGGGATCGGACACATCGAGGCTCCACGGGGGGAGACCTTCCACTACGTGAGAAGCGACGGCACCAACAGGGCCATCCGTCACAAGGTCAGGGCGCCGACCTTCATGAACCTGCCCACCTACAAGGCCACCATAGTCGGTGAGACCATATCGGACGCCACGATCATCCTTGCATCAATTGACCCATGCTACTGCTGCACCGAGAGGATGGCGGTGAGGAACCACCGGGGAAGAGTACTCTATGACGGGCAGGCCCTGGTGGAGCTTTCGAGGGCGAAAACCGAGAGCCTCAGGAGGAGGATGGGCAGAGCATGAGCCTTGAGAACCTTTTCAGCCTGAATCTCTTCAGCTTCACTCCTCTTGCCTGGCTGGCCGCGGCATTCGCGGGCCTCTTCTTCATCCTCGTGGTGGTCTATTCCCTGAGCTTCATGAAGGGAAGAAAGGGGCTGTTCAGGTACTACCTCTATACGGTGCTCACCCTGGTGCTCACCCTGGGGGTCATCTTCGCCGACAACCTTCTTCTTCTCGTTATCCTGTGGGGCTTTCTGGGTCTGCTGCTCTATCTTCTGATCGGGTTCGGAAGAACTCCGTCCACCCCCGCCACTGCCCGGAAGGCGCTTCTGATCGTAGGGGGAACCGACGCCATGATGCTGCTGGGGCTGGCGCTGGTATGGCTTCTGGTCTGCGGTCCGGGAACCGGCCTTTCAGGTCTTTTCAAACTTTCCTTTACCACTGCGACCATTCCTGTGGCGGGAGGACTGTCCGTTGCGGCATTCCTGCTCCTGGCATCCGCAGCCCTTGCCAAGGCCGGGGCGATGCCGTTCCACACCTGGGTTCCCGATATGGCTGAAGACGCTCCCGTGCCCGTCACGGCGTATCTTCCCGCATCGCTGGACAAGCTTCTGGGGGTTTTCTTCCTCGCCAGGATATCGCTTGAGCTCTTCATTCTCGACGGCACCCTCGGGATCGTGCTTATGGCCGTGGGCAGCATCACCATAATGGCCGCCGTGATGATGGCAATGGTTCAGCATGACATGAAAAGGCTTCTGGGCTACCACGCCGTCAGCCAGGTCGGCTACATGGTCCTGGGGATCGGAACAGGCAATCCGATAGGCATTGCCGGGGCTCTGTTCCACATGTTCAACCACACCATCTACAAATCCTGCCTCTTCATGACCGCTGGCGCGGTCGAGAAGAGCATGAAGACCACCGATCTCCACCGGCTTGGCGGGCTGGGAAAACTGATGCCACTGGTGTTCGGTGCTTTCTTCGTCGCTTCCCTTTCGATCTCGGGGGTTCCGCCTTTCAACGGGTTCGCCTCCAAGTGGATGATCTACCAGGGAATCATGGGCACAGCCGGGAACGGCTGGACATGGGTCATCTGGCTCACTGCGGCCATGATGGGCAGCGCCCTTACCCTGGCCAGCTTCATGAAGCTCATCCATGCCGTCTTCCTCGGACAGGCGTCGCCCCATGTCAACCGGATCGCCGAAGCATCAAGACCCGGAACACCATTCGCCCTCGCCGCCCCGATCGCGGTACTGGCCCTCCTCTGCATCGGCTTCGGCGTGTTCGCGGACAGGATCCCGTTCGGCCGGCTTTTCAGCCCTGTTCTAGCCGGTGAACCCGTCTTCCCGGGACTGTGGAGCTCCGCCTCGGCAACGATACTCATCCTTGCCGGGCTGTTCATGGGAATGGTGGTGTATCTCCTGGGCAGCGCCGGAAAGACAAGGTCGGTCGCCCCCTTCATCGGTGGCGAGAACCTCGAGGCCAGGCCGTCCATGAGGGTGTCGGGCGTTGATTTCTACACCACGGTGAAAGACGTGAAGCCTCTCGGAGTGCTGTTCGCCTGGGCCGAGAAGAAACACTTCGACTGCTACGTGGTGGGTCTGAAGTTCGCCGATTTCATTGGCGGAATACTGTCGGGGCTTCACAACGGCCTGCTCGGACGGTACGTGCTCTGGTGCCTTGCGGGAGTGGTCGTTCTCTATCTCGCGCTGATTGGATGACGATATGATTGAACTGTACATCCTTATGGCCCTGATGATCGTGGGAGCCCTTGCGGCGGTCGAGATGAGGAACCTGCTTTCCGCGGTGATAGCGGTGGGAGTCGTGGGACTCGGACTTTCCATCATCTTCCTTCTGCTGAAGGCCCCTGATATCGCCCTTACCCAGCTCGTTGTCGAGATAGTGGCGGTTATCATCCTGATCAGGGCGACCCTTACCTTGAAGGATTCAGGGGAGTGGCTGGGCTCAAGACCGCTGGGATCCCTTCTGGGCGCGCTGTTCGCGGCACTCACCGTCTGGGTCGGGATTGTTGCCTTCAAGAGCCTTCCGGCCTTCGGCGAACCGTTGATGCTCGTTTCACGGCGTTATCTCGAGAACTCAGCCACTGACACCGGAGCCGCGAACATCGTGGCGGCGATCATTCTTGACTACCGGGCGTATGACACCCTGGGCGAGGCCACGGTTCTGTTCACGGCGGTGGTGGGCGTTCTTACAGTGATGCGCCGCAAGGGGGTGAAGGAACATGGCGGGAAATGACGGTGAAGCCGGAATGACCCTGGTGGTGAAAACCGTGACCAGGCTCACGGTGGGGCTCATTTTCCTTTACGGTGTCTACATCGTTCTGAACGGGCACCTCAGCCCCGGGGGCGGTTTCGCAGGCGGAGTGATCATCGCCCTGAGCTTCATGAACCTCTTTCTTGCCTTCGGGGGCAAAAGGGCATTCGAGATCATCAAAAAAGACGCGGTGACAGCGCTGGAAAGCGTTGGAGCGGTTCTGTTCCTGGGCATCGCCCTGCTGGGTTTCGCCGACGGCGGGTTCTTCAACAACTTCCTGCCACAGGGCAGGCTTTTCAGCCTGATCAGCGGGGGTGCCATCCCGCTGTCGAACATCGCGATCTGCATCAAGGTAGGCGCAGGCCTCTTCGGGGTCTTCCTGGCCCTTGTTTCCTTCAGGGGAAGCGAAAGGGAGGGAAAATGATGAATGCCTGGCTCCCTTACGTGCTCTGCATCCTGCTCTTCAGCGTCGGGGTCTACGCCGTCCTCGGCAAGAAGAACCTGATCAGGATAATCCTGGGCATCGTGATCGCCGAGTACGCGGTCAATCTCTTCCTGATCCTCCTCTGCTGGAAAAAAGGGGGGGAGGCGCCGATCCTGCAGCCGGGCGCAGTGGAACAGGTAATGGTCGATCCGCTTCCCCAGGCCCTTGTGCTCACTTCCATCGTTATCGGTCTGGCCACCACGGCGTTCCTGGTTGCGATCGCCATGAGGCTGCACGAACGTTATGGAACCTATGACATCACCCGTATCAGGGAGTTGAGGGGATGATGGCCGGCGAATACATTCCTCTGCTGGTTGCGGTTCCCCTTGCGGGGGCATTCTTCTGCGCCCTGGCGGCCAGAAAGTCGGGCGCGTTTGCGGACACCCTGGGTACACTGACGGTTGCCCTTGTGCTGGCGCTTTCCATCTACGCGGTTACATCGCCTGCTTCCACCCACGCCGTCGGCGGCTGGCAGGCTCCCCTGGGCATCCTGCTTGTGATGGACGGTCTGGCGTCGTTCATGCTGCTGGTCGTCAGTCTGGTGGCCTTTCTTGTCATGATCTACTCCCTGAGCTACATGAACGCCTATTCCGGACGCTGGCAGTTCCACACCCTGTTCCTTCTGATGCTGGCGGGGATGAACGGTGTGGTGATAACCGGCGACCTCTTCAACCTGTTCGTTTTCCTTGAGGTGGCGTCCCTGGCGAGCTATGCGCTTGTGGCCTTCGGAACCGGCAAGCACGAGCTCGAGGCGGCATTCAAGTACGCTGTAATGGGAAGCCTTGGTTCACTTCTGCTTCTTCTGGGCATTGCTTTTCTCTATGGCTACACAGGCACTCTCAACATGGCCCATATGGCCGAGCAGCTTGGCGTGATGGGGGTTGCGCCGATCACCGTCACCGCCCTGGTGCTTCTGCTGGGCGGATTTGCCCTCAAGGCAGCCATCGTCCCGTTCCACTCATGGCTGCCCGACGCACACCCGTCAGCTCCCGCGCCCATCTCCGCAATGCTCTCCGGAGTTCTCATCAAATCCCTCGGTGTATACACCATCGCCAGGCTCGTATTCAACGTGTATGGCGCCAGCCCCGGCGTGTTGAACCTTCTGATGGTGCTTGGCGCAGTCTCGATGGGGGTCGGTGTCATCCTGGCCCTCAGACAGTGGGACATGAAGAGGCTGCTTGCCTACCATTCGGTGAGCCAGGTCGGCTACATGATCCTCGGTTTCGGCCTTGGCTCTCCGCTCGGGATTCTCGGAGGGCTCTTTCACCTGTTCAACCATTCCATCTTCAAGAGCCTTCTCTTCCTGAACTCCGGCGCACTTGAACAGGCAACGGGCACAAGGAATCTGAAGGAGATGGGGGGTCTCTCGGGCAGGATGCCCACCACTTCCTGGACCACACTATCAGCGTCCATGTCCATTTCAGGCGTTCCGCCATTCTCCGGGTTCTGGAGCAAGCTCATCATCGTTATGGCCTGCGTTGAACAGGGAGAGTGGTTCTACGGGGCCTGGGCCATACTGGTAAGCATTCTGACACTTGCCTCCTTCCTCAAGGTAACGAAGTTCGCGTTCCTGGGAAGGCTGAAAAAGGGCTTCGAGAACGTGCGCGAGGTTCCCTGGCCCATGAGGTTCGGCATGGCCGTCCTGGCGCTTCTCTGCATACTGGGTGGTCTCATGCTGGTTCCTGAAGTGAAGGAGATGGTTCTCGCCCCTGCGGTCAGGGTGCTCGACCATGGTATCCTCACCCTCGGGGAGGTGGTTCGCCTGTGAGAAGCCGTGTTCTGATGTTCCTGGCGGCCTTTGTCGTGTGGTGTCTTCTGTCCTGGCCCCCGACGGCACTCCAGCTTGTTGCCGGGGTTTTAGCCTCATTGCTCGCGGCGGCTGTCATGGGCCGTATGTTCATTGTCAGACACCACCTGTTGAGCCATCCCAGGAGGATACTCACGTTCGTCTTCCACTACGTGCCGGTCTTCACATGGGAGCTCGTCAAGGCAAACTTCGATGTTGCCTACCGTGTGCTTCATCCTGCTCTGCCCATCAACCCCGGAATAGTGAAAATGAAAACCGCGCTGAGATCAGACATGGGCCTCACCTTCCTGGCCAACTCGATCACACTGACGCCCGGCACGCTCACGGTGGATGTGGACAGGGAACAGGGGATCCTCTACGTTCACTGGATAAGCGTGCGGGGAAGGGATGTGGAATCTGCCACCAGCGCCATCGGAGGGCGATTCGAACCGATACTCAGAAGGATCTTCGAAGAGGTCGCAACATGAGAACTGTCAGATGGATACTCGGGGCGCTGGTGCTTCTGGGGATACTGGTTGTCATCATCCTCTTCACCCCGGAAGGGGCGTTCCTCCCTTCGGGTGAAGAGCACTCGGGGTTTTTCGCCAGGGCCGTTTACATAGTCATCCTGAGCGCGCTCATGGTGCTTTTCAGGATACTGAAGGGTCCCACCCCCGCGGACAGGATAGTGGGAGTGGACATCCTCGGGATTCTTGTCGTCGGGCTTTGTGCGATCCTTGCCCTGGCGACCGATCGTTCATGGTACCTTGACATTGGGATAGCCTGGGGTCTTCAGAGCTTCATCGGCACCCTTGCCCTGGCCAAGTTCATGGAAGGGAGAACCTTCGATGACTGATGCGATCGGCCTTGTGATGATAGCCGCCGGTCTTGTCTTCGATGTTCTGGGGTGTCTTGGGCTGATCCGTCTGCCCGACGTGTACAACAGGCTTCAGGCTTCGACCAAGTGCGTCACTCTGGGAACCTGCAGTATCCTCATCGGAACCCTCTTCGTCACGGGGTTCACTTCCACGGGGCTGAAGGCGCTTCTGGCGGTGTTCTTCCTGGTGCTTACCTCCCCGGTGTCGGCGCATGCCATTTCCCGGGGGGCACACAAGGCGGGGATCAAACTCTGGAAGGGCAGCGCCTGCGATGCACTCGAGGAACGGGACAAGGAGGCGCAGCAGTGAGATATCCCAAGCTGAGGGAGCTCGGAGAAGCGCTGAAAGCCCTGTTCACCAAGCCTTACAGCTCCGACTTCCCCGCCAAACCCCACGTTCCGCACGAGAACTTTCGCGGGCAGCCCGTGTTCAACCCGGACAGGTGTCTTGGCTGCCTGGCCTGCGAGGAGGCCTGCCCCGCAGGGGCGATCGCCCACGAGGACACGACCGACCCTCCCGATGCGGCAAAACGCAGGATGATCCACTACACCGACACCTGCATCTTCTGCAGTCAGTGCCAGGCGGCGTGTGTCGCTGATCATGAGGGCATAAAGCTCGGCAACGAATGGGAGCTCTCATACTTCGACAGAACGCAGGCCAGCGAAAGCATCGAACTCGACCTGCAGCTCTGTGAGGCCTGCGGGACGGTCATTGCCACGAAGCCCCATCTGGCCTGGCTTGCGGACAGACTGGACGAGATGGCATTCTCCAACCCCACGGTCTACCTGGCCCGGCTGAGGGAACTTGGCGTTGCCGACGACAACCTCGCTCCCGTTCTCAGGGATCAGGGCCGCTCCGACAGGGTCAAGATCCTGTGTGTGAAGTGCCGCCGGGAGACCACCCGTTACAACGACTGAGTTCACGGAGAGACTCAGGGTCTGTCTTCATGACAAGCCCCTGATCCTGGGAATCGGAAACCCATTGAGAGGTGACGACGGGTTCGGCCCGGAGCTTGTCTCCAGGATCCGGGGCATCCCCCTGACCGCCATTGACGCAGGAACAACACCCGAGAACTATCTGGGGTCGGTTGCCAGGTTCAAGCCGGGGCTGGTGCTGGTCGCCGATGCAGCAGACATCGGCATGGATCCGGGCGAGGCGGCGATCCTTGGCAGGGATGAGATCGATCAGGCAGGGGGCTTCTCCACCCACTCAATGTCTCCCGCCCTTTTCATGACGCAGCTGGAGGACCTTTGCGGCGCGCGGACACTGATGCTGGCGGTTCAGCCCGCCTCGACCGCTTTTGGACAAGGCCTTTCCCGTGAAGTCGAGGCTTGCCTTGAGAAGCTGGTAACCGTATTCAGGGAAGCCTTCGCCTGATCATTGGACCTGTGCCCTTTGGAAGGCCGCGGTGGTATAATCAGCATGAAAGCAATGGACTGGAGCAGACATGTGTCTTGGTATTCCCGGTGAGATACTCGAGGTCTGGGGGGATGAACCCCTGACGCGCAAAGCCAGGGTAAGCTTCGGTGGAGCCATCCGCGAGGTCTGTCTGGCGGGAGTTCCAGACGCGATCCCCGGCGAGTACGTCATTGTTCACGCAGGTTTTGCCCTGAACCGGCTCGATCAGGCCGAGGCCGACGAAGTGGCAGGCTATCTCAGACGCATTCGGGAATTCGGAAGGGAGGAGTGCGGCGTGTAGCGCCGGACTCTCCGCTGATCACTCACTCATTTCGGGCAGGTTGACCGGGCCATCCCCCGGTTCGCAGGCCGGCAGTTCGAAGGAGAACACGCTGCCGCTGCCGGGCTCGCTCTCCAGGGATACCCGTCCCCCGTGCATTTCGACTATTCTCTTCGTAATCGAGAGGCCCAGGCCTATTCCGGGAACCTTTATCTCACCTTCCCTGGGCTCCCTGCGAATCCTGGAGAACTCCTGGAACAGTCTGGCCTGATCCTCGGGAGCTATCCCGACGCCCGTGTCTTCCACCTCAACCCGCACCCTGTCCCCAAGATCGATGCTCCTAAGGGTTATCCGGCCACCCTGCGGGGTGTACTTGATGGCGTTGGTGAGGTAGTTCGCTATGGCCTCCTTGATCAGGATCGGTATTGCCGCCACCTGCGGGGCAGTGTCGGATGTTTCAAGAACCGCGGTGTGCCCGTTCCCCGAGATCAGAACCTCGTTCTCGACCACCACCTGCCTTATCAGCCTTCCCACCTCTACCCTCTCCGCCTGGTTGCGCAGTTGCGAAGAATCGAACGTTGAGAGAAGCTGAAAATCACGGAGGAACGAAGTGACTTCCTCCATCCTGGCCTGAGCCCTTACAAGAAGGTGTTTCTCGCGGGGAGCCAACCGGTCGCCCGCAAGTGTGGACAACCCGGTCAGAAGTGCCGATGCCGCCCCCACGGGGGAACGGAGATCATGAATGGCTATGTGCAGGAAATCCCGGTGAAGCTTCGAAAGCCTTTTGAGTTTGACGTTGGCCCCCCGCAATTCCTGCTGAGCGTTGCGCCTGCGGTGGTTCAGCTCCCCCACCAGGAAACCGACCGCAAGGAACATTCCCACCCTGACCAACCCGGGCCATATCGGAAAGGTGCTATTGTCAAGGAGTTCAAGGGCTATTATCCAGGCTCCGAGAAAAACCGGAACCACTGCCGCCTTCCTTCCCCACCAGATGCTGGATAGGAAGATGGGAACGTAAGCGAAATGGGAGTAGGCAACATCGGTCTTCAGCCTGAAGTGAAAAAGAAGGCTGAGCGCCATGAATACCAGCATCAGCCCGATCACAAGGGCATCCCTGCGCCAGCTGTGCCGAAGGGGGCTCCTGAACCCCGCCCAGAAATCGGGACTGTCAACGGGCTGGTTTTCCTTGCCCATCAGACCCTTTCCGCAATAGCCCGCACCGGGCTGCCAAGGGGAGGACTAGGAGGAGCAGTCAACTTCGGAAAATAAGCCTGGGGGTCGGGCGTGTAAAGCCGGGGGAAGCGGGTTCGACAACATCATGGGCAATGGACGGAGGCGCATCGGGCGCCCCCGTCCAGCAGGGCGAACCTCTCGTCCCCCACCTGAAGACCTTCACCCTCCAGAGCGTTCAGTATCGCCCTGACTGCAAGGTCTGCCCCCGTCTGAACCGGGGAGCTCAGACCTTCACCGAGGTTTTCCGGCATGCGGATGGAGACACCCCATACGGTCCACTGAGGAAACCTTCCCTGAAAGAGCCGTTCCAGTTTGGCCATGACCGTGGCCGCGTCGGTCTGGTGGAAGGAAGGCGTGAACCCCCTGGGCAGGGGCTGATCAGCGTAGACCGTGCCGGGTTCATTGCCTGTCACTGCGTCGAGGATGACCATCGCGCGTGTTTCGGGCAGCAGGTCCCACAGGGCGTAAAGATCTCCCGCAACGAGATGGAAGGAAACTCCCTCCACCCCCCCGAGAGCCTTCTTAAGCATCCCGAGCATGACCGGACCGACACCGTCGTCGCCGGCCAGGGTGTTTCCTATCCCCACGAAGGCCAGGCTGCGTTCCTGCGTCAACTCCTGCGTATCACCTGCACCTTGTACCGGCATGCCTTGTCCCCCGGCGCGGATTCCACAAGTTTCAGCCTGGAATCGGACATCCTGCCAATGTAGCCGGCGAGGTAGTTGTAGAAAAGAACGCAGAGATCGCCGCCGAGTTCCAGCCCCTTCGCCTTGCACAGCTCGCGTATGTAGCATTCACCAACGTCCACCGTGAGGTTCTCATCCCCTTCCATCTCCGGTTTCAGTTCCCAGGTGGGGCTGAACTGGGCGACGGCAAGGTCCAGAACGTCCTGGAACGTCTTGGGGACCTGATACCGCGGAAGCTGCGTGGCAAGCGTTCTTCCCGCCATGGTGCCCACGGCGGGAAGGCTTCCTCCGAGTGTCTGCCTGAAAACCGCAGCCACGGCCAGAAGCCTCACCCCAAGGTCATCCATGGCCCTCTTCTCGCTCTCCGGATCACCGGCCGCCTTTGGCAGCTCGATCCCCGGGGCAAGAAGCGAAGCGAGCCTGAGGTTGTACTCATCGTGGTAATGGTCTTCTGAACGTGAGTTTCCCGAGTGTGTGATCGCGTCCGAAGGGCATATCTCGGAGCATGACAGGCATCCGAAACACTCACCGGGCTTCTTCACCACGGGAACCGAGTTGGCGGTGTCGAACTCGAACACATCGGTGGGGCACAGGTCCACGCAAAGCGTGCACCCGACACAGGCGTCCTGGTCCACCTTTATCTCGATCATTGCTCAATCCTCCTGCCCAGGGTGCGAAGAACCTTTCCATCCCGCCTGATCAGGACCTGCATCGGCATGCTTCCCGCCGCATGGGTCGCACAGGCCAGGCAGGGATCGAAACACCTGAGGGCGAACTCCATGCCGTTCAGCAGAAGGTTGTCGTCGCCCTGGTCGATGTTCAGCTTTGCCATTGCCGTGATGCAGTGGTCTATGGCCTCGTAGTTGTTCTGGGTGGCCACAATGAGGTTTGCCCCGATAACCCTTCCCTGGTCGTCGCCCTGGAAGTCATGGATCAGAATGCCCCTCGGAGCCTCGACCATTCCAACGAACCTTCCTGCTGCGGTCTTGACCGGAACCGACAGATCGCCTTTCAAAGGCTGTGCGGCGATGGACTGGATGATCTCGGCGCAGTGCACCATCTCCACCAGCCTGGCCTCAATGCTGTCTAGCGCGGAGGTCCTGGGGAATCCCCTCTCACGGTAACCCGCCAGAAGCTGGGAGGCTTTCGGCGTAGTGAAAGCGCTGTTTACGTTCAGTCTTGCAAGGGGACCGACGAAGAATGTCTCGTCACCCTTCGCGAGCCTCACCGACTTCATGTACGAGCCCTCCATGGTGTGCTCGACAAGGTGGTCAGCGTAAGTTTCGGCGGTGAATGTGGCCTCGGCTTTACCAGCTCCGTCCATTACCACGCACGGCGAGTGGCTGAACGCAACTTTGCCTCCGTTGGAGAGGGCCACTGACTTGAAGGGCATTCCCATGGCTTCCCTTATGTCCGCCATGGCGGAGAGCCTTCCGAACAGCACGCCTGAGAGTTCGTCCACAAGCTCAAGGGCTTCGGTTCCCCATGCGGCCATCGAAGCCATCTCCTCCGGTGACGGCGCTGAGGCAATGCCCCCCGGAATGAACGTGACGGGGTGCACACCCCTTCCCCCGACGATCTCGACGATCTTCTGGCCTATGCTTCTAAGCCTGAGGACCTTGCGAACAAGCTCGGGCTGCAGGCGGAGCAGGGTGAAGACGTTCCTGTCCTGCGGCAGGGCGTCCAGCCCCTCCATGATGTCCGGTCCGGAGAGCACGAACGTGCTCAGGGCATGTGAGTGGAGGATGTGGCCTGCATACATGAGCTCACGAAGGCTGGCGGCGGCTTCGGGGACCTTCACTCCCAGACCGTTCTCAATGGCGGCCACAGAAGCCAGGTGGTGCGCCGCAGGGCAGACACCGCAGATCCTTCCTGTTATCAGGGGCATCTTCATGAGTTCCATGCCCTCGAGCAGCTTCTCGAATCCCCTTATCTCCAGGACCTTCAGGTGGCCGCGGCTCACCTTGCCGGCGTCGTCCATGTCGAGGGTTATCGTGGCATGACCCTCGATCCTTGTAACCGGGTTGATAACCATGCTCTTCATGTCAGATACCCTCCCTTGCGCCGGAGGACGGAACGCTGGTCCACTCCCTGATCTCGACCGTCGGCTTCCTGTAGATCACCGGCGATGAAAGCGCGTAGGAATAGAAGGTTTTAGCTTCCTCCTCAATGTACTTCTGTATCTCTTCCTCGGGAATCCCGGTCAGAAGCCCCATCCGTTTTGCCACCATTGTCCTGATGTCCAGCTGGGGTTCCATGATTATTGCGGGTGAGGGTCCTGCGCAGCCGGCACAGGCGATGCCCCTGTTCGGGCATTGGGCCTGGCAGCGGTTGAGCGTTACCGAACCCAGGCAGACCACGCCCTGGCTCAGAAGACAGACATCCTTTTCCGGGGCGGAAACGGCGCCCTTCATCAGGGATACGCCTGTCCGCTTTTCCATTTTGCGGTTGCACTGGGAACAGACCGGTCTTGCATCCAGCGCCGGTCCCGGGGCTCCGAGAAGCGTGCGGATGGCAAGTGCGATGTGGTATGGGTGGGGTGGGCAGCCCGGAAGCTGGAAATCCACCTTGACAACCTCGTCTATGGGGACAACGCTTTCCTCCAGCTCTGGCACGCCGGTGGGCGCCTTCTCACTTGAGCCGGTGGAGGGATTCCCGCCGTACACCTTGTCCAGAATGCTTTTCTTCCCGTGAAGCCAGCCGATACCCGAAGGCCCGCCGTATGAGGCGCAGGTTCCGAAGGCGATCAGCGTCCTGACGCTTCCGCGCATCTTGAGAAGCGCTTCCCTGTCGTGGCTGCTGCGAACCGCGCCTTCTACGATTCCTATGTCGGCCTTTGGGTAGCCCTTCTCATCCATCAATACCGGGATCCTCACGAACTCCACGTCCTCCACCAGGTTCACGAGCTTCTCGTGAAGGTCCACCATGGCCACATGACAGCCGGAGCAACCCGAAAGCCATTCCGTGGAAATCCTTGCCTTCATTTCTCGTCCTCCAGAATCATCTCCTTGAGACAGGCGTTGGGTCCGGCATGAAGGATCTCCAGATGGACCGTCTTCCCGGGCATCACCTTTTCCATGGCTCCGGCGAAAACGCCGTGGGCCATGTAGCACAGGGACTGTTTCTGCGGGTGCGCGTAACGGAAAAGGGCGTTCCTCACCATGCAGGTTCTGAAGACGAGCCTCATCACCATCTTGCCGTCCCGCTCCTTGAGGGGGGATTCATCCTCTCCCTGAAAGGGTTCGAAATCCCAGTGGATGCCCTGCTTCTCCAGGGCCACCCGAAGGATCTCGACCGCCCTTACCGGGTCCTGGGTCTGCTCGGTGTCCTCCACGGCCTCCCGGCCGAACTTCTTGCCGGCCAGCATGCAGATGGAAAGGCTGCTCTGGCCCAGGTTCTTCTCGGAGGCGTGGGCCAGTGAACCAAGGAGAAACGCGACCCCGTGAAGCTTGTCAAGTTCCGCTTGCATACATGACCTCCTTTATACAAATACTAACCTGCTAAAACATAATAAAAGGGCACATCTGTTCGGTCCTGCACCCGAATGTCGTCTTCTCGAGGCCAAACACGAAGAGTTCGGGGTGCGCATCGTTCGCCCACGAACGCCCGGTCAGGCACAGCCGATACCGGAGCACTGCGGTTCATCGCCCGCCTTTCACGGCTACACCCTGAAACGTCTTATGACCTCCTTGCTCACGAGGTTCAGCGTGTTCATCACTCCGTGGCCCGTGGTGGCAATGGATTCAGTGACGGGTATCTCACGGCCGATCTTCAGGTGCCTTTCCATGCAGCCCACCTCGAGCCTGGGCTCGACGTCCCTCTTGTTGTACTGCAGAACGAGGGGGAATTCGCTTATGTCGCCATTCTCGTCCATCAGATTCCTGCGCATCATGAGGAAACTCTCGATGTTCTCGTCGAGCCTTTCCTCGGTGGAGTCGGCAACGAAGACGACCCCGTCGGCGCCCTGAAGGATTATCCTGCGGCTTGCCTCGTAGTAGACCTGGCCGGGTATCGTGTAAAGGTGGAATCTCAGTGAGAAGCCGTCGATGTCGCCGAGGAAGACCGGGAAGAAATCGAAGAAAAGGGTTCGCTCCTCTTCCGTGTCAAGTTCGAGCATCTCGCCCCGGTATCTCTCCGCCAGGGTTCTGTGCACGAACCTCAGGTTCGTTGTCTTCCCGCTGAAGCCGGGTCCGCTGTAGACTATCTTGAAAGTTACCAGCCGCTGGTCAAGATCGAGATGGGGCATCACCGTCTCCGCCCACGCTGAAGATCTGGTCGACGAGGTTCATGGCGTACTCGCGGAACGCGGGCATGGACAGGCTCTCGCGGGCTGAAACCGCAGACTCGTCGGGCTTCTTGTTGAGAATGGCGTGGATCTCGGTCGCGGAACGCCGGGTTGCCATCCTGACCAGACCTATCCTGCTGTTGTCCTCGAATACCACCACAAGCATCGTGCGTTCGCCTATCAGCGAT
>JBGSZS010000014.1:0-9145 GCA_041750285.1 Candidatus Fermentibacteraceae bacterium | reverse complement strand
GTTCTATCCATAATGATCTTAGGTATGGTGGTAAGGTTCTTTTCCATTTCGTGCCTGCTCAGCATGGCCTTGGGATGAATCAGATTGATCCAGTCAAACTGATGCCTATTCTGAAGAAAAATCGCGCACTAGAGAATATTTTCGATATATGGAAGCTTTCTTTCGAGGGATTGAGAGCAATTGCCCAAAGTCCTCATGGATCTAGTTATACCCAGCAAGGTCACATGTTGGTGAGTAGAGACGGAACAGCAGAGTTGATCCTTGGGTGTTACCTTACGACGATTGGCAAGGAAGGTATACTGCACTCACGCTATGAGGAGGATATTGTCGCGATCGCAAGGGGTCTTCTCCAGGCCTACAAAGAACATCAGATTCAACCGCCGTTCTTCGCATTCCTGACCATACATAGCTTCGCTGGAAACAAACTGTATTGCCGACGCCAAGAACCCTCCAGACAGCCATACGGTGTGATTTCCAGGGATCCTATGATGATTCCGCCTGTTGTCATCCAAGATTTCAATGCTGATATCCCAACCATTTTTAAGGACCTGTTTGATCCGATCTGGAATGAGTGTGGAGAAGCAAGCTCCTGGAACTACGATGAACAGGGAAGGTGGCGTGATAGCATCTACGACCGTCATTAACTGCTCTCAATGCGATAGGCTAACGCCCTTACTGAAACGCTAGCCTATTATTCACCGGACGCAGTTTGCCTACATCTTACACTCTTAGAAAGCCACGATCTCGCAGAAGTCTCGCAGGTCGTGGGCTTTAAAGTGATCCTTTCCCCGGCCAGTTGATGTTCTTGAACTCGTGGAATACCTAGTAACGGCGATGTTGTTCGCTTTTCCTGAGGATCAGTTCCTTGTCTGTATCCTGGAACCGGAGGATGCATAGGCTTCCCCTCTAGACGAGTTTGCAGGGGTGAATCATCCCCGGCAGCCACCATACCCCTCTTCCGGCTTGACCATCCCGATCTTCAACCCGAGCTTTCCGAGAACGGGAATCGGTTTTACCTGTCCACCCGAAGCGTTCACAAGTCCGATGATGAAGAGTGTTAGAAGCGGGATGCCGATGAACAGGGTGTAAATCACCATGAAGATCAAGCCGATTATCGGGATGAAGGAGAGTATCCAGAGGAAGCCCGAAAGCATCCATGCGAACATGATCGCCAGGCTCTGCTGGGCGTGGTAGAGCACGTATCTGTTTTCCTTACTGGTCAGGTAGGCAACCAGAAAGCCGGGCAATCCGAAATAGGCCACCGTTGCCATGGCCTTGCCCTGCTGGACGTCGTCGTCGCTTATGCCGTAGTCAGTCATGAGAACCTCCTCTGAGGGATTGCGTCAGGATGATGACCTGTATTCGTTTCAACGGTGCAAGGCCGTTCATGCTTTCCTGCAAGTTCGTTAACCCTTGTCTGTTGGCTCGTTTTTGTTCACACTGCTCTTCCGTGCCATACTCGGTCTTTCAGCGGGTTGACTACAACCCGAGCAGTTGAATCGCCAATCCGGAGAGGGCGATCGTTGCACCGCTGAGAGCATGCAGGTACCTTTCAATCCTCCGCACCGGAATGAAACTGATCCCGAGGGTTGAAATGATCACAACACCGAGCATTGTGGCAATGGTGATGCTGCTGAACACCAATACAACTGCAATCATCCCTGTCGTGCTGTTTTTCGCGGCTGGATACATGAGAAGCGGTATCAAAGGCTCGCAGGGTCCCAGCACGAAAATGGTGAAGAGCACCCAGGGTATCATGTTCTTCCTGCCCGCTGCTTCATGGACATGTGCATGTTCTTCGTCGTGTGTGTGGACGTGAGTGTGGCTGACGAGATCCTGGTGAACATGCAGATGCCTGTGCGGTTTGTTCCGAATGGCCCGCTGCAAACCCCAGACAAAGTAAACAAGGCCGAAGGCAATCAGCGCCCAGGCGGCAAGATTGCCCCTGAAGCCCTCGATGATCTCAAGCCTTGAAACCGCGATGCCCAGAGCGATGCCGATCGATCCCAGAACGACAGAACTCATTACATGGCCAATGCCACAGAGAAAGGTGATCAGAGTGGTCTTACGCAGGGACCATTTGCCGGACTGAGCCATCACGATGAAGGGCAGATAGTGGTCTGGTCCAAACAATGTATGAAAGAAACCTATCGAAGCAGCGGCTGTGATGAGGATCTTCAACTCATTTGACACGGAAGATGTCTCCTCCCCTTGAACACCTTTGACAGGAAATCCAGCTCGAACGCCGTGATTCAATGCCGGCATCTCTGAACATCAACAAGGACCGGTGCAGAGGGATGCCGTAAGAAAAAGTACGGGACTCCTTTCTGTGCCGGAAACCTCCCTTGCAGGAACTCGAGCGCCTTTCTTCGATGCGCAATGATAAACGCCCTGCAGTACCGGTCAATGTCCCCTCCCCCTTCCCTCCCGGTCGGCCCCGCCCTATGTTTTTCCTTTCAAAGGAGGCAATCATGGATCGCAGGGAAGAGGCTTTGAGTGTTCTGAAGAACGTGCAGATGGTGCACGTGGCCACATGGGACGGTGAGTTCCCCCGGGTGAGGCCGATGAGCCTGGTCTACGAGGGTGGGCGGTTCTGGATATGCACCGGGTCGAGTGATGCAAAGGCCCGGCAGCTCGCGGCACATCCTGTGTTCGAGTTCTCGCTTCTTCTGGAGGGGGAGGGCTGCAGGGGAACGCTTCGGGGTTCGGGTCATTCCAGGATCGTTACCGATCCCGTCGAAAGGAGAATGGTTGCGGGTCTCGTGCCGTTTTTCTCGGAGTACTGGCAGTCTCCGGACGAGCCGAGTTTCTTCCCCGTTGAACTTCTTGTCGAACGGCTGGAACACATGAGACCCGGCGAGATGCACTCTGAAGTGATCGTTCTGTGAAAAGACGGAGGATGTCGATGAAACCTTTTCTCCTGGTGCTTTGTGTGATGTCCCTGCAGCTCTTTGCCGATGACGGGATGTCCGAGAGTGAACTTCTCGATCTCTACTCCGACCGGGTGTTCAGATCGGACGACTCGACGCTTTGCATCGTTCTGTCTTCCGGTGATACCGCTACCTTTGTCGACGACAGGAAACCCCCCTACATGGAGGACTACAACGCCCTCTTCCTTGTGGACCGTCTGCCGGAACCGAACCTCTGGGTTCTTGAGCGGGATTACCTTGAATACAGGCACTGGATAGTGGTGAACGCCTCTGACGGCAGTAACGTGCAGACGATAGCCGCCCCAGTCCCGAGCCCCGACGGCACCCGGCTGCTGTGCGCGAATGAGGACATCATGGCGGGTTTTACCGACAACGGGATTCAGGTCTGGAGGATAGCGCCGGACGGTTTCGTGCTTGAGTTCGAGGACATCTCCCTGCGGTGGGGTCCAAAGGAAGCCATGTGGGAGGATGACCAAACCATAGTCTTCGAGAAGTTCGAGTTCGATGCGGATTCGTATGGGTTCATCACCCGCCCCGGAAGGCTGGTGTATTCGGAAGGTGTCTGGACGCCGGATGATCCGGTGGATTGGGAGTAGGGCCGCCCCGTCAGGACATCCATCTCCCTATGCCGTTCCACCAGCGCTCAACGTAACCCAAAGCGAAGGGCTGTTTGCTGAGCCTGCCAAGGTCACGTGTCCTGTGGGCAACCTCACGCATGAGGTCGAAGCCCCCCGCGGAATCGATCTCCTCGCCTATTGCCCTGGCCTCGTCGCGACCTGCCGCAAGGTCCTGAACCCTGCTCGAACCTTCGACGAGAACCAGAAGCTTCCGGGCCCATTCGTCCACCCTGGCGTCAGACACGATCTTCCACCCCGCTAGACAGGTTCGGTGCGCACCGCGAACTCCCGTTCGGAGACACGGTAGACATCGTGCATATGTGAGGTGGTGAGACCGATGGAGAAATGGTCACCCTTCCTGCGCCGGCTGACCAGGTGGAAGCCATGGGTGTTCTCAAGCTGGGGGATCACCTGATCAAGGGTGAACTTCCTGTCTCCCGGTTCTTCGGGGACAATGGGAAGTGAGTTGAGAACGGCCGACCAGACATCCTTCTCAGTTACGCCGAGTTTCTGGAGAACGTTTCTGGCGTCGTCGAACACATCGTAGTGCCTGGTCTGGCTGAACTGCTGAAGCAGCTCCATGGCCTGGGGATGACGTGTTTCGGGGTTCTCGCAGAACTTCCCGAGCCCGTAGATCACGGCCTTCACCTGGGTCCGGCGCACCCAGCTCGTCATAACCGGGGCAGGCGGCGGTTCAGGCGCCTTCCTTCCGAAGATGCCTCCCAAAAAGCCCTTCTTCGGCTTCGGGGCTGGATCCTTCTTTTTCTTCTTCTCTTCCTCGTCCAGCATGAGCATTTCGTGGTAGAGCATGCGGGCATGCTTCACGAGTATCGGCACCGCCTCGATCCCGAGCGGGAGAAGCGATTCCATCTTCTTTCTTGCGCTTTCGCTGAGTACCCTGGGGCTGTCAAAACGTGGTCCCTGCAGGTTGTCACCTGCTTCAACGCTCTCCAAGACAGCGACGATCTGTTCCCTCAACACTCCCCCCTCTCCCGGAATGATTGTGCTCCCCGTACACCCGAGTAAGCTAAATCCGGGGGCGCCTGATGGCAAGGAGCAGGAAGACCCACAGGCTCTGAATAGTTCTGCCCCGGGTGCTGTATAATTGTCCTGTCAAACGTTCCGCAGAATTGGAGGTTGCAATGAAACTGCCCGCTGTTCTTCTGCCTGTATCCATACTTGCCGTTTCCGCCTGTTCCAACGGGCTGGTCAAGCCCGGCGCCGAGGTCAGAAGCGCGCTCCCACCCAAAACCCATACCCTCGCCGAAGCCTGGAGCGGGGCGGAGGGTGCCCTTCTTTCCATTGGTCAGCCCATGCCCCTCGACGTTTATGCGGGGGAGCACCGTGTCTCCGGCAGCGGGATCATCGTGATCGAGGTGAGAAGCCATGACTTCGACGCCATTGCGGTAGTGACTGACGGCGAGGGAACGCTCGTGGCATTCAACGACAACTGGGATGGCACCCGGAACGCAAGGATCGTGCTTGACGGAGCCCCGGATGGCGGAAGGCTGCTTGTCTTCTCCCGTGACGATTCGAGAGGTCTCTACGACGTTGTTGTCGCCCAGGGCACACCCGAAGACCTCGAGGAATTCGCCGGAGCCTCCAACCTGCAGGCAGGCGAGGTCCGGGGATGGCTCGGCCAGAACACGCGGAATCCCATGATGGACAACCTGCTCCGTGAACCACTCGAAAACATGGTGAGCAACTACAACTTCTCCCGGGCTATGCTCTACCCCTTCACCATTGAGGAACCAGGACTTGTATCGCTTTCCCTGGAATCAGATGCTTTCGATCCCTATCTTGTTCTGATGTCGGTGGAGAACGGTTCATTCGAGTTCGTCGAATACAACGACGACTTCGCGGGAACATGGTCGCGCATAATCCGCGAGTTCGCGCCCGGCGACTACATTGCAGTGGTAATGCCATACTCGGACAGCGGTTTCGGCGAGTTCACGCTCAAGCTGGAGACCTATGGCCCGGAGATGTTCGAGACGAATGAGACCGAAGCCCCCGAACAGGGTGTGAGCTACACGGGCACAGTCGTTCCGGACAGAAATCTCGTCATTGCCTGGTGGCCGGAAATACTCGAGGACTGGAATGCGCCGCCGTTCCTGACGGCTTTCACGCCTGCGGCCGTTTTCAGGTTCAGCACGGCAACCCCTGGAATCCACAGGATGGAGGCAACCGGCACAGCGGATGTCTGCCTGACTGTATTCAGGGACATGGACGGCCAGCTTCAGCTTGTTTCGTTCAATGACGACCACCCCGACATGGGCTCCAACTCCAGTGTTGCTGAACTCCTCGTTCCCGGCGATTATGTCGCCCTGGTCTCGCTTTACAGTTCGACCGGCATTGCCGAGGAGGTCACTTTCAGCTGGAGCCCCGCCGGCACTTCAATTCAGAGGCTGAGGGCAGGGAGCTCCGTGCAGGTCAGCGCTCCGTATGAAACCGAAAGCCTCTTCTTCCAGCTTGATGTGACCGCAGGCCGGGAATACACCCTCCGTGTGCAGAGCACCGACCTCGACCCCGTCACAACCCTCTTCCTTCCTGACGGTGAATCGCTCTACAGCGATGACGACGGTGAAGGGACAAACTCCCTGATCACCTTCACGCCCACCGCTGAACAGGCCGGCACCTGTTTCATCAAGGTGGAGAAATACAGCCCCGCAGAGGGGAGCTTCACCGTTTCGGTGAGGTAGAAAGACACATCATGGGGGGCCCGCAGGGGGTCCCCCATCCTTCCAGCCCCATCAGGGCTTAATGCCGAATGTACAAAGGGTGGGTTCCGCTGAAGGCTTGACGGGATCAGAGATAAGCCTTTGCCCCACAGCGACAAGACCGGCTTTCTCCATTCCTTCGACGTATTCCCCCATCGACCAGAGCTGCATAGGAACCCCGAGCTGCTGAGGCCATTCGTGGGATGACCGGTTTTCCCGGTAGAAGTCAGCCATCACCATCAGCCACCCTCCCGGGCGAAGCAGTGAGAAGGCCTTCTCGATCCCCTTCTGAATGCTCGGAAAGTAGTAGAACACCTCCATCGAGAATATCAGGGAAAAATCCATTCCCGCCGGCGGGTTCCATTCCATGAAGTCACCCTGCTCCACTGTTGCATTGGGCAGGTCACGAACCCTCTCCGCCGCAAGCCTTACCATGCCCGGCGCAAGGTCAATGCCTACGCAGTGCCCGTTCCTGAACCGTTCGGCAGCCATCCGGTAAAGACCGTAACCGTTCCCCACGCCAATCTCAAGGTAGTTCCCGGGCATTTCCGGAACAAGTTCGAAGGCGCGGCTGACAACAGGCCAGTGCCCCTTCTCCATCCCCGAAGCCCTGTGGTCACCGGCCCATTCGTCGAAAACACTTCCTGCGTGTGATTTCTCCATAACCCTCCCTGTTCCCCGGCTGAAGCCAAGGAAAGATAGGGCAGACATGGAAGACCGGCAACGCATTGACAATGAGTTCGTCAAGAAAGGCTTGAACTACCTTGCAACGACCAGACTGGTCCCGACGTTCAGGCCAGATCCCGATACTCGCACGAAGTACACCCCAGATGGAACAGAAGAAGCGTCCCAGTGCAATGCGCTCTCCCCGTCGGGAAGAAGCCCGTCGGACACTGTTCCAACCAGTCTGCCATCGAGACTGTAGACGGCAACGGTACATTCTGAAGGTTCCGGAAGGGTCACCGAAACTGTGGCTACGGAACCAACGGGGCTGGGGAACACCCGAAGACCGAATCCGGTGTTTTCCTCAACTCCCAGAGGGTCGTAACTAACGGTTACAGAGTTGAGCTGGGGAGAGACATCGGGATTGTCGCTGAGCATCGTCACCCTGTACTGCAAATAGCTCTCGCCGTCGGCAAGATAGTTGGAAAGGTCAACAGGGGCGTAAAGCAGTGTACTCCACTCCCCAAGGTTCCCCGGATCATCCGAACCCCTGACCTGGAAGCATAGCTGGGTCTCGGCGGGAGCCGAAGCATCCCAGGAAAGTTCACCCCACGAAGCGTCGTACACATAAAGGATGTCGCTGTTGAGCCAGCCCGAACTGCAGTAGTCCTCTCCAAGTCGCCACCAGTAGAGATCGGAACCTCTATCGTAGAAGCTACAGACGAAGTCTTCCACTCCGTTGCCGTCGAAGTCGCCGGGAGCGACAAGACCTCCGGCGCTTTCAGAGTCGAAACCGTCTGAGAACGGGTATTCCATGAGAATCCTCTGAACAAACCTCTCCTGGGGGCTCCGGGTGTTCTCGAACATCCCCACGCTGTTCTCTCCCCGGTAGATGATGTCCATGTCGCCGTCACTGTCGTAGTCGATGGTTGCGAGACCGTAGACGTTGTCATTGGTCTCCAGGTTGTAGTAGGGGTAGAACTCGGGTCCCTTGTACCAGCGGATGCGGCCGTAGTCGTAGCTTTGCCCTCCCACCATCAAATCCACTGTTCCGTCGGTATCCAGATCAACGAAGTCGGGAAACACTATAAGTGTGTTGATGCATGGGGGAGACAGTACTTTGAAGGCGTACCACCCGGAAGGACCTTCTCTCAGAATATTGACCATACTTGCAGGTTCCTGCGCAAGTTTCACTGCAACAGAAAGATTTCCATCGCCTGTGATGTAGGCTGCAGCCATTTCTGGACCACTGTAGCCTCCAGCTACATCATGGATGTATAGAACAGACTTAGTCCAAGTAAGCCCGCCTCCAAGGTTCCTGTAGAACTGGAGTCTCGCACTGTCATTTAGATAGTCATTATTCATGCAGATAATGTCATTCTTCCCATCCCCGTCGTAATCGACGACAACACCTCCCGTGAGACTGATGGTATCGATAACCCTCTTCTGCCATGTCTGGTTGGGGTCATTCGGGTTCTCCCACCAGTAAAGCGAGGTACCTCCTCCAATGGCTTCATCAAGACCGTCTCCAGTCAAATCGCCCGCGAAGATTGTCACTATGCTGTCGGCGGAGCCAATTGTCTGGGGCTCCCACAAGTAAGGATCTCCGTCGGATGGATACAAGTACATGTAACCGTAGCCGATGTGGCTGATCAGATCGGTGAAGGAATCTTCGTTTGCGTTACATGCTCTGAGTAGCAAACTGCCACCGTTGGACACCTTTGCCCAATCGAGGGCTGTTCCCAGTGTCAAAGCACCCTGAGCCTGCCATCCCATGCCGAAGCAGGAACCGAAGTCCGATCCCCAGTCTGTCGTGGTTATCTCCCCCGAGGGACCGCCGCTCCAGTCGGTCTGAACCACTGTAGCACCGGCGACTGATCCAATCACAAGAAAAACGCAAAATGAGCTCAGAGAGGGAGTCATCTCATAACCGCCACCCGGACGCTCGAATCCAGCCCCGATCCGGACACCCTGACAAAGTACACCCCCGAGGGAATGGAAGACACATCCCAGTGAATAGCGTAATCCCCGGCGGGAATGGAACCGTCGTGAAGCCTCTCAACCAGACGGCCGTCCATGAAGTGTCCCCACTTTTGTAGACAGCTCGTGGGTCGGTTTTCGTTAGACTCAGGCAGCTTCATGGTTTCCGGTTTCCCGGCTTGAGTATATGGCATCCGGAGTCCTGTCTCCAAGAGATGAGTGCTTTCTCTCCATGTTG
>JBGSZS010000013.1:0-81219 GCA_041750285.1 Candidatus Fermentibacteraceae bacterium | reverse complement strand
CTTCCAGTGTAATGTTGTACTGGGTCATCCGACTTCCCTTTCCGAGTTGGTGGTACGACTAGGAGTCCAAGGGAATAGGATGACCCTCTTCTTTCTCTCACGCAACCCTCAGGAAAGTGCACACTATATCGGGCATGACTCGGCTTCTCCTGTCTTTGACCTGTTCAATTCAGAAGATGGTTCATACCTGGGAGCAATCGAAACCTCACTCCCGGCAATTGCAAGGTTCTGGAATTACAGAGTATGCGAGCAGGGAATCCTTTGCTGGGATCATAACCCTCAAGACTATCCCAGAGTCTATATCCTTAACTTGATCGATCGTAGCGGGGAGTAATAAAGAGAATGGAGTTCACAACAACAAAATGCAGCAGAACTGCGTCATAGTATGAGAGTCAGGTTTCCGCAGTCTGCTGATTCAGATTGTTAGGCGCAGAGAACAAATGGATGGTATCGAATGCAGATCGTAGATTTCAGCGAAGAATACTTCGGGTTCGTGTCGACGTGTACCCATTCAATGTCGAACGAGCTCGATGCGATAGCCGCCGAACGAGCACGCTGGATCAGAGCAAGCCTGGAGAACGGCCTGAAGATAAAAATCGCGATTGAGGAGGGCCGACCGATCGGATTTGCTCACTGCCTTCCGATAGAACTTGGAACGTGGGAAATCGACGGCAAAGACTTGATGGCGATACCCTGTCTGACAATTTCCTACGACCGAGTCTACAGCGGCCGCAAGGGCAGTGGGGCTGGCAAGGCTCTCGTTGACGCTGTCGAGAATGAAGCGAGGCTGACCAAGAAGGGTGTTGTTGTTCTCGGTTTCGATCACAACTTCTGGTTCATGCCATGCTCGTTTTTCACAAGGCTCGGTTATCAGGAGATCGACCGTAGGAACAGCAAGGTGATTCTGCTCAAGGCATTCGCCCCCGTGGAGCCGCCCCGGTTTGCTGAGTTCAAGCATAATGCAACGCTTCACGCCGGAAAGGTTGTGATCGACGCGTTCTGGCAGTCGATCTGCCCTACGCCCATCAAGGAAATGAGAAACATCCGCACCGTCTGTGATGAATTCGGCGCGCGCGTGATCCTCAATGCGATAAACACAACCGATCCAGAGAATCGGATCCGATACCCCGTATCACGAGCCTTGTTCATTAATGGGAAACGACTCCATTTCGATGACGTTGCCTCACCCGAGGCGATTCGGGAGGCAATTGTGCAGGAATTGAAGATTATCGGAGCCTAACAACGGCCTTCTGGGTACGTCGCTAACGCGCCGCCCCAGAGGCCGAACGTTATGCCGTCTCTTGCCTGGAGGGGGTCTGGTGACGTCCGAGATACCCCTGGGGAAGGAGCTCTCCCATGACGCCTGAAAGAAACGGAGGCTTCACCTACCCAGTGGGATACCAGAGGTTCCACAAGGACCAGTTGTTCAACTTCCAACTGAATCGTCCGTATTCGCTGGGTTACGCCCGTCTTGAGGACTTGACTGCAGCCGGTCAGAGGATTGCGACGTTCGCCGAATGGAAAACCGAGATGCTCAGACTGGCGACGGAGGCGCTCGCAGAAGAACGGCTGATGAACGCAGCCTTCTACTACCGGGCTGCCGAGTTCTACGCCTTCCCCGAAGACCCGGATAAGCAGCCGCTGTACGATCGGTTCGCCGAGCTCTTCTATCGCGCCTTCGAGGGGCACGGGATCGAGAGGATCCGGGTGCCCTACGGACGAGCCTCTTTGCCTGCCATAGCGATCGGCCCGGAGGGTACGGCCAGAGGCACCATCATCCTGCACGGGGGCTATGACTCCTTCATCGAGGAGTTCTACTCGATGATGCTGTACTTCGCGATAGCCGGCTTCAGAGTCATCGGCTTCGACGGGCCGGGGCAAGGAGCGGCCCGGCGCAAGGCTGGCCTTCCGCTCGACTACCACTGGGAGAAGCCCGTGAGGGCTGTCCTGGACCATTTCCGGCTCGAGGATGTCACGCTTATCGGGCTCTCCATGGGAGGCAACTTCGCCCTCAGGACGGCTGCCTTCGAGCCACGGGTGAAGAGAGTGATCGCATCAGGTCACGCTTTCGACTACCGGAAGGTTGCGCGCCCTCCCGCCACGGCGATCCTCGTCTTCTTCCACGATCATCTCAGGGAGTTCACCAACAGGCTGTCGCGATGGAAGATCAGGAAGGGCGGCATGGAGGCGTGGAACATCAGTCACCTGATGTATGTGCTTGGTGTGGACGAGCCGATGGCCGCCCTTGAGTTCGCCCTCGAGCTGAGCGAGGAGAACCTACGCTCGGAACTGGTCAAGCAGGATGTCCTGATCTTGGCATCCCGCGACGACCACTTCATCCCCTTCCGGCTTCATCAGGAGCAACTTCGGCGTCTGACCGCGGCCAGGTCGGTTACCGATAGGGTGTTCAGCAGGGAAGACCACGCCCAGAATCACTGCCAGATCGGCAATATCGGGCTCGCCCTGCAGGTGATGAGGGAGTGGATTGACGCAAAGGCGAGCGGAGAGGCTCCTTGACGGCCCTTCAGGTCCACAAGCGTGATGACAGGCCATCAGGGCTTGCGTAGTTACGAATGGGCGCGGCATAACAACGGCTTGCAGCGGACGGCGCTCCGCACCGCCGCTGAAGCCGAGCGTTGGCCCAGCCCGGTGGGCTTCCTGAGGGCGGAAACTGCGAGGATAGAGGCATGAATGAGTTCCCAGTTCTGCGAACAGACCGTTTGATCCTGCGCGCGTTTAGTCGGTCGGATGCCCGGGCAGTATTCGACGCCTTTTCCCAGGAAATTGTGACCAAGTACCACAACGTGGAGACCATGAAGTCAATTGGACAGGCAGAGAAGTTGGTTGAGCTCCGCGCAAGCGTGTTCGAGAGAGGATTGGGAGTACGGTGGGCCATTGTGCTAAGCATGCAAGGAGATATCGTCATCGGTTCCATTGGCTACTATAACCTGAACCCGGCCAATAGCACTGCTGAGATAGGGTATGACTTGCACCCCGCCCATTGGCGGCAGGGGATCATGACCGAGGCCCTGAGAACAGTGATAGCTTACGGTTTCAACGAAGGGTTCGGCTTTGGCCTCAACCGCATCGAGGCATTGACCTATCCTGAACATGAAGCATCAACGGCACTACTGAGGAGACTGGGATTCCAAGAGGAAGGCATACGGAGGGAGTGCGCGTACTGGAAGGGCAAGTGGCACGATTTGCAGAGCTTCTCGTTGCTGCGTCGGGACTGGGAGATGTTGGGGAGTGTTCGGAATCTTAGGGGGGGTGGGGCCTAACTACCTGCTGCAGCGGTTGGATCTGGTCCGTCACGGTCGCTGCAACGCAGGGCCCGCGCCAGGCCAGCCCACCGCTGAGCAGTGTGTTAGACCAAACATGGTAGCAATATCGAGATACAGGAGATAAAGATAGTGGAAGAGGAAAGAAAACGACGATTCCCTGGTCTGCTCTTTGCGATTCTGGCTGCAGGAGGCTTGCTTGCATCAGGGATATACATTGGGATGATGCGATTTGGTGGTGCGACTACAGGGCATGCAGTGCGTGCCACGGTCTTTGGAGTATTCGGCCTCCTAATGCTTTTGGGAGCGATCAAAAAGTAGAGGCGAGTGAGCAATGGTCTAACAAGCCGCTTCAGCCGAATGGCCAGGGACTTACTTGAGAGGTGAAATGCCGCCTGACCGGCGGCTGAGCGCCGGATCGTTGTCATTAACGCTCAGAGGAAAGGGTCAATGAACAGGGAAATCACTCACATGTTCACTTCGGTCAATAGTGGCTATCTCCCGGTCTGTGTGCTTGTACTTGTGGCTGCGTGGTTCATTTCCAGTCTACGAAATCCCCCGAAACGCGTACTTCTAACGGTTATCGCTCCTATTGTCATTTCTCTGGCATGGTTCTTCTTGCCAGGCCTGTTTCATTCCTTAGGACCAATAGAAGTCCCTTGGGTTATCTGGGGCTTCATGTCTTCTGCAATCTGGTCGGGAGTTGCCTTACCGTTATCTATTGTTGCCGTACTAATATTTGTAAAATTGCGCAGAAAGATATACGAAAAGAACGAAAACTAAGCGCCAACAAGACAAGGCACTCATGCCTGCGCGAGCTACCCCGATTCAGGGCGGAAGATGAGGTGTTGTCGTATCGTAGACTACTTACTGAGGATAACAAAGATATGCCGGAGCGACAGTCCGGAAACTGTCATCCGTGGGGATTTGGTCTCTCTCATTTCCCCTTCCTTATCTCGATCAGCATGCTCGTGCTGCTGTTTGCCATGAGCACCATGGGAAGCATTCAGTAATGGAAATAAAAACGGTCGGATCACTACTGCAGCCCTGGGATCTTGACCTCGGTGAGTTTGAGAGTTTTGCCGGCATAGGGCAATGTTCCAGAATCATAGGTATCGGCGAAGGAGCCCATTTCGTTGTTTCGTTGATGCCGGCGGGAATACGGCCTCATGTGTGGTTCTTGCAGACGGCGTGAGTGGCACAAAACGAATACGATCCCAGAGCACTTCAGTGGAAACGAATGTGAACGAGGCCTTTGATGCGATCCTGTGCATCTCGGGTGCCGACAAAGATTAACTGGTCGATCCATAGGGGTCCATATTTGAAGTGACGGTGCATAACAACCGCATCACCTCGGGCTGTTCTTAGCTGCGCTTCAGTGCCAGGCGGTTATGCGGAGTGTTAGCGGGATGGAAACGGAGCATTGCAGACCATGTTCATTCCCGACCTGCAGGAGTTCCCCTCGGCTCATCCCCCAACTCCCTATGGGTTTCCGCTGCCGATTCTCCGGGGTGGAGAATTCAGGAGCGGTGTCCTGCCTGCCGGCACCGTTCTCCGTGCGGTTGGCTGGCTCGGCGACCGGGTGCCATCGTCCGGTGACACACCGGATGAGTGTATAGATGGGCTCGTGGTAGCGTATGAAACGCAGAGGGTGTTGTCCGATGGCACGAGGGGCTGGCACGATTGCGAGATCTGCAAAACCGATAAGCAGCACTATCCAGGAGGCATGATCGGGCCAGTGATTCACTGGCGCGGACGCGATCTCCGGCTCTACGGTCATGGCCACTATCTCATTCGAATCAGGAACGTCGTCTACATGGCTCCCGCCCTGCTGCTGCACTACATCCTGGATCATCACTACCGACCTCCGGATGAGTTCGTTGAAGCTGTCATCGTCGGTGAGTACTTGACGCCCGAGGACTTTGTGTTTCTTAGATAGAGGGGCGTCCAATAGACATACGGCCGCCAACAACCGGCTGCAGCGGAAGGCGCTGCACGCCGCCGCCGAACCGGAGTGCTGCAGCATGCAGAGATCCTGATGCTCTCGGAGAACCTGTTGTTCGTGTATAGGAAGGAGATCTCCATGAAAAGGCTCATTTGTACTCTCATATTATCGATAATATCCGGATGTGGACCCTCTTCTTACTCGGGATTCGTACCAGAGGACTTCATAGTTCCATTGGGATTCGAAACACCGGAATTCAGGGTTCGACCCATCACTGTTGGCGATGCCGAGAAAGACTACGAAGCCGTTATGGAAAGCAGGGAGATCATCCATGCTGCTCTCCTTGGCGATTCATGGCCGACTGAGTCCTTTACCCTCGATGAGAATCGTCGCGACCTGGCGATCAAGGAGACCAGGTTCGAACGAAGAACCGGCTTCACATACACTGTAGTTTCACTGGATGAGACTCAGGTCCTCGGTTGCGTGTACATCAACAGAGGGCAGCGCGGCCCTGATGCCGCTGTATTCATGTGGGTCAGGTCTTCGGTTCAGGACATGAAACTCGATTCGCTGCTTGAGCATTCGGTCAGGGATTGGATCGAGAGTGACTGGGAATTTGACTGGGTTGTGTATCCCGGCCGTGAAACCTAGTGATGTCTGCCGTGAACTCGGGGTAAGCGGGAAGTCTTTATGCATCTGGAACCGGAAGCACTCATGGGCAGTGTCACCGGGCGATGTCGAACACGAGGAATGAAAGGCGTTTTGGCTTTTCTCAGCAGTTGCAGGGTTAAGTGGAATGAGGAGGCGGGATGAGGTCACCGATCACAGGCGAGAGGGTGGAGATTGAGGTTGCCGGCCTTCCGGGAGGGCTGATGCAGGGGATTCAGCTCTCTTTCTCGCTCGATCTTCGGGGGGGCGGCATCGTGGTTCACATCCCGGGGCATTACAGGGGACCGGACAACTGCACTCCCCGGCATCCGGAACAGGCGGACTGGCTGAACAGCCTGGGCGGCCTGATGCGGCCCAGTTGGGACTGCCAGTGGACCCTGCACGATGAGGCTGCCATGAAGGCATTTCTCATCCTGCTCGATCCCCTTCTTGAGGATTACCGGATCCTGATCGGGGCAGAGCCGGGGAAGGCCCGGCATGCCGACCCTCAATGATACTGCCGTGCACCGAAGAAGGCCTTCAACGCCCCGAAAGTGGTGGTCTCCAGCGATGACTCGCCGCAGTGCAGCCTCATGCAGGTGAGGAAGCTCATGAGCTGGCCAGTTGAACTGGTGGGGTAGGGCGCGGAAAGGCACCTGTTGCCCGCGGGAAGATTTGCCGCCCTTGCGTTGACCGTCTTGCCGTCGTGCCCGAGGTATCTGAACTCCACGATGAGATTCTGTGCGCCCGAGTACTCGAACGGTGTGTCGAGATCGAAGCCGTTCCACCCAGGGGCTGAACCGGCCCATTTTATCTCGAGTGTGTCCGCCGAAAAGACGTGCACCGGAGTCTCTCCCGCGTAGTTGGCCTCGAAGCTCGTGGAGAGGGCGTCGATGGTGGTTTCACAAAGGAGGATCCGGGCGTTCTGAAAGGTGCCGGTGGCCTGTGATGCGTGGGTCGCGTATAGCTCAACCCTCTCGATCAGCGCCGGTCCCGGGAATTCGTCCGCAAGTACCAGGACCTGGTACCTTCTTCCAGGGTCGCCTCAAGAGCCGCTGAAGGGCCTGTTGGTGGTGAGTGTCCCCCCCTGGCCGACCTCGACGATCCCCGCCGTGGCAACCGTAAGGAGAAGCAGGGCGGCAGTGCAGAAACGCATCGATCCTCCTTGCTAGTCGAAAGAATAGAAGAGTGCCGTTTCCCCCGTTATGTCCATGTGGACCTCGTCGTTGCTCTCTGTGGAGACCCTTACCCCGAACATTGCGCTGAAGGTGAGGTGCCAGAAGCGCACATCAAACCCCGGGCCGCCCCCGAAGGTGTACCTGGTGTTGGTGGTCTCGGTCTCCTGTTCCTCGAACTCGTAGGTGTATGTGTATCGGTCGTAGTCGTAGAGAACGCTCGCGCCGGCGTAGCCTATGAGGTTCACAGTCTCGGCGCCGTGAAGCACCTTCAGGCCCGTTATTCCCAGGCTGAGGTTCCTCTCCTCGGAGTATTCCGTCTTGTCGTAGTAGGGGGCGAAGTTGATCTGGTAGCCCCAGTCCGAAGGGAACCAGTGGCGGTAGGAGATGCCGTAACCCGTAACGAATCCCGCGCCGATGCCTATGTTGTGCGTCATGGTTCCGTTGTCGGCGGCCAGGGCCGGAACGCACGTGATAAGGAGAACCACTGCTGTCGTGAACTTGGTCATAACGCTCCCCGGTACTGTGAAAGCTCTGTCGAGATCCCAAAAACCGAATATAATCGCTTGACGAAGGGTTCCAACCATTCCTGCCTGACTTCGTTCCCGAAAGGAGACCACCTTGAACCGGAAAGCCTTGTTGGCAGCCATTCTTTTGTTTTCAGCCCTGGGATGCGGTGAGAACCGGCTGGCCGAAGAGCCGGCCGAAGTTGTGTCCGCCGGGGCCATTCCATCATCGATGGAGTTCGTGAGCATTCCGGGCGGAACGTTCGAGATGGGTTCGCCCGGGGGTGAACCCGGACGGGCGGAGAACGAGGGACCCGTCCTCGAAGTGACAATCGAGCCCTTCGAGCTTCTCTCCACACCTGTCACCTGGGACATGTGGAACGAGGTGATGGGGGGGGACTCGGGCATCCCGCTCCCTCCGGACGGAGTGACTGGCGGACACCCCGTGACAGGAGTTGCATGGGCCGACACCTGGAGATTCCTCGAGAGGCTTCAAAGGATGGATCCGGAACACTTCTACGGTCTGCCAAGTGAGTCCCAGTGGGAGTACGCGTGCAGGGCGGGCACGACCACGGCCTTCTTCTGGGGGGACAGCGAAGACCCCGAAGTCGTCGGGCGATACTGCTGGTACTGGGGGAACTCCGGGGGTTCCACTCACGAGACGGGCCTTCTCGAGCCCAACCCATGGGGACTCTACGACATGAACGGCAATGTGTTCGAGTGGTGTCACGACACCTGGGCCGACACCTACGAGGGCACTCCCGTTGACGGGAGCTACAGGGAGTTGCCGGAGATACCTTTCCGGGTTGCACGGGGGGGGAGCTGGCGTTCGGACATTCGGGCGCTCAGAAGCGCCTACCGGTTCTCTTACAGAGCCGTTGTGAACGGTCTTACCGTGGGATTCAGGGTGGTCAGGACACCGATTCCCTGAAAGGGGGCGCTGGCCTGACGGAGCTCACGTATTTATGCTTGTACGTTGTTGAAGAGGGACTTCACAGGGTTGAACCGATCCGGGGAGGAAATCCATGAGCAGCTATTACCCCCTTGCAGCGGGCAATCAGTGGACTTACGGGCAGGCCGGCGGCAGCACGTTCACAAACACGGTGACAGAGGAGGACCCGACGGCCCCGGGCCGGTTCACCATGGTGAACTCTGCACTGGGAATTCCCCAGTTCATCAGGAAAGAGGGTAATGCCTACCTGACGGACAGCTTCGAGGCCGGCAACTTCCAGGTCCTTCTCAGGGACGATCTGAACGTCGGAGACACCTGGGACATCAAGTTCACAGCCAACGGAATTGAGAGCGTCCTCGCCATGACTGTGAAGGAAAAGGGCGTTTCCATGGACATCGGCGGGAAAACCTACGGCGACCTGCTGGTCATCGAGGGCGAAAGCAAGATGGTTTTCAACGGCAACCTGATGCCCCTTAACTTTTTTACCAGGTATCACTACTCGCCGGGAGTGGGGCTGGTTCTCACCACCTCGACCGGAGGGGTTTCAATGCCGCTCGTGTCGGCCCGGATAGCGGGGGGCTGAACGTGGCGGCAACATAACCATTGAGAAGGCGGTCATGAAGACAATCATATCCCTGGTCGCAGTTCTGCTGTGCGCACAGGCGTACGCCACCCCCGAGGGTGTTCCCCTTCAATACATGGATGCCCGGGGAAGGCAGCCCCAGTCCACCCGGATCGGGACCGAGGGCGGGCGCGGCTGCTACACCCGGCTTGTCCTCGAAGCTCCCATCGTTTGCGGAACCGATGCCGACAAGGTGGTTCTGCTGGTGGATGCAGGCGTGGCAGCCGGGATCGCTGAGGCCCTCGACGTGTTCCAGGCCGACCTGACAGCCGAGGGATACACGGTTCTGGTATGGATGATAGAAGGCGGAAGCGCTTCGGACATCAGGGCCGACCTGCAGGCCGAGTACGCCCTGGGTTCCCTCAAAGGTGCCATAGCCATCGGAGACATCCCAACGGGATGGATCGAGAACGGATACGGCCAGTACCCGATCGACGCCTATCTGATGGACATGAACGGGACATGGAACGATCCCGATGCCGACGGCCTATACGATTCATACAGCAGCAGCGCCCCCGAGATCTGGCTTGGCCGGCTCACTCCAACGTTCCTCACCTTCGGCGGGTCCGAGGAACTCCTCAACGGGTACTTCGCCAGGAACCACGCTTACAGGACCGGAATGCTCCCTCTGCCCGACAGGGCACTGGCCTACGAAGAGGCCTTCACCGGGCTGACCTACTACCTCGACCTCCTCTACACCGACGTGACCCGGAAGAACAACCCTGCCAACACAAACGCCGACGATTTCAGACAGGAACTCCTGAACGGCTACGAGTGGGTCCACCTGATCAGTCACTCCAGCCCCTGGGGCAGCAGCTTCCACGACGGCGCACCACCCGAGGGCGGTGGCACCCTGAACTTCTTCGAGGTCCCTCCCCTCGATCCCCAGGCCTTCTTCTACGTGCTCAACTGCTGCAGCAATGGCCGCTGGACGGAAGTTGACAACCTGGCCAACACCTACATCTGGACCGATTCGTACGGGCTCGCGGTCCTCGCCCAGGCGAAGGTGGACTACACGAACGACTTTCAGGAGTACTACCAGTCCCTGGCAGACGGCTCGAACCTTGGCGACGCCTTCAGGGTCTGGCTTTCGGTCAACATGGGGATGGAGGACGGCGCAGTCCTGCTCGGAGACCCCACGCTCATCCCCCGGATATCCTCGACCGGCGCGGGGATGTCCCCCGGTGGGGAGGGCGGATTCGATACGGCTTCATGGCTCGACTACACCGTGACCGACAATTTCCACACCCAGGGCGGCGTCGATGTGTACTTCGATCCAGTCGACGGGCTTCTGTTCGCCGTTTCGGGAACCTCCGACCCCGTGAGGGCCAACATCATGGCGACATGCTTCGACGGCGACTCCTGGGCCGCTCCCATGATCGTCTGCCAGCACGAATACTGGGACTGGCATCCCACTGTTGGCGGTGACGGCCAGGGCAACGTCTGGACTGCATGGCAGTCCATGCGTGACAACCAGGAGGGCTACGACATCTACCTCTCGCTGTGGAACGGGTCGGGCTGGGGAGGTCCGCAGACCATGACCACCGGCGACCCCTACGATGTCATGCCGGCCCTGTCGGGCGGAAACGGCCATACCTGGCTGGTCTGGCAGAAGTGGCAGGGCGGGCAGCCCGACATCATGGGCCGCATGTGGACAGGAAGCGCGTGGACGACCGCCGCTGAGCTTGCTGCGTCCGCGAACTCCGAGAGGAGCCCTGACGTTGCCTGGAACGGCACCGGCTACGGCCTGGTGTATCAGGTCAAGACCGAGGACGGATGGGCCATCGGTTTCCGCGATGCGCCCGACAGCGGACCATTCGGTTCCGAGGTTCTTCTCTCGTCGCCCTCCGAAGACAGCCGCTTCCCCCGGATCGCCGGAATGGACGGCGGCTTTGCAGTCGTCTGGCAGAATCAGGACGGCGGCGTGATGTTCACGTCAAACGGATCAGGTTCGTGGAGCGCTCCCGGGCTCATCTCCGGCGATGACCACTGCTCACGCCCTTCGGTGACCGTCGATGCATCAGGGACCGTCCTTGCCTCGTGGACCTCCGGAAGGACGGCGATCAACGTGAACACATGGAACGGAACGGTCTGGACCGGAGTGGAGGCGGCCGTTACCGGTGACGCCGTGGACCAGGGCATGGCCGTTTTCAATGACCTCGACGTGCCCTGGCTTGTTTACGGCATCAGGGACGAGGAGCTTCACTGGAACCTCCACGCCGCCACACCCGACCCGCTCTCCGCGGGCGGAGCCCAGGAGGGCGGAATGGCCCTCTCCGTGGCAAACTCCGGAACCAATCCCGTCGGATCGTCGGCGTCCTTCGTAATAGGTGCCCGGGGGCCTGTCAGGTTCATGGTCTTCGACATGAGCGGAAGACTCGTCCATTCCAGCTGGGCTCAGCCCGGAAGCGTTACGCTCGACTGTGCAGGTCTTGCATCCGGTGTGTACATGGTGAGGGTCGAGTCGCAAGGCGCAACCGCAGGAACCCGATTCGTGAGGCTCAGGTAGCGGGGATACTGAAAAGGGGGGGCGGAGCCGCCCCCCCTTTCCTTGGGCCTTGAGTCTAGAAGTCCATCAGATCGAAGTCGCCCTCGGGGTCGAAGACCCATCGTCCCTCGAACTTCACGAGCTTGACCTCGGTGGCCTCGCCGTTCACGGTGAGCTCCACGAACGCGGTTTCGCCCTCGATGCGCTCCGCGCCGACGGTGAACTCGAAGGAACCCAGCTCTTCCGCGAACATCGGGGACTTCATCATGAGGGTCATGAAGCTTCCGGCATCCAGGGCTGAGATCTCGTCCGCTGTGGCCTCGACGCCCATCATTCCAAGGAACGCCGCTGATTCTTCGGGGTTCTCCTTGATCTCGGCAACCGTCTGATCGAGCTCGACCAGAGCCTCGGGATGCATGCACGCGACCATTCCGCTGCCGTCGCCCGCCTTGAAGGCTGTGACCATCTTCTCGACCGTGGCCTTGGGGCCGGCGGCACCGCAGGCAAGAATCAGCAGACCGGCGGCTGCAGCCATCAGAATCGCCCTTTTCCTCATCTCGACTCCCCTCTCTTTGCCTCGGAAGAGGCGGACAACAGGGTGACGGCCGCATTCACGGGCCGTACCTGCCCTGAAGGTAATGCTCGATGTTCGGAACCTTCTTCACCGGGAACATCTTCCCGGTTGCCGTGGCCAGAGTTTCACCGTCCCTCGTTATCTCCCCCCTGGTGATGTAGAAACGGCCGCGGTCTTCGACCATGCACCCTTTGACTGTCAGGGGGACCCCAGTGGGAACGGGGCGCAGGAACCTGACCGTGATCTCGGCCGTGACCGACAGCCAGCCGGTCGAGCCGCAGGCGTAGATCATGGTCTCGTCGAGGAGGGTGGACACTATCCCCCCGTGGGCCACCCCCTTCCAGCCGTTGAAGTGATGGTCGAGAACGGCCTCGGTCGTGGCGGTGCGCGCCGTGGCGTCGACCCTGAACTTAAGCCTGAGCCCGTTCCTGTTGCCGGGGCCGCAGGCGAAGCAGAAACCGTCGTCTTCCAGATTCATGATGACCGTTCCGGATCAGGTGTGAGGCGGGTGATTATCCCGGAGAGGTGGGGGAAGAGCCCGAGCATCTCGGTGCGAGAGGGAATGTGAAGGTCAGCAAAGCTGAAACCGGGGCAGCACGTGCACCCCACGAGGGAATAGGAGCTCTTGTCCCTCACTTCGGCCCCGAAGTAGCAGCCCGCCGTCACGGTGAACTGGGGTGACTCGTCCGGGCCTGTCCCCAGGGCGTGCATGGTGTGGCCGCCCCCGGGGTCTATGACGTGTATGTGAAGCCCGGAACCGTGGTGGTGGTGCCATATCTCGTCCTGGTTGATCCTGTGAAGACGCGATGTCCCGTTGCCCGTGAGCATGAAATAGATGGATGTGCCGAAAGATCTTGGCTGATTGCCGAACCGGCCGGGAAGCGCTTCGCCCGGAATGCTTCCGGCAGCGCGGTACACCTCCCTGAAAAAGCCGCCCTCGGGGTGGGGAAGAAGCCCCAGTTTTTCGATCCAGCAGCTGGATCCAGTCAAAAGACCTCCCTTCGCACGAACCATATTTATAACCATGAGCCGGGATGACAGAAAGGGCTTCCATGTCCTATGTTCTTTCCATGCCCGACCACCTTTCTCTGATCCTTCGCATGCGCATTCTCTCCCTGGCCGGAGGGTTGCGTGAGGAATGGCGTGAGAACAGGCTGAAACTTTTCGCCGGCATGTTCACGATGATCGTGATGGTCGTGGGCATGTACCTTCTCTTTCACTGGCTGTTCAGCTACCTCGCCTCGTTCGACCGGGTCTTCGACGGTTTCGGCACCGCTCTCGGCGCCAGGCTGATGAACCTGGCGGTTCTCTCCCTGGGGGTGTTCGTGGGGGTATCCTCGCTCATCACGACCACCGAAACGCTTTACAGATCGCCGGGGGTGGGTTTTCTTCTGGCGGGTTGCGCCAAACCGGGTGCCGTGTCGGCATCAGCCGTACTCGAAGGGTGGTTTCACGCGGCCTGGACCATGTTCATCATGGGTGCTCCACTCTTCTGGGCCTACTTCGAGGGCTTCGGTGTTTCCCTTGGGGAGAGGTTTCTGGGCCTCGCGCTCTTTCCGTTCTTCCTTCTTTTCTGGAGCGCGGCCGGAAGCATGGTGTCCGTGGCGCTTGGCGGTTCGGGGGGGGCCAGGGGTATCAGGATGGTTCTTGGAACCGCCCTGATAGCCGCTGCCGGCTACGCTGTGTTCAGGATGAGCAGCGACACGGCCGACATAGTGATCGCGGACACGGAGAGGCTGAGCGACCTTGCGCTCTTCATCAACCGTCTGTCCGGCGACCCAAGGGGCTTCTGGCCCCACGTGCTGCTCATGCGGTCGTTTGCCCCGGGGCAATGGGTGCACGGGCTGATCCTTGCCCTGCAGGGCCTTTTGATGGCTTTTCTGGCGGCTGCTCTCGCATCGCGCGATTTCGTGAGGGTCTGGGGCAGGGCGGGGGTGTTCCGCCCGGGCAGCGGGAAGGCGGGTCTTGTATTCGGACGGGGCGGCAGGATGAGCACGATCTTTCAGAAGGACATGCTGCTGTTCTCGCGTGACCCTGTGCAATGGAGCCAGCTTGCACTCCTCGGGGGGCTGTTCCTGATATACACGGCAAACCTCAGCAGGTTTCCCTTCGATTTCTCAGATCCCTACTGGCTTGCAGTGGGAGTCTTCATGAACGTCAGCTTCTGCGGGTTCGCAGTGGCAACGATGATGGTGAGGTTCGCCTTCCCGTCGCTGAGCATGGAGTGGCCGGGCTTTTCGGTCACCATTCCGCAACCTGACGGAAGAAGGGTCCTCTTCATGTCGAAGCTGTACCAGACACTGATTCTTGCAGTCCTTCCCGCATGCATCGTGGCATGGCTTTCCACAAGGGGGCTGGGGGCCGGGCCGCTCCTTCAGCTGGAAGCGGTTCTTTCCGTTCTTCTTGCAACCGTTGCACTGGCATCCATAAATATCTGCCTCGGAGCCATCTTCCTCCGTGCCGGCGGCGACAGCGCCGTCAGCATCGCGAGCGGGCAGGGCGGGATCATCGCGGCGTTCTCATCGATGGGGTTCATCCTCCTGATGATCACCCAGCACTCCATCATCACGAGGCGATACATGACCGACGGCTTCACCGAGGCCATGCTGGGTGTTCCCATGCTGCGCTCCATCGCGTTCCTTCTGCTTCCGGTGACCGTGGCTACGGGTTTCTGGTGCATCAGGCAGGGGCTTGGAAGCCTGTCACGAAGGGTGTTCTGATGGTTTACGTGGGGCTGGATTACGGAAGGGCGCGAACCGGACTGGCCGTCATGCTCGAAGGTGTCGTACTTCCGCTTGACCCCGTTCTGGGCGGGTGGAAGCACATCGAGGAGAGACTGGGTGCTCTTCCGGCGGAATGGGGCGATATTACCGTTGTGCTGGGGCTCCCCCTGGGAGCCTCGGGCCAGGAGACCCTGCTTTCAAAAGAGGTTGAAAAACTTGCTGCGAGGCTTTTGGGCAGGGGATATGCGGTTGTGCTTCAAAGGGAGACCGGAACGACCCTTGAAGCTCTGGAAGCGTGCCCCGGGATCCGGAGACGAGGCTCTGTCGACTCCGCCGCGGCATGCCTGATACTGAAAAGGTACCTTTGCGAACCATGAAAAAAGCCGTCGTGTTCCTTGTTCTCCTTTTTGTCCTGTTCATCACGCTGATGATCGGATACCGCGTCGTCTCCTCTCCACCGGGCACCGGTATGGTCGCCACCTTCTCGCTGGAGAGGGGATGGGGGGTCAGGAAGGTTGCCTCCGCCCTGCAGGATTCCGGACTCGTGAGAAGCCGCTTCGTGGTGATCTGGAAGTACAGGCAGGCATTCGCTCCCGCACCGCTCCAAGCAGGCAAATACCTCCTCTCCGACACCATGATGGTGGAGACCATCCTGGGGATGTTCACGAGGGGGGAAGTCATTCCGACCCCCACCCACTGGGTGACCATCCCTCCCGGCGTCAGGCTGGAGGAAGGCATCGGTCTGCTCGCTTCGCAGATGGAGCGGCCGCAGGGCGACTTCATGGACGTCGCCAAGGATCCTGAGTTCCTCGCTTCCATGGGCATTCCCAGGATGGAGGGTTACCTCTTCCCCGAGACATACGAGTTCGCCGACAGCCTCACGGCAGTGGAGATCCTGTCCCGCATAGCGGCCACCGGGGAACAGGTCATGACACCTTCCTGGAAGGATTCGTGCGCCGCCATAGGGCTGACCCCGGAACAGGCAGTCGTTCTGGCGTCAATAGTGGAGAGGGAGGGCAGGGATGCTTCCGAGCTGCCGCTGATATCAGGCGTTTTCCTGCTCAGGCTCCGCCGGGACATGAGGCTCGAAAGCTGCGCCACGGTACAGTACGCACTGGGCGAGGTCAGGGAACGGCTGCTCTACAGCGACCTCGAAGTCGAGAGTCCGTACAATACCTACCGTCATCAGGGTCTGCCTCCTGGCGCCATCTGCTCGCCGGGGCCGGCTTCGCTCCGGGCCGTTGCCGGACCCGACACCACCGGGGGATACCTCTTTTTCGTGAGCAGGGAGGACGGCAGCGGACGGCATCTCTTCGCCCGGACCTCAAGAGAGCACTCCGTGAACATCGAGAGCGTGCGATGACCGTCATTGACGCGGATTGGGTATTTCTTATTACTTCTTGATAACCGGTCTTTGGAACGGAAGGGGAAACAAGATGAGTGAGGGAAGAAATCTCAGTTTTCTGGAGAAGGCCATCAGGCTGATCCCGGGGTACAAGGGCTACAAGGGCAAGGAGGAAAGGCGCGACAACGACGCGCTTTTCCGCTCCATGCTCGCAGAGAGGATCGAGAAACTGAACGGCCTGGTGAACAACTCCCTGTCGGGTCTGAAGGGTCCGGCTGCACTTAAGACCGCAGGCGGTTTCGACCGCCTCACCAAGAAGCTCGAGAAGGTCGCCGACAAGGTAAGGTTCGCGGCCCGTGGCTACCGTGGCTGGTTTGACATGCACAAGGTGAGGGAGGAAGAGCTGGACAGGCTCTACCAGTTCGACGTGGCCCTGGTCGAGGATGTCGAGAAGCTCGAAGACGATTTTGCTGCGGTGACCGACGCCGTTTCCGGCGGCGGAGACGTGGCCGGCGCTCTCGAAACGGCCATCGCATCGCTCGACGCGTTCAATGCCAGGATGGACGGAAGAAGCCAGCTCGTGGTGGATCTTGATAACAATACACCCACCGATTGAGGCAGAAGGGAATACAAATGTTCAGAAGGCTTGAGATCATCGAATTCCTGGATGACTCCGGGAAGGAGATCGTCCACCGGATACCCGAAGCGGGTTCAGGCGAGTTCCGAATCGGCAGCCAGTGCATAGTCAGGGAGAGCCAGGAGGCCATCTTCTTCCGTGACGGGAAGGCCATGGACGTGCTGGGACCGGGCCGTCACACCCTCACGACCCAGAACATCCCGCTGCTGGCGGAGCTTGCCGGTCTTGCCTTCGAAGGTTCCGGCAGCCCCTTCAGGGCCGAGGTCTACTACATCAACAAGAAGACCTTCACCGACATGAAGTGGGGAACCAAAGAGCCCATACCGTTCCGTGACAAGGAACTTGCAATGGTCAGGCTCCGGGCCTTCGGCAACTTCTCCATGAAGGTCGAAGACTCGAAGCTGTTCGTCAACAAGGTGGTGGGCACCGAAGGTCGATACAGCTCCGACTCGATCGAGGAGTTCCTCAAGAACATCATAATCAGCCGTCTTGCCGACCTTCTTGGCGAGACGCTCGAGAGCATCTTCGACCTTGCCCAGTCATACGACGAGATCGGCACCCTTGCCAAAGCCCGCATGGGCGATGACTTCGAGAAGTACGGCATTCGTCTGGTCGACTTCTACGTAAGCGCGATCACCCCGCCGGAAGAGGTCCAGAAACGCATCGACGAGCGGAGCGCCATGGGCGCCATCGGCAATGTCGACCAGTACCTCAGGTTCAAGACAGCCACCGCCATGGGTGACGCCGCGCAGGGCGGAGGCGACGGCGGGGCCGCCGGCGCGGGAGTGGGCATGGGCGCAGGGCTTGGAATGGGCATGGCGATGGCCAACATGATGGGCCAGTCCATGCATGCCGGGGCGGCCCAGGGCAGCCAGGGTGCAGCTGCCGCACTGGTGAAGTGCGGTTCATGCGGAGCCATGGTCGCAGACGGCAAGTTCTGCCCCGAGTGCGGGAAGCCCCTCGCCGAGCTTTGTCCGGGCTGCAGCCAGCCTGTTCCCGCGGGGGCGAAGTTCTGCCACCACTGCGGAAGGAAGCTTGGCGGAACTCCCTGTGTGAAGTGCGGCGCCGAACTGGCAGCCGGGGCGAAGTTCTGCCCCTCCTGCGGCGCCAAGCAGGAAGAGTAGGAGCAGGTCAGCGGATTGACTGAACTCACCGTACACGGGCTTCTGGAAAGACATGCCGGAAGCCGGGGGGACAAGACCGCCCTGGTCGATCCGGATCGAAGCCTGACCTTCAGCCAGTGGCAGAAGGCGTCGATGCACCTCGCCTCCAGGCTCACCGAGGCTGGCGCAGGTCCCGAGAGCGTTGTCGGGGTCCTTGTGAACAGGTCATGCGCCCTTCCCGTGGCGTTCACTGCGGTTTCCGCCACGGGGGCGGCCTTTCTGTGCCTGAACCCGAACTGGCTCTCGAACGAACGGGAAGCCCTCTTCAACCGCTTCCGGAACAGGATCGTGCTCTTTTGGAGCGCATCCGAAGACCCGGTGCAGTTCACCGAGAAAACCGTCGAGTTCGGGCCTGAAGACCTTGAATCACCAATCCTCGAACCGGGCGAGCGACTGTCGGTTCCACCCGGGGCGGATTTCTATCTGAACGCCACCAGCGGTTCCACCGGGTTGCCCAAGATCGCCGCCACCACGCATGAACAGCTCCTCGCCAACACCGCCGGGGTATCCGCTGCCATGGGTCTTCTGGAAGACGATGTTCTCATGTCGCTCTTCGGGGTCATCGGCCACCCCCACGAACTGTTCATGAGGGGTCTCTGGCTCGGCGCCCGCACGGTTCTCATCCCCGGCGTCTATCCCAGGCAGCACGTCGAGGCCGTCACACGGCACCGTGTAACATTCCTCATGGGTCTCCCCCCGCAGCTCGAGAGCTTCGCCAGACTGTCTGACAGGGACGATGCCGACATCTCGAGCCTCAGGGTGGTCGAAGCGGGCGGGATGCACGTGAACGAGCGCTTCATGGAGGTCTTCCATCGGGGCACCGGGGTGCCCGTCACCCCGGTCTGGGGAAGCACCGAGACCTCGGGCGTTGCCCTGGTTGGCGATCCCGGGAAACCGGGGCTTTCCAGGGCCGTTCCCGGGTACTCGATGATCCTCAGGGACGAAGACGGTGAGCCGGTGGAGGAGGGACGGGGTGAACTCTGGGTCAGCGGCTCGGGGCTCGCATCACGTTACATGGGGGACCGCGTGCTGACGGCGCAGCTGTTCCAGGACGGCTGGTACCGCAGCGGAGACATCTTCAGCCGGGTCAAGGGCAGGCTGCATTTCGTGGGGCGCAGGGGGGGGATGATCAAACCCGCGGGCCTGAAACTCTACCCGACCGAGGTCGAGCTGGTCCTCCTGCTGCACCCCGATGTCAGGGATGTCTGCGTGGTCGGCGAGGAACGGGCGCAGCGGGGGGAAACCCCGGTTGCCTACATCGTCACAGCTCCGGGCAGCACACTGACGGGCCCCGACCTCAGAAGCTTCCTGACCGACCGTCTGGAAGACTTCAAGATACCAAGGGAATTCCGCTTCGTTCTCGGGCTTCCGAAAACATCCTCGGGAAAGCTGGACCGGGCAAAGGTCGGCACGACCGAGGTCGAGCCGGACTACCGCGGTGAGCTCCTGCGTCTCGACGTTGATCTCATAAGGCTTCTGAACACAAGGGCGGCCTTGATGCAGGGCATCGGCGCGGGTTTCGACCCGAACTGGCTCGAGGAACAGGTCAACAGCGCAATCGGCCATAATGCCGGCCCCGTGTCGGATTCCGCCCTGCGCGAGATCATCCGGATGTTATCCAACACACTGCTGAAAGGTTGAGATTGGGAATAAGACGGGTTCGGGTGGGGGCTGCTGAGTTCGGCGGAGACGCGCCGGTGCTGATCGCCGGCCCCTGTTCGGTAGAGAATGAAGAGATGATCCGGGAGGTGGCCTTCTCGGTCAAGGCCTCGGGCGCCGGACTTCTCAGGGGCGGCACCTGGAAACCCAGAACATCGCCTTATTCCTTTCAGGGTCTCGGGATCGAGGGGCTGGCCATGCTGAAGGGCGCCGGCCGCGATGCCGGTCTTCCCGTCGTCTCCGAGGTCCTGTCGGTCCCTCAGCTGGAGACGGCCCTCGATTACCTCGACATGGTCCAGGTCGGCGCCAGGAACATGCACAACTTCATTCTTCTGACCGAGATCGGAAGGTGCGGCAAACCCGTCCTTCTGAAGAGGGGTTTCATGGCCACCATCGAGGAGTGGCTTCTCGCGGCAGAGTACATCCTGAAAGAGGGAAACGAGTCGGTGGTTCTCTGCGAGCGGGGAATACGCACTTTCGAGCCCTGGACCAGGTCGACGCTCGACATCAGCGCCGTTCCCCTGGCCAGGCAGTCAAGCTCCCTTCCCGTGATCGTGGACCCGTGTCACGCCGCCGGAAGGCGAGACATCATCATGTCGCTTTCCATGGCCTCGCTTGGGGCCGGGGCCGACGGCCTGATGATCGAGGTCCATCCCGATCCCGACAAAGCCCTGTCCGACGGGGGGCAATCCCTGAATCTTTCCGAGTTCAATGTTCTGACCCGCGCCGTTCAAGCGTATGGATGGCCGCCGGAACGATTCCGCTAGGAGGTTCGTCTTGCATATCGGCATTCTCACCGGTGGCGGAGATGCCCCCGGGCTTAACGCTGTGATCAGGGGCGTCGTTGTCAGGGCCGTCGCGGGGGGGCATACCGTGACCGGTTTTCTCAGGGGCTGGAAAGGCGCACTCGAGAACGACACGGTCAGCCTCACACGAGACTCGGTCAGGGGCATACACACCATGGGCGGGACCATTCTTTTCAGCTCCCGCACCAACCCCAGAAAGACCGAAAACGGTTTTCAGAGGATCGTGGACAACCTCGGCGCGAACAGGATCGACTGCCTTGTAGCCGTGGGGGGCGAAGACACCCTGGGCGTTGCCAGCATCCTCTCGGAGATGGGCGTGATGGTGGTCGGAGTTCCCAAGACCATAGACAACGACCTCTCCGCGACTGACTACACGTTTGGGTTCGATACTGCCGTCAACCGGGTGATGGAAGCCCTGGACGAACTCCGCACCACCACCATGAGCCACGAGAGGATAATGGTGGTCGAGATCATGGGCAGGCACGCAGGCTGGATGGCGGTTCACGGCGGACTCGCGGGAGGGGCGCACATCATCCTCACGCCGGAGAAGGAGTTCGACACCGACAAGGTCTGCGAGATCCTGAGAAAAAGGTTCCAGGCGGGTCGCAGGTACGCCATCGTGGCAGTTGCCGAGGGCGCCATGGACCCGCAGCTTGCCCGCCATGTCTACCACTCCTCCGAAACCGATTCCTTCGGCCATGTTCAGCTGGGGACCGGTATCGGTATCGGCGAGGTTCTCAAGAACGAGATAGAGGACCGCACGGGTATCGAGACCAGGCACGTGGTGCTGGGTCACCTGCAGCGGGGTGGCGCGCCTTCCGCATTCGACAGGGTTCTGGGCTCAAGGCTCGGAGTGAAGGCCGTGGAGGTGGCGGAGTCCGGCGAAACCGGCAGGATCGTCGTCCTGCGCGGCGCTTCGATAGAGACAGCGTCCCTCGCCGAGGCGGTGGGCACCCTGAAAACCGTTCCCGATGATTTGTACCAACTCGCAGAGCTGTTTTTCGACAGGGACTGAAGGGAGACCCAATGTCTGTGAAGATAGCCATAAACGGATTTGGAAGGATCGGCCGCCTCGTCTACCGTGAAGCCGTGAAGAGGCCCGGCGTTGACGTCGTGGCAGTGAATGACCTCACCGATCCAGCCACCCTGGCCCACCTTTTGAAGTACGACTCGGTTCACGGCAGGTTCCCCGGCGAAGTCCGGGTTCAGGGTGAAGACATACAGGCCGGAGCCGACAAGTTCAGGGTCCTCAGCGAGAGGGACCCTTCGGTGCTGCCCTGGAAGGACATGGGCGTTGATGTGGTCATCGAGTCCACAGGTTTCTTCCGCTCCAGGGAGAAGGCCGCCCTGCACCTCAACGCCGGCGCCAGAAGGGTTCTCATAAGCGCACCCGCAAGCGGGAAACCCGGCGCCGACCTGACCGTGGTCTACGGTGTGAACCACTTCCTGTACGACCCCGAGAAACACCAGATCCTCAGCACCGCCAGCTGCACCACCAACTGCCTTGCTCCTGTGGCCAGCGTCCTTCACGAGACCTTCGGCATCGAACGGGGACTCATGACCACCATCCACGCCTACACGAACGACCAGCGAATCCTCGACCTTCCCCACGACGACCTTCGCAGGGCAAGGTCGGCTGCCATAAACATGGTGCCCACCACCACCGGCGCGGCGGCGGCAGTAGGGCTTGTGATACCCGAACTGAAGGGCATTCTCGACGGCATGGCCGTGAGGGTTCCCGTTGCTGATGGCTCCGTCGTCGATCTCGTCTGCATCCTGTCGAAGGACACCACCGCCGACGAGATCAACGCCGCCATGAAACGCGCCGCGGAGGGCCCGATGAAGGGCATCCTCCAGTACTCCGACGAGCCCCTGGTGTCCACCGACATCGTGGGCAACCCGCACAGCTCGGTGTTCGACTCGCAGCTCACCTCCATGAACGGTCCCAGGATGGCCAAGGTGCTCTCCTGGTACGACAACGAGTACGGTTACTCCAGCAGGATGGTGGACGTGCTCTGCTACATGGCGGAGGTCGGGTTGTGAGATACCCCTCGATCAGGGAGGTCAGGACGGGTGGCAGGACCGTCTTCCTCAGGGCGGATCTGAACGTTCCGGTCGAGAACGGCCGCGTGATGGACGACGGAAGGATAACCGCCTCGCTGCCCACCCTGAGATACATTCTGGACCAGGGAAGCCCCGTGGTCCTGGCAAGCCACCTGGGCAGACCCAAGGGAGCCCCCGAGGCGAAGTACAGCATGGCTCCGGTGGCGGAGAGGCTCTCCGAGCTGCTGGAAGACTACGAGGTGTTCTTCATCGACCGTGTCTCGGGGCCCAGGGTCACCGCAATGGCCAGGGGTCTTCACCCCGGTCAGGTCCTCGTGATAGAGAACCTGCGCTTCCATCCCGGCGAGGAACGGAACGACGCCGAGTTCTCCCGCTCTCTTGCATCACTGGCTGATGTCTACGTGAACGACGCCTTCGGAACCTGCCACAGGGAGCACGCATCCACCGCCGGAGTTCCGCAGGCAATGGGCGGCGGGTACGCGGGCATGCTCGTTGAGAAGGAGCTCGAGGCTTTCGGCAGGATGATAACGCATCCAAGGAAACCGTTCACCGTTCTCATGGGCGGGGCAAAGGTCAGCGACAAGGTGGCCATGATCCAGCATGTCCTGCCAAAGCTCGACGATCTACTCATTGGCGGGGCCATGGCCTTCACCTTCTGCCGGGCAAAGGGTGTTTCCACCGGGAAGAGCCTTGTGGAGGAGGACCGTATCGAAACTGCCCGGGAGATAATGGCCAGCGCCGAAAAGGCCGGCGTGAACCTCGTCCTTCCCGTCGACTACGTCTGTGCCCGTTCACCGCAGGAAGCCCCGGTCACTGTTCCGTGGGACTCCATTCCCCCGGACATGGCAGGGTACGACATCGGTCCGCGATCGGTTGAGCTCTTCCGCGATATTCTCATGAAAAGCGGCACGATCGTCTGGAACGGCCCGATGGGGCTCTTCGAGGTGCCCCCCTTCGACTCGGCGACCCGGGAAACCGCACTCGTCCTCGCGGACGCAACGGCAGCCGGCGCGGTGACCATCGTGGGGGGGGGCGACAGCCTGAGGGCGGTAACCGAGGCGGGTGCGCTCGAAAAGGTCACCCATGCCTCCACGGGGGGAGGAGCAAGCCTTGAACTGCTTCAGGGCAATGATCTTCCCGCTCTTAAACACATCGCGGTTCCGGGCGTGAGACCCCTGGTCGGGGCCAACTGGAAGATGAACGGAACGCTCCAGATGGGCCAGGACTACCTCGACGACCTTCTTGTCTCCAACTCCATGCACTTCGGCGCCGACGTCGTTCTTTTCCCTCCCTTCACCATTCTGGCCGGGCTTGCCGGTCACGCCGAAGACGCCGGTGTGATGCTCGGGGGCCAGGACCTTTACTGGGAGGAGAAGGGGGCCTTCACCGGCGAGATCAGCCCGGGCATGCTCAAAGGCGCGGGCTGCTCGTGGTTCCTTGCGGGTCACAGCGAACGTCGCCACATTCTTGGAGAGACCGACGAAGTGGTTGCGAGGAAGCTTCAGGCCGGAATAATCGCGGGGCTGAAAGGGATCCTCTGCGTGGGAGAGACACTTGCGGAGAGGGAGGCCGGCAGCACCCGGCATGTTGTGAAGACCCAGGTCGAAGCGGCCCTCAGGGGCATCCGGGGCGCCGATCCCGCGAACCTCGCCATAGCGTACGAGCCCGTATGGGCCATCGGGACCGGCAGGAACGCCACCGCCGAACAGGCGCAGGAGGTGCACGAACTGATCCGCGGGTGCCTGGGAGAAATCCTCGGCGCAGAGTTCGCGGGTGAAACACGGATCATCTACGGCGGCAGCGTGACCCCCGGGAATGCTTCCGGGATACTTTCGCAGCCCGATGTGAACGGAGCCCTCGTGGGGGGCGCCAGCCTTGATCCGGAGAGCTTCCTCGACATCCTGGCATCCCTCTGATTTATACGGAGCCAAGGTGGGCGGCACCGCCGCCTGATTGAAACGGAGCCAAGGGGGGCGGTCAACCGCCCCCCGCCACGCATGAAACGATCCATTCGAAAACCCGTCCCACGGTTGCTCTTTGCGGTTCTGGGGGCCGGGTTGTGGTCTCTGGCCAGGATGATCCTGCCAGCCGGATCGATACTTTCAAGCTCATTCTTCAGCGTCGTGAGCATTCTGCCGACAGCAGCGCTGACGCTTCTCCTGGTTCCCGGGGCCACCAACAGATGGCATGCCGGAGGCCTCCGGTGGAGCATCATCACTCCAGTGGCGGCCCTTCTTGTTCCACTGGCCCTGCTTCTCGATTCGGGTATCACAGCCTCGAACGATACTCCCGGAGCCGTCGCCCTGACCCTTCTGGCTCTTCTTCTCTTTGCTTTTCACGAAGAACTCGTCTTCAGGCTCTTTCTTGCCGACACCCTCTCCCTGAACGGCCGTTTCGGGGTGGGCATGCTTCTTTCGTCAGTGCTTTTCACGGTTGTTCACCTTGACAACCCGTTCTCGGACCCGCTGGGCATGGTCAACATATTCCTGGCGGGGATTGGGCTCTGCCTTCTGAGGGCGATGGGGGGCGGGCTGACAGGTTCGGTTCTGGCACATTTCTTGTGGAACGCCGGTATAGGTGTAGTCATGGGCTTCGGGGTCAGCGGTTACGCCTTTCCGGCATTGTGCAGGCCGGCGGTCGATCCGGGCGCTTTCGGACCCGAGGCTTCGCCCTTTCTGACGATCATCCTGGCCGGCCTTCTGACGACCGGCTTTGCTGCCCTGCGCAGGAGGCGTTCGCTTGTCTGACTTCATCGTCACCCTGGTGTTCTTCGCGTCGATGGAAGTCGTCAGTAAACCCCTCCTGGGTTCCATCGATCCGCTGACCCTCACTTTCTGGCGGTTCGCCGCCGGTGCCCTTGTTCTTTCGATCATCCTCATCCGGCGAAGGGGGCTTTCGAGCATAAGGACGCTCGGCGGGGGAACCGTTGCCCTGCTTCTGCTGATGGGCGTTGTGAACATCGCGCTGGCAATGTCGCTGCTTCAGACCGCAGTCAAACTGACCTCCGCGGCCAGGGCCGCCACTGTGTTCTGCGCCAACCCGGTTCTCGTGTTCATCATTTCCGCGCTGTCCGGGACCGAGAAGGCCAATCTCCTGAAGGTTCTGGGGCTTCTTTCGGGTCTGGCGGGGCTTGCCATCGTCAGCGGGCTTCACACCCTCACCGTCGACACGGGAACGGCATACGCCATGGTTTCCGCAGCCGCATTCGCCCTGTACACGGTCATGGGCAAAAGGGTTTCGGGCAGGACCGACCCGGTGACCATCAACGTGGTCTCATTCGCCGCCGGTCTGATAGTTCTTTTCGCTTTCCTCGCCGCTTCGGGCAGGCCCCTGTCGCCCGCCCCCCTTGTGGCGAGCCCCGGCAACGCTGCAGCCGCATTGTATCTGACCCTTGGCGTGAGCGGTGTTGCCTACCTCACCTTCGTCAGGGCCATACGACGCATCGGCGCAGTGGCTGCATCCATGGTGTTCATGCTGAAACCCGCCGTTGCATCGGTGCTGGCAGTTGTATTTCTCGGGGAGGTCCTCACACCTCCGTTCTGGATCGGTCTGGTCCTCACCTCGCTGGGAAGCTGGCTCGTGATGAGGGGCGGAAGGTGATGTTCATCCGCAGGATAGCTGCCCCCGGACCATTCGGTGCAGCCATTCTTTGGGTTCCGGGGAAGGACCATCCGCTGGTTAAGAGGGTTTGCATCGACGGAACGGAAGGTTCCCGGGAGGAGGCCACCTGCGGTGCGGTCGATGACCTTGCGGAGCGGATTGCCGCCCTTTTGAACGGGGAAGGGGTGACCGTTCCACTCGACCTTGCCGATCTGGATGAATGCGGAGCATTCCAAAGGTCCGTTCTTCTTCTGGAATGCACGGTGCCCCGGGGCCGCATCACAACGTACGGAAGGATCGCACGCACGCTCGGAACCGGTGCGAGGGCGGTTGGAAACGCCCTGGCCCGGAACCCCTTTCCGCTGATCATCCCATGCCACCGCGCAGTGAGGGCAGACCTTTCCCCGGGTGGCTTCCAGGGGGGGGCTGGTATGAAGATGGCTCTGCTGGCGATGGAAGGGATCATTCTTGACGGAAACGGCAGAATTGCTGAAAATACTGAAGTATGGGACTTCGCTTCACCGGACAAGGAGGCCTTATGACTCAGGACGAAAGGGTTCTCGACCTGCTGGGTGTGTTCCACTACGTGGTGGGCGCTCTGATGATCCTCGGCGCTTCGATATTCCTCATCCACCTGGCAATGGGGGTGGCGATGGTGACCGGTCACTTCCCTGACGGGGATGCTCCACCGCAATTCATGGGCTGGATGTTCGTAGTGCTTCCGGGGCTGGTGATACTTGTGGCGTGGACCATCGCAGCGTTCATAATCTACGCCGGGAAGAACATCAGACGCAGGACAAGGCACGGGCTCTGCCTCGCAATGGCCGGCATCGAGTGCATCTTCATGCCCTTCGGCACCATACTCGGCATCTTCACGCTGGTCACCCTGATGAAGGAAGACGTGAGGCTGCTCTTCGACAAGAACGCTGACACCCCTGTGCACCCCGTAAGGAACGAGCCGGGAAGGTAACCTGAGCCGGAAACAACCCGGGTAAAAACCGCAGTGAACAAGGCCTGGCACTGTGCTGGAACCATTCCCTACTAAACTGGTATACTATGTGATCACCACAATTCTGGCAAACGAAAGGAGTTCCGGTGAAAAAGCTTGCCCTGGCCGCACTGCTTCTCGCAGGTCTGCTGTTCGCTGTTCCAGCCGAAGGTCCCGGGAACGAGAACTGCGCCTGCGAATGCGGATGCGAATGCGAAGAAGCCTGCACATGCAGTGACGGCGGTGAGTGCACCTGTGCCGAAGAGTGTGCCAGTGCCGGCGAATGCGCCTGCAGGGAGACCACCACCGAGACCCCCCGCTGCGGCGGCATGACTCCCGGTTCCTGCGGAGGCTGCGGAAGGTAGCTTTTCCGTCAGGGGACACCCTGGTTTTGAAATGCCAGGGTGTCCCCGGTGTATCAGCTATTCGCCAACAGAGACCTTCATGAACTGAACGCGAAGGAATTCCGCCGGATTGGATGTGGCGGCCATGCTTCCGATGAACGAGTCGACGGAGGCGTGGCCGTGCCTTTTCATCCAGTCGACGAGAAAGGCCAGCATCGTTCCGATGGTCCCCAGACCGTTCCTGTACAGCGTGCTGGAGATCTGTACGGCCCGAGCCCCGGCGAGAAGCTGTTTGACGAGCCCTGGGCCGTCGTGGACACCGGTGGTGGCCGCAAGGTCGCAGTTCAGCAGGGGTTTGAGGATGGAGATCCATCGCATTACGGTCTGGGCTTCCTGGGGAGTGCTGAAGTTGGCGCCGGGGATGACCTCGAGCTTCTCGATGTCGAGGTCGAGGCTGTAGAACCGGTTGAAGACGACCAGGGCGTCGGCGCCGGCATTCTCCAGCTCACGTGCGAACGTGGGGAGGCTGGAGAAGTGGCTTCCCACCTTCACGGCCACCGGGATGGAAACGACCTTTTTGATGTGGCTGATGATGTCGAGAAGCGCCTGCTCGTTCTCACGGCCGGTTTTCCGGGGGTCGGACGGCAGGATGAAGGCGTTCAACTCAAGGGCCGGGGCGCCGGCATCTTCCAGTCTGGCAGCAAAATCCACCCACTTGCCCGAACCGAAGCAGTGGATGCTGGGTATCACGGGGATGTCGACCATTCCCGCAGAACCCTTCAACAGCTCGAGATAACGGGATACGGCGTTGTCCATGCCGTACCTGCCGATGTAGTCGGCGGCTTCGGGGTACCATGAACTTCCGGACATGTTCCCCAGATCCTTCTCGATCTGCTCCTCGAATATCGATTTCAGAACGACGGCGCCGGCTCCGGCATCGGAGCATGCCTTCACCTTCTCCGGTGTGGAGGAGAGACCGCTGCTTCCCACAATCACTGGGTTTCGCAGCTTCATTCCCATGTAGATCGTCGAGGTGTTCAACTCCATCCTTTCCGGGGAACCTAGTTCCCCAGGGTCTCCCTGATGAGCGCGCTGAGGCGCTTTACGCCCTCCACTGTCTTCCCGTCGTCGGAATAGCTGAAATTGAGCCGCATCCCGGTATGGTCATCGCCTTCGGGGTAGAAGGCGCTTCCCGGGACGTATGCAACGTTCTTTTCTATGGCCTTCTCGAACAGCTCGGTTGTGTTGTTGCCCGCTGGAAGCTTGAGCCAGAGGAAAAGGCCGCCCTCGGGCCTTGTCCAGTGAACTCCTGGAAGCCCGGAAAGGTTTTTGTCGAGCTGTTCGAGCATCAGGCCGCATCGGTGGCGGTACAGCTTGATCGTCTCGGCAAGACCCCTCTCCAGAACGCCGTCTTTGAGCATCTTTGCGGCAATGGCCTGGCAGAATGGCGTTGTGCAGAGGTCTGCCGACTGTTTGGCCATGATCATCTTGTCGACGATCCACTCGGGGCCGTATGCCCAGCCGATCCTGAATCCAGGAAGCATGATCTTGCTGAAGGTATAGAGGGAGATGACCCGTTCCGGGGCGAGGCTCTGGAATGTGGGCTGATGCTCGCCCTCGAAGCGGATCTGCCGGTAGGGCGTGTCCTCCACGATCAGGTAGTCGCGCTCCCTTGCGATCTGCACGATCTTCCTGCGCCGTTCCGCGGGTATGGTGACCCCTGCGGGGTTCTGGAAGTCGGGGATGATGTAAAGGAACCTTGGCCTGCGGTTCTGTGCTTCCAGCATGTCCAGGGTCTTAACCAGCTCCTCCGGGATCATTCCGTGATCGTCGAGAGCGGTACCCACGGGAATACCCTCGTAGCTCCGGATGGCCTGCAGCCCGCCGAGATACGTGGGCAGGCCGCACACGCAGGTGTCGCCGGGATCCATGAATATCTTCGCGATGAGATCGAGACCCTGCTGACTGGCTGTGGTCACGAGGATATGATCGGGGTCGGCGTCTATTCCGTCGGCCTTCATGACCCGGGCGAGTTCATTCCTGAGGCAGTTGTTGCCCTCGGTCGAGCCGTACTGAAGGGCCAGATCGGCGTCGTTGTCAAGAACGTCAAGCACCGCAGACCTCACGGCATCCACCGGGAATGTTCTCGGGGCGGGGAGCCCCCCCGCGAAACTGATGACCTCCGGTTTACTCGTGAGTTTCAGGAGTTCCCTTATCACGGACCTTTTCATTCCACGGGTTCTGGCGGCGAAGTACATGTCCCGATTCAACGGCGCACCCCTTTCCTGTCGGATGAAAAATACACACCATATGGTTTGAAGTATCGGTAATGCCCTCGACCCCTGTCAACACCCATTCCCGTAGCGGTATATTTCCCGGGGTTTCAATCAGCAAGGAGGATTTCGTGAAGGTATTGCTTCTTTCCATCATGGCGGTCGCCCTGCTCGCAACCGCCTGCGGCGAATCACCAGTCCCGGGAGAGGCTTCCCAGCCACCGGTCGAAGACATACCGGTGGAAGTGCCGGACACAACCAGCACTGACGGGGGGGTCGGGGAAGTGACAGCAGTTGGAGCCAGCCATATTCTCATCAGCTACGCGGGAAGCCAGGTCCAGGGTGTGGAACGTACGCAGGAAGAGGCCAGGAACCTCATAACCGAGATCGAGGGCAGGATCGCCGCGGGTGAGATAGAATTCGCCCAGGCCGCCAGCGAGTACTCGGACTGCCCTTCGGGCGCCGACGGCGGAGCACTCGGCGTGTTCGGGCGCGGCGCAATGGTCCCCGCCTTCGAGCAGGCCGCCTTCAGCCTTGGCGTAGGTGAGATGTCCGGAGTGGTCGAGACCCAGTTCGGCTACCATCTCATACTTCGCACGCAGTAATTGGCGAGACTCTGTTTTTCCGTCGAGGAAGAAGATGAAGGGATCAGGCTGGACTGCTTCCTGGTAAGCCAGGAGGACGTCGACCAGAGCCGAAGCTACATAAGCACGCTGATCCGGAACGGTTACGTGACGGTGGAGGGCCAGGCAAACGCCAAGCCCTCCGCCAGGCTTCACCAGGGTCAGACCGTTTCACTGGAAGTTCCCGACCCCGAGCCGATAGAGCTCTCCCCCGAAGACATCCCGCTGGACGTCGTTTTCGAGGACGACCACCTGATCGTCATCAACAAGCAGCCCGGCTTCGTCGTTCATCCAACGGCCTTCGCCCGGAGCGGAACACTCGTCAACGCCCTTCTTTTCCACTGCAAAAGCCTCTCGGGCATCAGCGGCGAACTCCGTCCCGGGATCGTCCACAGGCTCGACAAGGACACCACCGGCCTTCTTGTGGCCGCGAAGAGTGACACCGCCCACAGGGGTCTTTCCGGCCAGCTCTCGGCAAGGAGCGTCAAACGCAGGTACCTGGCCCTTTGCTGGAACCATCCCGAGCCCCCGCAGGGGAGGATAGACGCGCCCATAGGCCGCCATCCCGTCAACCGTCAGAAAATGGCCGTCGTGCCCGGTGGCAGGAGGGCCGTCACCAACTATAAGGTAATAAAGGCTTTCCGCTTTTCTGACCTCATCGAGTTCCGTCTCGAGACAGGGCGCACCCATCAGATCCGTGTTCACGGAGCAACCTGCATGGGGTGCCCCGTCATTGCCGACGAGAAGTACGGCGGGATGAAGCCGGCCGGTCATTCGTCAACGAAGGCTGACCGCGAGCTGGTGGCTGACGCGGTGAGGCTCGCCGGTCACCACATGCTCCATGCGGAAACCCTCGGCTTCCTGCACCCCGTGACAGGCGAGGAAATGGAGTTCAACTCGGCACCCCCCTCAGAGTTCCACATCGTGCAGAAGCTCCTTGCCCGCGACATGGAAGCTTCTTCTTGACCCGGGCGATCCTTGTGTTCGCGGCCATGACAGGCACACCGGCCTCAGCCTTTATCTGCTTTCCGGGCAGCCTATTCCTGTTCGCCGTCTTTCCCCTGGCAGGAGTCATCACAGGCGGCGCCGCGTACCTGAAAAGGCTTTCCGTCATGTGCCTTCCACCGGCGGTGTCGCTGGGTTGGGCCCTGCTCGCCTCACCGGAAGCTGTGGTTACATCGCTGCGCTGGCTGGCCGCGGCATCCGGCGGCTCTTACTTCGCGTGGGTTCTGGGAAGCGGCGGGGCGGCAATGGTAATCGGCGGGGCGGTTCGCAGGGTCCCGGCGCTGCGCCGCCCCCTTGAGCCCCTTCTCGTAACGCTTCAGCTGGCTGGCCCTTCAGCCGCCCTCACCAGGCTTGCATGGTCCGAGACCCGGAACGAGCCCTCCCGTGCGAGGAGGGTGGCAATCGTCGCAGAAAGGGTACTGCGTGAAGCAGTTCCCGAAATGAAGCATGTGCCGGTGTCCGTCACCGGAACCGTTCTGGCCGGTCTGGGTTGGGCAATGCTCTCACTCTCCGTTGCCGGGTTCATCTGAAAGGCACCGATGCCCAGGTATCTTGCTTACTTCGAGTTCGACGGGACCGGATTCAGGGGGTTTCAGTACCAGCCCGGTGAACGCACTGTTCAGGGCGAGATCGAGTGCTGCCTGGAAAAGATCACCGGCAACAGGGTTCCGGTCACGGGAGCAGGCCGCACCGATGCCGGTGTTCACGCCCTGGCAATGCCCGCCCATCTGGACCTCGACAGGGGAGGGGAGAGGCTCTCCGCCCTGGCCCGGATCCTTCCCCGTGACATAGCCCTCATACGCTGGTTCCCTGTCCGCGACACGTTCAATGCAAGGTTCGACGCAGTCGAGCGGACATACCATTACAGGATAGGCCGGCGCCGGAGCCCTCTGAAGGCCCGGACCGAGTTCCAGCCCTGGTTGACGCTCGACACCGGAGCCATGAACGCCGCCGCTGCCCTTTCCCTCGGGCGAGCCGACTGGAGGGCTTTCGCAAAGACCGGCGGGGGCAACTCCACATGGAACATGGACGTAAGGGAGGCGGGGGTAACTGAGGATCAGGAAGGGTGGACTATTCGCATAACTTCCGACAGATTCCTGCGGGGAGTCGTGCGGCTCTGGGCAGGCACCCTGCTGAGGGTCGGAACGGGAAAACTGTCACCCGATGTGGTGAGGGACCTTCTCGGGGGCGGAAGGGCAGTGGCCGCAGGCCCCTCGCTTCCCGCATGCGGGCTCACACTGGTGGAGGTGAAGTACGAAGCGGTTTGACAGGAACGGGCTCACCCTCAAGAGCCTCGAAGGAAGGGTATCGAAAGTGGGCCATGCAGTCCTCGCGGGCCGCTGGGACGCGTCCTCCCCCCTTTCCGGCTTCATCCTCGGCCTGCCCGACGTTCTGGCCGTGAAGTCCATGAAGACTCTCGCCATCGCGTTCTCGAAGTCACGGATGAACGGCTCAGAAAGGCTTCTGATGTACGGGGGGCACGTCATCAAGTGCGGTCTCGGTCCCCTTCTGTGCCGGTGGATACGCGACGGCGTGTTCACGGCGGTCGCCACCAATGGCGCCGGCTCGATACACGACATGGAACTCGCCCTCTTCGGACAGACCTCCGAGGATGTGGAGAAGGGGATCGCCGACGGCAGTTTCGGCATGTGGCGCGAAACGGGTGACATGTATGCCCGTGCGCTCGAGGGGGCGGGTTTTCTGGGCGAGGGGATCGGCCGGGTGATCCTTGAAAAGGGTGGGGACCCCGAAGTCAGCCCTCTGGCCATGGCGGCCCAGAAGGGAGTTCCCGGAACGGTTCATCCCGGACTTGGCTGCGACATCGTCCACCCCCTCCCTGCGGTTTCATGGGAGAAGCTCGCGGCCGCTGCAGAAAGGGACTTCAACAGGTTTGGAACGGTTCTGGGCAACCTGGGGGGAGGCGTTGCGGTGAATGCCGGAAGCGCCGTCGCAATGCCCGAGGTATTCCTCAAGGCCCTCACCTGCGCAAGGAACGTCGGTTTTCAGGTGAATGACATAACCTGTGCGGATTTCGACATGATCAGGCAGTACAGGCCGTCTCAGAATGTTCTGGCCAGGCCTGTGGCAGCCCTGGGAGGGGTCGCTCTCTCCATCACGGGGCATCACGAGATCATGCTTCCGCTTCTTGACGCCTTCATTCGAACCGCGGAGGTCGAAAATGCCTAGAGTCGTCCTGATCGCTGTCCTGATCCTTGCGGCTGCATGCGGCACAACGTCCACCGTGCCGGAGAACGGTTCGGCAGACTCCAATTCGGACCCGTACGGAGACTCTCCGGCATACGGGGGCGATCCGTTCGCAGGTTTCGGCGAGATAGTCACCATTGCCGTGCCTGGCGGTGTTCAGGAGGCTTCCCGGGCGGAACCGGCAGGCAATGGCCGGTTCAGCGTGCAGGTAGCGGCATGTTCAACGCCCGAGGCAGCCGCGGGCGTTGCCGCGGAACTCACGGGGCTTCTCGAACAACCTGTCTTCGTCGATCCAGAGGGGGCTTACCACAAGGTGCGCGTGGGTTCCTTCGAGAACCGTGAACAGGCCCTGGCCCTTCAGGCTTCGGTCAGGGCCCTGGGCTGGACCGACGCATGGGTGGTGGAGCGTTAGTGCATTCAGAACGGCCTTGACAGTTCGGGAAGGCGTGACCATATAACCCCCCGTGATTTCGGAGCGGGAATAGCTCAGTTGGTAGAGCCCTACCTTGCCAAGGTAGTTGTCGCGAGTTCGAGTCTCGTTTCCCGCTCCACTTTTTTTCATGGTTCAGTTATCTTCCTTCCGGATCAACCCGGGAGGTTTTTTAATGCTGCTTCTCATACTTGCCGCCTACTCAGGATTCATTCCGGTCTACGAATACGACGGCGACGCCTGGCTCGTCTACGATCTGCTGTCCGACGGGTCGGCGGTCGTTGCACTGTCATTGGACGGAGAGACCGCGGTGACGGGGTTCGCACCATTTCCCGGTCTGTTCAATCCGGCAAAGACCGACGCTGTCTTCAAACCTGCCGGATCCACCATCGAGGTGGCATCACAGGCTCCCTACACGGCGGTATACTCGAGTTCCACATACCTTCTCTCCGGGGGAACGCTGACCCTTCTGGAAAGCGGGGTTGAGGATCCGTACACGGCGGATTACGAACGTGTGATGGACCTGCTTTCCCAGGGAAGGCTTGCCGAGGCATCCTCAACGGTGGAGATGATCATGTACCCGCAGTCCATGCCAAACGGCAGGCAGCTTTGCCTTCACTTCCTGGAGGCGGCGTTCAGGTGCGCGAGGGCTGGCGGAGGGGTGGAGTGCTTCGAGGCCGTCGACCAGGCTTCACTCGTTCTTCTGGGCAGACAGGCCCACGAGATGCTTGATCCAGGAGAGGACATCCCCTCGGGGTGCATCTCGAGGAAGGACTACAATGCGGCCCTTGAGGCATATGCCTCAGCGCTCGAGGAAGCCGGAAACTCTGTTATGGCCGGGCGGGTCAGGGCGGGGATGATCTGATGAGCTTTCCTCTCATCCTGCTTCTCGCGTCAGCGGTTTCAGACGGGGACATGGTCGGGTTCTGGCACTCGGTCGATTGCATACCGGCTGGTGTGGGGGAGGCGTTGTTCCTTTTCCCCGACGGAGCCTACTTCTACCATGTTCAACCAGGTCTGAGCTGCATCATGGGCGCCACCGGCTCGTGGAGCCTCGTGAACGGAGGGATGGACCTGGAACTCCGGGAACGGAACCTGGTGTACACGGAGTACAGCGATGGGGAATGGGGGTTCGGAACCTGCCCCTCCCCCGGGAATCCCGTGGTGGTGTTTCCGTTCAATGGCGAGATAGTTGCAGTGGAAGGTGAGCGTCCCTTCATGACGGATACTGTCTCCCAGGTGTTCTGGAGACTGATGGATGATCCATCCGAGGCCCTGGCGGTGTATGTTTCCCCGGAGCTTCATGATGTTCTGTTCGGAAACGGGGATTGAGGAGGATCCATGAAATACCTGCTTTTTCCGGCCATCCTTGTCCTTCTTGCCTCGGGGTGCGATTCCACAGGCCCCATGGCCCTTCTGTGGGCGAGGTTCAGGGTGGAGAACACCCAGTCCGTCACCATCTGCGGAATACCCGTGGATGAACTGGAAATCCTCAGCCTTGAACAGGCCGCCACGGTTCTTTCGTACTGGCTTCAGGGACAGTGCCCGGTAGACATGACGGTGGGACTGGGAGTCAAAAACCCCAACATCTCATATCAATGGATAACGGCTGTTCCACTGACGCTTGCAAGCCTTGACTACGACGTCTACCTCGACACCGACGCAGGTCCGGATGTCAGCAGGACCCAGGTCGCCACGGGCCTGTTCACTGGTGAATTCGGCGTTCCCGAGACCGGTGAGATCGTGGTGCTTGACCTCGGTCTGGGGTTTGACGCCTTCGAGCTGCTCGAGGTGCTCGGCCCGTACGAGGTCATCGACCTCATCCTGGCCATCGGGGGAGTCTCGGGAGACGTACGCGATTCCGACCATCTGGGGAGGGTCAGCATGTTCGTCGTTCCCGAGGTTCAGTCTCCCTTCGGTTCCATGGTGTGGGAAGAAGGCTTCTGGGTGGGCCTCGACTGGACAAGCGGAGACAAGCCATAGTATCTTTGCAGCGCTCCACTGAGAGGCGGCGTAGCCAAGTGGGAAGGCAGTGGACTGCAAATCCGCCATTCACCAGTTCAAATCTGGTCGCCGCCTCCATTTCACTCAGAACAGCCCTTCTCCTGCTGGCGCTAGTTCTGACAGCCGCCGGTTACCTGCTCGGTGATCCTCTGGTAATCCTTTACAAGGCGGCAAACGTCTGCCTTGAATGCATAGGCATAGGCTGATGCGCTCTCCAGTCCGGAAAGCAGTCCAGTTCACGGCCCTTCTGGGCACGAACCTCCATCTTTCGGGCTGGGTGACGGGCGGCATCTTCACGGGCATCTCCAAGATGTTCCCCATACCGGGTCTGTGGTGTTACAGTACGCCTTCGTCGGTTCTCGCCTGTCCGGCCGGTTCCCTTCAGGCCATTCTGGCCTCGCCCATGATCCTGGGCGCACTTTCCACGGGCAGGCCGGAAGCCCTTGCCCTGCTGGCCCCGTTCGGGTTCATCGCAGCCGTGGGGCTTTCATCGGGAAGGCTCGCGTGCGGCTGGGTCTGCCCCTTCGGTCTGGTGCAGGAACTCCTGAACGGGCTGCCAATTCCCCGGATCAGGGTGCCAGAGGGGTTCCGCCCGCTCAAGTTCGCCATGCTCTTAATGTTCGTCCTCCTGCTGCCGCTTTTTCTCAGGGGTTCTCCCGCTGCTCCCGGTGACCCATGGTTCTGCAAGGCGGTCTGTCCCGCGGGCACTGCCCTGGCCGGTTGGCCCCTTGTTTCGATGGATCACGCAGGGCTTTACCGGACAGGCTTCCTTTTCTTCTGGAAGAGCTCCCTGGCCGTTGCCGTCATCCTTCTTGCGGCTTCCGTGGAGAGACCGTTCTGCAGATACCTGTGCCCGCTTGGAGCCGCCTGGGGGCTTTTGGGAAAGGTTTCGGTGGTCCGGATGCGGGTATCGGACGCCTGCGTGCGCTGCGGCAGGTGTGAATCGGTCTGTCCCATGGGAATAGCTATCTGGAGGGCTCCCTCGTCGCCCGAGTGCATCCGCTGCATGAAGTGCGTGGGGGAGTGCCCGGTGAAGGCCATCAGTCATGGGCCGTAGATTCCCCTGGTGGATCCCCGTCCTGCTGGTTCTTCTGTTTCCCGCGTTCAGGGCGGCGACGCACCTTACCCGAACCGTCTTCGGTGAGCAGGGCGTCCTGCTCACTGGAACGGGTTCGCTCGACAGCCTGATCGACGCGGCCGGCACACGTCCCGTTCTTCTGAACTTCTGGGCCACCTGGTGCAGCCCGTGCGTTCACGAGCTGCCCGTGCTGGACGGCCTTTACAGCGAGATGGCCGGGGATGCGGTGTTCGCCGCCGTTTCAGTGGGCGACCCGGACCTCTCCACCCTTGTGTCGTTCAGGGAATCGGTTTCCATCGCGATGCCGGTGGTCTGGCTCACCCCTTCCGAGGCAGATTCCATTCGGGAAAGGTTCGACATCCCATCGGTCCTGCCCGTGACCATAGTCCTTGTTGAAGGCCGCGAGACAGCACGGATCGTGGGGGCCGCGACCGCCGCCCGCTTCAGGGAGGCCATAGGGGGGCAAGTCGAAGAGCCGGAAACAACCGGTTCGGAAGAAGCCCTCCACTTCTACGTCGTGGGCGATCCCTCCGACTCCGTCACGGTTCAGCTCCACGAGACGGCAGTGTCGCTTGCGGGTCGGGAGAATGTCGATCTGGTGGATCCGAGCACCCCCGAGGGGGCGGGTATCATCGAAGGGAACATGCTTCCGGCGCTTGACCGGCCCTACGCCCAGGCCTGCCGTGGACTGGCCTGTTACACCCCCATGTTCTCAGCCGACCAGGTGCTCGCCACATTCGGCCCCGAGTGATGCCGGTCTCGGTCGTGCTTCCCTACAAGAACGAAGCCAGATGGCTTCCAGATGCCCTGAAATCTCTGAAAAGGCAGACACTCGAGGGTTTCGAGGTCGTTCTGGTAAACGACGGCTCGACCGATGACTCCCCGCGTATCGTCCACGAGTGCTGCAGGGGCGACGACAGGTTCAGGCCGGTAGAATCCGCGGGTGCAGGGCTCGTCAGCGCTCTGAACACCGGGCTCGATGCCGCCCGCGGGGAGTGGGTGGCCCGTCTGGATGCGGATGACCTCTGCCATCCTGAGAGGCTTTCGCTGCAGCTTTCCATGGCTCGGACCCTTGGCCCGCGAAGCGTCGTGTCATGCAGGGTGAGGTGCTTTCCCGAAAAGGCTGTCTCGGCCGGCTACCGCCGCTACGAGAGCTGGCAGAACGGCCTCGTCACCCACGACCTCATCTGCCGTGACATCTTCATTGAGAGCCCTCTTGCGCACCCTTCGGCCTTTTTCAACAGGAAAGCGGTAATCGAGGCGGGAGGCTACCGTGATCTCGGCCTTCCCGAGGACTACGAGCTGTGGCTTCGGTTGTGGTCCCTGGGCTTCCGTTTCGAAAAGGTTCCCAGAGTGCTCCTGGGCTGGAGGGAGAGACCGGACCGTTTCAGCAGGAGGTCTTCCTGCTATTCACTGAGTTCCTTCTACAGGACGAAGGCGATGTACCTTTCCATGCTGCCCATGCTCAGGGAAAGGAGGGTAGTCTTTGCGGGAAGCGGCCAGACCGCGAGACGGCTTTCAAGGTGGATGATCGCCGGGGGTTTCCGGATCGAGGCTTTCCTCTGCTCCGATCCCGGGCAGGACGGAAGCACACTGAGGGGCATACCCGTGGTCGACTCGCAGAGGATCGGCGATTATGCGGGCCTTCCCCTGGTGGCGGCCTCGCGCGGGCCGGGCGCCCGGGACAGGATACGCAACTTCCTTGCGGACAGGGGAATGGTTGAGGGGCTTGATTTCGTCGTATGCGCCTGAGACGGGCCTTCCCCTTCTTGCACCAAGGCCGGGGTTTTCCTATGCTAAGCAGTCAGGGTTCGGTAACAGCGGTTTCAAAACATAACCCGGAGGGATGACATGAAGATATCCGAGGAAAACAAGGGAACAGCCAAGGTAATCAGGCTAAGCGGCAAGGTGATCAGCGGACCCGACCTCATGGAAGTCAAGACCGCTTTTGAAAGCGCAGTGAACAACGATTTCAGAAGGATCCTGGTTGACCTGGGAAGTGTTTCGTGGATGGACAGCTCGGGGCTCGGTGTGCTCGTCAGCGGCCACACCACGGTGTCCAGGGCGGGCGGCCGGATGGTCATACTCAACGCCACCAAGAAGATCCATGAGCTTTTCATCATCACCAAGCTCATCACCGTGTTCGATACGTTCAACGACGAGACCGAGGCCCTAGCGGCCCTGGAGGGCTGAGGTGCTCAAGGGAATACGCCTGTCGGTCCCCAGCGACGAACGGATGCTGGAAACCGTTCAGGTCTTCGTGGAGAGTGTGGGCATGGCGGGGGGGGTGCTGCCCGATGAGCTGACCAGCCTGTCGATCGCCGTCATGGAGCTTGTGAGAAACGGCATGAAGCACGGCAATCGGATGAATCCGGCGAAACCCCTGACCGTCACGGTGGATGTACTGCCGGGGAGGGTCAGCTTCCAGATCGAGGACACGGGAAGCTGGCAACCCGACCGTGACCTCGGCCACAGGCCCGGTGAGGGCAACGAGCTTCTGGACGACAGGGGCAGGGGTATCCTGATAGCCAGGAACCTTGCCAAGTGGGTGGAGTTCGACCTCACTCCGGAAGGGAAAACCAGGGCAACCCTCATCTGGCCCCTCACCTGACCACCGCATGAACAGCGTTTTCAGACTGCTCGTCATCACCGAGAAGGCACCCTTTCCCGCCGGCGCGGACAGCGTTGCGGTATCCGAGGCCGCTCGCGTGCAGCCCCCCCGATGGGCCGACTCGATCGTCGTCCATCACGACGATGCCGCCCCTGACGCCGTACTCATGGTATTGAACGGGCAGCCGTCCGCTCCCCTCCGTTACTGCTATTTCTCGCACTACCGGAGAAAGGTGCCCATAGCTGCAATTGCCGCGGGCTCCACCGAGTCCTCCGACAGGGTCGTGTCCCGCCTCGAGGGGGAGGGGTTGCTCTGGCGCTTCAATACCGTCGACGAGGTCAGGCAGCTCATGTCGGGCCCCGTTGCTGCGTGGGTCTTTGCGGTGAGGCGCGACAAGCTTCCCTACCCGTCCGGAAGTGAACTCCTTGCTGGATGGGGTGACCTTCGTGAGGAAACCCTCGACCCGGCGGTGCTTTCGAGGGCTGAATCCATCCTTCAGGAAAACGGTTTTCTCTGTCTGTCGGGACCACTCGGTTCAGGCAAGACCACTCTCGGCAGGATACTCATCGCCAGGTCGGCCCAGGCCGGCATGCTCCCCATCGAACTGGTCGAGGGTGACGTGAACGCCAGGGAGGTCGATCACCTCCTGCGCGGCCCCGAAGACTGCGCGATCCTTTTCGACCTGGACAGCATGAGAAGGTATGCGGGCGACTATCCTGCACACCTCTGGCACGTTTTCATAACGACCATGGCAAGGGCAACCGACAAGCGGAGAAGGCTTGTGGTGGCCTCATCATCGTCCAAGATGGAGGCCGTCTTCAGCCTCTTCGACGGAAAACACCTGATTCTTCCCAAACCCGCCGAGAGAAGGTCGTGGAGACTCAGGGAGGGCGAGAGGGCTCTGTCCCGCTTCTGGGAGATGGACCCCTTCGGCAAGGCTTCCATGATACTGCTTTCCCTGTTCGAACCCATCGTACCCGAGTCGGTTTTCAAAAGGGCGGTGCTGGAGGCGTGGGAGAGACTCAGCCTTCTTCTCAACGGCGATTTCACGGGAGTTGCCAGGCTCGAATCGATGTACACCGATTCCGATGCGTTCAGGGGGATCACCCCCTTCAGAAGGCTCGAACTCCGCGGCGAGATGCACCTGTGCGCCGGTGACACCACGATAATGGCCGCGGTGGACCGGGGAGCCCGCGAGCTGAGCCGGGAAGGCTCGCCTGTCGTGAAGGCGGTGTTCAACACGCTTCTCGGGAGCCACGAATCGGCCCTCAGGCGTGCGGGCTTCGCCCTTGTCAACCATTACAGCGACCTTTCCGCCGAGATGAAGGCGGCCCTTCTGTTCGCCGCATCGCGCGAGACCGAGCCCGCCAACCTGGGAGACTTCTTCAACAGCCTTCTGCTCGACAGGAAAAGCTTTGACAGCCAGGCGCTGGGGCTCTGCCGCTTCATCATCGAGTCGGGTGCCGAAAACCTGAGAGTGGTCCTCGCGAGAAGCCTGGCCATGTACTGGGTGCGCAGGGACGAACGGATGCTGGACATACTTCAAATGATCATGTCCGACCCGTCCCCCGGCGTAAGGCAGTCCTTCATGTACGGCATGGAGACATGGTCGGTCGGCGACGACCCCGGGGGGTATTACCTGTCCCTTCTTGAAGACGGGTCGAGCGAGGTCATGCGCCAGGTCCTGGTTCACATCGGCGGCAGGTTTCCCGACATGATCCCGCAGGAACGGAAGGTTCTCAACGCCGCACTCGAAGGGGGCAATCCCGAAGACCTCAGGTTCCTGGCCCAGGGACTGACCAACAGGAAGCTCGAGGGAGTTACCGGAGAGGTGGGAGACCTCCTCTGGCTTCTCATCCAGAGGCTGAAGGCCGGCGGAAGGTCGCTGGTGGCGTTCCAGCTGGGCTCGCGGATCAGATACCTCTCGCGGGAGGTCAGGGAGGCCATGATCGCCGACATTCCCGATGCCGACCGGAGGGGCGTCGCCCAGTACCTGCTGATGAATTACCAATGGCTGGACCGCAAGGAGAGGCACACCCTCTGGAGGATAGTCACCGAGCAGATGCCGAGGGACCGTCCCATGGCCGAGATGGCCCTTCCATACCTGAGGATCATCGAACCCTACGCCCAGCTCACCGTGATCGTGAGGGTCCTCTCCAACGAGGCTTTCGGGGGGCGTGAGGCGCTCAGCAGGCTTCTCTCCTCGGGACGCAGCGACATCGCCGACGTTTCGATGCGCGCGGTCGAGAGGGTGCTCGAGAGCAAAAGCGTCGAGGCCAGGGCGAAACTGCCATGGTTCCTTCTCTGGAACCGTGATTCCCTAGGTCCCCAGGCAGGCGGCGCCCTTCGATCCCTGGCGGAGGACACGTCCCCGACCGTGCGTGCCGCGGTCGCATCGGCGGCCCGGCTCCTCGGGACCTGCACTGAAGAGACCGGGATCCTTCTCGAGCTGCTTTCAGGGGATCCGGAAAGGTCCGTCAGGGCAGCTGCGGGCGAGGCGGGAGGGGAGTTCTGGGGCCGGGAAGAGACCAGACGGTACCGCATCGCCGAAAAGCTCATCGACGATTCCGACTCGTTCGTGAGGCTCAGGACATTCTCGGGGTTCTTCCGGTCGGTGAACCTCACTCCCCAGGAACGGATGCCCCTCATAGCCAGGGCGCTTGGGGATTCTTCGGCTCCCGTGCGTCTCGAGGCCCTCTGGGCGGTCGAGCGCCTGGGGTGCGTGGACAGCCCCGCGCTCGAGGAACACCTTGCCGACCTCCTGACCGATACCGCGGAGGACGTGAGACTCGCGGCAGTGAGCATAGTGACAAGGCATCCCGATATAACCAACAGCAGCACGCTGCGATCCAAGATGCCCGACCTGTTCCTCGGACGGCTGGACAACGGGGGCGGCATTGCGGGGGAACTCAGCACCGCGAGGCGAATCCAGTACGACCTGATGCCTGCGGGTCCACCGAGCCTTGACGGGTACGACATTGCTTCTTACTACAGGCCTGCACGGGAGGTCGGGGGGGATTACTACGACTTTTTCACCCTTTCCGGGAACAACCTCGGGCTCGCCGTGGCGGACGTGACGGGCAAGGGCATTCCCGCGGCGCTCACGATGGCGGGTCTCAAGGGAAGCCTCTCGGCAAACGTCCAGAGCATTTTCAGCATAAGCGAGGTCATGTACAGGGTGAACAACGCAATGCTCACCGGAACCCAGGTAACCGGGCTTATCGGGCTGTTCTACGGGGTGCTCAACATCGACTCGGGCAGGCTCACCTACGTCAATGCCGGGCACAATCCGCCCCTTCTTGTCAAGCGGGGCGGAGAGACGGTGGTCCTCGACACAGGCGGGCTCATACTGGGCTTCAAACCCAATGTCCGGTACGACTACGGCGTGCTGGAGATGAAGGCGGGCGACGTTCTGGTGCTCTACACCGACGGGATAACCGAAACGATGGATCCCGGGGGCAATGAATTCACCATGCAGGGGCTCATAGCCGCGGTCATGCGCCACATGGACCTCGGTTCCACGCAGATCGTCAGGAAGGTTCTGGAAGAGGTCCAGAACCACGGAAGCCAGGCGCCCCAGGCGGATGACAGGACCCTCGTCATCGTGAAACACAGGTAGGCGTGATGTCAGCCATTCTGTTCATTCTTTCCGATTTCGGAAGCAGCGACTGCTACACCGCACAGATGAAGGGTGCCGTTCTGTCCTTCTTCGGGGAAGGGGTCACGATGATTGACCTTACCCACTCCGTGAGTCCGGGCTCGATACGACAGGGCGCCTACCACCTGATGACCTCGGTCCCGAGGCTTCCCGACGGATCGGTCGTACTTGCGGTGGTCGACCCCGGGGTGGGAACCGGGAGAAGGGGGCTTGCCTGCAGAGTGGGAGAGAGGATCGTCGTTGGCCCCGACAACGGGCTGCTTTCATGGCTGGAAGCCGATGAGGTGAGATTGCTTCCCCCTCCCGGCTCCGGCGTTTCCACTACTTTCCACGGCCGTGACTGGTTTGCGCCCATGGCTGCCAGGTTCCTCGTCGACCCGGGCTGGCTGGCCTTCCTTGAACCCTGTTCCGACCCGGTAACCCTTCCACGAGGCGAGACCCTGCGTTCCGGCGGTGCTCTCACGACATCCGTGGTCCACGTTGAACACTTCGGGAACTGCGTTCTCTGGGCTGCACCGGAAGATCTTCAGGGTTTGCGTCCAGGACTGGTATCCGTGCGTAACGAAAGCTTCCCGGCGGCCCTCTCGACGAACTACGGGAAAGATGCCCCGGGAGCCTCCATCCTTATTGTCCACGGAAGCCAGGGACTTCTCGAACTGGCCGTGCCCGGCGGTTCCGCCGCCCTGCTTCTCGGGATATCGGCGGGCGACCGTGTTCTAATCGAGGAGGGGTCATGAACTCAAACCTTGTGGGACTGCTGCTGCATTTCTATCAGCCACCCACCCAGGATCCCGGCATTGTAGTGAAGATCGATTCCGAATGTTACAACCCGGTCTTCAGGCTCCTTCGGGATTCGGGCTCGAAGGTCACGGTGAACCTCAATCTTTCCCTTACCGAACAGCTTGCACTGCACTGCCCCCAAACGCTCGATCTGGCAAGGGAGTGCTCAGGATGCGAATTCACCCAGAGCGGGGCCTTTCATCCCCTGTTTCCCCTCATCCCCCCTGAAGAGGTGGAGAGGCAGCTCAGGATAAACGGCGAGGGCAACCGAAGCCTGATGCCGGTGTTTGGCAACCCCTCAGGGGTCTTTCCGCCCGAGATGGCGCTTGACGGCAGGACGGCCTCGATCCTCGCCGGGCTCGGTTACCGGTGGACCATCACCGACGACGTTCCCTGGGTCTTTTCGGGAAGGGAGGCGCCTGCCTCCTGGATTCCCGAGTACAACGGGATCAAGGTTATTCTGAGGTCGAACTTCTGGAGCAACTTCATCTCCTTCCACGGCGACGACGGAGGGTTGATCGCCAGGCGCCTCGTGAAGGAGATGCGCGGCTGGATGGGTGACCAGGATTCCTACATCGTGATAGCGATGGATGGAGAGACGTTCGGACACCATCGTCCGGGGGCGGTCGAAGGCTTCCTGAAACCCTTTCTTGACGCCCTTTCCCACTGCGACGGCGCAGGCCTCGCCACAATCGGCGAGATCGCGGAACGCTTTCCGGGGCGAAAGGAGACGGTTCCCGACGGCAGCTGGTCAACCTCCTCCTCCGACATCGAACGCGGGGTGCCATTCCCGCTGTGGGATGATCCGAACAACCCAGACCATCAGTCCCTGAGGCTGCTTCTGAACACCGTTCTTGAAAGGGCCAGATCGTGCGGCTCGGCAAATGTTGCCCGTCTTGCCGATGAAATGTTATACTCGTGCCCGTTTTGGTGGGCTTCTTCGGGCCGCTACCGTGCCGTTCAGGTCCGAAGGGGCATTTCAGCGATTCTCGGGACTGCCCTGGCCATTTCCAGGGAGTACTCGGACAGAACATTCATGGATACCGTGATGACCCTTGCGGGCGGTATCCCGGCCATGATCCGAAAGGATGTCTGATGCCCAAGAAGAAGGACAGATCCTTCACCGCCAAGCTTGCCCACGAAACCAGGACGGTTCACGTGGAGGTATGCAAGGTTTGCGGCAAGGAGAAACAGGCCATCGTCCACCTGGCGTGCGCGTACGGAGAGACTGGCGCCTGGCGCCCCCAGAGGCGCAGGGTGAAGGTTTGTGACTGCAACCGCAGTGAGGTTTACGGATAGAGGCTTCCCTGCCGTGAAGGGCCTTGAAGGGGTTCTGCTTCTCACAGCCGGGTTCGGCAGAAGGGCAGAACCCCTTTCGCTGCTCCGGCCGAAAGCCTTGCTTCCTTTCCGCGACCAGACCCTTCTGGGGCTCCTGGCAACCGAAGCGGGCCGGCTCGATCCGGAACGTCTTTTCGTCAATGCCAGCCGGTGCCCCGACATGGTCCTCGGGGAAACACTAAGGGCATCCCGCAGAGAAGCGGTGCTTCTGTTCGAGGAGAGACCCCTTGGCGCCGCGGCAACACTCGCGGGGCTTGCGGGCACAATGACGGGGCCATGGATGCTCATGAACACGGACATGATGGTAAGGGCCGATCTCGGGGGCCTCATCTGCCATCACCGGGCTTCGGGTGCGCTGTGCACCCTTTTGTGCGGTGACTTTCCCCGTTGGGGCAGCTATGGTAAAGTGGTGGTGAAAGGTGTTCCAAGGCACTACATGGGGGTTTGCGTGATCGAACCCGAAGCCGCCCGGAGGGCGGCGAGACTGCAGGGCTTCCAGGGGCTTCTCTCACCCCTTATTATCGGAGAACCTGCAGGTTATGAGCAGGTCGAGGAGTGGGCAGACATGGGCGAAGTCGACATATACAGGCGCAACCTCCTTGCCCACGGGGGGTTCATACACCCCGGGGCGAGCGTTTCGCCCGATGCGAGCGTCCTCGGCAATTGCCATGTATCGAAGGGTTGCGTTGTGGAACCGGGAGCCGTCATACAGGATTCGGTGATGCTGGAAGGGTCCTCGGTCAGCGCCGGCTCAAGACTTGAGAACGCGGTGCTGCCCTGGTTTGCCCGAAGGAGCGATCTTGCACACCATCAATGATGATTTCCGCAGCTGGCTGACCGAGAGGTACCCCGACATCGACGGGATCTCGGCCATCTCCGGCGACGCCTCGAACCGCAGGTTCTTCAGGTTCACGGCCAGAGGTTCATCCTTCGTCGCCATGGACAGCCGGCGCGTTCCGCTCTGGCCCTGGATGGACGTTCACAGTCTGCTCCAGAAGCACGGTTTTCCGGTTCCCGCTCTTTACCATTGCTCCCCGGACCTGGGCTTCGCCGTTCAGGAGGACCTGGGAAGCGTAAGGCTCCTGGACATCGAGAGCCCCGAAGCATACCTTGTCCTGACCAGGCAGGCGCTGGACATGCTGAAGCACCTGCACAAGAGCATTCCGAAAGAGGCCGCGAAATCCTCCGTCGCGGGGCGGCGTTACTTCACCGCGAGCTTTTTCATGGCGGAGATGGAACACACGCTCGAACACCTCTTTTTCAGGCTGCTGCGGGTGCCCCTCGACCAGCTTCTCGACCTCCAGCTCCACCTCAGGATGCTTTGCGAAAGGGCCATGGAGGGCAACACGGTGCTGTGCCACCGCGACTACCACGGCGCGAACCTCATGGTGAAGGACAACAGGCTCAGGATAGTGGACTGGCAGGATGCCCGGCTCGGCCCCGCCACCTACGATGCCGCAAGTCTTCTCCGCGACAGCTACAGGGACATCGGGGACGAGTGGAAGCACACTGCGCTGCAGTACCTGACGGGTCCGGGGGGCTCCAACATCTTCCATTTCATTTTCACCGCCGTTCAGCGGAACGTGAAGGCGCTGGGCACGTTCGCCTGGCAGTACAGGGCGCTGGGCAGGTCCAGGTACCTGAACCACATCCCGAGAACCCTCAGATACCTCGAAGAGTATCCCGAGTACTGTCCCTCGGTGAGGCCTGCCGTCGAACGGATCATCAGCCTTGTGGAGAACCACGCGGGCGAGATCGATCTGAGGGCCTTCAGGGAACAGGACACCCCGGTCATACTCGAAAAGCAATAGGGGAGACACATCACGATGGAACGGATACTCACGGGCGACCGCCCCACAGGTCCCCTTCATCTCGGGCACTACGTCGGCTCGCTGCGGAACAGGGTGAAGCTCCAGGACTCGCTGGACACCTACATCATCATCGCAGATGTCCAGGCCCTGACCACCCACTGGGAAACCCCCGGCCTTCTGAAGGTCCATTCCCGGGAGGTTGCGCTCGACAACATCAGTGCGGGGCTTGACCCTGACCGCGCAAGCATTTTCATTCAGAGCATGGTTCCGGAGATTGCCGAGCTCACGGTGCTTTTCGGGCTCTTCGTGACGGTGAGCAGGCTCAGGCACAACCCCACGATCAAGACCGAGGCCAGGCAGTACGGCTACACCGACATGACCTACGGCTTCCTGGGCTACCCCGTGAGCCAGGCCGCCGACATCCTGTTCTGCAGGGCAAACCTTGTACCGGTGGGCGAGGACCAGCTTCCCCACGTCGAGGTCACAAGGTTCGTGGCCAGGCGTTTCAACGAGCTTTACGGCGACGTGTTTCCCGAACCCAGGGCACTGGTGAGCGACGTACCGAGGCTTGTCGGCCTGGATGGGGGCGCAAAGATGAGCAAATCCCTGGGAAACGCCATCTATCTGAAGGATACCGCGGACGAGGTCCGGACGAAGGTCATGTCCGCGGTGACCGACCCGGCCAGGATAAGGAAGGACGACCCCGGCCATCCCGAGGTCTGTACGGTTTTCGCCTGGCACAAGGCATTCAACGCCTCAGAGGTCCCCGGGATCGAGTCATCGTGCCGGGGCGGAACCATCGGCTGTGTCGCGTGCAAGAAGAACCTGGCCCGCATTCTCAACGAGCTTCTCGACCCCGTGAGGGACCGGCGGGCCCGGTACGACAGACCCGGCGTGGTGGAGGAGATTCTCGCCAGGGGGACCGAGTCCGCCCGGAGGGAGGGCGCCCGCACGATGGAGATGGTGCGGGAGGCCATGAAGATAGACTACGAAGGAATGGGTGCGCCGTGAAGCTTTACAATTCCGTCACCAGGACGAAGGAGGAATTCGAACCCCTTAACCCTCCATTCGTCGGTATTTACGTCTGCGGTCCCACCGTCTACGGCCACAGCCATCTCGGTCACGGGAAGAGCTACGTCGGCTTCGATGTGCTGGTGCGCTGGCTGCGAAGCAGGGGTTACAGCGTGCGTTACGTTCAGAACATCACGGATGTCGGGCACCTCACCGACGACGCCGACCAGGGCGAGGACAAGCTCCAGAAGCAGGCAGTGCTCGAGAAGCTCGAACCCATGGAGTTGGCGGAGAAGTACACCGCCAGTTATTTCCACGACATGGACGCCCTGAACAACCTGCGGCCGGATGTTTCGCCCCGGGCTTCGGGCCACATTCCCGAGCAGATCGAACTGGTCGGGAAACTCATCGCGGGGGGGCACGCCTACGTCAGCGGGGGCAACGTTTACTTCGACGTCTCATCGTTCCCACGGTACGGCAGCCTCAGCGGCCGCAGCGGGGAGGACGCCATGTCGGGCACAAGGGTGGAAACGGCCTCCGACAAGCGCGACCCCAGGGATTTCGCACTTTGGAAGAAGGCCGAAGCCTCCCATCTTCTTCAGTGGAACAGCCCGTGGGGACGCGGGTATCCGGGCTGGCACCTCGAGTGCAGTGCCATGTCCATGCGCTACCTCGGCGACACGATAGACATTCACGGTGGAGGGCTGGAGAACTCGTTCCCCCACCACGAGTGCGAGATCGCTCAGAGCGAGGCCGCAACGGGAAAACCCTTCGCCAGGTTCTGGCTTCACAACAACATGGTGACCGTTGACGGAAGGAAGATGGGCAAAAGCCTGGGCAACCACACCCTTCTCCGTGACATCTTCGAGAAGTTCGACCCCATGGTGGTGCGGCTTTACATACTCAGAAGCCATTACCGCAGCCCTCTCGATTTCAGCGACCAGGGCCTCCAGAGCGCACAAAGCGCACTTGAAAGGCTCGTCTCGTTCAGGAACAGGCTCGAAAAGGCGTCTTCCGACGCTCCCGGCGGGGCGGAAGCTCTCTGCGCCGCGACGAAAAAAGCTTTCACGGAAGCCATGGATGACGACCTCAACACCCCACAGGCGCTGGCCGTGCTTTTCGACTTCGTCAGGGCCGGCAACACAATGCTGGACGCTGGTGAGGACGGCGCCGAGTTCATGGCGGAAACCCTCGACAACCTGGCCGGTGAAGTTCTGGGGCTCAGGCTGGACTCAGCGGGCCGGTCCGCCGGAGCGGAAGAGGTTTGCGCGGTCCTCGCCCGCCTGAGGGGCGTGCTGAGAACCCGGAAGCTGTTCGAAGAGGCCGACGAAATGCGCCGGAGCCTGGAATCGCTGGGATTCGTGGTGAAGGACCTGCCCGGGGGTGAGAGCGAGATCAGCCCGGGGGTGTGAAGAGGGGGGCCGAAAGCCCCCCCGTATATCACGCTTTTGAAGCTTCCGCAGCTGCCTTGTGGGCCATTCGGCTCTGGATGCGCCGGGCCTTGTTGGGGTGCACGAGCCTTGTCTGGCCGGCCTTGTCGAGAAGGCTCTGGGCCTTCTTCATGGCTTCGGACTTGTCTTCGGTGCCGGCGGCTTCGGCCGCCCTGCGCAACGCTGTGCGAAGTCTGTTGAGCTTGCTGCGGTTGCGAAGTCTTTTCTCAATGTCGGTGTTGTGTCTCTTGACCGACTGCCTGCTCCTTGCCAACGAACGGCTCCTTTCACAGTATAGCCAGAACTGAAACCCGAAAGTGTTTCCGGGGTATACACGTGTGAAGGGCGAAACTATTTGTTTCATGCCCATTTGTCAATGTTCAGGAGGATACAATGAACCGTTTCGCTGCGCTGTGTTTCGTTCTGCTTCTCACCCTTTCGTCCGGGGCCTTCGCCTGGCGGCTCATCCGGATACCGGCCCTCACCGATTCAGACTTCTCGAACGTCGCCTCGATGGGTTACGACATAGCCAACAGCAGCAGGAGCCAGGGCTTCGTAGACATAATGGTGGAGGACCGTTTTGTCGAAGATGCCTTGCTGAGGTTCCCGCAGGCGAAGGCTCTCCCACAGGAGTGGGCCCAGCCCATGAACGACCAGAGCAGGAACGAGTTCGGATACTACTACGGCCCCAACGAGAACAACGCCTTCTGGGCCAGCCTTGCCGCCGGCAGTGACCTGGTGGACACTCCCGTCGCCTTCGCCCAGTCCTACCAGGGCCGCGACATCTACCACGTCAGAATAACCAATGCCGACCCCGACGCGCCGGTCATCCTCTTCAACGCACTCACTCACGGGCGCGAACCGGGGGCCAACTCCGCGGTAATCGACTTTGCGCAGTGGCTCACCAGCGAGTACGGCAGCGACACCATGGCGACATTCATCCTCGACAACGCCCAGGTCTACTTCGTTCCCATGGTCAACATCGACGCCTACTACTACAACCTTCCCTCAGGCGGCCCCAACCACCGCAAGAACATGAACTACAGCTATCCGGTATCCTCCAGCGGGATCGACCTCAACAGGAACTGGAGCTACATGTGGGGGTACGACAACCAGGGTTCAAGCCCAGACCCCTACAGCGAGACCTACAGGGGATCGGCGGCCTTCTCCGAGCTTGAGACCCAGGGCCTGCGCGACCTCATCGAGGAGCTTATGCCCCTTGGCGGCTTCAACTACCACACATACGGCGGATACCTGATCTACCCGTGGGGATACAACAACCAGCCAACCCCCGATCAGGCAACGTTCCAGAGCTGGGGCGCCCAGATGGCGGGACCCATCGGCTACGAATGGGGCAGGTGCTACGAAGTGCTGAACTACCCCTCGAACGGCGATGCCTGCGACTGGGAGTACGGCGAGCACGGAATGTTCTTCTTCACCCCCGAGGTCGATGACAACGGTTTCTGGGGCTCCCAGAACGACACGACCCTGATCGTGACGAACAACCTCGAGTGCCGCTCCATGAACAAGCTGATCTGCATGAACCTGCTGGCCAGTGTGGGCATTTCCGAACAGGAACACGCCGGTGTCGGCGAAGGTGCCGCGCCCTCCGTTGACGTAACCGCGAACCCGGTTGGATCGGTCCTCTCCTTCACCGTGCAGGGGTTCAGCGCGCCGGCCGTTTCCGTGCACGACCTTTCCGGCAGGGTTGTCGCCAGGGTATCCGGCTCCGGTTCCTGGGCGCTTCCGGCTGAGATGGCCAACGGTGTCTACTACATAGTTGCGAGGGAAAACGGCGCGTCAGCCAGCAGGGCCTTCACAGTACTGAGGTAGGGATGCCCGCTGACTCCTACGGCAGTCACTACCAGGTTCTCGGGATAGGAAGAAAGGCTTCCAGGGAAGACGTTGACCTGGCCTACTTCGAGCTCGCAAGGAAGTTTCATCCGGACGTGGCCGGTGATTCACCCGAGACGGTCTCGAAGTTCGCCAGGATCAACGAGGCGTACCTTGTTCTCAGTGATCCCGCCGAACGTGAGAAGTACGACGAGGAAATAGCCGAGACGATGCCCTGGGAGCCCGAACCGGTAGTCATCCAGGAGGCCGTACCCACAGAAGAGACCGCTGAGGAGGAAGCCCCGGCCCAGCAGGCTCCCGTTCGCGAAAGGCAGCGCCGGGCCGAAGCAGCCGAAGCTCCCAGACCCGGCGGCGCCATGGACCCCCGCACCCTGGCCAGGATCAAGGCCGCAGCTGGCAGGCTGATCCGTGAGGGAGATTTCTGGAAATCGGGCGACCTACTGAACAAGGCGTCGATGGCATTCCCGAAAGACCCCGAGGTGAGGCGGATGCAGGCGATCGCCGCCGACGGCAGGGGGCGTCTTCGCGAGGCGGCCGAGTACCTGAAGGCGGCCTGCGAGGCCGAGTACTTCAACCCCGAGAACCACTTCCTCCTCGGCAGGATCTACACCAGAGCGGAGCAGTTCGCTCTTGCGAGAAAGAGTTTTGAGAACGCATTATCCTGGCAGGAGGATCATGAAGGCGCCAGAAAGGCGCTGGAGGACCTCGACAGGCTCGAGGGAAAGGGTTCTCCGATCTGGAAGAAGCTTTTCCGGGGGCGGAAGAAATGAATGAAAAGCTTTATTACCCCATCAGCGAGGTCTGCAGGATCCTCGACCTCAAACCCCATGTCCTTCGGTACTGGGAGACGGCCTTTCCCATGCTCAACCCCCACAAGAACAAGGCGGGCAACAGGGTGTACAGACCCGGCGATGTCCGGACCCTGCAGTACATAAAAAGGCTGCTCTACGATGAGGGTTACACGATCGAGGGAGCCAGGAAGAAGCTCGAGGAGATGAAGAAGGCCCAGGGCCAGATGGCGCTGGAACTCGAACCCGAACAGCCATCAGAAAGCGATGAGCAGGACGGTTATCTGGACTCCGTCCGAAGCGAGATCCGTGACATCATCAGGGTGCTCTCGAGCGACCCGATGAAGGTTGACGCCGAAGGTGGGCAGGATTAGGATTACGGCTCCGCCGGGGCGTAGCGCAGTCCGGTAGCGCACTTGAATGGGGTTCAAGTGGTCGCTGGTTCGAATCCAGTCGCCCCGACCAGGTAAAAGAGGCCTCCGGGCCTCTTTTTCAACAGGGAGACCCTATGCAGAATCACCTCTCCGCCTCCCACGAGCTTGCACGCCGCCTTGAACGGCTGTACCCCGAGGCGGATCCAAGGGTGACGGAAGCGATGGCGCAGACCCCCAGGGAACTCTTCGTGAGCCCTGCGTTCGCGCACCTCGCCTGCACCGATGCAGCGCTGCCAATAGGTTTTGGTCAGACCATCAGCAAACCCGCCACTGTGCTACGGATGCTGTCCGCTGTCTCGGAGTCCTTCGGGGGGCTGATGCTCGAGGTCGGAAGCGGAAGCGGCTACCTTGCAGCGGTGGCGTCCCGGCTGTTCGACAGGGTCGTCTGCGTGGAAGCCGTTCTGGGGCTCGTCAATTCCTCCAGGGCGATCCTCGACCGGGTCGGCGTCAGGAACGTCGTAGTGCATTTCGGTGACGGGTCTTTGGGCTGGCCCTCCCTTGCGCCCTACGACGCGGTCCTTTACAGTGCCGGCGCCCCTTCGCTTCCACGGGATGTGGCCGACCAGCTCAAAACCGGGGGACTCGCCGGCATACCGGTGGGCGACCGCAACACCCAGACCTTCACCGTTCTCAGGAAGGGGGAGTCGGGTATGGAGGAAAAGGAAGCATTCCAGTGCTCATTCGTGCCCCTGGTGGGGAAGGGGGGGTGGAATGGGTGAAAGCGTCGCCCTGGCAATCCTGAGGTGGATGTCTGGCTTGCCGGGGGAACTGACAATGCTTCTCATCTCGGCCCTTCCACTCACCGAGCTCAGGGCAAGCATTCCGGTCGCCATGACGCTCATGGCCGACTCGTGGCATTGGCCCTGGTGGAAGGTGTATCTGCTGGCCGTGGCCGGGAACATGCTCCCGGTACCATTCATCCTGTGGTTCCTCGGGCCTGTCAGTGGATGGCTCTCCCGCTGGAGCCTCTTCGACAGGTTCTTCAAATGGCTCTTCGAGAGGACCAGAAGGAAGGCCGGCGCCAATGTCGAGAAGTACAGGGCTTTGGGGCTGGCGGTTTTCGTGGCGATTCCCCTTCCGGTGACCGGCGCCTGGACGGGAGCCATGGCCGCGTTTCTTTTCGGGATTCCGCGCAGGCTCGCCCTTCCGTCGATTGCCCTGGGTGTCTGTGTGGCCGGGGCGGTGGTCATGCTCATCGTGACGGGTGTGTTTGCGGCTTTGGGCTTTCTTCTTTAGATTTGACCCCTGTCGATCGTCGGGGCGTAGCGCAGTCCGGTTAGCGCGCCTGGTTCGGGACTAGGAGGCCGGAGGTTCGAATCCTCTCGCCCCGACCATCCATCCCTGGAGTGCGGATGAAGTTTGTCAGTGTCATTGGGGGGGCATCCGCGCAATCCTCCTTCCTGGATGCCGCCCGGCTTCTCGGTGTGGAACTCGCTGCAGGCGGGTACGCCGTGGTCTGTGGCGGCATGGGGGGTGTGATGGCGGCAGTCTGTGAGGGCGCCGCATCCCGGGGTGGCGTCACCGTGGGAATACTTCAGGGTGACAGGCCACAGGATGCCAACCCCTTCGTGGGCATTCCCATTCCCACAGGTATCGGGTCGGCACGAAACAGGGCCGTGGTTCTCTCCGGCTTTGTGGTGTGCGCCATCGACGGCGGCTACGGAACGCTCTCCGAGATAGCCTTTGCCCTGCAGGCAGGAAAGCCGGTATGCGCCATGGGGGAGTGGTCTTCGATCCCCGGCGTGACGCCGGTGAATACCGTTGACGAAATGATCGCGTTCGTAAGACAAGCGGAAGGGAAACGGGATGCTCAGCGTTGAACAGATAGAAGGCCTCATCAGGAACGTTCCGGACTTTCCCATACCGGGCATTCAATTCAAGGACATCACGACCGTGCTCGCCCACCCGGGGGCTCTCGGAGACGCTGTCACCCACCTCGAGGATCTTCTTGCCGGTGTGGAATTCAACGCCGTTGCCTCCATCGAGTCCAGGGGGTTCGTATTCGGGGCGGTACTCGCAGCCCGCCGGAGCATCCCGCTCGTTCTCATAAGGAAGCCCGGAAAGCTTCCGGCCGACACACTCTCGCAGGAGTATTCGCTGGAGTACGGCACGAACACGGTCGAGATGCACCGGGACTCGGTACCCCGGGGAAGCCGGGTTCTGATAGTGGATGACCTTGTTGCAACGGGCGGGAGCGCAGCGGCTGCCGCGTCACTGATCAGGAAGGACGGCTCGATCCCCGTTGCGGCTGCGTTCATGATCGACCTGACTACCCTGGGAGGCGCCCGGCATCTGAGGGAAACGGGGCTTCCCGTTTACTCGCTCATGGAGATCGAAGTCGATGAGTAGGATGAAGTCGCCTGTTCCCTTCTGGATTGGAGCCGCCCTCACCGGTATCGGGTCGTGGGGCGTCTTTGCCAGCGGCAACCCGTCGGTTTTCGTCCCCGTTGTTATAGGTCTGTGCCTTCTGGTTCTCGGCTGGAGGGGCGGACGCAGGCTTACGGTCCTCCTCGGGCATGTGATAGTTGTCTGCGGATGCTTTCTTACGACCCTGGGCATCTACCTTCTCCCCCACGCGAAACCCGACCTTGCACACATCTTCGGTTTTCCCCTGTTCTGGGGGCTTTTCTCGATTTTCGGAGGCATATGCGCTATCTACCATGGCTTCTGCCGCTGCGTCTGCAGCGGGAAACAGCCTGCCGTACCCACCAATGTCGAAAGGAGTAACTGATGCTTTTCAGACGCACGATGATCTTCGCCCTTCTTCTCGGGGTGACACTTCTTTTCTCAGGCTGCGGCGAGGACCCCGCCCCCGTTGCAACCGATGAGGGCAATGGGGAGACCGCAACACCGGAAGAACCTGTAACCGGCGACGCGGACGCAGTGCTCGGGGAAGCCTCCGAAGACTTCATCGCCGTGATGGACGGGATGCCCGAGGCCGCACCGGGCCAGTGGATCTCCTTCAGCAGCGACCAGGCGGAAGGCGAATTCTCCATCGCCATCCTCAGAAGCGAGGACGTGGCGGGAGTCACCTGCCTCTGGTACCAGATAGCCGTGGAAGATGCAGTTTTCCAGATACTGCTCGATCAGGCCATGTTCGACACCCTCAAGGATGAGATGCAGGTCTTCGTTTCCGAGATGGGCGACGACCCCACGGCATGGCTTCAGGCCAATTTCGCCGAAGGCAACGCCTCGCAGCTGTTCATGCCCGAGGACGACCCCGCCCGCATGCTGACCTTCGTCCGTTCCATCAAGATGATCAAGATCAAGTCCGAGGATGAGATCATCGCCATCGACATGACCGGTGTTCCCGAAATGGTCGAGTCCATGATCGCCCAGAACCCCGATATGTTCGACCAGGCCGGCGCCCAGATCAGCGCTGAATCCGACTCGAGCTTCCAGGAATTCTTCACCAAGGTGCAGGAGGCCGAATTCGTGCTCGACTACGAGGACGTGACCGTTGCCAACGAGACCATCGGCTGCCTCACCCTTGCCATCACCCACCCCGACGAGGGCACGATCAACCTCGCTTTCAGCAATGAGCTTCCCATCTTCCCCCTCGCGGAAGCTTCGGCAGACCCTATCGACCCGGAGAACGAAGGCGGACGGATCTACGTCAGCGGCTTCGGTTTCGACGGAGCCGAGGACCTCATTCCCGGCCCCGCCACCCAGACCATCCCCGCCGCCATGATGCTCCAGGGCCTCATGCAGCAGCAGCAGTAGCCTTGGGGACGGACTTAGATAAATTAGTTTACTGAGGTAAAGAAAAGGGGGGCAGTCACTAGTGATTGCCCCTCCTTTCATTGCAGTTCTGCAAGACCCGTGTGTCTCATGTTGTAGCGGATTTTCCCGCGGCTTTCTATAATGCTTCCCATGAATGAAAACCTCTTTCGGAATCCCTCCGACACGCCGCTCGCGGAAGCGCTGAGGCCTGACGCTCTGGATGATATCGTCGGTCAGGAGCATCTTCTGGCGCAGGGTGCCCCCTTTAGAAGAGCACTCGAAACCGGATCGCTGGGTTCCTTCATACTCTGGGGTCCGCCCGGCACGGGCAAGACCACCCTTGCGCTGGCCGTGGCCGCAAGGGGAGGGGAAACCTTTGTAAGGTTCAGCGCGGTAACCGGCGGCGTGGCCGACGTCAGGAAGATCGTAGCCAGAGCTGCCGAGCTCAGGCAGACCGGCGGTGCAACGATGCTTTTCGTGGATGAGATCCACAGGTTCAACCGCGCTCAGCAGGACGCATTTCTTCCTCATGTCGAAAACGGGACCATAAGGCTGTGCGGAGCAACCACCGAGAACCCGTCATTTCACGTGAACGCGCCTCTATTGAGCAGATGCGCGGTCTATGTTCTCAGGACGATACCGGTTGATAACCTGTGCGCTCTCATGCAGCGTGCACTGGATCATCCAGTCTTCGCCCAGCGGTACAGGGCACGGATCCCGGCGGATGTGGTGCGCATTCTTGCACTGGCCGCCGACGGCGATGCCAGGAGGGCTCTGAACCTTCTCGAAACGGTTGCGGGAAGCGCCGGTGATGAAGCGGTGACCGTCGAAGCGGCAAGGAAGGTGCTCAGGTCAGCCCCACTCCTCTACGACAGAAGCGGGGAAGAACACTTCAACCACATCAGTGCGCTGCACAAGTCCATGCGCTCCAGCGACGTGGATGCATCACTCTACTGGCTTGCCCGGATGATCCTGTCCGGGGATGACCCTCTCTACATTGGCCGAAGGATAGTGAGATTCGCAACCGAAGACATCGGTATCGCCGATCCATCCGCTCTCACAGTGGCAATGAGGGCTGTTGACTGTTACCGTTTCCTGGGTTCTCCCGAGGGCGATCTTGCTCTGGCAGAGGCTGTTGTTTACCTTGCCCTGGCCCCGAAGTCCAATTCGATCTACACGGCTTGGGGAAGGGCGGCGAAGCTCGCTGAAGAGGAAGGCAGCCTTCCGGTACCCCTTCATCTCCGGAATGCTCCCACGGCACTGATGAAGACGCTTGACTACGGGAAGGGTTATCAGTACGCCCACGATTCGGAGGAGGGGCTGGTGACTCACTCCAACTTTCCGGACGCTCTTTCGGAACGGGAGATATACATCCCCGGAGGAAGGGGCCGGGAGGAACGCATATCGCAAATCCTTGCGGAATGGAGAGAAAGAAGAGACGCCGCAAGGCGAAAGGGGAGGGAATGAGCGTTATCGAAACCTCGGACGGTTTCAGGATCGGTTTCGGCCGCGATGATCTGCCGGGACTGGATATGGAAAACCTCACCCCCGGGCTTCTGCCGGTCATGAGAGCCGCTTCTGAGCAGGGCAACCAGAGGATGACGGCGAATGCATTCGTGGGCCTTCTTCTGCCGTACCACATCCACAACATCAACAACATGCTCGTGGGAGTCCTCGGGAACGCCGAACTGGCATCATTGTTCCTGCCCGACAACGTGAACCGCGCCATCCCGAAGGTGAGGGACGCGGCGGAATCCGCCGGAGGGGTGACAAGGTTCCTCAGGGATCTTGCCGAAGCCACGCATCCCAGTCTCGAAAGGGCTGCCGCTTCGGTCTCACCACTGGCAAGGCTGACCAGGTTCATCACCCTTGCATGTGGAAGAAGCATAGACGCCACAGGGCTCTCCTCGCTGGACCGCATGTCCGTTCCTGACAGCCGTGATCCCGCGGCGGCTTACGGAGCTCTTCTGGGCATGGCTACATGGTCGGTCCTGTGCCTCGGAGGTACCGGTTCACTCACGGCGGAAAGCACGGAAAACTCATTGACACTTGTCTGGCAACGTCCGAAGGGGGCTGGCGAGCCCATGCTCCCCGGATGCGAGATGGCCGGTACGGTCATCTGCGCTGCAGGCGGCCTTGCAGGCCGTGCAGGCTGTCTACTGCTGGTGCGGCGAACGGAAAACGCCGAAGGCTCGGCAACTCTCAGGAGTGTGACAAATGCAGGGTGATACTGCAGCAGCCATACTCGAGCTTCTTGAAAAAGCGGGCAGACTGGACTTGAAGGCTTTGAGGAAGAGGTTGCCGCAGGAGCTGAGGGATGTGGACGGTGCCCTCGAAAAGCTTCTCATGGAGGGCAGGATAGCCCGGACCGGCAAGGGTGCGTACGCTCTCATAGAAACTCTTGGAATGACCACCGGGGAACTCATCTCAAGAACCGACGGCTCAGCCCGCGTGAGGCTTCCGAACGGTGAACAGGTGAACATAGAGCCAAGGGACACAAGGGGCGCCTGGCACGGCGACCGGGTGATGCTCAGGGTGCTTGAGCCCATGCCCGACCTGAAGAGCTACAAAGGCAGGGTCATCGAGATACTGGAAAGAACCCAGACGAGGATTGCCGGTGTTTCCAGAAGGGCCGGCGAGGGATGGGTCCTCGACCCTGTTGATCCCAGACTGCCCAGGGGCATCCCCCTTGAAACCGGTGACGGGACACTGGAGGCGGGCAAGATTGTGACCGGCGAACTCGACTTCAGGTCATCGCGCCCCAAGGCCGTTCTGGGGACAACGCTGGGAAGCCCCTCCTCACCGGGCGCACTCATCGATTCGGTCTGCACCGACAGGAGCCTTCCCGGACCATTCATGGACGAGGTCCTTGAGGAGGCGGAGCACGCGGCGGTCAAACCTGTGAACACGGCCGACAGGCTGGACGTGAGGGACCTGTTCACGATCACGGTCGACCCGGTTGACGCCCGTGATTTCGACGACGCCGTCTCGGTGGAGGAGCTGCCCGACGGGGGATACCGCCTGGGAGTCCACATCGCCGACGTTGCCTTTTTCGCGCCGCCGGGATCGATGGTGGATGCCGAGGCGCGTGCGCGCGGCACCAGCGTGTACCTTCCGGACCGTGTGATCCCAATGATTCCCGAAGTCCTGTCCAACGGCGCCTGCAGCCTTCGCCCCAACGAAGACCGGCTCACGAGATCCGTTTTCATGGTCTTCGACAGAAGCGGGAAACGAACGGATTTCACGGTCAGACCCACGATCATCAGGTCGCGGAGAAGGCTGACCTACGAACAGGCCCTCGACCTTATGAAGGGCGACTACCAGGGAGACCCGGAACTTGAGGAGCTTTTCAGGGTGATTCTTGGGCTCAACGGCATACTTGACCGGCGAAAGGGCGAGAGGGGCGCTCTCGACCTTGGCTCGGTGGAGTTCAGGACACGTTTCGGCGGCGACGGCATGCCCGAGGGCTTCGATCCCGTCCCGGATGACATGGCCCACGGAATGATAGAGAACTTCATGGTCGAGGCGAACCGTGCAGTGGCTGATTACTGCCTCTGGCTAGACCTGCCGGTGCTTTTCAGGATTCACGGCGACCCGACACCCGATTCCATGGACAGACTTCGGGGAAAACTATCGACCTTTGAGGTCAGCCTCGGGAGCAAAGGTGTTCCCGACCCCCTCGAGTACGCAGCCTTTCTCAGGAGGGCCAGGGGTCTTTCCCAGTGGCCCCTCATCAGGCAGGCCGCGCTGAGGGCCCTTCAAAAGGCGGTGTACAGCCCATCAAACCTTGGTCACTACGGTCTCGCACTCGAGAGCTACATGCATTTCACCAGCCCGATCCGCCGTTACCCCGACCTGGTGGTCCATCAGGCCCTTGCGCAGTACGAAGCGGCGGGTATGGCTGACGGTGACAGGAACATGAACCTGCTTGCCGAGGTCTGCAGCGGCCTCGAAAGACGGGCCGCCCAGTCGGAGTGGGATTCGGTCGAACTCATGGCGCTTCTTTACCTCTCGGAAAGACGCGGGAGCGTGTTCAGGGGAATGGTAAGTGATGTGAAGGATTTCGGTGTGTTCGTGAGACTTCTGGACGTTCCGGTCGAGGGGTTCATTCCTGCCCCGATCCTTCGCCGGGCTGCGATAAGGCTCGCCGGAGGGGGTGCTCCGGGAATGCTGCTTTCAGTGGCGGTCATCGAGGCCGACCCCCTTCAGAGACAACTCACGCTCACTCCAGTGCCGGACAGGAGCAGTGAATGAAGGAAGGAACCTATTGCGGGCTCGCGGAAGCGATTCGGTCCTGGATCAGGGAGACGGTGGAGAACGCCGGCGCGACGGGGGTGGTGCTCGGGCTGAGCGGAGGACTGGACAGCTGCGTCAGCGCAGCCCTGTGCGCAGGTGCGCTGGGGAGTGACCGCGTCCTTGGAATGATGATGCCCTGCGGGAACCACCCTGACGACGAGAGGGACGGGAGAAGGATCGCAGACCTTCTGGGCATCGAAAGCAGGATCGTGCGATTGGATGCAGTTCTGGATGAAATGGTGAAAGCCGGCGGACTGGACCGCTCAGACCGGATGAACATGGGCAACCTGAAGGCAAGGCTCAGGATGGCCACAGTCTACGCCCGTGCGGGAGGAAGGCTCGTGGCCGGCACATCCAACCGTTCCGAGTACCTTGCAGGTTACTGGACCAAATGGGGTGACGGCGTGGCCGATTTCCATCCGCTGCTGGGACTTTTCAAGGATCAGGTGATCAAGCTCGCGGAGGCGCTGGAGCTTCCCCGCTGGACCACAGAAAGGGTTCCATCGGCGGGGTTGTGGCCCGGCCAGAGCGACGAAGGCGAAATGGGCGTGAGCTACAGCGAGATAAGGAGCTATTTCACCGGGGGGCCCTCTACGGTTTCGGAGGAAGCCGCAGAAAGGATCGGCAGGCTCCATGGGGCCAGCCACCACAAGCGCAACCCCATCCCATCGTTCAATGCGGAAAGGTGGTTCCGAGACAATGGCTAAGGCGGCGCTAATCAGCGTTTACGACAAAACCGGCCTTGCGTCGTTCGCCCGGGGGCTTTTCGGACTGGGCTACACCCTGTACGCTTCCGGGGGCACCGCAGCCGAGATAGAGAAGCAGGGAATACCCGTTGTCCCTACCGAAAAGATCACCGGTGTGGTCTCCCTCCTTGGTGGAAGGGTGAAGACCCTTCACCCCGAGCTGCACGCGGCGATACTCGCCGACGGAGCCGACCGGGAACAGAGGATGAGCGAAGGCAGGGTTGTGTTCGACATTGTCGCCGTGGATTACTACCCGTTCCACAAGGCGTTGGATCTCCCCGCGGATTCCCGTGAAGCCATAGAGCTTGTGGACGTCGGTGGACCAACGATGGCCAGAGCGGCGGCGAAGAACTGGGCCCACGTCGTGAGCGCAGTGGGAGTGGACAGCTTTCCCGAAGTGCTGGATGCCCTCGAGAACGGCGGGAACACACCCGGGTTCAGAAGAAGAATGGCGGCGAGAACCTTCAGCCTCACCAGCGCCTACGACATGCAGGTCGCATTGAAACTCGAGGAAGGTTTCACACCGGTGCTCAGGTACGGCGAGAACCCCCACCAGAAGGCCAGGATCCACTTCACCGAACCGAAGAGGGGCTTTGCGGAAGCCCTGATCCCGGGCGGCAAGGCGATGAGTTTCAACAACTACGCCGACGCTTCAGCGGCATGCGCGCTGGTGGCGGATCTTCCCGTCAACCGTGCCGCAGTCGTACTCCTCAAACATGGGAACCCATGCGGCGCCGGAGTCGGAAGCACTCCGACCGAAGCCTTCGAGCACGCCTTCAGGGCCGACAGGCAAAGCCCATACGGCGGCATACTGGCGTGCAACAGGATCATCGACGCAGAACTCACCGCAAGGCTGAAAGAGCTTTTCCTCGAGGTCATCATCGCCCCCGGCTATGCCGAAGATGCCAGGAAAAGGCTGATGAAGCGTCCGAACCTGAGGATCATCGAGCTGACCCCTGCACGCGACACCCTGCCCACCGTCAGAAGCATATGGGGCGGACTACTGATACAGGAGCAGGACAGCGCCATCGAATCCGTTGGAACATGGACCACGGTCACCGGAAGGAAGCCCACCGACCGGGAAACTGAAGCCATGGACATAGCCTGGCGCGTGGTCAAGGGAGTGAAGAGCAACGCCATTGTGATAGGCGACAGCAAGGGCACGCTCGGCGTGGGCATAGGTCAGCCCAGCCGGGTCGAAAGCCTCGACCTCGCCATAAGAAGGGCGCTCAGGGAGGGCAACGACCTTGCGGGCTCTGTCCTGGCCAGCGATGCCTACTTCCCCTTCCGCGACGGCCCCGAACAAGCTGCAAGGGCCGGGGTGAAGGCCATCATCCAACCCGGTGGCTCGATTCGCGACGAAGAGGTGATCGAGGCGTGCAACCTGAACGGGATCGCGATGGTTTTCACCGGTGTGAGGCATTTTTTGCACTGAAAGGCTGAAGGAGGCTATCCTGGCCGAAGAGCACGCCTTCACGAACGCTCTCATCGATCAGAGCAGTCCCTACCTGCGCGCCCATGCACATAACCCGGTGGACTGGCACCCATGGGGTCCCGAAGCCTTTGAGAAAGCCAGAAGCCTCGACAGGCCGATCTTCCTGAGCATAGGGTACATGGCCTGTCACTGGTGCCACGTCATGGAGCGTGAGAGCTTCATGGACGTTGATACTGCAGGGATCCTTAACAGCCTGTTCGTATGCGTGAAGGTCGACAGGGAGGAAAGACCCGACCTTGACGGGGTATACATGACGGCCGTATCCGCCCTGACCGGCCGGGGCGGATGGCCGCTCAGCGTCTTCCTCCTGCCTGACGGAACGCCATTCTACGGCGGTACATACTTTCCACCCGAAGAGAAGGCTTCCCGATACGGGATGCCGGGCTTTTGCACCGTCCTTGGAAGGGTTGCGGAAGCCTATCGCCACAGGAAGACCGACCTTGTTGCGTCCGGAAGGGACCTGTGTGACAGCATCGAGCGTCATTCAGGCATCCGTGCCGCCCTCCGGCCGCCGGACGATGACCTGATCGGTTCGGCTTTTTCGGAAATGAAGAGAAGCCATGACCCAAGGCACGGGGGATTCGGTGGTGCTCCGAAGTTCCCGCAGCCCATGGTGCTGGAGTTCCTTCTTCGCCACCACCATGTCACGGGGAACGGCGAATCCCTTGAGATGGTCGAGAGGACTCTCGACGGAATGGCCCGTGGAGGTGTCTGCGACCAGTTGGGAGGGGGGTTTCACCGGTACAGCACGGATGACCACTGGCTGGTTCCCCACTTCGAGAAGATGCTCTACGACAACGCGCTTCTGGCGGGAATCTTCACCGAAGCATTCCAGGTCACGGGCAGACCGCTTTTCAGACGGGTGGCCCAGGAGTCCCTGGACTGGCTTCTACGGGACATGCAGCACTCATCAGGGGGGTTCTTCAGCACGCTCGACGCCGACAGCGAGGCCTCCCCGAGAGGGCGGATGGAGGAGGGGGCGTTCTATACCTGGAGCCTGGAAGCCATTAATGAGGTCCTTGGTCCCGATTCTGCGATGTTCTGCAGTCTCTACGGGGTCACAAAAGCCGGGAACTTCGAGGGATCGAACATTCTTCACCAGCCCGTTCCGCTGGAGGAAGCTGCTTCTGAGTACGGGGTTTCCCGGGAAGAACTGCACCGTTTCGATTCGCGCTGCCGGAGAAGACTGCTTGTGCAGCGTAAGTCGAGGCCTGAACCCATGAGGGACGAGAAGATAATAACATCCTGGAACGGGATGGCCATCAAAGCATTTGCGGGGGCTGCGAGTGTTTTTGGAAGGGAGGACTTCAGGGAGGCGGCAGCAAGGAGTGCCGGTTTCCTGTTGACTCATCTCCGCCGCAGTGACGGAAGGCTTCTCAGAAGCTGGAAGGACGGGGCCGTCTCGAACACGGGGTTTCTCGAAGACCACGCGCTCCTTGCCGAAGGTCTTCTGGCACTCTACCGGGCCGACGGCGACTTCCGCTGGCTGAGAGAAGCCGTTGTCCTTGCCGACGAAATGCTCGCGCTTTTCATGGACGATTCGACAATGACCCTTTTCGACACCGCCGCAGACCAGGAGAAGCTCTACACAAGACCCAGGGACCCGTTCGACAATGCAACCCCCTCGGGCACATCCTCGGCCGTTGGGGTACTTATGACGCTATCCGCGGTCACCGGGAACGACCGGTACCGCAGCGTTGCCGAGCGGGTTCTCGCGCAGCACTCGGGAATGATTCGCCGCATGCCCCTTGGTTTCGGCAGGATGTTGTGCGCAGCCCTTTTCAACCTGTCACCGGTTCTTGAAGCCGTGCTTCTGGGCGTGCCGGGAGAACCCGGCTTCGAGGCCCTTCAAAAGACCCTCCTTAAACCGTTTCTGCCGAATTCCGTTATCGTGAGGACGCGACCCGGCGACGGCGGGGGATCCGATCTGACACCGCTGCTGGAGAACAAAGAGATGGTAGAAGGCCGAGCCACCGCGTTCGTCTGCGAGGGCAGCGAGTGCTCGCTGCCCGTCACGGATCCCGACTCACTCGGAAAGCTTCTGAAAAGGGGTTGAACACGGCGAACACAATACTTGTTCCCGAAAACCCGGCTTGACGCTCCCGTAAGTATACATATGTTTACGTATGTTCGCCGAAGGGTACCAACAGAGAGGGAGAAATGATGGAGAACGACTGCATGAAACATGGAGCGTTCGGCTGGTTCGAACTGATGACGACCGACACCGAAGGCGCCAAAAGATTCTACGCCGACATCTTCGGCTGGGAGTACGAGGACATGCCCATGGGGCCGGGCAATACCTACACCATCGTGAAGTCCGGCGGAAAGGCCGTTGCCGGGATCATGGCCCAGCCCAATGACTGCAAGGGCATGCCTCCCTCGTGGGACATTTACATCACGGTCGACGATGTGGACTCCACCGCCGTGAAGGTTCAGTCATCAGGCGGAAAGGTGCTGCGCCCACCCTGCGACATCCCGGAAGTGGGACGTTTCGCCGTTCTGCAGGACCCTCAGGGCGCCGTCATCCTTGCCATGACCTACCTTCAGAAGCAGGCATAAACTCTGTGCATCAGCCGGCTGCCCGCGGGGCAGCTGGCACCCTCGTTTCTGACAGCTCAGACGCCAAATCGTTGAAGAACAGCGTGAAGAACGAAGAAGAATCAACTGATTTCGGAAAACGTTCCGGGTTTGATTCCTTCAGCCCCGCTGGTATCTTTCATGCGTTGGTGATTTTTGGGCTTGGAACCGGGGTTTGTTCCGCGCGGTAAGGGAAGTGAACGCTCTGTTCCGTTGTTCCCGTGCTCTGGAGGTCAGCTGTTTGAGATTTTCGTTCTTCCCGATGGTGATGATCGTCTTCGCGGCAGGGTGCAGGGTTGTTTCAGACGAAGACGGCCAGGTTCCGGGCAACACCGTTCCAGGAAGGTCCAGCCCATTTCAGACCGTCGACTCACTGATCCAGACCGGACGTCAGGATGCCGCGGTCAGGCAGCTCAGGTCACTCTGGCCGGGCCTGGGTTTTCCCGAATCCCTCAGGGGGGATTTCCTCTGGAGATTCGTGGGGTGCTTTAACGGCCGGGGTCAGACCGACCGGTGCATCTCCGTTCTCGACAGTCTTTCCAACAGCGGGTGGGGCGACCTTTCGGGCTGGAAAGTGTCGCTGCTGGAACTCAACCGCAGGAGGGATCAAGCCCTTGCCCTGGCGTCCGATGACTATCTGCTCGAGGCATGGCTTCGCCGCGACAACCCCGAATTGCTTCCCCAAAGGGTCGTACCCGCTCCCGAAGGACCCGCGGAGAGAACCGTGCGGGTTCTCCTTGCCGACGTCGGAAGCCTTACCCAGGCCCAGATCACCGTTGCGGCACAGGACGCGCAGTTGTTTCCCGCAACGCTCGGTGCCAGAGTCAGGGCCGAATTGCAGCGCAACATCTCCTCTCCCGGGGAATGGTGGGACAATGCCCTGAAACTCCTCGATCCAGGGTTTTCAACCCAGGAGGGGATGGAGCTTCACGCAGCCCGCATGAAGGCCGGAGGCGAAGGCAGCGCCGATGAATGGCTGGCAATGCTGGACAGCCCCGGCGCGAGGCTGACGGCTGCGGGCGTTCTTGCGGTCAAGCACCCTTCCTTCGTGGATTGGCGGATCGTGGATATCCTCTACGACAACGGCCAGGGTTCGCTGACATCGTCAATCTCATCCTCCCGGGGCGGCGAGTTCGCCATGGGGGTGGAGATGGCAAGGCTTCGCGCCCTCGACAGAAACTCCGACCTTCTCTCTTACTGCGGATCCATTCCACAGGGGGCATCCGAAGAACTCAGGGGAAGGGCGGCGCTTTTCAGGGCCCGGGCGCTCAGAGGCCTGAACAGGAACCAGGAGGCGTGGGCTGCCTATGTGGACTTCGCCAGAAACTTTCCGTGGCACCCCACAGCTCCCGAGGCCGGTTACCTGGCCGGGGTTTACTACGACTGCGAGCAGCAGTGGGCCGACGCAGCCGAAGCCTATCTGGCCGGACTGCGCGCACAAGGAACATTCGATGCCGACGAGCGGGGCCACTGGAGAGCGGGGTTCTGCCTCTACATGAACGGCAGGGGCGCAACCGGCGACTCCCTCTGGGCCGCAGCCATCGACCGCTGGCCCTTCGGCTACTGGCGTGACGAGATGCTTTTCTGGCGCGCAAGGTACGCCAACAGGAAGGGCAACCACGAACTCGAGCGCAGGCTGCTTGCCAGGGTTGCAGCCGAGCACCCATGGGAGTACTACGGGATGCTTGCCGCGGAAAGGCTGGGAACTTCCAGCCCCCTCACGCTTCCGGTCTACTCCCCGGTTCTCGCCGATTCACCCGAGACCGCTCTGGCCATTGAGCTTTACGGGTCGGGGTACGGAACCCTGGCGGTCGAGATGCTTGCTTCAGGCGCGGGGGACAGCGGACGCAGGGCTGCGGCCCTGGGCCTTCTCGGACAGCACGGTGAAAGCATCGGCATGATGCGTGGATGGGATACCGGGCTGCGTGAGACGAACCAGGGTATTCTGCCGGACAGCATGCTGGGCTGGTACTTCCCGTCTCCATACCATGCCGATATCGCTGAAGCGGTGAGCGGTCTTTCCGTCGAACCACACTGGATCGAGGGTATCTCCCGCGATGAGAGTTACTTCAACAGGTTCGCAAGGTCAGGTGCCGGTGCCACGGGGCTCATCCAGCTCATGCCGGGTACCGCCGGTGACGTGGCCCGGTGGAGCGGTCTGCCCAGGCTTTCGGGTGATGATTTCTTCGTTCCGGAATACTCCCTGAGGTATGGAAGTATCTACGTGAACAGACAGATGAACAGTTTCGGGCATTCACCGCTCTTTCTCGCGGCATACAATGCTGGCCCCGGGAATGCCTCGCGCTGGGTCGAAACCCACGGATGGGATCCCGCAGACCCCGAGCTTTTCATCGAGCAGATCACTTTCAGGGAAACAAGGCTTTATGTTAAGAACGTTCAACGATCGGTATGGATCTATGAAAGGATCAGGCGATGACTCTGCTGATGGCCTTGCTTGCCTTTACGGTTGAGCCCAATCATCCCAGCACGCTTGTGTACCCGCCCTACGGGCACTGCATGGGCATCTACCGCGCGGGTCCCGAGCAGTTGAACATGCTCCTGGGCGGTCTGGTGAGGTTCAACGATCCACAGGGTCTTGCCGCGGTGAAGCTTTCGGAATGGGACTCTCCTGATGCCTCCGATGACGATGAACTGGCCGTCTATGGAGTGAACAGCGGTTCGGGTCAGATCATCTACAATGCTTCCATGTATACACTGGGATACTATGACGGCGAGGGCAGTTCCCACGACAGGCTGTCATCCCCGCACGGCATCGCGGCCACGGCGTCGGGCGACATATACGTGGCGGATACCGGCAACGGCAGGGTGGCGGTGCTTTCCCGGAGAGGGTCCCGCATAAAGGCCACCGGCTACATTACCGGTCTCGATGAACCGTGGGGTGTGGCGCTCGACGGACGGGGCATCTGGGTCACCGATCGCGCCGGCGGGGCTCTCTACAGGTATGCATCGCCGACCGACCAGAGCCCCAGGGTAACAACGCTCGACCGCCCCAGAGGCGTGGCGGCCACGGGATACGAAAGGTGGACGAGCGGCCATTCCCCGTTCCAGGCCGTTGTGGTTGAGGACGGAATGGCGCTCGTGAGGGTTGAGAACGGTTCCGTCGTGCGGCGTGTCACCCCGTCGGACTGCGGCGGTTCCTTCTTCAACTACCCCGCGATTGATTACCACGGCAACGTCTGGGTGACCGACTCCATAAGCTCAAAGATACACAAGTTCAGCCCTTCACTCGATTATCTGGCCAGTTACGGCAGGGGATTCGGCAGCGACGACGACCAGTTCCAGAACCCTACGGGCATCGCCATCTGGACACGTTTCGGTCAGGTATTCATCGCGGAAAGGGCCGGCGCGCGGTACTTCTGGGTGGGCACCGACATCAGGAATCTCACGATCCGTCCCCGTGAGAGGGGTCTTTCCCTCTCCGGCCTTCTCACAGAACCCACGATACTCATAGTGAACATCCTTGATGAGCAGGGATCGGTGGTCAGGAACCTCCGAACGGGCCACACCCCGGTGGGCCAGTTCAGCTACACATGGGACGGCACCACGCTGGGCGGGGTGCATTCACCGGCGGGGGACTACACCGTGGTGATAACCGGTGAGGCCACCTATTCCAGCAGAACCTATTTCAAGAAGACCTGGAGGGAGGTTTTCACCCTGGGGCAACCCCTGGTGCAGCCTGATTCCTCATCGAGGGGGGGGAGAGGTCTCTGAAAGAGGCTCTCCTCCTGGCGCTTCTCCTGTGTCTGTCCGCCTTCTTCAGCGGTACCGAGACGGCTTTCTTCAGCCTTGACGGAGTTCAGAAACAGAGGCTCAGGACCACCGAAGCCGGCAGAAGGGCCCTGAAGGTGCTTTCAAAGCCGGGAAGGCTTCTCTCTGCCATACTCATGGGCAACACGCTTGTGAATGTTGCTGCGGGAGCCCTGAGCGCAGAGGTGACGCGCACCCTTGTTCCCGGAGCACTGGGTTTCGGTCTCGGAGTCCTAGTTATGACTTTCATGCTCCTGGTTCTGGGAGAGATAACACCGAAGACCTTCGCCAGGTACAACAACGAGAAGTGGGCCGTTCTTGCCGCGCCCTTCATTTCCCCTGTCACCAGGATAACCGCGCCCCTCACAAGACTTCTCGAGAGGATGTCGATCAAGGCCGAGACCGGCCGGCATTTGAGCCGGAACGAGATAATCACCCTGGTGGAGATGGCCCGGGGAGACGGGGTTGTAGGGGAGGAAGCGCTGGTAGCGGGGGCTGTTCTCTCCCTCGGTGACCGCCAGTGTCAGAGCGTGATGGTCCCACGGAGGGAAGTCGCCGTAATGAGGATGGATTGGCCCCTCGACAGAATGCAGATCGAAGCCAGATCCAACCCTTACATGAAGTATCCGCTGGTCGAGGGTCCCGGCGAGGAGATACGGGGAATGACCCATATCCGTGACCTTCTGGGCACTGAAAAACTGGTCGTTCGAAGTGTCGATTTCTTTCCGGAAACAGCATCGCTCGACCAGGCACTGCGTGAACTCAGGAAAAGCGGCAACAGCCTTGGCGTGGTTGTCGACGAGTACGGCGACTGGAGCGGTATCCTCACCGAGAACGACATCCTCGCCCGGGGCGTGTTCGACTCCGCCGGCTCCATGATGCCCTCCGGCGTGAGGAGAAGACGTGACGGTTTCCTCGTGCCGGCGGGATTGTCCCTCGAAAGCCTTTCCCGAATCGTAGGAGAAACCCCGGTGAGCCGCTGGGCGGAATCCTGCGGAGGGTTCGTCGAGGAGCTTTCGGGGCGGATCCCGGGCCCGGGCGAGAGTTTTACCTCCGGGAATCTTGAGTTCAGGGTCGAGTCTGCCACCGGAAGCAGGATAAATCACATCCTTGTAAGGCGGATTAAGGGATGATCGGCGAGATACTCATTTTCCTGCTCGCAGTTTCCCTCTCGGCGGTATGCAACATCACCGAAACGGCGTTCTCCGCCGCCGGGCGCATAAGGGCCGCTGCCGCCGCAGAGCAGGGGAAGCCCCTTGCAAAGCTTGCGTCATGGTTTCTGAAGGAGCCATCGAGATATCTGACCACGACCCTGGTGGGAACCAACATAGGCGTCGTTCTGTCATCCAGCATGACCTCGGGCTGGTTTGCCGGCCTCGAGCCGGTTTATGCCGCCGTGCAGGTCTTCCTGACAGCCGGCTTCCTGCTCGTCTTCGCCGAGATAGTACCCAAGCAGAATGCTCTGGCAAGGGCGGATGCACTGACGGGCCCCCTTTCTCCCGTCCTTGTGCTTCTGCGGGTGCTTTTCTTTCCACTCATCGCCTCAGCGGGTTTCATCGCCGGGCTCATCGCGGGCCGTCCATCCATCAGCCGTTTCTTCGAGAGCCGGGGCGAGGTGAGAAGCCTTCTCGAGCTGTCGGGCGGTCATGAGGGACGAATCGCATGGGACGCCATTGAACTCGGCGAAAGCAGCATCAGGCTTCACGCCCGGCCCATGGCCGACTTTCCTTCGATCACGCTCTCGACCTCGCGGCAGCAGGCAGTTCAGAAGATCGTTTCGTCGGGCTCCGATTTCCTGCTCGTGTTCGAGGGGGAGGGGCGCACCCTCTCAGGCATACTTGAGAGCAGGGCGGTCCTGAAGAGCAGCGGGTCGTGGAACCCCGGACGGATGCTCACCGGTATCCCTGCCTACCCCCAGGATGCCGTTCCCCTGAGGGTGCTTCTCGATCTCTGGCGCTCGGGTTCCGGGGCCGCCGTTGTTCTGGATGAACGGGGCCAGCCCGGGGGGATAGTCGTTCAGGGTGCGGTCCTTGACTGCCTGCTTTCAGCGGGAACACCCGCCTGCTCTCCCCTTGACTGACAGTTTTCACCCTTCTATGTAAAGAAAGTCAGGTTATCACACCCGTACGGGAGGTAGTACCCTGAATCGCCGACCCGATATCAACCCCCTCACAGGCCTTCCCGGGAACTGGACGATCCGGGAAGAGCTGGAAACGACCGTAATCGGGAAGGGTGGTGTGGCAGCCTTTCTGGACATCACCGGCTTCAAGCCTTTCAACGATCATTACGGGCTTTCCCTGGGTGATTCGGTCATCCGCAGGCTTGGCGAGATACTCCATGAAAGCGTTCAACCGTTCTTCACGGGCCATGTCGGCGGGGACGACTTTGTCTGCACCGGGCAAGGCCAGGACTTCCTTGACAGGGTGGAAAGCGCCAGGCTGAGGTTTCGGGCAGTGTCACCCGGTTTCTACACGACCCGGGACAGGGAGGCGGGGGGTATAGAAACATTCGACAGGTACGGCGGATACCGGTTCTTTCCATTCCTTGACCTCACAGTGGTTCTGCTTTCCTCCGACGGCCCTGATGAAAGCGTTGAGAGCCTTTGTCACAGGGCAGGTGTGGAGAAGGAGAGGATAAGGGGTGTTCCGGTTCCCATGAAGCTCTCCCCCCTGCTCGACACCGGAGACTTCCGGGGGATGTCGGAAAGGGATGTGAAGGCGTATCTGGAAGCCGCCGGCATTCTCAGGGAGAGCGAAGCCATCCCCTCGGTCAGGAAGGTTCTCGAGGGCGGCTTTTCCTGGAACATACGCAAGAGCGCGGCTCTCTCGCTTGGCAGGATAGGCGGCGAGGAGGCAGTAAAAGCCCTTCTGGAAGCCCTGAAGGACAGCAGCCCCCACGTGCGGACGCGGGCCGTGGAGGGGCTTGTTCTCGCATGGGGGAGGAAGTCCGGATCCCATTTGGCAGAAATGGCACGGGATCCGAGCACATGGGTTAGAAGGGCGGTTTTCAGGGGGATGGGCAGGGCAGGTTGGCGGACGGGCCTGCCAGTGCTGTACGGGGCGGCATCGGGGAGTTGCACGAACCCCAGGAACACGATTCCCGAGAGGACCTCGGCGCTTGAGGGGATAGCCCTCATCGGCGATCCAGATTCAGCGGCGTTCCTTGCCGGTCTGTGCGGCAATCCCGGCTATCAGCCCGGGAGCGATGCCTTCAGGGCGTTGTGTGCTGTTGGGGGAGACCTTGCAGCGGCCGAGGTACTGAAGAGGGGAGTGATTCCCGAGAACATCAGGCTTGAAGGCGTTTCACCCGCGCACCTCTCCGAACTGGAGAAGCTTGCGCTGACCGTTCCCGACAGAAAGGGGCTCAGGCTTCTTTCCGTATTTCCCGGAGAGCTCTCGGCAGCTTCCCGCTCCACGCTCAGAAGGTGGCTGGGCTGCACGGGCGGGGACTTGTTCCTGCAACTCGTCGAACTGCTCGAGGCAAAGGAGATCCCCGCCGACGCTTCATGTGCCGCACGGGTTTCTGCAAGGATCGAACGCGGGGACAACTCTCTGGACCCCCATTCCCTCAGCCGGTTCCTGGTATGGCTGTCCCGCAGCCAGGGAATCCCTCCGGGGGTGTTCCTGAAACCCTTTCTCAGAATGACATCGGGACAGGTCAGGTTCGCTGCGGCCACAGCGCTTTCCATGCTAGGCGGGGGCTTGACGGCGGCCCGTTCTGAAAAGAGTTTTCAGCTCTGAGGGAGAACCTGTTTGAACGAAAGAACCGAAAAGCTTCTTGGGTATCTCAGGGCGTTTGACGACCCCACTCTCGTCACGTTCACGCCCGACCCCGAGGGTATCAACCTTCTGCTCCGGAACATTCCCGCCGCCGTCTTCGTGAGGGACGTCCAGTCCGGGCAGATCATGTTCATGAACGACCAGTCCGCAGACCTTTTCGGGATCACCATGAAAGATGCTCTTGGAAAGACCCTTGCCGACTCGGGAATGGGTATCACCGCCGAGGGCAAGGCGGGCCTCTCCGGAGCCGTCAAAGGCGTTTTGCGCGATTCGGCCGGCGCCAGGGTGAAGGTCATGGTGTTTTCCAGAAAGATCGAGATACGGGGCAAAACCGCGGAGATAGTACTCGTCGTCGACTCCACCCTGTTTCGCGGCGATGGCGGGAACGACGCCGAAACCGGTCTCAACGTCTTCCGGCGCGCACTCGTCGAGAGCGGTACGGCGTACATCTACACCGAGCTCGCCGGGAGTTCCATCGAGCGCGACATGATAGTCCTCGAAGCCCAGGGAACCCTTCCCGCCTTCCTTCAGGGAAAAGTGAAACCGGGGTGCTCCATATCCGAGCTCTTCCCCCCCGTCGAGGCTGCCCGGCTGGTCGAGACCGCCATTTCCCTCTCCTCCGAGCAGGGGGCGAAGAACCTCGAGCTAAGGGGCGATGTAGATGTGAGGCTTATCTCCGGCGGCGGCAACCGCGCCATGCTCACGTTCCCCAGCCACCGTGACCGGGAGGCTCCCTCCGACAGGGTCCAGGCCAAAACCGGGAAGCTCAGCGCCACGATAAGAAGGACCGTGCTCAGCATCGATCCCAGCGGTGACTCCACCGCCGAGGGAATGCTGAGGATGCTGGGTTTCACTGCGGTAAGCGTGGACAGCGTGGCCAGCGGCCTTATCCTTCTCGAAGAGACCCCCGAGCGGTTCCTCTTCGTTCTGCTGGAGCAGGAGAACCCTCCGGAGTTTCGCGCACTCGTGGACATCCTCATGAATACCAACACCGGACTGGTAGCGGTCTCATCCCGGGAAACCCCGCCCGACACCCCCGAGGGGCTCAAGTTCGCCCAGGTTCCATCACCTCTGGGCATCAACTCACTGGCGTCAGCCGTGTCACTGGTCTGCTGAGACCACCCTCCTTTACCCGGAGTTTCCCGAAAAGTATCTTCCTGATCGGTAGCCCAGTCTTTCTCTGAAGGGGGAAAAGGCCGTGAAAATCATGTCGTTCGTTGTTCTGTCAGCATTTGCAGTGGGAGCCGCCGGCCTTCCGGGGATCACCATGCCGGTTGAACCGGTTGTCTGCACCGGCAGCTCGGTTCATCTTGTCACTTCCCGTCCCTCCATACCCTTCACATCCGTTGTCTGGACGGAACCAGCTCCGGTTTTCGACCCCCCCTCGGAGTACGAGGTCGTGGCCTCCGTCGACTGCCGCTTCGTCGTCCCCTCCATGGGAGGGATCTACCCCGTTGTGGCCGACCTGTCCGGGGAGAGCCTGACCCTGAACCCGGCAATACAGCTCACCACGCAGGCCCAGCAATCGGTCGATGCCTGTCCGACATGGCTTCAGGAGCACCTGATCTGGAAGTTCTCCGTGCTCAGCGCCGAGAACCAGGACCGCTACGGCGCACTTCTCCTGGCACACCAGGGGCAGCCCTATTTCGATGAGCTCGCATTCACGGTGGCCTACCTGTCCTGGGTGATACTCGCCAACCCCGGCTGGGACGAGAGCGTTCTGGTGGAGAACGCACAGGGCATCTACGTTCACGACCCCCTTCTGAGCTACGTGAACGTGGTTGACTACACCGGAGACGACTACTACAGCACCACCGAGTACAACACCATAGTGGAGGGAGACACTGTCTGGGTGGAGATACCCAAAGAGATCTACTACCACTACGTTGTGATGCCGAAGGTATCCGACGAGCGTCCCCTGAACGACTCCAGCGTTTACAACGAATTCTGGCGCCAGTATCTGTGGGACATGGACGACGCGGGCTACCCGGTGCTCAGCGAGGTGCTGAACCCGAACGTTCAGGTCTTCTGGGACCAGCAGACAAAGAGCTACGGCTGGTCATCTGAAGTGGAATTCTCTGACAGCCTTCACGCCGTCGACATCGTCACGGGCTGGGTGAGGGCGACCATCGACGCCCCTGCTTCCGGCAACAGACCAATTCAGCCCAACGTCATAGCCCATGAGCACAACGGGAACTGCGGCGAGAACCAGGACCTTCTCTGCGCAGCGGCCCGGCTTGCCCTGATCCCGACCGCATGCGTCATGGACATAAACGAGGACCACGTATGGTGCCAGGCCTGGTGGGGAGACACATGGCACGGCTGGTATGTCGACACGTTCAGCAACGATTACTGCGCGTACGACAAGGACCGTATGGCAGGCGGCAAGGACTGCAGCTGCATCTGGTACTGGAGGAATGACGGCTTCACGTACGACTACGTGGCCTACTACTCCAACTACTGCAACCTGACCGTGACCGTGACCGACTCAGCGGGAGTTCCGGTAGACAATGCAACGGTGCAGATCGCCAGCGAGGGCTGGCAGACCAGCGAACTCTACCGTGGCACCTGGGGTCAGACCGACGGCAACGGCCAGATCATCTTCGAACTTGGCGACAGCCAGAACTACTACCTCAACATCGCGACCGCCCTGGGCAACTACGGCACGGGTGGCTACGTTCAGGTCATCGAGAACAGCATTCCCGACCAGCAGTACTATTTCGATTGGAGCCCTCCCGCCCCCATGCCCGAATTGCCGCTCACCGAACAGCCCGGTGGCAGCTGGACCAAGTACCTCGTCCAGGTCAACTTCGACCTTCCGGCCGATCTCATGAACGGCAGGGACTACTATGCAAACCCACGGTCCGAGTACGCCGAACCGCAGCCGGGTGGCACGGCTGACTTTTTCATCGTGGACTCGGACAACTGGGAACTCTACCAGGCGGGGGAGGAGTTCGACTGCTACGAACTGATCCAGGGCCAGACCTCAGGCGAGGTGTGGTTCTACGCCCCCCATACCGACGACTGGTACATCGTTTTCAGCGGTGACAGGCACCAGGGCTTCCTCACGTTTGCCAACGCCGAGATCACCCTCTGGAGACACGATGGTACCGGCATTGAGGGACCGGAGACTTCCGGCCCACAGGTTTCCGTACTTCCCAATCCCTGCCGGGGCGTTTCCTCGGTGAGGTTTGCCACTGTTGCCCCCGGTGAGGCCTCGGTCCAGGTGTTCGACCTCCAGGGCCGGCTGGTACGGACCCTTCACCAGGGCGTACTCGAAGAGGGAAGCCACGGTATTCCCCTCGACGCTTCAGACCTCGCCAGCGGTCTTTACTTCGTGAGGATCACAGCCAGCGGGGTTGAGGCGACAAGGAGCGTAGCGGTCATCCGGTAACCGGAAAGACGAAGATGGGAAGGCCGGGCCCGAAAGCCCGGCCTTTTCCTGACTCGTGCCGCTCCCCGGCTACTGGAGAAACACAGGCATGGGATCGCTCATGTCGAAGAAGAAGAGGGAATCTCCAGGTTCTCCCCACTGCAGATAGACCATGAACAGGAAAGTGGAATCATGGGCCAGGGTCAAATCCCACCTGGAATCACCGGTGAAGAAGGCTTACCGGTAAACAAGGGTGCTGTCTCCGTTGAACTCTCCGAAAAACACTGCATGAACGTCGTTAACACCACCAAGAGCGGTATCCGGCTGATAGGGGATGGACTCACCGAGCTCGCGATCGGAAAAGCCGTAGGGGTAGTAGTACTCGTACCGGTCATCCGTTGTCAGTGAGCCTGAAAAGGTCATGGCCAGGTTTCCGTCCACGTAGTAGTCCTCTCCGTACAATCCCTTCAGAGATCACCCTGAACTCCACCAGATCCGGCATGTTGCACCTGAACCAGTCCGTGGTGTCAGCCTCCTGGGTGACCATGATGTACAGGCTGTCTCCGCTCACCGAGCAAAGAACGCTGCACGGATCGGTGTAGAGATCCGCGCACGGCACCCATTCGTAGTCTTCCCATTCGTTGGGGTTCTCCGATGGAGTCGTGGGGCTGCTGCAGGATGCGGCAAGGAGAGCAGCGTACAGCATGCGTTTTATGCCGTTCAATGTTCCCTCCTAAGACAGAATGTATCCTACTGTTATCTCAGAGGCATCGATCGGTTCCGGCTCTGAAATGGATCATGCAGCATTGCAACCGTTTTAGCGGTCACTCGGCCCCAAGCGCGGGATCCGCCTCGTTCCAGTACCAGACCGATGGACCGAAGGCAATGGCAACAAGGTCGGAGCCTTCGGAATAGCATGTCAGAGTATACATGTAGTGAGTCAGGTAGGTCCCGAAGGTCGAATCATCGGTGAACCGTATCAGGATGTCCTCTATGCCGTCATGGTTGACGTCCCTGCGCTCCACCACTTCCACGCAGTAGAACCAGTCGCCCGTATCGAAAACGATCCTTCCTTCTGATATTTCGGTCGGAACCAGTCCCAGGTCTCGAAAATAGCGCATGCCAGGGCTTCTTGCCGGTCCCAGGGAGTTTCTGAAAGAGGCGATGTCGAGCCTGTCCACAATGAACTGCTCCAGGCCATCAGATGGGATGAAGGAGACCAGTTCCGCAGGATTTCGCGAATCGGCAGATTCCATGGAAAGAAAAGCCGGGAGGATCATGAAAAAGGCAGATATCATTTATTTGTCCTTTCACATCTTACTGTATCGTTGACACTTATCGACAATACAGACGTTGGGTTTATCCATTATTGAAAGCGTTCTGTCAACACAATTCAGCACGGTGGGGGTTTTCTCAGAACCGCAAATCCCGGAACTGCAACTGATCTGCCGCCCGGACATTTCCAGTGCACGCAGAGCTCCCTACAGGAATCCACTCATTTTCGCCAGAGAACTCCATTATGAAATGCTCCTTGGCAACCTCACCCGGGTTCAGCTCGGTCAGCGGCACGGCATCACCTCTGACCGGATCACCCAGTGGCTTTGCCTGCTGAAGCTGCCGGAGGAGAAGCAACAGGAAATCGAAGTCCTGGGGGACTACTGGGGGCGGAGGCTGGTGATGGAGAGGTGGCTCAGAACATCGATGATTCAGCAAGGCTTGTCCCGGGTGTAAAGCGAATTACTGACATTGACAACGATGCATGTGCCGTGTATCGGTTTGATAGTAAGTATGTTCTGTTTTGGGCATGAGGTGACTGAGGTGAGAGGAAACTGCTCGCTCCTGCTGGTTCCTGCGGTTTGTTCACTGATTCTCCCCTTCCTTCTTCTCGCAGACTCACTTCCTGATAAAACCATCCCGGTAATCGGCTGGACTCCCGACAGCACGGACATCGGGGTTCACGTTCTTCGGGTATCGGCGGAGACCTGGCCGGGAGAGCCTGACCCATCCGACAACACGGCGACCCTTGTCCACTTGGTCGATCCCAGGGACTACGCCACGGAAGTTCTGGGCAACCCCTGGGACATGACGGAGGCAACAGGTCATCTCTGGCACACCGACGACATAGTGGAGACTGCGGGCTGGAACGATTCGGCGTTCACCGATTCGGTTAGCGGGATGTTCGAGGGCGTGCTTCCAGATCCGTCCATGTACGACGCCCTTGTCCTGAATACCGGTTCGGGCTCGGGCGACTGGATCGACAGCGGGCTGTACAGACAATTCAGCCTTGCCGGAAGGGCAGACGGCCAGTTGAGCATCAGAGTGTACTGGGAGGACAGCCACGGAGACACCAGTTATGTTGACACAGGTGAGAGCCTTGTTCAGGAGTGGCGGGAGATCGGCCCTGTCGCTCTGGACGGGATCGCGGGATCGAGCTGGGGCGATGACCCCGTGAGGAAGTTCTGGATCGGGTTCGGTGGAGGCAACATACCCAGATCGGTGCGCATTGGCTGGGTCAGGCTTACGGAGTAGGCGGGCACTAATGAGAACAGCGATCATGACAATCCCGCTGATAATGGCTTCCGTCACATTTGCCATGGATCCGCCGGAGGTGATGTGGGAGCTGACATATGGCTCTGTTTTCTACGACGTCAGGGAGACGTCAAGCGGAGACTGTGTTGTTGCAGGTCGGAGATGGTCCGATTACGCCAGAACCGTTTTTCTCTATTCACCCTCCGGGGAACTGCTCTGGGAATATTCATCTTATCCGGCAAGCCTTCTGGACTATTCGATACTGGAGCTTCAGGAGGGCGGCTTCGTTGCTGTCGGGTACGGGACGGCGGAGCCGGGTGGGACACCCGTCTCACTCTCGATTCATAAGATATCGGCGGAAGGAGACAGTGTCTGGACACGGCTGTACGAACTGCCTGACAACTGCCGGGGCTACGCTTATGCAGTCGTTCCACTTCCGGACGGTGGTTTTGCTGTCTGTGGCAATAAGGACCCTGTCGAGGGCATGGACCAGGCCCTGGATCCTTCGCACTGATTCGCAGGGTGACACCCTCTGGACAAGGGAGTGGGGATGGGAATACAACGACAGTGCTCTTGGTGTTCTATATCTCGACGAGGGACTGACCGTCCTGATGCAGGGCCGCTTGGAATCAACGACAGGCGGGCCGCACCTGGTCCGCTACGATATGGATGGCAACCTGCTTTGGGAGACGGCTATTCCAGAACTCGCGGGGAAACACGCACAGGATATGTGTGAAGCCTCGGACGGAGGGCTTCTGTCACTTACCAAGTATGCTCCAGTGATGATAGTCCACATGGATTACTTCGGTAATGTGGATTGGATGATTACTCCTCCGGGGATCGGAATGCCTCCCGAGGGGTACTCCATCAGTACTACCATGGACGGTGGCATCATTTATGGCGGTCAGAACACTCCCTGGTATCCGAATCGTGATAAGAACCTGCAGTATAGCGGCATGATATCCCGGCACGACAGCCTCGGCAACGAGTTGTGGCGGGATTATGTGTACAACTCCGGGTGCATTGCCATTTACTCGGTGAGGCAGTTGTCGCAGGGTGGTTACATCGCGGCGGGGCGGACTGCTTCCCAGGGATTCCTGATGAGGTACGCTCCGGAACTGGGTATTGAGGATGGAAGCTTTTCATCACGTGTTGCCATCAGAAGCCTCACTCCGAATCCTTCCCACGGTACGGTAACAGTGGGCTTCAGCATACCCGGGCAGGGAGAGGCTGTAATCCAGGTCTTCGATCTTACTGGCAGGCTTGTTGATGAGATTGCAGGGGGAGTGTTCCCTGCCGGAGAGCATACCGTTACCTGGGCACCTTCACCCGGTCTTGCGGGCGGATGCTACATTGTGAGGGTCGCTTCCGAAGGAGTGATGGACACAGCGACCTGTGTTCTTCTGCGCTGAGAGCGTGAATTGATAGAGGAAGTGCCCCCCTTACTGGTGATGAACCAACCGATGAACCGGGATGACTGGTACGCCAACCGTGTGGCCCAACGCACCATTCTATGGTACACTAAAGAACAAGATAAGCCAATAATCAAGCGAATGTCAAAGAAGACCTTCAGGAATCCCATCATCCAGGCCCGGGAGATTGCCCTCGAGATCCAACTGAAAGAACTCACTCAGGGCCAGATGGCAAGGAAGCTCGGGTGCTCCCTCTCCCGGGTCAGTCAGATGCTTCACCTCCTGAAACTCCCCGAAGAAAAGCAGAGGGAAATCGAGGCCTTGGGGGATCACTGGGACAGAAGGGTGGTGACGGAGAGGGGACTGAGGAAGAAAGCCATGAACGCGGAATGATTTGAGACAGGAGCAAGCACAAGGTCAAGAAGGCAGGTATTGACACTCCCCCCCCCCTATTTATTCTATTGACCAGGCATAACAGAAGTGTTTTTTGATAAGGAATCCTTTTACATGTTCTCAGTCTCGTGACAGTGAGCTGGCCCCCCTATGTAGACAGGGGTGATAGTTAGATTCAGGCATGGCTTCTTGAAGGAGGGGACATGCCGAAGCGGGTACACAGTGCGTCATTCAAGGCGAAGGTGGCAATAGAAGCCATCAAGGGAGAGAAGACC
>JBGSZS010000012.1:0-68576 GCA_041750285.1 Candidatus Fermentibacteraceae bacterium | reverse complement strand
GAGGCATGGAGCGAGGGCAGGAAGTACTTTGATATGACTGAGTACTGGGAATGGGTGAAAACCCTCAGATCAGACCAACTCGCGGGGGAACCAGCCAGGGAGGCGGTTCATGAATTTGCACACTAACTCGGGCTTGACCCTGATACTTCCCTTGCTTAACCGTTCCTAATCTTTGGCAATCCCTGTTGCTTTTGGAATGCCCATGGAGAACCGTATACTTCCATTCAGATGGAGGGTTTCATGGGTCGTTCTCGAGGTGTGTCGCATGGTTTGGCTGCTAAGCATCACCCGTCGGTTGCTCCCGGCTCCGTTTTCGGCCTGTGGGAGGTCCTTGGTGAGAACCCTCACTGCCGCTATGGCAAGGTTCTCTGCCGGTGCGCTTGTGGCAGCGAAAGAATGGTTCTGGTTGGGAATCTTGTCCGGGGCTTATCCAGGGGTTGTGGCTGTGCTGCTTCCGTTACCCCCGGCATGACGAAGGGGAACCTCATCGTTACAGGACATCCCTGGTTTGACCGGAAGGGAAAAAGGCGTGTCCGGTGCCAGTGCGCCTGCGGACGGGTCTTCTTCCCCCGCACCGACGATTTGCTCAGAGACAAGGTCAAGTCCTGCGGCTGCCTGGTCTTCTCCCATGAGTTCAGGAGACAGATGAGGGAGATAGTCGGGCGGGTATTGAGTGACAGCCCCGGAAAGCCTTGTTAGAGCGTTTCTCTGGCCCTGTCGTCCGGTAGCAGTACTAGACACCTGTTTACATCTTGACTCAGTTACAGGCCAATCCTGAGAGCCTACAGGGCCATTCTGGTGTTCATGGGCGTATAGGTCCGAAGCCCTGTTTGCACCCAGGGGAAATCTCTTGAAGGGATACGCCGTCATTGTTCCTCCTCCGCATTGGCAACCAGGTGATGCACCGGGACGCCCAGAACGATCTTACGGGCTATGTTTGCGTATATGAGGGCATGAACGGCATCGTCATGGCTTTTAACGGGATGGTCGTACTTGAGCCGCCCCAGCCGATCCTCCTCCACGGTCACTACGAGGAAATCCTGGGCGTACCGAGAAAAGTCCTCCCATAGCGGGAGCCGAATCTCCCCCTTGGTGACCAGGTCGGTCTTGAGGTCTGAGAACGCCATGGTCCTGTTGATGTTCAGAACACGTACGTCGTTCCGAAACTTCTCTCTCACGATCTTGCCGGCGCCCCACTCGATTTGTACCACCTTGTTCCTGCCGAGGGCTTCGGCAATCTGGACGTTCCGGTTCCCCGCCGCCCCAACATCCCCCGCGAAGAGGTTGACTTGAAACTCCCTCAGACGGGCACCTATGTACCCGACTTGTTCATCCCATGACAGGTTTTTGGGGATCCTTTCGGCAAAGACCGGCACCAGGTTGTTCCGGAGGTCGAGCAGGCAAATGAAGATCACCGTCTCGGCCCCGCCCTCAAGATTCAGGCTCCAATCGCACCCGGCGACCACATACTGGTTGCGAACAAGCCCCTGAACCTCCGGGGGCATCTCAGCGTGGCTGCCATAGAGCCTCAGGGGGAACCGGTCTTCGGGCCTGGGCTCGCAGGCCTCCCGCAGTTCCGTTTCGGTGAGCCAGCGGTCGGCGGTATCCCATGAAAGGCCGAATATCTCGTTCATCTTCTGACCCTCGGGGATCAGGGGGTTCTCCAGCTCCGCCATCAGCTCACTGAAATCGGTGAAGGGAGAGAGGGGCTCCGGCACGCGGAACCCTTCATACTCCATCCCCTCGAACATCCTGACCCATTCCCCACGGCGGACATCAATGGGGCTGCCGCACCTGGCGCAGACCAGCCCGGAGGCTGTCACATTCCTCGGTCCGATACGGTTCCAGTGGCGGGTCTGGGCGGTGGTCCCCCCCGTGCTCTTGACCTCAGTACAGGCCTCGCAGGGTATCATCCACTCGTTCTGGGTGGATTGATCGAAGTAGCCCTGGATGATGTTCTGGAAGCTCCTGGGGGTGCCGTAAAGGGCAACCAGCTTATGAGGGCTGGTAAACATGGACTTAACACCGATGTAGACGTTGTCCGCGAGCATGTCCTGGATCTCGTCCAGCTTGAGGGAATCCGTGCTGGGTGACCTGAGGTTCTGTTCAAGCTTCGCGTTGCGAACCATGATCATCGAGCCGTTGCTGAAGCGTTTATCGGTCACATTGTCTTTTACGGTCTTGCCGCTGAGAAAATGCCGACGGATGAGCGGGCTGTTCGTCACCATCGGGTCAAGCTTCTGGTTCGTGAAGTTTTTGAGCTTGTTGTTGTCCACCGTTCCGTAGAGTACTGTGAAGTCATCCTCGCAGACGATTTCCGCGCAGGCCTCTCCGGCACACATCGCGGACTTGCCAACCTGCCTCCCCGCCAAAACAATCTTCTTCCGGCCCGGGTAGTCGATGACACCCCTCAGGTATTCCATCCAAGGCGGGCCGGTGAGGCTGTAGCGGGTGGCATACCCCAAATACAGGGTCCGCTCCATGAACTGGGCTTTACTCAGAAGCAGGCGCTGTCGGGGCATCCTGGGCACCTTTCCCTTTACTCGGTTTGCCCTTACTCCCCCGGGTATCACGAGGGTCGGAGATTGTCCCCTCAAGAGTAGCGATGGTCTTCGGGGGCTTGTGGCCCAGCTGGCCGGGAGTGACACCGAAGGTTTTGGCAATGGCGGGGGACCCCACCACCTGCAGGTCGGCAACAACCTGCTGTAGCTCTTCATCAAGGGTGCTATCCCCGGCAGCTTTTTTCATGGCCCCCATGCGGGCGTAGGCGCCGACGAGCTTGACGGCGTTTTTCGCATCACCAACGCGGATAGCCTCCTGGGCCATGCAGCCCAGGTTCAACTGGAGGTCGAGATCCATCTCATCCAGGGAGGATTCCAAGGGGAGGGCGCACTTGAAGCGGAGCTGCTGAGCGCTCTCCATGGTCACCATCTGCCTGAGGTAAGAGGCATGAGGGTTTGCCTTCCAGCTGATGCCGTTCTCGTCCTCCCGCTCAATCTCGTAAGGGTTGCTTGTGAACAAGAGTTCCACCCAGTCTTCGTAGGCCATGGGATCGGTGTTCCAGAAGAATCGGGCGTAAATGATGATATGGTCAGTGAGCCACCTTGTGAGTCCCAGCTTCCGGAGGGTTGCAGCGATGGACTCGGGGGGCGTCTGTAGCCGAAGAAGGACACTCACCACCTGGCGGAGGCGGAAGCATTGCATTTCGTCAATTACGTCCTGGATGAGCGCAGAAGCTTCTGAGGCGGAGGGGTCTTCTTCCTCAACAATCCACGTATAGAGCGGATCAATCCCGATGACCTCAAGTTGGGCCTTTGAGAACTCAAGGCTGGGAGACATCCGTATCGCGTCCCTCCTGAATCCTTCAAACAGGCTTTTAAGACGGTCACGGAAGAACTTATGATGCGGCACATCTGGGCGAGGGATCTCGAGGCAGAGATAACTGAGTTGCTGCATGGAATAGTCAAATGGCTTCCCTGCATAAGCATAAGCCTTCAGCGCCAGAAGGTAGGGAGGACGGGGAAGGCGCTTCGGCAATTCCCTCTTTGCGGCCTTGTTCTGTTTTTTCATGAACCCAGCTCCCCATGCTATGGATGCCCAAATAAAGTATACGGCGAACTGGAGCTTGACCCAAATCCGGGGTCAGATAGTGACGGTTATTGGAGTGAGCCTTTCCTGAAGGGTGGACTCATTCAGGTTTCGGGTTCAAAGAAGCAGGAGAATGTGATACTGAGCAGAAATCACTTAGGAAGCCACCGGGAGCTACTGCCCCCGGACCCCCGATACACAAGGATCTGATGATCCAATCACCAGAAGCCAGGAACATCAAGCTGATACTTCACAGATGAGGCCCTATCCCGAAAAACAAGGGGTACATGCAAAGCAAAGACCTTGATCCGTGGATCAATCGACCCCATGAATCTTGCTGGGGCGACTCTCTAGTTTTTATTACTTACATGCGCTATGCTGATTTTACGCTATTCCAGCACCCGAAACAGGCTATCTCCATGGTATCCAGTTGCTTTCAGCCTTGATGCGAAAGTTCTAAAAGCGTCCGCCGAGGCGTACCATCTCACACATCCGCAAGGGCCTCCAGAAAACCGGCCGGTTCCATGGAGAGGATTTTCTCAAAGGGCAATCCGCCCCTCCCGACAAGAAGAGCATCAGCCTTTGGGTACTTCTTCCTGAACAGGTTCATTCCCGATCGTGTATGCTCCCCTTTTCCGGAGTAACACTCAATCCCCATGAGCCGTTCATTGCCTGACAGCACAAAGTCAACCTCACTTGCTCCGGCATTCCAGTATCCAAGCCCAAGATCCGGAGAGGAGGTAACACAGCGATAGAGAAAACCCCCCAGGGAAGTCTCGGCAATCCTGCCCCGAATGTCGGGATCGTTCTTCAACGCATTCTCATCCACTCCCAGAATCGCAGTTGCCAGTGCAGTGTTCAAAGGCAGCAGCTTCGGACTTGAAGCCCTCTGTCGCAACGCACTGCCCGAATACTTCCCGAGACCTGCGACCAGCCCGGCACTCTCCAGAAGGTTCAGGTAGTGTGCAAGGGTGGTTGTGTTGCCGGCATCCTGAAGCTGCCCAAGCATTTTTGTGTAGGAAACGATCCGACCCGGGTACTGACAGGCAAGCATGAACAGGTTCCGCAGGAGAACCGGCTTCTCCACCCTGTTCATCATCAGGATGTCCCTTGAAATAGAAGTCTCGATGAGAGAATCAAGAATGTAGCTTCTGAACCTTTGGAAGTCACCGATGAGATCAGCAGATCCCGGGTAACCGCCGTAAGTCAGATACTGCTCCAGTGAATAGCCGAATGCTTCTTTCATCTCGAAATAATCCCAGTGTCCCATCCGGATGACCTCGAATCTGCCTGCAAGGCTTTCGGTCAGCCCGGCCTGCATGAGCAGCGGAGAGGACCCGAGCAGTACAACCGAGAGGCGACCTGATCCATCCCGTTCCCCGTCCCAGAGACCCTTGACGGCCTCGGACCAGCCATGAACCTTCTGAACTTCGTCAAGAACAAGAAATGCCCTGCCCCCTGAGCTTCCCAGCCTGGCTGCATTCCAGCAGGATTCGATCCATGTTCTGTTTCCCGGAGCAGGATAATCCGCAGAATTGTAGAAGACCTTTTCACCCGACTCCCGAAGAGTCTCCAACACCTGGCGGACCATGGTGGTCTTTCCGACCTGTCTGGGTCCGGAAACAACCTGAATTCTTGTTGGCCTTCCGCTGAGCCTGGAAAGCAGTGTTCCGTAAGTGCTTCTTCTGAACATGTTTCTCCTTTTACTCATTGCACTGAGTAAGTTTACTCAAGACATTGAGTAAATGTCAAGTCCGCTGGAGCACATTCCCGATTCGAAGGTTTATCGCCATTGAGGGAAGCACCCCGATCACAATTCGCTTAAGCGCAGCGGAACACAGGTAACTGTGTCCATACATCTCGGAAGCAACCCTCACAATGCAACATTTGCACCTGCGGTACCCGGAGCGGGACCGTCTGACCGAAGTCTGAACGTTGACGCGGGATCTTCAGCGGGTACTTCTGTCTTCCGGGTCCTCGATCACGACGTACCTTCTGCCGGAGCAGACGAAGTACGGTGGCGGAAAGGGGGGAAAGGTTAGTGCCCGGACTTTGTTGATGAACTCCTCATCGGGATGCAGCCTGTGTGTCAGCTCTTTTCTGAGCATGGTCTCGGCCTTGAGGCCGTTCTGGGGCCGGGTCATGTTCAGGGCCTCGCCGGAAAGCAGATGTTCCCATTGTCCCCTGAACAGCTCGACACCCTTCCCGACCATCAGATAGTAAAGGTCACGGCCGGTCGAGCCCGGGGGGATCGGAAAAAAGAGCTTTTCAAGTATGTCGCCTGTGTCGATCCCCTTGTCGATCCTGTGAAGTGTGACTCCGTAGGTCGCGTCGCCGTTGATCAGGGCGCGTATCGAAGGATAGGCCCCCCTGTACCGTTCAGCGTCACCCAGGTGAATGTTCCAGGCCCCAAGGGGTGGAAGGTCGAAGACCGATGAGCGGAGTATCCTGTGATAGTAGGCGGTGATTATGAGATCAGGCTTCCATGCGGCCGCATCCCTGTGGCTGATACTGTTGATGCCAAGCTCCAGCGGTGTCCGGTACCATTCCCGGGTGGTCTCTCCACGGTTCACGACGAATGCGGCTTCAACACCGGTGCTGAGAAGGAATTCTGCGATCCGGTACCCGAGGTCCATACCGCACATGCAGATCACCCTGGGATCAGCCAATGTAGAACCTTCTCACCGAGTCTATGACCATCGAGACCTGGGCGTCGGTAAGGTCGGGGTACATGGGCAGGGTGAGTATTCGGGCGAACGCGCTCTCCGCCACGGGCAGCGGTGGCTGCACGCCGTAACAGGAGTAGAGGTGAAGCGGCTTGTAGTGCACTCCCGTGCAGATCCCCGCACGGTCAAGGAACACGTTCAGCTCGTCCCGCCGGTCTGCCTCGATCCTGTACATGTGCCATGACGACACGTAATCACCGTTCTCCCGGGGCGGGAGCACCACCTCCTGAAGGTCGGACAGACCCTGATCGTAAAGACCTGCTATCTCGCGCCTTCTTCTGTTGGCGCTGTCCAGCTTCTTCAGCTGGACCAGCCCGATGGCCGCGTGAATGTCGTCCATGTGGCAGTTCATTCCGATCTCGTCAACCCTGTACTCCCACCAGTACGACCTGTCCATCCCGGACCTGTCCCAGGTGTCCCTGTCTATGCCCAGCCATCTAAGCTTCTTCGCCCTCCGTGCGAAATCGCCAAGGTTGGTGACGATGGCACCCCCCTCGCCCATGGACAGGTTCTTGACGGCATGAAAGCTGAAGCACCCGATCTCACCAAGTGACCCCACCGGCCGGCCCCTGTAAGAAGCCCCTGCGGCGTGTGCGCAGTCCTCTATCACCGGAACCGGTTCAACAAGGGCTTGGAGAGTGTCCATGTCGGCCGGGTAGCCCGCCAGGTGGACGGGGATTACCGCCCTGGTCCGTTCCGTTACAAGCTGTTTCGCATGGTGCGGATCGATGTTGAGGGTGCCGGGCAGGACATCGGAGAAGACGGGGGTCGTGCCTGCGTTCAGCACACAGTGGGCGGCCGATACGAAAGTAACCGCGGGCACTATGACCTGGTCGCCCTCTTTCACTCCGACGAGCTTCAGTGCCATCTGGAGCGCGGCCGTCCCGCTTGACAGACCAACGCAGTATTCCGTCGAGCAGAAGTCGGCGAAGGACCCCTCGAAGAGGGCCGTTTTCGGGCCCAGGCCTGTCCATCCAGTTTCGAGGACCTCTGCGACAGCAGACAGCTCGAGCCCGTCGTAGGAAGGCCTGAAAAGCCGGATCATCCTGTCCCCCTGTGCCAGAGCAGTCTGAGCGCCCGTCCGATGTACTCCCTGTTCCACCTGATGTCACGCTTCCCCGGAAGAAGACCTGTCGCATACCGGCTTATCTGCAGCGCGGTCATGAGGATCCTGTAGAGGGCTGCATCGCAGGGTCTTCCATGCCTTTCCAGGAAGACGAGCTTGCCCGGAATATGCTGCAGCATGCTCATGCCTCCATAGACCTGAGGGGTGGAAGCTCCCCCTATGTGCATCACCTCAGCCGAGGCCTCGAACCACACCCTCCAGCCGTGTTCCGAAAGCCTGTACTGAAGGTCCGTCTCCTCGTGGAAGAACATGAACTCCTCGGAAAAACCGCCCATCTCCCTGAACGGAGCTGTTCTCACCGCCATCATCGCGCCCACGAGCCAGTCCGCATAGCCGCTTTCCCTGTGATTCGAGTGCTTGGCGGTTCCCTTCCTGAGAAAGGGGATGTTCTCCCAGACCAGGTTCAGCGGAAACGGAAAATCCCGCTTGGAACTCTGAAGGGTGCCATCGGGCCAGCGCAGCTTCGGACCCGCAAAGGCCGCTTCGGGGTGCTCGTCCATGCATGTCAGGAGCTTCTTCAGGCATCCCGGCATGATCACGGTATCGGTGTTCACCAGCACCACGACGCTGTTGTCGCAGCGGTTGATGATCCTGTTGGCGGCCCTGCCGAACCCTATGTTCGACGTGTTCCGCTCAACCGATACGAGGCCGCTTGACCCAAACGTTTCCTCCACGCGGTCAGCGGACCCGTCGGACGAGCTGTTGTCGAACAGAAGAAGGCTTGAGCCGGTTTCAGCAAGCTGCGGGAGCAGGGACTCCACCATCGGCAGTATGAAGCCTCCGCCGTTCAGGTTGATCGCCGCTACCAGGGCGCCGTCAGTCATGTGCCCCGTCGCTGTCGCCGGTGAAACCCCTGAGCACGGTTGCGGCCTTCCCGGCGGCCTTCGCCGGGTCTCTGACAAGCTCGAGCAGCCATTTCCGAACGTTCCCGGGGCTGGTCATCTTCCGCCAGCTGCGGTATCTCTCGATCCTGTGCTTCCAGCCCAGCACGTCTGAAAGCCCCAGGTGGGGAAGCCGCATGTTCATCACTTCACATGCCCTGTTCCTGGCCGGATCGAGCAGCTCAGGATCAGAGTCTTCGATGAGATAGCCCCGGTCCCTTGCCCACTGGTGTATCTCCCTGCCGGGAATGGCAGTGGAGAAGTAGACGACGATATCGTCAGGCTTCAGTTCCCTCAGGTGGCTGAAGGTGGCCTCCAGGTCTTCGGGGCGTTCCTCGGGGCATCCGATCATCAGCATCGCGGTGGCCTCGATCCCCGACTCACGGCACCATTTGAACGCTGAAACGGCCTGCGCCGGTGTGGTTCCCTTCCTGTAGAAGTCGAGGATCCTCTGGCTGCCGCTCTCGACGCCGAAGGAGATGCAGTGACACCCTGATTCAGCCATCACCCGCAGCTTGCCACGGGTAACCGTATCGACCCTTGTGGCGCAGTGCCACTTCAGCTTCAACCGCCTTGCGGCAAGAAGGTCACGAAGCTCCCCGAACCACTCCGTCGGGTGGAGTGTGATCGTGTCGTCCTTGAAGAAGACCGGCAGCACTGACGTGTTGCGAAGACGGGCGAGTTCCGACACCTCGTCAACGACGTTCCTGGCGGAGCGGTACCTGATCCCCCCCCCAAAGATCAGGTCGGTGCTCGGCTTGCAGTACATGCAGTTGTAGGGACATCCCCTCGAGGTGATCATGCCGTACTCGTGCATCCCGTTCTTCAGGTAGCTGTCGTAGTCCACGAGGGATCTGGCGGGAAAGGGAAGCGAATCCAGTTCACGGTTAACCGGTCTTCTGGAATTCGTGTGCACGCGCCCGGCATCGTCCCTCCAGGTGAGGTTGGGCACTGAGGAATAGTCCAGACCCTGTGCGACCCTTCCGGCAAGTTCCACCATGGATTCCTCGGCTTCACCGGCAAGAACCAGGTCAACAGGCATTTCTTCCATGACCGCTTCGGGAAAGATGCTGGGGTACGCGCCACCGGCAACGATGGGAAGCCCGGGGTAGAGCCTCTTCACGTGCCCCGCCACTTCGCCGGCCCTGCCGGTCATCGCCGCGGCGGACACCGATATGCCGCAAAGCCCAGCGCCTTCGTACATGTGATCCATCCGCTCAAGGGAATCGGCGAAGGAGTAGTCGGCGAAAACGACATCATGGCCCGCCTGCAGGAGCGCCGACGCAACCTGAAGAAGCCCCAGCGGCTCGGCCATCCCGTTGTATTCGAACCACCTGTATCTCGGATACGCGAGAACCGTCTTCACGCTGGTCCCTTCACGGATTCAATACGGAAACACCCGCAGCGGTTATTCCGATCCATCAGTGAACGTGCTTCCTGAAGGAGTGCGCGATGCGCCTGAGCAAGGGATCCCTTCCGGAGTAATCCGAAGCCCGAAGCCCTTTCGTCCGTGCGAGAATGTCGGGTGGGCAGCCAATCTCCGCCATGAAATCGTGAAAACCCTCGGGAGGGGTTTCAGGGTCGAACCCTTCCAGCATCCTCAGGGCCGCATCCCGTTCCATGAAACCGCACCGGACCATGCCGGCGAGCAGGAAGTCCATCTTGCCGTAGCCCGCTATCCTGTTGAAGAGGTAGTTCGAAAACGGCGTTGCCCTGCAGTCGGACCTCAATTCCGTGAGATTCCTTGCGAAACCGCCTTCGGCGGCCAGGGTCCGGTGTATTGCCGGGACATCCCAGAAGACGAAGTCAGGCATGTCGATGTATCTGATCCCCAAGAACCTCTTCCAGAACGGAAAGAAGAAGTCCCTGTCCAACTCCCTCCTTGTGAACCTGTCCCTCATGATGTTCCAGAACCTTTTCGCGTCCATGTTGGCCATCTCCGCGGGCGGCTGCTCGGTCATGCTGCAGAACGAGCCCACGACAAGCCTGATGCCCCTTTCCCATGCAGTCCTGTCGATGGCGTTGGGTATGAGGACGACGCAGGCGCTGCAGAACTCGCCGGTCCTCTCCATGGCGTGCCGGTATGCCCTCTTCAGTAGGTCTTCAGGGGGGTTGCACACCTCGAGGTCCACTCCGAGCCTTTCCGTGAATCCGGCGATGAATGCCCTGGCCCCTGGACTTGTGAAACCGTTGTCGACATTGAGGGCGAGCGGGTTCATGCCGTACTTCCTCACAAGGAGGTACAGCGTGTAGCTCGAATCCTTTCCCCCGCTGAAAGGCACGAGGCAGTCGTACTTCCCGCCGCTGCGTCCCCTGTAGCGGCTGAGAATTCTCTCAAGCCTCTTCTCCCGGGCGTTCCAGTCTATGCTGCCGTACATCGCCTGATGTCCGGCACAAAATGAGCACACACCGGCGGAGTCGAAGCCTATGCCCGGATAGGTTCCCGGAAGAACGCACCTGCTGCATCTTTCGATCACGGGAGCGTCCCGCATCCCATCCGTTTCTGACTGCGGGTTCCTGGTCACCGTTCCTCCCGAGGCTCAGGTCTTGGCTGTGCATGATAGTACATATGCATCATTCCCGCAATATATCAATAGCGCCCATTCTACCTCCGGTTCAATCATTTTAATGACGATGATCAGTGAACAAAACTGCGCGGGGCATGGTGCTCAGTGCCGGCGCAGACGGGGCCGGTCTCCGCTGGAACAAAGACCGTGCGTTTCACTACAAGGTTCTGAACAACCGGGTTTCCATGGAAACCGCACATCGAACCGTTCCCAGCAGCACTCCGCAGACTTCCTCCTGCGCCGTCCGCTGGAACAGCGCAGGAGGGAATTGCATGAATATCGCGAAAATGGCGTGCAGTTACCTGGACAGGAACCAGCCGTCATATCTGATCCTCTTCGTCACGTCCAACTGCAACGCGAAGTGCAGTTTCTGCTTCTACGGAAGCGAAGTGGCATCCAGGGAGAGGAAGACGAGCGAACTCACGACCGGCGAATACCTTCGCATGTCAAAAAAGTGCGGCAACGTTCCATACCTGCTCATATCCGGGGGAGAGCCGGTCCTGAGGGACGATCTCTTCGATATCATCGGATACTTCATAGAAAACGCCCACTCGCAGTTCATCACGGTTCCCTCCAACGGCCTTTCCCGGGAAAGGTCGGTCGAGTTGTTCGACAGGCTCACGGAGAAGTACCCGAAGTGCCATTTCAGGGCAGCCTTCAGCATAGACCACCCCGATTCGAACCATGACACTGCAAGGGGGATCGAAGGCTGTCTGGCGAAGGTCCTCGAAACAACGGCAGCCATCAACGAGCTCAAGAAGACCCGGAAAAACCTGACAATGGATATCGTCTCGATCTACCTGAACAGCCCCACGCAGGATCACGAGGTGCTCAGGAAATGGGTCAGGGAGAACATCGGCCCCGACAACCATGAACTTCATCTCCTGAGGCCCGAGTGGCCGCGGCTTGTTCACGACAGGTGCGACCCCGATGAATGCATCAGGGAACTCGCAGTTTACAGGGCCGGCAGCACGGCGAGGGAAAACCGTGCTTTCAGCCCATTCTTCAGGGGGCTGAACGACCTCTACATCAAGGGGCTTGAAAAGGTGATCTCCGGAAAGCTGCTTTCGAACTGCACCGCCGGCAGGAAGTTCACGGTGATAAGCGAAACCGGCCAGGTGAGGCTCTGCGAGTGCAGGGATGACATCCTTGGAGACCTGAGGGAGAACGGCTACGACCTGAGGCTGATCCTGAAGAAGTCCTCCCGGTTCATCGATTACGTTGCGAAGAACAACTGCACCTGCACATGGGAGTGCGCTGTATCGTGCAATCTGGTCTGCGATCCGGCCTTTATTCCAAAACTCATCCTGGCGACACTGAAGCAGAGAAGGATCACTGGAAGAACAGCCGTATGAAGGTTGCCCTTGTCCGCACGCCAGTCGTCAACCTAAAAAACAGCCCTTTCGGCTCAACCCCGGGCATTCCGGCGAACCTGCCATACCTGGCGGGTGTGCTTCTTCAGGAGGGGCACTCCGTTACAATAGTCGACTCGTACGGGCTTGCGCCCCGCAGGTTCACCCCCTACCTCGGCAAGTTCGAAGCCAGGGGTCTCCTGCCGGAGGAGATAGTCGATTCCATCCCCGAAGACGTCGAGGTGATTGGGGTTTCAGTCCACTGCACGCTGGAGCACGGAATGGCTGTCGCGATAGTCCGCCGGTCCAAAATGAAGTTTCCCGGCGTTCCCGTCGTGGTCGGAGGCTACCACACGACCTTCTGCGTCGAGCCCTTCCTCGGGGCGGGCGCAGACTTCGTCCTTCAGGGCGAGGGTGAGAAGCGTCTGCCAATGCTTCTGAAGTCACTGGAGTCGGGTGAACCGTTCACGATGGACGGGATCTTCGGTTCCACCCACGCCTGCGAACGAACTCCCCGGGTGTGCCCCATCGAGGATCTTCCCTTCGCCTTCTTCGATCCGGTTCCCCTGGAATCCTACTGGAACCTGAGGTACGCCCACGGCCCCGTGAGGAACCGCAGGTACCTGCCAATGTTCACCAGCAGGGGATGCCCCTACGCCTGCGCATTCTGCCAGACCCCGAAAATGTGGGGAGGAAACTGGATGGCGAAATCCCCCGGAAGAATCGTTGACGAGATGGATCACTACAACGAAAGGCACGGGGTTTCCGACTTTCACATCCAGGACGAGAACTTCTCTTTGTCCCGCGGGAGGACCAGGGCTTTCGCGCAGGAGCTCCTGTCGCGGGGGAGGAAATACACTTACTGCTTCCCGTCGGGCATTAAGGTGGAGACGGTGGGACGTGGGGAACTCGAACTGCTTTACAGGTCGGGATGCAGGTACCTTTCCCTCTCACCGGAATCGGCATCGAAAAAGGTCCTGAAGCTCATGAACAAGCCGGTTGACCTGGACACGGTCGTGCAGGCCGTGAAGTGGTGCCATGAACTGGGCATCAGGGTGAACTGCAATTTCGTGCTGGGTTTTCCCGGGGAGGAACGGCCGGACCGCAGGCTCACCTACAGGTTCATCAGGAAGCTGACCATCCTGGGCATGGACGAGATCACCGCCTTCATGCTCACACCGCTGCCCGACACCGGAGTGGCGGGCCTGATGCCCGAAGGGCTCGAATACGAGGACATGAACTTCTCGCCAACATGGAGGGAAAACTACAGGCTCATCACCATGGCCCGTCTGTGGATCTATGCAAACTTCGCGGTTCTGAAACTTCTGTTTCACCCTTTGAAGGTGCTTTCCAACATACGGTCGGTCCTGACCCGGAAGTTCACGATGAAAAGCGACATGACCGTGTACAGGTTCGCCGCAGACCTTTTCGACAGGCATGTGAGAAGGCACGGTCGCAGAACTGCGGAGAAGACGGAATGGTTCTCCGGGCCGCCCGCGAGCTCCTGACAGGTCCCGGGAGTTCAGCAGGCGTGGATCATCCGGTCAGGCGTGAAACCCTTCTCCCTGAGCAGCCCGCTCACGGCTTCGCTGTCGTCACGGTGGATGACGAGGACCATTCCGCAAGTGTCACCGGGGGCAAGCTTGCACCAGATGCCGGCCTCGGTGAGTATCGTCTCGGCCAGGAGAACACGCGAATCCGATCCGAACGATGCCTGCATGCAGTCGCAGTTCCGGGTGAAGTGCATCAGCCGCATCTCCTTTGTGCGGTCCGAACGGCGTCGAGGGCGGAGTTGATCTCGTCATCGGTGTTGAAGAAACCGGGGCTCAGCCTGACAAGCCCGGCGGGAAGCGTGCCAAGCGTCCGGTGGGCGCAGGGGGCGCACTGCAGCCCGTGACGGCAGCAGATTCCGTACTCGTCCGCGAGTATCCCCGCAATGGCGGTGTTCTCCATGCCCCTGATCCGGAAGGAAACGGCTGCCGTGACGGGGCCCTCTTCGGGATGGAACACCTCGGCCCCCGGAATCTCCCGCAGGCCGGCCGCAAGCATTGACGCGAGACGGGTTTCCCTCTCCCTGATGGCGTCGATGCCCACCCTCAGCACGAACCCCACACCCGCAAGGAGACCTGCAATGCCGGGACCGTTGGGGGTTCCCGGTTCAAAACGGTCGGGCAGGAAGTCGGGCTGGAACTCGACCTCGGAGCGGCTTCCCGTTCCCCCGTGGGCAAGGGGCTGCACCCTTTGGGGATCGAAGCAGCGGGAAAAGAGGATGCCCCCGGTCGCCATGGGGCCGAACAGGGCCTTGTGACCAGTGAAGGCGATGATGTCTGCATTCAGGGATGCCGATGAGATGGGTATCACCCCGGCGCTCTGGGCCACGTCGACAAGAAGCGGAACCCCCCGCTCACGGCAGATGGCCCCAACCTCTGCCACGGGCTGAACCGCGCCGTTGACGTTGGAGGCATGGTTGATCACGGCCAGGGCAGTGTTGGATCTTAAAGCTTCGCCGAAATCGCCCGGTGAAAGCCTTCCGTTCGAGTCGCACCTCACGACGGTGAACTCCACTCCCCCGCGGGCAAGGAAATGAATGGGGCGCATGACCGAGTTATGCTCCATCGAACCCGTGACGATGTGATCGCCCGGTTTCACAAGGCCCAGTATGACGGTGTTCAGCGCCCACGTGACACCCGGGGTCAGGCAGATCCTGAGCGGGTCTTCGCAGCAGAACAGCCTTGCAAGGGCCATGCGGCACTGGAGTATCGTCCTGCCGGCGATCTTGTTGGGGCCGCATGAACCCCTTCCGGGGTTGGGACACAGCCCGGAGATGAAACTGCTCACGGCCTCGGTCACCTCGGGAGGCTTGGGCCATGTGGTGGAGGCATTGTCAAGGTACATACCGGCTTCTTTCAGTTACCGGAAGCATAAACCCGGCAAAAGCTACGGGCAAGGTGTTTCATGAAATCAGAGAAGACCTGCGAGCACCCCGGCGAGATGTTCGTACTGGCCGATGTCGTTGTAGAGCTGGGCCGAAACACGGAGGAACCTGCCGGACGGGCAGTGAATGACGGGGGCTTCGATGCCCCTTTCCCTGAGAGCCTGTTGTACCGGATCGAACCAGTCGATCGGCCGGGGACCCTTGTGGTCGAGGTCGGGAAGCTGCACGGACGCCATGCATCCGACCATGGAGTCGGGAAATGGCGGTTCCGTCCCGGTGGCGTCGAGGAGGATCGACCGTGCCCTCAGGGCGAGGCCCGTGTTGCGCTCGATTATCCCGCTCCAGCCCCCCGGGTGCAGTGTGGCCATGTATTCGACGCTCATTTTGACGCAGAGCCTGGGTGAGGGGTCGGGAGTGCCGCTCCAGTCGAACATCACCCGCAGGGGATCCGGACCGGGTTGAAAGTCAGCGGGGACATGGCTTGTGACCACCGGGCGTGTGATGTCCTTCATGTCGGGCCTTGTGTAGAGAACGGCGCAACTCCTGGGAGAACACAGCCACTTGTGACAGTTGCCTGCGTACCAGGCACACCCCAGGTCTGCGAGGTACAGGGGAAGGTGCCCGGGGCCGTGCGCGCCGTCGGCGATGACCTCGACCCCGGCTTCGCGCAGGGCGCCGACCGCCCGTGCCAGGGGAAAAACCATTCCGGTCGGGCTTGAGATGTGATCCAGCACGGCGAACCTGACAGTTGCATCCACGCAGTCAAGGAGCTGTCGAACGACCTCTTCAGGGCCGCCAACCGGAACGCTGAAGGGAATGGTCCTCACATGTGCGCCGGCAAGGGATGCGGCTTCATTCAGTGCGTTCCTGGTGGAAAAGTAAGCCTGGTTGGAGATCAGAACCGTTTCTCCCGGTCTGAACCTGATGCTTCGCAGGACCGAGTTGATGGCCGTGGTTGTGTTGTCGGTCAGGACGACCGTCCCGGGTTGGGCGCCAAGAAAGCTCTCGAGGAAGGCTATCTGATCGGTCAACTCAGCGGAAAGACGCCTCACCAGGAAATCCATCGGTTCGGTTTCGATCTCCTCGAGGAGCTTGCGGCGGTATTCCATGACATGTCTTGGGCAGGCTCCGAATGAACCGTGATTGAGGTACATGACGCCGCGGTTCAGAAGCCAGCTCCCGCTGATGGACGGCACGTCAGCAGTAACGGCAGGCTATACTGGCCGACTCCAGGATGTGGTCCTGGCATGTCCTGGTGAGTTCGTCACCATCGGTGTCGGCCGGCAGTTCAAGGAGTGAGTCGAGGGCAACGAGGGTGAATGTCAGCCTGCAGTCCGAGTGCTTCTTTTCGGGTCCCGTCCATCCCGCCACGCCGAAGGAATTCCAGCCCTGCCTGATGCCGTTGTCGAGCACGGGGTTTCGTGGCTGCTTCCCGTAAACCGTGTGAAGGTCGGGGGGAATGTTCCACATGACCCAGTGCGTCCGGCCGTCTTCAGCCCTGCAAACGAGAGCAAGGCTTCGGCAGCCCTGGGGCTCGTCCCGCCACCCGAAAGGGGGCGAGGCGTTGAGCCCTGCGGCACTGTACCATCCCGGCAGAAAGCCGTCATTCTCGAAGGCGCTGCTGCAGATACCGAATGCCAAGTTCACCGCCTTTCTGAACATTGTCTATAATAGCCTGTCGATGGCAGCGTAAACAAGCCCTCATCCCCGCGAGGCTGAATATCCGGAAGCCCCTTCGGTTGCGGAAGGTCCACGGGCTGCCCCTTCACGACATATCAATGTTCCCGGGTCCGAGCATCGGTTCAGCAGAACCGTCTGATGACTTCCCTGTAGAAACCCACGCAGGCATGATAATCCCCGACCGTCACTGCCTCGTTCCGTGAGTGAAGCATGCCGACACCCCTGCCGTCAAGCTCCACTGGAAGGAACCTGTATACGCTGCGGGCGATCCGCGAATAGTGCCTCGAATCGGTGGCCGCCACGAATATGCCTGGCAGAACGGGTATCCCTTCGCAAAAGACGCGGGCCGAGTCCCTGATCACACGGTACTCATCGGAGTCGGTCGGGGAGACCCTGGAGGGCTCGGACAGGCTCTCGTTCCGCTGGAGTGTCACGACGAGACCGATTCGGGACAACGCCCCCGAGAGGGCTTCTTCAACCGAGGCGACGCTTTCGCCGGGAATGATCCTGCAGTTCACCAGCATGTTCCCCGAAGCTGGCAGGACGTTTTCCTTCTCTCCCGAACGGATCACGGTCACTGCGGAAGTGGTTCGTGTCAGCGCGGCACCGTAGGGGGTCGAGGCAACATCCTCCATATCGGTGGAATCGAAGAGGGGCATTATCCCCGGTGGGGGATCGGGAGGGAAAAGGTTGCTCTCGATGCACATCACCGCCCTGGCAAGCCGACCTGCGGCGGTGACTTCGGGGGGAACGGAAGCATGACCCTGCTCGGCTTCGGCCCTCACCGAGAAGGTTGCGTAACCCTTCTCGGCTATTCCGATGAGGGCTGCCCGTCTTCCGGACCACGGCAGCGTGTGGATGTAGCCCCCCTCGTCCAGAACGAAGGCGCACATCACGGCACGGTCTTCGAGCAGCCCTGTGATCCCTCCGGCACCCGCCGCGCCCCCGATCTCCTCGTCATGACCCATGGCGACGAAAAGCGTTCGAACAGGCTGGAACCCCTGCCTGAGAAGCGTTTCACACGCCTCGAGAATGCCTGCATAGCCGCACTTGAAGTCCAGCGCTCCCCTGCCGTGGATGACCCCGTCCTGGACAACACCGCCGAACGGAGGATTGTCCCACCCGTCATCGGCATTTGCGGGAACGACATCCTGATGCGCTGCGAGAAGAAGGGGCTCGAGGGAGGGATCGGAACCCCTCAGCTCAAAGAGCAGCGACGCTCCGCCAACCGTCAGGGGGCACATCCGGGAGAAGACCGTGGGCCAGCACCGGCGGGAATAGTCGTGCAGTTCGTGGAACGGTTCGAGCGGGAATCCATCCCGGGATGAAACCGTGGCAAACCGGAGGCATCCCGCAAACCGCTCCTCGGGGGACGACGGGGCGCGGCTCATCCCGGCGCGCTGCTTCTACTCGATGGTTGCGTAGCGCAGCTGGAAGCCCTGGTAACCGAGGCTGTCGGTGTAGTGCTGGACCTCGATGGAGATGTCCATGACCTGCCCGAGCGTGGCGTCGTCGGGGAAGAGGAGCATGACATGAACCGGCCTGCCCTCGAACGCATTCCTGTCGAGCCTGTTCTTCACCTGTCTGAGAACGGTCATGAACGGCCCGGCGCGGAAACCGAAACCACCGGAAGGTTCCACGACGTCGATGTTGAACTCCTGGATCTCACCCCTGAGCCATTCCTCGGTGAACAGGAATCTCATCATGACGGGTTCGACCGCAGCGGTGTCTGCCGGATTCTCAACAAAGGGCTTGACCAGGGGTATGCGCTGAAAGGCGGTCATGGTGGAGTCGGTCCAGCAGTAGAGGTTGTGCGCCTCGAGTATCGCGAAATCCCGTCCCGCCATTTTCTGTGTGATGTAGGAAACCACAGGGCGGATCGAAAGGTCACGATGGCCTATGAATGAAACCCTGGTGCCGATGGGGATGAGTGACAGGTCGACGTTGGTCCGGGGAATCGCGGAGGTGCCCTCGGTGTTGAATTCGTACACGATATCGGTCGAGAGCCGGATCGGAAGGGAATCTCTCGGTGCCTGGACTTCCGCGGCTATTTCCTGCTCGGTTCTCTCCACCGGGGGTTCGTAGACCGCACGTTCGAAACTGGTCACTATGAAGATCGCCACAGCTGCGCCCACCATAAAGACCAGAACGGCAAGATGGCCCGCCCTGCTCTTGCGTGGGACCCACAGGTCTGCCGGGTGGGTTCTGGAGGCACCATTGGAAGGAAGCGGCTTCTGCAGACCACTTCTCTGCTCGCTCAGGGGAAGGTTCTGATCCGCCAGCTCGAAGCCGCAGTTGGCGCAGAGCCCCGTTTCCTTCTCGCCGTTGTCGTGTCCGCACAGTCGGCAGTACATTTAAAGTCCATCCTCCCGTCTTTCTTCGGTCGAGGAGGTTTCGGCGGTGGAATCCGCCGGAGTGATGAATGAATCGAAGAACTCCTCGTCAATGTATGGATGATAAACTTCTTTGAGGCTGTCTACAAGTGCGGCGATCACCGCAACTTCAACATCGGCCATTACCCGGGGCTCCAGAGTGCTTCTGATCTCTTCGAGCACTGGCCGGTGGGCCGGAATGATCTCCTCCAGCCTGAAATAGACATGGAAGCCTGCCTCGAGCGAGCATATCAATGCTTCACCGGGCTCGAGCTCCAGGATCCTTTCCCGGTAGGCCTCGGGGAATTCGGAGATCTCCATGGGTCTGGTAAGGGCTGATCCCTGATTCGCGGAAAGCTGTGGAATGAAGGTCAGGGATTCGGTGTTCTGCGAAGGGTCGGCGCCATCGAGGAAAAGCGCGTTCAGAAGCTGAACCTGCGTATCGCCCTGAGCCGCGGTGTGGATGAAGGTGCGCTTCTCGGGAATGGTCATGGTGTCGCTGACGGCAAGGTAGTGCTGCTGTAGGAGATCTTCGTCAAGTACCATCCTGCCGTCGAGGAATTCGAGGTAGTACATGTCAAGCAGGGCTTCGGCCTGTCTTCTCCTGATCATCGCCGCGTTCTCGGGCAGAGTGTCCAGCCCCATCGATGTGGCAACCATGGCCTGGACATCGTAAAGACCGATCCAGAATGCGTAGTTGGCGACCCACGCCGGATCGCGGGCATCGCGGGGGATGGCGCCCGGGAGGTCGAGTATGTTGCCGGCGAGGCTTTCAACGGTTCTGCTTCCGCCATTCCACGTGATGGCCTCGATGTTTCCCTTCCCGGGCTCGAAGGGCTCGTGGTCACCGCGGGCCGAAGTTGCCCTGGAGGCAAGAAGCGAGCACGCTTCGAGGCTGATCTCGAGGTTAACAGCATTTGCGAGACTGTCCTGCGTCCTGTGCCTGAGGCTCTCCCGCGTGAGGGAAAGAAAGACCATCTCGAGTTCATCATCATGCAGGTCCGGCGATGCGCTCCCGACCGTGCGAAGGTCGTCCATCTTAAGTATCCGCCAGCCCGGCCTGAAAAGGTACGGTTCGCCGACCTCTCCGGGTGAGAGGTTCCTGAGAACGGCGTAGTCCTCCCTGCTGGTCCGGACGAGGGGTACGGGACCCGTTCTGCCGCCGGTCTCCCGGACGAAGGCATCGGTCGAGAGCTCGCTGACAAGGGCGTTGAAGTCCTCACCCTGCTCAATGCGGGACATGAACAGGTCGATCGTCGCCGGATCGGCAGAGTAGAAGGCAGAATACTCGACCATGAGCGGCAGACTGTCCCTGAATGAGCGGAAGGCTGCCGAATCGAGCGTGATACGGCTGTTCAGAACACCTGTGTAGGCGTTCTGAAGGATCTCGCGCCTGCGCTCGTAGAGCACCCTCCGGTTTTCGGGGATGGTATCGAGGCCAAGATCGCTTGCGTGCTGAAGGAACAGCTCTCTTGCCAGTATGTTGTCAACCATCACCCTGACTGCCGTCGTGTCACCCGCTACCCGCTGCATGGTGGGCGTGACATCTTCAGGGAAGAGAACCCTTTCACCGACAACCATCACCGCGCCCTCGGGCACCGTCGGGCCGCATGCGCAGAAGAGAGCAAGAATCGCCAGAGCAATAAAAGCGCGCAAGGCATCCTCCTGTTGTGTGGCCGGATCGGCCGGAATATCTTAGTTTCGATCTTGGAATTATTCTTTTTTCGGTGTCTTTGTCAACGGGAGGAAGTATGACCGCGGTTGCCCTGCTGGCTCTCACGGCGGCGCTGAATGTTCCCGCCATCCCCTCCGGGTGGCGGGTGGGTTTTCTGGCCTTCGACCTCGAAACCGGCGGGGAAGTCATGTCGAGGAACGCCGACGCGCTGTTCCGCCCAGCATCCACGGTCAAGGTTCTGACAACGGTCACGGCGCTGGAGCACCTTGGGGCGTCTTACGTCTTCCGGACATCGATCCAGGCAGACACTTCGCAGGGCTGCCTCTGGCTTGTGGGGGCCGGGGCACCCCTGTTGAGCGCTGAGGACGTCACCAGGGCTGCAATGGAGACCGTCGCAGCCCTTCCCGCAGGGCGAACCTGGACCCTGTATCTCGACGCGGAATGCTTCTTCCCCGAAACCCACCTTCTGGGATGGGATGAATCGGACTGGGACAAGACGTACTGCCCTCCGGTCGAACCGGTATGCATCGGCGACAATGTGCTGCAGATAGTCGTCTCGGCAGTCGGCGGCTCGGTGAGGGTCTTCAGCTACCCCAGACTTCCCGGGCTTGTCCTTTCACACGATGAAATCAGGATCGGCAATGCGGGCAGGGTAACCGCCTCGGTGTCGGGATGGGATGAACGCTCTCCCCGGATCACCCTGGGGGGCACCGTTGCATCGAACGAGACGACGACCCTGTACAAACCGTTTGCCGGCGCTCCGGTGGAGCTGGCAGGCTACCTCGGGGACGAGCTCGTCCGGTGGGGAATGGATGTCCGGTACGCGGGCCAGGGAACTCCCGGAGATGGCGCGTTCACGACTGCAACGATGCTATCCCAGCCCCTGTGGGTCCTTCTGGGCTCCATGAACAAGTTCAGCAGGAATGTCATTTCCGAGCTCCTGCTGCGCGGTGTGTGCCTTGAAACCTCGGGGGCACCAGCGTCCACCCGCGCGGGCTGTGACATAAGCGGCAGGCTGCTTGACGAAATCCTTCCCGGGGTTCAGGGGTGGCAACTCGCGGACGGTTCGGGTCTTTCCCGTCTGAACCTCCTCACCCCAAGACAGCTCGCAACGGTTTTCGCCCACGGCGCCCGCTCGATGGAATTCGGGCCTGAGTTTGTGACCTCTTTCCCGGTGAACGGTGTCGACGGAACCCTCTTCAGCCGGCTTCGAAACCTTCCGCCGGGAGCGTTCCGCGGAAAAACGGGCACCCTCAACGACACTTGCACGATAACCGGCGTCCTAACCGCAGAATCGGGCAGAAGGATCGCCCTGGCGATCATGCTGGAAGTTCCACGGGGAACCGCATGGAGCGCCAGGGCGTGGCAGGACTCGCTGATATCGGCGATGTACGCCGAGTTCTAGGCGAGCCCTATCTTATGACGGCGATCGTCCGGGTGACGCTTGCGCCGGTGTCGGTCAGCAGCCTTACGAAGTACACGCCCGATTCGGCAAGGGCAAAGTCTGTCTGCCCCCCGGCCGGGGATGTGAGAACGGTCCTTCCTGCGATGTCGAATACCTGCAGGGTTGCGGTCGAGCCTTCGGGAACGACGGAAACGGCAGTGAAGGCTCCTGAACCGGGGTTGGGAGTAACGGTGAGAACGGGGCCGAACGGCGTGAACCCTTCTTCCACTCCCTGCGGAATCTCCATGAATTTCTGCCAGTCAGCGTTTGGCACCTCGTGGTCGCTCTGCTGGTACGTACACTGCAGGAACGTTGCCAGATAAAGATTGTCCGCATCCCACGAGGGGGCGACGGTGTACTCCGCGTCAACGAAAATGGTGTCGGGGTAGGGGGCGGCGAATTCCACGACCTCGCCATAGGGACCGAGAAGGTTGTCCCTGAAGGCCTGCTCGAAGACACTGCCGGCCCAGTAGCCCACTCCCGGGACATTGTCCTCGACCAGTATCGGCCACAGCCTCATAACAGTGCCCTCCTGCCATTCGGGCTCCTGTTCGGCAATGACGCGGATGCTCACGTTGCCCGATGTCCCGTCGCCGTTCCTGGCAACAAGGATGTCAATGTACGAGGGGGTGTTCAGCCTGGTTGTGAAGTGGCTTTCAAGGCTCGGGGCAGCGGTGACCTGAATCCCGTCGAAGATCAGGTACGGCACGGACTGAACGCCGTACTGGGCCTTCCTTACGGTCTGCTCGGTTGGGTTGGCAAGGTAGATGGGATCGCTGGCCGACGGCCAGTTCACGTGGGTGCGTATAACGGCCAGGGTTCCCGAGGCTATGTGGTTCGCAACGAACGTGTTTATCTGTGACTCGATGTTCCAGCACGGGCCGCACCCGCTGTTGGTGAAATCCTCGAAAAGGACCACCCGGTCCGCGGCCAGCGCAAGGGATGCCGCCAGAAGACAAAGGACTGTAATTCTCATCGGTTCACTCCTCCCGGATCGATTAGACGGGCGCCGGGCGGGATGGTGGGGTTGGCGCTACCGCGGCGTTTCCTGTCCGGAGCCCGCACCGGGCTCCGATGGCCTCACTCAACAGCGCGGATGTGTCGGCCGCATCTATGCCCCTCCCTCCGTTCAGATCGTGGCGTCATGCCTTGGAGTTCACCCTTTCGAGGTATGTGTCGGTGCGGGTGTCGATCCTCACCGTCTCCCCCTCCTTAACGAACAGGGGAACCTGGACGACAAGGCCGGTCTCGAGCACTGCCGGTTTGGTGCCGCCGCTTGCGGTGTCGCCCTTCAGACCGGGATCGGTCCCGGTGATCACGAGGTTAACGAAACTGGGGCTCTCCACCATTATCGGCGTCTCGCCGACGAAAAGGATCTCGATCTCGCAGTTGTCGGTGAGGTATTTGGCGGCATCGCCCACCAGTGACGACGGCAGGGATATCTGCTCGAAGTTGCGGGGGTCCATTACCATGTACTCATCGTCCGCGTGGTAGAGCAACTGGTAGACCCTGCGCTCGAGCCTGACTTCCTCCACCCGTTCACCGGCCCGCCAGGTTCTGTCGAGAACCCTGCCGGTGAGAACGTCCCTGATCTTGGACCTGACGAAAGCGGCGCCCTTGCCCGGTTTGACATGCTGGAAATCAACGATCTGAAAGAGCGTGCCGTCGATGTCAAGCACCATGCCCTTCCTGAAATCATTGGAAGTAGCCAAGAACCATCACCTCCGAAGAAGATTGACTGCGAGAATGAGAGCAAGGGAGTAGCCCATGGCGCCTGCGCCGCTGATCACGGCGTCTGCCGCCGCGGCCGTTACAAGCCTTCTGCGGAACTGCTCCCTGGCATGAACATTGCTTATGTGAACTTCGATCACCGGACCGGGAAACGCGCCCATGGCATCCATGATGGCCACGGAAGTGTGAGAGAACGCACCCGGGTTGATTACAAGCGCTCCTCCCCTCTCCGCGGCGGAATTCACGGCACAGACAACCTGTCCCTCGGAATCGGCCTGCACCGGGGTGATGCTGGCACCCATCTCCGATGCCTCGCGGGTGAGCCTTGAAACGATCTCTTGAAGAGTCTCGCGGCCATAGACCGCCGGTTCGCGGCTGCCGAGAGCCGCAAGGTTCGGTCCGTTGATCAGGGTGATCTCAACCATTACGAATAGGGCTTGAGGCCAAGCTCTTCCCTCTCATCGGGTGAGAAAAGGTCGAAAAGGCTTCGCGGAGCTCGGTCGTGGTGTTCTTCCGGTTCAACGGGCTGGGCGGGGTCGCTCCGGGATGATAGTATGCCTGCCATCCTGTCGGTCAGGGGGAAAACCTGACCCGGAGCGTCGGAACGTGATTCGCGGTCGGCATTCCTTTTCGACTCCCTGGCTTTCCTGAGCATTTTTTCGATCTCGGCGTCGCCGGGATACTCGAACAGGAACTCCTCGAAAAGCTCGATGCTTCGGTTCCAGTTGCCCCTTTCAAAATGGAGTTCGGCGAGGTTCCTGATGGCGATGAGGTTCAGGGGATCGATGGAGATGACCTTCTCGAAAGCCTGAAGGGCTCCCTCGAGGTCGCCGGTGTCGCGGCAGCTCTTCCCGAGGACAACGTTCACGGAGATGTTGCCGGGCCACTTCTCCTGTCCCTTCCGGGACACGTCCTCGGCTTCGGAGGCGCACCCTCCCTGTCTGAGCCTCTCCGCGAGCCTGGCGCACACAACCGGCGTGGGTGTGGTGAACCACTCCTGGTAAAGCTCTTTGAGCTCGCTGTCAGTTTCCGACATTTGCTCTCCCTTCCCGAAAGGTGTCCATCATGACCCAGCCCTCTCGGAGATAGGGTTCCTTCTCCCTTCCGGGATTGTACACTTCCAGGTCCATAATATACCTGCGCCCGCCGGAATCGAGAATACGTGAAGTGAATGCCCCCGCATTCAGGTATTCAGGGTTCCTCCACATTCCGGTGAGGGAGATTCCCCGCATTCCCCCGAAGGTGATGCGTGAAACGGTGACCCTCGACCTGTCAACCGAATCCGCCGAGGCGTCGAAGAAGAAACGCCTTGCCATGGCCTCCCGGGCTGCGATGGCGGTCGAGTCGGTGAGTTCCGCGGACGATGCGGAGAAGCGGATGCTCAGCATCAGAAGGCACTCTTCCCCGGCAACCCTCTGATACTGGATGAAACCGTCATCCGGCCGCCAGATGTGCGTTGCGTAAGCCTTCGGGACATCGATCGTGAAACCCAGGGCGTCAAGGCTGTCAAGACGTTCCGGGCTGGACATCTGGGTGTTCACGAAACTGCCGTATACGTACCGGTGGACCTGTGTGTTGTAGGCCTCTTCGAGAAGGTCGGCAAGAGGTTCGGGAAGGTCGCCGTCTTCCACCACAGCCCCGATGACCTGCTGGTTCAGGGCCCAGATGTCCTCTCCGGAGTAAAGCCCCGGTGAAACGGCTTCGATGCCGTCGGGCAGATCGCCAGGCGTGTTGACCAGGAACAGGATGACACGCCTTTCCCTAAGGGTTCCGGTGAACTCGTCCGACGTGGCGAACGCCCAGCTGAAAACATTCTCGGTCTCGACCGTGGTCACGGTTCGCTGGATGCGGTCAAGCCCTCCTCCGTCAATGAAGGAGGCCAGGTCGGGATCGTAAACGACGAGAACCCCCTTGAGCGGACCGATGGACCCCTGCCTGCACGAGAGCAGCAGGAACAGGGCGAGTACCGGAAAGCACCGCCATTTCATTCCTCCCTGCCCCCCCTCCTCGCAAGGACCGACTTGACTACCCTGAACACCCCAAGGGCCAGGGGGAGATAGCTGACCACTCCGGCTGCAGCCGGAGTGAGGGCATGGCTGTTGACTCCGTGAACCAGTGTCTCGACCTCGGAGGCGGTCCTGCCGATGTCGCGGCCGGTCAGTTCCAGCTGCTGCATGGTTCCCGCAAGGGCGGGGGAAAGCGTACCAAGCTCGGTGTTGATCTTCTGAAGCGTTCCTTCAAGGGCTTCGAGGGTTTTCCTGAACCTGGCCAGCATCACCAGCATGACGCCAAGAGCCCCCACAAACGCACAGACACCGACAAGCAGAATGATTGCCGTGGCGTTCATTCCCCTCCTTCTTCATCCGCTCACCGGCGGAGTGCTTCTGTCGCCGTTCTCCGGTTCACAACCCCCGGCAGCCACCGGTTTCGTGGAATGCCGCAGGCCGTTTCTGCCGAACCGGGTGGCTTTCGTCAAAAAAACATCGACCCCTTCAGGCAGGGCCCTGCGGGAAAGGGCAGCATGCCCGGGAAGGGGTTCGGGAATTCAACAGTCGACCGGCTCATCACCGGGAAAACGCAAAGACAGGACCGGAACCGCAAAGGAGCGACCACCATCGAACCTCCCGTTCAGGACCCCTCCTGCACAGAGATAATAGCACGGGGCTTAACGCGTCAACCGCTCCATGGCGTTGACAGTGTTCAGCAGAAGGTAGGCTATCGTCAGCGGACCGATCCCTCCCGGAACCGGAGTGATCGCAGAGGCAACGGCTTCCACCTCTGGAAAGCAGACGTCTCCCGCCAGTGAGCCGTCAGGAAGACGGTTGATGCCAACATCGACAATGACGGCGCCGGGCTTCACCCAGTCCCCCCTGACCATTCCGTGCCGTCCCACAGCTGTTACGAGAATGTCAGCCGTGCGGCAGAGACCGGGAAGGTCCAGCGTTCGGGAGTGGGCTACGGTGACTGTGCAGTCTGCTTTCAAAAGCATGGCTGCCATCGGTTTGCCGACTATGTCGCTTCGGCCCAGCACAACTGCGTGCCTGCCGGCGAGGGGGATGCCGTAACGGTGAAGCAGATCCATGACACCAAGCGGAGTGCATGGGAACAGGCCGTCCTGTCCCCTCCAGAGCCTTCCCACGTTCTCGGGATGGAAGCCGTCCACGTCCTTCCCGGGGAGAACGGCCGAAGCGATCGTGTGCCTGTCAATTCCCCCGGGAAGGGGCAGCTGGCACAGGATTCCGTGAACCGACGGGTCGTCGTTGAGTTCGCGGATCAAACCGAGGATCGTACCCTCGTTGACACTGCCGGGAAGTCTGAAGACGGTGCTTCTGATGCCGACCCTGCGGCACGCCTTCTCTTTCGACGCCACATAGACGGAGCTGGCGGGGTCATCCCCGGCGAGAATGACTGCAAGTCCCGGCGCAGGCGCACCGGCAAGCCGCGTCCTGATGGAGTCGGTGACCTCCCGGGCCAGTTCCTTGCCCCAGAGGATCAGGGCCATTCTCAGCTCTTCGTGATCTTGTCGATGACGACCATGGTGAGGTCGCGGCGGTGACCCTGGGTCTTTTCGTACCCCTTGCGGTTCTTCCGCTTGAACACGATTACCTTCTTGCCCCGGAAGTGGTTGTTGACAACGGCGCTCACCTTGACCCCGTCGATGTAAGGATGGCCCACGACGACCTTGTCATCCTTCACGACGAGAAGCACCCTGTCGAACGTGAAATTCTCGCCCTCGGCGTTGGGCAGCCGGGGAACCTCGATCTTCATTCCGGGTTCCACCCTGAACTGGGTGCCCCCGGTCTCGATGATGGCGTACACTCACAACCTCCGTTTATCACGCATGCAGACATTTACGGCATGTTTCGCTTCAGTGGAAAACAGCGCCATTTATACCCCCGGCGACCCCGTTGAGTCAACCTTGTTCGAATCGTACCTTTCGGTTATCTCCTCGTGGGTGTCGAGGCTGAAGACCCTGAACTCCGATTCGGTGAGCCTCGGGTCCTCGTGGATGCTGGCCCTGATCCTGTCGCCCCGCCGCGCCAGGTATTCGAGCCGCTGGCCTTCGTTCTCCTGAAGGTACCTGGCCACGACGGGATTCATGGATACTACCAGGTTGCGGTGCTGCCTGTCGTTGGCGGCCCTTTCAAGGAAACGCTCGATCCGGGTCATGACGCTGATGGGGGAATGAACCCTTCCGTAGCCCCCGCAGTGCGGGCACGGCGAGGACATGGACTGGATGAGGCTGGGCCGGACACGTTTGCGGGTCATCTCCACAAGCCCGAGGGGACTGAGCTGACAGGTCTTGGTGGGGCTGCGGTCGCGGCCCAGTTCGCTCCGCAGGCAGTTCAGAACCTTCTCCTTGTGCTCGGGGTTGTCCATGTCGATGAAATCTATGACGATGATCCCGCCCAGGTCGCGGAGCCGGAGCTGCCGGGCCACTTCCTTGGCGGCTTCCATGTTCGTCTTCAGGATGGTGTTCTCCTGGCTTTTCCTGCCAACGAACCTCTTGGTGTTCACGTCGATGGCCACCAGGGCCTCGGTATGGTCGATCACCAGTGAACCGCCGCACTTGAGGTGTACCTCGCGGCGCATTATGCCCGCTATCTCGTCCTCGACTCCGAAATGGTCGAAGATCGGGGTTTTGCCCCGGTAAACCTTCACCCTGCCGGCAAGGTCGGGGGCCACGGACTTCAGGTACTTGCCGATCTGGGTTGCGACGCTTCGGGAATCGGTAACCACCGAGTTGACGTCGGCCGTCACGAGGTCTCTCATGGTGACCGTTATGACATCGTGTTCCTGATGCAGGAGGACCGGAGGCTTCGCCTTGAGCGTGGCCTGACCTATCTCCATCCAGCGCTTGACTATCTGGTCGACGTCGGCCTTGAAGTTGTCTTCGGATTGACCCATTCCGGCCGTTCTGGCGATGATGCCGTAACCCTCGGTGCGAACGTCCTGGATGATGTCGCGGAGGCGGCTTCTCTCCTGTTTGTCGTGGACCTTGCGGGAAACCCCGGCAACCGGGTCGCCGGGCATGCTCACCACGTACCGCCCCGCTATGCTGAGCCTGGTCGTGACCCTGGCGCCCTTGGTCCCGATTGGCTCCTTCGTGACCTGAACCAGCACCTGATCACCCTTGTTCAGGGCTTTCTCGATGGGACCGGTGGTGTCGCGGCACTTCATGGGCCTGCCTTCCACCAGGCTACGGGCGAAGGCCAGTGAATCGGAAAAGCCCTCGCGGACATCGGATACGTGAAGGAATGCGCTTCTCTCCAGACCTATGTCCACGAAAGCCGCCTGCATCCCGGGAAGCACGGCGTTCACGCGGCTGAGGTATATGTTGCCCACTATCCGCTTCTCTTCGGCCATCTCAACGATGAGTTCCATCAGCCGGCCGTCTTCCAGCACGGCTATTCGGGTGACCTCGGGGTGCTGGTTGATGACGAAATCAACCTTTGTCGACATCGGCTCCCTCTCCCTCTTTTATCTGCAACAGGGGCACGGCATCGGTGCCTTCGCCCCGTCGGTATACTTCCGTCCTCTCGATGACCCCGTGGGGAACCCCGTCTGCTGCGAGAAGCCTGTCCAGCCTGACCGGACCCAGTGAAGGGTCGACGAGAAGCACATTGCCCCCGGTCCGTACAATGCCCGGGGTACCTTCGAGTATAGCGGTTTCCACGCCGGGTATGGTGAACTCCAGAATGCCGCCTGTATCCGGCGACGGATCCGAAACGGGAACCTCCCCGACCGCAATGATGTGAAATCCTTCGGGAAGTGCCCTTTCGAGCCTCCCGGCGGCTTCTTCCGGACTCATGCGGGCATGAAGGAAAAGATCGACGTACTCAGCCCTGCTTGCCATGCCCAGCGGCAGGGGATAGCCGAACCTCATCGAAGGCCTCCGAACGTAACCGGCACCCATGCAAACCGGAACACCGGCACGCCTCACCACCCTGCCCCACATCCTGACCGAATCGAGATGGGAAGTGAACCGGGCAAGCCCCTGGCGGGAATGGCGCACCCTTAACCGGACGAGCACCGGGTCGGCGCTGAAGGCCTCGGGGCCGGTCGCCGCCGGAACACCGGATGGAAGGGGGGGAACCCCGCCATCGCACACCCCGCAGCCAGTGCAGCCTGCTTCCCGGCAGTCGGGCGTGGGCTCACAGGCGCCGGCCCTGCGGAACTCCTCCATGAGCCAGTCCTCACGAACGCCCGTGTCAACGACGCTCCAGGGAAGCTCGTCGCCAGGGACCGGAGGCGGGACGGGACCCGGCGGGAGAAGGCTGAACCATATGTCCCTGCGGAAAAGGTCATTCCATGCGTCGTTGACCGCACCCATCCTGAAGGCGGTCTCGAGAACCTGCGCAAAATCGGCGCCGCCCAGGGCAATGGCGGCCTCGAGTCTGGCAGTGTCGGGATCATTCCAGGAAACCTTCGCCCTGCGGCAACCGCTCCTGACCAGGCGTATCCTCCTGCGGACCTCTTCAGGTGGCTGCTGGGGCGCCCATTGAAAGGGTGTGTGGGGTTTGGGAACGAAGGGAGAAAGCGCTGCGGTAACCTCCCAGCGTCTCCCCCCACCGGAAGCCGCCCTCTCCGCAAGCGAGGAAATGGCCTGAAGGTCTTCATCGGTCTCCCAGGGCAGCCCCACCATGAAGTACATCTTAACGCCTCCGGCGCCCATTGCGCGGGCGGCCCTGACGGCGTCGAGGATGTCTTCGTCGGAGAACGGCTTTCCAATCCGGTTCCTGAGGTTGAACGAGCCTGCCTCGGGGGCAAGGGTCACCTTGCCCTTCAGCCTTCTGCCGCAGTCGTGAAGGCGTCTGATCGTGTCGGGCCGCAGGCTGGGCTGTGAGATCCTCACTCCCCGCTCACCCTCCATGCGGGCGATCACCCCGGAAAGCTCTTCGATCCGGGAATAGTCGCTGAACGAGAGCGTCACCATGCCGCCCTCCTCGAAACCGGTGGACTGAAGGGCTCCCTCCATCAGGGCGGCCACGCGCTCGGGGCTCCTCTCCCTGACCGGCCGTGAAAGCTGGGTGGCCTGGCAGAACCTGCAGCCCCTGGTGCAACCACGGGCAAGCTCCACCACAGCCCTCTCCTGTGTGATGCCGGCGGTGGGGACGATCTGGTCGACAGGGGCGGGGCAATCCTCCAGTGAGGCCACTCTGGCCATCCTGACCCTCCCGGTGGTGATCCCGGGGACGAGAACACCCTCCATCGAGGAGATGTCCTGAAGCCTTTGTGCCTTTGTGCCATCTCCGGCCAGCACCCTGAAAACCTGCAGTGCGCCGGCTTCAGCCTCACCAAGAAAGAAGGCGTCCACGAACGGCATCAGGGGAAGCGGGTTCGTAATGCCGCCCCCCCCGGCAAGGATTACCGGAGAATCCTCGGCACGCTCTGAACTGCGAATGGGAAGGCCCATCAGGTCGACAAGGTCAAGCATGTTCGTGAAAAGGAGCTCGGATGCCATGCTGAAGCCGACGACCCGGCTCTCCGAAACCGGTTCTCCCTCCTCGAGGTCGACCCATGGAATGCCCATGCTCCTGTGAATGGCAATCATGTCGGGAGCGGGATGGAACGCCCTTCGAACATCGAACCCTCCCGCGGAAAGAAGCAGGTGCCTTACGACGGAAAGACCGAAATTGGAGGCTCCGAGCTCGTAGGAATCGGGGTACACCAGCGTGACCCTGGCGCCGCTTCCGTGCGGATGCGAGTTCCACTCTCCGCCGATGTACCTTTGAGGGGCCTGCACACCGGAAAGTACCCCCTCGAGGCGGTGTCTCACTTCCAGGGAAGGGCCTCCTGGGAGACCGGATTGGCAAGCAGCCCCGAGTCCCTGGACCCGGAAACAGAGGCCTTCATGGCCAGCGCCCCGATTTCACCGGTCCCGGCCTCGAAGCCGAACCTCCAGAGAACCCCCCACCTGACGCGCTCAACCGGAAAGCCCCTGCGGGCGAGCAGCATGCTCCAGTTCATGCTTCGGCTGTCGGAATGGTCTCGCACGAGCACACCGGTCCATGAAAGGCCGGGGTTTTCCCCCGGGGGCGGTTCACCGGGGGTGAGAATGAAGCTGAGATGCTTGTTGGGGTTAACGATGTCGGTGAAGTGCGAGATCATCCCCACAACGGCGCCGGAGCTGCCTGGTTTCATGTCGAACTCCCACAGGTCGTACCGGGAGAGCTGAACCGGGGCACTGTCGGGCATGACCCTCCGAAGTGTGGTGAGGGCGGTGGCCGCACCGGGATCGGGGGATTTGAGACGAACAGCCACGAACACCCGTTCCATCACTGCACCTCCAGATAACGGGCAAGACCCCTGAAAAACGATGCCCCAGGCCCGGGTTCGGACACCGGTCCCCTGTTTCTGCGAACCTCGCCCCATGGACCCGGCAGATTGGGCGGAACGTGGTGGATATTGAGTGCCCGTTCGGGATGGGGCATCATGGCCAGAACGTTTCCCCGGGGGTTCATGACTCCGGCGGCGGCGAATGAGGAACCATTCGGGTTCAGGGGCCAGTCCGAAGCTGGAGCCCCTTCAGGGGAGCAGTACCTGAGAACGGACATCTCCAGCGCCTGTTGTTCATCCGCGCTGCGAAAGACGAACCTGCCCTCGGCGTGGGCAATGGGAAGCGGTATGGGCTCTTCGCCCGCATCGGCCAGCCAGGGGCATCGGTCCACACCCTCCGGAACGGCCCGAACGAAGATCCAGCGGCTCAGGTAGCCAGTCCTCCCGGGAGCGAGGTTGCCCGAAAGCGAGGCTTCGACCGCACCAGGGCGCCAGCCCGGCACAAGGCCGCTCTCAACGAGAATCTGGGCGCCGTTGCAGATTCCCAGTACCGGCTTGCCGGAAACCGCATCGCCGTACACCACGTCCATGATTCGCTCACGGGCGGCCACAGCGCCGGCACGTACCCTGTCCTGAAAGCTGAAACCACCGGGAAGGACCCATGCACTCGAGCCGGACCCGGCCGCTCCCGAGAGCTCGTTCCAGTTGAAGATCACGCCCTGCAGGCCACAGGCGTCGAGAGCACGGGCAGTTTCGTACTCGCAGTTCGATCCGGGGAACCTGACTACGGCCACACGGGGCTTCATACACCCTCCTCACGCCAGACGATCGAGGCCAGCAGGTCGGCCCATCTCTCCCTCATGTCCTGAATGTCGACTGACCATCCGCTCCCTGAAAGCCTGCCGTCCGACGTGACGCGGCCAACTACCCTTGCGTACTCCGGCAGCGATCCCCCGCAGGAGGGGTCCATTTCCAGAAGGTAACCGGGGGTTTCAGAGTAGAGCTGGACAGGATCGGCACCCGTCTCCAGAACGATACCCGGGCCGTTGGAGGCCAGAACCATCTCAGCCGCGGCAAGCGCCAGCCCGCCGATGGAGATGTCGTGTGAGCCCCTCACTTCCCCCGAGCGCACCTTTTTGATGACCCACCGCGCCATCTCCGCCTCGAGGGGACCCCTGAAAAGCGGCACCCTGCCGCCCGCATGACCCACTACCTTCCTGTAGTAAAGGCTCCCCCCGAACTCCGGGTGCCGGGGGCCGAGAAGCACGATTACGTTGCCCGGCTTCTTGAGGACCATGTCGACGGCATTCGAGCAGTCGTCGATCCGGCCGAAGACGGCCACTATCGGTGAGGGGGGGATCGACCTTCCCGAAGATGACTGGTTGTAGAAGCTCACGTTGCCGCTCACTATGGGCAGGGGCTCGCCGGGCTCAACGAACCCGAGATGACGGCATGCGTCGGCTATACCCTCGATGCCCCTGTGGAACTGGTGCATGACTGCCGGAGACTCGGGGCTTCCGTAATTCAGGCAGTCCGTGGCGCAAATGGGCACAGCCCCCACCGAAACAACGTTCCTCACGGCTTCGGCAACGGCATGGGCGCCTCCCTGGTAGGGGTCGAGTTCGCCGTACCAGGGGTTGCCGTCGCCCGATACGGCAAGACCCGCCGGGCAGCCCGGAACAGGAAGGATCACGCAACTGTCGGCTTCCCCGGGCCTGAGCACCGTTGCCCCCCTGACCTCGCTGTCGTAGTACGACCAGACAGCTCCCCTGCTGCAGCCTCCGATGGAAAGCAGCATCTCCGGGATGTCCTTGCCGGGAGAGCACGGCATGTCCACAGGGTCGGGGATCGGGACCTCCCCCGCTTCATGAGGCCTGTCGTAGAAAACGCCCTCGGTGATGGCTTCGGCGGGAGCGCACGCAGCCTGGGTCCCGCAATGCGTCACCCTGTACACCGGTTCCTGCGTGAAATGCCCGATCACCGCCGCACGGGCGCCCGGGAAGAGCCTTGGCAGCTCGTACTTCCCGTTGTAGATGGCGAGGACCCCCTCGGCCACCCTTTCCGGAACCGCCAGGCCGAACCTCTCCTGGGTTTCGCTGCACGCCGCCACCTCGGGGGGCAGCCCCGGGATGCTCACCGGCACATCGTCGAGATTCACGTGGATCCCCAGCCCTCCGTGGGCAGCCATCTCGCTCGTGACGCAGGCGATCCCGCCAGCCCCCAGGTCCTTGAAGCCGAAGGCGACACCCTCTTCGAAAAGGTAATCGAGCACGTCGCGGTTGGCCTGGGCAAGTATCCTTTTCAGAAACGGGTCTGCAACCTGCACCGATTTCATTCCGAGCTCGCCGTCGAGGTCGGCGCTGGCGAAGGTGGCCCCCCCGAAACCGGTGTCGTCGGTTGGCTTTCCGGTAAGGATGAAGACGTAGGGTTCATGCCGTGCCTCGGCCGGCACGTAGCTGTGAACCACGCGGTCGTGCCTTACAATACCCAGGGCAACGACGTTCACAAGGCAGTTGTCGTCGTACCCGGGGTGAAACTCGGTGTCTCCCCCGAGGTTCGGCACACCCAGGGCATTCCCGTACTGCCAGATCCCCTCGACCACTCCCCGGGCGATGCCGCGGCATCTCTCACCGAAACGGCCCAGAGGGTCGCCAAACCTGAGCAGGTCGAGGCTGCCGATGACGTCGGCACCCATGCAGTAGACATCCCTCACGATCCCGCCGACGCCCGTGGCGGCACCCTCGACCGGAAGCACCTGTGAAGGGTGGTTGTGGCTCTCATGGGCCACCACGATGTCGAAGTCGGTTCCCCCGTGATTGCAGAACCGCACGACACCGGCGTCCTCGCCCGGACCGATGACCACCTGCGAGGCGCGGCTTGGAAGCTTTTTCAGCAGTTTTCTCGAGCTTTTGTAGGAACAGTGCTCGCTCCACATTATGTCGAACAGGTGAAACTCGAGCGGCGAGGGCATGCGCCCGAAAATGCCGTGGAGCCGTTCCGCCTCGTCAACCGTCATTGAAAGGCCCCTGTTCCTGATCTCCGCCTGAAGTTCGTTTCTGTCCGGCTTCATCTCAGCCTTCCGCCCCGTAATAACCCTCGAACTCCTCGAAATCGTGGGCCGCGAGGTCTTCCCTTACCCAGGAAATCTCCACGATCTCCCCGGGAGATATCTCCTGGTTCCTTATGAGAACCCCTCCGAGATGCCCCCCGTCCTGCGTGGACAACCTGGGAAGCTCTCCCCCCAGCTTGCCTATCACGGTCTTCAGGCCGTCCCCCGAAGTGCCGGGGAGGATGAGGAGAAAGCCGTCGTGCGTGTACCGCACGCAGCTGTCGATGTTGCGGAGCATCTGTTTCAGGTGGTTGGCGGCGGCCGACATCACGTCGCGGGTGAGCCCCGGGTTCTGCATGTTGGCCTTCTTGAGCTTCAGTTCGACAACACCCATGGGCTGTCCGAACCTGTACACCCTCTCCAGTTCTTCAGAGAGGATAGCGTTCACGGCATCCTCACCCGGAAGGCCCGTGTCGCGGTCGAGGCCCGTGGTGCGGGCGAACCTTTCAAGAAGCCTGACATTCTCGAGTGCCGCCGCGCCGATGGCTCCGATCGATCTCAGGTTTTCCCGGTGGATGCCGGTCTGGTCGGTGAAGCTTCCCGCTCCTATCACGCCGAACAGAATGCCCTGGAACTCCATGGGAACGGCAACCTCGGGGTTGTAGCCGGGAATGCCGGTCTCGAGAACCTGCTTCCGGATGATCGCCGTGTCGTTCTCGACGTCCTGCAGCGTAACGAGCCTGCCCGTCTCGCCCGCGAAACCCAGAAGCCCCTCGCCCAGGGAGATGGACAGCGGGGGTTTCAGTGCATCCCCGAGGCCGTGGACCTTGTCGAGGCCCAGACGCCTCCCGGACCTGTCCGTCAGAAAGACGGCGACCTCCTCGGCTCCGGCCATCGTGGTGCAGGCCCTGCAGATATTGTCGGCGGCCTCACCCGCCGTCCTGGCGCTGAAGATCTTCTTGACCATGGAAGGCATCAGAACGGCAAGGTCACCGTAGTCCTTCTCCCTCTCTTCAAGGAAGGCCACCTTGTCCTTGAGGGCCGCAGACTCCCGTGAGAGGTTCCTGGCCTTCAAGGTAATGCTTGAGAGCTTGTCGTTCAGGTCCTTTTTCTGTCTGGCCGATGAACGGGCGAGTATCAGCCACGAGACCGCGCCCCCCACCAGCAGACCCACCAAAACAAACACCGGATTCATGTCGTTCCCCTCTCCGGGCCGTCAGGCAAGCCCGAGTCTTTCAAGAACAATACGCTCGCTGGAAAAGTGCCTGCTCATGTCGCAGGCGGCTTCGACATCGGCCGAAGAAAGCACGCCCGCGATCGATTCGCTTGCAAGGGCCGCATCCCTGAAGGATGCGCCCGTGTTCATCGCGGACATTGCCGCGTCCTGGATCATTGCGTAGGCATCCTCCCTGGTGACACCGCGGTTCACCAGAAGCAGAAGGAGCGACTGCGAATGGAACCTGTCGCCGGACAGCTCGAAATTGCGCCTGACGGCCTGCTCGTTTATGACGAGGTTCCCCGCCAGCCCCGCAGCCTTGCGGAGGGCGTAGAGGGCAACCCCGCAGGCGTCGGGGAAGATGAAACGTTCGGCGGAAGAATGGCTTATGTCCCTCTCGTGCCACAGCGCCGTGTTCTCGAGCGCTGTAGAAAGGTATCCGCGAAGAAGCCGTGCGAAACCGCAGAGCCTCTCCCCCACGATGGGGTTCTTCTTGTGGGGCATTGCGCTGGAGCCCTTCTGACCGCGCGCGAAGCTTTCCTCGGCTTCCCCCACCTCGGTTCTCTGAAGGTGCCTGGTCTCGGTGGCGAACCTCTCGAGCGCGCAGCCGATGGCAGCGAGCGCGTAGAGGAACTGGGCGTGCCTGTCCCTGGCAACGATCTGGGTTGGAACGGGTTCAAACCCTATCCCCAGCCTTTCACAGACGTACTCCTCCACCCCGGGATCGATGTGCGCGTAGGTTCCGACGGCTCCGCTGACGGTTCCGGTGCATACCGACTTCAATGACTGTTCCAGCCTTTCGGCGCACCTCAGGTACTCGGCGTAATGACCCGCGAACTTGAGCCCCATCGTTGTCGGTTCGGCGTGCATGCCGTGGGTCCTGCCCATGCAGGGGATCCCTCTGGTCCGGGAGACAAGCGATGCCAGGGCGTTGCCGTAGGAGGCAAGGGCTTCGGAGATGAGCCTTCCGGCGTCGCGGAACTGCGTGGCAAGGCAGGTATCGAGAATGTCGCTCGAGGTCATTCCGAAGTGGATGTGCCTCGATTCCGGCCCCAGGCTTTCCGCAACGTTTGTCAGAAAGGCAATGACGTCGTGTTGAGTCACCTGTTCGATCTCGTCGATACGCGCCGGGTCGAACCGTGCATTGTCCCGGATCTTCTCGAAGTCGTCGCGTGGAACCAGACCCGCCATGCACCTGGCCTCAACCGCCAGTATCTCGATCTCGAGCCACCGGGCGAACCTTGACCGGTCGGCCCAGACGGCCGTCATTTCAGGAAGGGCGTATCTCTCTATCATTCCCGCTCCCTTCAGGATCAGGGGAGTTCCGCGCCGGAGGTAAGGCCGGCGAATATCCATGCGAAAAGCGATCGTTCAGGGAAATAGACCCTGTACCATTCCCCGGATTCGCCAAGGACGACAAGGGTGTCGCCGGCGTGCACGCACCCCACTATCCCGTAGACGGTGCCCGGCCCCTGTCTGAGGTTGACCTCCCTGCCGGTCACAACGGTGCGGGTATCGGGAAAGCATGTCGCTGCGGGAACGGATACCGTCTCCGGGGGAGGCTGCGTGGCAACCGTTCCGCAGCCGCAAAGCGAAAGGATAAAAAGACCGGTGATGATTTTCATGTTGTCGTCCTGCATATCAGAAGTGGAAACAGCCCCGCAGCCAGGAGACTGCCGTCGGCAACCATCCTTATGCCGATCTCGGGGTAGAACAGATCGCGTTCAAGAAAAAACAGCCCGATGCCGAGAAGGGCGGGGGCAACCGTGAAGCCCAGGCTGCACGGGGGAAGGAGCCCGGCGGCCCACCCCGCGAACTGAACCAGGGATGCGATCCCGCAGCACAGGAGAAGCAGGGACCGGCACCTCTTTCCCCCAAGGTTCAGGGGGAGGGTGTCCATCCCCAGAAGGGCGTCGCCCTGAAGGTCCACGAGGTCGACGAACAGGCTTCGAGCGAAAAAGAGGGCCATCAGGGAGAGGGGCCAGAGGAACATCGCGAAAAGGCCTCCGCTGTGTGTCAGCGTCAATGCCGGAAGCAGCGAGAGGAAGAAGCCCCAGCCCAGGGTGAAGAGAGCCTCGCGCGAACCGGGAATGCTCCAGAACCCGTGGGGGATGAAGGGCTTCCGCGTCAGGGGAAGGCAGTAGAAGAAATAAAGGACGACCGCCCCGAGAACGGATGGTATCCACCACCCTCCCAGTGAGAAGCTCAGCACGACCGCAGCAAGAGCCGCGGCCATGTAGATCGGAAAGAGAACTCCGCTGTGGCGCTTCATGAATCCCTGGCGCTCCTGGCTCGTTATCTCGAGGTTCCGGGAGCCAAGCACCGCCGAGATCCCGGTAAAGGCCCAGAGGAGAAGCCCCGCGCAAAGTGACGCCCCGAGCCATCCCCGGCCCCCCAGGACCTCCTGCTGCGCAAGCCCGATGAACACCGCCGCCAGGGGAACCTGAACACCGCTGTATACCAGGCTGCTGAAAAGAGAGGGAAGAAGCCCCGACATCCTGCCGGCCCCCTGGATCTCGAGCAGGCGAGCCCGAACCCTGCGGATGCTCCAGCCAGGCGTGGAAGCCCCGGCAGTAAGAAGGACCCTTCTGAACTTCCTGATCCCGTCGGCTGGTATCTGGTCTTCGTTCTCCACCTGAAAGACCGGAAGGCCCGACTCTCCCGCAATTGCGGTCAGCCTTGCGGTGTTGGCGCTGCGCTGTCCTCCCACCACCACCACGCAGTCGGCCTTTTCCATGAGAAGGCGAAGCTCGGCCTGCCTGCTCTCGGTCGAGCCGCAGATGGTGTTCTCGCTTTCGCATGATGGCCACCGTTCACGCAGTTTTTCGAGTGTGAGACGGTAGTTCTCCGTGCTCTGAGTTGTCTGGCTGATCAGAAAGGGCCGCGAAAGATCAGGAAGGGCCGCAACGCCGGAAGGCCCTTCGATCACCGTTCCCCTGCCGCCTGTGCAGGAGAGTATGGCCTTCACCTCCTGATGCCCGGGATCCCCCAGGATGAGAACGTCGCAGCCCTCGGAAGCCCTGGCCCCGGCAATTGCCAGAGCGCGCCCCACCTTGGGGCACGTCAGGTCACGAAGGTTCACCGGAAGGCCCTGAAGCCTGGCCCTCTCCTCCCTCGTCACACCGTGCGTCCTCAGGAATAGCGTTCCGCCCTGGATGTCCCACGGGTCGTCACATGACGCAACTCCACGCTCGGACAGGGCCTCGAGCACCTGGGGGTTGTGAACGAGCGGACCGTATACCCTGAAGGGACCCCGCCCCTTTTTGATCTCGTACACGACCTTGTCCACCGCACGGCGGACACCCCAGCAGAAACCCGCGGTCCTTGCAACGGTCACACTCATGATGTTCCAAAGATAATACAAAAGACGGGCTTCCGAATCGCAGCCGGATTACCGGGGGGCCGCCTCCTGCCGGAGTATCAGGGCGTGGGCATCGGCCCGTTCATCCATTGAGAGGGAACGTGCGATCTGAACGGCCATGACCCTCGCGTACACCGAAGTAAGGGTGCCGCCGGGAGAGACTTCTGCAGCCTCCTCGAACAGCAGCAGAGAGAGCGGCATGTTGCCCATGTGAAAAACCTTCACGGCGCGGTTGTAAAGGTAGAGTCCCAGCGGCGTTTCGGGTGTGGGCCGAAGAAAGCCCGGAAGCATCAGCAGCACAAGCACCAACACCGATGCAGCGGTCTTCCGACCGTGTCTGAAGCCACGGCAAAACAGCGTCAGCCCCGCTGCCGAGACCGCAAGCGCCGCTGGAAGGGCCGGTATCCAGAACCGTTCGGAGTGGACGAACAGAACTGATGAAAGAAGCGACACCGCGACCGGCGCCAGGAGGAACCTGCATGCTCCCCTGTGAACCAGAAGTGAACCCGCTCCCAGCGCCATGAACGCCACAAGCAGTACCCTGGGCACGACAAGGTGCCCCAGGGATGGATCGGAAGCCACATCCCGCTGAAGGTCGAAGTAGACGTCGTACGGGATGAACCCGAACGCCCCTCCCAGCTTCACGAGCAACAGCTCGAACTCCCGTCCGGGATTCGCCAGCATCCAGCTCACTGCCGTCCTCAGCCAGAACCGGTCCGCCTCCGCCGGGTCGTCAAAACCGTGTTCAGAAGCAACCCGTGCTGCAGCCTGATGGATGTCTTCTCCGGGTGTCTCCACAAGGCCGTGTTCGACTATGGGAGGGCCGTAGCCGCTCGCCCCGTCCGCGTGACCGAGAACGAGGTTGAGCCCCGTGGCCGACACGAAGGGAGAGAACCCCCCGCCTTGACCGAGATGCCAGAACGAAAGTGAGAGAAGGGGCACGGCCAGTCCCGCCAGAAATGGAAGGGTCCCACCCCTCCTCACACCCCTGATAAGCGAGATCAGTCCGATGAGAATGAATGGCGGACGGAGACCGGCTATGACCCCCACAAGAAAGCCCTTGAGAACACTGCGCCACCGCCCCCCGGCTCCCTGCTCGAGAAAGGCCCACAAACCTGTGAGGAACGCCAGAATGCCCACGGGCAGCAGGGCAAGCTCGAAGAAGGCCGCCGGAGCATAGAAGTAGAAGAAAAGGGCGCCAAGGCAGGCAAAAAACCTGGAGGCGCCGGCCCGGAACGCAACGAAGTAGACAAGGAAACCCGACAGAATCCCGGCGACGCCCTGCACTAGAAACACCGCGCCGTTCCCGAGGGACAGGGCATAGAACGCCGCCAGAAAGGGTATGTAAAGGGGGCTCGCGAAGGAGAAGGCATCGCTCGAAACGCTGCCGCGGGTCATCTCCTGGGCGCACTGCACGAAACGGGTCGACGCGAGCGTGGGGAAGTACGTGATACGGTTCTCGTATACCCCTGCCGCCAGGGCGTGGGGAACCCTTGTGGCAAGCCCGGCAGCCAGAAGGAGCAGCAGCCACGGCAGGTGTTTTCCGGGATTCAGGGAGACTCGCATTACCCGGGGGCGCCTTTCAACAGAAAAGGGTGCCCCGGAAGATAACACAACGAACTAAAACAAAGCCTTCAACGCGCCCCAGGTAATCGCGTCGAGTGACCAACTCCCCTCATGGGCAATGATGTAGTACTCTCCCATTTCACCCCATGGTTCCCAGACGATGAAGTCATCGCTGAAGAAACTGTGACCCGCGTCACCGGGCATTGACCAGTCGCCGAGGACGCTGGGCCAGCCGCCCGCACTCATCTCGGTGTTGATGAGAGCCCAGAAGTTCTGCTCGACCGGGAGCTCGGGGTCGAAGGTGTGGAAGCAGGGAGCGTAGTGGGGGGCGGTTACGATACCCTGTTCAAGCAGCACCAGGGGGCCCGTTTGATCTCCGTTCCAGACCTCGCTGTAGAAGTCGTCGGTGTCCCAGGGGTCGGTGTTGGTGCTCTCGTAGAACCAGTACTCCATCTGCTCGAGATTGATGCCGAAGCTGCCGGGCATGAAGTCTTCGGTGTTGAACCAGGTGCCCCTGTACATGCCGCCCCATGTCAGCCAGTGTGGTGTGCCGTTGAAGTAGGTGAGTTCACCGAAATTCCCTCCGGAACCACCGGGAAGATCAACGACGATGTTCCCCGCGAGAAGCGGAAGACAGATCGGAAGGAGTGCCGAAAAGAGGCTTTTCATCAATTCACTCCCAGAATCTAGAACAGGGCCTTGAGCTCTCCCCAGGTTGTTGTCTCGAGCGTCAGCGCGTAGGAGCCGTGAGCCCTTATGAAGTAGTCGCCAAGGTCCCAGCATTCCCAGACCATGAAGTCGTCGCTGTAGAAACTGTGCCCGCTGAAGGTGCCGTCGGCCAGTACGCTGGGCCAGCCGCCCGCGCTCAACTCGGTGCTGGCGATAGCCCAGAACTGGTCCTCGATCCAGAGCGGCGGATCGTAGTAGGTGTAGACGGGCATTCCGTGGATGGCGGTCATGAGCTGGCTGTCGAGGAGGACCAGGGGTCCGTTCTGGTCGCCCGTCCAGATCTGGGCATAGAAGTCGCATGTGTCCCAGGGGTCGGTGTTGGGGCTCTGGTAGAACCACCACTCCATCATCTCGAGGTAGAAACCGTCGTTGTCAGGGAGGAAATCGTCGGGGTTGAACCAGGTGCCCCTGTACATGCCGCCCCAGGTGAGCCATTGGGGGGTGCCGTCGTCGTACTGGAGAACCTCGGTGTCGGTGGGACCACCTGCGGCAGCCGGTATGTCCGAGCCGATCCCGATCTGACCCGCGAATGCCGCAAGGGGCAGCAGAAACAGCAACAGCGCTGCAAATGGCTTCCTCATACAATGCCTCCATTCGGGATACACAGGTAAATTGGCATAACTGTCATGAGGTGTCAAGGGTATTTTCACTGCAACGCAAAGGGGCCGACCCGAAGGCCGGCCCCGAAGGCACAAGGGTCGCTGTTCTTAGAACAGGGCCTTGACGGCGCCCCAGGTGGTGGAGTTGAGCGCGAAGGTACCGTGGGCAACGAGATAGTACTCGCCCATTTCGCCCCAGGGTTCCCAGACGATGAAGTCATCGCTGAAGAAGCTGTGACCGGCGTCACCGGGCATTGCCCAGTCACCGAGGACGCTGGGCCAGCCGCCCGCGCTCATCTCGGTGTTGATGAGACCCCAGAAGTTCTGCTCGACCACGAGGTCGGGGTCGAAGGTGTGGTAGCAGGGGGCGTAGTGGGGGGCGGTTACGACACCCTGGGCAAGAAGCACGAGGGGACCCATGTCGTCGCCGTTCCAGATCTCGCTGTAGAAGTCGTCAGTGTCCCAGGGGTCGGTGTTGGTGCTCTCGTAGAACCAGTACTCCATCTGCTCGAGATTGAAGCTGGTGCTGCCGGGCATGAAGTCTTCGGAGTTGAACCAGGTACCCCTGTACATGCCGCCCCAGGTCAGCCAGTGCGGTGTGCCGTTGAAGTAGGTGAGTTCATCGTCGGTGCCTCCGGACCCGCCGGGAAGGTCTACCCGGATCTGACCGGCAAAAGCCACCATCGTGAGTATTGCGAGAACCGCAAGTGCCTGCTTCATGGTTCTCCTTTCCTATTTTGTTGGTTGATGCACGAACCCGATTTTCAGTGTCGCGGGGGAAAGATTACAAATCTCCCGCATAGCGTCAACCCCCGCTTTTCGCAAGGATTTTCCGGAGCCTGTCCCTCAGAAGAGCCGCCTTTTCAAACTGAAGATCGGCTGCGGCTTCCATCATCCTCCTTTCCAGTTCGGCGGCAGTCAGTGCTTCGTCGTGTGTTTCTACTTCGGTTGACTTCGCTGGTTCCACAGCCCTTATCATGTCAGCAATGCCGGTGGTGCGCAATATCTCATCCCGGCTCTTCTCGATGGTCGTCGGCGTTATACCGTGCTCGCTGTTGTAGGCGAGCTGGATGGCGCGCCTGCGGTCCATCTCTTCCATGGCGGCCTTCATGGAATCGGTCATCCTGTCGGCGTAGAGAATGACAGTGCCGGCGTTGTTCCGGGCCGCCCTTCCCGCGGTCTGAATGAGGCTGGTCCGGCTTCTCAGGAAACCCTCCTTGTCAGCGTCGAGCACGGCGACGAGAGTGACCTCGGGAAGGTCGAGACCTTCCCTGAGCAGGTTGACCCCCACAAGGACGTCGAACTCGGCCAGTCTCAGGTCACGGAGGATCGAGACCCGCTCCAGCGCGTCGACCTCGCTGTGTACGTACCGGGTAGCCATGCCGAGCCTGTCGAGGTATGCCGCGAGCTCCTCGGCGGTCTTCTTGGTCAGCGTGGTCACCAGAACCCTGCCCCGCTGTTCGATGACGCTCCTGATCCGACCGACCAGGTGGTCGATCTGTCCTGTAGCGGGGCTCACCACCAGTTCGGGATCGACAAGTCCGGTGGGTCTCACTATCTGCTCGGCGACGTTCGTGCTTTTCTCGAGCTCGTACGGCGCCGGGGTGGCGGACATGCACACCTTGTTGCCGGTGGCTTCGATGAACTCGTCGAGAAAGAGCGGGCGGTTGTCGAGCGCCGACGGAAGCCTGAAACCGTGGTCTACGAGTGTCTGCTTGCGGGAACGGTCGCCCAGGTACATGCCCCTGATCTGCGGAATGGTCCGGTGGCTCTCGTCGATGAAAAGCAGCATGTCCTTCGGGAAATAGTCGATGAGGCATGAGGGCGGTTCGCCGGGAGCCCGTCCCGATATGTGCCTGCTGTAGTTCTCTATGCCCGGGCAGTAGCCGGTTTCCCCCAGGAGTTCGAGGTCGTACTCGGTCCGGGACTTCAGCCTCTGGGCCTCGAGAAGCTTGCCTTCGATGCTGAACTCCCTGAGCCTCTCCCCGAGTTCCTCCCTTATCCTGCCCATGGCGAGGTTGAGCTGCCGTTCACCCGTCACGAAGTGCTTGGCGGGAAAGACGGTTGTCTCCTGCATCTCCCCGAGAACATGGCCCGTGAGGTGGTCCACCTCCCTGATGGATTCCACCTGGTCGCCGAAGAACTCGATCCTGAGACCACGGTCTGCATAGGAGGGCACCAGGTCGACAGTGTCGCCCATGGCCCTGAAGTAGCCCCTGGCCAGGGCGATGTCGTTCCGGCGGTACTGCATCGAGACCAGGTCGGCAAGGACCCTGTCCCGTCCGGGGCTGTGCCCGACAGCGAGCCTGAGCCCCTTTTCCATGAACATCTCGGGGCTGCCGAGGCCGTAGATGCAGCTCACGGAAGAGACCACGATGACGTCCCTGCGGCTCAGCAGGCTGGCGGTGGCCTTCAGCCTCAGCCTGTCCAGCTCCTCGTTGAGGTCGGCATCCTTTTCGATGTAGGTGTCGCTGGCGGGCAGGTAGGCCTCGGGCTGGTAGTAATCGTAATAGCTAACGAAGTACTCGACCGCGCTTTTGGGGAAGAAGCCCCTCAGTTCGCCGTAGAGCTGCGCGGCGAGTGTCTTGTTGTGGCTTATGACAAGGGTCGGACGTTTAAGCTCGCTTATCACGGCGGCCATGGTGAACGTCTTGCCGGAGCCGGTGACGCCGAGCAGGGTCTGCCACTCCATGTTCTTCCTGAGGCCGTCGAGGAGTGACGCGATGGCGGCGGGCTGATGACCCGACGGCCGAAACGGCGCCTCGAGAGCGAACAGCTCGGTCAATTCAGCCCCTCAGGGCTTCAAGGTTGACCTCGAAACCGGACACGGGCACAGGTATTCCCCATGCCGTGAGGACCTGCGGATGGAACTCGCCGACGACACCCGAATCGATGCCTTCGAGGAAGACCCTGGCACACCGGCCGGGAATGAACCTCGAATCGTCGCAGGCCGCGAGCTTCAGTTCAAGACCCCTGCCATGGGCAAGCAGACCCAGCAGGGAGTGGGCGCTGCCGAAGTCCATCCCCGCCCCGGCCGTTGCGACACCGAGATCCCAGCGGGTTTGCAGGCGGTTCTCCGGTGTCCTGACAAGCACCTCGCCCACGGTGAACAGCCTGTGGGGAAAGGCGGCATGGCCGCTGACCGACTCCACCTCGAGAAGACACGGAAGAACGGTGTTGCCCACCACCGAATACTCGGCTGTCATGGGGTTCAATATGGATACCGGCTTTTCGGGAGTAAGCGTCTGTTCGGTAATCTTCTGGGCGCTGGTCAGCACAGGCCTGATTATCTCCTCGCACCCCGCGCCAACGAGCAGCAGCTTCACCGATGAAGCGAGCATGGAGTCCGCCGAGGCCCTTCCAAGCGTGTAGTCGCCAGGCAGGAGCGGTTCGATGCGGTTCAGGCCGTACGCAATTGTGATGTCTTCCACCAGGTCGCGGGGATGGATGCCGTCCCTTCTGTAGGGCGGCATCACAGCGGTGACCTTCCCACCGTCCACGGTGACACGGCGGTAGTCCATCTTCCCCAGAAGCCCGGGCAGGTCGGAGCCGGGTATGGAAAGCCCGGTTATCTCCGTTATGCTGCCAAGGCCCGCCGTGAGCGTGTCGGCATGGATCACCGGAGTAACGACGGCATTGCCTCCGGGGTAGAGCACCCGCACGGGTTCGATGCTGGCGCCACGGTCCTCGAGGTCGCACGCGAGTATCGTGGCAAGGAGCTGGACGGTGTGGAGGTCGGTTCCGGTGACTTCGCAGAACAGGTCGCCGTCTTCGGGGGCCACCCTTCCAGTTCCCTCGCTGTTGAGCACTGGCGGGAAGGAAAGGGGTGTTCCCCGGTCGTCCACGAGGAACGGCCAGGCTTCGAAATCCTTGAGAAGCCCCGCGTACTTCATGCCGGCTTCGGTGTTCGCGAGGACTTCTTCCAGCGTCATCTCCCTGTCGGTTCCCAGGGCTCGGAATGAAGTACCGGGGGGAACGGCCCTGTAGTGCACTGGAAACTCGATGCCCTTGAGCCTGTAGAAACCCACTGCAGCTGTCCGCCGCTCACGGCCCATGGTTGCGCAAAGCTTCTCCTGCGCGCCGACGAGGGCCGCAAGCCCCTTTTCGCCCAGGGCCGGGCCCCTGCCGACGAAGGAGGCGATGAACGGACGCACGCCCTCGAGACCCTTGTGCACAAGTATCTCCCTGGTTGGTCCGGGCATTGATTCAAGGTTCCTCCCGGCACCGTGTTCCCAGCACCTGAGCCCCCGGGCGACCCCCTCGACTGTCCACAGGTCGGGCCTGTTCGTGTCGTTCAGTTCGATCTTCACCGTGTCGCCATCCATGCCGTCAAGCTCGGCCTTGAGGGGTTCGAGCCGCTCTGCGAGGCTTTCAGGGTCATCGATGAGGGCCAGTCTGAGAAGGTCGGAAAGGCTTGCTTCTATCTTCGGCATCTCACACCTTCCTTCCCAGAAGTCCGTCGGGTTTAACTGTCATTCCCCGCAGCCTGGCAAGGTCGGGCGTCACCAGGTCGCGGATGTCCGAAAGACCCATCGCGAGAAGGGCCATCCTGTCCAGCCCCAGCCCCCAGGCGATAACGGGTACGTTCACTCCGAGGGGTTTCGTGACCTCCTCGCGGAAAAGGCCCGCCCCGCCCATCTCGAACCACCCAAGAACGGAGTGTTTGACGTGGAGTTCGACCGAGGGCTCGGTGAAGGGGAAGTACGCCGGCACGTAGCGGTAGCTCTCCGCCCCGGCGATCTCCTCGGCGAAGAGCTTCAGAAGCCCGAGCAGGTGCCTGAAGTTGATGCCGCTGCCAAGAACTATGCCCTCGACCTGATAGAAGTCGGGCAGGTGTGTGGCATCGACCTGGTCGTACCTGAAACACTTGGCGATGCCGAAGTACTTGCCCGGGATGTTCGGGTTCGCCGCGAGAGCGCGCGCCGAAAGGGCCGTCCCCTGTGACCGGAGCACCGTGGAGAGTGTTTTTTCAGGGCTGAAATCGTACTCCCAGCCCCTGCCTCCCGTGTCACCGCCGTCCCTGTGGACACGGGCCACCCTTTCGAACACGCCGGGCTCCGGCGCTTCAACCGATGCACCCTCCTCGAGGTAGTACGCGTCGTGAATGTCCCGGGCGGCATGGAACTGGGGCATGAAGAGCGCGTCGTTGTTCCAGAACTCGCTTTCCGCGAGCGGGCCGGTCATCTCCTCGAACCCCATTGCCGTGAACTTGGCCCTGACCCTGTCGAGGAAGCAACCGTACGGGTGCAGCCTGCCCGCGTGTATCCGGGCCGGTGGAATGTCGACCTGGTACCGCCTGAACGTGCCGTTCCTCCACTCTTCCGACGCCAGTATCTCCCGCGTGAGGGCTCCGATGGTCTTCCGCTCCCCGGCAAGGGAAAGGGCTTTCCTTCCCTCGTCGGTGATGGCCAGGGTGGCCTCGGTGCGCTCCTCGACGATGAACTCCGCGCCGGTCTTTCCCCGCTTGGGGGCGCGGGAGAGAACGAACTCCCTCAGACGTGCATCGAGGCAGTCGAGCCAAATCTCCCGGCCATCCCGCATGCTCTTGTATATCCCGTCCCAGACTTCCCTGAAAACGCCGCCTGTCCGGTCGACGACCTGGATCTCAGAGGGCGTTCCGCCAAGGACCCGTTCCCTTACGAGTGCGCCGAACGCGCTGCCCCACTGACCTTTGTCGAAGCGAACGTCCTCCTGGATCTGCTGCAGCGAATGAACGCCGTTGTTCACTGAATCAAGAAGGGCAAGTTCCGGGGTATTCCCCTTCGACAGGAAATCCATCCCCTGCGGGCCGGGAAGGACCCTGTAGGTTGATTCCGAAAGGGTCGTCCCGGCGAAACCCCTGGCCAGAAGCCACTGGGCCGCCCTGCGGTATGAACCCTCATCCAGCCCCGTGCCCTGGATGCTCTCGGTGTCGCTGCTCTGTTCCCGTCCGGAGAGCCAGCGCAGAAGCGCAAGCTCGAGCGGATGCAGATCGGTGTCGGTCAAATCCCTCCGCCTTTCAGTCGTCTACCCTCCAGACCACAGTGGATGCGGGCATGAAAACGCCCTGCTCGGGTCTGGGAATACGGTTCTCGCCCTTCAGCACCTCGCCGCATCCCGGGCAGAGCCTGGATGAACCGGCATCGAGAATGGTGTCGCAGAACGGGCACACCCTTTGAAGGACCTCGTCCACATAGCCGGCCAGCTCCCCTGCCGTTATCGCTCCGTCTCCGTCGGTGTCGGCATCGCCCCGGCTTCCCTGCAGGAGTATCGGGGTGAGTATCCTCTCGCTGACGCTCAGGTCCTCCCTGGCTGCGGTGACAACGAGGGCGTTGTCGCCTTGCCGGAAGTCGTTCACGAAGCCTCCGCTGTGGCAGGCGTCGATGAAAAGAAGGGTCTGCCCGGGGAACTCCCTCGTTCTGCGGGCCAGGTCGTCGTCGGTCATGTCGCCGTCGTGGAAGCAGATCACGTCGTTCATGGCGTCGGGCTCTTCCGGGCCTCCGGAGCCGGGGGAGTTCCTGTTGCCGTGTCCGCTGAAGAATATGACCAGCCTGTCCTCCGGACCAGCCCTGAGGAAAACCTGGTCGAGTGCGTCGTTGAATGCGTCACGCGTGGCGTTCTGATCCACGAGGACCATCATTTGGTCGGGGGCGACCCCCTGGCCCAGCAGGAACTCCCTCATGTCCATGGCGTCCATGCTGCACCGCGAAAGTATGTCGACAAGGTCGCTGTAGCCGCTTATGCCCACAATGACGGCCCAGGTCTCCTGCGATGCGGACCCGGATGAAAGGCTTCTTATCGGAATGTTCTCGGCCGTGACCCGGAATGACCCCTGAGCGCGCCTCTCGTAGGCATATACGGTGATCCCGTAATCCGCACCGCTCCCGCAGCTCACCGCAACGGCTTCGTCCGAGGCCGAATCGGTGTTGCTCTCCGCGCCCTCAGCCTGCAGGTCGAAGCCCGGCCCGCTCACGAGCATGTCCAGGTCGAGGTCGCGGGGTTCTCCGGAAAGCTTCACCAGAAGGATGCTGTCCTCCCCGCCCCTTGCGGTGAAGTAATGAACGGACCCGCCCGATTCGCCTACCGTTCCCCGGGCTTCTCCGCTGACCCGTGTCCCGCCGCCGCGGCTGAACCCAAGCATGCACTCGCCTTCGCGGTCGACACTGGCGAACCCCGGTGACACCCAGACGGTGTCGCGGGCGCCTATCCAGACCATGAACTCCTCGTCGCCCCTGAGCGAGGCCATGAGGATCGCAGCCTCTCCGGGGCGCCTGAAAAGCCGTATGTCTCCATCCCGGGTCTTCTCGAAGAGTGCGGACACCGTGTAGAATCCCTCGGAACCGGGGCTGAACCCAACAAGCGGTGCAACCCCCGCAGTGTACTCGACGGGAACCGTACCGGCCTGTGCCCTTACAAGCGTGTCGGGAGGCGTCAGGGAAAGAACGAACCACGGTTCCGCTTCGTCGGCGCCGGGGTAGTTCACGACCTCGGCCACAAGGGGGACCCCGCCTGCGGGCAGCATCACCATCTCGCTTCCGGCGTATGTGGTCGAGGACCAGAGGATCTCGTGGTCGGCCCCCCGGACCAGCAGATCGAGATCGTCGTCACCCTGGAAGGTCAGCTGAAGAAGGGAGGCAACGCTCCTCGGTGGAACGATGAACCTCTCTATGCGGTCGGGACGGGAGGGCATCCCCACGGACCCGTCCAGAACCCTGAATGGCTCCATTCGCTCCATCTCCAGTGTGAACTCGCCACTGCCGCCCTTGTTGTAACGGCTGACCAGAACCGTGACGGGCTCGCCCGCGAGAATGTCGAGCATCACCTTCTCGTTGCTGTCGTTGCTGTAGCTGCCCGCCCAGAGGCGGTTGCCGGGACCGTATATCTCCATGTCGAGGTCGGCGGAACTGCCTCCCGCAAGCCTGATCTGGTACCGGCCGCCAGTCTGCGGCACGACCGTGAAAACTTCGGCCATTACGCCGGAACCAAGACGGCCCGAATGGGGCAGACTGATCCTCTGCGGACTGCGCCTCTCGAGCGATGCCCGCACCGGCGAGTCACACTCGGCGAGGATCCAGAACCAGTACTCGGAGTAAGCCGAAAGCACGAGTCTGCCGTCCAGAGATGAGGTCAGAACCGTTCCGGCATCGTCAAAGGCGGTGAGCCTGCAACCCGGAAGGACCTCCAGCTCGAGCACGGCGTAATCCCTCTCGAGGATCCGAAACCACGCCTGGCCGTCGACAGGGGCCACGTTCATGGAGGACCCGGCTTCGAGCACAGGCACATCCCCTGCGTTGGGAAGAACGGCGCCAAGGGCGCAGAGAAGCAGTAGAGCCATCAATTGAACACCTCCCGCAAAGGGCTAATATGATCAAGTTCGGGGCGGGGTATCGGTATTGGCGCCGCTCACGCCGAGGCCCGACGAGAACAGGGCGAAAGAGGGGCAGCTCCTCTGAACCCCGAGCCCCGACTCGAGCCTCCCGGCCAGATCGTAGCAGCAGAGCAGGCAGTAGCCCCGGAGCTGCGGCGAAAGGCTCACCACGGCGGGGACCCCGCCCTCCGTCGATGACAGGAGAAGCGAAAACGGTTCCATCCCCCCCATCCATGGAGCGGGAATCCTTCCCTCCCTGGGCCAGACCGAGAAGACGAGCTTCAGCGCCGGGTGCCCCGGAACAGGTCTTGCGACCATCTCCATGAAGAGCGCCATGTCCCCCCCAAGGTGGTGCATGGCTGCCCTGGACTGGGCTGCGGGTCTGACCGGATTGCGGCCCGGCGCCGGAAGATCCGTGATGAAATCGATGCCCGCATTTCTGGGATAGCCCAGCTCGAGCAGTGCTGCGGCCTCGCGGCGGCACGCATGGAAAAGGGCTGCTGCCCCGGCGGGCGGGAGCATGCGTGACGACAGTTCGTCTTCGCCCCAAAGGTGGATCCTGCGGTAGGTCTCCCTCACCCTGCTGCCCGCAGGCGTGCGGCTTATGTCCTGCACGACCTGCAAAAGCCTCGGGAGCTGGGGAATCTCCACCCTGGCGTTCTCTCCGCTCCACTCCCCGGCCTGCCGAAGCAGCCCGGCGCTCTGGAGCAGGGTCACCGAATCGAGGGGGAATGCTTTCAACCCCGCCCCCTGGGATGGTACTTCTCCACCACCGAGGAGAGCCGGGTCCGGTCAACCGAGGTGTATATCTCGGTCGTTCTTATGTCTGCGTGGCCAAGCAGTTCCTGCACCACCCTCAGGTCGGCTCCGCCGGCGAGGAGATGGGTTGCGAACGAGTGCCTGAGAGTGTGGGGATGAACCCTTTGCAGAAGGCCCGCGGCCAGAGCGGAGGTTTTCACAACGCTCCAGACTGTCATCCGGGAAAGGGGCTTCCCTGTGCGGGAGAGCAGAACGACCCTCCCCGAGCCCCTGCGGGCCAGCGAAGGCCTGGCCTCGGAGAGGTAGCGTTTCATCCATTCCACCGAGGGTCCGCCCATTGGAACCAGCCTTTCCCGCGAGCCCTTGCCCAGAGGGCGGACAAAACCCTCCTCAAGGTTGAGACGGTCGAGAGTCAGGGTTACGAGTTCGCTCTCCCTGAGCCCCGAGCCGTAGGCAAGTTCCAGAAGCGCCCTGTTCCTGATGCCCAGGGGTGTGGCTGCCGGAACCGCCTCGAGAAGGGCCTCGACCTCCGACACGGCGAGATGGTCGGGAAGGTCGGCATTCAGCTTCGGGCTGCGCATGTAGCGGCAGGGGTCCGCGGCAATCCCCTCCTCTTCGGTCATGAACCTGAAAAAGGCCCTGATAGAGGACACCTTTCTTCTGATGGTCCTGGGTGTCATTCCCTTCGCGGAGAGCCCCGCGATCCATTCGGAAAGGTCGCCGGGATCGGGAAACGGCATCCCGGGTATCTCACCGAAAGCCTGACGGAGATCGGTCATGTACGCTGAAACGGTGTTGGGGGACAGACCCCGTTCAAGAACCATCACCTGAAGGAACCTGTCGACCTGTTCCTCAGCGGCCTCGAAGCCAGTTTCCGAACCAGACATGCTCCCTTTGTCTCACCGGGCCTTCCTTGTCGCTGCTTCTTATCAGTGTTACGGGAAGGCCGTGTCCGGTCAGTTCCCGCACCCGTTCGGACGCTTCGTTCCGGCCCGGTTCCAGCGCAATGACGGAAGGGGCGCCCGCTATCGCCCGTTCCGCGGCATCGCGGCCAAGGCCGAGACTGCTCTGGAGAACCCGCATGACCTTCCTGCGGTCGCCCTCCTGAACCGGGCACAGAAAGACGGGGTAAAGGGCAGGGACATCGGCGGCTGGCGGATCGTCGAAGCTCCGGCGCGACCTTGCGGGCGGGACGGGAAGAAGCCTCGCAGGTCCGGTGAAAACGACCCTGTAGGGCTTGACCGGAACAGAGGCGTCCGCCTGCGCGACCCTGCCGGGCTCGATGCCCGCCCCTTCAGGCGGGGCAAGGGTGAATCGGTGCGGTTCCACCAGCACGCTGCGGTTCTCCTGAAGGCGGACGACCGGCGGGTCGGGCATGACCATGGTTGCCGGCTGGATGCCTGACACCGCGGGGGTTCCGGAAGGGGTTCCGGGAACGTGACGCACCGCAGCCTTGGGCTGCGGCTTTACCGGAACGGGAACGGGCCTTTTTGCATCGGTTCCTTCCGGTCTGATCTCCACCACCCCGCCCGCCGCTTCGATGACCCTCCGGACAGACGCGGCCGTTTCGGCGCTGGCGCCCCTTCGAAGCGCGAAGGGTATCCGGGCGAGAAAGCCAATGACTTCCTCGTCGGTCCTGCCGCTCATCCGCATCAGTGCGGCCCTGAGCCTTCCACGGCTCCCGGGCGCGTAACCCGTGAGGACAACCCTGAAACCTGCGGCATCAGGGCTTCCGCTGGATGGAACCACCTCGATCGTAATGCCGTGGAACGAGAGTGACGCGGCCAGGCTGTCCGCCGCGTCGCGGTCAAGCCCCTCCCTGACGACGAAACCGCGCTGCGAGACCAGCCCGGAGCGGACTTCGGCGGCCTGCCTGCCCGTTCGGGAGCAGAGATGCACCACCGCCTCGCCGGAAGGGGATCTACCCCTGGCGACAACAGCCCAGTTCATGCCCGTTATCTGTCGAGGGCTGTCTGGCTTCGGACCAGGTAAAGTCTGTCTCCCGGTGTGATCAGCGTGGCGGAGCGGTTGCTGACGACCATTGCGGCAGCCGAACGCCTCTCCGTGGTGAGGATAACCACGTCCGCGATCGGAATGTCGGCGGTGAGGATATCGGCACCGCCCGCCATCTCGTACTGCTCACCGTAGCTGTAGGCGGAGAAGACGTCGCCGGGGCTGAAACCGGCCTCGGTCCCGGCGTTGATGTAGATCACATCGAACGCGTAGGCGTTGCGATTGTCGGGATTCTTGAGCGCAAGGACATAGACCGCGGTGTTTCCCACCACGGGCTCGTTGTTTATGTAGACTTCGCCCGAGGCCCTGTATGGAGTCACCAGGTCTCCCTCGCGTACGGCGAGGTAACCGTGCTCGAGTTTCACGATCGAGGTGGCGGGAGTGGTCTCGAGGACGCTGCAGACACCGGCAACCCTGTAGACACGGCCCCTGTCGTCAGTGAAGGGATCGGTCACGGTCTCGCCCTCACGCATGATGTGAAAGACCTGGCCCGCTTCGACGCCGCGGTCGGAACCGAAGTCGATCTCGAGCATGTCGCCGGGAAGCCCCATCTCGAACCTGTTTTCGTGCTCTTCCTCGGTGTTGACCTGAATCACCCTTCCAAGAGGTGTGAGCCCGTCGAACGATACCATGCCGGCCCCCTCCCTCTGAAGCCGGCTGAGGATAGGCTCGCTGGACCGGTTGATTATGGCCGACGTCGGGACCGTCACGCTATGACTGCCCGCAGAGTAGGAGGTGCCGGCGCGGGTCACGCCCGGGATGGTCAGCACCATTCCGGGAACCAGGGACTGGGGGCTTGAAACATGGGGGTTGGCGGCCAGGATCTCCTCCCAGCGGAGGGGAGTGCCGTAAAAGTGCAGTGAAAGCTCCCAGAGGGTGTCACCAAAACCCACCACGTACTCTCCGGCAGTAGATGCTGTCAGCGCCGTAATAGCAAGCAGAACAGCTATTTTCATCGCCAAACCTCCCACTTCACTTGAAGCTGTCCGGGCACCAATATCATAACTTCATAAACTCTATACCGAAGCAGGGGCATCGTCAACCGCCCCGCGGGTGCGTGAACCGCTCCCTAAAGGGAGAATCTCGACTTCCCCGCGGGAAAGACGGCGGTCATTCCCGGACCCGGCGCCTGACCGGCGGTGACGGCTGCGGTGTACCTTCCCGAAGCGGATGACCCTTCAGCGAGGTGCGTGTTGACCCCCAGATAAATCTCGCCCCCCGCCGGAGCGTTGCCCGTCCATCCGGAGCCAACCTGGACAACTTCCCCTTCCGCCCCCACCTTCATTACCAGCGCACCCCCCACGGCCTGCGGAGCCAGTGCCGTGGACGTCGAGAATCTGACCGTTCCGTCCGGCGAGGAGGCGCCGGCGTCGGTGGATACCAAACCTCCAGCGGATATCGAAATGAAATCCCCCGGGGAGACGGCCATGTGGGTGCAGATCCATCCTGCTTCGGCCGGCACGTCGAACACGCGTGACTCGGCGGATGTTTCGGCCCAAAGAACTGCTGAAACTGAATTGATGGGCATCTCTGCGGTTCCGCCCGAGGTTCGCACGGTGAGGGTCCCGTTGTCGAGGGTGACGGCTCCGTAGTACGACGCTCCGTTCCTGCCCCAGACCCGGGCTTCACCCTGCGGAACGGAAACAGCCACCCCTCCGATCTCGACGACCCCCCCTGCTATCGACTCCAGCCTGCCCACGACCACGCTTCCGTCCGATGTGTGGAGCCTGTCGGAGGGGGCTTTGCAGCCTGCCGCCATCATTCCCAGAAGCAGGGCGATGAGAACTCGGTTACGCATCGGATTCCTCCCGGTACAGGAGCATGTCAACGGCCTGCTCCAGTGTGTCGACTGTTATGATCTCCATCTGTGAAAGCTGCTCTCCGGGTATCTCTGACAGGTCCCTGGCGTTGTCTCCCGGGATCACCACCCGGCGGATGCCCGATGACAGGGCGCCGAGAACCTTCTCCTTGATGCCCCCCACGGGAAGCACCCTTCCCCTCAGCGTTATCTCGCCGGTGACGGCGGTGTCGGACCTGAGCGGAACACCGGTAAAGGCGCTGAGCATGGACGCGGCCATGGCCACACCGGCCGAAGGACCGTCCTTCGGGGTTGCTCCCGCGGGAACGTGAACGTGGACGTCGGTCTGGGAGAAGTCACGGCCGGGGGCTCGTCCTGTTCCGTTGATCCAGCTGAGGGCCGCCCGGGCCGACTCCTTCATGATGTCGCCGAGCTGGCCGGTCAGCACCAGTTTGCCGCTGCCCTTCGAAAGAAGGGTCTCGATGAAGAGGATCTCACCACCGTGAGGGGTCCAGGCCAGACCCGTCGAAACACCTGCCTGGGGTTTCGAGAGGGCGGGCTCGTGAATGAACTTCCACTGTCCCAGCCACCCGGGAATCCTGTCGGGGGTTGCTACCACCAGGGAGTTGTCGCCACCCGCCACCCGAACCGCGTTCTTGCGGCAGATCCCCCCGATGTTGCGTTCGAGCTCCCTCACCCCGGCTTCCCTTGTGTACCGCTTGATGATGGTTCTGATGCCCTCGGGCGTGAAGCGGACCGTCCTGCCGGAGAGACCGCTTTCACGGATCTGCCTTTTGACGAGATAGCGCCTGGCGATCTGCATTTTGTCGTCTTCGGTGTAGCCGGGGATCCTGATTATCTCCATGCGGTCAAGCAGGGGCTCGGGAATTGTGTCGAGAGTGTTCGCCGTTGTTATGAACTTCACCCTGCTGAGGTCGAAAGGGATGTTGAGGTAGTTGTCGCGGAACGTGTTGTTCTGTTCGGGATCCAGAACTTCGAGAAGGGCGGACGTGGGATCGCCCCGGAAATCCCGGCCGAGCTTGTCGATCTCGTCCAGCATGAAAACGGGGTTCGAGGTTCCGCACTCCCTGATGCCCTGGATGATCCTGCCCGGCATGGCGCCGATGTATGTCCGCCTGTGGCCCCTGATCTCGGCCTCGTCGTGCATGCCGCCCAGGCTCAACCGGTAGAACTTCCTTCCCAGAGCCCTGGCGATGCTTCTTCCCATGCTTGTCTTGCCTACGCCCGGAGGTCCCACGAAGCAGATTATGGGCGCCTTGCCAGAGGGGTTCAGCTTGCGCACCGCCAGGAACTCGAGAACCCGCTCCTTGACGTCCTTGAGGTCGAAATGATCGCTGTCGAGGATGCGCCCGGCCCGTTCGAGGTCGAGCCTGTCACGGGTGAGCGTGCTCCAGGGAAGCTGAAGTATCCATTCGAGGTAGTTCCTCGTGACAGAAGCTTCCGGGACTCCGGGATGCATGCGGTTCAGCCGGCGGATCTCCTCTTCGGCGGCTTCCCTCGCGTAATCGGGGAGTTCGGTCTCTTCCAGCCGCTTGAGAAGTTCCAGGGCCTCGGGGTTCTCGTTCTCGTCACCGAGCTCCTTCTGGATGACCTTCATCTGTTCCTTCAGGTAGTACTCGCGCTGGTCCTTGTCCATCTCAGAGCGTACCTGGGACTGGATCATGTCACGGAGTTTGAGTATCTGGATCTCGTGTGACATCATGTCTCGCAGGAGACGGAGCCTCTGGACTATGCTGTCCTCTTCCAGAAGCCTCTGTTTCTCGTGGACGGGGGCTTCCAGCCCCCCCGCGGCAACGAATCCGAGCTTCTCGGGGTCGCGGAGCAGCGTAACCATCTGGAGCTCGTCAGGGATCCCCGGGGTCAGCTCCATTATCCGCCTGAGCTGAAGCTCGACAGCCTTGCGCCATGCCTCGATCTCGTCGCCGTCTTCGGGATAGACCGTTTCCAGTTTCTCAACCCTGGCCATCGCGAACGGCCAACCGTAGACTGCCTCGATGACCCTGAACCTGTAAAGACCCCTCAGGCTGAGCCTGACAACGTCCCCCGGAAACCTGTAGAGCTTCATGATGCCGGCCGCCGTCCCCACCTTGAATCCCTGGCCGGTGTCGGGATCGGTTGCCACGACGCCGACTATCTTCTCATCCCTCACTGCGAAATCGACCATCCTTATCTGGTCGGGATCGGTGACCGTGAGGGAGAGGGTGGTGCTGGGCATGAGTATCCCCTCGGGGAGCACATGAAGCGGCAGTATGAGTGATCCGTCCCTGTTCATTCTTCCTTACCGTATTCCCTGACCGGGATCGAGACCGGAGCAGGGAAAGCATGCTGAAGTGTCACGATGAGCAGCCCGTTCTTGAGCACCGCTTCTACGGTCCTGGTGTCCACCCGTGAAGGCAGGTGGATGACCCTTTCGAACTGACCGGACTGTATCTCGAGCCCCAGGGGCGACAGCTCGGGGTATGACAGGCTTTTCCGGGTTCCGCTGAGGGTAAGGGCGACCGGCGTTACGGTTAGCTGGATCTCGTCCATGTCGATCCCGGGAAGTTCCACCACGACCACCGTGCACCGTTCCCCCCCGTAGACGTCCACGAGGGGAGTCCAGGCGCCCCTGCCGAAACCGTACATGTGCCTAATCCACGTCGAAGCGGACCTGGACGGTGGTGGTCACCTCCACCGGGGAACCACCCTGGGTGGCGGGATTGAACACCCACTGCCTTACCGCGTCAATGGCGGCCTGCCCGCAGCCGAGACCGACCTGGTCATTTATAACCGAAACGTCCCGCACCCTTCCGTCCGTTCCGACCCTGACCTCGAGGGTGACGAACCCGTGAACATCGCCCCTTTGCAGGGCAAGGCTCGGGGTTACGGGAGAAGTCTGGGAGATGGGGAAGGGAGGGATGACGGGTTCATCGGCTGGTGAGGTGATCTCTTCCGGCGACACGGGCTGGGCGGTGTACCTGATGCTCGTGTCCTCACCGGCGGTAATGGTCACGGTGGAAACCTGGTCTTCGTAGTCGGGGTTGGTGAGCCTTACCGTGTAGGTTCCTTCGGGAAGCTCGAGGGGCGGCATGGGTGTCTGGCCTCGGGACTCTCCGTTGACTGTAACGTTCGCCCATGGTTCAGGCCCTATCAGGAGCCTTCCAGTGAGTATGATCTCGACCGGTGCGACCGTCCGGGTGTAGCCGGCCTCGGTGAGGTTGACGGTTTCAGCCCATGGCTCACGGTTCTCCATGGTGACCCTGATCGTGTGGGTACCGAGCGGGAGCACCTCACTCACCCTCCTCACGCCGCTGCCGACCCTCTCGCCGTCGATGTCGAAGTTGGCGGTTCCGGGTACATCAGCCGCCAGTGTCAGGACTATCTGGGATTCCTGCCTGGAAAGGAGCGCAAGGGTGAAGTTCTGGACCTCGGGGCTGAAATCGACCAGGATCGATTCGGGGATCGAGTTGAAACCCTCCATCACGGGCTGGAATACATGAAGGCCCGTGGGGATCTCCAGCGGCGTGGATACCTGGGCACCGTCGACCATCCAGGCGATCTGGCCCGGCTCGGGGTCGGGTTCACCCGCCGGCATGACCGGGGAGAAAGCCACGGTGACCGTATGGGTTCCAAGGGTGTCCGGTGCGAGTTCCATCTCGCTCACGCTTCCCGGCTCGGGCTGGAAGGTCTGGAAAAGCGTTTCGTATCCGATGACACGGACCTCGACCGTCCGGGGAGTTGAGAGAGTGTCGGTGAAGGAGTAGACCCCGGTTGCAGGGTCCGGGTGAAGCTCGACCCCGTCAAGGCTCACATGGGGCTCGGCGACGCCGGGGACCGTGAAGGAAACTGTGTAGGGCTGAACCCCAACGGGTTCGACGGGTTCGGGGGGACCGAAGGGCTTGAACACCAGTATCAGAACCGCCAGAACCGCGAGAACCGCAGCGACGACGATCCAGACCGGGAACTTCTTCCTGCCCTCGGGTTCACGGGGTTCTTCCCTTGCGGGCTCGATGACGGGTTCGGGGACCGGCGCAGCCTTTCTCGTCCTTTTCACGGCAGGCGCCGGCGCCGGCGCTTCCTCAGGCTCGGAAACGACCGGTGCGGTCTTGCCGAGAAGTTTCTCGAGACCGGTTATGAGATCCCTTATCGTGGTGTTCCCGGGGTACTTCGAAGAGGCCTCAAGGGCTTCCTGGTAGGCCTCCATGTAGGCGCTTTTGGCGATCCTGTCACGGATCGAGGCAACGGCGGCGGTCTCGGGGGAAACGGCGGCCGCCGCGGGGGCCTGCCTTGTCTTCCTGACGGGTGCGGTCTCGCGTTTGGGAGCGCCGGCGGGAGTCCAGGCTTCGATCCTTGATACCAGTTCGGGAAGGGACGGAGCCATGGACCACATCTCGAAAATGCGGCGGGCAGCGGCCACGGCTTCGGCGGGTTCGCCGGAAGCAAGCCTGGCAACGGCCTTGTCGAACAGACCGTTGACCTTGATCTGCCTGCGAAGGATCTGAATCTTGCGGTTGACGTCGATGTTCTCGGGATCGTGACGTTTGGCCCGTTCGAGTTCCTGGAGGGCCCTGACCTCGTCACCTTCGGACAGTGCCTCGTCGGACCGTTTCATGCATTCCGAAACAAAATCCGCCGGGGTCGCCTGGCCGATGTTGGTGTGAGCCCTTGCCGACCTGCTCTTGCTGAAGTTCCGCATGGCGGCCTGTTCCCGCTCAAGCTCGGCGATGCTCTTCTGGATCTGCTCGTTCTCGGGATCAAGTTCGGCAGCCCGTTGAAGGGCAAGGAGAGCCTTTTCCCGGTTACCCGCCCTCGCCAGTTCACCGGCCCTCGCCACAAGCTGCTCAGCGCGTTTCTTCATGCCTGGTGAAACCATGTCCCCTCCCGTGAACAGGGGTGAATCCGATTAGGAATCGCGGCACCCCGCGCCGCCTTTACCGATCAACCTTCTTGAAACCCTAATTGGTAACACGGGAGAAATCCATGTCAACCCCCCCCGGGCTGCGCACGCAGAGCCCGGCAGGCCTCATGTTCCTGGAAAGGAAAGCCCCCCGAAACGCCATGATTCCTCCCGGACAATATCTGCAAGTTCCGTATCCCCCGAATCGGGAATATGCTCCAAACGCTCCATCAACCCAATATCCCTGGAAAGGTCCGCGACCCTGAATTCCGGAAGCCCGTGCTGCCTCGTGCCCAGAACCTGCCCGGGACCCCTGAGTTCGAGGTCCTTCCCTGCGACCTGAAAGCCATCGGAAGTCTGCGCCAGGGCATGAAGCCTGGCCCTCGAAGCCTGCGATTCGTGTTCCTCCATGACGAGAAAGCACCAGGAATCAGCGCCGCCCCTGCCAATCCTGCCCCGCAACTGGTGAAGCTGACTGAGACCGAACCTTCCCGCGCCGGATACGACCATCACGGTAGCCTGAGGCACGTCTATGCCCACCTCGATCACGGTTGTGCTGACGAGCACACGAGCCCTGCCGGTTGCGAATGCGGTCACGGCCTCGACCTTCCGGCCCGGCGGCATTCCACCGTGAAGCAGGACTGCTCCCCATTTCCCCATCGGTCCGTTCTTCACCCTTTCGAAAGCGGTCTCGGCGTCAAGGGCGGGTATGTTCTCGGACATCTCCTTCAGGGGATAGACCATGAAGACCCGCTCGCCCATCGACAGCCGCTCCAGTATGAAGGATGCAAGTTCCCTCTTTTCCGCCTCCCCTATCACTCTGGTCACCACTTTTCCCCTCCCGGGAGGCATCTCATCGATGACCGAAAGATCGAGGTCGCCGTAAAGGGTCATGGCCAGTGTTCTTGGGATGGGGGTGGCGCTCATTATCAGAACATGCGGTCTGGGGATCCTTTCTCCCGCAAGCTTTTCACGCTGCATCACACCGAACTTGTGCTGCTCGTCCACGACAAGGAGGGCAAGCCGGCCGAGGGGGACCCAGTCCTCCAGAACGGCATGGGTGCCGACCAGAACGCATGCGGGAGAATCGGTCATGGCGGCGGACAGCTCCCTGCGGGCGGCGGTTCCGGTGCCTCCAGTGAGAAGGCGGACCGGGATCCCCCAGTCCGCTAGGAACTTTCTGAGGCTCTTGAAATGCTGGACGGCGAGAACCTCGGTCGGGGCAAGCAGAACCGCCGTCATTTTGGAGAGGGCACATTTCGCGCACGCTGCGGCCGCAGCCACCGTCTTGCCGGAGCCCACGTCTCCCTGAACGAGCCTTCGCATGGGAACCGGAAGAGAAAGATCGCGAAGGATCTCGCCGATCACCCTTTCCTGTGCGGAGGTCAGCGGCCAGGGCAGACTGGACGCGAACCCGGATGCGGTCAACGGTTCGGCCGGAAGCGGAATGGCCGGCTCACTTCGGGCGCTCCGGCGGACGAGGGCGAGCGCCCGCCGGTACAGATGCAGTTCTTCCATTGCCAGAAGGTCGCGGGCCCGCCCCGCCTCGTCAGGATCGGCCGCGTGGTGGGCACCCCGAAGCAGTTGAAGCCTGTCCGCAAAACCGCCCTCGGCGAGGATCCCTGCGGGAAGAATTGGCGGAGGAGGTTCGAGTTCGGAAAGCGCCATCCCTATGATCCTGCGCATGACACCCTGGGTGAGTCCGGCGGTGAGTGGATAGAGAGGAAGCATTCCGGGGGCCCCGGGCTCGCCTTCGGACGACGGGAGGAGCAGGTCCGGGTGAACCATGGCCATCCCCCTCCAGTTCTCGACCGTTCCGGAGGCGACGACCTGCATGCCTTTCTGCAGAAGGGCTGCAGGGTAGCGCTCGTTGAAGAAGACAAGGCGCAGGGGAGAACCGTCTGACAGGAGGGCTTCCATTACGGTCCTCCCCCGCCCCGAACGCCTGCGGTTGATGCTTTGGATCACGCCGGCCACGGTCGATGACTCACCGACCCGAACCGATGAAACGGGTACCACGTACCTTCTGTCGAGCCACGCCCTGGGAAGGTGGAGCAGCAGCTCCCCCAGAAGCCCAATGCCCAGCCTGGACAGAAGGGCCGCCCTGGATGGCCCGACCCCCTTCAGCCAGCGGATTTCGTCGGTGAGCTTCATAGGTTCTCCCGGGGGGCTTGACGGACACCGGGGGTATGTATAATTGACGCCGATACTCAGAGGCCAGCTAACCGGAGGTTTGACTGGGATGACAGAGCGCCGCGCCCTTTATGACAAGTTAAAGAAGGCAGTCGCCGCAGATCCGGAAGACATCGACGCGAGGATAAGCCTCGCAGCAATGTACATGGAGGATAACAACCCCTCCGATGCCCTCCCCTACTACGACGAGGTTCTCTCAATAGACCCCGAGAACGCCGAAGCCTTTCTCGGCCTGGGGCTGGCCTGGGGCCACGCCATCCTCGAGAACATTCCCCCCGCGGACCTCTGGGGACGCGAGCACGATGAGGAGGAGATGCTCGAGAAGGCCATAGACTTCCTCGAACGGGCCGTCGAACTCGACCCCGAGGTCACCCAGGCCCTGAACGCCCTGGGAAGACTGTACGTCGTTCAGGGACAGGAAGAGGAAGCCATCGAGATGTTCCGCCAGTCACTGATACTCGACCAGTCCCAGCACGATGTTCTCGAAGACCTTGGAGAGCTTACGGGGAAACCCGCCTGGCAGATCCTCGAGAAGGATGTTTACATGGGAGAGCTGGAGGAGGAGTAAACCTCTCCCCCCTCTTGCCTTCGCACCGCCCCGCGTCCATATTCAATTCGGTGAGATCGGTTCCCAATAACGCGGGGGTGGTTTATCATGCACAAGCTTATCGTAATAACGATGCTGGCTGCAGCGATAGCTCTCTGCGAGTCGGACTGGTGGAATGACATACTGGTCTGGAACTTCGACGGAGGGCTGGTTTCTCCGGGGTGCGGCTACCAGAACTACGACGGCCTTTACGGAGGGGATTTCACGGTCTACGCTTCCGCGGTCGAGTACCGCCCGGAAGACCCCGAGGGTGACAGGATAGTCATTCGCAAATCCTTCAACGACGGTCATACATGGCCCGGACAGGCTCTCATTACCACCGGCAGCGGCAACGTGGCGGGCACGCCCAGAATCGTCTTCTGCGACGGAGGCGAGAGCCTGCTGCTCTTCGTGACCCTGGCCTTCTACAACGGCGAGACGGTCGTCTACTGCTACAAGTACGCAACCGACGGGCTTCAGATTATCTCGTTCAGTCCGGTCGACCGCTCGTACCCCGGGATGGGCGCGATACGCTCATCAACGGTGAACCCGGGATGCGGGGAAGGTTACCAGGTCATCATGGAAACCGTGGACAACTGGTTGTTCACAAGCAGCAGTTCCGATGGCGTGAACTGGTCGCCGGCCCAGCCCCTCGCCGCCAACGCGGTTCGGGCTTCCGCCACAGGCGGGCCCGGTTCGAAGGTGTGCGTTACCTGGTACGACATCTTCCAGCAAGCGGTGCTCTGCGCAACCGGAGACCAGGGAGGGTTCGGAACACCCGTCGTCGTGAGCCCTGCGCACACGGAAGCCACTCCGGTACCAGTCTGGGAAAGCGGCGGAGCGGAAACCCTGGGGGTGGTCTGGCATACCGCCGAGAACATGGTGATGCTCTCCCTTTCCGAAGACGAAGGCTCCACATGGGCCGCTCCCATCACCCTCTCTGCGGGTTCCTACCCCTTCGCCGACATCTATTACGGATCCACCGGGGTGGTGTTCTCCCTTCTCTCACCTTCCGGAGAGGTCCTGGTGGGCAGCTCGCCCAGCCTCTCCGAAGCGGGCGGCATGGTGTTCGAAACCCGGAACGAGCACCCGGCCTCGACGACGCACCCTGCGGTTGTGCGCCACGGAGGGCTAAGCTCCGTACAGGGGCTTTTCTACATGAGCGAAAACGAGGAGGAGCTGTGGTTCGACAACTCGATCTTCAGCGAGATCGTCGAGGAAGCGGACCCGATCCCGGGTCCGGCCGTGTTGTCGGTCCAGCCCAACCCCTCGTCAGGCGCGGTCTGGATACATGTCCCGCCCGGGCGGGGTGAGGCTCGGGTGACGGTGTTCTCCCTCGACGGAAGGGCGGTATGGTCTGGTTCCACCACCGGGCACACCGTTCAGCTCGGGGTTGGGCTGCCCGCCGGTGTCTACATGGTCAGGGCCGTCACCGGCGCGGGTTCGGTCGGCACAAGGATGCTGCGGCTTTAGCCCTCACCAGCGCGCAGAGCACACGGGCTGCCGGGCACCCGCCCGGCAGCCTTTTCTCGGCAATTCCGGTCAGCCAGTCGAGTTCGGTCGGGTTTCCCGCCTGCAGGTCCTGCAGCATGCTGCAGAAGTTGCCCGAGTTCCGGAGCAGCCCGGAAAGCATCTGCCGCGCCTGTTCGTGGGATTCTTCCGGAACAAGACCCGACAGTTCGTCGAAAAGGTTGTCGATCAGGGGTTTCAGACCCGATGACACAAGACGGTCGTTCGGCAGTCCGGTCAGGGCGCCGAGGGGATTCACTATGCTGTTCACGATCCACTTGGCGTTCACGACCGCTGTAATGTCGGAGACGGGAACGGCGGGTATCACCGACTTCTGGAAGAGGCGCAGAGCCTCTCCCCCGTCTGCGACATGGATCACGCCCTGCGAGGTTCTCACCACGGAACCTGAGAGGATAAAACCCGCCGTGAGGACCGCAGGTTCGGGCCCGGGTTCCCCCCAGAGACCCAGACCGTTCGAAACGCTGATCAGGCACCGGGGAGAGGCTGCCCTCATCCCGTCGAGCGCCCCGGCTATGGAATAGGCCTTCAGGGCACAGATCATCACCGACCCATGGGGAGCTTCGGAAACGACACCGGTCTCGACTGCTGCCCTTCCCCGGAAAAAACCCTCGGCGCGAAGCGTCAATGAGCGGCGGGGGGTGCCGCAGGGGCCGGCCAGGAAAACGTTCTCCCCTGAAAGGGAGAGGGCGACGGCCAGGCCCTTGCCCACTGCGCCGTCGCCCACGATAACAACCGGCATGTTCCGGAGGTCCGTGGTCACTTTTTCAGCGAATCCACCGCACTCTCGACCTTGTGCTTCATCTCGCCGGCTTTTTCCTTGCCCGCTTCGAAGAGCTCTGCGGCCTTGTCCACGCCCTGGTGGTAGAGCTGTCCGCCCTTGCCGTAGAGGTCGCTGGCCGTCGAGGCTATCTTCCTGCGGGTATCCTCGCCCTTGGCGGGGGCCAGAAGAAGAGCTGCGATGCCGCCCGCCAGCGCTCCGGCCACGAAGGCCCAGAGCTCGCCTTTCCCCCTGTTCTCAGACATACCTTTCTCCCTTCACGTTTGGGCTCCACAACACTTTTTGTATTTCTTGCCGCTTCCGCAGGGGCAATCGTCATTCCTCCCGATCTTGGGGTCTTCGCGCTTGACCGTTACTGGAGCCTGTGTCTGCTGCGCGGGTGCCGGAGACCGCCCGGCCAGGCCGGGTCTGACGGCCTGCCCGACCGGTTGATCGGCCCTTTTCATCATGCCCGCGGGCCACAGACTGAGCACTTTTCGTACGGACTGCTTGTCTATGTTCTCCTGAAGCTCCTCGAAGAGGTCGAACGCCTCTTTCTTGAACTCGACAAGGGGATCGCGCTGGCCGATTGAGCGCAGTCCGATGCCCGTCTTGAGATGGTCGAGGGAGTAGAGGTGCTCACGCCACAGCCCGTCGATGGAGCTGAGAACGGCCCACTTCTCGAGATCGACTATGAGCTTCTCGCCAAGCTTCCTCTCCTTCTCGTCGTAGTACGAAAGCACCATGTCGGCAAGCGCGCTGCGCAATTGCGCGGGCTCCTTGTGCTTCTTCTCCAGCCCCTGGAAATTGAACACCGCGCCGGCAAGGTCCCGCAGTGACAGGGCGGCCCTTTCGAGGTTCCACTCGTGGGGTTCGGATCCGCTTGGGATGGAGGCTTCCATCTCTCCCGTTACAACCGAGGCGATCATGTCGCGAATCTCTTCACGCAGGCCCTCGCCGGTCAGCGAGCGGAACCGGAGACCGTACACGACCTCCCTCTGGCGGTTCGTAACGTCATCGTATTCGAGAAGGTGTTTCCTTATGCCGAAGTTGTACTGCTCGACCCGCTTCTGGGCCTGCTGGATCGAATGGTTCAGAAGCGGGTGCTCAATGGGCTCGCCGTCCTTCTCCTGATTCTTCTTCAGGAAATCGATCATCTTCTCGCTGGCGAACAGCCTGAACAGGTCATCCTCCAGTGACATGTAAAAACGGCTGGCGCCGGGGTCACCCTGTCTGCCGCACCGTCCGCGGAGCTGTCTGTCGATGCGGCGGGACTCGTGCCTTTCCGAGGCGATCACGAAGAGACCGCCAGGCTCCTTCCCTCCCGCGCCGTCATCAACCTCCCTCACGTGGGGGGACAGTTTGATGTCGGTGCCGCGGCCCGCCATGTTCGTGGCGATGGTCACCGCTCCGGGCTGTCCGGCCCGGGATACGATGTCGGCCTCCTCCTGGTGATGCTTCGCGTTCAGAACGCTGTGCGGGATCTTTCTGCCCTTCAGGAGCTTGGAGAGGACCTCGGAAACATCTACCGAAACGGTTCCCACAAGAACGGGCTGATTACGGGAATGAAGCCGCTGGATCTCTTCGACTATCGCCGTGTACTTCTCCCGTTTCGTCCTGTAGACCCGGTCATTGTGGTCGACCCTTATGACTGGAACGTTGGTGGGTATGACCGCCACTTCCAGTTTGTAGATGCTCTCGAACTCCTCGGCCTCGGTTTCGGCGGTGCCGGTCATTCCAGAGAGCTTTCCGTACATCCTGAAGTAGTTCTGGATCGTTATCGTGGCAAGGGTCTGGGTTTCAGCCCTTATCTCGACCTTCTCCTTGGCCTCGAGTGCCTCGTGAAGGCCGTCGCTGAACCTTCTTCCCGGCATGAGGCGGCCGGTGAACTGGTCGACGATAAGGACGGCGCCGTCCTGCACCACGTATTCCACATCCTTCTCGTAGAGCTGGAACGCCCTGAGGAGCTGATCGATGTTGTGAAGGGCCTCGGCCCTCTGGGAGTGGTCTTCGTAGAGGGTCTTTCGGCGCTCGAATTTCTCCTCCTCGGAGATATCAAGACCCTCTATCTCGGCGATGAGATCACCAATGTCACGGAGAAGGAAGAAGTCGGGATTTTCGGGGCTGAGTATCTTCCTTCCAAGGTCGGACATGGAGACCGAGCGCTCCCTCTCGTCGATGGAGAAGCAGAGCCCCTCGTCCAGCTCGTGGATGTTCTTGTCGCGGAGCCTCTCACCCTCGACCCGCTTTATGGCGTTGAGCTTGTCCGGGTCCCGCAGGGTCTTTGCGAGCTTCCTGTTCTTTGGGGCGCCCCTTCGGGCCTTGAGGTACGCAGTGGCGGCCTCGTGGGTCTTCCCCTCCTCCCAGAGGGAGTCAGCATCGGAGACCACTGAGTTCACTATGTCGGTCTGACGGTTCACCAGCCTTGCCACCTGGTCCCGGAACTCCTTGTACCTGTTCCTCGACCGGGGGACCGGACCGCTGATGATCAGCGGAGTGCGGGCCTCGTCGATGAGAACGCTGTCGACCTCGTCGACAATGGCGAAGTGATGGTTCCTCTGGACCCTGTGCTCGAGGCGTACCGCCATGTTGTCGCGCAGGTAGTCGAATCCGAACTCGTTGTTGGTACCGTAGGTGATGTCGCAGGCGTAGGCCTCCCGCCGAGTGACGGGCCGCAGGTGCCGGTAGCCCTGGCCCTCGGGGGGCTCGAAGCTGGGGTCGTAGCGGTAGGAGGCCTGGTCTGGTCCCATGCCGCCGGAGGAGTTGATGACCCCCACGGAGAGTGCGAGGAAATGGTAGATGCGCCCCATCCACTGGGA
>JBGSZS010000011.1:0-150980 GCA_041750285.1 Candidatus Fermentibacteraceae bacterium | reverse complement strand
CGACCGTGGCCAGGAGGTAGATGGCGACGACGGCGTAGTCGAGTGGATGCATGGGAAAAGGTCGGAGGCCAGGGGTCGGCGGTCAAGTTCAAACACGCCGCGAGTGGATGCGGGGTATTGAAGCGCATCGGGCGATAAGTCGCAAACCAGCGATCGTGCTTGGATCAAGGAGATCGACTGGAAAGCAGCGATCGAGATGGTGTCGCGTGCAATGCTTTGCGAAGTACTGGACCGCAGATGACGCGGATTTGGCGGATCGCCGCGGATGCAAGGAGAAATGATCGTCACCGAGCTATCGGTTTCAGATCCGCGTCATCCGCAACATCGGTGGTCGATCGATGGTGCGCGATGCGCGTTGCCGCGACATCAATCCGAGCTTCGCTCTGGCCAGAAAGTCACGGAGAAGGAGCGGGTGAAGGGACTCGAACCCTCGACATTCAGCTTGGGAAGCTGACACTCTACCAACTGAGCTATGCCCGCTCCGGAAAGCTCGGGATAGATATTCACGGAGCCCCCCGGCGTCAAGCTTCTGATCCGTCGTCAGGGAGCAGCACACCCCTGTAGACAGCCCTTGCCTCGCCCGAAAGCCACCATCCCCCGCCGTCACGGCCCACGGTGAGAGACAGCCCGCTGGCGACCCGGACGGAGGCAGGCAATCGAAAGCCGGGCACCGTTTCGAGGCACACAAGCACTGCCGCCACCGCCCCTGTTCCGCACGCAAGGGTTTCCCCCTCCACTCCCCTCTCGTATGTCCTGAGTGAAAGGGAGCCGTCCGGTTGAAGCATCGCCCAGTCGGCGTTGGCGCCGGCGGGACCTGTCTCGGGGTGATGTCTGAGAAGGGGCGCCATCTTCTCGAAGGTGCCGTCGTCCAGCCTTTCCCGAAGGACCACCGCGTGGGGGACGCCCGTATCCACAAGGCTCACTGGCCATTTCATCCCAAGGTCCATCGGTTTCCCGAGGAACGCAACGGATGGTTCGGTCATCCATATCCTGGCGGAATCGTGTGACAGCACCAGCCCGTGATGCAGACCCGAGTCTGACGAGAAATCGAAGGGTTCCCCGATCCTCACCAGCCCGCGGGAATGGGCGAATGTGCATATGCACCTGGCCCCGTTTCCGCACATCGATGCCCGGCCCCCGTCCGAGTTGAAGTAGCTCATCGCGAAGGCTTCATCCCCGCGGGGAGGCAGAAGTTCGAGAAGTCCGTCGGCACCGACCCCCAGCCCCCTCCGGCAGACCCCGGCGATGAAACCGGGGGAAGGCCCACGGGAATCGGGATTTCCGGTTCTGTCCAGAACGATGAAGTCGTTTCCGGCACCGCTCATCTTCGTGAACTCGAAACTCACGTGACACCCCCTTCCCCGAAAGCAAGACCGTAGTGGTGAAATGCCCTGTCCCTGAGACCGGCCCGTTCAAGAAGGCGAACCAGGTCAAGTCTCACTTCCCGGTCGGGACCCCAGCCCTCAAGGTAGGCCTCGAAATCGCCCTCGAGGTCGAGAATGTCGTAAGCACCAGCCAGATGGGCTTCGACAAGGAACTGAAGAAGGCCGATGGATGCTTCGGCGGGCACCTCGGAAGGATTTCCGGAAAGCACGAGAAGGGCTGCGGATACGGCATCTGGGTCACGCCGTGACAAACCCGCGGAGCCAAGCGCAAGGGCCGTTCCAACAGGGTCAGAGATGCAGGCGGAGGCCGTCCCGTAATCGAAGAATGGCCTGTACCTGAGGATGAACAGGGGGTTGCGGTGCGGCGTGAAGGGGGTTCCATCGAGTTTGAAAACACGGATGGAAGCTCCCTGCCAGACCAGGGCAAGGCGTTCCAGACGCTCAGGCATGTAATGAAGCAGGAAAGAGACCGATGAGTCGTTGGGTGCGGAGATCCCTCCCAGATACGCTGCGCCCTGCCATGAGCGGTCGAGAAGGAAATCCGCCTGGTAGACCAGGTAACGGGCTTCATTCTCCTCCATGAATGACACCAGCTCATCCTCCCCGGAACGGAAGAGACAGGCAGAGAACTCAACGATGTTTTCGCGGTTCCGGCGGTTTTCGAAGAACGTGTGAAGGACCGTTGGCCGCTCTGCGTAAGCACTTGTAAGACCCGAGATGTGCCAGTACGCGAGAAAGGCCTCGGAGGGGGCGGTCGATGTGCGAACCCAGCGCAGGTAGCCGTCCAGTTCGTCGTCGGTCAGAAGTGATGCGCCGGGGCGGAAGGAAAGCCCCGCCTCGGAGAGCCACTGTCCCAGAGAAGGGGCGAAAACGGCATGTGCCCCCACCAGAACGAAAACAACCGGCAGCAGAGCGCTTCTGCGTGCCGAAAGCGCCAGGACCGGCGCCAGGGCAACGGCCAGGAACACGTGCAGACGGTCGAAGAAAAGGTAACCCGCCATGGAAACGAAGAGAAAGGGAACCATCAGCCGGCCCCGGGCCTGCCTGAAGAAGGGGGCGATCCCCGGAATCGCCGCAACGAAAAGCGGACCGAAGAGCCAGATGAACTCTCCCGGAGTCGGGCTCGTATAACCCCCGACCCAGAACAGCCTGGCGTCGGGGGAAAGAAGCAGGGGATCGGCGGGGTGTCTGAACAGGAACCTGAACTTGGCCAGCGCGACAGCCGTCACGTGACCGCCTTCACCGGGCAGCAGCAGGGCCCCGGCGGCGGCAGCCAGGGCTCCCGCCCATGACAGGGCCCTGCGGGATCCTGCAGGGACGAAACATGAGATCATGGCGGCGGCTGCAAGGATGGATGCGGGGGAAAGGATCGCAGTGTCGTGCCTCATGTGGGATAGAAGCAGGCTTGCCAGAAGCTGGGCTGCGCCGAGGGGAATGATGAGTACCCGATCCCCCGGGGCTTTGCGGGAAAAGAGCAGGTACGCGAAGATGAACAGCGAGAGGAAACCGGCCACCTTCCAGGAGGCCAGGGCGGCAAAGAGAAGGACGGCCGAAGCAACGGCCGGGCGCAGCTTTCCCCTGTCTGCGCCGATTGCGCGTTCGAGGGTCCATCCCAGAAAGACGATGAGGGGCAGGGCGACCGTCTCGCGGTAAAGGCTTTCCCCCCTTGTCCTGAGGAGTGCGGGAAGCATTATCCCGTAAAGCGCCGATGCCGCCAGGGCCGTGCGCCGGGAGAAACCGGCGGCACCTGTCCAGAGATGGATGCCGATAATGGCAAGCAGGGGGAACACCAGACAGAAGATGCGCATCCAGCTGTCGAAGTCGCCTCCGATGACGGCGTGAAGCCCTCCTGCGATGTACTCTTCGAAAATGCTGTTCTGGCCCGTTACGAAGCCCCCGGGGTGCATGGACATGGGGTCGATGTCCGGGACACCCTCCCCCCGTGAGATCATTGCGGAATACCTGTAGGCCTGGGTTGCCTCTCCCTGCATAAGCAGCGGAGGGGGCATCACATGAACCGAAAAGAACGCCCTGAAAGCCAGGGCGGCGCCCATGAAGAGGAAAAGGGTCGCGAAACGGGCTATTGGGGAGGAAAAGGGCTCAGACCAGCGCGCCATGGCGCCTGGCCATCACCCTGGCGATCTCCTTCAGAGTTTCCGTCGGTCCCGAGCCGCCAAGGGCGACGGATTCGACCGTGGGCCATCCGTGCCTGTTGAGGTCGCGGCTCATCTGTTCCACGGGCATGATCCCTGGAAGGTCGCGCTTGTTGAACTGAAGGACCAGGGGAATCCGGCCGGCGTCGAGACCGTACGAGGAGAGGTTGTGCTCGAGATCGTCCATCGTGTTCAGGTTGGCCTCGGTGCGTTCCTTCTGGCTGTCGGCAACGAAAACTATGCCGTCGACGCCGTCGAGGATGACCCTGCGGCTGAGGGCATAGTATGCCTGCCCCGGCACCGAGTAAAGGTGCAGCTTCACCCTGGTGTCTCCGATGCGGGCGAAGTTCACGGGGAGGAAGTCGAAGAATACCGTGCGCTCACACCTTGTGCAGAGGGTTACCAGGCGTCCCCTGTTCTCGGGGGCCACAAGATCCCTGATGCCTCTCAGGTTTGTCGTCTTGCCCGAAAGACCGGGTCCGTAATACACGATCTTGTATGCCACATCGTTACCCGAGCGGTGCATCAGCCCTCCGTTTCAGAAGACACGAACGGTAAACTTTCAAAGAATATAATTATCTTCCGTCCGCCTTTCAACAAGGCCTGCAAGTTTATCCTGGGCGACCTTTCCCGTTATGCGCGCCTTCCCGGCGAAAACGTCGGGCGCACCGAAAAGATAGTCATCCAGAAGGAATGAAAGAACCGGCCGCAGGCGTCTGGCACCGATGTCCTCCAATTCCTGGTTCAGTATCTGGGCGGTTTCCGCAACGGCGGCGCACGCCTCGGGATCGAGTTTCAGATCCACTCCATCCGCGGCAAGAAGCTCGACGTACTGCTTGAGAAGGCAGCCCTCGGGTTCAGTCAGCACCCGGAGAAGCTCGTCCCTGCCCAGCGGATCGAGCGACACCCTCAAGGGGAACCTTCCCTGAAGCTCGGGTATCAGGTCCGACGGGCTGCTCCCGTTGAAGGCGCCAGCCGCGATGAAAAGGATGTGGTCTGTCTTGACGGGACCGTACCGGGTCGCGATGGTGCAGCCCTCGAGAATGGGAAGGAGGTCGCGCTGAACCCCCATCCGGGAGACATCGGGTCCCGCTCCCCCATCCGCCCCGATGATCTTGTCTATCTCGTCGATAAAGATTATCCCCTCCTCCTGAGCCAGACGAAGGCCTTCCTGAACGTGATCGCCGCCCTCGAGAAGCAGCGAAGTCTCCTCCTCCATCAGCCTGGACCTGGCTTCCGATACCGAAAGCCTCGCCCTGCGTCTGCGCTGGCCCATGATCTTCTCGAACATGCCCTTGAGCTGTTCACCGGCGGAGTTGTCCATCCCCGGCATCATTGGAAGGACCTCGAGCGTTGGTTTTTCCGATACTGAAAGCTCGATCTCCCTCGAGTCGAGCACCCCGCTCGAAAGCAGTCTCTCCAGTTCGGCATCGGAGCCGAAGTCATCCCCCGATTTCCGGAGGGCCTCGGTCAGTCTGGCTTTCACACGTGTCATGGCCTCGCTGTACTTGGCATCGCGGGCCATGCCTGTGGAGAGGTTGACGGCCTGTCTCACCAGGTCGCGGACCATGCTTTCAACATCCCGCCCCACATAGCCGGTCTCGGTGTACTTGGTTGCCTCGACCTTCACGAAGGGCGCCCCCACGAGGTTGGCCATGCGTCTGGCTATCTCGGTCTTTCCCACCCCGGTAGGCCCCATCATTATCAGGTTCGACGGGTAGATCTCGGAGCGTACCGGCTCGGGAACCATCTTCCTTCTGTGGCGGTTCCTGAGGGCAATGGCCACGGTTCTCTTCGCCTTGGTCTGACCGATCACATGCTTGTCGAGCCACTGAACGGTCTGTGTCGGGGTCAGGCTTCGGACTGCGGACATATCTCCTCCGACTGGATGCTGCCTCCGGTGTAGATGCAGATGTCACAGGCTATGCTTATGGCTTCCCGGACGATCCTGGCGGGACCCATCCTGGTGTGTCTGTCGAGAGCCCTGGCCGCAGCCAGTGCGTAGGGATACCCCGAACCCACGGCGACTATCCCGTCAGGTGATTCCACCACCTCCCCGGATCCGCCGATGAGCAGTGCGTGGGTGCGGTCTACGGCGGCCAGCATTGCCTGAAGCTCTCGAAGGTACCGGTCGGATCTCCATTCACGTGCGAGTTCCACGGCGGCCCTTGGAAGGTTGCCCCTGAAACCGTCGAGTTTCTCCTCGAGCCTCTCCACCAGGGCGAATGCATCGGCGCCTGCTCCTGAAAAGCCAACGAGAACGGTTCCTCCGCACAACAGGCGAACCTTTCTGGCGTTCTGCTTGACCACTGTATCCCCGAGTGTCACCTGGCCGTCCGAGGCCATGGCCGCTCTGCCGTCACGAACCATGCCGATCACCGTTGTTGCCCGGAAGAGGTTTTCCATGGGGCTACCGGCCTTCCGAATCGAGAGCACGTGCAACCTCGGGGAGACCTGCCCTGAGGCACAACCCCGGTGCGGTCCCTTCGGGCAGGCTGCGGGAGGCCAGGGAATACCAGTATGCAAGCCTGGTCTGTTCATCGGGGTCGCCGATTATTCTGGACGCATAGGATGCGGCCTCTTCAGCGGCCCCGGGGTGGAGAGAGGCCATGACCCTGCCGAAGCATGCTGCTGTCATGGGTCTTCCCGCGGATGCCAGTTCCGCCATTCTGAGCGTGATGTCTTCAGATGCGGGCTCCGGGAGGGTTTCCATGAATGAGAGGACCTCTGCGAGCGCAGTCTCCTGGGGGAATATCCCGCCCGATGAACCGAGGTCGGCGGTGAACTCGTTAAGGGTTCTGCCCATGAGGGGGAGAGCCGGATCGGAGGGGTAGGCATCCTGTATGGCCGCGAACCTGTTCCTGGCTCCGAGAAAGTTGCCGAAGGCAAGTTCCACCTCTATGAGAAGCCACTCCTCGAGGGGAGTTCCGTCGGAGATGGAATCCGCGAACGAAAGCAGGGCTCCCTGTTGAAGAAGCTCATCGGACAGCAGCTGCAGCTGGCGGCTGAAATCCTGGATGGAGGCGCCGGGATGACCGGCCGAAAGGGAATCCGCCATGGTCACAAGGTATGCGGCGGCGGCTTCAGGGCCGTCAACGCCCCCGATGAGCCTGGCCTCGGCGTAGATATGCAGCGGCATGATAAGCATCCACTCCTCGGGCATGGCTGAAAAGATCGCCGCTCCCCCGTCGAGGGCCATCCGGGCGTGCTGAGCGTCTCCCGCTGCCAGGTAGTGGTTGGCCAGGGCGTTCCATGCCCCCATGTAATTCCTTGCGATCTGAACGGCCTGATCGTCCTTGTACACGCCGGGGTCCTGCAGACCGGTGTACCGGTAGCCGTTCACGAGCGACCATGACCTCCCGGGGTCGATCTCGGATACCTGGGGAGTGTCCATCACCCTGTAGGCGATGCCCTCCATGAGCAGGTAGTTCTCCACATAGACCCTGTTGTCGCGGGAGACGGTGCCGGCAAGATAGACGGGCCTTCCGTGGATGGGAACCCTTTTTATCATGTCCAGAAGAAGGAGATCCTGCATGGCAAGGGAACCCTGTGAACCAAGACCCATTGAAGGCACTGAGATGCACCGGGCGCCCGATGAAACGTTCCAGGGCCAGGATCCGGTGAAGGTGCGGTCGAGGATCTCCCTGTCCGTGATGTCCGTTTCGGGCATGCCCTCGGGGGAGACATGGAAGAAGTTGGGACCCCAGATGAAAACGGGCCTGAGCGAGTCGACGAGCTGCCCGGGATAGCTCAGAAGAAGGGAATCCCTGGCCAACAGCTGATGCGTGTACCACGGAGTGTTCATGAGGCTGAGGTTGGAGACCACCACGTCACGTCTGACCCCGAGGACGCCCTGGGCGAACCAGAGTGGGAATGTGTCGTTGTCTCCGTTGGTTATGAGTACCGCGCCCGGTGCGCAGCTCTCCAGAAGGTTCACTCCGTAGTCTCGGGCGACAAAGTCGCCGGAACGGTCACAGAAGTGCCAGTTGACCAGAATGGCGGTCAGCGGGAGCAGCAGAAGCGCCCAGAGGGCCCTTCGTCCGCCCAGAAAGCGTATGAAGGAGCCTCCGCCGAGCGCCACGAGTATGGCGGACAGGGCGAAGGAGGCACCGAAGAAATAGTCGCGTTCCCGCACCTCGCCCAGCATGGTCCCCTCGGGTCCGGTCTTGAAGTTGAGGTAGGTCACGAAAACAAAACTGGCCATGAAGAAGGTTCCCCCGACAAGAACCAGAAGGTCGGGTCTTCTTGCACCGATCACCAACAGGCCAAGCAGACCGGCCATGGACATGACTATCCAGAGAGTCGTCCCCGGGACATTCCCGCCCTGCCCCAGAGCCCTCTGCCAGGCTTCGGGACGGCCAACCTGCCAGGAGTGGTATTCCCCGAAGAGGGCAAGCTGTGTGAGGAACGGCCCTTTGCGTTCAAAGATGGAGACCTGGCCGTACTGCTTCCGTTCCAGCGCGTCACGGAATTCGGTGAACCTTGTGGGATTGGTCTCGTTCACCTCGGGCTGCTGGATCGCCCTGAGCGGCATGTAGAGGTGAACGCTGAATGCAAGCAGCAGCAGGCCCGCGAATGTCAGTATGAAGCCGGGCTTCCGCCACTCGTGCGCCCAGCCCCGGAAGGCGTAGAGAATGTACATCAGAGCTATTGGGCCGACCACTATCAGAGTGCTGAGGTGATTTCCGATCGATATGGCCATGAAGTAGCCGACAAGCAGCAGGTGCCGGCCGGCCGCAGCACCCCTGAGCCTTCGTTCAAGCCACATGTCGAATATCCACAGGATGATCATGCTCAGCATCAGAGCCATTGCGTAGGTCTCGGTCGAGTTGTTGTTCCTCCATATGGTGTAGCTGAAAGCGGCGAGAAGGCCGGCGGTCACCGATACCGGTCTGTAGAAGCCGCTGTCGAGCCTCATGCGGTTGCACCAGCGCTGGACGAGACGGGTGATCAGCCCGACCGAAACGACTCCCGCCAGACCGCAGAGAAGGTTGACCCTTGCCGCTATCTCTGGGATGAACCCGAAGATGAGGGTGCTGAAACGCCCCATGAGAACGAAGAACGGCACACCCGGAGGGTGCGGGATGCCCATTACCCAGGCACATGTGATGTACTCTCCGCTGTCCCAGAAGCTTACCGTCGGCGCAAGTGTCAGCACGTACACGATCAGTGCGGTGGCTGAAACCATTGCGGCCAGCAGCCTGTCCGTTCGGACAGAACCTTTTCGCGGACCGTCAGCTACGTTGCTCAATCAGCGCTCCTCCCCCTCGGGTGGGCGTTTTGGTACGATTTCCGCAGCCTCTCCCCGGTGAGATGGGTGTAAATCTGAGTTGTGCCAAGGCCGGCATGACCAAGAAGCTCCTGAACCTCCCTGAGGCCGGCGCCCCTCTCAAGGAGATGGGTTGCGAAACTGTGCCTGAACGTGTGCGGGGAAACACCCGCCGAAAGCGCAGCCCCGTCAACCGCTGCAGCAACAATACGCCTGACGTCGCGGGGGTCAAGCTTCCTGCCCCTCACGCTCAGGAAAACGTGTCCGGTGTCAGGACGGCGTCCCAGAAGCACGTGTCTTCTGGAAAGCCATTCTGTCAGGTGAAGCGCGGTTCCGGAAGGCACTGGCGATATTCTGGTCCTGCCGCCCTTGCCGGTGATCCTCAGTGTCTGCTCTGCGGTGCTGAAGGCCGAAACGGTCAGTGAGGCCGCTTCGGAGGCCCTGAGCCCGCAGCCGTAGAGAATCTCGAGCAGAGCCCTGTTTCGGGATGCGATCGGGGTTTTACCGTCAAAGACATCGAGAACCGCGAGCACTTCCCTCACTGAAAGGAACCCTGGGAGTTTCCGCGGTCTTGCAGGCGGTCTGATGCCAATGGAGGGGTCGGCTTCAGCCCTGCCCGTCTCCGAGAGCCATGAACCAAAGGAGTGCATGGCGCTCACAAGGCGGGAAAGGCTTCGGGAATCGAGCCCCCTTGCGCTCTCGTGCATCAGGAATCCCCTCAGATTCTCTCGGGTCGCCGCGGATATGTCGGCGTCGAGCCATTCCGAAAGCCTTCCGAGATCACCCGCATAAGCTCGCACCGTCTCGGGGGAAAGGTTCCTTCCGAACCTGAGCTCCCGTAAATAGTCCTCGATCATCAGTCGGTTTTTTTCTTGCATCTCGGGCAGAAAACGCCTTTGACCCTCTTCTCCTGGATCGGGAACCCGCACCTGGGACATGGTGTGTCCAGGGGAGGGTTCCACAACGCGAAATCGCAATCGGGGTATCTGCTGCAGGAATAGAATGTCCTCCCCTTCTGGGAGCGTCTTGTTACGAGCTCGCCCGAACAGCCTTCAAGGGGGCAGTGGACACCCGTCGGCATGGGTGACTTCTTTCCGCACGAAACGCTCGAACACGCCAGGTATGCTCCGAACTTCCCGCTCCTGACGGTCATGGATGAACCGCAGTCGGGACAGGTCCGGACAGGAGCCTCAGTGTTTCCCTGTGCCCCGTTTTCTTCAACCGGCCTCGTAAAGCGGCATTCGGGGTATCCGGAACACGCCAGGAACCTCCCGAACCTGCCCCATTTGTCCAGCAGGGGCCGTCCGCACTGGGGGCACTTCTGATCGGTCTGGGATGTCAGTTCGCGCCTGACCTCGGGAAGCCGTGTCATGGCGTTGTTGAGGGACGCTTCCAGCGGAAGCGCAAGGCCCTTCACCGCCGAGACGTAATCCATCTCCCCCGCGGCCACCATGTCGAGGGTCTGCTCCATGCCTGCGGTGAAACCCACCTCGAAAAGGTTGGGAAACAACCCGACAAGGAGTTCGACGGTTCGAACGCCCAGATCCGTGGGATGCAGCTTTTTCTCCCTGAGGTCTATGTAACCCCTTTTTTTAAGGGTGGAAAGGATGGCCACATAGGTCGAGGGTCTTCCGATGCCCTTCTTTTTCATCTCCGTCACGAGCGAGGCCTCGCCGAAACGTGCCGGCGGCTCCGTGAATCTCTGCTCCGCCCTCAGGTCGAGAAGGGCTGCGCTCCCCTTCTCCGCTGCGGCTATCGGTTTCGGGATCCTGATCTGGGTGGGGTCCGCCAGACTGAAACCGGGCACGGCCAGCCGGCCGCCCGTGGCCATGAAAACGAATTCGCCACCCTCGAAGGTTACGGATGTCTCCTCGATGACGGCGTCGGCCATCTGGGTGGCGGCGAAACGGTTCCATATCATCGTGTAAAGCCTTAGAAGGCCGGGATCGAGCCTGCCGGAGAGCGAATCGGGAGTCCTTTTCATGTCGGTGGGCCGTATGGCCTCGTGGGCATCCTGTGAGCCGCCGGAAGCCCTGAACCGCCTGGGGGAAGGGCTGAGGAGTCCGGTTCCGAAAATGCCCCCCACGACTTCCCTGCACTGGTCAACCGCCTCGGGGCTTATCCGTACCGAATCCGTTCGCATGTAGGTGATGAGCCCCACCGATTCGCCGTCGAGTTCGACCCCCTCGTAGAGCTGCTGCGCGTTCCTCATAACGGTGCCGGGACTCATGGAAATGCCGGCGCCCGCAGCCTGCAGCGTACTTGTTATGAAGGGTGGTGAAGGCTTTCGGAGCTTCTCCGCACAGACAACCGATGTGACTTCCCAGTCGCTTGCCCTGATGGCCGGTGTGATCCCTTCGACCTGCCCGCGGCTGTCCGGTGCGAAACGTGCCCCGTCTGCCCTTCTTCCGCCGATCCTGTGAAGGAGGGCGGTGAACATGGAATCACCCTGTTTGAAGTCTGCCGTCACCTGCCAGTATTCGGCGGTCTTGAACGCGCCGATCTCGGCTTCACGGTCAGTGATCAGCCTTAGGGCGACGGTCTGGACCCTTCCCGCGCTGAGCCCCTTTCCGAGGGTTCTCCAAAGGTAGGGGCTTATCCTGTAGCCGACCAGACGGTCCATCACCCTTCTCGCCTGCTGGGCATTCACGAGGTTCATGTCGATGCTGCCGGGGTGTGCCGCCGCCCTGGTGACCGCCTCACGCGTCACGGCGTTGAACCTGAGCCTTTTAAAGACCCTTGTCCCGCCGGCAAGGAGTTCCGCAAGGTGCCAGCAGATGGCCTCACCCTCCCTGTCCGGATCGGCGGCCAGGAAGATGGTCTCGAATCCCTCGGCATCTTTCTTCAATTTTGCGAGGGTCTTCCTTTTTTCGGGCAGGATCGTGTATGAAGGTTGAAAGTCATCCCCGGCCACACCTATCCTGTGCAGCGGTAGATCCCGCACATGACCCATTGAGGCCGTAACGGTCCATTCGCGGCCAAGATAGCTTTTGAGAGCCTTCGCCTTCGCGGGCGATTCGATTATGAGCAGTTTTCTTCTGGAACCCATGTTTTCCCCAGTCGGACGATGTTGGATTGAGAACCGGCCCCCGTGGTTACATCCCGCAGATCCAATCCTTCACGGGCCCGGAGATGCTCGCCCAAACCGACTCGTGCGTGCCGGCCAGGTCCCTGAATTCCGCTGGAGTGAAGGCCTGGGACAGCTCCGGGAAGTGAAGGCTGGTGTAACTGAAGAGCTGGGGATCGTGGAACCGGGTCTCGCGGTAGCAGAGAACCATTTGATCGATTCCGCCCGGGACAAGCCATCCTGCCGTGGCAGCCATGAAGGCGAACCTTGTTTCGTTGTTTTCAGGGTGGTTCACCGCAAGGACCAGTACTGACAGGTGGTCGGTCTTGGCCGGATCACCGTAGACCAGCAGGGCTGCTCTGTCGAGGACGATCCCGGCGCTTGCGGCCAGGGCCCTGAGCTGGGGAAGAATAGTCGTGAGCTCATCGGTGGCGCTGGAGGCTCCGCAACCCTGGGGAAGGGTGGTGAAGGCCTGGGTCGGCTGAGTTGAGGCTCCGGAGATAAGGGTGTCGGGCAGTGAAAGGGCAAGTATGCCCAGAGGGTCGGAAACCGGGGTCTCTTCAACAACTGCCATGGTATCGGGCAATTCGGAGGTCACAAGACTGTCCGTGATGTCGGGAGCAGTGACGATGGAAGTGTCGGGCGGTGTTTCGGGGGGCGGAACGCTGGCGGGTCCGGAACTGAAAAGGTCGAAAGGGTCGACGAAGTATACGACCGCCAGAACTGCGCAGATCACCACGGCCAAAGCTGCTTTCCGAAGCCCTGCCGTGTCGCCGGGCGACTTGGCTTTCTCGGGTGCTTCCTTGACTGGCGGGGAGCCCTTCCGGCCGGCCGGGCTTTTGGAGGCTACCGGTCTGTCGACGGTATGACCGTCAGCCGCGCATTTATGACAAACATGGGCGGTCCTGTCGAAACACTCGCGGCACGTCAGGTCTCCGCATGCCCTGCAGGGGGCGAGCCTCTCCCCTCCGACAGGGGTCTTTCCGCAGATGTGGCAGCGTTCGATGGCCAGCATCTCGTCACTTGCCGTTGTGAGCATGAAGCCGTCGGTTTCGTCGTCGTCTTCCTCGTCAGGGGTTTCGGGAACCTCTCCGTCGTCGGCCGGAATGTCACCGTCTCCGGGTTCTTCATCGTCGACAGGGAAGTCGTCCACCGGGCTTGTGACGAACTGAACCTTCTGTTTCAGGGTGGATGCCTGTTCCTCCTCGAGCCTCGGAAGAAGGTCGATGTAAGGGTAAAGGTTTTTCTGGATGATCCTGGCCTCGCCGATCGGAACCGATTCCCTGAGAACGACGGGGGAGTTCTCGACAGCTCTCTCCGCCTCTCCTACGGTCATGTCAAGCTCGGTTACGAGAAGTCTTGTTACCTTCTTCTTCTCCTCGTCCCCGCCAAGCCTTACAAGAAGCAGGTCAACCTGCGGCTCACTCATAATGCCCTCCCCTCCAGTATCTCGAACTGGCGGTGCAACCTGGTCAGGACAAGCCTGCTCACTGCACGAAGGGTGGTGAAGACACCCCTGCCGGTGCTTGCCACGGCCTCAAGGCACGTAACCTTGGAAAGTCCCAGCTCGGTAACTATCTGTGAAACGGGAACAGCGTCGGGCATGTCCCTCTTGTTGCACTGAAGCACCAGGCTGACTCCCTTTCGCCGCTGGACCCTCAGGTTTTCCTTCAGGTCCCGCAGGCTCGCTATGTTGGCTTCCATCCTGCCCTCCTGGGAGTCGGCGACGAAAACGATGCCGTCGACACCCTGAAGTATGAGCCTTCGGCTGTCCGAGTACATGGCCTGCCCGGGAACACTGTAGAGGTGAAGCCGTACCCTGAAGCCGTTTATCTCACCGGAGTCAATGGGGAGGAAGTCGAAGAACAGGGTGCGCTCGTTGCCCGCGGCGAGGGAGATCAGCTTTCCCCTTGAGTCCGGGGATACCTGAGTGTGGATATACTTCACGTTGGTGGTCTTCCCCGAAAGGCCAGGCCCGCAGTAGACTATCTTGCAGTCGATTTCACGGGCTGTGTAGCTGACGGTTGCCATTATTCGTTCCGGTCTTCCTTCTCATCGGTCTCGGAGTGGTTGTCCGACATGGAATCGCGCATCCCCCGCCGGAACTGGCTGATGGCCCTGCCAAGCGATCTTGCGATCTCTGGAATGCGTCTGGCGCCGAAAAGAAGCAGAAGCGCCACCAGAACGAGTATCAGTTCAAGAGGTCCAATCCGGCCCATCTCTCCTCCAAACAGGAAGGTTTTCCGTCAGAACCACCTGTACAGAAAGCCCACGATCAAAAGTCCCGCAAAGGTCATTATGTTGACCCTGACAGCGATCTCCTCCAGGCGGAAACTCAGTATGTAAAGGTCAAAACCAAGGGGACCCAGAGAAACACCCGCGCTTCCGGAGAAAAACTGCCGCAGTGCGTAGGATGTATCAGGAAGCAGGGCAGAAACGGCTTCTCCGAACACTGTTCCACAAACCATGCCAGCCACCGCGAGGAACACCCAGAATCCGGCGGGCCTGTCATGAAGCAACGCGTCCCCCTTTTTCTTTTCACGCTATACTAAAAGATAAGCCTCACTCCGACAATACGCCGTGTCGTGTCAGACGGCCGTCGACAAGACCTGCTGCCAGTCCCACGAAAGCCCCCGACGCGATTCCCCAGAGAGTGACGGGAATCACGAGCGCCCCGAGCGGCAGACCCGGAAGTACAAGGGAAGCAACCCCCAACTGGCTCCAGACCGAAGCACACGCCCCGCAGATCGATACACCGGTCAGGGAGAGAAGCCATGGATAACCCCGTGATGCTGCGCCCATGACCAGCGCCGAAGCAACGGCCCCGGCAAGGGAGAGAAGGAATGTCGGAGTGGCAAGGCTTCCCGTCAGAAGGGAGACCGCGACCGCCCTGGTGGTGTTGAGCGCCATGGTCCGGCGAAAGCCCAGGCGAACGGAGCACAACACTGCCGGAAGGTTCGCAAGGCCCAGTTTCATGAAGGGAACCGGGCGCGGAATCATGGAATCGACTACACCAAGACACACGGCGAGCAGGATCAGCGCCGAGGTGAGCGGGATGCCGCCTCGTTCAGACAACTCTCCACCTCCCGGAACAGCCTCCTGCTGTCGAATGTTCCCCGGGCCCTTTCCAGGGCGCCCTTGGACAGCCTCATGCGAAGGGGGGCGTCCTCCATGATGCGGGCAACCGCTTTGGCCAGTGCTGCAGCGCTTCCCGGAGGCACCACAAGACCTGTCTTCATGTGACGGTTCACCCAGGGCACACCCGTTGGCAGGTCCGTGGAGATCACCGGCGTCCCGCACGCCATGGCCTCGAGCTGGACCATTCCGTACGCTTCGCTTCTTCTGTCAGAAGGCAGGACCAGGGCCGCAGCAGTCCTGTAGAGGGTAAGAAGCTCGTCATCGGAGGGGTTCAGGACGATCCTCGCCGGCAATCCCGCGATCCTCTCCCTGATCCACCCCTCCATGGGTCCTCCTCCCGCAAGGATCAGCGGCGGCGGGCTCGTCATTTCCTTCCATGCGTCGAGGAGTATCCTGATCCCCTTGTAGGACCTGAACCTTCCGGCGAAGAGGAAGTGACCGGCCCTTTCCTCGTTTCCGGGTGTGAAGTGTGACAGGTCAACCCCTATCGGAACGACCCTGAGATTGCCGAGTCCCCTGAGAAAGGGTGATGTCCGGGCGTAGCGGCCGCTGGTGGCCAGAACGAGGGAGGCCCTTTTGAGGAACCTTCTCAGGAGCGGTCCGTAAAGGGGAAGCAGGAAGGCCTGTCTTACTATGTCGCTGTGGTACGTGGCCACGAACGGAGTTTTGCCGGGGTCCAGAAGCCTGGCCACTTCGGCCGTGGGGAGCGGAAGATGAAAATGCGCCACGTCCGGTCTCCAAAGCTTCATGGCCCTTCCGTAGGAAAGGGTAAGCGGATTCGAAAGAACCCTCCCCATGGCTGGAAGCTCGATCACGCTGAAACCGGAGACCGAGGCCGACTTCTGCCTGAATCCCGACCCGGCAGTGAGCACGGCGACCTCGTGCCCCCGCTTCACGAGGAAGGATGAGAGGTCGTGGATGTACCTTTCTATGCCTCCCGTCGTGAAGGGAAAAACGTCCTTGTAGACCTGAAGTATCCTCATGCAAGGCACTCCCGGTAGACTTCGGCCGTTTTGCGGGCCATTTCAAGTCCCGAAAAAGATGCCGCAAAATCCCTGAGATCATCCGGAGAACGGCTTGTATCGAATTCTTCAAGCACTGCGCGGGAGAGGGACCGGGGGTCACCATCGGAAAAACTTGCCACTGAACCGTATATCTCTCTGAGTGCAATGGCCGGCCCGAGCACCGATGGCACACCGAGGGCCGCGGCCTCGAGGGGGGGCAGCCCGAAGCCCTCGTAAAGGGATGGGTAGACAAGGAATTTGGCCTGTGCAACCGCGGAATTCAGCATCCGCCTTGAAAGGGGACCGGTCCAGATGACCCCCGGAGAGTTTTCCAGCAGTTTTTTTAGTTCGGGCCTGCCCCATCCCCACCGTCCCACGATGACGAGTGTGTAGCCCGGTCTCGATTCCAGCACCAGCCTCCATGCCTCCAGGAGGGCCGCGATGTTCTTCCGGGGCTCGAGCGTGCATGTGCAGACCGCGTATTCGCCGGTCAGTCCGCGGGTTTGCCGGAAGTCGGCAAGATCCTCGATCCGTGGACTTCCATGGGAAAGGTAAACGGTTCTGACACGGTCCTGCGGGATCGCAAGCAGCCTTGCCACCTCGCCGGCGGTGAAGCCGCTGTCGGTTATTATCCTGAAGGCGCCTTTCGCGATACGGGGGAACAGAAGCCTGTAGTAATGGCGTTTCAGGAACGGGAACCACCCGGGATTGGCGAGAAAGGCCAGGTCATGCACGGTCACGACGGTTTTCACACCGCGGGGCACCGAACCGGCGAATGAAGGGAGATGGACGGCAGCAAAGCCCCTGGCGGAAAGCGGGACGGAAACGTAGTCGCTCAGAAGCCTCGAAAGTGTTCCGCGGCATTCCCCGCCGAGCGGAAGCACCCAGTCCAGCCCGGCCTCGGCAAGACCCGCCAGGAGCCTTTGTATGTAAACACCCGTACCGCCGCGGTTTCCTGCTCCCGCTGCGTAAACGGCCACTTTGCTGTCATACTTCAAGTGAGCAGTCATCTCCGATGGATAGCGATTTCGGAGCCTGACGGACAATGGACCCCGCCCCCAGCATCGACCCTGTCAGTGTGGCTCCGCTGATACTCGTGCCGGCGCCGAGAACGCTGTCGCTTATCACGCAACGCTCCATGACGGCCCCATCGCCGGCGCTCACGTGGGGACCGACCACCGATCCTCTCAGGACCACACCCTGTCCGAAGGCGCAGGGCTCTATGACGACGCTGTTCTCGAGCAGTGGGGTTCCGGCGCCGCCATTCGAATCCAGAAGCGCCCTGTTCGTCCGGATAAGGGTGTCAGTGGTACCGCAGTCGTACCAGCTCCCGACGGGGAGGGTCCGGAAGGGTTGGCCTGCGCGCAGCATGAGCTCCATGGCATCGGTGAGCTGATACTCGCCCCTGGTCTTTATCCCGAGGCGCAGGAGTTCATCGCATGCCTGCATCAGTGAAGGGCCGTCGGCGAAGTAGTAGACTCCGACTATTGCCAGGTTGCCCACGGGTTCCTTCGGTTTCTCCACCAGTCTGAGAACCCTGCCGTCCGGACCAGTCACGACTATCCCGAAACGCTCGGGGTCAGTCACGGGACAGACCGCCAGCGTGTTGGTGGTGCAAGCCTTCAAAACCCCAAGGTCCGCCTCGAAAAGGGTATCCGCAAGGGCCACCATCACGGGGCCGTCGTCCACGAGATCCCGTGCGAGCCCCACGGCAGCCCCGAGACCGCTGGCGTGTTTCTGTTCCACGAAGTCGACGGTGTGATCGGGATACGCTCGCCTGGTCCAGTCAACCAGCATCCCTCCGAGATATCCGGTAACCAGTGTGAGCCTGTTCACCCCGACCAGGGTCAGGGAATCGATGAGATGGGCCAGGATGGGCTTTCCGGCCACCGGCAGAAGGGGTTTGGGAGTGGACCATGTGTGGGGCCTCATTCTGGTGCCCATTCCAGCCGCGGGGATAATGCAGTGCATCTTTCTCTGCCTCTACTTCCTTATTCCAAGGCTCTCGTCAAGGAGTATCTCGGGGTACCTTCCCGTCACCTGGGAGTACACCATGGCCCTGATCTCCCGTCCCGTTCCGAGCGTCAGGGCGTGCGAGGCTATCTCTGCCGCGGACTCACTGGTGAAGACGCTTATCATCTTCTTAACTTCGGGGATCAACGAGCACGCGACGCTCAGTTCATCCACTCCCAGCCCCAGCAGTATCGGTACGGCAAGCGGGTCTCCGGCCATGATCCCGCAGACGCCGACCCACTTTCCGTGGGCGTGGGCAACCCTTGCCACATGGTCAATCTGGCGCAGCACACCGGGATGGAACGGATCGTAGAGATCCGCCACCAGAGGGCTTCCACGGTCGACTGCGAGGGTGTACTGGGTAAGGTCGTTCGTGCCGATGGACACGAAATCGGCGTAGGGCAGCAGCAGGTCGAGCGCCGTGACGGCTGCGGGGGTTTCGACCATGAAGCCCACCTGCATCTTCTCGTCGAAGGGTATGCCATCGCGGCGAAGGTCTTCGCCGATTCGCGAAAGGAGCTGCCGGATCGTCACCATCTGTTCCACGTGGGTGATCATCGGGAACATCATCCGTACGTTCCCGCGCCTTGATGCCCTGAGTATTCCCCTGAGCTGATCGGTGAACTCCGCCGGATTGTCGAGACAGATCCTGATGCCCCTGTAGCCCAGGAAGGGGTTGGCCTCGTGGGTCATGCCGGGCTTGAACTTGTCGCCGCCCATGTCGTAGGTCCGTATCAGGAGAGGGTCCGGCGCCAGGATCGCAGCGACGCCGTCGTAAACCCTGAAATGGTCTTCCTCGGTTTCCATGCCCCTGTTCAGCGCTCGGAGGAACTCGGTTCTGAAAAGCCCTACGCCCTTGCCTCCGTATTTTTTTACGAGTTCCGCCTCCTGCGGGAACTCGATGTTCCCCGAAAGCTCTATGCTCACTCCGTCGGCCGTGACCGCCGGACTGAGTGCATTCTCGGAGATGCTTCGCTCCGCCTCGATGTACTTCGCCATGATCCCCCGGGCGAAATCCAGTTCGCTCTCGGTGGGGTTCACGATGACCTGGCCGTGAATGCCGTCGACAACGATGATGTCCCTCGGGCTGACAACTGCGGTTATGTCATCGAGGGCCACTACGGCCGGAATGCCCATGCTCCGCGCGATGATGGCTGTGTGGGAAGTGCTTCCGCCCCTGTCCGTGACGATGGCCGCCACCTGGTTGGTATCGATGCTGGCCGTATCCGAAGGGTCGAGGTCCTCGGTGACGAGGACCAGCGGTTCGCCCGACCTGGCAAGGGCTTCCTTCTCAGTGCCAAGAAGCTTCTCCAGAAGCCTGCGGCCGATGTCCCTTACGTCTGCGACCCGTTCCCTCATGTAGGGGTCGTCGATCTCGATGAACCTGGAGAGAACCTCCTGCAGAACTGTGCTGACGGCGTACTCGGCGCATTCCATGCCGGGGCGGATGCGCTCCTCGACATCCCTGTGAATCATGGGGTCACGGAGAAGGAGCCTGAGGAATTCGAGGATCTGCCTTCCCTCGACGACATGCCCGATCTCGCCGGCGAGACGGGAAAGGTCTTCATCGACGGAATCGACAGCTTCCCTGAGCCGTGAGAGTTCGGCAAGGGCTTCTTCGTCGGAGGCGAGAATCCGTCGCACGACCCTGAAGTCCCTGACTTTCAGAAGGAAAGCCGGGCCGATGGCAATACCCGGAGATGCCGGAACTCCCTGAAGCCTCATCAGAGCATTTCCTCGCCGAAGCCTGTTTCTATGACTGCGCACACTCCTTCGAGGGCCGAGTCTTCATCGGGTCCGTCAGTCGAGATGGATATCCGGGTTCCACCCGCAGCCGCCAGCGTCATGACGCCCATGATGCTTTTGGCGTTCACCTCGTCCACGCCGTTCGAGATGAAAACCTCGCTTCTGTACTCTGAAGCCTTTCTGACGATGAGAGCCGCGGGTCTGGCGTGGATCCCCAGTTTGTTGGGAACAGTGAGCGTTCTGGTTTTCATGGCGGATAGTCCGGTCCTCTCCTCTGTTGCAGCTTTTCAAGGAGTGTCTGGTTCAACTGTTCGGATGATGTGGACCCCGTGTTCTTCCTGCGGATGTTGAGCATTGCCGCAACTTCGAGAAGGACTGTCAGGTTTCGTCCGGGCAGCACGGGGATCTCCACCAGCGGGACGCTGAGGCCAAGTATCTCGGTTGTGAGGGTTTCCAGCCCTGAACGATCCATCTCACCCATTCTGTCGGCGTCAACGAGGCGCACCACAAGGTCGAGCTGCTGCCTCTCCTTCACGGCCCCGACACCGAAAAGCTCCGGAACGTTAACGAACCCTAGCCCCCTGAGTTCCATGTGGTATCCGATGACGGGGTCGCCCGAGCCCAGAAGCGTGTCTCCGTTCCTGCGCACGCTCACGGTGTCGTCGGCGATCAGCCGGTGTCCGCGTTCGACGAGGCCGAGGACCGCCTCGCTCTTTCCTATCGCGCTGCGGCCGACACACAGAACACCCTCTCCGAACACGTCCACCAGCGTGCCGTGCAGGACTTCCCTTGGCGCGAAAACCTCGTTCAGGAATGCGGTGAGGTCGTTGATCAGGGGGGTCGTGTCGCGGTGGCTGCGAAAGAGGGCGGCCCCCGCCTTCACGGATGCCTCGAGCAGCTCGGGAGGGACTTCGAGGCCCTTGGCCACGATGGAGCCTATGACGGGAAATGAGAAGACGTTGGCCAGGGCCTTCTTTCGCTTTCCGGGGTTCATCTCCGAGAGCATTGTTATTTCGGTCTCACCGAAGATCTGGATCCGGTGGCTCAGGAACTTGTGGGTGTAGCCGGTGAGGCACAACCCCGGCCTGCTGACGTCCGGCGAGGTCAGAAGCCTGTCGAAGCCGAGACGCCCTGTAAGGCACTGCAGTCCCAGCCGCAGGCCAACGTGCCCCAGAAGGTCCTCGATGTTCATTCCTGATGATTCCGGATAACGGTCCTGCATTGGGTTTCAGCCGATCTTCTGAAGTTCCACGACGGATGTCGACCCCGTGCCGGTGCGGTAGGCAGCGCTGATGGCCCCTGTTTCCTCGTTGTAGAACACCAGCATCTCATCGTTGCCGACCTCGAGTTCCACCATGGCCTGATAGGTGGAGAGCGATCTGAGCTTGGCGTTGTTGTCGATGGTGATCGGTCCCCTGAGTTCCGATTCTGCACTGGGTTCGTAAAGGGATACCGGAACGGCTGTATCCTCGGTATCACGGTGAGGGTGATTATGGCGTCTTTCCTTGAAACGTCGGAGCTGGCCCTCGAGAGAGGACACGCAATCGTCAAAGGAGGCGTACATGTCGTGCCCCCTGTTCTTGGCGTCGAGACGGAGCTGATCGCCCCTCATCTGGACATGGGTGGAGCACATTCCCTTGGACAGCTCCAGAATGACCTGGACGTCGTCCAGTCCATCGTAGTACCGTTCCAGCGAGGAAAGTTTTCCGTCGATGTGGTCTCTGAGCGCGTCGGTCAGATCGAAGTGTCTGGCGCTGATTTCGATGTTCATCTCGACTCCTCCCTGTTTTCCCGGACAGAAAAGACTAACCGCATGAACTGTCGCGGGTTTCGACAGACTTCACGCGGTTGTTTTCTGTTCGATGTCACGAAACAACTATGACCCTGAGATTCGTGCAGTGTCAACTCCCCCCGGGGGTCTTCTTTGGTTATCTTTGCCGCTGTTCATTGGTGAACCCGTTTCTTCTTCCCATCCTTTTTCGGAGGCAGCGACATGAAGCCCCACCAACACGACTATACCGAACTGAGGGAACTTGGTTTCAAAGGCGGTCTGGAAACCCACCAGCAGCTTGCCACGAGTGGCAAGCTCTTCTGCCGCTGCCCGGCGCTGATAAGGAACGACGAGCACCACCAGGAGCTCCTCAGGCACATGCGTCCCACGCTCAGCGAGTTCGGTGAGTACGACGGGACCGCACTGATGGAATTCAAGACGAAGAAGCAGGTTCACTACCTTCTCTACAACGACTCGGTCTGCACATACGAAATGGATGACACGCCGCCCTTCAAGGCGAATCCCGAGGCCGTCTCCATCGCGCTCCGCCTGGCCATGATGTTCAACATGTCGCTGGTGGACGAGATCCACATCACGCGCAAGCAGTACCTCGACGGCAGCATTCCAACAGGTTTCCAGAGAACGGCCATCGTCGGTGTGAACGGAAGCATCCCCTTCCTCGGGCGCGAGCTGCACTTCATCCAGATGAGCATCGAGGAGGACGCCTGCCGTGAGGTCTCGGATGTCGGGCACCACGTATGGTTCAGGACCGACCGCCTGAGCATTCCGCTCGTTGAACCGGTCACTGCCCCCGAACTCCTGACACCGCTTGAGATGGCTCAGGCTGCAAAGCTCATAGGTGAGACCATGCGCTCGACCCACCTTGTCAGGAGGGGCATTGGAAGTGTCCGGCAGGATGTGAACGTATCCATTCGGGGGGGGCACAGGGTCGAGATAAAGGGGGTTCCCAGGATCGCCATGATCGAACCCCTCTGCAGGATCGAAGCGTACCGTCAGAAGGCCCTTCTCGACCTCAGGGCCGACCTTGTCTCCTCCCCGCTTCGCCCGGACGGATTCAACGCCCTTCCAGTACTTCTTTCGGATGAGCAGGCTGCCGGCGAGGGCTTGCCCCCCAATGACGGCTCCCAACGGGCCGCCGCCCTCGTTCTGAGGGGTTTTGCTCCCTTCCTTTTCCGGTACACTCAGCCCGGTCTTACATTCCTCGACGAGCTGGAGGGAAGGGTCAGGGTCATCGCCTGCATAGGGGGCAATCCCACAGTGGTTCCCGGATCCGCGGGGCTGCGCGCAAGGTTCGGTCTGACACCCGAAGACGCCCTCCTGGTATTCAGGGGTACTCCTGAAGACCTTGAAACCGCGGGAAAGGAGATCAACGCAAGGGTGTCCGAAGCCTTTCAGGGGGTTCCCGCCGAAACCCGGCAGGCCCTTCCCGGCGGAAGGACGACGTTCGAGCGCATACTTCCCGGAGCGGACCGCATGTACCCCGACACGGATCTCCCCCCTGAACCCATCAGTCCCGACACCTTCCAGAGGCTCAAGGCGCTCCTCCCCCCCCCTCCATGGGAACGCCGCGACACATGGCAACTGCTCGGTGTCAGTGAACACCTTGTCGACAGGCTTCTGAGCCTCGAACTGGGTGACGATTTCGAAGCACTTCTGAAAAAGGTCGACTGGAAACCTTCAGCCCTTGCGAATCTGCTTGCGGACAGGTCCAGGGCATCGAAGAGGGCCGGGTTCGACTGGTACGGGGTCCTCGGAGCGGACAAGGTAACCGGGACGATGGCGTGGGCATGTGAACAGCGCATCAGCCCCAGGGGCGCCCAGATGCTTCTCGACGCCCTTGTGCGGGATCCCGGAATTACTCCCGCCCAGGCACTCGAAGCCGTCAAGCCTGACCGTGGTCCTTCAGTCTGTTGAGCAGCGTCCGATAGCTGATACCCAGGAGCTTTGCCGCCCTCGAACGGTTGCCGTCGCATCGCGTGAGGGCGTCGTGAATCATTCTAAGCTCCTGTTCGCGCGACACCCTTGCCGACTCGGTGAGCATTGAGCCTTCACGGGCGGCTTCGTCGGGAACCTCCAGCATCTCACGCGTGATGGGATTTCCATCCGCAAGGACTGCGGCCCTGAGAAGGATGTTCCTGAGCTGCCTTACATTTCCGGGCCAGCTGCTGTTCATGAGGGTCTCGATTGCGTCCGGGGCCAGCTTTCCCCTTCCGGCCAGGAAATGTTCGGTCAGCAGGGGAATGTCGTCGCGGCGGTCGCGAAGGGGTGGAATATGGATCGTGAACTCGCTCAGCCTGTAGTAAAGGTCATCCCTGAAGCAGCCTTCACGGGAGAGTGAAAGCAGGTCCCTGTTGCTCGCTGCCAGAACCCTGGCCTCGCTGTGGATCTGCCTGGTGCCCCCGACGCGGGTGAACGTGCATCCCGAAAGAACCCTCAGAAGCTTTCCCTGGAGCGTCGGATCGAGATCCCCTATCTCGTCGAGGAAAATGGTTCCGCCCGAGGCCATTTCGAACCTTCCTGCCCGGCTTTCGAAGGCTCCGGTGTAGGCTCCCTTTTCCGCGCCGAAAAGCTCGCTCTCCAAGAGGTCCCGCGGGATCGCGGCGCAGTTGACGGGTATGAAGGGACCCTCACACCGGCGGCTCATTCGGTGGATCCGCTCAACCAGCAGTTCCTTCCCCGTGCCGCTTTCCCCAGTGACAAGGACGTTCAGGTCGCAGGCGGCTGCGGAGTCGGCCCTTCGAAGAACCGCCAGAAGTCCCGGATCTCGTCCTATCAACTCATGCCCCTGCCCCGTACCGAGGGAGGAGAGCCTTGAAAGCAGATCGCCGAGTTCAAAGGGCTTGGTGATGAAATCGCGTGCGCCGGCCTTCATGGCCTCGACGGCCATGTCGATCGTTCCGTAGGCGGTCATGAGCATGACGGGGGTACCCGGCGGTGTTTTGGACAGGACCGCAAGGCCGTCTCTTTCACCGGGCAGGCAGACATCGGTGAGAACGGCGTCGAAGGCGGCGGAAGCAAGCTCCCTGAAGGCGTCGGGCGTGTTCCCGGCCTCGGTCACCTCCCATCCGTCCTCTTCCAGGGCCGTGCGGAGCATGTTTCTCATGCCCCTCTTGTCCTCCACCAGCAGAATGCGTTTCACCTGGAGCCCTCCCCTGGAAGTGTGATGACAAAAGAAGCCCCTGAGTCTGTATTCCTGGCGGTCATCCTGCCTCCCATTGCCAGGATTATCCTTCTGCTCACGGTCAGTCCTATCCCCATGTGCCCCTTGTCCCTTCCCGTGGAGTAAAGCGGTCTGAAAACGGTCTCGGGAGGATCGGGAAGGCCGGGACCCGCGTCAAGGACCTCTATGGAAAGGGGTGCGGGACCACCCATGGTCACAGTGACCTCCTCCTTACTGCAGTTTTCCAGCGCGTTCTCCAGAAGGTTCCTCACGCATCGTGCAAGGAGCACCGTATCGGTCCGGTAGAATTCCTCGAATACATGGGTGCATCTGAAGGAAACACCTGAACTGAGGCATTCCTGTCTGACGCAGGAAACGATCTCCTCCCCCGGAACGGGTATGAACCCCGGTTCCTCGCCGCCCCTGGCCAGCGTTCTGAAGGCGTCGACGACGCGGCTTGCCGAATCCAGTTCGAGCCTCGCCTCGTCCATGAGTTTCCTCGACCTTCCGTCGGTCGTGCCCCGGCCCAGAAGGTCCAGAAAACCCCTGAGGGCACACAGGGTGTTCCCTATCTCATGGACGACACCGCCCGAAAAGGCTCCCAGGTCAGCCAGCGCCCTCTCCTCGGACAGACGCCTCTCGAGTATCAGCTCTTCCGAGATGTCGGTGGCGGTGACAACCAGTTCGCCCCCGGAGTGACGAAGCGATTTGACCCTGTATGACCTTCCGTCGAACTCCACTTCCCCTCCCGGAGTGAGTGCGGCGGCGGCGAGTGGTGTTCTCGAGTACGGGAACGGTCTGCCCCTGTCATCCTCCGTGAGGCCGTAAAGCTCCTTTGCCCTGGCGTTCATCAGAATCAGGCTTCCTGTTGCGTCAACGGCCGCGACGGCCGAGTCAAGGGTTTCCAGAACGGCCCCGGCCCTGCTTTCGGCAAGGTCCGCCCTTGCCACGGCACGTTCGCGCATGCTCTCGAGTTCACTTTCGCGGCGGGCCAGAAGCTCGACCAGTTCGTGGAATGACACCGACGCAGTAAGGGGATCGTTCCCGCTTCCGCTTCTGTACCTGTCCGCCTGCACGAGCAGTCTTCGGAGAGGGTCGATCACCCTTGCGCGAAGGTATGCCGGCATGAGAAGGGCGGTCAGGGCAAGGGCAATGCATATCGCTCCAAGACCGTAGAGGATGGGGTCGGCAAGCGACATCGCGGGGGATTCGGCACGAAGGACGCCAACCGAACCCGATGTCCGGGCGGAAATGTAGACCCAGTCCTTCGAGGCGAGCTGGTCAGGGCCAAGATCGGGGAAGGCGTAAAGGGGTACACCGGCGCTGTCAATGAACACCGCCGCGGTCAGGGCGTCGGATGGGACAAGTCCGCGGCATGAAGCCTCGAGGCCCGCCTGGTCGGGGTGGGCGCCCATCTCCCCCGCGATCCTTGCCGCGACTCCGGTTGCCAGTGAGATGGACCATCTTTGGTGTTCGCGGAGCATCAGGAAGAGGACCATCACGACAACCAGCACGGCCAGGGCCGAAGCCCCCGCAACCAATCCCGCCAGAGCCTCCACACCGAAACCGTAACGCTTCTCAGAGGTCATTGCGCAGCCCCAGGTATTGTGAGTAACCGTTCGTGAAGGCCCTGTTTCCCCTCAGTCTGGCAAGCGCCAGGTGAACCGGCAGCCATGCAGCCGTCCGGGCGCGCATGCCCCCGGAGGAGCACCATGATTCCATGAAAATGAAGCGGTTGCGCTCCCTCAGGGTTTCGCTTGAAGGGCTTCTGCCCATCGTTGCTGCGTGGTCGTGCATGACGCCGGGACCATCGTACCTGGCCATCGACATTCCCGTTCGCGCCAGGCGCGCTCCGAGGTCAGCGTCCTCCCAGTAGATCGGAGCGTACCTTGTGCTCAGCCCTCCCAGATCGAACCATGCAGCCCTTCGCCAGAGGGCACAAGCTCCGGAGGGATAGGGATGACCCGCTCGCGGCGCCGTGAAGGCCAGTCCCCTGCGAAAACCCCACTCCATGGAACCGTCATCGGTCCCGTCGGGCCTCATGATCCTGGGAACGGTCACGGCCACCCCGGACGGCGCGTCTGAAAGCCAACGGGCCATTCCCTCGAAACAGCCCGGTTCCGGAGCAACGTCGTTGTTCAGCAGCATCAGAAGGTCGGAGGAGGCTGCCAGCATCCCTTCGTTCACTGCGTAACAGAATCCGGGGGTTCCGCTGCGCGCCAGGACCCTGAGGGAGGGGAAAGCCTTCCGCAGGGTCTCCGTGGTGCCGTCCGAGGAGCAGTCGTCCACCACCAGCACCTCGAGACGTTCGTCATCGAGGAGCAGCGGAAGCTGCTTCATCAGAAATTCAAGACCGTTCCTGGAAGGGATCACCACCGATACTTCGGTGCTCATTCCCCACCCCCCGCTTCCCGTGCGATCTCGAACCAGTCGAAATACACCGGAGCCCCGCCTTCGGGGATCGCAAACGTGGCGGGACCCCGGAGGGTGAGAGTGTATACCCTCATCTCACGGTTCTCGGGTCTGTCAGGGATGGCGGAGCCCCTTCGCAGCTGCTGGAAAGCCCCGGGCAGGGGCAGCAGATCCGTTTGCACATCGATGGTGTCGTCGCCTGCAACGAGCATCGCTCCCGGTTCTCCCGAGGCTCGGAACGACAACCTTCCGCAGGGCATGTAAAGCCGCTGAGCGGGGTGGTCGAGCACGAGGGTCCGCTCTCTGGAGAAGAACCAGTGAGCCCGTTCACCCGGATCGGGGTTCATGGGGTGGATCATTGCTCCGTGGACCATCCGGGGGCCTGCGTCTTCAGCCTCGATGCGTCCGGGGCGGGCAGGAAGGGCAAGCGCCAGTGCGCCTCCGGCAAGAAGGACCGTCAGGCCGGTTGTCCTGTCATGCCTTGCGAGAAGGAACGCGGCGAACGCGAACACCGTCCAGAAAAGGATCGCCGCTTCAGAGTGGCGGACCATCGAAACCCCGTGAGAGGCTGCATCGATCAGCCTCATCAGGTTGTCCGAGCCCGATGCGAGGTTGAACCTTGAAACGGGAACCGCAGAAAGCCCCGCGGAAACGGCAACGGAAAGGCCCGTGAGAAGGCTTGTCGTGCTTCTCCCGAGAACCATGGCCAGCGACGCGGCAAGCAGGGGAACCAGCGGAAGGAATATCCGGGTTGCCGGAGAGGGCAGACCGTGCCAGCTCTCCCCGCTCCAGACCAGATGGACGGCGATGTAGAAGAAAGCCGGAAGGGCGAGCCTTCCGAAAAGTGTTCCCCCGGACTTTCTGAGAAGCGGCATGCCGGCAAATGCGGCGATTACCCAGGGTGCTTTCGGCAGGAGCCCCGCCTCTGCGTCCAGAAGCATCTCGAAGGCTGTTCGCAGAAGCATCGAGGGACGCCTGAACAGGTTCATTCCGATCGCGGTGATGGTTTCGGTGGTGCCGTACCTGACCCAGAGCACGCCTCCGTTCAGAAGGTAACGGTCGATCGCAAGCACTATGACCGTGAATCCGAGCACCGCCAGGGGGACCAGAAGCCTCCTTCGATAACCGTGATTGTTCTCGAGGTACCAGCATACCAACATGCCGGCGGCAGCACCCGCATAGCGCATCTTCAGTGCGATCAGGAAAGCCGAGAGCAGAATGGTGCCCCAGAAACCCCTGTGACCCCTGGGCAGAAGAGCGAAGGCGCAAATGGCCGCAGCCGCGGTCCAGCCGCTCAGGGCCGGTCCCAGCAGGGTGAAGCCAGGCATCAGAAGGGCCGCCATGACCGCCGTCATGCCCGGCGAGGGCAGTCCGCCCCCTGCAAGCAGAAGGCGAAGCATGAGAAGGCACCCAATGAGGGGCAACAGCCCCATGATCCTTATTCCGACTGGACCGAAAAAGGTGCCTGGAGCCAGTATGAGCGGGTAGACCAGGGTATGGTGGCTGTCTCCCGGAGCGGGGTCGCCCGGCCTTGCCTCGAAACGGTACCCGTCAGTTCCCGCGATGTCCGAAGCTATCTCCGAGAAACGGACCTCGTCGGAAGTAAAGGGAACGGTCGCTATCATCAGGAAAGCCATTGGAAGGATGCCCCTGATGATCCCCATGCGCTGCCCCGCCAGCGCGAAACCCATCAGGATGAGACCCGAAACGGCCGCAGCAGCGGCTCCCTGCCAGCCCCATGGAACAACCCTCCAGAACATGCTGAAAACGGTAAAGACCGCCATGGAGCAGGCCGCGGGAAGGAACTTCCCCGAGCCCCAGGAAACAAGCGAGCAGACTGCCCATGAAATGGGAATAAGCCGCCCCATCCCTCCGGGATCGGGCATTCCTGTCAGACGCCAGAGCAGAAAGACCCAGGCTCCCGCAGCAAGAGAGGCAACGGGCGCCTTCAATGCCGGCCGGTTCACCATTCGGCCTCCGCAAAGACATGTGCGACGGGATGAGTGAACGGCCGGGGCTCGCGGAGCAGCACTATGAAAACAGAATCAGGGGACGCGAGATCGAGGCGGAGGGTGTGGGAGCCGGAGGGAAGGCATATCGTGTTCTCACCGGCCAGGACAGCTGCAACGGGAAGTGAATCCCTCACGCCGCCGCATTGCAGTTCGAGCGTCATGGTGAACGGTCCTGGCACGGGCGGAGCCAGAACTGCGCCACCCGTACCCAGCGTGACCGGCTGAAGCTTCCACCAGGCGTGGCCCTCCTCCAGGAAACAACGGGCCGTGGACGGCACAGCATGGTCCGCGTTCGGCAGAAAACCGAGGCAGGGCAGCAGGATGGCCGATACGACAGCGAGGATCATCCTGACCCCCCTGGCGTCGAAAAGCGAGGCGAGCGCGCATGCAAGGACCAATGGAACCAAGCTCATGGAAGGGTTCGCCAGCGCCCACGCCGAAAGCGCGAGCCAGCCGGCGATCCTGCCCGGGACGCGGCTGGACGAAAAGGATGCTAGCACGCCAGCGACAGCTGCCACAGGGGCTCCCGTTGCGGACACCATGGCGCACAGAAGTATGAGGAGCCCCGGGATGAACATCGGGTTGCCGATCAGTGTCGAGACCGCCACCGCAGCAAGTGGAAGGGCGAGCCATTCGGGGGAGAATCCGCGGAAGAGAACGATGGCAAGCCAGACCGCGATGCCGGCCAGTGCAATGGCAAGCTCACCCCTGCGCGGTGATGTCGCCAACGTTCACCTCCAGCCTTGATTCGGGTCTGTCACAGAAAATGTACGACAATCCGCCTTCGGTGAGAAGCCTGATCCGGACGGCCTCGCCCGCATTTACGAAGAACTCCTTCCTCAGGGTCCCGCCGGCATCGCACATGCCCCCCGATACTGCCGGTCCCCTTGAGCGCAGGGTAAGGGTGGCCCCTGATGCTGGAAACACACCGTAAGGCGCAATGCTTGTTCCCTGAATGCCGGGACCCAGGGGGCCTGGTCTTGGAAGCGGAAGGTCTGAGGGGTGTCCGTGCAGCCCGGCAAGGACTTCCGGTGGAAGCTCGAGTGCCTGAACGGGTTTGCCGATCTCCCTGGAGAGAACACGCAGACGCCGGATCCAAGGCTTCCCGCGGCGCAGAAGGGCCAGTTCCTTCCTGGCCTCGCGTGCAAGGAAACCGCGCGGCAGCTTCCCTCCCCCAAGAAACCTTCGGGCAAGCCTGATGGACGAAGCCAGTTCCCAGAGGGAAGCACGGGACCTGTCGCTGGAGGCACCGATCATGTGAAGGGCGGATGCCTGCCTCAGCACGGAGAAATCCCATCCCAAGGTCCGTGCGCGGAGACAGAGGTCGGCGTCTTCAAAGTACATGAAGTAACCAGGGTCGAAACCGCCTGCCGCCGTGAATGCGTCGGTCCGCCAGAGGGATACTGCTGCCGATACTGCGGGGGGGGCCGATACGGCGTCGCCCGCCCTTCTCTCGAGGTGCATGAAACGGGCGTCCCACGCCTCGCCGAAGGGCGTCACGTAGACCCCGCTTCCCGCGGTGACCAGCGGCCATTTCCATGCCCTGATCAATGGCTGGACGGCCGCCACGGACGGGTGCCCCTCAAGATGGTCAAAGAGCCTTTCGAGGGAGCCGGCTTCGATCCCGGCGTCGCTGTTGAGAAAGAGGATGTACTTTGTGTCGGCTTGTCTGACCGCGACGTTGTTGCCGTGGCCGAATCCGAGATTTTCGCCGACCAGGACCCTTGCACCGGGCAGAAGGCGGGCCGCGGCCGGTGCGGAACCGTCTGACGAACCGCTGTCGTAGATGACGGCGCCGGTTCCCAGCCCCCTGAGGGTGTCGGCCAGCTGCGGCATGAGGGGTGCGTTGTTGTGAAGGACCGTAACGACGGTGACAGAGTCCTGGAAACTCATCGGTGCCACACCCAGACACTGTCATCCGCCGTGCCCGACGGGAAGGCGGAAGCGTAAAGTGAGTCGTAAAATGAACGCTGTGCAGGATCAAGAAGCATCCTGTGGTAAAGGGCTGTTTCAGCAGTGGTGGCCATTAGAACTTCGCAGGTCACAATAGCGGTATCGCCCATAAGAAGGCCACTTAAACCGGCATCTTCAAGCGCTTTGGAACCGCCCCTTGCCAGAAAGGCAGTCAGACGGGGCTGCCCGTGACGGGTCTGGTAAAGGGCCGTGATACGGGTCACGCAGCCCGCCGGGAGGTCGAGGACCGGACCCGACGCCTGCAGGCATGCACGGGGAACCGCGGCGGACACAACCGGGAAGACGGGTATGAAGAGCTCGAACAGAACGAACGTCAGGACAAGACCTCGAAGCAATGGTTTCATGCGTTTGAGGACAACCCCGGCGGTGACCGCAGCGATCACCCCGACAAGCATGGCAACCCTTGCTGGAACCCTGGCGTTCGCAAAGAGAGAAAGCCTTGCCGGAGCCATCCAGGGCAGGACGTAAGGGGTGGGTGTTCCGAGGACCTTCAGCAACGGCCCGAAACTCAGCACGGCAAGGAAAAGCACGCTGAGTACGAGCAGCCACCTTCGCTTCCTGGCGAACGCCCCGATCAGAACGAGCAGCACCGAAAGACCGAATGAGACGTTGCCCTCGAAGGCATTCGGCATCCAGGGTCGCTTCAGAGGAAGGGAAAACAACGCACCGGCAAGCCCGTAGGGCGAGGGCATGAAATAGGAGACGGGTTCGGCACTCCAGTGAACCGCCTCCATCCATGTGAAGTAGGAGCTGGCAGTACCGCCATCGCGGGGAATGAACCATGCCCCTGCAAGCGCGGCGCCTGCCGCTATGGAGGCCAGACCCCGCAGGGCCGTGGCTTTCGTGAATCCGCCGTTTCTGAGGATCATCACCGTGAAGGCCCCGAGAAAGACGAAGATGACGTGGTAAAGGCTCTCCAGTGTTGCAAGCCCCGCGAAGAGCCCGGCAAGGACCAGCCCGCGTCCCTGCCTGTCAAGATAATCGGTGAAGAAGTACAGCGACATCATACCCCAGCCGATCTGGGCTATCATGTAGTGCTGGTAGAGATGCCCCACCCTGGACGGCATGAGTGCCGCGATGAAGCCGGCCAGAAAGGCCCCGTCCCAGCCGGCGCCCCACTGACGGGCGATCAGTACCCCTGCAGCGAAGACCAGAGCGGTGCCCAGGAACAGCGAGGCATTGAGCGCAGAGACAGGATCGCCCGCGAAAAGCGGGTTCGCCATTGCAAGGGTGGAGGGCCAGCCGATGTTGTGTTGCGACATTGAGGCTCCCCTGGGATGAAAGACCAGGGGACAGAACATCGGGTCGAGGTTCTCGGAAAGTGCCCTTTCGGTCCACCAGAAGTGCCACACCTCATCGTAAACGTCTGAATCGCCGGCCACTGCGACATCGGACGGGTCGGCCGGAAGACCGACAGGCATTCCGTTCCCGGCAGTCAGCAAACCCAGCCAGGGGACTGCAGCGGCGGTGACCGTGAGCATGATCGTGAAGGGAACCGTCAGAGGTTTTGACAATCCATCCCTCCGGTCCGTTCGTGCGGCGCATGGGAGCCCTCGAGCAGCTCGAGTATTGCGCGGCCGAAAACCGCGGTGTCGGACTGCCCGGCCGCGTACGCCGCGCCACGGGAGGAAAGTTCTTCCATGAGCGACGGATTGTGAAGAAGGTAGCGGGCCGCCGCCTCGGCGGAATGGGGAAGGTCGCGTGCGGACACCCTGATCACGGCACCCGATGGAATGGCCGCAAAGGAACCCGAATCAGTGACGATGGTGGGCACCGATGCCCTGAGGAGTTCGAGAAGACTTCCCGATGTCTCTCCGCAGGAGCCTTCCCTCAGATCCAATGCCATGTGGAACGTTCTCAGGATGGACTGATAATCAGCCTCGGGAAGACGCCCGGTGAGCCTCACCCATGAAAGCCCGGGATCGGGCCAGCCCGCACCCAGCGCGACGAGCACGGCATCGTGGTCTGCCCTCAGGGCTGAAACGACTGACAGTGCATGCTTCCAGCCCCTTCCGTAACCGAAGCTTCCAGCAACGCCCACCACCAGCTCGCCCGGCGGTGTGACTGGCGGCGGGGGAAGTCTGTCGGGAAGCGGGTCGAGCGGGTGCCCCAACACGGTGATCCTCTTTTCGAACCCCCCCGCCTGCAGGGTCGACCTGGCAGCGTCATTCAGGCATGCAATGGCAGTGCACCAGCCGGCAACCCTTTTGGAAAGGGGATGGGTCCGGAGCCTTCGGTCGTACTCTTCGCGGCTTTCCGCGGGTCTGCCCATGATCCTGGAGACCCTCTGCGCATCGGAGCCGTACTCGTGCTCGAGATGCTTGCGGTACTCGGCCCAGTCTCCTGTCGTATCGGCCATGTGCCTCAGTATGTGGTGGAAGTTGGTCTCGTGAAAAATGGCCGCGCCCCCCCACTTCCGCAGGGCGTGGAAGACTTCGGTGCAGTGCGTGGAGTTGCCGAGCTGAAACACCCTGTGAGCTGGAATATCCGGACCGCAGTGGCCGATCCCGGAAATCGGTATGCACCGGAAACCGGGAAGGGCCTCGCTTCCCTGTGTGAATGCAACGGTCCAGTCAACCGCATCACGGGTTATGGAAAGGATTCGTGCCGCATAGGTGGCAAGGCCGGTTTCGAGTGGAGGAAGCGGGGTTGCGAGAAGTGCCCTGCGCCTCACCGCACACCACGCCAGGTACGAACCCTGAATGCCCAGAGCTGAACCCACAACTCCCATATCGCGCCGAATCTCACGAACGCGAAAAACCCCCTGCGCGAGGTTTCGAAGCTGACAGTGCCCGCCCTTCTGGGAAAGTGCGACACGGGGACCTGAAGGACCCTGTATCCCATTCCCCTTGCAAGGGTGAGGATCTCGAAATCGACCGTTCCGCTTGTCGAGAGGGGCTTCACCTTCCCGAAAATGCTTCTTCTGTAGAGCTTGAACGAGGCGTCAACATCCTTGAAGCCCTTCATGAACAGCATCAGCGTGACTACGTTCCAGCCCAGGGAGTAGATGAGCCGCATCCCGGGGTCCCTGCGGTGGCGCCGGAAACCCGATATCACATCGGCCCCGGACCTTCTTTCCCACAGTGTTCTGAGCTCATCGAGATCGAACTGCCCGTCGCAGTCGGTGTAGAAGACCCAGGGGTAACGGGAGCTGGCAATTCCCGTTCTAACGGCGCTGCCGAAGCCCAGGTTGCGGCCGTGGTCAACCAGTCTTACCCTTGGATCCTGCCGGGACAGCTCGAGCGTGATCTCCCCTGTCCTGTCGGTCGAGCCGTCATTGACCACTATCACTTCCCAGCTGGATCCGGCTATGGCTTCGAGGACCCTGCGGGCGCTTGCGACCATGAAGGCCACGTTTTCCTCCTCGTTGTATGCGGGGAGGAAAAGACTGATCCCATCCAAGCGGTCAGCCCGTGTAGGTGGGGGCCGTCTTTGGCGACCTGCCCTTTTTTACGAGGTGGTAATGAGCGTAGGTCATGGGAGTGGCATCGCTGAGGATGCCGGAATCAACGACCTCGCCCAGAAAGAGCGTGTGGGTCCCGCAGTCGAGGCTGCCGACGATCCTGCCCTCGAGATAGGCACAGACGTTCTCGGTGATGATGGGGACACCTGTCGTTCCGATCATGGTCGCGATGCCCTGCATCTTCGGGTATTCGCGGCCGCACCTGAAGCCGAAACGGCCGATGAACACCATGTCGGCCTCTTCCGTGATCACGGAAACGGAAAAGACACCGCTTTTCAGGAAGAACTCGTGCGTGTAGTTCTGTTTGTTGATGCTGATGCCCATCCTGGGAGGCTCTGATGTGATCTGGAAAACGGTGTTTGCGATCTGGGCATTGCATTCGCCTTCGGGGCCTGAGGCCACCACGTACATTCCGTAGCTAAGCTTGTGAAACGCTCGGGAGTCCATTTGGTTACCCTTCCGATCGGTCAGTCCGGCCTGCACGCGTGGCAGTAGCCGGAGAAAAGAAGCTGCGCACCGGTTACGCTGCAGCCGTCTATGGATTCCGGGTAGGTCAGGGAGACTCCCACGCCGTTGGCGGGGACATCCCTGAGCAAGTGGCAGCGCTGACAGAAAAAGTGGTGGTGTGGCAGCGTATTGGCATCGAAGCGGCATTCAGGCGCGCCGGAAACCGCATTGATCCTGCCGGCGGCCAGCATGGCTTCAAGGTTCCTGTATACGGTTGCGAGGCTGATGTTTGGAATTACCTCACGGACGCGCTCATGTATCATGGAAGCGCTGGGGTGATCGTGTGTTTCGCACAGGACCCTGGCAATGGCAAGCTTCTGTGCGGTGCATCTTCCCTGAAACATCTCATCCCTTCGTGAACGCCTTCTCCATACGATAATCAAAGCCGCTCTGGAAGGGTACCGTTATTCAATCTGTCGGTTCAGCCTGGGACGGGCATCAGGCGCACGAGCCGCCGTGGTGACCCGCCGGGAAAGGCACCGCACGGCAGCTGGCAGTGTCGTGCACGTCGAGGTCGAGAAGCTCGCGTATTATGCCGATGGTCATGTTCTCGGCAAGCCGGCCCTCGTCCATTATCCTGGCGCCGCGAAGGAGCATCATTCCCCGTGAACCCGCCCTGCTGGTGGACAATGTCCTGTAAAGCCTGCCCGAACCGCAGCCCGGACCCGTCAGACACCAGACCCTTTCGGAGAGCACGGCGGTTGCGCCTGAGTCTCCGAGGTTCAGCAGAATGGCCACCCTGTCGCCACCCTGAAAATGCACCCTGATCGGACTGACCTGCCGGCCCCCCGTTTCCTGTGAAACAAGCCATGTGTTCATGTGTTTACCTCCCGGGGGATACATAGCGAATTCGAACCGCAATGTAAACACCTGTATAGTACGGGGACAAAAAGAGAGGGTGGCCGAAGCCACCCCCTCGAATCGCCTAGCGCGTTCCTGCGGTCTTGACCAGCCTTGTCACGAGGGTTTCAGAGCTGTCTGACACCCTTGCGAAGTAGATGCCCGGGGAGACGGACTGCGCGTTCCAGAGATAACTGCCGGAAAATGGCGCTGATTCGACGGTCCTGCCGAACACGTCGAAGATCCGGACATCGGCGCCGACAAAACCCTGACCCGTGATCAGGACCGAACCGACGAAGGGGTTCGAGCTGACCGTGAGAGACCTTGGGGTGACCGCGGATGAGTTCTCTTCCCCGGATGCGGTGATCACATCGATCTGGTAGATCATGTCGTCGTCGGGGTTGCTGGCCCAGAGATGGCCCTCGGAATCGACGGCAAGACCGCATGCCGCGGAGATCACCGATCCTTCTACGTATCCGGAGAGAACTCCGCTGGCATTGTAGGCGAGTATCGGACTGTCTGCGTTGTCACGGGCGATCCATACACCGCCTCCCGAAAGGAAGGCTATGTCATGGTAGCCAGTGCCGAGACCGGGGAACAGGGTCATGTAGCTGCTGACCGAACCCGCCGTGGTGAACCTGGCAACCACGGGAGCTCCCGAATAGTTGGTTCCGAGAATGTAGATGTAGTTCGAATCGAAGCATGCACCCGTCACCGACGAGTAGAGGGGGCTGCCTCAACAGTAGGAGTCGAAGGTGCCCTGAAGCACTCCCGACTCGTCATACTTGTAGACTTTACCGTAGGAGGAGGCGTAGGTCATCGGGGCGTAGATCATCGAACCGCCCCATGCAAGGCCGCTGGGCACCGGATTGTAGGATGGGGTCTGATCGGTGATGTAGAACGAGGAAAGCACCTCGCCGTCGGTGGGGTCCAGCTGGTAGACGTACTGGGTGGTGCCGTCGACCGCCCAGAGATGGCCGTTCCCCCAGGCCAGGCCGCTTATGCCCGTGTCCGGGGCGTCGAAGCTGTTCAGCACCGTGGCGGCGAACACGGTGAACGGTAAGAGAGCCACACAGAGAACAACACCACGCATTCCCGGTACCATCCTTTCGGTTCATGAAACGTCTCTGGCATTAGTTTACCCCATTGGCAGTGTATTGTCAACGGAGAGAAGCGGTATCAGAGTTTCTCCCTGAGGCTGTAGAGAAGCTCGATGGCCTTCAGCGGGGTCAGGCTGTCCGGGTCGATGTTCCTGATCTCCTCGATGACCGGATGGGCCGGGTTGGAAAGAGGCAGCGAGAGCTGACCTTCCGCGTCGGTTCCGGACGGCAGAAGGTGCCGGCCCGCCTCAAGGTCCGAAAGGACACGGGCGGCCCTGCGGATGACTGCTGCCGGAACACCGGCCATGGAGGCCACATGGATCCCGTACGACCTGTCAGTGGCGCCGTCCTCCATCCTGTAGAGGAACGCCACCCCCTCCCCCGTCTCCCTGACGAGAACGTTCACGTTTGCCGCTTCCCGGAGCCTTGAAGCGAGGGCCACCAGCTCATGGTAGTGCGTGGCGAAAAGGACGAGCGGTCTGTGTTCCCTGTGGTCGTGAAGGTACTCGAGCATCGCCCATGCAAGGGAGAGGCCATCGAAGGTGCTGGTGCCCCTCCCCACCTCGTCCAGAACGGCAAGGCTGCGACTGGTCGATCCGTTCAGGATGGAGGCCGCCTGGGCCATTTCAACAAGGAACGTCGACTGCCCCCTCGTCAGGCGGTCAGCCCCTCCGATCCTGGTGTACAGCCTGTCCATCGGGCTGAAAACCATTCTCTCCGCCGGCACGAAGGAGCCGGTCTGGGCGAGTACCAGCGTCAGGGCGGCCTGCCTGAGGATCGTTGACTTTCCCGCCATGTTCGGCCCGGTGACAAGGAGTATTCGCCTGCCCGGCTCGAGCAGGATGGAGTTGGGTACGCATTCGCCGGCGGGAAGAAGCTTTTCCAGAACAGGATGCCTTCCCTCGACTATCTCCAGCCTCGGTACGTCCACAAGTTCAGGCATGCACCAGCGGCGCTCAGCCGCCAGTGCCGCCAGTGAAGCCAGAACGTCCAGCGCGGCGAGCATCCTTCCCGTCTCCGCTATCCTCAGAAGGCTTCCGGCCACGCGGTTCCTGACGTCCTGAAAAAGGCTCTCTTCAAGGGCTGCGGTAAGCTCCTCCGCCCTGAGTATCCTTCCCTCCCATTCCTTGAGCTCGGGCGTTATGAAGCGCTCGGCACCCACAAGGGTCTGTCTGCGCGTCCAGCTTTCGGGCACCTGGGGAAGGGATGATCTGGAGACCTCGATGTAGTAGCCGAAGACTTTGTTGTAGCCGATGCTCATTCTGGCGATGCCGGTGCTCTTCTTCTCCCTCTCGGCCATCTCCCTCATCCATTCCCGGCCGCCGGACCTCACCTCCCTGAGCTGATCCAGCTCTGCATTCGCACCGGCGCGAATCACCCCGCCGTCGGAGATCCTCGCGGGAGGATCGGGACTGATGTTCCCGTCGATGAGTTCTGCGATGTCGTCCAGCGTGTCCATCCCGGCGATGCGGCGCAGTATGGGGTTCTTTGAGGAAGCAAGAAGCCCGGCAATGCCGGGAAGATGACGGGCGGTCGCGCAGATGGCCCTCAGATCGCGAGGGGTGGTGCGAAGTGAGCCCAGCCTGCCGGTCTGCCGGGCAAGGTCGCAACAGCCCTTCAAGCGGTTGCGGACAGCCTCGGACAGGCCGTTTTCCATCAGCTCGGCTATTGCCCTGTACCTTTCCGTGATGGTCCCCGGATCCCTTGGGGGGGCGGAAAGCCACTGCCTCCAGAGCCTTGAACCGGCCGCCGTGACCGTGCGGTCCGTAACGTCGGAGAGTACCGCCTCCTCCTCTCCGGGGACGCCGTGCGTTATTCCCAGGCTGACAGCCGTTTCGCCGTCGATGACCAGTGATTGATCCCTGCGGTAGCTCCCCGCGAACTGAAGATGTGCAAGGGATGCCCTTTTCGTTTCCTCGAGATAGGCCAGCAATGCCCCCATCGCGCCCAGCAGGGGGGGGCTCTCCGTGAGCTGGAAACCTTCGGGGGCACCCTTCCCGAATCGTTGTTCCACAAGCCTTCTTCCATGGTCAGTGTCGAACTTCCATCTCTCCAGCTCGGTCAGCTCACAGTCGGAGGGGCAGGACAGGAGTGTTCCGGCGGGAACGAGAAGTTCCCTGGGAGCCATCCTGGATATCTCCGGAAGAAGAAGGGGGGCCTCCATGCTCGTGGAACGAATCTCCCCGGTGGACAGGTCGCACAGGATCAGGGCGGAAGCGCTGCCCAATGTCAGGGCGGAGGCCAGCAGAACTGTCTGTCCGGGATCCAGGCTTTCTCCGCTGATGACCGTGCCGGGGGTCACGACCTCGATGACATCCCTGTGAACAAGCCCCTTCGCCTTTGCAGGGTCTTCCATCTGTTCGCAGATGGCCACGCGGCATCCCGACCTGAGGAGCCTCGCAAGGTATCCGTCAAGCGCATGGTGGGGAAAGCCGGCAAGAGGGATGCCGGTGCCGTCGTCCTTCTTCTGTCTGGCGGTGAGCGTGATGCCGAGCAGCCTGCTTATCAGTTCGGCATCGTCGAAGAATGCCTCGTAGAAGTCACCCATTCTGAAGAGCAGCACACATTGGGAGTGGCGCTCCTTCAGGGCCAGGTACTGGCGCATCATTGGACTGGTGTCCGCGCTCACCTTGTCAGCCCGATCGCAAGGTCGTGGATCTCCCGGGGAACGAGCCTGGTGCGGCAGGCGGCCACACCAAGGGGGCATTCCCTCCCTCCGTGCCTGTGGCACGGCCTGCAGGGGACACCCGGTACTTCATGGCAGTCCTTTGCGGAGCGCTTCCAGAAACCGAGCCTCGGCGATGTCGATGTGAAGACCACCAGCGTGGGCACGCCGAGGCCCCTTGCAAGGTGCCCGGGCCCCGAGTCGGGGGAAACGAGCAGATCGAGCCCCTCGATCCTTTTAAGAAGGGTTTCCACATCTCCCTCGCCACAAACGTTCAGAACATCCCTGCTTCCGCAGGATTCGAGGATCCTCCCCGCTTCCGGCAGGTCCGGACGGTCACCGAGCAGGAAGACCCGGGCTCCTTCGAGATCGCAGAAAAGCCTTGCAAGTTCGGCGGCGACCGCTTCGGGCAGTGCCTTGAGGGGCCATCGCCCGCCCGTTACTATCCCAACGGTGAAGCCATGTCGTGGGGGGCAGGCATGCCGTTCCAGCCTGGGTTCGGGGTCATGACCGGAGAAGCCCGCAGCTTTCAGGAATGCCTCGGGACGAAAGGGCATTTCGCCCGCGTTCCGCCCCAGGGCGATGATCCTTCTTCTCAGGGCCCTGTCGAAACGAAACCGTTTCGCCCGGGGAAAGGCAAGCCTTGTCTGGATGTTGTTCTGAAGGTCCACGATGATCCCGCCGCGGTGTCCCGCGGCTGCCCGCGCCAGATGGAAGGCACCGCCGTCACACCCGATGGGGGTTACGCTTCCCCTGAAGCGGCGGACGACGGGAAGAAAGGCAGTACGGGTCAGAAAGGCAGCCGAACCGTGTGCCGCAGCGGCAGCTGCCGTGGGCGCCGCCAGAACGACGTCCCCCAGGGAGTGCAGACGAATCAGCAGATGGTCAGTCTTCTGCGAACTGCAGTTCATAGAGCGCGCGGTACCTGCCTCCCCTGGCGAGAAGGGATTCGTGGGTGCCCTCCTCGAGAATGCGGCCATCCTCGATGTAGATGACGCGGTCAGCCTTTCTGATGGTGCTGAGCCTGTGGGCGGTGACGACCGATGTCCTGCCGGCCACAAGGCATTCCACAGCTTTCTGTACGAGTTTCTCGCTGCGGGTGTCGAGACTGGATGTAGCCTCGTCGAAAACGAGTATGGGCGGGTTCTTGAGAACGGCCCTGGCGATTGCCAGCCTTTGCCTCTGTCCCCCGGAAAGTGTGGCGCCCCGTTCACCGATCACGGTGTCGAAACCCTTCGGCAGTTTCTGGATGAACTCCATGGCATTTGCAGTCTCAGCAGCCCTGTGAATCTCCGAGATGGGCGTTTCGGGGTTGCCATAGGCAATGTTGTTGCGAACCGTATCATTGAACAGGATCGTCTCCTGCGTGACAAGGCCAAGCAGCCGTCTGAGGCTTGCGGTCTCCACTGATCTGAGGTCCATGCCGTCGATGGTCACCGAACCGGACAGCGGGTCATGGAAGCGCGGGATCATGTCCGCAAGAGTGCTCTTGCCGCCGCCGCTCGGTCCCACAAGGGCAACCATCTCCCCCTTCCTTATCGTGAGGTTCACGTTGTGAAGGACCCTCTTGCCCGGCAGATATGAGAAAGAGACATCGTTGAAGGCGATGCAGTCGTCAAAGGACATGATGCGCACGGGAGCGGCGGCGTCAACGACAAGTGGTTTCGTGTCGAGTATTCCAAAAAGGCGGTCTGCGGAAGCAAGCCCCTCCTGAATGCCGGCCCAGGCCTTTCCCAAAGCCTTCACCGGATCCATCATGCTCAGAACTGCCGCGAGGAAGACGAGGAATCTTCCGGCGCTCATGCCGTCACCCTGGATGACCTCCCTTCCCCCGAACCAGAGAACGACGGCGCTCACCACCGCTCCGAGGATTTCAGTCAGGGGACCCGAGAAAGCCTTCACGCGCCGCAGGTGCAGTTCGTGCCGGCGATGGTCGGAAGATGCCAGGGTGAACCTGCCCTCCTCGAACGCCTCCATTCCGAAAGCCTTCACGACCCGGATGCCCACAAGGGACTCCTGCAGGACGCTCGCGAAGTCAGCCATGCGCTCCTGGGACCGGTGGGTGCTTTTCCTGAGCTTCCTTGCCAGTGATGTGATCAGGGCCATTCCCGGAGGGAATACCAGGAATGTGACGAGCGTCAGACGCCAGGACGAAAGAAGTGCCAGGGAGAGGAATACGAGGAGAAGAACGGCTTCCTTCAGTACGGTGACAAGCGACTGAGTCACTGCCCCCTTTATCCGCATGACGTCGGCCGTGAGAAGGGTGGTGAGCTCACCGGTCCTGCTGCCCGTGAAGAAACCCAGATGCAGGCCGAGGATGTGTTTGTATATCCTGCCCCTCAGGTCTTCCAGCAGCCTCTCCTCCACCAGGGTCAGGTGGAAGGCCTGCATGAAGGCGGCGAAGTTCTTGAGGAGGATCAGTCCCACGACGATGATGATCACCGCAAGAAGCGCCTGGCGGGGATCCGCTGTCCTGAGACCCCGTCTCAGTGCCTTCCCGGTGTCGGACAGGTGAGCGGCCGACTCGGCGGGATCTGACCTGCCGATGCCTGAGGTGAAGCTTCTCCACGAAGCGCCCGCCTCCCGCCGGATCGCTTCGGCAAGGCCGGGGGCGTCGGAACCCGCATCCCGCTGAGTCAGGACATCATCGAACAGAGGAAGTATCATACCCAGTGTTGCGCCGCTTGAGACCGCGAACACCACCGAGAAAAAAATGGCCAGCCATACCCTGCCCCTGTAGGGTGCGGCGTAGGAGACAAGCCTGCGTAGAACTGAGATTCCCGGTTTCCTTTTCATAGGGTGTATCCTTACGACGGAAGGGCCGCGGGGTCAAGGAACGGCAGCGGGAACAAGAGGTCGGCCACGGGGTAATAGATTGTGAAATCATACTCCGGAGGTTTGACACATGGGAGTGCTTCTTGCGGGTCTGATGAAAAAGAAGCGTGATTCCAGGGCTGATTCCGAACTGATGGTGGCCCTCTGCAGGGGCGATGAAGACGCCTTCAGCGAAATCATGGACAGGTTCAGCAAACCTGTCTACTCCCTCCTGCTTCGGATGCTCGGAAACGAGGACGACGCTGAAGAACTTCTCCAGGTGACATTCTGCAGGGTTTATAGATACCGCACGAACTACGACCCCGAAAGGCCTCTGGTTACCTGGATATTCACCATAGCGAGCAACCTGGCGAAGAAGGAATGGAGACGGCGCTCCCGCTGGAACAGCGTTCCCCTCGAGAATGCCGTTGTCTCCACTCAGGAGGTCGACTCACCCCACGACAGGGAGGGCAGCCGGGACCTTCAGCTGAAACTGGAGAAAGCCATCTCCCTTCTCCCGCACCACTACCGCGAGCCTTTCCTGCTCAGGGAGAAGGAAGGGTTGTCCTACGATGAGATTTCGGAAATATTGAACATAAGGATAGGTACCGTGAAATCCAGGATAAACAGGGCCAGGGCGGCCCTTAGAGAAACTCTGCAGGATGTATGGGAGCATTGGCGATGAAATGCAGTGAAGCCCTCGAATTGATAAGCCTCAGCATCGACGGTGAAACCGATGCCAGGCAGGAAAGCATGCTCCGCTTTCATCTCAACGGCTGCGCGGATTGCCGGAGGGCTCTCGAGATCTCCCGGGCCCTTTCCGGGGCGGTCGCTTCCCTCCCCGACTTCAACCCTCCCCAAAACCTCGAGGCAGCTGTAAGATCAAGGCTTTCACTGCGCGATTATGACACGTCCCCCCTTAAAACCCGGGCAGGTTCCAGGTTTGTACTCCTGCGGAGGGCAGCGGTGATCATTCCTTTCGCTGCCATGCTTGTCTTCGCCGCCAGGATCTTCATGCCCCCCGTTGCGCCGGCATCCCCTTCCGGGAACTCCGAAGAGCAGTACACTCCGATCCCCCCGTCGGCCTATACAAGGCCCGTGACCCTAACCACGTTCTAGGAGGCCGATGCTTCTCTTACTTCTCGTTCTCTCCGGGCGCGCGTTCATCCCGGAGATGCCGGACGCCGCTCCCTCAGTGATCGCACTCGGGCGGCTCGATTCCATGGGACTCGTGGAAGTCTGCAACGGCGCTCCGGTCTCCCCGAGCCATGCCGTCACGCTCTTCAGCTTCGCAAGCGGGGCCATGCCCTTCGTCATAACCGACGAAGGCAGGCTTCTTCCCGACAGCGCAATCCTTTTTCGCGATCTCGGTCTTGCCATGCTTGTGTTCGACGGTGAGCCTTTCTCGAGATGGAATGACCCCCGGCTGGATGCTCCAGTGTCAGGGGAGGCGGTATTCATTGCCGGATACCGCTCCGACGGGATCACGTTCCTTCAGACCAGAACGACCGACACCAGGAACGACGGCTCCGTCGTTCTATCCATGGGACCGGCCCCGGGGCTGATGGGTGCCGCCGCATACGACGCTTCGGGGCGCCTTCTCGGGATCGTCACCGGAACCATTCCGGACGGGGATGGAAATGACAGGCTGGCCCTTCTTCCCTCCCAACTCTGGAGCGTCTGGAGCAGCAGCCTGGTGAACGGGGTCAGGGGCTCGGGTTCTCCATTCGGCGTTTCGGCCCTGGCATACACCCTGGGGGAAATGGACGAAGAGACTCCTTCCGGCGTTCTCATCGTCGACGTATGCGAAGGTTCGAGGGCGGAAGGCTGCGGTCTTCGAAGCGGGGACCTTGTCATTGATGCCGGCGGAATGAGGGTTTACCACCCCGAATCCCTCAGGGGCATCATAAACACTGGAGAAACGGTGGCCCTCTCTGTCTACCGTGCAGGGAACACCGTCAGGATAGAGGTTCCCGGCGAGTAACCGCCTCTACTTCTCAAGGATGGTTATCGAACTCTCCGACAGCAGCAGGGCGTTCCATCCGTCCTTTGAGATGACGATGTCGAGCACTTCGCCGAACTCAGTCGTCCTCCATTCCAATCCGCCTCCCGAGCCGACGACCACCAGGATGCCCTGGTCGGTGTACGCGAAGGCGTACTCCCGTTCCTCCTGGACAGCGGAAACCAGCGGGGTTCCGGGAACCGTGAACATCTCCTGAAGCTCGAGCCCGGGGACCGAGAAGAGGGCGACCTCGTTGCCTCCCCCGACGGAGGCACAGACCCTGTTATCTCCGGCTGAAGCGAGATGTGAGACCCCTCCCCATGCGCCGTATTCCGCCAGGGGGTCGAGCCGCTCAGGCTCATAGCATGACAGAAGAGAACCCGATGCCGCAGTGAGGTATCCCTGTGAACCCGCCAGACATGAAACGGCGGGAGAGACAGAGCGGGCAACCACTTCTGCCAGGGTCTCCTGGTCATAACCACGGAGAGCGCCGTCGGCAAAGGCAAGGAACACCCTGTTTCCCGAGACGGCGCAGGCCGAGACCCCGGAAGGGATCCAGGCGCGCTCCGTTACGGAGAATGAACCCGGAACGACAAGGTAGAGCGAATCGGCAGTAATGGCAAGAACACCGCCAAGCCCCTGCTGTGTTGTCAGATGAAGCACTGGTGACGGGAGGACGGCAAGGCCGTGCACCCTTCCGTGAACGAGTTCGAGAAACAGCAGCGACCCGCCGTCGCCCACCACTGCGTACCTGTTGTCGGAAGTGAAAACGCAGTTCTGCGAGTGTGTCTGCCCCAGAGCCCTTTCAGCGGCGATGAATGAAGGGTGCAGCGGCGCCGGTCCGGGTTCCTGCATGCAGGCGCATGCAAAAAGCAGGATCGGCGCCGGATTTTTCATCTGCCAACGACAAGCATCCGGGTGGACGCTGAGAAACCGTTTCCCTGAAGCAGCACGAAGTAAAGGCCGGGTGCGAGCCCTTCAGTCGAGTGCTGGAACCTGTGCTGTCCGGCTTCGAAGACGCCGCTTGAAACGGGTTCGACTATCCTGCCCGCCAGGTCGACCACACTAATGCTGTAGAAACCCGGAACGGCAATGTCCATTCCAAGCTGCACGATGGAGGCCGAAGGGTTGGGGGATGCAGGGAGGAGCAGGGCGGAGTCGGGTGTGGAGCCCTGAATGCCCTGGGGCCAGGTCTGTATGGTGTCGAAGGCGGGTGTCAGATTGTGCTTTCTGGCGCCGACCATGAGTTCCGAACCGCCCTGCGCATTGAAAGTCAACTCAGCCTGCCCTGAGGCATCGGTGGTTGCCTGGACGTAGAAGGTCTCGGGGTGTTCCGGGTGATTGCCGATGCCGTCTGTGATCGTCACTACAGCTCCGGATACCGGCGCTCCCTGGGAGGTTACTGTCACGGTTACCGTATTCTCACCCTCAAAGGCATGGGAAGGACAGGACAGTGAAAGGGGAAAAGGAGATCCGGTTTCGTCACAGTTGAAGATGTCCATCGATGGATCGCCGAACCAGTGGTACATCCTGGCATTCTCCAGTCCCGACGCACCGTAGAGGGTGACTATGTCGGCCTGGGCTGCGGCATGGGTCTCAGCTGCGCAGGTGTTGCCTTCGTCGTAGAGCTGCCAGTACAGAACCCTGTCGAACCTGTGGTTCACGACGGTCGCGGAGGGAGCGCTCGCGCCGCAGGTTCCGCTCGCACCCTTGCCAACCGCATAAAGCCAGCTCTCGCAGAGACAGTTGTAGTTCTTGTCGTGGGTTCCGTTCTCGCACGCGATGTTGAACACCGGCGGGAAAAAGGTGTTGGTGAGTGCGTAAATGGATCCGGCGCTCCAGCCGGGTGACCACTGCCAGGTCGTTATGGAACCGTGTCCGCGGTAGTTCACGGTGCCCACACCGGCATTGATCCTTTCCTGAACCTGCTGCAGGGTGGCTCCCTCGGGGGGGAAGAAAGTGTCGAAGACGGGATCGATTATGGCGTAGTCCCAGTTCTTGATGTTGTTCTTGTTGGCCGTGTACTTGGAGGGATACTCCTCCTCGTGTGCGCAGAGCATTCCGGTTGCGGGGATCGACGGCATCCCGGGGGTGCCGGTGAAGGTGGAGTAGCTCATGGACTTTTCGATCATGTTGGCCAGGTTTCCGGCTCCTGCCGGAAAGCGGCCCACGGCTATGTCGGGCAGGTTGTCGCCGTCGAGCGTCTGGTAGTAGTAGTCGCCGTAGAACGGCCCGAAGTTGAACGACGGCAGCTGCTGATGGGTGGCCGCGATCAACGCGAACCTTGTCGTTCCGTCCTGGAAGTGCGCCTGGATGGCTGCCTTTATCACTGCCGGAGTCGAGTTGAGAGGCAGCACCTCGATGACCACCCGGTGCCCCATGAGATTCACCATGGAAATCAGGGGGGTGATCTCGGGAAGGTTCTCCTCCACCGTTATCACGATGTAGACAACATCGTCCTGCGTGATGGGTTCAGGGTTCAGGGGAATCTCCATCAGGTCGAAGTTGATTACGAGGCTTTCGAGCATCCTGGCCCTCTCCGGCACGAGGGGTGTCTGAATGCCCTGGCTTCCGTCGAAGGAGATGTTTACTGTCATGGAAGCTGCTGCCTCCAGAAGCCCTGTTTCGGGGTTCCAGCGGAAGGGGTTCAGAAGCAGCCGCGCGGTATTCAGCCCGAAAAGGGTCTGGGAAGCCGATAGAACCGCGTTTTCCGAGGGGTGAACTCCCTGGAGGTCACCTGAGAGCCCGACGAACGCAGGTGGTTGGGGATCGCTGTCGTATCCGAGGGGCTGAACGGGGTGGATGCTGAAAGACCCGACTGGGGTCCAGGTTGCCTCGACTGAAGCCACCCTCGCCTCCATACCGGGGGGAATACCTATGGCAAGGGGCACCACGGGAAGCTCGGGTGAACCCGGGGCAAGGTCGGTGTCCCAGTTGAAGCCGGGGAGTTCGATCCTGGTGTATCCGTTCTCAGGGACCATTCCGAAGCCGGGAACGGAAAGGTCTATCGAAAGACCTTCGGGAGTGAAATCACGCGGAGTAGCCACGGCAAGTCCACGGTATTCCCCGCCAAGGGAATGCCATTCTCCGTTGAAACCGCTCAGAGCGGCCAGAACCAACAGCAGAACAGTCATTTTATCTTCCTCTCATTCCTGATCCTGATGTCAGGCAGGGCTCCGAACCGCCCGCTTCATCCGTCCCGGTCTCTTTCCATGCATGTCAACCTTATTCCAAAGCCCCCTCGGACGCAAGTGATGAAGCCCCCAGGATCTCGGAGGACTTCCTCTTCCACGTCCCTGTGGCGAACCAGACCCCCCCTGCGGCAGCCGTAAGCACGTTCGAGACGAACATGGCCCACCAGAGCCCGTCCCTTCCCAAAGAACTGTGAAACGCAAGGAAGTACGCCAGCGGGATCCTCAGGACCCACAGCCTGGCCATGTTCAGCACCATTACGGGAAGCGTGAAGCCGGACCCCTGGAAGCTGCCGAAGAGCACCGTGACGAAACCGAAGGCGTAAACGGAAGGAGTGGTGATGCGGAACATGGTCCTGCCGACATCCATGACAGCGGGGTCGTTTACGAACAGGCCCGATATGGCGCCACCCAGGAAGAACATCGGTACGGTGATGGGAAGCAGCAGAAGACCAATGACAAGAAGAGCCCTGAAGGTTGACTTCGCGGCCCTTGCCGGAAGCCCGGCCCCGAGGCACTGCCCGACGGCGGCCGCATTCGCCTGGGAAAGGCCCATGGCTGGGACGAGGGCGAGGTGGATGATGCGGTTCCCCACTCCGAAGGCGGCTGTCACGGCACTGCCGAAGGAATTCACGATGCCGAGCAGCACTGTGAATCCCAGACTGGTCCCGGCCTGGCCGATGCTTGTCGGAAGGCCGATGGAAAGGAGCCTTGAGATGGTCTGAGCTTCCGGTCTGAGGCTGGCCGCATTCAACCTGAAGCCGGAAAGCCCCCTGAACAGACGCACTGTACCTATCACGGAAGCGAGGGAGTGGCAGAACACCGTTGCGGCCGCGGCGCCGGTGACACCCAGGGCGGGGACCGGACCGGCCCCGAAGATGAGAAGGGGGTCGAGGACGGCGTTCAGAACCACGGTGACAAGGCTTACCTGAAGGGGGCCCATTGTGTTGCCAAGTCCGGTGCTTATGCCCTGGTAGACGAAGAAGGGAAACATCAGGGGAAGCCCGGCAAGTATCCAGTTCAGATATGTCCGGGTCTCGACAAGGGAATCTGCGGGGGTGTTGAGAAGCCTCAGTATCGCCGGGGCGAAAAGCAGGCCGATGATGCCCAGGATCACCCCGATCACGGAGAGGATGAGAAAGGTCTGACCTCCCGCCCTCCGGGCGAGATCATCGCGTCCGGCACCCCTGTACTGGGAGACAAGGGTGGTTCCGGCGGATCCGAGACCCATCGCCAGCGCCATGGCAATGAAGACGACGTTCATGGAGATTGTTGGCGCCACGAGGCTCTGTCTTCCCAGCTTCCCCAGCCAGAAGGCGTCGGCCAGATTGTAGAGGGTCTGAAGCAGATGGGCCGCCATGACCGGCCAGGCCAGGCGAAGGAGCCTGCCCGTCACCGAGCCGCGGGTCATGTCCAGCGATGCGGTGCGCTTCAAGTCCGGGGGAAGAAGGGATTCGTGGCCGTCTCCCTTTTCAGGGTGGTTTCGGGTCCGTGACCGGGAAGGACCCTCAGTGTTTCAGGGAGTGGCATGATCCTTTCCCTTATGGACCGGGAGATCTCCCGGAAATCACCGCCCGGAAGGTCCGTCCTTCCTATCGAACCCTGGAAGATGGTGTCCCCCGAAAAGAGAAGCCCATGTCCGAGAAGGCAGATGCTTCCCGGAGAATGACCGGGAGTGTGAATGACCGTGAAACGGAGGTTTCCCACCCTGATCTCATCGGTGTCATCCAGAAGCCGTGAAGGGGCTGGAGGGGCGGGTATCTGGAATCCGTACGAAGCAGCGGCCTCACGGGCGTGTGAAAGCATTGAGGCATCGAGCCTGTGGATCATTGTGGGAACCCCAAGCTCTCCGTTGCCCCAGACATGATCGAAATGGCCGTGGGTGTTGATCACGGCGTTGAGCTCAGTGACGCCCATGGCGGCCATGAGCGGGCCGAGGGAGGCAGTGCCCCCGCCCGGATCCACCACGATGGCCAGACCGGTTTCGGGGCATGCGGCGATCCAGCAGTTGGTCTCTATCGGTCCGAGAACCACTTGCCTCAGGTTCACGCCACTACCGTTCGTTTTCACCGGCCAGCATCTCCATCCTTGACAGAAGTTGCTCCCTTGCGAGGGAATCGGCTACCAGAGGGAGCATTTCCTTGTAGATCGAAACGGCCTGATCGTTCATCCCGAGGTTTTGGCGGGACAGGGCAAGGCAGTTCATCGCCATCAGGTCGCGGGGATTCATGGCCAGAGCCATCCCGGCCTCGTATCCAGCCTCCTCGTAGGACTCGAGCATTCCGTAAACAACGGCAAGCTGGGTTCTTGCTCCGGGATACGCCGGTGCAAGCGAAACCGTCTGCTGAAGGAGGGGAAGGGCCAATTCCGGCTCGCCGGCCATTATGTGCATGCAGGCCAGATTGTAATGGGGTGAAGGGTCGGAGGGAGCCCTTCGTATGGCCGTGATGAAGCATCCTGCGGCGTCGGGCAGTCTTCCCGCCTCGAGGTAGGCGCGTCCCAGATTGTTGAAGGCGGATGCGTCGGATGGATCGGTCGACACGGCAAGTTCACCCGCCGTGATCGCGCCGCCAACATTCCCCATTCCGAGCAGGGCTCCGCAGAGAAGGGCCCGGGTCCCCCTTCTTCGAGGCTGCAGCTCCAGCACCCTGCCGGCGGCGGCCGCAGCCTCTCCGTACCTTCCCTGTTCCAGCAGGACCACTGAAAGGTTGTGCCAGGCATCAGTGTTTGCCGAATCGGCGGCGAGCACTGAGCGAAGCCATGATTCCGACCCTTCAAGGTCGCCCCGTGCGTATGCGTCCGCGGCTTTCAGAAAGGCGTCTTCGAGTGGGTCGGCCATCTCGCCGCGGGAACAGGCCACAAGCAGAATGGCCGCTGTTAAAACCTGGATGATCCGCACCGGCATCTCCATTCCAATGGGCCTAATATGCACACTGAAGGGCGGGATGGATCAGGGTCCGACCCTGACTGCGCCGATGCCGCGAACCAGGGGCGCTGATGATCCGACTACGACCTCCTCACCGAACTCCAGGCCGCCTTTCACCTCGATGGAATCACCGGACTGGATGCCGACCTGCACATCCCTGAAGTCCACGGTCCCCTCCTCCAGCAGAACGGGAACCTGCATCGTTCCTCCCGCGATGATAACGGCGTCCGCCGGGATAACCACTGCTTCCCGGACCCGGACCAGTTCGATGGATACAACACCGCTTACGCCCGGACGGACCAGGGTGTCCCCTTCTCCCGAAAAGCACAGTGTGACCGGCACGAGACCCGTTATCGGATCCACGGAATGCGCCACGGTCTCAACGACACCCTCAAGGGGAGGGTATTCCCCCACACCGGGATGGAATTCGCAGGTCAGCCCCGGACGGATCTCCAGAAGGTGGCGTTCGGGAACCAGAAGCCTTGCCATGAGGCCTCCGCCGATAACTGAAGCGACGATGTCCCCGGGCGATGAAAGCATGCCTCCCCTTCCCCTGACCGATCCAACGATGCCATCGAACGGAGCCCTCAGAATGCCCGTCCTCTCCCCCGCGACTGCCGCGGCACTAGCGTGTCTGGCGGCATCAACGGCGGCTTCTGCGGCAGCCGAGGCGGCAAGGGCGCCAAGAAGAGCGTTATCACTCACCGCACCCGCTTCGTGAAGTTCACTGATGCGGGCAGCATCGTTCGCCGCGCTCTCCGCCCGGGCAAGAGCGGCATGCAGCTCTGCCCCTGCTGCGGCTGCGGCCCCCGAGAGAGCCGCGTCGCCGCTCAGCACCGCCACGACCTCTCCGGTCTCCACCGAATCCCCCTCGCTTACGGTTATCGACCGGATCAATCCACCCGGAGACACGAGAAAAGCCTCTGAGCCCGGTTCCAACCGGGCACTGAACTCGACAGTCAGTCTGATCTCCGAAGGAGAGACTGAAAGTGTTTCCACTTCCACCGGACCCGGGGAAGCGGTCCCGCCCGGGGAGCACCCCGAAAGGAAAGCGATCGAGAGTACTGCAGCGGCCGTGTTTCTCATGGCTTTCTGCCGCCCTTCCTTCGAATGCCGTCGATCCTGGTGTAAAGCACCGGCACGATCAGAAGGGTCAACGGGGTGGCGAGAAGCATGCCCCCGGCGACGGTTCTTGCCATCGGCGCCCAGACATCGGCGCTGGGCGAACCCCCGAGTGCCAGGGGGAGAAGGGCAAGGATGGTAGTGGCCGCGGTCATCAGGATCGGCCTCAGCCTCGTGCGGCCCGCAAGGATCACTGCCTCCTCGGCCGTTCCTCCCCCGGATGCCCTTTTCCTGTTGGCGAAGTCGACAAGGACGATCCCGTTGTTCACCACTATTCCCGCAAGCATGAGTATGCCCACGAGTGAGGTAAGCCCCAGGGTGGTTCCGGTCAGCAGGTGAACCAGAACGACACCCGCCATTGCCATGGGGATCTCCAGAATGAGGATGAACGGTTCGAGGAGGGACTCGAACTGGGCCGCCATGACCATGTACACGAGCAGAACGGCCACTATGATCGCAAGCTGCATGGCACCGAAAGCCTCCCTCTGGTCCGGTATGTCACCAAGGAGTTCCCAGCGCATTCCGCCCAGGTCCAGCGTGTCCATCACTTCATCGATCTCCGATTCCATCCCTCCGAGCGGCCTCCCCCGCACACCGCACGATACAAGGACACATCTTGACCGGTCCCTGCGGTTTATTCCACGGGGAACCTGCAACCTCTCCAGCCTTCCCCAGGAATCGAGGGGCGCGCCGAACACCGGAAGGGCGGCCACCGCCTCCGGGGTTGAGCGGAACTCCTCACGGTACTGAAGGTTCACCGGCACCTGGCGGCCGTTGTCGGTGAGCACTGAGGCGTCCACCCCCAGCATGCCAATGCTCACCTCGACCGCGACTGCCGCCGGAGATGCTCCACGAAGCGACATGACGGCAGGATCGGGAATGAAATCGATCTGGGGAACCCACTCATCCAGGGATGAACGGTGGTCGACCGTTCCCTCAATGCCCGTCAGAGCTCGTTTGAGCCTCTCCCCCGCATCCCTTAGCCCGGCCAGGTCGTTGCCGTAGAGTGCGATCTGGATCGGGAAGCTGTTGCCAATGGGCAGACCGGTCTCAACGGTGTAAGTCAGCCCCGGTACCGCGTCCAGCACGTTCCTGAAGCCCGATTCGTAATCGCTTATGGATCCCGTCATCTGCGACTCATCCTGAAAGTAAAGCGATATGCTTATCCTGCAGGATGCGTCCGAACCGAAGATAGCACCCACCCCCTCGCTTCGTCCGGTCTGAAGCCAGCTGTGTCTCAGGTCTCCGGGATGCACCGTTGCCAGCAGTGAATCTTCCAGCGCGGCCGCAACGCTGTCAGCGAAGGCGAGGCTTGTGCCCTGGGGAAGGGTGGCGTTGATCTCGACCACCCCCTCCTTGAGCTCGGGCAGGAAAGCCGTGGGTATGAGGGGCAGAAGGGCGCCGGTTCCCAGCACCAGGGCCAGGAGAAGCCACAGAAGAAGGGCTTTCCTGTCAAGGCACCAGGAAAGGACGCGCGCGTAGAACAGCTCGAGGCCGTCGACCCTTTCAACGAACCAGGCGAGGAGGGATCCGCGCCTGTGGTGTCTTACCACGCTCTTCGGCAGCGAAGCAAGCATTGGAATGAGGGTCTGGCTGACGAAAAGGCTGATGAGGATCGCTGCTGCGATCGTAATGCTGAGGTCACGGAAGATCTGTCCCGTCATCCCCTTCACGAACAGCATCGGAATGAAGACGGCCACCGTGGTGAGTGCCGATGCGGTAACGGCCAGACCCACCTCAGAGGCTCCCCTGTCGGCGGAGGTGATCCGGTCGGCCCCGCCTGCTGCGAGCCTGTGCACGTTCTCCAGAACCACCACGGAGTTGTCTACGATCATTCCGATGGAAATGCTCAGCCCCGCCAGGGACAGGATGTTGAGGTTCACTCCGGCGAGCCTCATGGCCGCGAAGGTCGCAATGAAGGAGACGGGCATGGAGATGCTCACTATCCCGGCGTTCGCGAAGGAACCGAGGAACAGGACGAGTACTGCCGCTGCCAGGAGTATCGCCTGCAGGGCGGTCCAGGTCAGGCTTTCCACCGAGTCGGCAATGAAGCTTTCCTGCGTGTAGACAACGCTGGGGGAAAGCATGTGGGAGTAGATGGCCCCGATCCTCGAGAGTTCCTCATCAAGGGCTCTGCAAGTCTCCACCGTGTTTGCGTCGGCACTCTTCCTGAACACGACGACAACGGTGTTGCTGCCATCAAGCCTGACCCTGTTCACCTGCTCGCGGTGGCCGGAAGCAACGTCGGCCACATCCCGGATCCGCACGGGGGTACCACCGTACTCCCCGACGACCAGTTCGTTTATCTGGTTGAGGTTTCTGAAACCCGTCTTCATGCTCATGGATGTCTCAAGCTCCGCTGACTCGAGCATTCCGCCGGGCTGATCGGACTGGACGGCGGAAAGGGCGCCGTAGACGGCGGAGATGGTGAGCCCCCTTCTCCAGAGAAGCACCGGATCGGCCCCGACCCTCACGATCCTCTCCTCACCTCCGCTGACCGTCGTTCCGGATATGCCCTCGACCCTGCCCAGCACGGGGACGATCTCTTCTTCCACCACCCGCCTCAGTTCGTGGCTTGGAAGTGTGGAACTCTCGAAACCAACTATCACAAGAGGTTTGTAACTCGATTCAAGGGCCATGATCAGGGGTTCGCGGGCATTATCGGGAAGGTCGTCGCGAACCGAATCGACTGCTTTGCGGATATCCTCCTCGGCCGCTTCGATGTCGGCTCCCAGGGAAAGCTCCACGGTTATCCCGCTGACGGAGGCGCTGCTTTCGGACTCCACGGTGGATACCGATTCCACCCCGCTCACCGCCCCCTCGATAATGTCCGTGACAAGGGTTTCGATCTCCTCCGGTCCCGCTCCCGGCAGGATCGTTACGATCACGATGGACCCCGTGTCGACGGGTGGGAAGAAATCGAGGCCCATCTGGAGGAATCCGAACACACCCGCCCCTGCCATGAGCAGGAAAAGCATCGTGAACGCGGTCTTCCTCCTGACGGCGAGTCCGGGAAGGCTCACTGCGCAACCACCCTCACGCTGTCTCCCTCCGTCAGCAGTCTGTTGCCCATGAGCACGACGCTGTCACCCGGAAGAACCCCCGAAAGCACCAGACGATCGAACCCGCTCTCCGGACCGGTGACCGGCCCGACTGCCACCGCCCTTCCGCGCCTGATCAGGAATACCCGGTCGAGGCCGTCTGGATCGGTGATGAAGGCATTCCTTGGAAGAACGACTCCCCCGGGAAGGGTCTCGAGGGCTATCGTCACCATGCCCGACATGCCGGAAAGAAGGAGCCCGGTGGAATCGGGGATCTGAACGGTTACGGGGACGAGTCCGCTTGCGGGGTCGACCGAAGAAGCGGCGGCCGATACAGTTCCCATGAAGAGGAGCCCCGGATGATGGCTGGTGACGAAGAAGGCGGGAAGACCCGGTTCGATCCAGGGAAGCGAGTTCTGTGAAAGGAAAACCCTGCACTGAAGGGCTCCAATGCCGGACAGCGCCACCATCGGCCCTGCCGCGGGATTACCAACCCTCGCCAGCACACGGGTGACGATCCCTGTAAAAGGGGCTGCGACCGTTCCCCTGGAAAGACCGTCCAGTGCGCCGGCATGGGCGGCCCTTGCCGAGCTCAGGGATGAGGCGGCAGTCCGGGCCCCGGCAAGAGCTTTCTCGTAGTCCCCGGGACTCGCGGCACCCGTTTCGAGCAGCGAGGCAACCCTTTCGAGGTTGCCACGGTGGTAGTCATCGAGGGCCTCGCATGCGGAAACCGCTGCGAGTGAGGCGGATACTCCCGAAGCGCCTGCACCGTCTGTCGTGGTTGAAACAAGGATCTCTCCCGCAACAACGGTATCCCCCTCGGCAACGTGGACCGCGGTGATCCTTCCCGGAACGGACACCTCCACAAGGGCTTCATCGGCTGACTCAAGAAATGCAGGCGCCATGACGTTTCGCGTGAAGCCCCCTGCGCGGGCCTCTTCGACGGTGACCGAGACCACCCTTGATTGCCCGGCTCCGGGTGTTCCGCAGGACACAGCCGAAACGAGCATCAGAGATCCGGCAAGGAGTTCAATCCTTCCCATCAGGTGTCATCCCCCTCAGAAGAATGTCTATGGCACCCCTGATGAACCGGCGGTCTATGCTTTCCTCGTCCCTTTCCCCGGCAAACCAGTCCAGGTACTTCCAGCGGGCGCTGAACCAGTTCACGCAGATGGACATGTAGACTATGGGCAGCACCACCGGGTCGATGTCGGCCCGTATCACTCCGCGGTCGACCATTTCGCGAATCCTTGCAAGAACCGCATCCCTTGCACAGGGATCCGGAAAGCCCTTTCCAAACCCTCCCTCGAGGTCGAGCCAGTTCATCATGCGGACAACACCGGGATTGCGTCCAAGAAAGTGGAAAAGCCCTTCCTCACCCTCGGCGAAATCCGCAAGGCTCCTCATGTCTCCGCTTGCGACTATGCTGTAGAAACGCTCAAGTATCCCGGAGCGCTGGAAGCACTGGTCGACCATGGCGCGCCAGAGCTCCTGCTTGGATTCGAAATGATGGTACAGCAGGCTCTTGGAAACACCGGCCTTCCGGGCAATAAGCTGCATGGAAGCCCCTGCAAAGCCCTTCTCGCGGAACACCTGACCTGCCGCATCCAGTATTCTGTCCTTCGAACTCGATGATGGATCCATGAACGTGCCTCCAAGCTGACCGAACGGTCAGTCGGCAATATCGCACCGGACACTGTCCTGTCAACCCGGGTGAACCGCTGCCGTTTCTGGCATATATTCTCACCTTGGCACTCACGCACCCCACCCGGATGACGCACACTGACGAACAGGGGGTTCCAATGGGAGGCATGGGCTTCGGCAGAAGGTTCCGCTACTGGTTCGACGGCATGACCGCAAGGGGAGCCGGTTCGATGATAGCGATGCTGTTCATCGTCACCGCCCTTCTTGTCCTGGTTGTCGCTTCCATGGTTGCTGCGTCAGGCACAGATCCGCTGGAAAGGGATTTTTTCGGCATCGCCTGGGCAAGCCTGATGAGGGCGATAGACCCCGGGAACATGGCCGGAGACCAGGGTTCACTTTTCTTCCTGCTCGCGATGCTCACAGTAACAGTTGGCGGACTTTTCGTCATGGGAACGCTTATCGGAATCATCACGACTGGTATCGAGAACAGGCTCGATGCCATGAGAAAGGGACGCTCTTTCGTTGCCGAACGAGGGCATACGGTCGTTCTGGGATGGAGTTCCCAGGTTTTCACCGTGGTCTCCGAACTCGTTGAGGCAAACGCATCCCGCAGGAAGGCATGCATCGCCATTCTGGCCGAGCGTGACAAGGTTGAGATGGAGGATGAACTGAGGGTCAGGATTCCCCGAAGGGGCTCCACGAAGGTGGTATGCCGCACGGGCTGCCCCATCGAGACGATAGACCTCGAGATAGTCAACCACAGGGACGCTTCATCGGTCATCATCCTCCCGCCCGATGACGATGCCCCTGACTCCTCCGTCATCAAGACCATGCTGGCGCTCGTGAACAATCCCGCAAGAAAGACCGAACCCTACCACATAGTGAGCATTCTCAGGTCGCCCGACAATCTGAGGGTTGCGGAGATGGTGGGAGGAAGTGAGGCACGGCTCATCCTGGCGGGAGACATCATCGCAAGGATCACCGCACAGACCTGCAGGCAGCCCGGCCTTTCGAGCGTTTACAGCGAACTGCTCGGCTTCGAGGGGAACGAGATCTATTTCAGTCGGGAGAGGCTGCTGGCCGGTGAACCCTACTCCAGGGCGGTTCACGCCTTCGAGGATTCATGTCTGATAGGGCTCATCGACAGGGAGGGAACGATCCTTCTCAATCCTCCGGCGGACACTGTTGTCGGACGGGATCACGGTATAGTCGTGATCGCAGCGGATGACGATGCAACAAGGGTTTCCGGCATTCAGACCGTGCGGGTCAACGAATCCCTCATCGCCGCTGCACGTGAAGAACGCCCCATTCCGGAATGCATCCTGCTTCTCGGATGGAACCGCAAGGTGCCCATGATCGTCCAGGAACTTGACAGCTACGCCGCCCCGGGCTCCAGGCTCACACTTGCCACTGAAAATGGGGAATTGGATTCGACAGGTCTCAGGAACCTCGATGTCAGCCTTCACCACGGAGACATAACGGACAGGGCTTTCCTCGACTCCCTGGACATGGATGCCTGCGATCACGTGATAATCCAGAGCTGTTCCGAGCACCTCCCGCCCCAGCAGGCAGACGCCAGGACTCTGATAACCCTCCTCCATCTCCGCGACATCCGGAAAAGGGGCGGTCACTCCTTCACCATCGTGACGGAGATGCTGGATGAACGGAACAGAAGGCTTGCCGAGGTTTCGAACACCGACGACTTCATTGTCAGTGACAAGCTCGTAAGCCTTCTTCTGACGCAGATCTCCGAGAACCGGAGGCTGAAGGACGTATTCAGCGAGTTGTTCGATCCGGACGGTTCCGAGATATACCTCAAGCCGGCTGACGTTTACGTGCAGTGCGGGGTCGTGACCAATTTCCACACGATCGTCGCCTCAGCCATCAAACGGGGCAAGACAGCTCTTGGTTACAGGACCGGCGGCGGGATCTTCATCAACCCGCCCAAATCACGCCCCGTAACACTTGGCCCGGGAGACAGGGTGGTGGTTCTCGCCAGGGACTGACTGTGGCAATAATGGCACGCAGCCCGAACGGAGGGTGAGCTGGACAAGCGGCTGACACTTGAAAACATGTCGATGGTCCTTGATGACGCCATGGAAAGGATCGCCGGAGCCGGAGCGCTTTCGTGCGGCGGCACGGCGAAACTGACCGAAGGTGAACGGCGGAGGGCGGCCGTTCTTTTCCTTGACCTCACGGGTTTCACGCTTCTGTCGGAATCAATGGATCACGAGGAGCTTCACCTGCTTCTTGGCAGGATCATGGGCCTGCTCTCCACGGTGGTCACCCTGTACGGAGGCTATGTTGACAAGTTCGAGGGTGACAGGCTGATGGCCCTCTTCGGCGCGGTGGCCGCCACCGAGAACGACAGCGTAAGGGCTGTCGGCTGTGCTCTGCGAATGCTTGAGCTGCTCGAGGACATACGCGGGGCCCTGGGCGGTGCCGCAGCCGTCTCGGCAAGGGTGGGGATCGACTTCGGACCCTTGACCGTGGCTCCCGACCCTTCGGGCCACATCACCGCGACGGGCCTTACGGTGAACATAGCCTCGAGGCTCGAGGAAGCCGCCATGACAGGCTCAACGCTCGTCAGCGGAGCAGTGCGGAGAGAGTGTGGCGACCTTTACTCCTGGCGGGATCTCGGTTCAATGACGGTCCGGGGTACCGGTTCCGAGATAGACTCCTTCAGGCCGCTGGGGCCGGGCAGGCTCAGGATGGAGAGGTGGCAGAGGGCCGCCAGGCTCACCGGTTCACCTTTCGTTGGCCGAAGGGAGATCACGGACCGGATAGTGAACGCCATTCATGAATCCTCGCAGGAGGGCTCTGAACCAGCGGTCTTTTTGATCTGCGCCGATGCCGGGATCGGGAAGTCCCGGCTGGCTCACCACTGCGTGAGTGATCGTACCGGATTCCGTGTGCTTCACGGCAAGGCGCTTTCCCATGCCCAGCCTTCGTGCTGGCTCTGGATAAGCCTTCTCAGGGATTTTTTCGATGCCGACGAGAACAGCGGCGGTTCGAGGGAATGGTATGCATCGGCGATCAGGACCCTTTCCGCAAAGTGTCCGGTGGCACGAACCAGAGCGGCGCTTGACAACCTTGCGGAAAGCATCGCAGAGATACTGAGCCTTGACGCCGTGGGGCTGAAGGGTGGTGCGGCGGCGAATTCCCAGTCCGTCATGAACGCAATCAGACCAGCTCTCGAGGCCGTTTTCTCGATGGGTGACACCCTTCTTCTCCTGGAGGACCTTCATTGGGCGGACGAGGTCTCCCTTTCCGTTCTCAGGGGAGTACTGTCCCAGGGAATGATGGTTCTGCCCTCCGGGATCATCATGACTTCCCGGCCGCCGGTCCCCGACCTCGGTTTCCCGCTCTTCGCTCCGGAGAGGATCGAACTCGCGCCCCTGTCCGACGATGACACGATCGGGATCGCGTCCCACATCCTCTCGCTTCCACCCTGGAAGCAGTTGCAGCCCGAACTCGCTGAGCTGATCCGCAGGGTGGCACGGGGAAACCCGTTCGTCGTGGAAGAGCTCGTTCTGAGCCTCATAGAATCCGGAGGGCTGAGGGAGGTCGAGCCCGGAACATGGGAACAGACCGTTCCCTGTGACAGGGTTCGGATCCCCTCCTCCATCAGCGTCCTCACCCAGGCAAGGATGGACCGTTTGCCGGGAGAGGAGCGCAGGATTCTTCAGTATGCCTCGGTCCTGGGTGAGAGGTTCTCCCGCGAGCTTCTCGAGACCGTTCTCAAGGATCTGTCCCTGAATGCGGAACGTCTCGGACAAACCATGGCCGGGCTTGTCGAAAAGGGTTTCCTTTCCGAACTGGGTCCCATGGAGCTTGGATTCCGTCATGCCCTTGTTGGAATGGCAGCGTACGAAACCCTTCTCAAGCAGAACGCCAGGGTTCTCCACCGGACAGCGGCCCTGGCTTTGGAGAGGATTTACCCAACCGAGACCGATGCCCTTTCCCCTGTCATCTTTTCGCACTGGGACTCTGCATGTGATACCGAAAACGCACTGAAGTGGGCCCTGAGGGCAATGAGGATCGCCAGGGACGGTGGCAGGCCCGAAGAGGCGAACGGTCTTTCGGAGAGGATACTGGAGCTTACGGGAGACGCAATTGACGACGGGATGTGGCAGGCTTCGATGCAGGCACTTCTCGTGCGCCAGGAGATGGTTGAACGGAGGGGTGCCCACGAAGAGGCACTGGGGATAGTGGACAGGATGCTGGCTGAAGCAGGGCTCAGAAAGAGCCCCCTCTGGCTTGCGACTTCTCTTCGCGCAAAAGCGAAGGTCCTGCAGGAACTCGGCAGGAACGCCGAGTTCGAGCGGACCATCCAGGATGCGCTGAATGCGGCGGTTGATTCGGGGGATGAGATCATCGCCGCGAAGACAAAGATGACCCTCGCAAACCACCGCAGCAGCGTTGGTCTTTCAGACAGCGCCATGGCCCTGTACCGCGAGGCTGCGGAAACGCTTGAAAAACATGGTCTGGGCTCCGAAGCCGCCTCGCTGCTTTCCAACATGGCGGTCCACGCCTTCAGGCAGGGAGATGACCGGCTGTCGGAGAGCTACGCAGAGCTGGCTGTTCAGACACACGCAAGGCACGGCAACCTTCAGGGACTGGGCTACTCCCTTAACAGCCTTGCCATCGCATGCGCCAGGAAGGGGAAGTTCGACCGGGCGGGTGAGCTTTTCCTCGAAGCGCTAGACGCAGCAAGAAAGACGGGCGACAGGGTGCACGAGTGCACCGTTCTCGGAAATCTGGGACTTCTGGCCACCAAACTCGGCGACATCGGCGGCGCCATGGAGTACACAAACGACTCGCTCGAGCTGGCCAGGAGCTCAAGGAATTACCGCACCACTGCCACTTCACTGGTCAACAGGGCAAGGATCCAATGGCTTTCGGGCGACCGCGAAGGCGCCTGCGCTAGCGCCAGGGAATCGCTGAAGGTGAACGAGCTTGCAGGTGATGTCCTGAACACGGCCTATGCCAATGGAGTTCTTGGTCTCGTATTGCTGGACAGCGGGGCCACCGATGAGGCCCTGCTCGTGTGCGAAGAGCTCAGACGCCATGTGGATGAGCATTCCATAAGGAAGGAGATGCTCGAGGATTACTGCAGATTGCTCGATGAGCTGGAAAGGCTCGGTTTCGACGTTCCACGCCCCGAATCCTGGGCCGGCACGGTTCCTTGACAGCGCAGTTCTTTTATGCAATAAAGCAAACAGTTGGGGGCTTGGGAAAAATGCTTGTCATCATGCCCCGTTTTTGTCCGAAATGGAGGGGAAAGAATGAAACTCATCCACACGTTATCGATCTGCATGCTTCTTGCGACAGGCGCCGCCTTCGCTGACTGGTCCGACAACTTCGATTCCTATGCAGCCGGCGGCGGAATAATCGGTCAGGGCGGATGGGAAGGCTGGGACGGCAACCCCGGTGCCGACGGCCTCGTAAGCACCGCCCAGGCCCAGAGCGCGCCCAACTCCTTTTCCGCCATCCAGACCACCGACATCGTTCAGCAGTTCACCGGCGTAAATGCCGGCGTCTGGTCCATGTCCGCGAGCTGCTACATTCCGTCGGGTTCCACCGGCACCCAGTACTTCATCCTTCTCAGCATCTACATCCCCAGCGGAACAAATGAATGGTGCACCGACATCAAGTTCAACAACAGCACCGGTCAGGTAGCCACTGAAGAGGGCACGGGCACCGCCACCATCATCTACGACCAGTGGGTTCCCGTGGAAGTCGTTTTCGACCTCGACGCCAACAACCAGTGGGTTTACTACAACGATGTCATGTTCGACACGTTCTTCTGGAGCGAGTCCGCCACCCTCACCCTCGGCGCACTCGACATCTTCGGTAACAACGGCACCCCCATCTTCTGGGACGACATCGTTCTCCAGCCCTCCTTCTCCCTCACCGAGACAACCTGGGGCCAGATCAAGGCCTCCTGGTAACCTTGTAAGACCCATGGAGAGAGCCGGCCCAAAAAGCCGGCTCTCCTTTTTTGCCACAAGGAAAACCCCGCCGGAGCGGGGTTTTCCTTGTCTGGTACCGGGGGCGGGACTTGAACCCGCACAGGCTATTCGCCCACTAGGTCCTTAGCCTAGCGTGTCTGCCAATTCCACCACCCCGGCACACTCATCAGACGATGGCCAGCAGAAATGAAAAGATCATGAAAAGCACCGCAAGCACAGTGGTTGCCCTGCTGAGGAAACTCACGGCTCCGGTGTTTCCGAAGCTGGCCGTGAGTGCGCCGCCACCCCCGAACGCGCCGGAGAGGCCGTCGCCCTTGGATTTCTGAAGCAGAACCACCCCGACAAGCAGGATGCTCACGACAACATGAAGTATGGTGAGTACAAAAGTCATTCTTTCGTTCCTTCCGGTGACGCGGGTATATAGCAAAGACGGGGATTTTGTGCAACACCCGGGCAGGTTACGTGCTATCTTTCTGTCCGTCAATTGCTTCATGCACCATGGCGAGGGTGAGGTTCTTGCCCGGGCATTCGGTGGAGCTGCCCCTGACCTGTCTGTGGAGCAGCACGGAACCCTTCTCCAGGCCTTGCGAGGCCATTAGTTCACGAAGCACGGTTCCAAGTGTGCCCATCTGCGCAGGGGTTGGCCTGCCCGTCATGAAGTCGCCAACAAGGCAGATACCCAGTGAGAATTCGTTTGCCCCCTTTGCGTGGGCTCCCCTGCAGTACTCGGGTCTTCCCCTCTCCAGACATCCGTCGGGCGAGTGTGTGCCGTTGCCTATGACGAAGTGGTAGCCAACATCCCTCCAACCCTTCACCAGGCGGTGGAGAACGCGAAAGGCTGCCGCTCCCCCGCTTTCTGTGGCGGAATGATGCACCACAAGGGCCGAGACCTTGAGAAGCCTTTCACATCCGGCGGGATCAGGGGGCAGGGCTGCCTTCCGGCAGTCATCCTCCGTGATGTTCTTCGTGGACACCCCCAGACCCCTGAGCCACGGGATCAGGGGAACGGGTTGGTCGGTAAAAGCTTCCGAAGGTATAATCGTATTCATTGATTACCCTTTCCAGCGTTCTCTCATGGAGGAAATAATGTCTTCGCAGGGTCACGGAAACAAGGTTGGTGTTTATGTCGACGTGAGCAATCTCACCATGAACGGCGGTTTCGGGATGCGCTACGAGGTCCTGCGCCAGTTCGCCTGCAGGGGTGGCGGCTACCCGGTGAGGCTCAACGCCTATGTTAGTTTTGACGACGCAAGGGCACGAACGGACAGGGAATACAAGGAAGGGCAGAACCGCTTTCATACCGCGCTTCGCGACATCGGCTACAAGGTGATACTGAAAACGGTCAAGTGGTACAGCGACGATTCGGGCAGCAGGTACGCCAAGTCCAACGTTGACCTCGAGATGGGCGTTGATGCCCTGCTGCAGTCCGAACGCCTTGACAGGGTCCTTCTTGCAAGCGGAGACGGCGACTTCGTAAGGGTGGTTCACGCCCTGCAGGGCAGGGGCTGCCGGGTCGAGGTGATGGCGTTCGACAACATAGCCCTGGAGCTGCGCCGCGAAGCAGACATGTTCGTATCGGGCTACCTCATACCCAATCTTCTCCCCTTCAAGGCCCTGGAGACCCCGGGTGTCTGGGGGGAGATAAACTCGTGGGTGAGGGGAATGTGCGTCAGTCACGACAAGGGCTTCGGGTTCTTCAGGTACATGGTTAAGAGCAACGACGAGCTGTGGCGCATCGACAACCGCGATCCCCTCTCACCGTATGCCAACATATTCTTTCACGATTCGAACCTGCCTGACAACGTTGACTACTTCAGGCTGCCCGACAGAAACCTGGTCTTCGAGTTCCAGATCAGCGAGGGCACCGAGCCCGGCAAGCTTCAGGCCAGGAACATAGGCTGCATTAAAGCCCTCACCTGAATAGGAGCTTCGGAATGAGGTCTGCCCCGCTTCTGCTGCTGGTTCTGGTCTCTGCCGCCTCAGCCCGTACCGGTCTGCCCTTCACACCCACCGTAAGCCTTCAGGTCACGTCACCACAACGTTTCAACGCTTCGATCGGTCTGGCCTCCATCGAGATGGGTTCACTGTGGGGACCGAAGGCGGGCATCCTTGCCAGGCTCGAACCCGGTCTTGGCGCGGGCAAGGCCCATCTTGGTGCCCGGTTCGCATTTGCAATGGCATTCATCGACATCTTCTACACCGACCTGACGGCTGCGGTTATGCACACATGGGGCGATACCTGGGGAAGCCTTCCCAGGGATCAGACCTATATCGGTGGAGAGGCCAGGTTCGGCGCAAACCTTCTCATGGGTACAGCCGGTGTCTACAGACATGTCAGCGGTTCCGACGAAGACCATGACTGGGTGGTCTCGCTCGGGGTCGGGCTGGGTATCTAGCGGATCACCGTCACCCGGGTCGATCCCGCAAGCTCCGCCGTCCTTACCCGTATCGTATAGAGCCCGTTGGGAAGGTCCTCGACGGACATGACGCCGGAACAGGCTCCCGATGCCTCATCATGGCTGCTTCTCGCGACAACCCGTCCGCTTGTGTCGAAGATCTCGATCACCGATCCCGCGGAGATCCCGGGCCAGACCACCGTCACGCTGGAAGAGGCGGGATTGGGATAGGCAGAGACACTGAGGGACTGCTGCACTTCAGCCGCGAAGCGGCCTTCAAGACCCGTCCAGGTAACCATGGCGGAATCGATGTTCGAGAACCCGGTCGGAACTCCCTGCATGTCCCTTGCCTTAACGGCGAAGTAGTTCATTCCGACCGGCAGCTCCCATACGTTGATCTGTCTGTTCTGTGTGTTAAGCAGGAACGAGAGGTTTCCCGGGGTGATTCCCTGGTAGATGTCGTAGGATGAGTATTCGTCGTCGCCGAATACGTTGAAGGTCAGCTGAACGCAGTTCTGTGCGGGAAGGACCAGGGCGACCAGGTACGGCACCAGTGCCTGGCCCTCCCAGTCGAACCGGTAGGCGCGGTAGCTCTCAAGGACCAGCTGGTTCATGCGGCCGCGAAAGACCTGTGTTCCCGCAGGCGAGACCTCGGTCATGTCGGGCCTGACCTGGTAGCCCGTCACATCACCCCAGCCCACCAGTACGTTGCCGTTCGGCAGCACCTGGGTCGATCCCATGTGGGAACCGTAGAGCCCTGTAACCTGAAAGTTGAATACGAGGTCGGCAGTGAGGTTCTGGGTGTCGATCTCGTAGATGCTGCCCCTGGATATCTGAGGGCTGTGGTGGGTTCCGTTGTCGAACACCGAGTAGAGGCTGCCTTCCACATGGCGGAAATCATGCTGGGAGCTGAATCCGCCCAGGGGGTCGTTGAGGATCGTGAAGCTGGGGTTTTCCGAGAGGTACCCTCCGAAACGCCAGACCAGTTCGCCGGTGGACCTGTCTATCTTGGTGCATTCCGTCATGGCGAGGCATGAGACGAGGATCCCTCCGTCCTGGTCCTCGTCGACGGAGTTGCAGTGCACATAGTCCACCACCGGGCCGGTGAGGTTCACGTAGGAACATGCGTCGGTGATCTCGAAATGGTCGAAGCTGCTCCATTGGAATACCGGCATGTGGTTCCTGTCCTGCTCCTGGATGAGCAGCCCCTGGACCAGGGCGTTCGGGTTGCCTCCGGGGACGATCAGCGACATGTCGATGTAGCGCTCGTCCATTCCCAGAAGTATGACATTGTCGTTCTGGGCAACTGTCATACCGTGGCAGTCCGTTGTGTAGCCGACGACCATGAATGAATCGACCGGGACATAGTTCATGTCGAGCATGGTGAAGAACGTTTCGTCCGTCATGATGCCGCCGTAGGCATAGTAGAGGCATCCGTCGGACTGGACCTCGGGGCCGAAATACCCTGAGACACCGTTGTTGTAGAACAGAACGTCACCCCCGGGACCGGCGATTATCAGGTAGGTGCTCGTGTTCCCCCCCATCGGGTTCATGGGGCTGAAGAAGAGGTTGCCTGGGGCCGTTGTTCCGTACGTGTTGAAGGTGAAAAGCGGGAAATCGGATGGCAGTGCTACGGCGTTGGGAGAGTTGCCGGCGGGACTGAGAGGATAAGGATCAGGCGTGAAGGGCTGCCCCGGGGGCTCCGTCTCCACAGGCGCCGGCCGCACGGGATCGACAGGCCTTACCATGAACTGCCACTCCACACGGCCTGAACACGGGGACTCGACCCGGACACGAACCTCCTCGCCATGGCTGAAGGGATGCAAAGGAGTGAGCACCAGCCTTCTGCCATCCCCGGAGACGTATTCGGAAAAAGGCACGGCTCCCGAAACGGATCCGTTCACGGTGATGGAAAGATCACTCCGCACCTGGTCATCAAAACCCATGATCAGAGGGGTTTCAGTACTTTGCCAATCCGAACCGGCGGTAGGGCAGATGTAGATCAGGTTGTCGAGCGAACCGGCGGCGCGGGTGAGTGACGAGCCGGAAACGGAAACCCAGAGCAGAAACGCACAGAACATATGTCATCTCCTTTTCATGACGGAGATGATATAGTGTGAGTCGACTTATCCGGTCAACTCGTCTGCAGCAACCCGATCCTTTTCGTTCCCTTTTCCAAGCACCACCGAGAAGGTGCTTCCCACGTCGGGAGTGCTTTCGACAGAGACTCTTCCATCGTACAGCGAGGCTATCCTCTTCACGATGTTCAAGCCGAGGCCGCTGCCAAGTATGTTCCGGGTCTTGTCGTTCTTTATCCTTACGAATTCGCCGAAAAGGTGTTCACACTCCTCCGGGGTCATTCCAATGCCGGTATCGGAGACCGAAATGGTCACCTCGTCTGCGGAATCGGAGAGCTTCACAGTGACAGCTCCATTGTCCCGGTTGTACTTCACCGCGTTCGAGATGAGGTTGTTCAGGACGATCTCTATCTCGCCCCTGTCACCGTTCATGAAGAGCTCCCCGGGTGAATCCAGCGTTATGGTGATCCCCCTTGCCACGGCGTCGGGGAGCATGGTCTCACGGCTGGTCATCGCGATCGCCGCAAGGTCCACTCGCGAAAGCTCCCGCTTCTTCTCTCCGCTCTCTATCCTGGTCAGGTCGAGAAGGTCGAAGATCAGCTTCCGCATGCCCTGCAGACGGATGAGACTTCTTTCAACGACCCTGGGAAGGGTTTCGGGATTCTTCAGGGCGGTGCCGTCCTGAAGAAGGTACAGGTAGCCCTCGATGGCTCCCAGGGGGGCCTTCAGCTCGTGGGCCAGCACGCTGATGAACTGGAAGCGGACCCGCTTCTTCTCCTCGGCCAGCTCACGGGCCTCCCGCAGGGCAAGCACGTGTTTGACGGCCTGCCTGACCGCTACCTTCAACTCGGCGGGGGTGAATGGTTTGGGAAGGAAGTCGAAGGCACCCTTTTTCGTCGCGCTGATGGCATTCTCAAGCGAGGCGTAGGCGGTGATCATTATGGCGATGACATCGGGGCTGTTCTGTTCCATCCAGTTCAGCACATCGATGCCTGTGATTCCGCCCATCCTGTGGTCCAGAAGCACTATGTCCGGCGGGGCGGACTGAATGAGCTCTATTGCCTGCTCACCGCTTTCAGCCTCGTCAACCGTGAGTTTCACCGTCGTGCCCGTGTCGTCGGTCTCGGTCTGGAATCCCCTCAGCGCCCGGCGGACGCCCATGCGCATTCCCGCCTCGTCGTCGACGACCAGGAGTTTGAGGATGATTTCGTCAGCCATTCAGAAGCCGCCGCATCGTGGCATCGAGCTGTTCGAACCGCACGGGTTTCTGGAGAAGGGCGTCGGCCCTCATCCAGCCGCCGGTATCTGCGGAGGAACCGAAGTCGATTCCGGTTTCGCTCGTAACGGCGGTCACCATTATGACCGGCACCTCCGGATACATCTTCTTCATCCTGTATGCAAGCACGAAACCGTCGTCGTTCCGGTCCATCATCAGGTCGATGACGGCAAGGTCGGGCTTCATGCCATCGAGGGCCTCCATGGCCTTCTCGCGTCCGGGAGCCGAGTGAACGATATGCCCGGCGCTCTCGAGCATGTAACGCATCTGTTCTATGAAATCCTGGTCGTCATCCACCAGGAGAATTGTCAGGTGCTCCTTCATTGTCGGTCCTTCCTTCATCCTCATTGACCCTCCGGGGGAGGGTGACTGTGAATGTGGTGCCCGTGGGACCCTTCCCGGGGTCGGTGTTGGAAACGGCCGTTATCCCTCCACGGTGCATTTTCACTATTCCATAGGTCACCGCAAGCCCGAGCCCCGTACCCTTGCCCCTGGGCTTGGTGGTGAAAAAGGGCTCGAAGATCTTCTTCATGTTCTCGGGTTCGATCCCCGTGCCGGTATCGGTGACCTTCATGCTGACCTTGTTGTCGCGGTCATCGAAGGACAGCAGCAGCCTGCCTCCGCCGCTCATTGCCTGGTATGCGTTCTGGACGAGATTGATCACGACCTGGGCGAACTGGTCGTCATCGAGGCTCACCATCGGGTCCCTCATCCTGTTTTCGGTCATGAACTCCACACCGTCGGGCCTCGGCAGGTCCGACGCGACTTTCACAGCGAATGCGGGCAGATCGGTTTCCCTGCGGGAGACCTTGTTCTGCCTTGCGAAATCGAGCAGGCCGGCCACGATCTTCTTGCACCGGTCCGCGTGCACGGCGATCGTCCTGAGGTCTTCGGCCAGTTCCGGGTCTTGGGCCGACCTTTCGTCCAGAAGCGTGTGGGCGTACATCAGCACCACACCAAGGGGATTGTTCACCTCATGTGCTATGCCGGCGGCAAGCTGGCCCATGCCGGCCATCTTCTCGGCGTGCTTCAGGGCGACCCTTGTTCCAGCCAGTTCGTCAACGGTCAGCTTCAGCTGGTCTATCGCATAGGGAAGGCACATCTCGCTCTCGGCGAGCCCCTTGAGTATGGCGATGGCGTGCTCGCGGCAGGTGTCGTACCCGCAGGCACCGCAGTTGAGCTCGTCTTCGGGCGTGAACTTGCCCATCCGGTGGAGGATCTCATGAACATCGTCCTCTTCCGGTGACGAAAGCCTTGTGTCCTTTTCCGCGAAACCCCTTTCGAGGTCGACCTCGCCCGCCCGCTCCATGGCCACGTTCCAGTGGTTGAAGTTTATCTCTTCGAGCTTGTTCCTGGAGTACTGGCTGATCCTTGCGCGGCGCCTGAAGATGGCTTCCTTCGTCGACATCCCCGGGCCCATGATGCAGCCGTCGCAGCAGAGCAGCTCCAGGAGCCTTGCGTCCATGTCCATGTTGCCGAACTCTTTCAGGGCCTCGAGGAATCCCGCCCTGCCCTCGGCGGTAACTATGTCTCCCGACACCAGGTCTTCCTTGATGTCGGCGGCTTGAAGCATGCCCCCGCTTATGGGGAAGACCATGCCGAGACCGGGGGACGGCGGATTGAAGGATGCCTCCTCGACCTGGTCCGGGTTGATGCCGGCCTTCCTGAAGAGTTCCTGCAGTTCTATGAACGTCAGGACCTGGTCAACCTCGGAAGGCGCTTCGTCCTTCTTCGCGATGCAGGGACCGATGAAGACCACTGCGGTGTCATCGCCGTAGAACCGCCTCACCACCCTGGCCTCGGCTACCATCGGCGAAACGATCGGTGCGAGGAATGGGATCAGCTGCGGCATGTACTTCTCAACATAGGTCACGACAGCGGGACAGTTCACGGCTATGTAACGCCTGTCGGGATGGCTGCGCAGAAGCTCCCTGTAGGCATGGGCAACGAGGTCTGCGCCGAATGCGACCTCGGTCACCGGGTGAAAGCCCAGTTTGTTGAGCATCCCCACCAGCTTCCGGGGTGTGATGCCAGGAAAATCGGCTGGAAAACTTGGCGCGATCATGGCAGCCACCCTGCGGCCGGAAGCGAGGAGCGTCTCCACGTCGGAGATGTTCACCCTGGCCTTCTTGGCGCCCCTTGTGCAGACCTTGACGCAATTGCCGCAGGCGATGCACCTCTCGGTGACAACCTCGGCCTGCCCCTCCTGAATCCTTATCGCCTTGGCGGGGCATTCCCGGACGCAGGTGTAACAGACCCTGCACTTCTCGGGAACCGTCTGTACCAGGGGTTCCTGTATTGAATCCATCTACCTGAGAACCTCCCTGGGAGAATATGTGGTGTGAAGGATGTGATGGGCCTTTCCGCTGCCGGGTTCGTCAAGATGATCACGGTAGAGCGCGGCGATCGATCTGTTCTCGTGGGCGACCCTGAGTGTCGCGTTCCTGTCGATCTCGTACAGGCTCTGCATCCTTGCCCTGACCCTCTCCGGATCGGTGAGGAATGGCTGGCCACCACCGTTGATGCAGCCACCGGGGCATGTCATGACCTCAACGAAGTGGTACTCCCGCTTCCCATCGATGATGTCACGCAGCAGTCGTCCCGCATTGCCAAGTCCGCTCACCACCGCCAGTTTCAGCTCGATCCCGGCAATGGTCAGCCTTGTTTCCTTAACGTCATCCAGTCCCCTGACCGCCTCGATCCTCAATTCCTTGAGGTTTTCTCCCGTGAGCATGTGGTAGGCGGTTCTGGCTGCGGCTTCCATGACGCCGCCCGAGGCGCCGAAAAGCTTGCCGGCCGAGCTTCTCTCACCGAAGGGGCTGTCGGCTTCCTCGCCTTCCAGCGAAGAAATGTCTATTCCGAACATCCGGACCATCTCCGCCAGTTCCCTGGTGGTTATGACTGCGTCAACATCGGGTGCCCCATCCCCCATCTCCGGTCTGGCGGCTTCGAACTTCTTTGCCGTGCAGGGCATGACGGAAACACTGAAGACCTTCCTCGGGTCGAGACCTGAGGCGGGAGCCCAGAGCCTTTTTATGACGGCACCCATCATCTGCTGGGGGCTCTTGCATGTGGAAGCGTTGCCGAGCATCTGTGGGAAGAACTCCTCGAGGTACTTGATCCAGCCCGGAGAACAGCTCGTGAACATGGGGAAAGGGCCTCCGCTGCGAACCCTCTGAACAAGCTCGTGGGCTTCCTCCATCACTGTGAGGTCGGCGCTGAAGCTTGTCGGGAAAACCCTGTCGAACCCCATCCTTCTGAAAGCTGCGTTCATCCTGTCGACGATTTCGCTTCCGGGCTTGATCCCGAACTCCTCTGCGAGTGTGACGGAAACGGCCGGCGCGTGCTGAACGACCACGGTCATCGAAGGGTCGTCAAGAGCCTTGAGAACCCTGTCCACATCCCTGCGCTCCGTGAGGGCGCCCGTGGGGCAGACCATCACGCACTGTCCGCAGTTCACGCAGCTGGAAACGTTCAGCCCCTCGTTGAACGCGCACCCGATCTGTGCGCTGCTGCCCCTTCCGGTGAAATCGATGGCCGAGACTCCCTGAACTTCGGAGCAGACCCTCACGCACCTTCCGCAGAGTATGCACTTCTCCGGATCGCGGATTATGGACGGGCTTGACACGTCGAGATTGATCCTGTTCCTGGCTCCCGAATAGCTCCTCTGCCTGACCCCCAGCTCCTGTGCGTATCGCTGAAGAACACAGGTTCCGTTCCCCGGGCAGTAAAGGCAGTCGTCGGGGTGTGATGCGAGAAGGAGCTCGATTATCGTCTTCCTGGCGGCAACGGCCTGGTTGGAATGGGTTGCGATGTCCATCCCGTCGGATACGGGGAAGGAGCAGGAGGGTATGAGCTTCCCGGTCTTGCGGTCCTCCACCACGCACACTCGGCAGGTGCCGGTTGGCGGAAGGCCCTCCATGTGACAGAGCGTGGGAATGTCGAGTCCCAGCCTTCTCGCAGCGGAGAGGATGGTCTCGCCTTCCCTTGCCTCCATTGTTCTTCCGTTCAGTGTGATCTTCATTGCCAACCTTCCTCACTGAACCTTGACGGCGCCGAAGGGGCAGACCTCAAGGCAGGCGCCGCATCCGATGCATTCCTGGGTCACTATGTAATGGGGGCTCTTCCTTGCGCCCTTGATGGCGCCGGAGGGACATTTTTTGGCACAGAGGGTGCATCCGCGGCACTTCTCCTCGTCAATGGAGTAGGTGAGCAGCCCCGTGCAGACCCCCGCGGGACACCTTCTCTCGAAGATGTGCGCTTCGTACTCGTCCCTGAACCACCTGAGCGTGCTGAGCACAGGGTTGGGAGCGGTCTGGCCAAGGCCGCAGAGGCTGGTCTTCCTGATGACCTGCCCGAGCCTCTCCAGGTTCAGTATGCCCCTGAACCTTTCAAGGGACTGCTCAGGGGTCTCGTCACGGTAACCGCGGGTTATGGCCCTGAGTATCTCGAGCATCCGGCGGGTGCCCTCGCGGCAGGGGATGCACTTGCCGCAGCTTTCCCTTTGTATGAAGTCCATGAAGAACTTGGCCACATCCACCATGCAGGTGTCCTCATCCATAACCACGAGTCCGCCTGAACCCATCATGGCTCCGAATGCACCCAGGGATTCGTAGTCGATGAGGAGGTCGGTATGGCCTGCCGGTATGCAACCGCCTGAAGGGCCGCCGATCTGAACCGCCTTGAAGGCCTTGCCGTTGGGAATGCCGCCACCCATTCCGAACAGGATCTCATCAAGGCTTATCCCCATGGCGACCTCGATCAGCCCTGTGTTCGCGATCTTGCCTGAAAGGGCGAACACCTTTGTTCCCGGGCTGTTCGGAGTGCCTTTGGATCGGAACCACTCCGCGCCCTGGCGGATGATCCCGGGAACGTTGGCAAGCGTCTCTACATTGTTGATCACCGTGGGTTTGCCGAAGAGCCCGCTGACCGCGGGGAACGGCGGCTTTGGAGAAGGCATGCCCCTCTGGCCCTCGATGCTGTGGATCAGGGCCGTCTCCTCGCCGCATACGAAAGCGCCTGCGCCCATTTTTATCATGATGTGAAGATCGAAGCCGCTGTCGAAGATGTTGGTTCCGAGCAGGCCATTCCTCTCCGCCTGCTCCAGGGCAACCTTCAGCCTCCGGATCGCCAGGGGGTACTCGGCCCTTATGTAGATGTAGGCGTTGTTGGCTCCCACAGCATACGAGGCAATGGCTATCCCTTCGATCAGCCTGTGGGGGTCACCCTCGATGACCGCCCTGTCCATGAATGCCCCGGGATCACCCTCATCCGCATTGCAGATCACATACTTGGATCCCGAGGGGGTGTTCAGGGCGAACCGCCATTTCCTTCCCGTGGGGAAGCCGCCGCCGCCCCTTCCCCTGAGGCCGCTCCCTTCGACGATGGAACAGACCTGGTCGGGCGTGAGTGTCCTGAGGGCCGTCGAGAAGGCGCGGTATCCGCCTTCCGCCATGTATTCATCAAGGCTCACCGGGTCCATTATGCCGCAGTTCTCGAGGACCCATCTCGTCTGTGGGGCAAAGAAGGGATGTTCGTTGAAGAGGGGGACCCCGCTCCACGGCTCACCGCTTCCCGGGAACTGACAGAGCGCCATTTTGGAAGGCACCTCACCCCTCACAAGCATGGAATCGAGAAGAACGCCAACCCGGTCATGCGTGACTTCCATGAAGGAGACCCTTGGTCTGCCCGGCAGCTCGATGTCGACTATCGGCTCCACTGCACAAAGGCCTATGCAGCCGACCTCCACCATTATGCATTCCAGCGAGCGGGCTTCGAGAAACTCACGGATCGCAACCATCGTAGCCGCCGCCCCCGCACCGAGGCCGCAGGTACCGGCTCCAACGAAGATGACCGGGGTCTTTTTTCCACTGTGGCTCACAGCGGTCTTCCACGACTCCCTTTTTAGCGCGCAGGATTCATCACTGTGGCAGAGCGGCCCGTCGCTGAGGCATTCCACGGCCTGCGGGCAGGGAGAGGCTGGGGAATGGGTGCACAGACCGCAGCAGTTGTCCAGTATCACGGGCATCAGCTCACCTCCCGTGATTTTTTGCGGCAGCCTTCCAGAAGAACCGGTATCTCCTCGGGAGTCACCCTGGCATGGAACTCGCCATTTATGGAGATCACGGGGGCAAGTCCGCAGGCGCCGATGCAGGCCACCACCTCGATGCTGAACAGCCCATCCCTGGTGGTCCTTCCCGGCTCCACGCCAAGTTCGCGTTTGAGCGTATCCAGAAGCTTTGCCGAACCCTTCACGTGACAGGCGGTTCCCCGGCAGATCTGGATGTGGAACCTTCCCACCGGCTCAAACCTGAACTGGTTGTAAAAGGTGGCAACGCCGAAGATCTGGCTGGTCGGAACACCCAGATGCCGACCGATCATCACCACGGCTTCCCTTCGGAGGAATCCCTCCGCCTCCTGAACCTCCTGGAGGATGGGGATCAGCTTGTCCCTGCCTGCTCCAGGATACTTTCCAAGCACCCTGGCAACTTTGCACTCGCCCATGGATCAGCTTCCTTCCCGGGGCTGTCCGGAGAAGAACGCCACCTTCTCGAGGGAGGCGGTCACATCCCGGTTTTCCAAGAATACATCCGCCGGCAGCCTGAGAGGAACCGGCGCGTAATTGAGAATGCCCTTTATCCCGGCGTTCACGAGGCGGTCTGCCATCTCCTGGGCGCTGTCTACCGGAAGGGCCAGGACTGCTGTTCGGATGCCTTCGGCGGGGATGATGCGGGGAATCTCCTCAATGCCGTAAACCATGCATCCGGCTATCACCCGGCCGGTCTTTCTTGAATCGGTGTCAAAGGCGGCGGCCATCTTGAAGCGTGGAACGCGTGATGTGAAGTAGGTGGTCAGCGCCCTTCCGAGGTTTCCCATCCCAACCAGCGCGATCTTCCTGACCTGGTCGCTGCCGAGGAACAGAGCGATGCTCTCTTCAAGGGCATCGACCGAGTAACCCCTGCTGGGGCTGCCCGTGTAACCTATCGCCATCAGGTCACGCCTCACCTGTGCCGGTGTCACGCAGGCCATCGAGGCTATCTGATGCGAGTAAAGGCTTACAGTCCCCTTTTCCAGCCATGCCTCGAGAAGTCTTCGGTACAGGCTGAGCCTTTCAACAGTGTTTGCCGGTATCGCAGGCCTCATTTGTCCCACCAATCACAAAGTCATTGTTTTTTCCGTAACGCTGTTACCAATTTCACAACACTCATATTCTACACACTGGGAAGGTTTCGTCAACCCGTTGTTTCCTGTTCATATTCCCGGCATGGAATACCACGGGAGATGGTTCATCATTGTGAACCCCGCGGCTTCAGGCGGTGCTGCAGCGGGGGCCTGGCCCGAAACTCAGCACCTGCTTGAAACTGCGGGACTCGATTTTTCGCATGCCTTCACGAGTCACCCCTCCACCACTTCTGCCCTTTCACAGCAGGCTATTGCTGAAGGCTTTGGCGGTGTTGCAGTTTTCGGCGGCGACGGAACACTCTCATCTGTTGGATCCGTCCTCTCATCCATCGAGACACCTCCGGTTCTCTGCCATATACCAGCCGGCAGCGGGAACGACTGGATAAGAAGCCTTGGCATCCCGCAGGACAGGGCCGAAGCCGTCAGGCTGCTGAAGCAGGGTTTCATCAGGGCCGTAGATACCGGCGTATGCACGGTTGACGGCGTTCGAAAACCGTTCATGAACTCAGCGGGGCTCGGTTTCGATGCTTTCGTGCTGAAAAGGACCCTTGCACTGAGAAAGCTGCTGCCCCTCAAGAAAAGTGGCTACCTTGTTTCACTTTTCGTTGCCGCACTGCATCCCCCCGGGTTCAGCGCAACTGTACTCGCCGACGGAAAGGCCTTTCACTCCGGTCGCTACTTCTCCCTGACGATTGGTGTGGGAAGGTTCAGCGGAGGCGGCATGAGCCTCTCCCCGGGAGCGGTGATCGACGACGGGCTGCTTGACGCGGTACGGATAGCCCCGGTGCGGTTCGCAACGATAGCCGCAAACATCGGAAGGATCTTCAACGGGAGCCTTATGGACATGAAACAGGCCATCGGTGCAAGGGCGGCCACTTTCTCCGTGATTCCCGATGGGGATGTTCTTCTTGAACTCGACGGCGAGTTCCAGACCTTTCAGAAGGTACCCGAAAGACTTGAGTTCGATACGGGGCCGATCCTCAGGGTCATTTCTTCCCCGTCCTGATTATCCTCCCGAGCTCTTCCGGATCATCCGCGAGATACCTTGCTCCAAGCTCCTTCAGCCTGAAGGCAGGCGTGAATCCCCATGTGCAACCTACGGGAATCATACGGGCGGCCACTGCCACCCGCATGTCGGGTTCGCCGTCGCCCACCATTGCTGTATCACCGGGCTTGACGCCCATCCCAGCCAGCATGGCAAGGACGGTCTCCCTTCCCGGCTTGACCGGTCTGCCGGGAAGCGCACCCCTCACCGCCTCGAACCGCGTCCCGGGGAAGAAGCGTTCGAGACTTCCGGTAACCGCCCCATGGGGCTTGTTCGAAAGCACGCCCATTCGAACTCCGCATTCAGCAAGCTGCAGAAGAAGCCCGGGAATGCCCGGGTAGGGCGCTGCGGTGCTCTCTGCAACTTTCTCGTGGGCCTCCCCGGCCTCGGACGCCATCCGCTCGACAAGGCGGGCTGGCGCGTCCGGGCCGAGGATGCGACGGTAAAGTTCCTCGAGGCCCATGCCCACGGCAGCCCTGAAGTCATCCCGTGAGCGCGGGGCGAGTCCGTTCCTGCGCATGAGTTCATTGCCCACCCTCATGATGTCGGGCATGCTGTCGAGAAGTGTTCCGTCAAGATCGAAGATCACCGATCCGAAAAAGGTCACCGGCAAGAACAACACCCTCCGCAGCAGGTGTCAACTGCCGCCCTGACCTCTTCGATGTCGGGAAGCTGGGGAATGTCGTACTGCCTGGCCCAGAGCACCTTTGCCCCGGGACCGCAGCTCACCAGCACGTTTGCCCTTCCGCTGATGCCCTTCTCCGGGATGAAGAGACCGAGTCTCTCCGCAAGGCCGCCATGCGGCCAGAAATCTGACAGAAGAATGAGATTCTGAAGACCCAGGTGCTCGGCCCATGGCTTCTTTGCGGTGTGGGCATCCACGCTTATGCCCACGGGCAGCACGCCGCGCGACTCGAAGAACGACATGCTGTCTTCAAGGCCCTTCATCTGAGCGGCGCACACGGATGTCCAGGCGAGGGGGTGAAATGAAAGCAGAAGGCATTTGTCACCGTGAGCCTCGGAGTCGAATTCCTCTCCCAGATGGGTTTTCAGCACGAAACGCTCGATTTGCTCTCCTGGTCTGATCATTGCTCAACCTCGTTTCCTGTGGGTATGGAAAGAAGATAGACCTTGGGCCAGTCCAGGGGGTCGGGCTCACCGGCGACGGCGCCGTATGGGGTGATGCTGTAGTCGGCCCTCGAAAGCCCTTCCGGGTTTTCGGGAACCACGGTGGCAAAGCTGCCGCCATCGGGTGAATAGACCCTGAAGAAAGGCTGGCCGGTGTTCCCCATCTCCAGCCAGACCCTGCCCAGTGAATCGACGCCTATTCCGGTCACAACGGTTCTGTAGGGGTGTTCGTCCCTGCTCCGTGTTCGATCGAGGGTGGACTCTCCGTTGGTTATCCGCAGCGAAATGCTGAGGGACTCCTCCGCAAGCTCCTCTTCGGATTTGGGTGTCCTCTCGAAGGGTTCACTGACAGAGAAGATCGTTTCGCCTTCAGGCGAAAAACCGAGGACCAGAAGGAGCGAGTCCGATTCTTCGGCAAAAAAGACCGAACCGCCGGGACCTGGCGATACTTCGAACTCGGGTCTGGACATGATCCTTCCGCCATCCATCGGAACGGGGATCGAATGAAACAAAATGGAGGGTTCAGGCGAGTCGCGCCACGAAGCCAGGATCATCGATGCACTGGGAGCGCCGTCGCCTCCTGCCTCGACCTTCATTGAGACCCCCGCCACTCCTCCCGGTGTCGAGGCGACTATGCTCATTGGAGGTGTTGGGAAGAAACCGGTCAGTTCCCTCTGGAAAACGCCGTTTTCATCGAAGAACACGATCTTGCCCCCCATGAGGTCGGAAACGGCGTACCCGTCTTGAAGCACCGCCATGGCCATCGGGAACTGAAACTCGCCCGGACCCGGGCCGAACCCCCCCATCGAAAGCAGCTCTTCACCTTCGGGAGAGAAGACCTGAAGGGTTGCCTTCTGTGCGTCCAGCACTGCAACATCACCATTGGGGGTCATCCCGGTCCCGGTGATGAAACCGAAGGTAAGCCTCTCGTCACCCGTCTCGACGCCAATGGTGTCGGTAACCACGATCACGGGTTGCCGCCCGTCCTCCGGTGCTCCGGAGTCACCATCCTGCCGCTCCCCGCAGGAAACAAGCGCGAGAAGCGCCAGGGGAAGGAGAGGAACCAGTCTCTTTTCCATGGTCATCCTTTCCATTACAATAGGCTCTGTGAAAACATACCGGAAAGGAAAAGGAATATGCCAAACCTGTTCTTTGAACACCTTACCGCCGACGAGAAGGAAGAGTTCCTCGCATGCTGCGACAGCGAGCTTTACCGCAAGGATTCCCCCATCATTCTCAAGGACGATGCAAGCCGTGACCTGTTCGTCATCAAAAGCGGTTCTGCCACCGCGGCGGACAGCTGGGACGAGGACGTCGTTCCCCTGGCAATCTTCGCCGAGGGCGACGTGTTCGGCGAGATGAGCTTCATCGACGGTTCCCCCCGTTCCGCCACGGTGATAGCCAACGAGGATTCCATACTTCACCGAATGAGCTTCGACCGCTTCCAGAAGCTGATGGATGAGAAGCCGAAGCTTGCGGCCAGGTTCCTGATGGGTTTCATGAGGGTTCTCGTAAAGAGGCTTCAATTCACCGACCAGACCTTCACGACCCTCGCCGTGATGAACCGGGAACTGAAGAAGAACACGGTGGAGTTCAGGAAGGCGATGCTGATCCACCCCGGAAAAGAGTAGTTGAACCCACACCCCGAGGTTCTCTGGCCCGGGCGCTTTCCCGTTCTGGAAACAACCCGGCTGGTGCTTGGCGCATTCAGGAGCACCGATCTCGAAAGCATTTTCCGCTGCCTTTCCGACCCCCTCACGGTCGAGTTCGTGACCGATCCAGCAGACGGACCCGATTGTCTCGAGGGCGTTCTGGACGAGTACATCAACGGTCATGAACGGGGTGTTTCCCTGAACTGGGCGATACGTGAGAAGGCAACCGGCGATTACGCGGGAAGCGTGTCACTGCAGGAGTTCAGTTTTCATGATCTGCTTGCGGAAGCGGCCTTCGATCTCGACAGAAGCTTTGTTTGCAGGGGTTACATGACCGAGGCCCTCGGCGCAGTTCTGACCTACGCTTTCGGAACCATGAACCTGCACAGGGTTGAGGCGCGTGTCATCGAAGGCAATACAAGGTCGGAGAGGCTTCTCGAAAGGATGGGTTTCACCCTCGAGGGCAAACTGCGTGAATCATTCGTGCTTCGCGGTTCCCCCCGGAATGTCCTGGTCTACGGAAGGCTCAGTACCGATACGGTCTGAACGAACGGCATCCCGAGGAGACAAGCTCTGCAGCGCTCTCCATCTGTTCGGGGCTGAGCATTGCCCTGATCTCCCCCACCGCCCGGGCGACAAGGTCAAGGGATTCGCAGTCCGCTTCGGGCGGGTTGCCCAATTGAAGCGGACCGTCCCCGGCAAAGCTCTCGAAGAACCTTGTCCGGCTGTCTTCCAGTCCGTACGTTGACCTCATGCTGAACCTGTAGTAGTCGACATACGCCGTCAGGGCATCGAGGTAGGCGTGCTGTGACCACTCGAGGTCAAGCCTTCCAAGAAGATCCGCCAGCCCCTCCATTTCGGGAGCGATGCGTTCCCACTCCCTCATGCGGGGCGCCCATCGCCATGTGGAAGGCCGCCGGCCCCAGCCCCTGCCCGTTTCGGCCTCGAAAAGCTCAAGCTCGGACAGAAAGGCTGAGTACGACATCCCATCACAGGCAAGAAATCGGTCAAGCCAGACCGAACCCGCCGAGCCGTCATATCGTGCTTCGGGAACCGAACCGCCCCTGAAGGCAAACGCAATAGGGACAACGATGAGCAAAATGCCAACCGCCCTTTTCATTGAAGACCTCCCCCGTCATTGCGATGAATATAGCCGCAGCGAAGGCCGGGATGTGATGGACAGCTTATTGACAGAACAGCCCGAATGAAATATTAGATTGAAGCCTGCACTCAGAAATGAATGGAGAGGATCATGAGAATTCTTGCCGTGTTACTTGTCTGCCTTACCGTCAGCGCGTTCGCCTCTGTCAGAACGGGAGGCCCGAGCCATTCCGAGAATCCCAGCTACAACAGGGGAAGCTACACCGTCGTAAGCACCCTCATAGGCGGCCTCAGCGCCTCCTACGGCCTTGCCATCCAGGACAACGTTCCCAACAGCATCTGGATACTCAACTGGAGCGACCTGGTGAACTACGAGTTCGACATGGTCACCGGCGCCCCCGAAGGTTCCTGGGAGATCACCGAAGGCGTCGACCCCGACGATCAGGCCTACTGCGAGTACGGCACCGGCAACCGCTGGTTCATGACCGATTACGGCACCAGCATGTTCGCCGTTTTTGCCGAGAACGGGTCGCACGTGGCCAACATCGCCGGTCCTGCCGGATATACCAACCTCTTCGGGATCGGTGCCGGCAAGGGTCAGGTGTATGTCGGTTCCCCCAACGAAGATGTCCTCGCCTGGGGCCCCTACACCGGAACAGAAACAAGCATCAGCGGCTGGACCGAGATCCCCTACACATCCGTCTACGGCCTCGCGGTCTGGGGCGACTACCTGTTCGTTGCCTGCGGCCTTGCCGACGAAGACAATATCTTCATCCACTACATCAACCCTGACGGCTCACCCAATCCCACACCGGTGTGGTCCGCCACCTTCACCGAAGAGGCCGAAGTCAACGGCGGTATCGACTACGACGGCGAATACCTCTACGTCTACCCCCAGAACTCCTTCCTCTACGTTCTCGACATCGACTGGGACCCCCAGTCCCTCTCCCCCTCCACCTGGGCAAACATCAAGAGCTCCTTCTAATCCTGCTGCGGGGGGCGGAACTCGTTTCCGCCCCCCTTTTCCATTTGGACAGGTCATGACCGACCCCGGCGTTCTGATTCATGTCGAAAACCTCAGGAAGACCTACGGCAGGACCATAGCCGTCGACGGCCTCTCATTTCAGGCCCGAAAGGGTGAGATACTGGGAATCCTGGGCCCTAACGGCTCGGGAAAGACAACAACCCTCAAATCCATCCTCGGCCTCGTAAGCCATGACAGCGGCGAGATACTCGTGAACGGCCTTTCCGTCGCCAAAAACAGGAAGCGCGTTCTCGAAAGTGCCGGCGCAGTGCTCGAGGGAGCAAGGAACATCTACTGGTACCTCTCCCCCCGCGAGAACCTCCTGTACTTCGCCGGGATCAGGGGAATTTCCGCCAGGCGGGCGACCCCCATGATCGAACACCTCCTCAGGAAGCTCGAGCTCTGGGAAGTTCGCAACAAGGAGGTGAGGCAGTTCTCCAGCGGAATGAAACAAAAGGTCGCAATGGCATGCGCCTTCGTGCACGATCCCGAAGTCCTGTTCCTCGACGAACCGACGATGGGGCTCGACGTTGAGATCGCCCTCTCCATGCGCAACTGGATCAGATCGCTTGTCGGGGAGCACGGCAAGACCATCCTGGTGACCTCGCACGACATGGGCTTCATCGAATCCCTGTGCGACAGGGTGCTTATCATCAGATCGGGCCGGATCATTTCCGATGAAACCCTTCAGAGCCTGAAGGCTCGATTCTCTGAGAAAACCGTCGAGGTTGTCCTTGAGGCGCCCCTGACACAGGCGCAGACCGAGGCTGCCGAAGCTCTGGGACCGTGTCAGACAGTATGCGATGACGGCTCGTGCAGGCTGAGGATAAGGCTGCACCAGCCCGGCAGCATCATGGATCTGATGGATATCCTTCGCGGGGGCGGATCGGTCGTGAAGGATTTCAGCACCAGCGGGAACGATCTCGAGGACATCTTTCTGCAGATGATCCGGAGGGAGCCCTGATGCGGATGCTGACCCTTGCCGTTGCCGAGCTGAGGCTCATGGGGTGGGGTCTGAAAAGATATTTCTTCAACACAGGCGCCCTGGTGCTGGTGATGTACCTTGTATTCCTCGGAATGTTCTGGGGGGTGAGGGCCATCGCCGGCGGAAGCGTCTCAGGCGACTCCCTCGATTCAATGGTGGTGGGCTATGTGCTCTGGCTGATGGCGATGATGTCAATACAGGCCACGGGCGGGGAGGTCATGAATGAATCCCAGACAGGCACGCTCGAGCAGCTCTACCTGTCACCCCTGGGGGCGGACATGATCTTTCTGTTCAGGATTCTCAACGGCATCCTGTTCAACTACATCTTCGTCACGATAATGCTTTTCCTCTCCATGCTCACGACGGGCAGGATGCTGACGGTGGATTTCCCATTCTTCTATGGCGTTCTCCTCCTCAGTATTCTCTCGCTCGTCGGGATATCGTTCATGCTTGGCGGCATCGGTCTGATCCACAAGAGGATCGGCTCGGTCTACGGGATCCTGTCATTCGCCCTGATCGGGATGATGCTGCTTCCTGTCTACCCGTTCACGGGATGGGCACTGCTTCCATTCGTTGCGGGGGCCCACACGGTGAACTCCCACACCGTTCATGGAACCAATTTCCCGGCATGGTGGTACATCCTTATAACGGCCAACAGCCTGTTCTACCTGGCCGCGGGTCTTATGGTTTTCAGGGTCTTTGAGAGAAAGGCCATGCGCCTGAACAAGATGGGACAGTACTGACATGCCTTTCTGCGCATTATTGGCCGCCATGGTTCTCGCTGCTGCAACAGCCTCCGATTCGCTTCCTCGTGTCGACCTCGCCGACGCCATCGTATCCGATGCCCTCTCACACGTTGGCACTCCCTACGTATGGGGCGGAACCGATTCGTCGGGTTTCGACTGCAGCGGTCTTGTGTACAGGGTATTCGGTGACAACGGCGTCACCCTCCCCCGCACGGCGGGTGCCATGGCATCGGCGGGAACCGAGGTCCCCCGCGACAGCATCCTTCCCGGCGACCTTCTCATTTTCCAGAATCCCGGTCATGTGGGCATTTACATCGGCAACGGCAACTTCGTCCATTCCTCTTCCTACAGGAACATCGGGGTCACGGTAACCCCGATAGACCAGTCCAACTACGTCAGACGATTCGTATCCGCAGTCAGGATCCTTCCCTGACATGTCCTTCTTCACCGACCCCGTTTTTTTCCCGCGGAATTCATTATATTTTTCGTATGTTGTTGTTCCCTTTTCCCAACACTGAAAGGAACGGTATGAAAACCCCCTTGCTTCTAGTTCTTCTCATCGCTGCCTCCGGCTTCGCCGGTGTCATCAGCGAGCAGCTTCAACTGGAGATGGCCCTGTCGGCCCCCGACCGGCTCATCCCCGTGCTTGTAATGCCGGTTGGACGCGCAGACCTCGACTACATAAACAGCGTTGCCTCCAACATGACGCCCGACCAGAGACGGGAGCTCGCCGTCAGCGTGCTCAAGGCCTTCGCCACCCAGGCTCAGCAGCCGATAGTGGAAGCCATGGCCGACTTTCCCGGCGGAGCAGTCACAGAGGTTCACCAGAGCTGGATAGTCAATGCCATAGGATGCCACGCAACACCGCAGGCGATCAGGCAGCTCTCCCTTCGGGGTGATGTTGAATACATCTCCCTGGTCACCTACACCGACATCAGCATCGAACCGGTCGACGTCAGGGAACCAACTCCCGAAGAGGTCAGGCTCGCCACCACCTGGGGTCTTGAGAAGATAAACGCCCCCGACGTCTGGGCCCTCGGTTACGAAGGCGAAGGCATCATCGTCGCCGTCGTCGACACGGGTGTCAACTACAACCACAACGACATCCACAACCAGATGTGGCACGACACCGCCGCCGGTTACCACTACGGCTGGAACTTCGCAAGCGGCACCGGCGACCCCATGGACACAAGCGGTCACGGCACCCACACGGCCGGCACGGTTGCGGGTGACGGCACCTCCGGCACCCAGACCGGCGTTGCACCCGAGGCTACCATCATGGCGCTCAAGACCGCCATGACGTTCTCCACCGAACAGCAGTGCTGGGATGCCTACGAGTTCGCCGTCGAGCATGGCGCAAGCGTAGTCTCTTCATCCTTCGGCTGGCCCCAGAGCCAGAATCCGAACCGTCAGGAGTGGCGGGAAGTAGTCGAGAACAGCCTTGCAGCAGGTGTTCACCATGCCATCGCCGCCGGTAACGAGGGCGGAAATCCCTCCTACCCGGGCGACATCCGCACCCCCGGCGACTGCCCTCCCCCATGGCTTCACCCCGACCAGACAACGACCGGCGGTCTTTCGGCCGTTGTAACCGTTGGCGCCACCGACAGCAATGACAACATCGCTTCCTTCTCCAGCGTCGGTTACTCCACCTGGAAGTACGACGCCCCCTGGTTCGACTACCCCGACACCGCCCCGGCCATCGGCCTCATCGACCCCGACATCTCCGGACCCGGCGTAGACGTTGTGAGCCTCAGCTACAGCAACCCCTCGGGCTACACCACGATGAGCGGAACCTCGATGGCAACGCCGCACATCGCCGGCTGCATGGCCCTCCTCCTCGATGCCAACCCCAACCTCACCAACGCCCAGATGGACTCCCTTCTGGAGATGACATCCGTCGACCTCGGGGCTGCGGGCAAGGACAACATCTACGGCGCAGGCCGTGTTGACATCTATCAGGCAGTCCTGGCCGCCCTTGAGATGGTTGGGAACGAAGAGGCCAGCGGCGCCGCGGTCGACCCATCGACCATGTTCCTCTCCGGCGTTTCCCCCAACCCTGCCGTTTCCCACGCCTCCTTCTCCCTCTACGTCCCCGCGGCCCAGACCGTATCCCTCAACGTCTACGACGTCGCGGGTCGTGCAGTGGCCTCGGTACACAACGGCGACATCAACCCGGGTTCCCACAACTTCATGTGGAACATTCCCGGCAACCTCGCCAACGGCCTCTATTTCGTGAGGGTTTCAGGCCCCTCGGGCGCCGCGGTTTCAAGGCTCACGCTGCTGCGCTAGCAACTGAAGAGACGCGTGCGGCCCGTTCCGAAAGGAGCGGGCCGCTCTCTTGATATCGAAAAGAGGCCCGGGCTTTGCGGCCCGGGCCTCCCTTACAAAACGGGTGTGCTAGAAGGAGCTCTTCACACCCGCCCAGGTGTCGCGGGAAAGGGCGACGTCCAACTGGTAGAAGGTCCTGAAGGCGTAATCGAAGTTCGGGTACGAACCGTAACCAGCGTTTGCGTAGCACTGGCCGAAGGCGTAGGGATTGTTTATCTCGCCGGCTATTCCCAGACTCGTGTTGCCGGTGAACACCAGATAGTACGTGGTCGCGGGGGTGACAGTGACGTAGGTCCAGTATACGTCGACCCATGTCCCCGCAGTGCCTGTAGCGGTGGCTTCAGCCAGCATGGAACCCCCGGCATTCGGAAGGTTTGTCCAGAGCTGGATGGTGACGGGAGCGCTTGAGCCGACGGAGGCCTGGAGAAGGATACCGGCACCGTTGATGTTGGTGTTAGTCTGCTGGAATGACTGGGCGAGGCCGGTCTGGCTGAACGCCGCGATGTAGGTTGATCCGCTGGGCTGGTTCTGGTCGATGGCTGAATCAACCCGGTCGTTGTAGAGGGGAATGCTGGAACCCATGTCGGTGCCCTGCGCCACGGGTGCGTACTGCCAGCTCGGGCCGGCGGTGGCGGGAAGCTCACCGGCGTTTGCGAAAGCTGCAAACACCATCAGAGCAGCAATCAAGAAGAAAGACCCCTTTGATGACATCCTCTTCTACCTCCGTTCAATGCGAAACCCTGTTGTGGAGCGACGTGCCGGGAATGTTCCTGACGCTGCCGCCGCAACACAGGTTTGGCTGTTATCGTAACTCTATTCCACAGCGTTCTCGATTGTCAAGCTTCGCATTTCGTTTGGAGAGTCTGTAACGGCCTGTCATCCTGCATCTGATACAAGGTCAAAGAAATGGAGGGACGCCGAACAGCGCCCCTCCATCGACTGGTACCCCCGTCGGGATTCGAACCCAAGCTTCCGGCTCCGGAGGCCGGCGCTCTATCCAACTGAGCTACGGGGGCAATGAGCCTGTAAGATAACCTGTCGGGTCCCCTGTTTCAAGTCAGAAGAGTATCTGTTCAACAGAGGGTTCGGCGCCATTGCCAATGGTGAGGAGCGCCATCGACCTGCAACCCCTGCTTCCCTCGACCGCACCGGGGTTGAGCATCAGAAGACCGCTCTCCCTGTACTCGGTGAACCGGTGGGAATGGCCGAAAAGGATGATCCCCGGGTCCTCCGGTTCAAACAGGGCCCTCACCCTTTCCCGAAGACCGGTCCGGGGGCCTGAGCCATGTGTCATGCATACCTTGACGCCTTCGAGCGTGAACGTGAGGGTTTCGGGAAGGATGGCACGGAGGCCGTAACCGTCCATGTTGCCCAGCACACCCGTGACGGGGGCGAAACGCTGCAGGTCGCGGTATACCTCCGGTTCGACGAAATCGCCGCAATGAAGGACGAGGTCTGCCTCGCAGCAGACCTCGTAAACTCTTCCGGGCAGGTTGCCGGCCCGTGTGGGAACATGCGTATCGGAAAGAACCGCTACAATCAATTTCTAACGGATCTTCTTCTTGTGCCTGTTGGCGCGACGCCTTTTCTTACGCTTGTGATTTGCGATCTTCTGTCGCTTGCGCTTTCTTCCATTGGGCACTTTACTTTGCCACCCTTTCCTTTACCGAGCGGGACGGCTTGAACACGGGAACTGAGCGCCTGGGAACGAGAACGGTTTCGCCGCTGTGCGGGTTGCGGGCCTTGCGTTCGTTTCTTTCCACGACCTTGAACGTGCCGAAGCCACGGATCTCAATGTGCTCCTTAGAGAACATTGCGTCCTTGACTTCCTCGAAGAACCTGTTGACCACGAAGGCTACTTCCTTTTTGGTCAGCCCTGTCTTGTCGGCGATGCTTGCGACGATGTCAGCCTTGGTCATTTTTCCTCCCGCATCGGTCAGAGTGAGAGATATGCTTGTATGCCAGAACTATAACTTCTTTCAAAGTTTCAAGAGCGGGTAAGATAGACAATGCCCGCACAATATGCAACCCCTTGACAGCCGTCAACTAAGGGGATGCGGCGGCCGAAGCCGCCGCAAAAATACTGGTGGAGCTTAGGGGAGTCGAACCCCTGACCTCTTGACTGCCAGTCAAGCGCTCTAGCCAACTGAGCTAAAGCCCCATAGAAAGCCGCAGAAACATAACCCCTGCACCCATGATGTCAAGTTTTGGCCGGCTCGAGCCTCCAGAAGGCTCCGCCCATGGGTTGCCTGACTAGTCCCGGAGAAAGTTCGGCTATCGCTAGTTCGATCACCATCGAAACGGTGGCATCGAAAAGGTGGCCTCCCCTGGCCGTAAAATCATGGTCCGCAAGGGATGCATGAAGGTGAACGAAGGGCTCGCCCTCCTTCATGGATATGTTCCCCTGAAGGGAGAGGACTTCCAGAGAATCAGAGAGAACCGTCGTGGAATACTCGGTCCCGTCGTACCTGCCGATGGTGGTGTTTGAAAGCATTCCGATGCCGCAGAGCACCACACCCGATTCGAGACCGCTCTGCGAGCAGTACTCCTTCAGGGTTTGTGGAAAGGGCTCGCCCCTGTCGAATCTGAGAAGCGTTATCCCGTTTTCCTTCCTCAGTACCTGCATGGTCCTCCTATCGGCTCCAGTCCTGTGTTCCGGTGTCTATGCTTCCGTGGAGGGATCCAGGACAGCTCAGGACGTAGCCCTGCTCGTGAATCGTTATCCCGTAGGGTTCGCCGCATTCGGGACAGACCAGGGGAACGCTTCGTCCCGCGGAGCTGTCAAGTGAAACGATGTCGTCGGTCCAGAAGCCGGTGGTCACCCTGAACATGGCCATATCGGACGAAAGGGTGTTCATGTTGGCCCTGCACTGGTTGCGAACGGCTTCGGGCGTGTTCATGCATCCCAGGAAAAGCGCCATTGGAAGAAGCGGCACGACACGCAGGGTCAACGGATCACCACCAGTCTCTCCGTGAGGGTCCCGGTGCCTTCGGCATCGAGCCTGATGAAGTATACCCCTGCCGGAACGTGACGGGCGCTGAATGAGGCCTCTCCTTCGCCAAGAAGGCCTGAACCCAGGTTCATGACGATCCTGCCGGCCAGATCGTAAAGGGAGATGGCGCATGGCGTCGGAGATGACCACCTGAGGCTCACTACCGTCATGGCGGGAACCGGGGATGTGATCTGGAGCGAGGGGACACCGGACGAACCCTGTCCCTCCACTCCGAGATTGCCGATGGCCACCCTCAATGACGTGGTGACATGATCCCGGGCCCAGACAGTTACCGAAGCCGAGTCGGGTATTGCGGGAAGCAGAGGAAAAAGAAGCGTTGCCTGGCCCGATGCATCGGTGGTGCCGGTGACGTACGTGACCGGATCATCCCACTCACCCTGCATGAGGCAGACCCTTGCGCCGGCGAGAGGAGCTCCCCCGCTTTCAACGCTCACTTCGAGGTCTGTCTGTCCTTCGTTCAGTGTCACCGGTCCGATCTCCAGTGTCTGCGGGACCTGGAGCCACATGGGCAGCTCGGGGTCGCCGAAAAGGGTGTTGCTCTTTGCGATCCAGTCGTAGTGCGTGTCGGATGGGATGAGGGCGACGAAGTCGTCCTTTGCGGTCATGGCCGCATCGCCCAGGTAGAAGGCGTCCTCGACGAAAAAGTTGGCGAAGAACTCCTGATCGACCAGTTCACTCCACTGGTTGCCCGGATCGGAGGGTTCACCCCAGCCGTAGCGGGTGTTCATGATGCAGAACCCGCCCCCGCCCGGTGAGCGGATCCACGCCTCGGCAAGGCAGGTCCCGGTGTCGAAGGAACCGGAGAGACAGGCAATGGTGTTCCAGATCGACGGTCTTCCGTTCTGGGAGATGTTCACGAGCCCCATGAAGTCGGAGTTTGAAAGACCTCCCGAGCCTATGGACACGTAGGTTTCGCTGCCGTGTCCGGCGTGGTTCACGAGGTGCATGCCCTGGTTGAGCATGTTCATCGTCGCGGCGTAACTCTGCGTTCCCCAGTCTTCGTAGAGTTTGGTGATCGACCATCCCTCGGGAGTGTAAAGGGTGTCCACCTTTTCCTTGCCGGCGCAGCCCGGACAGTATGGACTGCTCCAGAGAACGGAAGTGGTGAAGCCCATTGAGTTGTACCACGCCGGAGTGTCGGGCGCGCTCTCGTAGGCAAGGACCTTGCCGATGAACAGGGCAGCCTCAGATGTGTTCTCCACGGATGCCCTGCCGATGATGTAATCAGGGTGGTAGTCGAGGTTGTCCACCCCGTTCAGCTCGCCCCAGACACCGTTGCCGTTCATGTCCCAGGCATCGACGCCGGGAGCCGTGTCGTTCATGTCCTGGAAGTAGATGTCGGCCGAAGGGTAGTCAACGTAGCCCTCGGCAGTGGCGTAGCAGTTCCGGTGGGGCACTCCCGGAGTGTCGCCCGCGAGCAGGATGAATGTCGGGGGTGTTCCCTGGAAGACATCCCACAGGAAGAACCTCAGCCGCTGGGCCGCATCGACCCCCGAATACGCGTCGTCAATGTAGTCCATTGTCACTATTCGCGCAGGCACGCCCTTGAGGGTCTTCCACTCCGCAAGAGGTTCAAATGCCGCCTCGAGCGCGCCGGATGTTACGATGAGATACTCTCCCCACGGGAGGTCTTCAGTGACGGGATACGGAACCACATCCTGCGGGTTGATGACGGCACGCCTGACCACATCTGCGGCGACAAGCGACCCGAGGGCTCCCCTTGCCCTCGGGCCCTGGATCTGCCCCCCGAAGTGGTAGTGAACGGTTACATCCATGGCGCAAGTCACCGTAAGAAGAGAGGTTTCAGGATTCCATGAAACGGGCCTGACAACGATTTCCGCAACCGGATACCCCATGAGGGTACCCTGACCTTCCAGTCTGGCCACCACATCGGTGCTTCGGGAATACGCCTCGGGGTTCTCGGGAGTGAACTCGAAATCGGAGTATCTCGAAATGGGTACACCCCGCTGTGCGGGAGACGGCCTTACCCTCGATGGAAACACGGATGATCCTGTGACGTTGAAGGTTACGCTGTCGGCCGTTGCGCCGGCGGGGAGTACCACCATCAGCGGTGCAAGGGGCAGCAGCGGCGCTCCCGGACTGGCAACGGATGGCACACCCTGAAGGTGTACGCGCTGGCCAATGACGGTGCCGGTCACGATGGGCTGCGACTGCGTTGACCACGTAAACGTTATCCCGTTCGCGGACAGAACGAGGAGGATCGAGTTAAGCAACAAGCCCGGCATCATACCTCCATCGCAACGGTGAAGGCGTTGCGTCCGAAGACCTGCTCAATGAACTCCTTGAGCATGATTGTGATGGGAACCGCCAGCAGGACACCGGTCAGTCCCCAGAGATACCCCCAGAAAAGCACGCACATGAGAACAGTCAGTTTGCCTATGGGAAGAACCCTGCCGAAATAATTGGGTTCTATCACGTTCGAGACGATGTTGTTAACGACGATCACGACGGGTGCCGCCCAAAGACCCCGCAATCCCGCGACGGAAAGGGTGTAGAGCGCGATGAGGGTCACGGAGATCAGGGAGCCGAAGAAGGGAATGAAGTCCATGACCATGGCGATGAAGCCCCAGATGAATGCATCGCCGGGTTCAAGCCACAGCAGGAGGACCGAACCCACGAGGATCCCCGTGAGAAGGCTCGCGAAGAGTTTGGCGACGAGATACCTTCTTGGAACGCCCTCGACCCTGGAGAGCACCTTCTCTATCTTCTCCCGCTCCACTATGTTCAGCTCAGTGAGCTTTTCGGAGAACAGCCTTCTGCCGCTGAGCATGAATACCGTGAGCATGGTGACGATGGCCACCTTCATGAGCAGGGCGGAAAGCGATCCAAGAAGGTTCGCCGCGGTGGGAACCAGCGAGGCAATGGAGAAACTTCCTATCGCATCATCGAAGACGGCCATCGGTGAAGTGTCCAGTGAGTCGGCCGGAGACGATTTGACGGGAAGGATGCCGACAGGAACGGGCTGAGCGGCCTCCTCCACGCCCATCGACCTGTACATCTCGGGCAGCCAGTTGTTCTGAACACCGTTGATGAATGCCACGACGGGTTCGACGACATTGGTCACGAGATCGGCCTTGCGGTCAAGCAGCATGTTGCCGGCGGCGTAGAGTATGAGGATCGCGAAGGCCACCAGTGCAAGGGCCAGGAGGATTACGATCAGCGAACCCATGAACTCTGCGAGATGGCTCTTCTTCCTGTCCGAAGGTCTCCTTCTCCTTCGTGCCGGGGAAAGCTTCTGAAGGAGACGGTCGATCACGAAGGTCGCCCGGCCCACGGCCGGTTCGACAAGGAACATCGCGAACAGCGCGATGGTGATCTGGGTGAAGACGCCCGCCATTACCTTGAGAACGACTCCCAGAGCCAGAAGGGCCATTATGGAGAGGGAGACCGCAATCGTCTTTCCGAGCCCCTGGTTCATTTCACCGCCTCCGTGATCGTTCCGTAGACTTCGGGCCTTCTGTCGGAAAGACAGTCGATCCTTTTTCTTTCAAGCTCGACGAGCCCCATGTCCAGTTCGTAGTCGGTCACACCCGGAGCCACCCTTCCGCCCTTCAGGAAATCTCCCGAAGGTGCGCATACCCCTCCCCCGCCCCTGAACTTCGAACCCAGATGGTCGCCCCCGAGGTTGCATCCCACGGTGAACACCTGTGCTTCGGAGGCCCTTGCCTGAAGCAGGCATCGGAAAACCCTGCGGCGCTGGAGGGGCCACTGGGCTGCCACGAAGATGATGCGCGCACCCCCGAGGGCAAGGTCACGAAAAACCTCGGGAAAGCGGAGATCGTAGCATACCGCAGCCCCCGCCTCAATGCCTTGGAGATCAAACACACCAGTTGGAAGCCCCCCCGTGAACGCTGCATCCTCATGCATGTTCCTGAAGAGGTGAATCTTCTCGACGATATGGACGAGCGAGCCTGAAGGCGAGAAGACGGGCATTGTGTTCACGATGCCCCTGGTGGTTCGAACGGGGAATGACCCTCCGAGGACCCATGTTCCGCACTCCCGTGCGGCAAGTGCGAGGGGTAGGCCGGAAAGGTCGGAGGGGGCCAGCGCTGCCCCTTCGATCCTGTCCATCACAAAACCGATTGTGAACAGCTCGGGAAGCAATGAAACATCGGGGAGGGGTGCAATGGAACAGGCTTTGACAGCCCTTTCCATGCAGTCATCCCAACTCCCCCTTATGGGGAGTTCACAGGTCCTTACAACCAGTTTCCGGCCACCGGCACTCATGGCCGGAATATAAGTTGTATAATCCCCGAACACTCACAGGCTATTCCACAGGAGGCTCAAATGGCTCAGCTCAGCGCAAGGGTGGCCTCGATGCAGGCATCCCCGATCCGCAAACTGACCCCCCTCTCCGATGCGGCGGAGAGAAGGGGAACGAAGGTATATCATCTCAATATCGGCCAGCCCGACATCCCAACACCGCAGAACTACTGGCAGGCAATCAGGGAAAGCGAGCCCAGGGTTCTTGCATACGGCCCCAGCCAGGGGCTTGCCGTTCTCAGAAAAGCCATTTCCGGTTACTACGAAAGGGCCGGCATAAGGGTTCCCGACGACCGTGTGATGATCACCACCGGCGGGAGCGAGGCCGTGTACTTCGCCTTCATGGCGGCGTGCAGCCACGGCGGTGAAGTAGTGTGCTTCGAGCCCTTCTATACGAACTACAACGGCTTCGCATCCATGGCCGGCATCACACTGGTGCCGGTGACCAGCTCCGTCGAGAACGGTTTTCATCTTCCTCCGAGGGAAGCCATCGAGGCCGTCATCACCCCCCGCACGCAGGCCATCCTCATCTGCAGCCCCAACAACCCGACCGGCACGGTACTCGGCAGGGAGGAGATTGGCGTACTTGCGGACATCGTTGAAAAGCACGACCTGTTCCTCCTTTCCGACGAGGTCTACCGCGACTTCGTTTTCGACGGCGGCAGCCACGTTTCAGTCCTTGAGTTCCCCGGAATCGCCGACCGCGTAATGGTCATGGATTCCATCAGCAAGAGGTTCAGCAGCTGCGGAGCAAGGCTCGGCAACCTCATCTGCCTCAACGATGACGTCATGGCAGGCATTCTCAAGCTCGGACAGGCGAGGCTCTGCCCCCCCACCATGGCCCAGTACGGAGCCGCCTGGATCTATGAGAACCTCGGAGCCTCCTACTACCATGACGTGGCCCTTACCTACCAGCGCCGCCGCGACCTGCTCATGCAGGAACTGGAAGGGGTACCGGGCGTTTTCTTCCTCAGACCGGAAGGAGCCTTCTACGCCACGATCAGGGTACCGGTGGACAACGCGGACAGGTTCGCGGCGTGGCTTCTCTCCGATTTCAGCGTAGACGGCGCAACGGTGATGGTTTCCCCCGCAGCGGGCTTCTACGCGACGCCCGGCAAGGGAGAGGACGAGATCAGGCTCGCCTACGTGATAAACGACGACGACATGCGCAAGGCGCTTGGAATCCTCAAGCAGGCGCTTCGTGAGTACCCGGGCGCTGTTGCGGGGCATTGACGGGATCGGCTTCCCTTGGTAAAGTATATGCGTAGTTACTTAAGCTTTTATCCGAAAGGAGCCGTTCGTGTGTGATCAGGACAAGTGCTGCTGCCAGAACCCGGACAGGCTGAAGGGCAAACCCGCTGAATGTTCCGATGACCAGGTCAGGGAATGCCACGGTGATAAGAACGACGAACACCCCTGCTGCTGACATTTGGTGTCAGTTCATGGAGAAGTGATGAAAAAAAGGACCTTCAGGGTAACGATGATCCTGCTTGCACTGCTGGCAGGTGCCGCTTTCGCGGTCGGCCTCGACGACAGTCCGTGCACTGGGGAAGACAATGAGTGCACCTCTGCGGAAAGCACGTGTGAAGCCGGGTGTGAAAGCTCCACGGATGAGCGCACCTGTGAATCCGAATGCGAGGACTGCTCGTGCGATTCCCTCTCAAGAGCCGCGGAAACGTCGGCTCCCATCGTGGAGACCGTGGAAACGGACTGTCAGGGCTGCCCCGGGCACGGCTGCCATTAGCTGACTTCGGGCCGGGCGCCTCTCAGTAACTGACGGCGTCCGGCTCCACCCCTTCGCCCCTTATCTCGATGGATACTCCTTCCGGCATGCACACGGCAGCCTGACCCGGCCTCGATATCCATCCCGTTCCCACGCATGTCCCGCTGGGACAGGGTGACGACCTGATCCTTGCACTTCCGGCCCCGATCTCCACCACTGTGATCCCGTCCCTGACGGGTATCGATATGAGAGTATCCGCATAAAGCGAAATGGCCGCCGTTCGATCGGGGGTGACCAGACGCACATGGGTGCGGTCCGTTTTCCCGCTCTGTCCGCCGGTCAGCAGCGCAGCACCCAGCGCAAGCACCACCGGCAGGATGTCACCGGGACGCAGGAGCTTCATCTCAAACATTCCCCGGGAAAACGTGCTTCAAATGAGTGCCGAACACACGGGCTGCCCTCAGAACGCATTCGACAGCAGTGGCGGGTCTGGTCTGCCTGTACCTCGGAAAATAGCGTGATACGTGAACCGGGGTGTTCCCGCCGCAGTTGGCGGCCAGCCACCGGGCCGCCCGGTCCCAGTCCGTCTCGGAGTCGTTCTCTCCCGGGATGACAAGGTAGGTCACTTCAAGGTGAACGCCCGACCCTGCGATCGTTGCGAGTGTTTCCAGCACGGGATGGAGGCTGCCCTTGCAGTTCCGGCGGTAGAATTCGTCGTTCCATGCCTTCAGATCAACGTTCCATGCATCGGTGACCGAGAGCAGCCTTCTCAGGGGTTCGGGGTTCACGAAACCGTTGCTGACCATCACAGCCATCCCCCCCCCGGACCTGACCAGAGGAGCCGTGTCCATCACGTACTCGTACCACACCACCGGTTCGGTATAAGTGAAGGCGATGCCGTCACTGCATGTGAGCGCGAGTTCCGCAAGCTCCATTGGAGAGCGGTACACGGTGGGCGGTGAGCCCTGCGAACTCTGCCAGTTCTGGCAGTGGCTGCACGAAAGGTTGCAGCCCGGCGGACCGGTGGAAAGAAGCCTGGATCCAGGTCTGAACATGGCCAGGGGTTTCTTTTCAATCGGATCGACTGCCATGCCGATGCATTGCCCGTAGCCGGAAAGCTCCGCCCCCCTGACCCGGCAAAGGCCGGACGGGCGGGACTCAGTCCAGAGGCACCTGTGGGGGCAGATCAGACAGCGGAGACCCGCATCTTCCTTCAGCGTGAATTCGGGAGAACGCCCGTGCTCCAGGATGACACCTCCCCGTTCCCGTCTTCCGTAAGCAGCAGTATGCCAAGAACACCGTCCATGTCAAAGCCCCCGACCGCCTCACGCCCCCCAACCGCGGCGGCGGTTGCGTATGCGTCGGCCCTTCCGCAGGTTTCGGCGAACACCGTGGCGGACTGGGCTCCCGTTCCGGAGAAACCGGTGAACGGATCGATCAGGTGGCTGTACCTGACGCCCTCATGAATAAGGTAGCATTCGTAGTCGCCGCTTGTCGCAAGCGCACCCGACCTCATCTCGTATATGGTGTAGTAACCGGTGTTCCGGGGATGGCGCACCGCGACCCGCCACAATCTCCCGCCGCCGCACCTGACCTCACCTCCAACCTCGACCAGACAGGAACGGGCCCCGCATGAAAGCAGGTACTCGTAGACCCGGTCAACGGCGTAGCCCTTCGCCACAGCGCCGAAATCGAGTTTCATGCCCTCGGTCAACAGGATCGAGTCGTTCCGGAATTCCAGGAGCTGCCAGCCCGTAGCACCCAGCGCCGACTCCAGTTCCGCCTCCGTGGGCAGGTGGGGATCGTCAGGAAAACCCCATGCCTCTACGAGAGCTCCGGATGTCGGGTCAAAGAGCCCGCCGGTTGCATGGAATACGGAATCGCTGAGCGCGAGGACCCGGAGCATGTGCGGACCAAGCGATGAAAGCGCGGCACCCCCGGCAAGGTTGATCTCATGAACGGCCTGCCCGGGAAACCTCCCGGTTTCAGCCTCGATACTGCGCAGGAGGGAGTCGGCCCCGGTTATCATGGCTTCCGGATCGAGATCCCCCGAGGTTTCGATGATGATGGTGGCGAAGGTCCCGAGTGCGGGAAATGTCCTGCGGGTCTCCTCGGCGGGGGGGTTTGAAAGCCTTGTGGCGACCCCCGCCGCGAGAACCACGATCAGGACCAGCAGAAGCAGTGAATTGCGCCGGATCGTTCTACCTTGCTTCGCCGTCTGAACCGTACTTCGCGTGGTAGCTGCAGAACTGGCTTCCGCTCAGTGCCGGCTTTCCGCAGACGCTGCATTTCCGGGCGGTCTCGCTGCGCACCTTGTGCCTTCTTCTAGGCCTTCTGGATGGGATGAGGTAATCAACAAGGAAGAAGAGAACCGCAACGGCGAGCATGAACAGACCGGGCTTGCCGAGTTTCCAGAAGCCGCTCTCAGGGCCGTTCCAGAAGGCAAGGCCCCAGAAGACCAGCCCCAGCAGAGTTGCGAAATACGAAAAATCCCGCATTCTTCGTTTCCCCCCGTACCGTCAGAGAAGGTCCGTGAAGCTGATGATGTGGTTGAGCGCAAGCACCCCCACACCCACGTTCAAATAATCATCACTGAGGATGAGGGCAATGCCTCCCGCCTCGGCCAGAATGTTGATCAGGGGAATCCCCGTGCCCGAGGAGAACTGCCCCCAGCCCGGAAGAACCAGGGACTTCCATGCGTGTGAACCGGTGGACACGCGGGTTTCCACCACCTGCGGCAAAACGGCATCCGGTACCTGAGTGGCGTCGAAGATGCCCACGTTCAGGGAAAAACAGGCCATCCCGACCTGAATCTGGACGATCCTGACAGAGTTCCAGAACTCATAGGGTGAGATCAAGCCCCCAAGAAGACTGTCAACCCTGGAGACGTCGGTTTCCAGCGACACCCAGCCCATGTCGTCGGGGGTCACAAGATCGATGGCGAAATGCGTGATCCCGGAAGTGCCGTGAACGCGCATGTTGCTTCTCACCGCACTGAAGAGCCGGGTGATGGCGGCATTGTCGACAAGCCCCCTGTAATCGGCCCTGCCCATGAGGTTGACCCGGTCTGCGAGGGAATCCACGAAAATGAAGGATCCCTCGTCCGAGAAGACGACTCCGGTTCTGAGCGCCATTCTCAGCGTTGCGTTCCCGGGCGCAGGTGTGCCCTGGAGGATCTCTATGCTCAGGGGACTGATGTAGGGCTCACCCCTGATGAGGTCGTCGATTATCCCGAATTCCAGTGGTGTCTGGGCCAGCAGGACCGCGGATGCAAGGAAAAGCAGTGCGTACTTCAAGAATAACCTCCGTTAAAGGTTACAGGGAAAAGAACCTCATCCAGTTGCCCGAACTTACCTTGGCGATGTCAGTGTCGTTCCATCCCGCCTTCGACAGCTCATCGAAGATCAGATGAATGTCGAGCACGTTGCGGATACCCCGTGGAAGCAGTTTGATGCCGTCGAAATCCGACCCCAGACCCACCGAATCGATGCCTGCGATCCCGGCGATGTACTCGATGTGCCTGGCCACATCGGAAACCGACGGGTCACCACCTTCGGGAAGCAGGAAGTCGGGCACGAGTGTAACACCGATCACTCCGCCGTTTGCCGCTATCTCCTTCAGGTCGGGATCGGGAAGGTTGCGGGGGAAATCGCACAGCTTCCTGGAGTTGCAGTGGGTGGCGCAAACTTGAATACCCATTGACAGCAGGTCTTGCCTTGACCTGTCATTCAGGTGGGATGCGTCCAGGCGGGTACCCTGGGCATCGAGCCTCCGTGCCAGTGATTCCCCCGCCGAAGTCAGGCCCCCCTTGCCGCCTATTCCTGAACCGTACGGGTTGTCTCCGTTCCAGGTCAGGCTTGCGACCAGCGGTTGTGCGGGCAACTCCATGCCCAGATAAAGCGGCATGCACCCCTCGAGGGCGAAGTGAAGCCTCACATCGCCGGAAAGACGGGAACACTCCCTGAAATTGCGGGTTCCGTGCTCCCAGACGTCTGCGAGCCTCTCGGGGTAGGGTTCGATGCACAGGGCCGTTACGAGGTGTGCTACCCCTGACTCGCGGAGGCCCGGAAGATCGACATGGCATTTGCCGCCTCCCGAAAGGAAGGCTTCGGGTGATTCGGCCCTGACCATGGTGTCACAGTGGGCATCGAAGATCAATTGGGTTCTCCCGCCGTGTTCCCCTGAAGGAAGATCTCGGTGAAACCCCTTGAGAAGTCGCCGGCCTTGAGGATCAGGATGACCGTGACCGCCAGAAGTATGATGTAGAAGAGAACCCTCCCCCCCGAACTGCGTTGCGAATGCCTGTCGCGCCAGTCGCCCGATATAGACATGTCAGTAGACGATTCTTGCCAGGCGGAACTTGTGCGTTATGTCGGGGAAGACCGGCACGGGAAGCGTGTCGCTCCATTCCACCACGAATGAATCCCCCATGAAACCGGAGTAGACGAATGGAATGGACTGCTCGCGTTTCCACTGGTTCCATCTCGTCATGTACTCGGCCTGTTTTACGGGAGTCTGTGCGAACGAGTTGACCTCGCTCCAGGTTTCGTTCATGACCTTTTTGACCGCCGCAGGACCCAGAACGTAGAAATCAAGCAGTTTCCAGCCCCAGAGTATCACGAGAAGTATCAACGCCACCCATATCAGACAGCCAAGTTTGACAGCGCCGGTACGAGTCATGGAATCCCCCTTACCAACCGGAGAGGCATTTCTGGACGATCTCCCCCGCAACTTCCCTTACGAGCCTCTCCCGGGCCTGCGAAAGGGTTTCGGAAGCGGGGTCGTAAAGGATCCACTCTGCGACCGTCTCGTTCCGGATCAGGAAATCCTCGTTCCTCAGATCCTCCATGGTTATCTCAACCCTGAGATCGAGGCGGTACCTTTGAACCTGTTCACCACCCGTGTACTCCTCCGCGGTCCTCGTGAAAGCCGTCACGCGTCCGGAAACCCGGGTGTCGGGGTTGGCCGTCACCACGGCAAGGCGGCCATCGGTCACCATCGTTTCGGTCACGATTGAAGTCAGTTCGGTCTCGAGGCCGTATTCGGTCACCGAGCTTCTGAACTGGGACACTTCAACGGTTTCAAGGCCGGGCGGAAGGCTGCCGCGGAAGCTGTAGGCACAGCCGATGAATGCGGAAAGAATGATTAAGACAGAATACCTACACACCAGTGTGACCAAAGCCGCCGTCCCCCCTCTCGGTTTCGGTAAGGGAAGACGCGCGGGACAGGACCTGGGGTTCCACACGCGTCAATACGGCCTGGGCGATCCTGTCGCCGCGATGGACCACGAACGGCGCATCTCCGAGGTTCACCAGGATGACGCCGACAGGTCCCCTGTAATCGCAATCAACGGTTCCCGGAGAGTTGAGGACCGTCACGCCGTGTCTAAGGGCAAGGCCGCTTCGGGGGCGGATCTGCCACTCGAACCCCGTGGGGATCGATACCGCTATCCCCGCGGATACAAGGGCCCTCTCGCCCGGATCGAGGATCAGGTCGCGGGAGACAGCCGCAAACAGATCGACTCCCGATGAGCCCGGGGTTGCCTGTTCGGGAACAGGCAACCCCTCACCCTCCGGAAGAACCCTGAAAACGACGGCGCTTCCCATTGCGGTATCAGGCCTCTTCTTCCGTTTCCACGGTTTCCTCGAGGTTTTTCATGGTCAGGTCTATCTTGCCGTCATCCCTGACCTTGGTGACCTTGACCCTGACCTGCTGGCCGCGCCTCAGTACATCCTTTACCTCGGTTATCCGCTTGTCCGATATCTGGCTTATGTGCAGGAGCCCGTCGATGCCGGGCATTATCTCCACGAACGCCCCGAAAGCCTGGATACTGCTGACGGTTCCCTCGTAGATCTTGCCCTCCTTGGGAACGCCAACGCACGCCTCGACCATCTTCACCGCCTTCTTCGCCTTGTTCCCGTCGTTGGTGAGGATAGTGACAGTGCCGTCGTCGGCGATGTTGATCTCGGCGCCCGACTCTTCGGTTATGGCCCTTATGTTCTTGCCGCCGGGACCGATGAGCTTGCCGATCTTGTCCCTGTCGATCTGCATGGTGATGATCCGGGGAGCATGTGGGCTGAGGTCATCCCTGGGGCTTTCGATGCACTCCTCCATCCTCTCGAGGATGTGAAGCCTGTTCTCCCTGGCCTGAAGGAAGGCGCCCACGAGGAGTTCCTGGGTGACTCCCTCGACCTTCAGGTCCATCTGGATCGCCGTTATGCCGTTGCGGGTGCCGGCGATCTTGAGGTCCATGTCGCCGAGGTGGTCTTCCGCGCCGGCGATATCACTGAGGACGATGCTGTTCCTGCCATCGGTCACAAGACCCAGCGCGACACCCGCAACGTGGCCGGTGAGGGGTACCCCTGCGTCCATCAGACACAGCGAGGCACCGCATACGGTGGCCTGTGAGGATGAGCCGTTGCTCTCGAGGATGTCGCTGACCACGCGGATCGTATAGTTGAAGTCCTTGGGAATGACTGCCTGTATGGCGGTTTCGGCGAGGTGACCGTGCCCGATCTCCCGACGGCCGGGACCGCGGATGGGCTTGACCTCGCCCACGCTGAATGACGGGAAGTTGTAGTGCAGCATGAAGCTCTTGAAGAACTCGCCCATAAGGTCGTCGACCCTCTGTTCATCCCTGGCGCCGCCGAGCGTGGCCGCCACGAGCGCCTGGGTCTCGCCCCTTGTGAAGAGGGCGGATCCATGCGTTCTCGGAAGAACGCTGATCTCGCAGGTTATGTTCCTGACGTCGTTCCTGAGACGCCCGTCATACCTGACCCCGTCTCCCAGAAGCCGGCTGCGGTAATAATCCTTCTCGGCCTTGTAAGCGGCCTTCCGCACATGGTCCTGCCAGCCGTTCTCCTCCGCTTCGCGGGCGAACCCGCCCTCGGGGTCGCCCAGTATCTCAAGGGCCTTCGTGAACGCCGAGGCCATCTCTTCCTTGCCGCCGTGACCGTAGTGCTTTCCGATCTCCTGAGCGACCACGGGATAGACCTTTTCGTAAAGTCCTTCCGGAAGGGAGACGGTTTCGAAAACACGTTTCGGTTTGCCGGCGAGCTGCATGAGGTTCAACTGGAGAGCGTTGATCCTGGCGGCTTCGGCGGCCCCCATTTGTATGGCGGTGGCCACCACGTCTTCCGGAAGCTCCCTGGAACTGCCCTCGAGCATCACCACTTCTTCCCCGCGGCAGGCCACGACAAGGTCGAGATCGCTCTCCTCGAGCTGCTGCACAGTGGGGTTGACGATGATCTCGCCATCTATGCGGCCGACCCTCACGGAGGAGACGGGACCGTCCCATGGAATGTCGCTAATGAGGAGGGCGGCGCTGGACCCGATCATGGCAAGAAGGGCGGGATCGTTCTCATCGTCGGAACTGAGGACCAGGCAGTAGACCTGAACCTCGTCCTTGAATCCATCCCCGAAAAGGGGCCTCAGAGGCCTGTCGATGAGACGGGCGGTGAGGATCTCCTTTTCGCTGGGTCTTCCCTCCCTCTTGAAAAAGCCTCCCGGGATCTTGCCTGCCGCGTAGCTGCGTTCCCTGTATTCGATGGTGAGGGGAAAGAACCCGGGATCGTAGCTCATCGACTGGGCGCAGGCCGCGACCAGAACGGCGGACTCTCCGTACTGAACATAAACAGCTCCGCCCGCCTGTTTTGCCATCCTGCCGGTCTCAAGCGTCAGTTTTCTTCCGCAAACCAAACCTTCAACAACCGTTTTCATCGTTTCTCTTCTTCCGATTCTTACTTCCGATTCCCGGAAAAGTCCGGGCAACGAGCCCTGCAGCTATCTGCGAAGACCCAGTTCTCCGACAATTGCCCTGTATCTCTCGATTTCGCGGGCCTTCAGGTAGTCGAGAAGCCTTCTTCTCTGACCCACCAGCATGAGCAGCCCCCTCTTGGAGTTATGATCCTTGGGGTGAAGTTTCGCGTGTTCGGTGAGTCCCATGATCCTCTCCGTGAGAAGGGCTATCTGTACTTCGGCGTTGCCCGTGTCACGGGCGTCCTTTCCGAACTTCACAACGAGTTCGCTCTTCTTCTCAGTGGTCACTGCCATTGTTTCATTACCTCCATTGCGGCATTGACATCCCTGTCGATCAGTTCCTTCAGTTGTCGGTCGTCGTGCGCCCTCTCCGGTCTGCGAAGACCCCTGGCGAATACGACCTCGGCGACACATCCGTAGGTTTCCCCATGAAAACCGGGGATGTGAACTTCGACACAACTCCTGCCCGGCAGCCTGAAAGCTGCCGCCGGATACTCTGCACCGCGCACCCGGACACTCACTGCATAGCTTCCCGCAGGAGGAAGAAGCTTGCACCAGGGTACGGTCACGTTCATGGTGGGAAACCCCAGCAGCCTTCCCCTCCCCCTTCCCCGTGACACGACCCCAAGACAACGGTACCCGCGCCCCAGCAGTTCCGCCGCCTCGTCGAGCATTCCCGCTTCGAGGAGGTTGCGAATGCCCTCGCTCTTCACTGGCCGGCCTTCCCTGAGGAGGGGGGGGACGACGATGACCTCGACACCCGGCAGCGAACCGGCAAGGTCGGACGCCTGCCCCGCGCGATCATGGCCGTACCTGAAATCCCATCCTACGGCCACCCGGTCGAACCTGCCCAGGCGCGAGAGAACCGATGGAAATTCCTCCGGCGTACACGCCATGAGCCCGCTGTGAAAAGGCAGGTCAATAATACCCATTATGCCCATATCGTGCAATGCTTTCCGGCGCTCCCCGGGTGTTGTGAGCCTTCTTGTCCAGGAGGGACCTGCGATCACCTGCCTCGGGATGGGCTCCATGCAGATGACGACTGGGGCCGGAACCGCGCTGGCGATCAAATGCCTGTGGCCCAGGTGAATGCCGTCAAAACCTCCAAGGACGGCGGTCAGCACGGCTTCTCCAGAACGCATGCGGGGTGGATGGTCTCTCCGTTCCCCGACCCGACGGCAACAAGCCTTCCGTCGTCGGAAACCATGGACACCGTTCCGCGGACGGAACCCTGAACCGGAATGCCGTGCAGCACGGCATCGGTCTCGGACGGCGCGAGACGGCGCACAGGGTAGCCGCGCATTGCTTCCGCCATCGTCAGCATGGCGGCGGGATCATCGTACTCGCATGAGCATTCGTCGATGGTGAACCCTCCCGAAAACTCCCTTACTATGCAGGTGGCAACGGCCCCTACTCCCAGAGCCTCCCCCGCGTCCCGGGCAAGTGCCCTTATGTAGGTTCCGGGGGATACTGTCACCCTGAGCCGCGCCATGCAATCCTTCAGCTCTCCGATCTCCCAGCCGCTCACTTCGACCATCCTGGAAGGCATCTCAGGGCGGTCTCCCGTCCGGGCCGACCGGTAGGCCCGCACACCCCCGACCCTCACTGCGCTGAAAAGGGGGGCCTTCTGACTGAATGACCCGGTGAGGGTTTTCAAGGCCCCGGAAAGCATGGGGAGTGTAACTGCCGAAGCGTCGGTTCTGCCCGTGACCTCGCCCTCCATGTCGTCGCTGTCAGTGGACACTCCCAGGACCATGGTGAATGAGTAGATCTTCGAACCGCCGGTCAGAAAGGGGGAAAGCCGGGTGGCTCCACCCAGAAGGACAGGAAGCACTCCCCTGGCGGCCGGGTCGAGAGTGCCGCAGTGTCCCCTTTTTGAGTAGCCCCATGCACGGGCAACGAGCGTCGATGCGGTCCTTGATGTCAAACCTTCCGGCTTGCTGAAGAGGTATACTCCGCCGCTCAATCCGGAGAGGTGTCCCTTCCCAGCTTCCTGATGGCGCTGAGAACCAGCTCACCCTCCCTTATCGACGAATCGTATACGAACTGGAGCACCGGCACCGTACGTGTTTCGAGGAAAGCTGCCAGACGGCGTCTGATGAATGGCAGTGCGGAAGCCATTGCCTCCCTGCACTGCCGCTCATCTTCCTCGGAACCCATGAGTGAATAGAAAACCCTTGCGCTTGAGCCATCGCTGCTCAACACGACACGGTTCACGATCGCACCCCTCAGCCGGGGATCGGATATCTCCTTGCCGAGAATGTCGGAGAGAAACCGCTGCACCGTTCCCGAAAGCTTCTCGAGCTTGCGCGGGTTCAAGGTTCAGAGCTCCCTGGCGATCTGGATGATCTCGTAGCTTTCGATTATGTCTCCCACCTTGATGTCGCCGTATCCCGCGACGCCTATGCCGCATTCAAAACCGGCGCTTATCTCCCGCTTGTCTTCCTTGAAGTGCTTGAGGGAGCAGATCGAGCCTTCGTGAACGATCACGCCGTCGCGAACCAGACGGATCCTTGCGTTCCTTCTGATAAGTCCGGCCATTACATAGCACCCGGCAATTGTTCCCGCCTTGGGAACCTTGAATGTCTCCCTGACTTCGGCGGAACCCAGGAACTGCTCTTTCTCCTCGGGTCGAAGCAGGCCCGAAAGGGCTTTCCTGACTGTGTCCTCTATGTCGTAGATGACGCTGAAGGTGCTGATCTCAATGCCCTGTGACGATGCCCTCTCCCGGGCCCTGGCGTCCGGTCTGACCCTGAAACCAAGGATGACGGCATTCGAGGCAACGGCAAGGTCGACATCGCTTTCGTTGATACCGCCCGTGCCGCTGTGGATCACGGCCACCGAGACTTCTTCAGTCTGCAGTTTCTGAAGTGTGTCGACAATGGCCTCGGCGCTGCCCTGGAAGTCAGCCTTCAGCACGATGTTGAGTATCCTCTCGTCGCCCGAGGCTGCCCAGAAGTCCTGAAGTGTCACCCTTCTGCGAGCCTGAAGGTCCTTCTCCCGTTCAACCAGCTGACGTCTGAGGGCCACCCGTCTTGCTTCCTGCTCACTCTCCACGACGACGAAACTGTCCCCCGCTTCGGGAACCCCAGGTGTTCCCAGAAGCTGCACCGGATACCCGGGGCCCACTGACTCGACCTGGTTCTCGTTTTCATCGTAGAGGGCGCGGGTCCTGCCGCAGAACTGTCCCGCCACGAAGAAATCGCCGTCACGAAGCGTGCCGTCCTGCACGAGAAGGTTGACCACGCTTCCGCGCCGGGGATCCATCCTCCCCTCGAGCACGGTTCCACGCGCCGGACGGTCGGGGACGGCGGCAAGTTCGAGCATTTCCGCCTGGAGGAGGATCTTCTCGAGAAGATCGCCAATGCCCTCGCCAGTCATGGCCGAGACCTGTGCACACTGTACCGAGCCGCTCCACTCCTCGACAAGGACCCCCCGGTTGGCGAGATCCTGCTTGATGAACTCAGGGTTGGCCGTTGGCAGGTCCATCTTGGTGATGGCCACTACTATGGGTATTCCCGCGGCCCGGGCGTGGTCGATTGATTCCTGCGTCTGGGGCATCACCCTGCTGTCGCCGGCAATGACAAGGACGACGATGTCGGTGATGAGGGCGCCCCTGGCCCTCATGGCTGTGAATGCCTGGTGCCCGGGGGTGTCAATGAAGGTGATGACGCTCCCGTTGTCGAGGGTCGATACATAGGCGCCTATGTGCTGGGTTATACCGCCTGATTCGGTGGAGATGACGTTGGTGGACCGGATCCGGTCCAGAAGGGCGGTCTTCCCATGATCCACATGCCCCATGATGGTTACCACAGGGGGTCTTGTGCTTCGCTCGCCGCCCCTGGAGAGACGCTTCTCCTCGAGGGCTTCGGCGCCGAACTCCTTCACCGTCTCGACCTCGAAGCCGAATTCAGCCGCCAGAAGGCTCACGGCATCGGTGTCGAGCCTCTGGTTGGCCGTTGCCATCACTCCAAGACCCATGCAGGAGGCAATGACCCTGCTGACGGGCACACCCATCTGTTCGGCGAGTTCCGCGGGCGATGTGTTCTCGGGGACGAGCAGTTTCTTCCCGTCCTCCTGTTTGCCCTGTCTGAGCTCGTGCCTTTCCTGCTTTTCCTCCTTGTAACGCCTTCTCTTCTTCTTGCCGCCCCTGGAGGTGCCGCTTTCGATCTGGGCCAGGTTGGATTTAACGGTCTTGACGGTCTCGGCGGAAACCGTGGCCTTCTTCTTGCGGCGGCGTCTCTTCACCGTCTTCTTCTGTGCCGCCTTGTTCAGGGCGGCCTTCTTCTCCTCGTCGAACCTGTCGAGAACCGTTTTCTCCTGCACGGCGTCAATGGCGCTCATGTGACTTTTGGCTTCGATGCCGAGGTCGGTCAGGATCTTCACCAGAGCCTCGCTGGAAAGGTTCAGCTCCCGGGCCAGTTCGTACACCCTCTTCTTCTTCTGGATCTGTCCCGTTTGTTCAGTCAAGAACATCACCCGCTTTCCCGTCTCCGGTGTCGTCTTCGCCGGACGCCTCTTCCCTCAGCGATTCTTCCTTCAGTCTCTTCTCCTCGCTGACCTGGGCCTCCCTGCCCTCGATGGCCGACCGGGCGTCCGCGAGGATCTGGGCCAGGGTGACCGGACCTATTCCCTGAACGTTCAGAAGGGTTTCCTGGTCGGCCTCGAGGATGGCCTTCGCCGTGTCGAGACCCGCAAGCCGCAGGCGCTCAGCGAGCTTCTCACCAACCGAGGGAAGCTCCCTGGCATCCACGGACAGCTTGGTCTCCCAGTAGTTCTCTTCCTCCCACTGCGATTGCGTTTTCAGGTCGATCCTGCAGCCCGCGAGCTCTCCCGCGAGCCTGACGTTGTGTCCGCGCTTGCCTATGGCCTGAAGGTGCTCGTCGTCGGGGACCACCGCAACCAGCCTTGGTATGTCCCTGCCAAGTGTCTCGTCGTAAACCGTTCCCGAGTTTTCAATGTGAACGACCCTGGCCGGAGTGAGCGCGTTGGAGGCCAGCGTCTTCATGTCGTGCGTGAAGGGGATGATGTCTATCCGCTCTCCGTTGAGCTCACGCATGACGGACTGGACCCTGGTTCCCTTCATTCCCACGAAAGCGCCAACCGCGTCTATCCTGATATCGTTGCTTCGAACCGCAATCTTGGTTCTGACCCCTGCCTCGCGGGCGATTAGCTCGATCACGACCTGCCCCTCCTCGATCTCGGGGGCTTCCCTTTCGAAGAGCCTTTTCACCAGTTCGGGGGTGGCCCTGGAGAGAACCAGCTGGGGCTCGCTTGAACGGGCAGGTCTGATCTCGATGAGGACGGGGTTGATAGAATCACCCTGTTCGTAGCGTTCCCCGCGGGACCGTTCCTTTTCGGGCACTTCGGCCTCGATCCTTCCCGCGACCTGCACCAGTATCCTGTTCCGGTAGACCTGCTGCACCTTGCATCTCGGAACGATGCACTTCAGCCTGTCGCCGAATTCCTTCAGGACCTGCTCCCTCTCGGCTGCCTGAACGAGTGTGAGGAACTCCCGGCGGAAAACCGCCACTGCGGCCCTTCCGAAATCGTTGATGTTAATCTTGACCGGAGCAAGATCGCCGAGTTTCAGTTCGGGATCTATCTTGCGGGCAGCCGGAAGGGTTACCTGAAGGTGACCCATTCCACGCTCGACCTTTTCAACGACGGTCTTCAGGGCTTCCATTCTTACATCGCCCGTGCCCTGCTCCCATGTAACCCTGTATTCGAGGGGTGCGCCGTACTCCCTCTCGGAAGCCCTGATGAGACCCTCGTGGATGCTGCTCAGGATGGTCTCCCGGTTTACGCCCATCTCACGAACCATGCGCGCAAGTGCATCTATGCGTTCAAATTCGGCCATCACTGTACCTTTCGTCAGATCACTTCACGGGCCTCGAGAACTGCTTCAAGGGGAATCCTGACATCCCCCTCCATAATGAGATCGCTGTCTTCATGGCCGACAAGGACACCCGTTGTCTCGAGTTCGGCTGTCTTTACGAAGAGCTTTCTGCCCTGGCATCTCTCCCAGTCCACAGATATCGACAGGGGTCTGCCAATTCCGGGGGAGCTCACCTCCAGGGTGTATTCAGCCTCCAGTACCCCATGGGCATCGACCAGGTCGCTGATCTCCCGGGAGAGTGAAGCGCACTCCCCCACGGTGATCCTGCCCTTTCGATCGGCAAGAACCCGCAGAAGGACCCTTCTCCCGGTTCTGACCAGCTGAAGGTCCACCAGCAGGAGACCGGCACGCCCTACAGCAGTGTCCACGAGTTCCCTCAAACCTTCGGCTTCCATGGTATCCTCTCCCGTATCACCCCGGATGATATGAAAACAGGGGGAAACCCCCTGTACGGTTCATACCCATCGTCGATGAATATAACTTCCTGCACGGGATGTAACAAGAGCCGGGCCGGTCAGTAGGAAAACCTGGGGACCAGGTCGGCCAGATCGCCCTTCAACTCTTCGAGGACGGAAAGGTTCCGCGGATCGACCTGAATCACTACCCTCCCGAGTTCGGCGTCGAGCGCACGGGATAGTGCCGCGGTCGCTCCCGATCCCATCAGGGCGGCCACACTGTCCCGGGAGGTGAACAACCGGTCCAGAAGGTACTGGTTCTGCCCGGAGGTGAAAAAAGGCGAGTCCCACCACAGGGAAGTCACCACCAGGTAGTAGAACCTTGTCATGAGAAGATGGCACGAGGGGTCTGAGGGGTTCTGCTCGCAGAGAGACCTGAGTGAGGATTCCACGGAATCCAGCATGGATCCTTCGAGCCATGGTTTCGGGCTCCCCGCCCTGGCGGCGGCACGGGGACCTCCGATGTTGCCGGACAGCACCATGAGAGAATCGGTGACACCCGGCCTGACCGATGCCGAAAGGTTGCCGAAGGCCACGTCAAGAGAGGCGGCTGCTATCATGTCGGCCCTGAACAGGAGCACCATCTGCCGAAACATTGCTTCAGTGTTTTCCGGACTCCACTGCATGTCACGGCAGGCCTCGCCCAGGGCCTTGTATCCGGCCCCGAGGCCGGGCCATGCCGTGGGAAGGAATGGTCCGGAGCAGTTCTGGGTATCGTGGAGCCTTTCCAGAACGGCAAGCCCCTCGGAAACGCGACCCTCTCCGAGAAGAAGCGACGCGCTGTCGGCTAGTGCGGGAGGCATCGGACCGGCAAGGGCGACACTGTCAAGTGAGCGCATGATCCATGGATCGAAGGAGTCGGCGGTTCCGCGGAGTTCAGCCTCGAGGGATCCGGATGGATCGTCATACCTGAGGAAGAACCAGCGGATGACGGTCAGGCTCTCGAGTTTCCGCTGAACCTTCAATACCATGTCGTCGTTCCGGGCAGTCAACAGCTCATCAATCAGCTGGTTCCATATGAGACGGGCCGCACCGCGGCTGTCAGGGGCCACCCGCATCAGACGGACGGCCTGAACGAAGTAATCGGGCCTGCGATGCCCGTGAAGCAGCCAAGCCCTGTAAAGTTCGTCCAGCGAACTGTACACATCGCCCAGTGCAAGGTAACCGATCGCCATGTTGTTATGGGTCTCGGCGTAATTCGGGGCAAGAGCCGAAAGGGTCGCGTAGGTATCCATGCCAAGTTCGTTGAAGCGGCGGGCGGCGGCCGGGTCGGATGCGGCAAGCCCCGATGCGGTGAGGGCCTGGGCGATGTTTGCATCGAGTGGGGCAGCCAGGATTGCCCGGGTGAGGTAGGCGCTTCCGAGGGCGTAAAGGGCGCTCAGGTCGCCCCTGTCAACTGATGCGGCCCGGGAGCAGAGCGAGATCGCAGAGTCTGCCTGGACGGTGGCGGCAAGCCAGGCGTTGGCCGCTGCTGTGGCTGCCGGGCGATCCCCGGTGGTGACAAACGTCTTCGCGTAACGGGCGGCAGCGTTCATCGGGGCTTCAGTTGCCGTGAGATGGACATCCTTGCCGGAAAAGACAAGTCTGGCAGCTTCGAGTGAGGCGGGGTATGCCCTGAAGGCAAAGGCTCCAAGCACGATCGCGGAGAGTGCAAGCCCGATCCCCGAGAGCAGTCTCGATCCGTTCCGGTGAAAGTGAATGGCCCGTCCTTCCCTGATCAGGAACACCGTGCACAGAAGAGAGAAAAGCCAGGCCGTGGGTGGCCATCTTAGAGAGACTGAAACAAGGTTTTCCGCCAGCATCGAAACAGCGCCCGCAGCTGCGCCGGCACCGATGAGCCCGGCGCCCCTGATCCTGCGGAGCATGCCCACGGCGAACACCCCCCAGACTGCGAGACCGAGAAGGCCGATGTCGCAGAGGATCTCGAGGTATTCGCAGTGCGCGTGCAGGGTGTTGTGACTTACCCCCAGGATGCTGTATTCAGGGCTCCGGTATGCCGGGAAGATGATCTGGAAACTTCCCGGCCCCCATCCGAAAAGAGGTCTGTCCCTGAACATTTCGATTCCACCGCTCCAGATGATGCGCCTGACCTGGGCTGTTCCCGACTCCGAGCCGTCGCTTGCGATCTCCTGTATCCTGTGTCGCATCGGCAGGACCGCGAGCAAGGATACGAGTACGGCCCCCAGCACCAGCAGGAGTTTCCCGCGGTGCGGCATGGGCATTCTTCTGAAAAGCCAGATGCCAAGGAAAAGCACTCCCCCGGCGAGCCCGAGAAGACTGCCCCTGGTTCCGCTAGCCGTAAGGGCCGCAACGGCCAGGATGCAATAGAGCAGGGTCAGCGAGACCCTGACCCAGCCTTTTCCGGCAAGCGACAGGATCGTTGCAGTTCCGAAGGGGACCATCGCAGCGGAGAAGGCTCCAAGGAGGTTCGGGTTTCCGAGTGACCCCGAGGTGCGGCCGGAGCGGGTCAGACCTGCATCCCAGGGGAACAGGACAACTCCGAATGACTGGAGCAGGGAGTACAAGAAGAGCACCGAAGAAACGAGCGTCATGAAAAGGGCCAGCGGCATGAGGTGTTTCCTGTCGATGACGGCCACACCAAGCAGCGCCAGAAGGGAGAGAGCCCCGAGCGACATGACGGTGAAGGGACCATTGACGCTGGAGACCGGTCCCCAGAGATGAACGATGACCATGAGTACGGGTATCAGGGCGAGCGAAACGGCTGCCGCGGGCGGGATTCGGTAAAGGTGAAGTGCGGTTCCAGAAAGAACAAGGACACCCAGGGCCGCTCCCGCAATGGCTCCGGCGGCCACGTAGATGTACTCCTTGACGAGAATGCTGTTCCTGCTGTTGGTGGATACGCTGAAGACCACAAGCGCCCCGACGAGGCACAGGAAAATGGTCGCCGCAAGCGAGAGCTTCACCTCTCCACCTTTCTTGACTCGCCCTTCTGAAGCAAAAAGGCCAGAAGCCCCAGCAGGCCCAGGGCGTGAAAGAACAGCAGAATGGCCTGATACGGCCTGAGCGTGGGAAGGAGGAGGGCCAGGATGCCCATCAGTATTCCCAGAAGGTAGAGCAGGAGGATCGACTCCCTCAGGGTGAGACCCAGGCGTGTAAGCCTGTGGGTCAGGTGGTTGCGGTCACCCTTCATCAGAGGCGCACCCTTCCTCTTCCTGTAGATCATCACCAGAAGAGTGTCCAGAATGGGAACGGCGAGGATTAGCAGTGGTGAAAAGACGGCAAGCTCGCGGATGGAGCCTTCGGGCGTGTACACCCCGAGAACGGCTATGACCGCGAGCATGAAGCCCAGAAGATTGCTGCCCCCGTCGCCCATGAAGATCCTGGCGGGCGGGAAGTTGTAGAGCAGGAAACCAAGTGAGGCCCCGGCAAGGCTGGCCGCTAGGAACGCCACGGCGGCGTTGCCGTGAAGCACGTTGACGACGGTGAAGAAAAGGGCGGAAATGGCCGATATCCCGGCACAGGAGCCGTCGGAGTGGTCGAGCAGGTTCACGGAGTTAGTTATCCCCACCAGCCAGAGAAGGGTTACGGGAGCGGCAAGCAGGGAAAGGCCGGAGCCGGAAAGGAACAGGCTCACGCTGGCCCCTTCCACGACGAAGTAGATGCCCACCAGCAGGGCGGTGATCGTGTGGAACAACAGCTTCATTCCCGGAGACATCCCTATGATATCGTCGAGAAGCCCGGTGAGAAGCATGAGAGTGGCGCCGATGATCATCATCACCGAAAGCGAGCTCCAGTCGAGGGGAGTGTCGCTCACTATGCCCTCGGTCAGTTCGGGCCACGCCAGATGACCGGCGCCTACCACGACAGCGAATGAAATGAACAGGGCCGCTCCACCGAGAAGGGGTGTTGGTTTCAGGTGCCCCTTCTGTTCCTTGCCGGGCCTGTCCACGAAGTTCATCCTGAGGGCGAGCCTGCGCGCGATGGGCGTCATCACGGCCGACACAAGAAACGCCCCGGTCAGGGCGGTGAAAACGGGCAGCATTGTCACGGGTTGATCCTCATTCCGTCAGTTCCGAAGAAGATACAACGGAGGGGGTTCAAAGAGAAGGACACCGTCTCGCCCGCCACGCCGGCGGTGTCCGGCTCGCTGCGGCTCACGAAGGTCGTTCCCCCTATCGATACATGTTGGATGATCTCGTTTCCCAGGGTTTCGACGAACTCGAGCGTTCCCCTGAGATCGCCCGCCGGATCCGGCGTCAGGTGCTCGGGTCTGACCCCGAGGAAGCACTCACCGTCAGGAATGCCCCTGGATGGCACGGCTCCTCCTGCAATGCGGCACACGCCGTTCTCGACCCTCCCCGGGATCAGGTTGATCGAGGGACTTCCAATGAACCCTGCCACGAACATGTTGGCCGGATCACGGTAAAGACTGAGGGGAGGCGCGACCTGTTGAACCACTCCGTGGTCGAGCACGGCGATCCGGTCTCCGAGGGTCATGGCCTCGGACTGGTCGTGGGTCACGTAGATCACTGTTGTCGAAAGCCTTCTGTGAAGCGCCGCCAGCTCGTTCCGCATGCTGACCCTCAGCCCGGCGTCGAGATTCGAGAGGGGCTCATCGAAAAGAAAGACCTGGGGCTGCCTGACGATGGCCCTGCCAAGCGCGACTCTCTGCTTCTGTCCCCCGGAGAGCTCCCTGGGTTTCCTGCCCAGCAGTTCGGTTATCCCGAGGACGTCTGCCGAGTTCCGCACCAGACGGTCTATCTCGGTGCGGGGCGTCCTGCGCATCCGAAGCCCGAAGGCAAGGTTGTCGAAAACGCTCATGTGGGGGTACAGAGCGTAGTTCTGAAACACCATGGCGATGTTCCTGCCGCCGGGAGGATCGAGGGTGACATCGCGACCGCCGATCCTGACGGTGCCGGAAGTGGGTTCGGTGAGTCCCGCCAGTATCCGGAGCAGTGTTGACTTCCCGCATCCGCTGGGGCCGACGAGGACGAGGAATTCGCCGTCGCCCACTTCGAGTGAAACGTCCGAGAGCGCAGGCGGGCCGTCATCGAAGGTTTTGGAGACACGTTCGAAGGCCACCGATGCCAAACTACCTGACCTCCAGCACGGAAACCTCATGGCCGTTCCAGGAACCCCTTTCGGAACACATGGGATCCGAAAGCAGCCTGTATCCGTCGACGAGAAACGCGTAACGGTACATTCCACGGGGAAGTCCCGACGGTAATGGAAGGAACCACTCGCCGCCTCCCCCGTCGGTCATTTCCCCCGTCATGGGTTCGAATCGACGCGCAGGGCCTTCGGCACCTCCCCAGAGGTTCCAGTCCGAGATGACCTGAACCCTTGATGCACCCGGATACGAAAGGTGAAGTCCGGCGCTATCATTGCTTCTGGGGACGGGTGTCAGGGCGCTGCAGCCGCACATCAGGGCGCAGACGAACGCAAGCGGTCTCATATGCCCAGCCAACCTCCCAGTTCCACTGTGAAGAGAGATGTTCCCTCACTCCAGAAGTACCCCAGCAGGGCCCGGACCGGTCCCCTGAAAGCCGAAACCATGATCGTGCCGGAAGGATCGGCGCTCCCGGAGAAAACATCGGAAGACAGCTCCAGTGATGCCGACACGGAAGGCACGGGGGAATATGTCGATCTGCCCGTGACCCTGACACTGTCCTGCGAGGCGGAGACACCCATGCCGAAGCCGGCTGGTGACGCCCTGTACTCACCAATGACGAAGCCTTCCCAATCGCCTTCCCCCGAAGCATCGGCCCCGGTGCTCCAGTGGATGCCGGCAGCGCTCTGCATGGAATATCTGAGCATGGCCGAAAAGGAGCCTTCATCCTGAACGGGGAAGCCGAGCCTCAGTACACCCGAATGGGCCGCGGGACCCCCTGAGAAGTGAACCTTCAGGCCGGCCTGCGTGCTGTCATCGTCGGAGTAGTGCATCCATGGGACCAGCGAGAGAGAGGCGGGAAGCCTGGCCCAGTCGCCCCTCAACTCCGCGTCGCCGCTGACGGCGCCCGACGAATCGATGAAACTGAACCAGGGAACGAAGTCGGCAAGTCGGACCAGGCCTCCGAGAGCGTTCATCTCGACCGGCCCCCTGAATCCGTCCCACCAGACCTGGGCGAAACCGAGCCAGGGAGACCTTATTCCGGCCCAGACCAACGTATCCGCCGTTCCTTCCCGGTAAGCCCTGAAGTGGCCATCGAAGCCAAGAATGCCCCCGCCCTCGACCGCCGCGTACAGAAGGCTGTCGCGGGCGGAATTGTCCCGTTCGAGCCAGGGGCGGTCAAGGCTGAAGAGGAACGGGCTGTCGGCACCATGGGCTGCCTCGGTGCCAATCCACGGCGATCCGGGAAGTCTGAGGCCACCGGAGGCATGAAGAACCTTGAAACCGTTCGCTTCATGGACCGGCGAAGCCTGCGCGACGACATTCATCCTGTAGCCCTCGCCGAAAAGGGAAACGGAGGGAAGGAGAAGAAGGCTGTCGATTCCCAGTGTGTTGAGCCCCGAATCAAGATCTGCACCGCCGTAAGTGAAGAGCCCTGCCCCGGCATTGAAACCGCCCTCCCCTGTTGCGGGCTGCAGAACGAGAAAAAGGACAAGGACATGGATCCCCATCAGAGCCTCCAGTCGAGTCCGGCGCCGCCTTCGGCGTCGCCTCCGTCAAATACAACGGACAGGTCGACACGGAAGGGTCCTGCATCGAGAAGGACCCCTGAATGCCAGTCCTTCCCGCCGGTTCCGGCGGTGAAGGAGAGGTCGGGCGATATCCGCAGTACTGCGCCGATCTCGGGGCTTTCAGGGGTGAAGCCGGCGTTGAGTGTGAATGCCCTGTTGAATACATGCGTGAAACCAAGACTCATACGGGGTCTGGCGTCGGCGCTCCAGGTCGAGGCGGCGCCCAGCGCGAAGGAAGGGAACATGGAGAATTGAAGTGAAGCGGTGGCAAAAGGTTCAAGGCCTTCTCCCGGGTCGATGGCCCCTCCGGAACAGCCGAGGACTATGCTGGGGCCGAAAAGACCCTCCATGAACCCGATGGGATCACCGGTAACGACCCACGATCCGCCAAGGGCGAACTCGAAGTCGTCGATTTCAGTGTCGACCGACACGAGAGCCCCGGCCGAAAACCTGTCACCCGGCAACGGAAGGCCGCCGAAGACTCCGATCTCTCCAGGGCCGTCCCGATAGCTTCGCACCCAGCCGCCCGTCCCGGGGCCCACAAGCCTCGAAAGCCCGGCGGGCGCATCGAACAGCTCGAGGGCTGACGATGCCCATGCGGCGGGATGAACACCCCTTCCCATGATGGACGGAGGCAGGAAGGAAAGCAGGGCAAAAAGAAGCGGGAACGGCATCAGTAGGCCCCCCTTCCCGCCAGGACGGTGTACACGGTACGGATGAGAATTGCGATGTCGAGCATGAGCGACTGGTTGCGTATGTAGTAGAAATCGAATTCGAGGTTGTCGTGCAGGGGAAGGTCCTTTCTCCCCATGACCTGCCACAGGCCGGTTATCCCGGGTTTCACGTCCAGCCTTCTTCGCTGCCAGGCATTGTAGTCCCGCACGATGAAATCCATCTCGGGACGGGGACCCACAAGGCTCATGCTGCCGTTGAGAACGTTGAAGAGCTGCGGAAGCTCATCGAGACTGGTCCTTCTGAGAAGCCTTCCAACAGGGGTTATCCTGGAGTCGCCCGGTTCGAGAGGGGCGACCTCGTACTCCCCGGTCTGGGGTTTCATGGTCCTGAACTTGTAAAGTGTGAAGGGCGCTCCATTCCTGCCCACCCTCTTCTGCTTGAAAACGGGATCACCCTTTCCCTGCACGAGCAGCAGAAGCCAGACGACAGCCATCAGCGGGGACAGTGCGACTATCAGGAAGGCGGAAAGGCACAGGTCGAGAAGGCGCTTGGCCGCCCGGTGATAGCTGCCGGTGCGGGCCGAGCCGATCTCCACCACGGGCATCCTTGTGAGTTCTTCCAGGCTGCCCGCGCCCGAGGCGATCTGGAAGAGGTCGGTCACCACCATGAAGACCACGTCGTCGGTCTTGACCGAGTTTATCGCTTCCATCAGTTCGGTCCTGCCAAGGCTCGAACTTGCAAAGACAACCTCGTCGACCTTCATGCTGCCCACAAGGCGGGGCAGGTCGCGGATGGTCCCACGGACGGGAACGCCGCCGATTGCTGTCACCGAGTGTTTCTCATCCTCCACCAGAACACCCGCCATCACGTGTTTCGGTTCGGGCATGCGCATGAGCGAGGCGATCACCTTTTCGGCGTACTCACCGGAACCTACGACCAGCACGCCCGGGGCCTCCTTAACGGGGACGAGCCGTCCGGTGAACCATGCAGCGGCTTTCCTGGCGATGCTGTCCAGCGGCCACGCGACGACGATGAAAAGGAAGAGGATGACACGGGAATAGTCCATCTTGACGAGATAGCTCGCCGCCATCAGAAAGACCGCCAGCATCAGGTAGGCCTTGATGTGCCTGGTGAGCGAGGTGATCCCGTTGGCGCGTCTGCTTGGGCGGTAGAGCTCTGCGCCCTGGAAACACGCTATCCAGATCAGGGCGACCCAGGGAATAACGGGGAGGTAAACGGCAACGGGATGATCGAAGCGTGGAAGGAGGGGTGCTATGACAACCGCCCTGATGTACCATGTGACGAGGACCGCCACGGGCACCGAAACAAGGTCGGCGACGATCTGCCCCATTATGAAGGCACGATCCGATTTCCTCACCGGGGCGAACAGCTCGATCCTCCCCTCAAAAGGCCGTTTAAGAGCCCCGTGAACAGGGCTGTTCCCCGCCACCAGCAGAAAACGGGGACCAGGGGGGTCATGGCCGGATCGAACGACATGGCGGTCAGCATTATGGGTACGCAGAACACAAGGAAGACCCCGAGCCATGCCAGCGGTATCAGCGGTGTGACCAGCCCGGCAGCGAGGGCCGGAGGTAGAAGAGGTGCCAGAAGCATCTGAACCTTCATAGTCTGGGGTGTGTACCCATCACTGCGCGCCATGGAGGGGAACTTTCTCAGAACCTTCAAACGCCACCTGCCCCTGCTCATCTTGAGCCTGAAGTATGCAACCCAGCCCGGTCTGTGGGTATGGGCCACTCCCGCGTCCGGAACGAAGCGGATCCGTCCCCCCTTCTCCAGAAGCCTCCAGGAGAGGTCGACATCCTCATGGTCCGGCACGGGAAAGGTTTCATCGAATCCGCCCAGTGATTCCAGGCTCTCCCTCGTGAAGCCTGCGGAATAGGTGTCGGCAATGGTGACTTCCCTGGCCTTTCCCATTATCCGGTACCGTTCCTGGAATTCTATCTGGGCAAGCCGCTGTATGTTGTGAGTGCCGCCAGCCGTGTACACGCCCTTCGACGCCTGCCAGCCCCCGAAAAGGGGGGCCGCCATTTTCCCGGCCCAGTCCGGCAAAGGGACGCAATCGGAATCGGTAAAAAGGATGCAGCTTCCCCCCGATGCCCTCCAGCCCCGGTTCCTCGCCCCTGCAGGGCCAGTCCTCTCGGGGCTTGTAACGACTGCATCGGCAAGACCGGAGGCCTCTTCCGGGCAGACGGGACCGTCCACACTGAGGACTATCTCAAGCGAAGACCTGATGGTCTGGCAGGCCAGAGATTCGAGACAGCGCAGCAGCGGCCCGGTGGGCCCGTGGAATGGAACGACGACCGATACCAGCTCCATCAGCGCCTTCGCAGCATGTGCCGGCGGAACGTGCGAAAGGCCAGCAGCACGCTTCGTCTCTCGTCACTGTCTCCGACGGTTCGCAGAAACTTGCCCGCCAGATACCGGGGTCTCAGGTAGAATTTCCTTCTGGCCCGGTCACAGAATTCAACGAGTTCGGCGGGGGAAAGCTCCGCGGTCCTGACCACGCAGTTGTGCGTGCCGTCGGGTTTGAGCCAGTCCCGGAAGGATGCCGGGACGATGCATCCATCCTCGCAGGCCAGCCTGTAGGCCGTTGTTCCGGGGTAGACCATCAGCGGGTAGAACTGCGCCGTGTCGGGGTTCAGTTCCAGGGCGAACGCAAGGGTCTCCTCCATGGTGGCCCGGGTTTCACCCCTGGTGCCCACCATGAAGCAGCCGTGAACCCTTACATGAGCCCTGCGGCAATCCGAGGCGAACCTGCGCATTCGTGCCGTGGTGAGGTTTTTACCCATCGCCGCAAGTATCATGTCGCTTCCGCTCTCGAACCCCACGCACACCGTTCTGAGACCCGCCTTCCTGCACAGAAGAAGGGTATCGAAGTCCATGTCGGCACGCATGTTGCAGGACCAGCTCAGATTGACCCTGCGCTGGATCAATTCCCTGGCGATGGCCGCGAGACGTTCGCGGTCGGCGGTCATGGTGTCATCCTCGAAGAAGACCGCCCGGACTTCGGGCATGTGCGCCGCGACCCACTCCACCTCGTCCACGATGTTCACCGGCGAGCGCGCCCTGAAAACATGCCCCGTTAGCGTCTGCGGAAAAACGCAGAAGGTGCAGCGGTTGGGGCAGCCCCTCCCCCCCATGATCATGACCTGCGGATGAAGCGCGTTGGGGTTCGAGTACCTTCTGACAGGAAGATGACGGGCGTAGACCCCGCTGACGAATGGAAGCGAGTCGAGGTCTTCGAGTGGTTCGGCCCTGGGAGTGGCCACGGCGCCGTCTTCGGTCCGCAGGACAAGCCCGGGAACTATCTCGAGGGGCATGGATCCCTCGATCGCTTCGGCTGCGCCCAGCAGGGGCTTTTCGTATTCTCCCGCCACCACACCCCTGAAGGAAGAGCCCATGGCAATCGTCTCTTCGGGAAGGGCGGAAGGGTGGGTTCCCACGAGGAGGACCGTGAGACCCATTGCTGTAAGCTCATCTGCAATATTGATATCGGAAGCAATTGACGGGGTCGATGTCTCAACGGCCACCATTGATGGCGAGAACCTCCGTATGGATTCCAGAACGGTTGCTGAATCCATTTTCATCGCGGGGGCGTCGATGAACTGGACCTCGTGCCCCGCCTGTTCAAGGGCCACCACAGCGTAGGAGAGCCAGATCGGGTAGTACAGGCAGCCGCTTCGGGTGACCGCCGGACTTCTCTGCCCCCTGCTGTACTCGGGCAGGAACGGCGGATTGAGGGCCGTTATCCTCATCCTGTAACACTTTCCAGGGCTTCGATGACCCGGACCGCCCTGATGGATTCCATGCAGACCATACCCCTTTCACATCCCCGGAAAATACCGTTGGAATAGCAGGGCGCACACTGGACCGAAGGCGTCACGGGAACGATTGACCCATCGGGGTAAAGAGCGCCGGGATCCGTCGGGCCGAACACCACCACCGAAGGTACGCGCCATGCCACGGCCAGGTGCGCCGGTCCGCTGTCATTCCCTGCGAATGCCGCAGCTCCCGCGATCACCGACGCTGTCACACCCCATGAACATGTGCCCGCCAGATTCACGGTGCATCCCGCCCGTTCAACGAAAGTCCTGTCATGAGGCCCCCCGACTCCCACTGTCCTGAAACCCATCGAGTGAATGTGCGCCACGACGGCTGCCCATCCCTTGCTTGACCATCTTTTGGCCGGCACCGACTGCCTGGGATTGAGGCCCCCGCCCGGAGACACGACGCAGTAGGGTTCGCTGCCCGCGAGCTCAGCCGCGACCGAGATCTCTTCCGGAAACAGCGGGAAGACCGGAACGGTGTCAACGGGTTCCACACCGGCTATCCAGGCGTATGCGCGCGCCGCCGGTCTTCCGTGAAAACCGCGTGCGGTCTCCCAGGCACCCATGGGCTCATCCGCCCCGCTGTGAACTGGAGCCGCCGAAAGAAGCCTGAGCCATCTCCTCATGAATCCCGAGAAACCGAAGAACACGACCCTGTCGAAACCACGCAGCCTTCCACGGAGGGACCAGGCCAGAAGCTGAAACGGTCTGCCCGGCATCGGAGCCTCGATCACCCCGCAAAGCCCGGGAAGCCGGTTCCAGACCGGCAGCGCCGAAGGGCCCGTGAGGACAGTGACGCTGTGAACGGATGCCAGCTCCTTTACCGCAGGAGTGCACATCAGAGCGTCTCCGAACGCGTGGGTTCGAACCGCCAGCACCCTCATGCACGCCTTCTGAGCCAGAAAACCCTCAGTGCCCGCAGGGCCATCACCACCAGAAGGAAATCGATGGCCACCCTGTGGGGAGTGCCCGAGGCAACCAGAAGGTGCATCAGGGAGTATCCCCAGGCCCCAAGGGCCACCAGCATGCCCCGGGGTTCGAAACCCGTCATGAGCAGGATCCCCCCCGGCACCATAAGGGCACTGATCCAGAAGAAGAAAAGCAGCCCCGCAGCGGTGTGATAAGCGGAAAAATCGTTCAGAGGGAACGGTTTGAAGAACTCCATGAAGCGCAGTGAGACAAGTTCGATGAACACGAGCGGGTTCCTTCGCAGGAAAAGGGTCTGCCTGTGGTAGAGAACGCTGTCGCGGAAGGCCTCGGATTCATCGGTGAACTCCGGGAATTCGGCCAGCTCAGGGCTCGAAAGCCTGCCGATCCACCTCTCCCTGACTGGTTCGTAAAGAAGTGAGGCACCCCTCTGCTCGTGACGGAAGCTCTCCGAGAACACCCTTCCGTTGAATTCCCAGAGCTGAAGCCCACCCTGGGTCGGAATGACGGTGAACTCCCCCGTGACCGCCCGGTTCCGGAGCCCCCACGGAAGCAGCACCGCGGAAAAAGAGAGAGTGAGCGCCAGAACGGCGGGAATGGAACCTCGTGAAAACCTGTGGCCGAAAAGGCAGAGGACAGGAACAAGCAAAGCCAACGGCAGGGCAGCAGGCCTCACCATGAATGCGGCACCCCAGGCAAGACCTGCCAGTGCCGCCCTTCCCGCGCCAGGTCTTTCAAGAAGTCTGAGGGACAGGAAGAGGCTGAGCATCAAACACAGTGAAAAGAGCGCCTGGGTCGCCGGGATCGCCTCATAGTAAAGCTCGAAGGGGTCGACCGCCATGAGCGCGCCCGCCGCGATGAGCCACCTTCCGGAGAGGAACCGGGAAGCGATGCGAATGCCCAGGCCGACCGTCAGGATGCCAAGGGCGAACTGCACGGCCAGTATCGCTGCAATGTTCGTTCCACCGAACAGAAGGATCAGCCCGGCAAAGAACAGCGCATTCCCCGGAACGAGGAAGGTCGTGGGCCTGCCCGGACGCAGAACGCCGTAAAAGCCGTCAACCCTCCGGTAGAACTCCATCTGGAAGTCACGTGCCTCGGAGGTCTCCTCACGGCTGGGGTAAAGCATGGAGGGGGAAAGCTGGAAACCCCTGCCGGACAGGATGTTCTCAGCCAGATCGATCTGAACCCGCCCCTCTCCCACGAGGAAGTGCCCGCGGGCAGCCAGAACGAAAACGGGCACCCTCACGAGCCCGGCCAGAAGAAGAAGCAGAAGGAACGTCTTTCTATTCATCGGCGACAAGCTCCGCGAACCAGTCCGACAGCATCAGTTCGAGCTCTCCGGGCTGACCGGGCGACCAGACTGCTTCGGTTGCGGGATGCATCACCAGCTCGGCGTCGTCACCCCCGGCAATTCCCATGTACTTCTCCAGGTATTTGCGGCCCACCCTGCCGCTCTCGGCGAACCCCAGCATCCAGGCCGCACTGCTTTGCCCCCTGAGTGAGGCCATTCCGGCGAGGCTCGTGCCAAGCCTGTGAAGAACCATCCCCATTGGAAAGCGGCGCATCCGGTCCGGCAGCACAGCCGCCCTCACTGTTCCGATGCGGTAATCCCGTGCGATGTCGAGGAAGACATCCCTGAGGTGCGGAAGATGGTGCAGATGGCGGTGGCTGTCGAGGTTTGTGACCATGGCGCCGAGACCGAGCAGCCTCTCGACCTGAGCGCACCATTCCCGCCTGACGAGGGGTGCCATCCTCCCCGCGTTCTGAGCCCAGGCCGCGAACCCTTTCGGAAAACGGCTTTCGGGGAGCAGGAACGGGCCTGAACAGCAGTCAAGGTGTGCGGATACCGCAACGCCGCGGCTCATGGCGAGTTCGCAGGCTGCAGGGACGCACGGGCCTGTGGGGATGATGCTGAACCTTCTCACGACGCCTGCGTCCATGCAGAGGGCTGCAGCCCGGTTCACGGAATCGGTCATCCCGCCGTCGTCTATCGTCACCGTGACGCGTGTCATACCCGCCTTGCCTTCAGAAGGGTGCGTCTGATGTTCCGGGGACCCAGGACCGTTCCGAGCGTCGCCCCGAGCCTCCGGGGATGCAGGTAGAACCTCCTGAACGCCGACTTCTTGAGCTTCTCGATTTCTCCCGGGGATATGCCCTGGGGTGCAAGGTCGTAAACGCAGTTGTGAAAGCAGTCGAACTGCGAGTAGTCGCTTCGGATCAGGTGTTTCGTCCGCTCCCAGAGCGTGGTGTGGGGAAAGGGGGTGGTGATGTCGAAGAGAGCGTCGTCGAATGGTTCCTCCGCTGCGAACCGGATGGTTTCGCGCATCTCTTCCAGGGTTTCTCCGGGGGTGCCCAGCATGAAGTAGCCCTGAACGAAAACCCCCCTCTCCTTGCAGAGCCTGAGCGCCCTCCTCACACCCTCGACCGTGATGCCCTTCTGGTATATCTCGTCGAGGACCCTTTGCGAGGCTGTCTCGACACCCATGTTGACCTTCCTGAGTCCCGCGGCCACCATGTGGTCCACAAGGTCGCCGGTCAGCAGGTCCGCTCGGACGTTGCAGCACCATGAGAGGCCGAGCCCGCTCTCAATGATCCGTTCGCATATGCTGTGGACCCATTCGTGATCGACTATGAAGGTGGAGTCCTCGAACATGAAGGCATTGATCCCGAAATCCGAGACAAGGCCCTTCAGTTCTTCGAGAATCGATTCGGGAGACCTTTTTCTGAGCTTCCGTCCGAACAGCATGGAGAGGGTTGGCTGGCAGTAGGCGCAGTGGTAGGGGCAGCCGCGCGTGGCCATCACAGTCGTTCCCCTGAGACGCGGATCGACCCTGTCCATCGAGTACCAGTGCCTGATGTAGGTTTCCATGTCGAATACGCTGCGGTCCGGGAGGGGAAGGGTGTCGAGATCGGGGTGTACGGACGCCGGACCCGATCCGGCGGCATTGCCGTCCCGCATGAAGACCGATCCCGGGATCTCTGCGGGATCGGCTCCCCCGAGAACCATGGAAAACGAGGTTTCGGCCTCGCCCCGAAGCACCAGATCGACCCCGAGCCTTTCGAGGGTGTCTTCCGGCATCACCGTGGGGTGGGGTCCGCCGGCGATCAGAAGGGCGCCTGGAGCAACGCGCCTGACGATGGCGGATGTTTCGGCCGCGTCAGTGAGCTGCGGTGTGAGGGCGCTTATGCCCACTATGTCGGGTCTGTGTTTCAGAAGCATGCCTTCGAGAAGGCTGAAGGGCTTCCGGCTGAAGGACATGTCGCAGAGGCGCGGTTCCCATCCCATGCCCCTGGCAACGGCGGAAAGCATGCCTATGCCCAGTGGAGGCTGTCCGGAGGGGTATCTGGTCTCTGGAAATACGAAGAGAATCCTTTTCAGCTCGGTTTCCTTTTTCGAAAAAGAAACATCGCGGCGCCCGATATGAAGACCATGTCAGCGGGAAGCCTGTAGCGGGTGCCACCATGGGTGATCGCATGCATCAGAAAATATAAGAGGAAAACCCCGGCCAGGAACCTCGTCTCGGGTTGTCTGAACTCCCGGGCGATACCCATGGATCCAAGTACCAGTATGGGCAGGAGAAACGCCAGTCCGGCCCAGAAAGCCGGCCTTCCCAGCGTGCTTCCCCCGGGCGAGAGGAAGTGCGCCGCCCTCTGGAGAGAAAGCCAGAGCATGAGCCGCGGATTGGCGGCCATGAACTCCCTTGCGGACCGTCCGAGCTCCCTGCTTCTTTCCACCTCGCCCGGGAACTCCCCGTAGGACGGGTACACCAGCAGATCCCTGCGGTTCACCGGAATTGACGGCGGAACCGCTATCCCCTCCTCCAGAAGCACTTCGGGGTGATTCCGCATCCACAGGTTCAGCGAACCCTTCGTTGGCATGAACACCGGTTCACCAAGAACAAGCTGGTTCCGGACCACCCATGGTGAGACCGCAATCGCGAAACCGAGCGCGAGAAGAAGCTGGTGCCGCCAGCGGCGCAGGCCGATGTAGAGCGAGGCAGCGGGAAGAAGAAGAAACCCCGTGGCCCTGAAAAGAAAGAACGCACCCAGACCGAGACCGGCAATAAAGGCTCCCCGGGCGGTGTTCCCGGGTTCGAAAAGAAGCGCACAGCATAGTGCAAGAAGGGCGGCGTGCGCCGTTTCGGTCATGGCGAAGGCGGTGTAGAAGACAAAGGGCGGATAGAGCGCCCACATGAGTGCCCCGGCAAGCGAGGCGCCATCGCCGAAACGCCCCAGAAGCCTCCGGACCGCCAGGGCCCCGATGATGCTGAAAGCCATGTTGACGAGCCATACGGCCCCCACCGTCCCCCCGAAGAGGGCGAAAGACAGGCCGAGGAGAACAGGGTATCCCGGTTCCATGACGGCTGAAGGGGTGTCTACGGGCGCCAGGCCAAAGGCGTAATCGGGGTTTCCCACCCAGCCTTCCGCCAGGGGTCCCCCCTCCGCCCGACCGCTCTTTGCGGCGGCCATGTCCCGCGAGAAACTCAGCCCCCTTCCTGCGGCAACGGCCGAGGCTGCCCTGACGTACAGCCCCTGATCCTGGACCGGCATGGGAAGCTCGCCTCCAAGCCATGCAAACCATCCCAGACGGGGAAAGAGCACCGCGAGGAGGAGAACAAGGGTTGAGATGCCGGGTTTCCCCGCCATCGCTTCGAACCGTGAACGCAGAGAAGCCGGAGCCGCGGTCATGGTGATGCCACCATGGGCACGAACCTCACCGGGATGTCCCTGGCAAGGATGACGCGTTCCCCCATTCTGCTTGCGATCACCATTCTCTGATCATCGGGCGGACCAACCGGGACAACCATCCTGCCACCCTCCCCGAGCTGTCTTAGCAGGGGTTCGGGGATTGACCGGGGGGCGCACGAGACAATGATCCCGTCGAAAGTCCCCTCCTCTGGCCAGCCCGCGCTTCCGTCCCCCGCAATGATGCGGAATCCGCTGTATCCGAGTGACCGCAGGGTGCGCGAGGCGTGTTCCGCGAAAGGGCCCAGGATCTCGATCCCGCAGACGGTCAAGCCCATCTCGAGCAGAACCGCTGCAACGTAACCGCACCCGGTTCCGACCTCGAGAACCCGCATTCCCGGAGACGCTCCCAGAAGACCCGCCATGTAGGCCACGATGAACGGCTGTGAAATGGTCTGGCCCTGCCCTATGGGACAAGGGTGGTCACCGTAGGGATCGCACGCGTTCCTGAACCCGGGCGGAATGAAGAGGTGCCTGGGAACCCTGGCCATGGCATCCAGCACGGGGCCGTCAGTGATCCCGTACCTTCGAATGGTGCGCAGCATCTGGTCGACAGACGCGCCGAAGGCCGAAAAGCCGTCAGGTCCCGTCACTTCTGAACTCCACTGACTCGAGTTTCACGGGCACAGGTTTGCGTTCCCCCAGAAGGGAGAGCGTGTACATGTAGTCCTGCCAGTGGTAGTCTGTGCCGTTCCCGGTGAGTGAGATGCCAAGAAGGTAGTTTCCGGGTTCGAGGGCCGCAAGTTTCAGGAGCATGGAGGCTTTCATGCCGCCCGCAACAGTGAGGAGTGGGGCGCCGCACTCGAGGTTGTTGCCGGAAAGCACCGTTTCGCCGTCGGGTCTGTGAAGGCTGTAGCCGAGTATGACATCGTCGACGGGAGGACCAGGAACCTTCGAAATGACAGTGTCAACACGAACAGGCTCACCCGGGCGGAACTCACTGGCGGGTGTGCCGCCTGTGTCCGTGATGGAGACCCTCTCGAAGAAGACCTCGCGGGTTCCCCATTCCCTGGGGGTGATCCCGGCCCCGTGTTTTTGAACACGCCCTCCCGACGAGGCAAGGTATTCTTCAAGGACCGTCCCGGTGGGGCCGTCCATGCGGACCCTGCCGCTGTCAAGCCACACCGCCCTCTCACAAAGGCTTTTGACGGCCGTGGGATCGTGGCTTACGAAAACGATCGTCTTCCCCCGCTCCCTGAAGCCCCCTATCCTCTCATGGCATCGTTTCTGGAACGATGCGTCCCCCACGGCCAGCACCTCGTCGATGAGAAGAATGTCGGGGTCAACGCTGGTCGCGAGAGAAAACCCCAGGCGCATGAACATCCCGGCGCTGTAGTACTTCACGGGAGTGTCCATGAAGCGCTCGAGCATTGCGAACGATGCTATTCCGGGCATCAGTGCCTTCATTTCGCCCTGTGAGAGTCCCAGCAGGGCACCGTTGAGCATCACGTTCTCTGATCCCGTCAACTCCGGGTGAAAGCCCACGCCAAGATCAAGAAGGCTGGCAATCCTTCCCGCTGTTGATACCGTTCCCAGTGTGGGGCGGTAGATCCCCGCGAGCAGCTTCAGGCATGTTGACTTGCCGGCCCCGTTTGCCCCTATCAGTGCCACAGCCTCACCGGGTTCGAAACGGAAGGAGACGTCCTGGAGGGCTGTGAACCACGACCGGCTGGTTCCGCGGCCGAACAGGTTCATTACGGTATGCATCAGGGTGACGTTGCGGTCGCGGTAAAGGCGGTAGTCCAGCCCGACCCCGTCGAAACTCACGGAACCCGGAGTAGCAGCCATCTCAGAGTTCCTTCACCACTGACGGTTCGTACCGTCTGAAGACCGCCAGTCCCAGGAGAAGCAGGCCGGCCGCCCATGCCGCCCCGCTGATCCAGCACCACAACGGAGGCCAGTTGCCGTAGTACATAGAGCTGTGAAGCATCTCAAACACACCGGAGAGGGGGTTCATGCGGATCACCGCCTCCACCTTCGTGGGGAGCACATCGGAACCAAGGGGGTAGATGACCGGACTGGCGTAGAACCATGCCAGAAGAAGCACTTCGAGGAACTGCGCCACGTCCCTGTAGTAGACGTTCCATATGCTCAGTGCGAGCGAGAGCCCAGAGGTCATGCAGCACAGAAAGAGCAGCGCGGGAAGGACAGAGAGCAGCGCCGGCGAAGGCGCATGCCCCCAGGCCCAGAGAAGCAGCACGAGGACCAGCATGGCCAGCAGCATGTGCACGGCGTTGGCCAGGACGGCCGCTATGGGAAGGGCCGCCCTGGGAAAGTACACGCTTCTGATCAGCCTGTGGTTGTCGAGCAGGGTTCTGGTGGATGCGCTGAGGGAAGCACTGAAAAAGTTCCAGGGAAGAAGGCCCGTGAGCAGGAAGAGGCTGAAATGCTCGATGGCCCCGCCGAAACGAATTATCCGGGTGAACACCACAGTGTAGACCACCATGCTGAAAAGAGGCTTCAGAAGGAACCAGAGGAATCCAAGAACGCTGCGCTTGTAGCGCACCCTGAGGTCTTTGTCGACAAGGCTCTTCATCAGAAGTGGAAGATTGGTCACCTGGAGCCCAGACGCCTTTCCGTTCCGCGGATGATCCTGCCGATGTTTCCCCTGTGCCCGAGGATAACGACGAAAGCCACGGCTCCGAAGACGATGATCACCGAAGGGTCGGCCCCGAACAGCAGGCCGAAGGGCACCAGGGCGGCCACGCCCATGATGCTTCCCATGCTTACCATCCGAAAGAGCGCAACCGTGAGCATGAAGACCCCGAGCGAGCAGAGCAGTGGAAGGGGTGAGAGCACCAGAAGGGCGCCAAGCGCAGTGGCCACTCCCTTCCCCCCCTTGAAGCCGAACCACGGCATCAGCACATGACCGAGGATGGCCGCCATGGCCACGGCCGCTGGAAGCCAGCCCACGGCCGCGGAACGCACCAGCAGGACCGGAACGGAACCCTTGAGTGCATCAAGCAGAAGGCCAAGGATGCCCGGAAACCTGCCGCAGCTCCTCATGAGGTTGGTGGCCCCCGGGTTGCCCGACCCCATCTTTCGAAGGTCGACCCCCATGAACCTGCCTATGAACCAGGAGAAGGGGATGGAACCGGTCAGGAAGGCCGCCGCGACAGGAAGCGCCGGTGTCAATGGTCCCTCTTCCTCAGAACTATGTGCATTGGCACTCCCTTCAGGTTCAATTCCTTCCTGAACGAGTTCTCGATGTACTTGCGGTAGTTCTCGGGAACAAGGTCGGGACGGGTCAGGAACAGAAGGAATGATGGGGGGGACTGGCGAACCTGGGTGGCATAGAAGAACTTCAGCTGCTTGCCGCCCGGCGAGGGCGGGGCGACTTCACGCACGACTTTCATGAGCAGCTGGTTCACCTTGCTTGTGGTGAGTTTCACTGCCCTTCTCTCGGCGATCTGGCTTATCGTGGGAAGGATCCTGCCCACACCGTTTCCCTCGAGGGCGCTGATGAACATCAGCGGTATGTCGGCCGCCGGAGGGAAACGCTGAACGATGCTTTCGATCCAGAGGTTGCGGTCGATTCCGAGATCGATCTTGTTGACACAGATCAGCACGCCTTTGCCCATCTCCCAGACCCTGTTCAGTATGCGGGCGTCCTGCCCCGTGGGGAACTCGGCTCCGTCGAGGATGACGATGCAAACGTCTGCGCTCTCTGCGCTGCGCCACGACCTGAGCGTGCTGTAGAACTCAACGTCCTCCATCTTGCGGCATTTTCGGCGGAGACCCGCGGTGTCGATTATGCGGAACGCGTGCTCTTTCCAGTTCACTATCGTGTCGGTGGAATCACGCGTGGTTCCCGGGGCTGTGTTGACGATGGCCCTCTCAGAATCGCACAGACGGTTCACCAGCGAGCTCTTCCCAACGTTGGGACGGCCTATGACGGCAACCGATACCCCCTCGAAATCCGGAACGGGAACCTCGGGAAGGAATGGAAGAACGAAGTCGAGAAGGTCGGCAACACCCAGACCATGTGCTGCGCTCACAGGCCACGGTTTGCCCAGCCCGAGGGCATTGAACTCATGGACCATGTCGAGCCTGGCCGCCGTATCCACCTTGTTCACCGCCAGGATCACGGGAAGCCCGCTTTTGCGTATCAGGCGGGAAGCCTCCTCATCATGGGGGTGAACTCCCGCCGTTCCGTCCGTCAGGAAGATGACCGCGTCCGCCTCATCGACCGCGAACGCCACCTGCCGGCGGATAGCCTCCTGAAAGGGATCATCCTTGTCTGGTGAGAGGCCTCCGGTATCCACAAGGAGGAACCGTCTGCCGTTCCATTCGGCCAGGGCGAACTTTCTGTCTCGGGTGACGCCGGGGGCATTGTCGACTATTGCACCCTGCCCACCGCATATCTTGTTGAAGAGTGAGGATTTCCCCACATTCACCCGGCCCACCACAGCCAGGGTAGGCAGCCTTTCGGCCATATCTTCCTCCCGTACGTTGGTTTCTATTATAACATGCGCGGGTGAAACCGCCCCTGCGGCGATCCATCGCGTCACATTATCCGGGGCGCACGGAGGTAACTATGGCGTTTCCCATCGGACCGTCCGAAAGAATCCTGAAACTCAGGGCACTCGGAGTTGCAGCCGGTGTGGGCATCCTCTTTGCCCTGCTTCTCAACGGCGGCGTCATGCGCAACCTTGAGGCCGTGACCTACGATGCCAGGTGCCGCATGTCAAAGGCCCCTGAACTGGCCGACCGCAAAGTGGTCATCATCGCCCTGAACGAGTCATCGCTTGAATCCATGGACTGGATCGGATGGCCCTGGCCCAGGGAGATCTGGGCCGACCTCGCGGGTTTCCTGGCCGACCAGGGCGCGAAAGCGCTCTTTTTCGATATAACATTTGAAACCTCATCGATGTACGGCGCTTATGAGGACAGCCTGTTCGGGGCGCAGGCATCGAGGCTTCCCACCGTCTTCATCGCCAACCTGTTCCTAGACTCGGCCGCGGCACCCATACCCGATGACGCGCTGTTCCAGATGGAAACGGTTTCACTGGAAGGTCCCCTCTACCCCTCCGCCAGGTTCCCCGTCGCAGAGATCTCCTCCGGGGCCACCGCATTTGCCTCTCCCCTGGTGCAGGCCGACCCTGACGGCGTCGTCAGACGTGTACCGCTCTTCTTCCGGACACCCGGTGGAATGGTTCCCTCCCCCGGCCTCGCGCTGGCGCTGATCTCTTCCGGGGAAACACCTTCCTTCGCGGACGGCAGGCTGCACCTTGGAAGCATGAGTGTTCCAGTCTCGGATGAAGGCACATTCATTCCGCAATTCATGGGTCCCAGGGGAACCTACACCACCCTTGGGGCGGATGAGGTTTTCGAAATGATGATGCAGGGTGACGCCGGACAGGTTTTCGACGATGCGGTCGTCCTTGTCGGTTACACCGCGGTCGATCTCTTCGACCTCAAGCCGACCCCGTTCAGCGCCAACTTCCCCGGTGTTGAAGTGCACGCCACCGTTTACGACAACCTCATGACAGGAAGGGGTATCGAGCGGCCCAACCCGCTTGTTCCCATCGCGGTCACGGTCCTTCTCGCCATGGCGATCGGAACGGTGATGCTTGTCGTCCACTCAGTTGGAGGGTCCATAGCAGCAGGGGCGGTGCTGATACTGGGCTACGCCGGTGCCGTGTTCGTTCTGTTTAAAAACGGCGTCTGGATGGATGCGGCCGCTCCCCTCTCGGCCGGAGTTACCGCCCTCCTCTCCGGCGCGGTCGAGGCCAATTTCAGGGCCAACCGTCAGAAAAAGTTCCTGCGGTCCGCCTTCGGTCAATACCTTTCACCGGAAGTCGTGGCACAGGTCGTCAAAAACCCCTCCGTACTCACACTCGGCGGGGAAAGAAGGGTCATGACTGCCTTCTTCAGTGACGTTCAGGGTTTCACGAGCATCAGCGAGAAGCTCGAACCGGAAGGTCTTGTCACCCTTCTCAACCACTACCTCACAGCCATGACCGACATCATCCTGAAGTGGGGCGGCACGGTCGACAAGTTCGAGGGCGACGCCATCGTTGCCTTCTGGGGCGCTCCGGTCCCCATGACCGACCATGCTGAGAGGGCTTGCAGGGCTGCTATGGAATGCCAGGCAGCTCACGACGCATTGAACGTGCAGCTGGAACAGCTCGGGTTTCCCCGTCTGATCACCCGCATCGGGCTTTCGACCGGACCGATGGTGGTGGGTAACATGGGCAGCGAGAAACGCTTCGACTACACCATCATGGGCGACAGCGTGAACCTCGCAAGCAGGCTCGAAGGGGTTAACAAGGTCTACGGGACAAGGCTCCTGGTCTCCGGGAGCACGAAGGAGGCCGCCCCCGCGATCCAGTTCCTGAAGCTCGATTCAGTCCGGGTGGTGGGTCAGACGAAGCCCGTGGAACTCTATACACCGTTCGAAACCCTGCCGGAGTGGGGCGCTTCTTACGGACATGCCCTGGATACATACGTCAGGGGTGATCTGGCAGGTGCGCTTCCCATGTTCAGGGCGATCGATCATCCGGCTGCTGCAAACATGGCGGCGCGTTGTGAAAACTTGCTCCGCGAGGGTCCGTCCCTTCAGTGGGACGGAGTTTGGAACCTTTCTTCAAAGTAACAGGAGAGGCAATGAAGCTGACGGTACTGATCCTGCTTTCGGTGACGCTGCTGGCGTTCGCCGACGACATCGAGGTGGGTGGCATGGCCACGGTGAAAACCCGTGACCAGAGCCTGTTCCCAAGGCCCGTGCACTACGCCCAGCCCATCACGACCGTGCCATTCGGAACCGAGGTTTCGGTGATAGGCGCCCAGGGCGCCTGGTTCCAGGTCAGAATCCCATCGGGCACCGAGGGCTGGCTCCATTCCACATCACTGACCGGGGCCGTCCTCAGTCACGGCAGTTCCGGGGGAGAACAGGACCCCGACATGATCATGCTGGCGGGCCGGGGTTTCAACGCCGACGTAGAGGCAACCTACGCCGAGGGAAAAAGCCTCAGGTTCGACCTGGTGGACAGGATGGAACAGATCAAGACATCTCCACAGGCAGTTGGCATGTTCCTTGCGGCGGGGGGGCTGATCCCAGGCGAAGAGGCCCCACAGGGAGGAACACGATGACAATCCTTCTCATAGCGCTGCTGGCCTGGGGGATCGACATTCCTTCGGGCATCACAGACATAATCGAGAGCGACGAGGTCGAAAGCGCCATCACAGTCGTAGAGGCATTCCAGGACGCCAACCGTGAGCTCACCGACACGGAGGAGTACTATCTGGGCCGTTCAGTGGCGGCCTACATGCTGACCAACTACACGCCGGACTGGCACGCAGGCAGGACGGGTTACCTAAACCTCCTCGGAACCGCCCTGGCGGGTTACTCACCCAGACCCTTCACTTACGGCGGGTATCATTTCCTCCTCCTCGACTCGCCCGAGGTCAACGCCATGGCATGCCCCGGCGGCCTAATCTTCATAACCGAAGGGCTTGCAGACCTCGCCGTGAACGAGGACCAGATGGCCGCCATCCTGGCCCACGAGATAGCCCATGTAGTCCTCGCTCACGGTGTGGGCGCAGTCAGCAGGGCAAAGATGACAGCAGCCTGGACCACCCTTGGCACGGAAGGTGCAAGACACCTTGGCGGCGACGACGTCAGGGAAATGGCTGAGAATTACGGTGAGATCGTCTCCGAGATCACCGAGACAATAGTAACGACCGGCTACAGCCGTGATTCCGAGAGGGCGGCCGACAGCCTTGCAGTCCATATCCTTGCGGATGCCGGATACAGCCCCACGGCGCTCGCCCTCGTTCTTGACAGGATGGCGCTTGGCGGCGGAACCCAGGGCTTCTGGAAGACCCATCCCGCCCCTTCCGACAGGGCGGCATGGGTAAGGCAGACCATACAGGCGGGCAATCTTCCCGAACCATCGGCGGAGGAGATAGCCCTGCGGGCTCAAAGGTTCACGGACGACTTCACGAACGCGCAGGAGTCACCCGAGCAGACCACACCCCCGCCAGCCCGTGGCAGCTCAGGCCAGGGATCACAGGGAGGCGGCCGCCGGTAGTGCCGAGCCTGCTGACATTTCTTCTTTCCGGCATCTGGAGCCTCGGGGCCATCACAGGGCATGACCCCGGGGCCTACACCCAGGGTCTCGAGCTCAGGGGGGCGGTCCTGTACGAGAGCACAGGCCGGTACGGTCAGTCAAGCATCCGCACGGTGGATCCGGCAACGGGTGAGGTCACAGCAATGACAAGGCTTCCCGACAGCCTCTTCGCCGAGGGCCTCACCCTGATCTCCCCATCCAGGATGCTGGTGCTCACCTGGAGGGAGAACCTTGTCCTCGTGGTCAACCCGGCAACTCTCCAGATCACTGAAACCCTCCCTCTTCAGGGCGAAGGCTGGGGACTCTGCTACGACGGCACAAATGTTATCAGAAGCGATGGAACATCCACCCTCCATTTTCATGACCCGAAAACCATGGAAATCAACGACACGATAACGGTTGAACTTGCGGGAACACCCCAGTCGAACCTCAACGAGCTGGAATACGCAAGGGGATGCATCTGGGCCAACCAATGGCTTTCAAGCAGGATACTCACCATCGACCCCGGAACCGGCCAGGTCCTCTCCGTGACAGATCTGTCCTCCATCACCCCTCCGGGCGCCGGACCCATGAACGGTATCGCCTATCTCCCGGAGACCGACCAGTTCCTCATTACAGGCAAGAACTGGCCCGTTATGTATACCGTTGACATCGGAATCGACGAACAGTAGTTTTACATGCGATTCAAGCGTGGTGTCCTTTCGCTTTCACAGGAGGTATCATGAAACGCGCCCTGATTCTCGTAATGCTATTGACAGCATTGGTTTCGGCCAAGTCAATCGTTCTCACGCTCGACGCGCCTGACACCAACATAAGCGGTCTCGCCTGGGGCAACGGCAACCTCTGGGCCCTCGACGCCACCACCCGGTTCATCCACCAGGTCAACCCCGCCACCGGCGCCATTATCAGCACCTTCTACTTCAACTACACGGAAACGATGGTCCCCACTGGCCTCGCCTTCAGCCAAAGCCTCAGCAGGGTTGTCCCGGGGGGGTGGCAGGGAACCAACGGTTATGTCTACCAGTACACCCCGGGCGGCACGTTCCTTTCAAAAACCAGCATGTGCGGTGGTTGAGGCAACCCTGTCTCGTCGGTGACGGGACTTGAAGCCAAAGATGAATACATCTACCTCTCCTCCGTTAACCAGAACTCCTGCTACCGTTACACCATGCCCGAGGTGACAGGACGCATCACTCACAGGTTCTATACCTCCTATTCCCAAACCAAAGACATCGCAATCAACGCCGACAACAACATCTGGGTCGCCGCCAACCACGCGACCAACACCCTCAGGCTCTACAACGCCAGCAACCAGGTCATCGATTTCATAGAGCCAGCCCTCGTTCCCTACGCCACCGGTGTGACGATGGACCCCGAAGGCTACCTCTGGGTTGCCGACCCCACCAACGACAAGATCTACAAGATCGACCTGTCAACAGGTGTGGGTGACGAATCCTCCGCGGAGACACAGGGCTTCACCATCCGCGCTGGCTCCAACCCCTTCGTTGGCGCAGTAACCCTCTTCATCGAGGGCACACCCAGCGCAACCGTCGAGCTCTTTGACATCTACGGACGAATGGTCGCCACCGGGACCACAACAGGCCACTGGATCTGGGACGGCACCATGAACGGCACTGCCGCCCCTTCGGGCACCTACCTTGCCATGGTTCGCTCCGAAGCCGGAACCGTTCAGACCCTGAACCTCATCAAGCTCTAGAAGCAACAACAAGGGCCCCCTCCCGGGGGCCCTTTCCATTGACACAAACCGTATCGTTACGATATTACCGACGCTTCGGCGCCTCGTTAGCTCAGTCGGTAGAGCGGGTGGCTGTTAACCACTAGGTCGGAGGTTCAAGTCCTTCACGAGGCGCCAATTCGCTACCCACTCGAAATCTCCACTTACTGGTTAACAAATCCTGGGTGAAGCACAGCGGTTCGGTACTCAGATGGAACCGTATCTCCCCCTTGTCCACCTGGATTTCATTGAAGATCATTCTTACGAAATCCCGCCTCTGCTGTTCGGTACCATGCTGCATAACTTTCTTTATGTTTTGAAGATAGCTCTTCACATTCTCTTCGGTGAGTTGTCTGGATCGCAACTGCTTCACTTGAGCGGCGAGAACCGACCGACGCTTGTCTATCTGCCTGACCTGATCAAGAATCTTGCGGATGTCATCCTGCGTAGTGGTTAACACTTCGGATCCAGGATCCATGTTCCCGATAGATCTGGCAAGATCAATCCTCGCGCTCTCATACTTCTGCTTCTGAACCGTAAGGCTGTTGAGTTCGCCTGCGAGTTCTGGAAGCTCTTCCGTTATCCTTTCGTTCAATCTTCTCGTGAAATCCCTCAGGTTCTCTTCCGAACTGACGATCTGCCCCAAGGCATCGTATGCACTGGCATCCATCCGCTCGGCATCAACGCTATACCAGTGCTTTGCATCCTCCACATGAACGGGGCATCTCTCGTTGTTGCATCTATAGTAGTAGTAGACTTTCTTGGGCTTCTTTGACGGAGCCTTGCCAGCCCAGGGCTTCTGAACACCCGTGCCGCTTCTGGTGGCCTCCATTTCCTGCCCGCAGAATCCACAGGACAGAACTCTCGACAACAGGTAGAAGTGCCTACTCCCCGCTCTCTTGACCGTACTTCCCCCGGAGCCCCTGGCTTTTCTTCGTGCCTCTTGAACCCTGTTGAAAAGGTCAACATCAACGATGGGCTCCCAGACACCGGGAACAAGCCTCTTCTCCCCAGTCTCAGGATCGATCTCCGGTATTCTCCTCATTGCGATGTATGTAATGCTGGTCAGCATGGTCTTGACTACCGCAGGAGTAATCGATCCTCCAACAACGGTTTTGTTTGTATGTCTGTTCACCCATGTCTTGTTACAATACCCTTCTCGGGTAAGTAGATCTGCTACAAGCTTATCTGATCCCAGCCTGAGGTATTCCTTGAAGGCTCGTCTAACAAGAACAGCTTCTTCTACGTTCACAACCAGATGACCAGCGATGTTCGGATCCGGGTTCAGGTCGTACCCGAGAATGGGCTTGTGTCCGTTGTACAACCCCTCCTCCGCCCTGGCCTTGGCACTCTCGCGGTTGCGCTCGGTCTTGATGTCGAGTTCGAGCTTCGCCAACGCCATGAGGATGACCAGCATGGCCTGCCCCATCGAGGTCTCGGTGTCGATGCTCATCCTCGTACAGATCAACTGCACGTTGTGTTTTTTCAACATCTCGTAAAAGGCCAGGAACCCCTGCACGTCTCTGCCCAGCCTGTCCAGGGCGGTACAGATCACAACCTGAACCCTTTTCAGGGCGATATCCATCTCAAGATCGTCGAACTGCTTAGAGTCGAAGGACTTACTACCGGAGACGCCTTTCAGTTTATAGACCTTGAAAGGGATGTACTCGACTCCCTGATCGTTGAAGTTTCGGGACTCGATGAACTTACGGATCTCGTTTTCCTGAATGTCCAGCGTGGACAACTCACTGCGAACCAGGCGACCTTCGCTGATTCTGACGATGATGGCACAATTCCGAACCTCAGCCATGGGCCTCCCGACGTCTTGCCAATGAATACAAGATCAACCCCCAGGATGGAAGCCCCATTCTAGTACCAGGTCGTTCATCAGCATGAAAACAGGCTTCAGTCCGCATGAAAGCGAAATTTGGGAGGATGGGGTAAACCGCGTATACTTAAAATCAGAGAGGTGTCAGGCATGAAGCAAGAGTTCACCGAGAATGTAAATGGGAGCATAATGACCAATATACCAACAACATACAACTCACACGAGAAGATGCCTTCGGTTGCCTCGGCGGATTTCACAGAAACCAATCCTACTCACAGAGCAGGTGAAATGTTTTTATACAATATGATAAGAGACAGTATTCATTTAGACTACAATGAGTTACGAAGTAGCTGACAATGAAGAATCGCGCCGCAAGGAATAGGTTAGGTAGCATCAGGGTCCCCGCGAAAGCCGCTGACGCGCTTGTTGAGATGCTGTTTCAGATGATTTCCAGTGAGCCAAGTGTAGCACCGATTAGAAATCGACCCTGCCCTGAATGGATCCGGCGTCATCCCTACAGCTGCGTTATCACCGTCAGCATTCCAGGCTTCTCTGTTCCAGAGCAGGGACCGGGAAGGCCACACCCCACAAAGGAAGACATCAAGGGGCCCAGAGGCGCATGAAGCACACCGCCCGGTCAAAGCGCCTCCCGCGACCACCTTATCTCCTTGCGATGAAGGCTTACGCGTTTGCCGGGAAGCCCTTCGCCTACTGCATGACGCAGCTCAGTTTTCTTGCCCTGGAAACCCCACGGGCAGATGTACCGTTTCATCAACTTATTCGGAACCGATTGGAAGGCCTCTACGACGGCTTCAGGCGGGAAGCACGCAGCATTTCTCCATTCCGCGACTTCTCCCCTGCCCAGCTGGAGGTCCTCGGGATAGACCCCCTCTTCACGTGGATTGTTGAGGATGAGAACCCCTCAGCCTCGGCGGCATCTGCCTTCACCCAAGATGTCATTGAAGAGATGCAGAACTTCCGGCTCCGCCAAGTTGTGAGTGTGCTTTTACGGCTTCAGACGGCTCCAGAGGAGATAGCCGCCACCCTCAGAAAGCTCGGGCTGACCCGCTGGTTGGTGGAACACGTCGTTTTCTACAACAGGTTCTTCTGGAATGTCCAGCCCATGAGCTACGAGGACTGGTTGGAATACATTTACGTGAGCAACCCTTACGAACTCGAGCGCGAGGACGAGGACGGAATTCGCTGGAAGGCCAACCCTCATGCCTCTTACCTCAGGCAGATGGTGACCATGGAGAGCGCTCAGCAGCTCCGCTTCAAGTGCGCCCTCCCTCTGGAAGCCTCCCTGGATGAGATGGACCGCGACCTCCAGCTGAACCTGGGATGCCTGGCCATGGAGACTATCCGAATGGGCGACTCCAAGAACGCCGTCAAGCTTGTCGGTGCCTACGCCCGGATGGGAGCCATGAACAAGACCTCCGGTGATAGCACCATGGACGAGGATTACCGTCAGGTCGTTGCAGACCTCAAGGTGGTGGGGTCCCCCGCCATTGCCGAGCAACTCGGTGTCACTCCCGACCAGCTGGGCCACAAGGCCCCGAAGACCGTCGCTGCCCTGCAGGGAACGGTGTCCGACCCACGGGACACCCGCGGGGACAGGAAAGGGGGAGCCCGCAATGCCCCGGCAGACACTGATACTGTCTAAGTCCGTCTACATGGAGAAAACCCTGTTCCTGGGGCATCGAACCCGTTACAGCCTCACCGGCCCTCCGTCGATGGAATACCTTCGAGGCGTCATTGATTGCCCGTGCAGGAAGAAGATCATCCTTGCAGGGAGGCAGGTCGGGAAGTCAGCAATGTGCGCCGGGGAAGCCTGCGCCGAGATCTCCATGGAAGACGATTTCTGCGTACTCTACGGCACCGTCGACAACAACAAGTTGAAAAACTTCACCAACCAAAAACTCGACCCGATGGTGACGAATAGCCCGCTCATCCGCCGGCATTTTCTCAGCGGCAAGACCGTAAAAGACAATGTGACCGATAAACGATTCAGCAACGGCTCGATGATCATGGTTAGAAATGCTAAATTGGAGCAGAACCTCAGGTCACCCAGCACTGACAGCCTGAAGCTCGACGAGATCCAGGACATGATCAACGACAATATCTACGTCGCGGTTAAGTCCATGTTCACCAGCCCTCACAAGCTCATAGCGTTGTACGGCACGCCCAAGAGCTTCCAGAACATTATCCAGGGGTACTTCGAGCAGTCGACCCAGAACGAGTGGATGATCCCCTGCGATGCCTGTACTGAGATCAAGAGCACGGGGGCGACCACCGCCCAGACCCGTCACTGGAACCGGATCGGTCCCCGGAACGTGACATCTTCCGGCTTGGTCTGCGCCCGGTGCGGCAGCCCCATAGATGTCCGCCGTGGGGAATGGGTCAGGATGTTCGAGGGGATGGAGTATGAAGGGTTCCGCGTACCGGAGCCCCTTTCCCCCTTCACCGATTTCACTGAACTCAGCGCCGAACTGGAAAACCCGCTCATCCCCGAGGGTCAGAAGATGAACGAGATCTTCGGTCTCTCCTGGGATACCGCTGACCGCTGGCTCACTGAACCGGAACTCCGGGAGGCCTGCGAGCCCAGGCCCGAAGATCGGTTCCCCATGAAGCTCTATGAAAGCCCTGCCGAGATGCCCCCGGAGGTCCAGCGGCTTCTTCAGAACCAGTTTGTAGTGGCCGGCTGTGACTGGAGCCTGAACCTTGAGGGAGGGGCTGAGACGGTCATCTTCATCTGCATCGTTGATCTCCGGAACCACCTGATGCCGGTGTTTGCTGAAAGGATCCCGAAGAACCTGAGTTGGGATGAGCAGGTCGGGTACATAGGAACCAGGCTGAAGGAGTTTCAGGTCAACCTCTTCGCAGGGGATGTTGGGGCGGCGGGGAACCGGAACGTTCAGATCGCAGAAATGATCGGGAGAAACTGCGTTGTCCAGATTGAGTGGGGCGCCGGCAAGATCGTGAGAGAGAAGTTTCGGAACGACGTCCGTGTACTGAACATCAACAGGACCATGGCGTTCTCAGACCTCAAGACTGACCTGGTCACCAAACGGGAGATTCGGCTCCCGCTATGGGAGGACTTCTCAAGGTATGCCCAGGATTTCCTGGTTGTGACTGTGGAAGAGGACAGGCTCGGAAGGCTCAAGTATGACCATCCCGTGAAAAGCCATGACGATGCCGTTCACGCCCTGATCTACGCCAACATCGCCAGGAAGATCGTGCTGGGTGTTCCGGTCCATCACCTGGTGGCCAATGCGGAGGAGGAATGATGGAATCACAAGTTCCACCGCCACCAGCGCGGAACAGGTTCTCGGTGAAGTACGGCCCGGGGGGGCCGGACTACACGGGGCACTGACTTTTCTGGAATCCTTCGGAACGGGTTTCCGGAATACAATATGCCGGTGCTTTGCAGGCTGCCTTAGCCCGCATCAGCTTTCTGAACTCGGGACTGAAGTGCCGGCACCCGCAGGAACGGGTCTTACCGGCCAGCAGATCATCGATCCTCGGGAAGAAGACCCGTCCGCAGACGCACCTGCATCGCACCCGCCGTCTTCCCTTCACGTCCTTCCAGGGGCTGCCGGTGACGGTAAGGTCTCCCCGTGCCATACCGGGTGCCACCCGTGTCATGCACCCGCAGCTTCGGGAGAGGCCCCGGATCAGGTTGTCCACCAAGACCCGGCGTTCCGTACCGCATGCGCATCGGCAGAGGACCCGGCCATGACGGCTGTGAGGATCGGGTTCAATGACGGTCCAGAGGCCGACGACAGTGCCAGGATTCACGCAGGGGCTCATGGTGTTTCCGGTTTCTCTCTGCGCTCCCGGATAACTGTAAAGGCCCATTTCATGGGGCTTCCGACAAAGGCAGTGCACCGGAGGGTAGCGCCCACCGCAGAAAGGCTGTATTTTTCATGCAGTCGCTCACCTCGAAAAAGTCAGGTACAACTGAAAGCGATGAGTTTATGTTTATCATTGTACTAATATAGTAGAGCTGGAAACGGAGGCAAGGCATGGGACCATAACAAGAGGTGTGCAGCCAAGGATAGATAGGCTGCCAAAAAGCTCTGTATAGACCCGTTCGTGGCTGACAATCTCAGTATCACAGAACGGTACAAAAGCAAAGCGATGTATGTCAATACATTGCAGATTGAAAAGGGCGGTATTGATGAAACCCACTTTGAAAATGTATAGGGCGACGCGCTCGCCCATTAGAGGAGTTATCCATGTTTTCTTACAACGAATCCGCAAGAAGAGCTCTCCTGAAGCTCGAGGGTCTTGTTCAGTCTTACCTCTGCCTTGATAAGGCACTCTACCTTCGCTCCATTCTCGCCACTTACCTCGCCAACCGCTACCTGGGTTTCCCCACTTGGCTTCTGATCGTCGGCCCGCCGTCAAACGGCAAGACCGAGCTCGTCCGGCTTCTATCAGGCCTTTTTGACTGCCACTTCGTCGACGCTCTGACGCCTGCAGCCCTTCTGCCAGGATCGTCATCCGCACGTGATCAAGGCCGACCATCCGGCCTACTGCACCGCATCGGAAGCCGCGGTGTTCTTGTGATCCGTGACTTTACCGTCATCATGGACATGAACCACGCCCAACTGGTCCAGATTCTCTCCCTCTTCCGCGATGTTTACGACGGCGAGCTCTGCCGGGCGCTTGGGAGCAACGGAGGCATTCAGCCCGAGTGGAAGGGGCAGATCGGCATGATCGGATGCGTGACCCCGGCGATCGACCGATGCCACCTCGTGAATGCGACCATGGGCGACCGGGCGTTGTTGATCCGAATGAGCGGCGACAATCGCTTGAGCTATCGGCAGGCACTGCTGGCATTGCAGAGGAAGGAGCTCGCAGAAACCCGCGCTGCACTCATCGAGGAGACCACAACCTTCCTCAGTGCGGTTAGCGTGCCTTTGGACACTCTGATGCCTCAGCTGCCCGATGAGGCACTCTATCGAATCGCGGCGCTTTCAACGGTCGCCTCTGCATGCCGGAGCGCAGTCGACCGTGACAGCTCCGGGGAGGTAGGTTCCATTCCGCAGGTCGAGGGCCCTTCCCGAATGAGTCTCCAGCTCAGAGCGCTGTTACAGGGGCATCTTGACTTAGGCCTCCTCCTCCACGAAGCCTGGGAGAGCATCATCCACATTGCCCTATCCAGCATGCTGCCTATACGGTGTTCGGTGTTCAAAACGATTCTGGCGAATCCTGGATTGAAGGTCTTCGAGGTGGCCGAGATCCTTCGCTTAAAGAACGCTTCCACTCGAAGAACCCTTTCTGAGCTGACTTCCCTGGGGGTGATCACGGTTTTCAGAAAGAAGACCGCTGATTACTATTATGTAACGGAGGAGTACCAGGAATACTGCCGGATAGCCGGAATCCACCCCGACTCGCCTGACAGCTTCACTCAGGACGGCTTTCAACAGGATAACAACAGCCGGCTGTATCTTCCGATACCATTGACCAGCGCAGGCAACCCACCAGACTATGATCCGCAGGAAATCGTTGCATGCCAAGACGCTAGCTCCCAGAACGCGAGCTTTCCAGAAAAAGAACATGACCCCTACCCGGCTACCGAACCCAGCGAGGCCTACTTCGAGTGCGATACACCGAAACGGACGCGCGTGGCCGCAAGTCTCGGTACGAAGGAGCATGTCTACCCCGAACCCGATCACACGAACGATAGACCCCTGAGGGCAGGCATGGTCTTCGGCTCCTGGACGGCTTTGGAAAACGACCCCGGGAAGAAAAGGAAGGGAAAGATCCTTTGCCGCTGTCAATGCGGAACCGAACGGAAGGTCAGAATGGACAACCTTTACTCGGGCATGTCCAAGAGCTGCGGCTGCTCCAGCAGGGTGAGCCGTAAGGGAAAAGCGTTGAGCCAGCCTTCAATGGAGAGCGTCGTCCTCAGCGATGCTGCGAGAGAAGTGCACGTTCCCACGGAGCTTGCTTCTGCTGCTTGCATGGCATGAGGAGGAACGCCCATGAGACGGCTGTTCCTGTGGCTGAGTGTGCTCCTGGCCGGGGAGATTGACGGCGGTAGTGCGGCGACGACGTTGCCTGCCCCTGGACGGCATTCTCACTTCGGCATCCACACCTCCCCGCTCCCGACACCAACCAGCCAGGGGCCATAGACAGCTATTGCCGTGCCCCGGCTTGTTGGTTAGCTTTACTTCCTGTATCCGCAGCATGCCGGGACACCCTCTTCAACGTAACAGTAATTGAAGGGCAATGCCCGGTGGTTCCATGGAGAGGGTCGGCGCATGGCGAAACAAACCAACGGGGCAAATCTCGGTTTCGAGGGTGAACTCTGGAAGGCTGCGGACGTTCTCCGCTCCAACATGGACGCCGCTGAGTACAAGCACGTTGTCCTCGGACTCATCTTCCTCAAGTACATCTCCGACTCCTTCTCGGAACGCCAGGAGTACCTGAGGTCTGCTGTTGATGACCCCAAGAACGACTACTACCTTCCCCCTCAGGTTCTGAACCGCGCCGACTCCGTATCAAGGCTCCTCGATGACCCGGACGAATACAGATGCCACAATATCTTCTGGGTTCCCCGGGAAGCACGCTGGGCCAACCTGAAAGCCAATGCCAAGCAGCCCACCATCGGCAAGATCATTGACGATGCCATGATCGCCATTGAGAGAGACAACCCTGGTCTTCGTGGCACCCTCCCGAAGGTCTTCACCGGGCAGAACCTCGATAAGCAGTCCCTGGGGCAGCTCATCGACCTTGTGGGGAACATCGGTCTAGGGGACCGGGAGAACCGCTCCAAGGATATTCTCGGCAGAGTCTACGAGTACTTCCTCTCCCAGTTTGCCAGTGCCGAGGGCAAGAAGGGCGGGCAGTTCTATACGCCTCGAAGCATCGTCCGTGTCCTAGTGGAGATGCTCACCCCTTTCAAGTGCCGGGTGTACGACCCCTGCTGCGGTTCCGGGGGGATGTTCGTGCAGTCTGAAAAGTTCATCGAGGATCACGGAGGCAGGCTTGGAGACATCAGCATCTACGGCCAGGAGTCCAACCACACGACTTGGCGCCTTGCCAAGATGAACCTGGCTATCCGGGGCATAGACAGCAACCTCGGAACTGAACAGGCAGACAGCTTCCACCGTGACCTTCATCCGGATCTGAAGGCCGACATCGTGCTGGCCAATCCTCCATTCAACGACAGCAACTGGCAGGGCCACCTTCTCCGGGACGATAAGCGCTGGGTTTACGGCATACCACCGGATTCCAACGCCAACTTCGCCTGGGTGCAGCACTTCATTCATCACCTTGCACCGGACGGTTTCGCGGGATACGTTCTTGCCAACGGCTCCATGTCCTCCAACCAGTCCGGGGAGGGCGAGATCCGAAGAAACATCATCGAGGCTGACCTGGTGGACTGCATGGTGGCCCTTCCCGGGCAGCTCTTCTACTCAACCCAGATCCCGGTCTGCCTCTGGTTCATCGCCAGGAGCAAGGGCAACGGACGTTTCAGGGACAGGCGGGGTGAAACCCTCTTTATCGACGCACGGAAACTCGGCACCATGATGGACCGCACCCACCGGGAGTTGACCGCTGAAGACATAGGTAAGATCGCGGACACCTATCATGTCTGGCGGGGCGACAAGGCGTACGAAAAGGCTTATGAGGATGTGGCTGGCTTCTGCAAGAGTACAGGAATAGAAGAGATCCGGAAGCACGGGCATGTTCTCACCCCGGGAAGGTATGTGGGTGCTGAAGCCCAGGAGGATGACGGGGAGCCCTTTGATGAGAAGATGCAGAGGCTCACTGCCCAGCTCAGGGAGCAGATGGCAGAAGGACGGAAGTTGGATGCCGCCATTGAGGAGAACCTGAAGGGGCTGGGGTATGGGGAGTGAGTGGATGAAGGCTCGTTTCGAGACCTTCCTGAGGGAGCCCGTTCGAAACGGTATCTATAAGAAAAAAGAGTTCCACGGCCGAGGGGCCAAAATGGTGAACATGGGCGAGCTGTTCGCCCACCCGAGGCTTAGGGCTGTACCCATGAAGAGAGTGGAACTTTCGGAATCCGAGGCTGCGCGCTTTCTGCTTGCGCCCGGTGATCTGCTCTTCGCTCGTCGTTCGTTGGTTGCGGAAGGCGCTGGCAAGTGTAGCTTTGTTCTCGAGGTGGATGAGCCAACTTCTTTCGAGTCAGGGCCTATCCAGATTTTTGTGTATGAGGCATAAATGCTACCAAGGGAGGAGCGCTTATGCCTCGAGGACGGAAACGTGTTGAATCTGATTCATCGGAAGAGAAGATCAGGATCAGTCCTGAGTTGCTTGACGAGTTAATCCCGGGTCCGATGAGCCGGGAAGGATTTGACGGAATGTTCCGGGAGTTGAAGAAGAGGCTTCTGGAACGGGCTCTGGGCGCCGAGCTGACGGATCATCTGGGGTATGCCCACGGTGAAGCCCCGCCCGAAGGCTCCGAGAACACCAGGAATGGCAAGTCATCGAAGACGGTTTTGACGGATGAAGGGCCACTTCATCTTGAGACTCCCCGGGATCGTGCCGGGACATTCGAACCACAACTTATCGGGAAGCATGAGCGTCGATTCACCGGCTTCGACGACCGGATCATAGCCCTTTACGCTCGTGGTATGACGGTTCGAGACATTCAAAAGCATCTGTTGGAGATGTACGGGGTCGATGTATCTCCGCAGTTGATCAGCACTGTTACGGAAGAGGTGATGGAAGAGGTCCGCGAATGGCAGAGCCGACCTCTGGAGCCTTTGTATGCGGTGGTGTTCTTCGACTGTCTTCGGGCAAAGATCCGTGACGAGGGAACTGTAAAGAACAAGGCAGTTTATGTGGCTCTCGGGGTTCTACCAGACGGGAGCCGGGACATCCTGGGTCTGTGGATCGAACAGAGCGAAGGGGCGAAGTTCTGGTTGAAGGTTTTCAACGAGCTTCGCAACCGTGGTCTTGAAGACATTCTGATCGTTGTGGTGGATGGTTTGAAGGGATTTCCGGAGGCTATCGGGGCGGCGTTTCCCCTGGCAATGGTTCAGACCTGCATAGTGCATCTCATCAGGAACAGCCTGGCTTTTGTGAACTGGAAGGACAGGAAGACGCTCATGAAGGCCCTGAGGCCGGTTTACACCTCTGCAACGGAAGAAGACGCCCTCAGGTCTCTTGAAGCCTTCGAGGATAGTCCATGGGGGGCCAAATACCCCACCATTCCGGCCTCCTGGCGAAGGTCCTGGGAGCAGGTTCGAACCTTCTTCGCATTTCCCATGGAGATCCGGAAGATCATCTACACGACCAACGCCATCGAGAGTCTTAACATGAGGCTTCGCAGGGTGATTAAAACTCGGGGGCACTTCCCAAGCGATGATGCAGCCCTGAAGCTGCTATGGCTTGCCTTGCGCAACATCACGGTGGATTGGGGGAGTCCCACCCGGGAATGGAGAGCTGCCATGAACCAGTTTGCGATTATGTTCCCCGACAGATTCAGAATTGCTGGAAGGTAGAAATGCTCAGGCCGGAAACAGCCTCATACACAAAATTCCTGACAAGCCCGTGCAGCGCCTTGTTAGCCTCTCGTTTCATTTCGATACTTCTTGAAGTTCTGTGCCTGCTCGAATATCTCCTTGTAAACCTCGTCATGCGTAATCGGGGGATACTCGTTCTCCGCCAGCAGCATAATCAAATCCACTTTCAACTCCGCCTTGATGTTTTCGCGGTTGTCCCAGTCCGTGTACTTTGTTTTATCATCCACAACCTCCTTCACCGCCTTGGAGAGGGGGATCAGCTTCTCGTCGAGATACTCGAACTCATACTTCTTCGCGATCACCTTCAGTATGTCGTAGAAGGCTTTCTCCTCGAAATCGATGCCCAGGTCAGCGAAGGAAGCCTTCTCCTTCTTCAGCGCCTCGTACAGATCGATAATCTCATCGGTGAAGTTCTCCAGGACGTTGCTCATCAGCACGTCCTGCTCTCTGCGATCGTTGTACCTGTCCACGAGAGCCTTGAACATCATTGCGAAGTCAGCGCCCTTCGCCTTGTTCACCTTGCGGAAGTCGTCGATGGCCTTCTTCAAGAGTTTCTGAAGGAGTTTTAGCTTCGTATTGGGCAGCTTGATCTTCTTGATTTTCTCCAGAAACTCGTCATCGAACAGGTCTATCTCGCTTTCCCCGCTATCGCCAAGTTTGAACACCTCTTCCACGCCGTCGGCTTTGATCGCTTCCTCGATCATTTTCCGCACCCGCGCGTTCATCCGAGCCAAGTCCGGCGCGTCGCCCTTCGTCAACTTGAACACAATCGACCTCACCGCGATGTATTGATGGATCGTATCCCGCTCCAAATGCGTGAAGGTATCGCTGTTGCAGCAGATGTCGTAGGCTCCCTTCATCCGCTTCACCAGGTACATGAACCGTTTTTCCTGCTTCTCGGTCACCTGGACAAACTCAACCGCCATGTTCAGGCAGTGGAGCTGCTTCAGCGCATTCCCGCTGAAGTACGGTCTGGAATCAAAGCTGTGGAACATTTTGCCCAGCAGGTCGAGGTGGTCCTTTACCAGCACCACCGCATGCTGGATCTCCTCGATCGTCACACCGTTGCCCAGGTTCCCGTACTGGGCCAGCGCGAGGTTCATCTGCGTCTTGATCCCTATGTAATCGACGACCAGCCCCTTTTCCTTCCCCGCATAACGCCGGTTCACCCGCGAAATCGTCTGGATCAGGCTGTGGCGCTTAATCGGCTTATCGATGTAGATCGTGTCGAGAAACGGCACATCGAACCCCGTCAGCCACATGTCTACCACAAGGGCGATCTTGAAGTTTGACTTTGCGTTCTTAAACTGCTGGTCCAGCTCTTTCCGGTACTCCTTTGTCCCGAGCATTTTGTAGAGGGTTTCCTCATCGTCCTTGCCGCGCGTCATCACCATCTTTATCCGCGCCATCGGCTTGATTTCACGCTTCTCCTTCGTCGTCAGCATCTCGCCTTGCTCACAGACCTTAACCTCCGCCCACTCCGGCCGTAGGGCGATGATCTCATTGTACAGCATGTAGGCAATCGGGCGATTACTGCACACGAACATCGCCTTGCCCTTTACCGTTGCGCCTTCGCTGACCCGTGTCTCGTAGTGCTTCACGAAATCCTCAGCCACAGCCTTGATCCGATCGGGGTCCGCAAGTATCGAGTTCATCTGCGCATTGGCCCGCTTGCTCTCCTCTATCGCGTAGTCGCTCGCGCCATCATCGGCGCATTGCGCATAATAATCTTCGATCTCCTTGAGCTTGGCACTATCCAGCAATACCTTCGCAGCCCGGCCTTCGTACACGATGCGCACGGTAATCTCATCTTTCACCGACTCTTCCATCGTGTAGGTATCCACCACTTTCCCGAACACATCCAGGGTTGCGTCTATTGGTGTGCCCGTAAAACCAACATACGTCGCATTCGGAAAGGAATCATGGAGATACTTCGCGAAGCCATACGTCCGCCTCACACCGTTTTCCGTGATCATGATCCTCTGGTCAAGGTTCACCTGGCTCCGGTGCGCCTCATCCGAAATACAGACCACGTTATCGCGCCGCGTCAGCAGACGCGTGTCCTCGGTGAACTTGTGAATTGTCGTCAGGAATACGCCACCGCTCACACGCCCATGGGGCAGCGCCACGTCCACGGGCTCACCGTCGATCGTCTCGGCTTCATCAACCAACCGCTGCTGCTCGTTCGGCACCTCGTCCGGCCCGCGTAGCCGCGTCCGCAGCTCCTCTCGGCTTTCGACACTGATGATTTCTTCGTCCCCGATATACCCCTTCGCCCCCGTGAACTGCCGCGAAAGCTGGTCGTCCAGGTCCGTCCGGTCCGTGATCAGTACAAGCGTCGGGCTTGCTAACGACTCGTTTTTCATCAGCAGGCGCGACAGGAACAGCATCGTGAAACTCTTCCCGCAGCCTGTCGCGCCGAAGTACGTCCCGCCCTTGCCGTTGCCCTCCGGGCGCCGGTGCTCCAGAATGCTCGCAAGAAGCTTCCGTGCCGCGAAGTACTGCGGATAGCGGCATACGATCTTCTCCTCCTTCTTTGAGCTGTCCGGGAAGAAGATGAAATTGTGGATCACATCCCGCAGCCTCCCCATGTCGAATAGCCCGTGGATCATCGTGAACAGCGAATCGATCCCATCCCGTTCGATCTTTTCGTCGCCCGTGACTTTGCGCCAAGCATAGTAGAACTCATACGCGGCAAAGAGGGAACCCATCTTGCTGTTCACGCCGTCACTGATCACGCACAGCGCGTTGTACTTCAGCAGCTCCGGGATGTCGCGCCGGTAGCGCGTGGTCAACTGGACATAAGCATCATGGATTGTCGCCTCTTCACGGATCGCGCTCTTGAACTCGAAAACCACCAACGGCAGCCCATTCATGTAAAGGATGCCGTCAGGAATCCGCTTCTCAAATCCCTGAATCTCCAGTTGGTTCACGATCTTGTAGATGTTCCGGTCGGCGGGGGAGTAGTCGATCAGGTGGATGAACAGATCCTTCTGGCTGCGGTCCTCCCGCTTCAGCAGAAAGCCGTCGGACACCATCCCCATGACGGCCTTGTTGCTTCCGTAAAGATCCGACGCCGGCAACCGCTCAATCTTGTTGACGATGAACTCGATCTCGCCTTCCGTGATCCCATCGCCGCCGTATCGCTCTTGCATGTATTCCCGCAGATCGTCCTTGATGAGCACCTCTTCTGGGCTGCGCACAATCGTTTCGCCCAGGACGTGCGTATACCCCTGTTTACTCAGCAGGTCGATGATTGATTCTTCGAGTTGTGCTTCGGTGAACTTCATCGCCCAACACCCGCCTTGTCCTTGACTAGCATGGAGAGATGCAGCTTCGAAAGCTTTCGAAGCGTCGCGTTTTCCACTTCGCGAAGTTCCTCACAATCAATGAGACGCTTTACCAACTTCGAGAACTGTGGTATCACGTCTGAGGGGGGTACGATTGTCTTGTACCCACGCAGCAAAGGCGCGTTGCCCTGTTCTTGTCCCGATCCGCCCGCAACATTCTTGATGTAATCCCGGTAACGCGGTGACACCACCGTTAGCCCTATGAACTGATTATACCGCGCATCCTTCGCCCTCATTCTTATCAGATAGGATGCAAACACGGCTTGGGGATGACGCTTGTTGATTTGCTTCGCATATCCGACGGTTGCCCCAGTCCGTGCGACCACCACATCCCCCTCGTGCAACTCGTACTTCTGAAGGTTCTTCTCGTCGATCGAACAGTATGGCACGGTGTCCCATCTTATCGTGTCGCTAGATATATCAGTGATCCGCAACAATTTGGGCCCCAACAGAGTCTCAACAGCCGATGCTGTATATCCGTATTGAGTTGTGATCAGTTCCCCAAGTTCTGCCCCGGTCCACCCTTTCGGGATCTCCCGATCCAGTACATCGTTGTCCTCCATCTCGCCGCCGCTGGACTTGTAGGGTTGGCCCTTCAGCTCCGGCTTAATGGACTTCGCATACTCGGCCGTCATGGGGAACTCGAAATCAACGAACCACTGCGTGTAGATCGCCTGAGCCGCTTCCTTTAGCTTCTTGTTCAGCCGCTCATTCAGCCAAATCCGGTCCGCAACCGTCTGATACTCCTTCACAATCTCCCGCTGCTTCTCGATGGAGGGGATGGGAAGTTCCATGTCGCAGAAATTCTGCCAGCTAAATCCTCCGCGCACACTGTTGTCAGTCGTGAACCACGCATTCCTGTCAAACTCAGGTCTGCGACACCACATCATGAGGTATTCGGGAAGCAGCAGGTTATGGTCCAGAGTTTTGAAGACCACATAGGCTGGGGAGACGATCACGGGCTCAACTTGAGCCAGAAGTGCGATTGGCAAGACCTCATCGCGCCCAACATGCATTGGGTTGAATGCAAACTGACCTGGGCTTGTCAGGAATTTTGTGTATGAGGCTGTTTCCGGCCTGAGCATTTCTACCTTCCAGCAATTCTGAATCTGTCGGGGAACATAATCGCAAACTGGTTCATGGCAGCTCTCCATTC
>JBGSZS010000010.1:0-2642 GCA_041750285.1 Candidatus Fermentibacteraceae bacterium | reverse complement strand
ACCATCGCGCCAATGGCATCGGTGTCGGCGTTCTGGGTGGAGGCGGCGTCGATAACGAATCCGTCACGACCTACGCATACAGCCACATTGACCCCTGCAACATCCACAAGCTGGCCAAGTATTGCCTTCAAGTCCGTCATTCTGTTGGCTCCTTTCAAGATACGCGTTTCCAACGAATCGTCTATACGCAACATTCCGTAAAGACGCAATACATCCTTCGGCAGTACAGGATCAGCTTCCACAAAGGGTCCTGGTCACCTGAGCAGCCCCTGGTTGCTGCCGCACCTTCTGGATATCTCCTGAACCCTGTCCCTCAGGGCCGGGGCATCACCAACCCGTGTTGGAGACACCCAGGAACCTCCTCCGGACAGATCGAATACATCGAGGTCCCGGCTCCGCTCCTACCGTGGGGCCTGCCGGGGATGTCCCCCGGACTGTCTGCCTGATGCCAGAGCCTGCATGGCTCCTTCCAGATCGCCCTTTAGAAGGTGCTCGAGGGCTTTCTCAAGCTTTCCGATCTCAGTCGCGCTGGCGTTTTGTGTCCTCAGAAACTCCATTCTGTCACTGATCGCCATCGTGAGCGTACTGATCTGTCTGTCAACGGTCTCCGCGGAGGCCACCATCTCCCTGTACTTCTTGGAATCGGCAACCTTGGTGTCAGGCTTTTCCTGCCTCTGTGGAGGGACAGGCTTTTTCTGCGGGGAGCTCTCTCCCTCGATGTCGACGACTATGAAGGGGGACGGAGCCTCCCTGTGGTCGGTGATTATCCCGGCCATGGACGCCTTGAACTCCTTCTTTGCGGGAGACGTCCCCTTCTTCAGCGAGGCCAGCATCTCGGAGATGGATTCGATGGTCACCAGTTTGCTTGGCCCAAGCATTTTGGCGAGCACCATCCTGCCCCCCGCTTTGAGCTGCCTGATGTTCGAATCGAAGGTGTTGGCTATGTATGTTGTAATGTCGTCCGGCGGCAATGGTATGCCGGAGTGGGAGAAGAGGTTCTCGAGTATCTTCTTCCTTCCCTCGTGGTCAACCATGGGAAGCTCTATGACAAGCCCCGAAGTCAGCCGGGAGAAGAACGACTCGTCCAGTCCCACGAGTTGCGAGAGGGTTTCGTCCGACGCCGTAACGAGGCCGTGGGTCTCACGGGGCATCCTGTTCAGAAGCGCCAGAAGGAATCTCTGGAAGGCAAGGTCGCCCTGGCAGAACTGTATGTCGTCGAGGAGGAGAAGCTCATGGCCCGAGAGCCACTCCCTGAGCTGGCGTTCCTTCTGGGCGCTGTTGCAGTTCCGGAACTCTATGTGCAGGTCGACCGTGTTGATCAGCATCGTCTTCATGTTTGAGGCTTTTGCCATCGCCGTGAGAAGATGCGTCTTGCCCAGGCCGTACGATGCGTGGATCATTACGGGAGTGATGCTCTTCCATATCCTGGGCACAAGGGCGACGGTTCTTGCGATCTCCACCGGGTAGAAGTTGTCATCGGTGGTGACGAAACTTGCAAAGGTCATCTCATCCGGATAGGCGGCCTGCAGCACTTCCTGATAGTCGCTGTAGTCCTCGAGAGCCTTGGGTTGAACGTATGGAAGGCTTCCAACTCCCCCGAGCACCCTGGCGAACTCGCACAGACGCGTCGATGTGTCAGCGTCCAGAAGGCCGGCATCGGAGCACATTCGCATGAACTCGGCGAAGTCCAGCCTTTGTATTTTTTTATTCTCCATCGCCTGCCTGGATTCAATCAGCCTTTTTCAAAGCCTCCACGAATTTTGCGACCGCGATCGGAAGAATGCCCATTCTCGTGCCGGGTTCCGCCACAGCGAGCAGTACCCTGTCTTCGGCAATGGCTTCCGAGATCATGGAGAACCTTTCGTCATCCACGATCACCCTTCTGGGGACCCGGTCGGGATATTGGGCAAGCAGTGCAGAGACGGCCTTCTGAAGACGGGTGATGGTCTCACCTGTCTCTCCCGGAAGGCTTGAACCGCAGACAGCTTCCCCGCTGGAATCGATCAGAGAAGCGTAGACAAAGGTGCCTGATTCCCCAACGAGCTTCTCGAGCTCGTGGGAGCGGGGGATCTGCCCTTTCCGTACCTGTTCCTCACTGATCTTCTTTCTTTCGTCCCGCTCCTTGAGGGCCCACATTATGCACCTGTGGAGGTCCTTTTCGATCGTAACCTCGGGCGGCTCAACCCCGGCGTCGAATGTGAATTCGCCATCCGTCCAGTCGACGATCTCGACCAGGACATCCTCCCCCGTCAAACTGCCGAGAACCGCGTGGACCAGCCTGCCGGTGTCGTAATAGAAGCTTGCCTTCCTGCCTTCGGAGTTGACGGTGATGAGCCCGCTGCGCTTCCCGGTGTTGGGAAACTGCAGCAGCGAGACGATCGCAACGTCCCTAAGAGTTCCGGTGAGTGCCATTTTGGTCCGATCCGCCCACGCTGAAGATCTGGTCGACGAGGTTCATGGCGTACTCGCGGAACGCGGGCATGGACAGGCTCTCGCGGGCCGAAACCGCAGACTCGTCGGGCTTCTTGTTGAGAATGGCGTGGATCTCGGTCGCGGAACGCCGGGTTGCCATCCTGACCAGACCTATCCTGCTGTTGTCCTCGAATACCACCACAAGCATCGTGCGTTCGCCTATCAGCGAT